>NZ_WURB01000001.1 GCF_009830105.1 Microvirga makkahensis
AGACGAAGACGGTGCGGCCGTTGACCGTGCCCCACCCGGTGACGACGCCGTCGCCCGGGATCTTGACCTTGTCCATGCCGAAATCGGTGGAGCGGTGCTCGACGAACATGTCGAACTCCTCGAACGAGCCTTTATCGAGCAGAAGCTCGATGCGCTCGCGTGCCGTGAGCTTTCCTCGGGCGTGCTGCGCCTCGATGCGCTTTTCGCCGCCGCCGAGACGGGCCTGAGCCCGCCGCTCTTCAAGCCGTTCGAGAATGTCTTTCATGGATGAACCCTGGTGCCGGGGGAATAGTCCGCTCCCGCTTAGCACAGCCGCAGGCCGGCCAAAATCCCACTATCGACGTGTGCTCCCGAGCACTTCCGTTTCTCAGTAAGCCAACCTATTTTCAACTTTATAACATTAACGAGAGGTAGCCCACTTGAGAATCAACTCAAAGGTCACGGCCGCAGCCCTGGCGCTGTCGCTCCCGGCCGCCGGCTGCGCCAGCCGTTCCGAGGACGTCGGTGCATCCTATGTGTCGCCAATGGCTTACAGCAGCTATAGCTGCCGTGAGCTGAGCGCCGAGGCACAGCGCGTCAGCTCCGCCGCAGCCGCCGCTTCCGGGGCGCAGGACTCCGCCCGCACGCGCGATGCAGTGGCAACCACCGCTGCCCTCGTGGTCTTCTGGCCGGCAGTCTTCTTCGTCGGGGGCAACGGCGCTCAAACCGCCGATCTGGCCCGTCTGAAGGGACAGATGCAGGCCGTCGAGGAAGCCTCCATCCGGAAGCGCTGCGGCATCAGCTTCCGCCGCGTCTGAGGCACGCAGAGCTCAAGGGAAAGCCGCCGATGGGCTCGCGCCGGCGGCTTTTTCGTTACGGACTGACCAAACGGTAGATCTCCGACGCGGCCCTGAAATCGGCCTCGCGCCGACGGCGGCGCTCCATGGCTTCGTAGTCCTCGCCCCAGACGCTCTCCTGATAAAGCTCGTCCACATGGGCCGCCGCCCAGGCCGCATCCGCATCGAGCGGCCCCGACGCATGGGCCAGCGCGATCAGCACCGAGCCGGAGAGCGTGGTCATCACGTGCAGCGCGGCGAGCGCAAACGGAGAATTGATCCGCTCGATGGCGGCCCGGATGGCGGCCATCGCCTCCTCCGGCTGCGTCACGTGCATGACTCCTTCCGCCAGCGTGAAGCGGGCGCCATGACATTGCTTGGCCCAGTCGAGAATCGGATTCCAGGCCAAATCCTGTGACTGGACGAGGCGTGCCGGTTCGCTCACCCGGTAAAAGATCAGGTCGGAACCCGCATAGCGCACGAGATCGTCCACCACTTCGGCCTGCCGTTGTGCAACGCCGTCGATGGCCGAGTTGACGATCCGGGTGATGGGCATGGTGGAAGGGTCGATCTCGGCCCCCTGCCTCATCCACTCGCCGGCCAGCGCCTCGGCAAGAGCCAGAGAAGGCACGGCCAGGGCGTTCTTGCCCGGCGTCTTGGCCACACGCCCGTCGAGAGTGAGATGGAAAAGCCCGTCACGCTCCTCGACGCCCGCCGCCTCGTAGAAGCGCTTTGGCAGCGTGGGCTTCATGCCGGCTTGGGCCGCCCGCATCGGGTTCGGCTCGTCCTGTGATGGGAACCAGTCGCGAGAATCTGTCATGGGGAAAAGATAGGCATTGGATCGAGAAGATTCGAGGGCTTCGCCGGTCGCGCGGAGAGGTCCGTCAGGAAAGGAAAGCCTGCAACACGGGCTTGAGCTCGGCATAGCTGTCTACGATGAGCCCTGCCCCCGCTTCATTCAGGGCAGCCACGGGCTGGAACCCCCAGGAAACGCCGACCGGCATCACCCCGGCAGCCCGAGCCATGGCCATATCGTAGCTGGAATCGCCGACCATCATCGTATCGGCGGGGGCGACGCCGAGCTCCTCCATCGCCTGCAGGATCATGGCCGGGTGAGGCTTGGAGGGCGCATCATCCGCCGTCTGGGTGGTGGAAAAGACCCCGTCCCAGCCGTGCTGTGCGATCAGCCGCACCACACCTTTACGGGACTTGCCCGTGGCGAGGCCGAGCAGAGCATTCCCTTCGTCCTTCAGCCGCGTGATGCATTCGCCGGCTCCCGGATAAAGCGGCGCTGCGTTCGCGGGATCGAGATGCAGAACGGTGTAGGCTTCCTTGTAGGCCTGAGCCAGCCCCTCGACCGGCGCCTTCGGCCCCGCGAGCACCGTGAAGGCCTCAACGAGGGACAAGCCCACGATGGAGAGGGATCGCTGCCGGCTCGGCGGCTCCATGTCATAGGCATGAAAAGCCGCGCCGATGGAAGCTGCAATAACATTCTGGCTGTCGACCAGCGTGCCGTCGACATCGAAGAGAATGAGTTTCACCGTGAACCCCGTGCGAGCTCAACCCTGAGGCTCGGAGGCGTGACAGAACTGGGGAGTGTTGATGTTCCAGTTTCCACACTTGTCGCAGGCCGTCGCCAAAAGACCAATGCTAACCACGCAAGCCGCCTGTAGGAGACGCTTCATCGCCCGATGCCCCTTGTTTGGAAGCGGCACCTTATTCCATTCACCCGCCAGCCACCAGCAGGCTGATATCAGTTTCATAGGAAAGCTGGGCCTCCGCTGTCCGGGAAATGGACGGCGCAATCATCTTTCGGGTAGGCGCATCCGGCACAAATGGTGGGCTCGGATTCCTGGTGGATTGCGTTTCGTGAGGTCGGAATACAACCCCGATCCGCTGGAGGACGGCAGCGTGGCCGGGCTCTACGTGCTCGCCTCCGATCTGACCGACATCAAGCAATCGCAGCCGCGCTTGCCAAAAGCGAAGCGCGGCTGCGGCTGCCCATGGATGCCAGCCGCATGGCGTTCTGGGAGACGGGGACCGCGACGGATACGATCACGGCATCACTGGAAATGAACCGCCTCCTTGGTCTTCCGCCGTGATTCGAGCCCACCTCCGAGGATGTCAGGCAGCGCGTCGGCAACGAATGATCCGTTGTGGCGGGAGAGAGCGGACAGCGACTCCGGATCGCCTGGCAGGAGCTGAATGGAACCCGGTGGCTCCGCCGAGGCGGCGCGGCTTCAGCACCCGGCTCGTCGAGCGCAGCTTGGCTCAAGAACCGAGCGGCTCTGCGAGCATCGACTTCGCGCCCACGGGGGTCCCTTGCACGATCGATGCCCCTCTGGTGGAAGTTCTTTGAGTGCCGGGATTTCAGGCCGCCAGTCGCCTTTCGCTCAAGCACACGATTCGGCGGACCTCGTCGCCTTCGATGGTTTCGTGCTCCAGGAGCGCATCGACGAGGGCGTCCAACGCCTTGCGGTTGTCCTCGATGCAGGCTTTCGCGGCTGCATACATCTCCTCGACGATGCGGCGGATTTCCTGCTCAACCTCACGCGGATAGCTTTCGCCCGAGCGTCCCACCTTCACCATACCGATGACCGGGCTCATGCCCCATTCCGTGACCATCCGGGTCGCGATGTTGGTCGCATGGGCGATATCGCTGGCTGCGCCCGTCGTCACCTTGCGGGGGCCGAAGACCACCTCCTCCGCTGCGCGGCCGCCCATGGCGACGATCAGGTCGGCCTCGAGCTTCTCCACGGGGATGCAGTAGCGGTCCTTCTCCGGCAGGCGCATGACGAGGCCGAGCGCTTGGCCGTGCGGAATGATGGTGGCGCTGTGCACCTTGTCGGAGCCGGGCGTGAGGCAGGCGCAGAGGGCGTGACCCGCCTCGTGCACGGCGACGAGCCTGCGCTCCTCGGGGCTGATCACGAGAGAGCGGCGCTCCAGCCCCATGATGATCTTGTTGCGCGCGGCCTCCAGATGATCGCGGCCGATCTCGACCATGCCGTCGCGGGCCGCGAAGATCGCCGCTTCGTTGAGAAGATTGCTCAGATCGGCGCCGGAGAAACCGGGCGTTCCCCGGGCAATGGCGGCAAGATCTACATTCGGGGCGAGCTTCAGGTTACGGGCATGGACTGCAAGAATCGCCTCGCGGCCCGTGATGTCGGGCAGACCGATATGGACCTGCCGGTCGAAGCGGCCGGGACGGAGCAGCGCCGGATCGAGGACATCGACCCGGTTGGTCGCGCCGATCACGATCACACCCGCGGTGGTGTTGAAGCCGTCCATCTCGACCAGGAGCTGGTTGAGCGTCGATTCGAACTCGCGATCGGCCGCCGATCCGCCGCCGCCACGCTTGCGGCCGATGGCGTCGATCTCGTCGATGAAAATCAGGCATGGCGCGCGGCGGCGGGCCTGCTCGAACAGCTTGGACACCCGGCTCTTGGCGATTCCGATCAGGGGGGCCGAGAAGTCGCTGCCCGACACGGCCATGAAGGAGACGCCCGCCTCCCCGGCAAGGGCCTTGGCGATGAGCGTCTTGCCCGTTCCGGGCGGACCGACCATCAGCACGCCCTTCGGGATGCGTGCGCCAACCTTCTCGAAGGCTTGGGCGTTGCTGAGGAATGCGATGACCTCCTGCAGTTCGGCCTTGGCCTCCTCCTGGCCTGCCACGTCGTCGAAACGGTCGGGGACATTGCTGACCGCGCGCGGCCAGCGGGCGTTCGGCTTGAAATCGACCTGGACGGCGACGAGAGCCAGAACCGCCGCTACCATGATGAGAGAGATGACGAAGCTCGCCGCATGGGCGGCATCGATTCCCGACTTCTGGAAAACGACCTGCGCGCCGGCGGCGGTCGCCCGGTCGACAGTCTGAGCGCTCAGATGCGTGCTCGGCACCCGCACGAAAACCTGCTGATCCTCTGTCCAGACGGAGAGGCCGCCTTCCTGCACCTGGATCTTGCGGACCTTGCCGGCCCCCAGTTCGCGTGAGAAGTCCGAATAGGCGATCTCGTCGACGTTCTTGGAGAGCAGGAAGGGGACGGATACGGCGGCAGCGAGCACGGCCAGGGCGAGAACGGCAGCCGTGATGGCAACGCTTTTCCTGCGCAAGAGCCTTCTTGCCTTCTCGATCACACCGGACACGGACGCCCCCTGTCGAACTTCGTTTCTTGTTGATGAGGTTCGACCTGTAATCGTTTTAGGCGCGCTCCGCAGTACGGCGAAAAGGCACACCCTCCATGAGGGCAACCGGAAAATCAGCTCAGGAGGTCATGATATTCCTTATGCCGGCGCAGCCAGGCATAGGCATACCCGCACAGCGGGGTGATCTTTCGCCCCTCGGCGCGGGCGAGCTCCGCAACCCCCTGCATCAGCTCGCCGGCAGCCCCCGTGCCGCGCAGCGGGAGAGCGGCCTCGACATGCCGGATCACGAGGGAGGAGCCTCGGCGCTCATAATTCGCGAAAGCGAGATGCCCGCTGCGTTCGAGCTCGAAACGATGACCGGCTGCGTTGTCGCGAATGGCACTACCCATGCGTCAACTCCTTTGCTCATAGTCACGGGGACAACGTTACGCCGCAAGGCGCGTTCCGGGAACGGCTACGTTTGCCCCACGACAGGAACAAGGCAGCGCCCTCCTTGTTCGATGAACAGGAGGTAGCCATCGATGCCCACCGTCTTTCTCGATTGCGACGGCGTTCTCGCGGATTTCGACACGGGTGCCGCCAAGGTCTTCGGTATGCCGCCAGACGAATTCGAGCGGCGCTTCGGCCTCAAGCGGTTTTGGACGGAACTCGCCGCGACGGACGACTTCTTCAACACCCTCGACCTGCTGCCCGACGCCATGGAATTGTTCGAGGCGGTTCGCCACCTCGACCCGGTGATCCTCACCGGCCTGCCGCGCGGCAACTGGGCCGAACCGCAGAAGCGGCGCTGGGCGGAACGGCATTTTCCAGGCGTGGAGGTGATTACCACGACGGCGGCGCTGAAGCGGGAATATTGCCGGCCCGGCGACGCTCTCGTCGACGACAGAGACAAGTACCGTCATCTTTGGGAGGGTGTCGGCGGCATCTTCATCCACCACAGAAGCGCTGCCGGCTCAATCCGTCGGCTGCGCGAGCACGGATTTGTCCCCTAACCCGCCAAACGCCGCTCCAGTCCGGCTTTGGCGGCAGGCCATTCCTCCGCGATGATGCTGTAAACCGCCGTGTCACGGATATGCCCATCGGGCATGATCATGTGGCGGCGCAAGATGCCGTCGAGCTTGGCGCCCAGCCGCTCGATGGCGGCGCGGGACTGATCGTTCCGCGAGTGCGTCCGGATCTCGACCGCATTGCAGCCCAGCACCTCGAAGGCGTGGCGGAGCATGAGAAACTTGGCGTGCGTGTTCACGAAGGTTCGCTGCCAGGACTTCGCGATCCAGGTCGTTCCGATCTCGACCCTGTGATTGGCCGCGTCGATATTCATGTAGCGTGTGGAACCCACGAGCCGGTCGCCATCCCTGACCATTGTGGCGAATGGCAGCGCCAGCCCCGCCGCCTGATGCTCGAGAGCCATTCGGACGTATTCGGCAAAGCCTTCCGGTCTCGGCACCGTCGTGGTTTTCTTCTCCCACAATGTGCCGTCGCTGGCGGCCTCGCCCAACGCGGGCACGTCATCGAGGCTCAAGGGGCGTAGGATGAGCCGGTCAGTCGAGAGGGTTACGGGCTCGATGCGAAGCATGAATGTGGACCTTCAGGGCTGCAGCTTCGCCATTCATCGTCGACCCTGAAGCCGCAGTCAAACGGTCTCGGCCGGGCAAGCACGGCCATCCCCGGCCGAGAAGACATGGCAGATCCGTCGCTCAGCCCAGCAGATAGACGAGAGCCGGCAGTCCCACCGCCAGGCCTGCGAGAGTCCAGGCTCCGATCGCCTGCTGCCAGGCCACATCGCCTGTCGAGTTGCGCAGGCGCCGGGCGAAGGCACTGGACTCCGCCATGTGTCCGCTGAGGCACGAGCACAGGGCGTAATGCGCCTGCCCGTCCGAGAGCCCGAAATAGCGCATGGCATCGCCGAGTCTGTCGCTTGCGAGCCCATCCGCCCGCAGGATTGGGTCGTTGTAGGCGACGGTCAGGGGAGAGTTGTCCTCCCGGACCAGGGCCCGTTCCGCCGGAGGCTTGTACTCGATTTCGCCGAGGGAGTTCAGACGCCGCGCCGGATCGCGTTCGAGGAGGCTGATCCAACGATCCAGCCGCTCCTGACGCGTGAGAGGCTTCGGCTGAACGTCGGCTACGCTACGGAGATAGTCGAGATCTTTGTGTTCCATCGATCTCCTCCTTGCCAATGTCCCGATTACCTTGCGAGTGATCGGGACAACGGATGATGCGCTTCACCCACGGCAAAAGTGCGACACGGACGATGTCGACAGAAGAAAATCCGGGCTACTCCTCGGGAGCCTCGACGATGGGATCGTACTGGCTCGTGTCGAACCCGAGCAGGTTGAAGCTCTGCTGCATGTGCGGCGGCAGAGGTGCCGTGACGTCGATGGGCTTTCCGGTTCTCGGATGTGCGATCACGATACGCCGCGCCAGGAGGTGGAGCTTGTTCTGGATGCCGCCCGGCAGCTCCCAGTTCTCGATGTCGAAATATTTTGGATCCCCGACGATGGGGTGACCGATATGGGCCGTGTGCGCGCGCAGCTGGTGCGTCCGTCCTGTCACGGGCTTCAGCGAGAGCCATGCGAGCTTCTGCGCCGCGGTGTCGATCACGGCGTAATAGGTGAGCGCGTGGCTTGCGCCTTCGTCGCCGTGACGGGCCACCTTCATACGGGCATCACCCTCCTCGCCCTCCTTGGCGAGATAGGTCGAAACGCGCCCCTGGCGCACGCGCGGCACCCCGGCGACCAGCGCCCAGTAGATCTTGCGCGTGGTGCGCGAGCGGAACGACTTCGCCATGGTGGAGGCGGCAAAGCGCGTCTTGGCAATGACGAGACATCCGGCGGTGTCCTTGTCGAGGCGATGCACGAGGCGGGGCTTCTGCCCCTCCGCATCGCGCATGCATTCGAGCAGGCCATCCACATGGCGCGTGGTCCCCGAGCCGCCCTGCACCGCCAGCCCCATGGGCTTGTTGATGATGAGGACGTCCTTGTCCTCATAGAGCGTGATGGATTTCAGGAACTCGCGATCGCCCTGGTCCTTGGCGGCGCTGCGCGACACGGGTCGCGGCTGGTCGAGCTTGAGCGGCGGGATGCGCACCTTCTGGCCTGCGGCGAGCCGGTCGCTGGGCTGGGCCCGCTTGCCGTCGACGCGCAGCTCCCCTTTTCGGACGATGCGCTGGATATGGGTGAAGGCGAGCTGCGGGAAGCGGGCGACCAGGAAGCGGTCGACACGCATGTCCGCCTCGTCCGGCTCGACCACGAGCGTCTGCACGCCGGTCGCCAGAACGTCCTGTGCGGCGGCCTTGGCCTGGGCGCGCGTAGGCTGCCGGGGAGCGTCCGCCGCAGGCCGCGTCTGAGCCCGCGCGGCAGGTTTTTCGGAGCGGACGGCTGGCGCGGGGCGCGGCGCCTTGCCTGCGGCCTTCGCAGGGCTTTTCGGCGACGGCCGGGCGACTGCGCGTGCGGGCTTGTCCTCACGGGAGCGAAATCCCTGCCGTGAACCTGCGCGGCCGCTTCGGGCGCCGCTATTTTGTCCTGAACTGCTTTTTTTCATGATATCGTGGGTACCAGAGTGCCGCACGGGCGGCAATCGAGCTCTTACGCCGCGATCGCACGCACGAGAGCGAGACCGGCCCCGAGGCTCAGGATGGACAGGATCACGGAAGCCGCCACGTAGCCGAGTGCCAGACCGGCCTCGCCGCGCTCCCAGAGCAACGCCGTATCGAGGGAAAAGGCCGAGAAGGTGGTAAAACCGCCGAGGATTCCCGTGGTGAGGAAAAGCCGCAGGGATTGGCTCCACCCCTCGCCAGCCTTGAAAGCCAGCCATCCGGCGATGACGCCCATGAGGAAGGAGCCGACCACGTTCACCGTCAGCGTGCCCCAGGGAAGGATCGTCCCGCAGAACCGGGCGCAGCCGACATTCACGCCATGGCGGAGAGCACCGCCGATTCCCGCGCCGAGGAAGACGAGAAGATAGGACCGCATCGGCTATTCCTGCCCGGCTTCGCCACGCCGCTCTCGCCGCAGCCGCTCCCACCAGTCGAGACGCTTCTTCACCTCGCGCTCGAAGCCACGATCCACCGGCTCGTAGAAATGCTGGCGCCCCAGTTTCTCCGGCCAGTAATCCTGACCCGAGAAGGCGTCCGGCTCATCGTGATCGTAGCGATAGTTCTCGCCGTAGCCGATCTTCTTCATGAGCTTGGTCGGCGCATTCAGGATGGTCCGCGGCGGCATGAGGGAGCCATGTTCCTTGGCCGCCGCCGTGGCGGCCTTGTAGGCGGTGTAGAGCGCATTCGATTTCGGCGCGGTGGCGAGATAGACAGCCGCCTGCGCAAGCGCGAGTTCGCCCTCGGGAGAGCCCAGGAAGTCGAAAGCGTCCTTCGCCGCGTTCGCGACCGCGAGCGCCTGTGGATCGGCCAGCCCGATGTCCTCCACGGCCATGCGCACGAGACGGCGGGCGATGAAGAGCCTGTCCTCCCCGGCATCGAGCATACGGGCGAGGTAATAGAGGGCCGCATCGGGATCCGAACCCCGGACGGTTTTGTGAAGCGCCGAGATGAGGTTGTAGTGCCCCTCCTGCCCCTTGTCGTAGATCGGCGCGCGGCGTTGAATGATTTCCTGCAGCTGCGCAGCGTCGAAGACTTCGCCGGGCTTCGCCGAACGCCAGACCTCCTCGGCCAGGGTCAGAACGGCGCGCCCGTCGCCGTCCGCCATCCGCACGAGAGACGCCCTCGCCCCCTCGTCGAGCGGCAGGTTCCGGCCCGTCATCTCCTCAGCTCTGGCGAGGATTTTTCCGATCGCTTCCTCGTCGAGCGACTTGAACAGCAGAACGCGAGCGCGCGACAGCAGCGCCGCGTTCAGCTCGAAGGACGGGTTCTCGGTGGTGGCTCCCACGAGGGTGATCGTACCGTCCTCCATCACGGGCAGGAAAGCATCAAGCTGGGCGCGGTTGAAACGATGAATCTCGTCCACGAAGAGAAGCGTCCCCTTGCCGAGCGAACGGCGCTGACGGGCCGCCTCGAAGACCCTCTTGAGATCGGCGACGCCAGAGAAAATCGCCGAGATCTGGTCGAAATGCAGGTCCGTCTCATGGGCGAGAAGCCGCGCAACGGTGGTCTTGCCGGTGCCTGGCGGTCCCCAGAAGATCAGGGAGCCCAGGGATTTCGACGCGATGAGCCGGGTCATGATCCCGTCGGGTCCGACGAGATGATCCTGGCCGACCACTTCGGACAGCTTTCGGGGCCGCATCCGGTCCGCCAGGGGCCTGGGTGCATTCTGGTCGAGACCGGCGGATGAGAACAGGTCGCTCATGACGTGTGGGAGCTTAGGCGCGCATGGACGTCCGGGTCCAGCCGCTCATCGGCCGAGGACCGTCGTGAAGACACGGCCGCCGCGATTGACTGTGATCTCCCAGTACCTTCCGGCGCGCTCGATCAGGCGCTCGGCATCCCTCGTGGAGACCAGTCTTTCCCCGTTGATGGCCACGATCAGGTCACCCTTCTCGAAGCCTACGCTCGCGGCCACGCTGCGCTCGTCGAGATCGGCGATCACCACTCCTTCGTCGGCCACCTGGATCTGAAGCTCATCGGCCACCGCGGGCGAGATGTTGACCAGGGTTGCGCCGGCGAACGGCGTACGCGCACGCCCGCGCACCGGATCGCGCGGCGGGATTTCGGGCGGAGGCATGAGCCGGACCTGGATCGTGCTCTGCTTACCGTTGCGCAACACCGTCAGCGGTGTCTGGCCCTGCGTTCCTTTCAGGGTGAAGCGATAGCCGAAGGAATCCGGATTATCGACCGGCTGGCCATCAACCTGGAGAATCACGTCGCCGCGCTTCAGACCGGCTTCGGCGGCCGGCCCCTTGTCGTAGATGGAAGTAACGAGAACACCCGTGGGACGCTCGAGACCAAGACCCGTCGCAATGTCCCCGTCAACCGGCTGCAGGCGAGCCCCGAGCCAGGGTCGCACCACGTTGCGCGCTCCGCCCTTAGCCGAATTGAGAACCACCCGTACCATGCTGGAGGGGATGGCGAATCCGATGCCGATACTGCCGCCGGAACGGGAATAGATGGCCGTATTGATGCCGACCAGCTGCCCGCTCATGTTGATGAGCGCGCCGCCGGAATTGCCGGGGTTGATGGCCGCATCCGTCTGGATGAAGAACTGGTAGTCGGAAATACCCACCTGCGTGCGGGCCAAGGCGGACACGATGCCTTGGGTGACGGTCTGCCCCACGCCAAAGGGATTGCCGATCGCCAGCACGATGTCCCCCACCTGCAGGGCCTCCGAATCGCCGATCTCGATAGCCTGTAGGTTCGCCGCTCCCTTGAGCTTGAGCACCGCGATGTCAGTGCGGGAGTCGCGCAGGACGATGTCCGCCTCGAACTCGCGCCTGTCGGCGAGCGCCACCTTCACCTCGTTCATATTCTCTATGACGTGGTTGTTGGTGATCACGAGGCCCGACGGATCAACGATGACGCCGGACCCGAGCGAAGACTGGGATCGCCCTCGCGGAAGACCGGGCACGTCTTCGCCGAAGAAGCGGCGGAAAAACTCCTCCATCGACTGGTTTTGCCGACGGTTGGTGCGGCTCGCGTAGACGTTGACCACCGCGCCGTTCGTCTGGCGCACGATGGGTGCGAAGGAGAGCTGAATCTGCGCCTTGCTCTCAGGCACGACCCGCTGCGTCTGGGCTGTGGCGGCCCCGGCCCCGAGCGAAAGGGCGAGCACGATCATCCAGAGGCGGAACGGAAAAAAGCGCATGGCGGCGAATCCCTTCAACTACGGCATCATTCGATAGAACGAAGGGCCCGAAACACCAAGCTCCGGAGCACCCCTGGACCTGCTCCGATCACATACAAAAAGGGCGGCCCGAAGGACCGCCCTCAATGGAACTGGCTTGACGTCCGAGAATTACTCGGCGGCCTCGACGACCTCTTCCTTCTGGGTCGGGCCCGAATCCTGGCCCCGAGCGTCGACATCACGGTCGACGAACTCGATCACGGCCATGGGGGCGTTGTCGCCGTAGCGGAAGCCGGCCTTCAGAACGCGGGTGTAGCCGCCGTTCCGGTCCTTGTAGCGTGCGCCAAGAACGTCGAACAGCTTCTTCACCATGGTTTCGTCGCGCAGCGCGGACATGGCCTGGCGGCGGGCGTGCAGATCACCGCGCTTGCCGAGCGTGACGAGCTTCTCGACGACCGGACGGAGGTCCTTGGCCTTCGGAAGCGTCGTGACGATCTGCTCGTGCTTGATCAGCGCAGCCGCCATGTTGGCGAACATTGCTTTGCGGTGCTCGGTCGTGCGGTTGAAGCGACGACCACGGAATCCGTGACGCATTGGCTCTCTCCTTGATCTTGCGGCCGCCGTGCCAAGGTACGGCCGTCTCTCTTATGATCCGCCGGGGGCGGCGGGACGGATCCGAAGCCGCCCTCGCTGAAGGGCGGCTTCATGATACTCAGTAGTGTTCTTCGAAGCGCTTCGCGAGATCCTCGATGTTTTCCGGCGGCCAGCCCGGCACGTCCATGCCGAGGTGCAGACCCATGCCGGCCAAAACTTCCTTGATCTCATTGAGCGACTTGCGGCCGAAGTTCGGGGTGCGAAGCATTTCCGCCTCCGACTTCTGAATGAGGTCGCCGATATAGACGATATTGTCGTTCTTCAGGCAATTCGCCGAACGGACAGACAGCTCGAGCTCGTCCACCTTCTTGAGCAGAGCCGGGTTGAACGGAAGCTGCGGCGCGGCTGCGGCCGTCTCTTCCTTGCGCGGCTCTTCGAAGTTGACGAAGACCTGGAGCTGGTCCTGGAGGATGCGGGCGGCATAAGCCACGGCATCCTCAGGCGTCACGGCACCGTTGGTCTCCACCGTCATGATGAGCTTGTCGTAGTCGAGAATCTGGCCCTCGCGGGTGTTCTCGATCCGGTACGACACCTTCTTCACCGGGCTGTACAGCGAGTCGACCGGAATGAGGCCGATCGGGGCATCCTCGGCGCGGTTGCGCTCGGCCGGGACATAGCCCTTGCCGGTATCGACCGTGAACTCCATACGGATCTCGGCGCCCTCGTCCAGGGTGCAGAGAACGAGCTCAGGGTTCAGGATCTGCACATCGCCGACCGTGTTGATGTCACCCGCCGTCACGGCCCCGGGGCCGGTCTTGCGAAGCGTCATGCGCTTCGGGCCTTCGCCCTGCATCTTGATAGCGATCGCCTTCACGTTCAGGACGATGTCCGTCACGTCCTCGCGGACGCCCGGGATGGACGAGAACTCGTGCAGCACGCCGTCGATGTGGATCGACGTCACAGCGGCACCCTGGAGCGACGACAGGAGAACGCGACGCAGCGAGTTGCCGAGCGTCGTCCCGAAGCCACGCTCGAGGGGCTCGGCCACGACCGTCGCAATGCGCTTCGGATCGTCACCGGGGGCGACTTCGAGCTTGTTCGGCTTAATCAGCTCTTGCCAGTTCTTTTGGATCACAACCACACCTCTTGAGGTACGGCTTGAAGGGAGGCCTCAGGCCAGCCCTTTAAACCGGATCGCGCGCGGGCATGGCCCACGCGCCGGATGATCTTGATTAGACGCGGCGACGCTTGCGCGGGCGGCAGCCGTTGTGCGGGATCGGCGTCACGTCACGGATCGATGTGACGGTGAAGCCGGCCGACTGAAGGGCACGGAGCGCCGACTCACGACCCGAACCGGGACCGGAGACTTCGACCTCGAGGGTGCGCATGCCATGCTCGGCAGCCTTGCGGGCGGCATCCTCGGCCGCGACCTGCGCAGCGTAGGGGGTCGACTTGCGCGAGCCCTTGAAGCCCATGGCGCCGGCAGAGGACCACGAAATCGTGTTGCCCTGGGCGTCGGTGATGGTGACCATGGTGTTGTTGAACGAGGCGTTCACATGCGCCACGCCAGAGACAATATTCTTACGTTCGCGGCGGCGGACGCGGGTCGCTTCTTTAGCCATTCCAAAGATCCTTCAAACGCGCCCGTCATGCCAGGCGCTCGGGAGAGAGGGCCACCCAGACGGGCGGCCGCAGAAACCTTACTTCTTCTTGCCGGCGATCGGCTTCGCCTTACCCTTGCGGGTACGGGCGTTCGTGTGGGTGCGCTGACCGCGAACCGGCAGGCTGCGGCGGTGACGCAGACCGCGATAGGCGCCGAGATCCATCAGGCGCTTGATGTTCATCGACACTTCGCGACGAAGGTCACCTTCCACGATGTAGTCGCGGTCGATAGTTTCGCGGATGGCCAGAACCTCGGCGTCGGTCAGCTGGTTCACGCGGCGCTCGGCCGGGATGCTGACCTTCTCGATGATCTCCTGAGCCTTCTTGGGCCCAATGCCGTGGATGTACTGAAGCGCGATCACAACGCGCTTGCCGGTCGGGATGTTGACGCCTGCTATACGGGCCATCGTCCGTCTCCATGTGGTGAAGCCTGAGCTTCCGTTGATGTTGTCGCGCGTCCGGTGGAGGCCGGCCCATGCGCGGGCTTATTGCGAACACGGCAAACCAGAGAGGCTTCTCGCGAAACCCTCCGGATATGCAGGTTCTTGTGCAAGAGGCATGCCCCTAACGGCTTTCTTTCCGCTCGTCAAGCCCCAAACTTTCACCGCTCGAGGATTTCCCGAACCGCCCGGGTCACCTCGTCGATGGGCCTCATGCCGTCGACCGTCTTCAGCATGCCCTTGGCCTCATAATAGGCGGACAGAGGGGCCGTTTGGCTGTGGTAGGCGTCGAGACGAGTCTTGAAGACCTCGGGATTGTCGTCCTTTCGGACCTGCTCGCCGCGCGCCTTGGCTTCCTCGGCGCGCTTCACGATGCGGCCGACGAGCTCGTGCTCGTTGACCTTGAACTCGATCACGGCGTCGAGCTTCAGCCCCTTCTCGGCCAGCATGGCGTCGAACGCCTCGGCCTGGGCCACGGTCCTGGGGAATCCGTCGAGGATGAAACCCTTTCTGGCGTCAGCCTCCTCGATGCGGTCGGCGATGATGCCCACGACGATGTCGTCGGACACCAGTTCGCCCCGGTCCATCACGGCCTTGGCCTTGACGCCCACCGGCGTACCGGCAGCCACCGCTGCCCGGAGCATATCGCCGGTCGACAGCTGAGGGATACCCAGACGCTCGACCAGACGCACGGCCTGGGTCCCTTTACCGGCCCCGGGCGGCCCCAGCAGGATGATCCTCATAGATGTTCCCCTCAGCTTGACCGGTCCCAGCCGTACGAAACTGGGACCCGAACCGTTACCGCCGCCGTCCGCCCTTGAGCTTCGCCTTCTTGACGAGCCCCTCGTACTGGTGTGCCAGCAGGTGGCCATGCACCTGGGCAACCGTATCCATAGTAACAGACACGACGATCAGAAGCGAAGTGCCGCCAAAGTAGAATGGCAGCGCCGCATACGACACCAGAACTTCGGGAATCAGGCAGATGATGACGAGATAAGCTGCACCGAGAACGGTGATGCGTGTCAACACCTGATCGATGAACTCCGCCGTCCGTTCACCGGGACGAATCCCCGGGATGAAACCGCCCTGCTTTTTCAGGTTGTCGGCCGTTTCCGTCGGGTTGAACACGATAGCCGTGTAGAAGAACGCGAAGAAGACGATCAGCGCCGCGTAGAGGAACATGTAGGCGGGACGCCCGTGGCCGAGATAGGCCGTCAGCGTGGCGATGAAACCCGTTCCATCCGCATTGCTCTGGAAGCTGGCAATGGTGGCCGGCAGCAGGAGCAGGGAGGATGCGAAGATCGGCGGGATCACTCCCGAGGTATTCAGCTTGAGCGGCAGAAACGAGGTTTGTCCCTCGTACATGCGGTTGCCCACCTGGCGCTTGGGGTAATTGATGAGCAGACGGCGCTGGGCGCGTTCCATGAACACTACGAAGTAGATGATAGCCACAGCCATCACGATCACGCCGAGGATCAGACCCGTAGAGATCGCACCCTGACGGCCGAGCTCAAGGGTTCCCGCGATGGCACTGGGCAGGTTGGCGACGATGCCCGCGAAAATGATCAGGGACGTGCCGTTGCCGATCCCACGGGAGGTGATCTGCTCGCCGAGCCACATGAGGAACATGGTGCCGCCGGTCAGCGTGATCACCGTCGAGACCAGGAAGAACGGCCCCGGTGCCAGCACGATGTTTCCTGAACTCTGCAGCCCTACGGCGATGCCCCAGGACTGAAACACGGCCAGGAACACGGTCAGATAGCGGGTATATTGATTCAGGATCTTGCGGCCGCTCTCGCCCTCCTTCTTGAGCGCCTCAAGGGAGGGCAGCACGGAGGTAAGCAGCTGAATGATAATCGATGCCGAGATGTAAGGCATGATGTTCAGGGCAAAGATGGCCATACGTTCGACCGCACCGCCCGAGAACATATTGAAGAGACCGAGAACACCGCCGCTGGCGTTCTGGAAGCTCTGAGCCAGGGCTTCCGGATTGATTCCAGGCAGCGGGATATAGGTACCAAGGCGGTAGACAATGAGCGCACCGAGGGTGAACCAAATACGCTTCTTCAATTCCTCCGCCTTGGCGATCGAGCCGAAATTGATGTTTGCGGCGAGTTGCTCGGCTGCTGAAGCCATTTTTCGTCCCCGATATACCGAGGCATGCCGAGGGAGAACAGGACAGGACCCCGCTCGGACCATGCAAAACTTGTAAAGGCAGAAGTCTGATCGCGCCTCCGCGAAGCGCAGTCAAACTGAAAATTTCAGTACTCACATCACACAAACGGCGGCCGCGCGATCTGCCGCGGGCCGCCGCTTGCGTCTAGATCAATGTGGGCTCAGGCTCACGCCTGTGCAACGGCGCCCACGAGGGTCACCGAGCCGCCCGCCTTCTCGATCGCCTCGACGGCAGACTTGGAGGCACCGTGAACCTGGAACGACAGCTTGGCCTTGAGCTCGCCGACGCCGAGGATCTTCACGCCGTCGCGCGGCTTGGAAACGACACCCGCGGCGACCAGCGACTCGACCGTCACAGGA
The DNA here is from genome assembly GCF_009830105.1 of Microvirga makkahensis. Classification (GTDB taxonomy): domain Bacteria; phylum Pseudomonadota; class Alphaproteobacteria; order Rhizobiales; family Beijerinckiaceae; genus Microvirga; species Microvirga makkahensis. Next base: position 16,918 of record NZ_WURB01000001.1, read on the forward strand.
GTGGCGGCGTCGAGCTTGCCGGCCTCGATGGCCTGCTGGATCCGGCCGACATTGACCTCGTTCAGGTCGATGGCGTTCGGCTTGTTGAAGCCGCGCTTCGGCAGACGGCGATGCAGAGGCATCTGACCGCCTTCGAAGCCCTTGATCGACACGCCGGTACGGGACTTCTGTCCCTTCACGCCGCGGCCGCCGGTCTTGCCCTTACCCGAGCCGATACCACGGCCGACGCGCATGCGGTTCTTGGTCGAACCTTCGTTGTCACGAATTTCGTTGAGTTTCATGACCGCTCTCCTCACTGCCCGTCGACAACGCGCACGAGGTGCTTGACCTTCTCGATCATGCCGCGAACTGCCGGCGTGTCTTCCAAGGTCGAGGTACGATGAAGCTTGTTGAGCTTGAGACCGATCAGCGTCTGGCGCTGCTTGGCCTCGCGGCGGATCGGCGATCCGATCTGCTCAACGGTGATGGTTGCTGCTGCAGGCTTCTGTGCCATTGTGGAAGCCTCCCTTACGCCTCAGCGCCAGCATCGGCGCTGGCATCGGCATCACGGCGGCGAGCCTGCAGCGTCGAGACCTTGAGGCCCCGGCGAGCAGCCACGGCACGCGGGCTGTCCTCGTTCTTGAGCGCGTCGAACGTGGCGCGAACGAGGTTGTAGGGGTTCGACGAGCCGAGCGACTTGGACACGACGTCCTGCATGCCGACCGCTTCGAAGACAGCGCGCATCGGACCGCCGGCGATGATGCCGGTGCCCTGGGGTGCTGCGCGCAGCACCACCTTGCCGGCGCCATGACGGCCGTTGACGTCGTGATGAAGAGTGCGGCCCTCCCGGAGGGAGACGCGGATCATCGAACGCTTCGCGGCATCGGTAGCCTTGCGGATCGCTTCCGGTACTTCGCGTGCCTTGCCGTGGCCGAAGCCGACGCGGCCCTTCTGATCGCCCACGACGACGAGAGCGGCAAAGCCGAAACGACGGCCGCCCTTCACGACTTTCGCGACACGGTTGATGTGGACCAGGCGATCCACGAATTCGCTGTCGCGCTCTTCGCGATCAGCACGTTCTCTAGGTTCTCTTGCCATGAGACCTCTCACTTGCGCGGGCGGCGGGCCCGCTCGCTAGGGGTTGATGTACGATACCCGCCGTAAAGCACGAAGGGGACGGGAGGTCTGCACTCCCCGCCCCGCTCGCGATTTCTTGACACTTTAGAACTCGAGGCCGCCCTCACGAGCCGCGTCGGCGAGAGCCTTGACGCGTCCGTGATAGAGGTAGCCTGAGCGGTCAAAGACCACCTGCTTCACGCCAGCCTTGGCTGCGCGCTCGGCCACGAGCTTGCCCACTTCCTTCGCCGCATCGACGGTGGCGCCGGTCTTGAGCTTGCCACGGAGATCCTTCTCGATCGTCGACGCCGAAGCGACGGTCACGCCGCGCTCGTCATCGATGACCTGTGCATAGATCTGCTTGGACGAACGGAACACCGACAAACGCGGGCGGCCATTCGCAGCCTTCTTGATCGCACGGCGCACACGAGCCTTGCGGCGATCTTCGGCGCCTTTCTTCTCAGCCATTGTACGTCGTCCTTACTTCTTCTTGCCTTCCTTGCGGAAGATGAACTCGCCGGCATACTTGACGCCCTTGCCCTTATAGGGCTCCGGACCGCGATATTCGCGGATCTCGGCGGCGGTCTGGCCGACCTTCTGCTTGTCGATGCCGGCGACGACGACTTCCGTAGGCTTGGGCGTCGTGATCGTGATGCCGGCCGGGATCTCGTAGTCGATGTCGTGGCTGTAGCCGAGCGACAGCTTCAGCACCTTGCCAGCGACAGCGGCCTTGTAGCCGACGCCATTGATCTCCAGGCGCTTCTCGAAGCCGCTGGACACACCCTGCACCAGGTTCGCAACCTGGGCGCGAGAGAGACCCCACTTGGCGCGAGCCGTCTTGGACTCGTCGCGCGGGGCCACCGTCACGGCGCCGTCCTCCAGGACAACCGAAACTTCTTCGGGAACGAGGAACGATAGTTCGCCCTTCGAGCCCTTCATCTTCACCATCTGGCCGTCGACGGTCGCCGTCACTCCCGACGGAACCGGAACCGGCTTCTTGCCTACTCGTGACATTCTGGAATCTCCGTGGTTCTGTGCTGTTGCTTCAGGTCTTAGAAGACCTTGCAGAGCACTTCGCCGCCCACGTTCTTCTCACGGGCCTCGTGATCGGCCATCACGCCCTGCGGCGTCGAGAGAATGGTGACGCCGAGGCCGTCGGCCACGCGAGGCATGGTGTCGACGGAGGCATAAACGCGGCGGCCCGGCTTGGAGACACGCTCGATGGAGCGGATCACCGGCTGACCGTCATAGTACTTGAGCTCGATCGAGAACTCAGTGCGGCCGTTGCCGAACTCGGTCTGCGAGTAGTCCCGGATATAGCCCTCGTTCTTGAGAACCTCGAGAACACGAGCACGGAGCTTCGAGCCAGGCGTGACGACTGTGCCGCGGCGGCGCATCTGCGCGTTGCGGATACGGGTGAGCATATCGCCCAACGGATCGTTGATCATGTAATGCCCTCCCTCTTACCAGCTGGACTTCACGAGGCCTGGGATCAGGCCTTTGTTGCCGAGCTCGCGCAGAGCGATACGTGACATGCCGAGCTTGCGGTAGTACGCACGCGGACGGCCCGTGACCTCGCAACGGTTGCGGATACGGGTCGGGTTCGCGTTGCGCGGCAACTCGGCGAGCTTGAGGCGCGCCTCGAAGCGCTCCTCCATGCTCTTCGACTCGTCGTTGGCGATCGCCAGGAGGCGCTCGCGGCGGCCGGCGAACTTCTTCACCAGCTGACGACGATGCTTGTTCTTCTCAATAGCGCTTTTCTTAGCCATACTTATATCTCCAGTGTCCGCGTCTGAGGACAGCTATCCTCACTGCCGGAACGGGAAGTTGAAGTGACGCAGCAGAGCACGGGCTTCGTCATCGGTCTTGGCCGTCGTCGTGATGATGACGTCCATACCCCATACCTGCTCAACCTTGTCGTAGTTGATCTCAGGGAACACCAGGTGCTCCTTGATGCCCATTGCGTAGTTGCCGCGGCCGTCGAACGACTTGGGGTTCAGGCCCCGGAAGTCGCGGACGCGGGGAAGCGCAATGGTGACGAGACGATCGAGGAACTCGTACATACGCACCTTGCGGAGCGTGACTTTGGCGCCGATCGGCATCCCCTCGCGGACCTTGAACTGCGAGATCGCCTTGCGGGCCTTGGTGATCACCGGCTTCTGGCCGGCGATGAGCGCGAGATCGGCCGCGGCCACCGAGGCCTTCTTGGAGTCACCGGTCGACTCGCCAACGCCCATGTTCAGCACGATCTTGTCGATCTGCGGAACCTCCATCGGGTTCTTGTAGCCGAACTCTTCAATGAGCTTCGGACGCACCACTTCCTCGTAGTGCTTCTTAAGCCGCGGCGTGTAGCCGTCCACTTGAGCCTTAGCCATCGATCAGGTCTCCCGAACGCTTGGCGAAGCGAACCTTGCGGCCGTCTTCGAGAACTTTGAAACCAACCCGGGTCGGCTTTCCGTCCTTCGGGTCCGCATAGGCCAGGTTCGACAGATGGATCGGGGCCTCTTTCGAGATGATGCCGCTCTCCTGCGTCGCCGTCTGGCGCTGGTGGCGCTTCACCAGGTTGACGCCGCGGACGACCGCGCGCTCTTCCTTCGGCAGCACCTGCACGACTTCACCGGTCTTGCCCTTGTCGCGACCGGTCAGGACGACGACCTTGTCGCCCTTCTTGATCTTCGCGGCCATTAGAGCACCTCCGGCGCAAGCGAAATGATCTTCATGTGATTCTTGGCACGCAGCTCACGCGGAACGGGGCCAAAAATACGGGTGCCGACCGGCTCTTTCTGATTGTTGATCAGAACAGCGGCATTGCGGTCGAAACGAATGACCGAGCCGTCTGCGCGGCGGATGTCTTTGGCGGTGCGCACAACGACCGCCTTCATGACGTCGCCCTTCTTCACGCGGCCGCGCGGGATAGCCTCTTTAACGGATACGACGATGATATCGCCTACGGAAGCGTACTTACGCTTCGAACCGCCGAGAACCTTGATGCACATCACGCGACGGGCGCCGGAGTTATCGGCGACGTCAAGATTTGTCTGCATCTGGATCATGGCTTTGATCCTTTCCTTTGTTTCAGACAGGTTTCCGGGTCAAGGCACGATTACCCCCCGGACTACGCCTGACGGGGATCTAATGTCCCCTGCCCTTCATATGTCGAGAAAGGCGGCCGTATACACGAGCCGCCCTCGTTAGACAACCCCAAAAGAGAGCCTTTTAGGCTTTCGCTTGGTCGACGAGCACCCAGGTCTTGAGTTTGGAGAACGGCCTGGTCTCTTCGATGAAGACCGTGTCGCCCACCTTGGCAGTGTTGTTCTCGTCATGAGCGTGGTAGTTCTTCGTCTTACGCACGGTCTTTTTCAGGACCGGGTGCGTGAAACGACGCTCCACCTTCACGACGATCGTCTTGTCTTGCTTGTCGCTGACAACGACGCCCTGCAAAACGCGCTTCGGCATCTTGATTTCCTCTTAAGCCTTAGCCGCAGCGGCCTTCTGGCGCTGCAGCGTCTTGACGCGGGCGATGTCCCGGCGGACTTCACGAACGCGTCCGGTGTTCTCGAGCTGTCCGGTGGCGCGCTGGAACCGAAGGTTGAACTGCTCCTTCTTGAGGTTGAGCAGCTCGTCCGACAGCTGGTCAGCGGACATGGCCTTGAGGTTCGAGAATCGTTCTTTCGTCTTCATGATCCCCTCTCCTTACTCGGCAATGCGCTGGATGAAGCGCGTCTTGATCGGGAGCTTGGCAGCGCCGAGCCGAAGCGCCTCGCGGGCGATCTCCTCGGACACGCCGTCGATCTCGAACATGATACGGCCCGGCTTCACCTTGGCTGCCCAGTAATCGGGCGCGCCCTTACCTTTACCCATACGCACCTCGGTCGGCTTCGTCGAAACCGGCACGTCCGGGAAGATGCGGATCCACACCCGCCCCGCGCGCTTCATGGCGCGGGTGATGGCGCGGCGAGCCGCCTCGATCTGACGAGCGTTTATACGCTCGGGTTCCATCGCCTTCAGGCCGAACTGGCCGAAGTTGAGGTCCGTACCGCCCTTCGCAGTGCCGGAAATGCGGCCCTTGAACTGCTTACGGAACTTGGTTTTCTTCGGTTGCAACATGGCAAACCTCTCCTGACCTCTCCGTTACGCCGCCTGCTCGCGGCGGCCACCAGAGCGGCCTCCTTCCTCGTTCATCCGCTTGTCCTGGGCCATCGGATCATGCTCAAGGATTTCGCCCTTGAAGATCCAAACCTTGATGCCGCAGGTGCCATAAGTCGTAAACGCCGTGGACACGCCGTAATCGACATCCGCACGCAGGGTGTGCAGCGGAACGCGGCCCTCGCGGTACCATTCGAGGCGGGCGATTTCAGCGCCACCCAGACGGCCGGAGCAGTTGATGCGGATGCCTTCGGCACCCAGACGCATGGCCGACTGAACGGCGCGCTTCATGGCGCGGCGGAAAGCGACGCGGCGCTCGAGCTGCTGAGCGATCGAATCGGCCACCAGGGTGGCATCGACTTCCGGCTTGCGGACCTCGACGATGTTGATCGCCACATCCGCGTCCGTCATCTTCGCGACGAGCTTGCGGAGCTTCTCGATGTCGGCACCCTTCTTGCCGATCACCACGCCCGGACGTCCCGAGTGGATGGTGACGCGGCACTTCTTGTGCGGACGCTCGATCACGATCTTCGACACGGCGGCCTGCTTCAGCTGCTTCATGAGAGCTTCGCGGATCGCCATATCCTCGTGCATCAGCTTGGCGTACTCGCCCTTGCCGGCGAACCAGCGCGAGTCCCAGGTCCGGTTGATGCCGAGCCGAAGACCGATCGGGTTGATTTTCTGACCCATCTGGTTCTCCTTTATGCCTGTTCGGCAACTTCCCGAACCACGATCGTGAGGTTCGAGAACGGCTTTTCGATACGAGCGCCCCGGCCGCGGGCCCGGGCGTGGAAGCGCTTCATCACGAGCGCCTTTCCGACATAGGCCTGGCTGACGACGAGATCGTCCACATCGAGGTTGTGGTTGTTCTCGGCGTTGGCAATGGCGCTCTCGAGGCACTTCTTCACGTCGCGAGCAATGCGCTTGCGGGAGAACTCGAGGTCGGCGAGAGCCGCAGAAACCTTCTTGCCGCGGATAAGGGCCGCAACAAGATTGAGCTTCTGGGGGCTGACGCGCAGCATGCGAGCGACGGCTTGAGCCTCGTTGTCGCTCAATGCGCGAGGAGTCGCGGCCTTACCCATCTTACTTCCTCTTCGCCTTCTTGTCCGCCGCGTGGCCGTGGAAAGTGCGGGTCGGCGAGAACTCGCCGAACTTGTGACCCACCATTTCCTCGCTCACGAGAACGGGAATGTGCTTCTGACCATTGTAGACCCCGAAAGTGAGGCCCACGAACTGCGGGAGGATCGTGGAGCGGCGGCTCCAGATCTTGATGACCTCGTTGCGGCCCGAAGAACGGGCAGCCTCGGCCTTCTTGAGGAGGTAGCCGTCGACGAACGGGCCCTTCCAAAGCGAACGTGCCATGACGTGCCTCTATCCTTACTTCTTCCGAGCGTGGCGGCTCGACACGATGAATTTGTCGGTCCGCTTGTTCGAACGGGTTTTCTTGCCCTTGGTGGGGATGCCCCACGGCGAAACCGGGTGACGGCCGCCGGAGGTACGACCTTCACCACCACCGTGCGGGTGGTCGATCGGGTTCATCGAAACGCCGCGGTTGTGCGGGCGCTTGCCGAGCCAGCGGTTACGACCGGCCTTACCAGCCGAGGTGTTCATGTGGTCAGGGTTCGATACCGCGCCAACACTGGCGAAGCACTGACCATGGACCATGCGCTGCTCGCCTGAATTCAAGCGTACCGTCACGTAGCCCTGGTCGCGCCCCACGATCTGAGCGTAGGTACCGGCAGAGCGCGCCAGAGCACCACCCTTGCCGATCTTCACCTCGATATTGTGGATGATCGTTCCCACCGGCATGTTGCCGATCGGCATCGCATTGCCGGGCTTGATGTCGACCTGTTCGCCAGCCGCCACCTGATCGCCGACAGCCAGACGCTGCGGAGCCAGGATGTAGGACAGCTCACCGTCGGCGTAGCGGATCAGCGCGATGAAGGCGGTGCGGTTCGGATCGTACTCGATCCGCTCCACGGTCGCCACATCTCCCATACGGCCGCGACGCTTGAAATCGACCAGGCGCAGGGTGCGCTTGTGACCACCGCCACGGAAGCGGACAGTCACGCGACCCAGGTTGTTACGGCCGCCGGAGGAGCTCTTGCCCTCCGTCAGCTTCTTGACCGGCTTGCCCTTGTAGAGCTCGCTGCGGTCGACGATCACCAGCTGGCGCAGGCCGGGGGTGATTGGTTTGAAGGTTTTCAAAGCCATCGGATCACTCTCTCAACCGATCAGAGGCCCGTCGTGACGTCGATGGTCTGGCCCTCTTCGAGGGTCACAACCGCCTTCTTCACGTCCGACCGCTGGCCGCGGGTGCCGCGGAACATCTTCACTTTGCCCTTGGTGACGAGCGTGTTGACGCTCTTCACCTTGACATCGAACAGCTTCTCGACCGCTTCCTTGATCTGCGGCTTCGTCGCTTCCGGGCGCACCTTGAACACGACCTTGTTCTGTTCGGACAGGGTCGTTGCCTTCTCGGTGATGACCGGGCTTACGATCACATCGTAATGGCGCGGGTCCAGGCTCATTTGAAGCGCGCCTCCAGCGCATCGACAGCCGCCTTCGTGAGAACGAGCTTCTCGCGACGCAGGATGTCATAGACATTGATGCCCTGCACCGGCAGGACGTCGATATTCGGGATGTTGCGAGCAGCCCGCTGGAAGTTCGCCTCGATCTCAGCGCCCCCGATAATGAGGGCATTGCCGAGGCCGAGCTTGCCGAAGCGCTCGATGAGAGCCTTCGTCTTGGGCTCGGAGAGCGTCACGTCGTCGAGAACGACGAGCGAGGCATCCTTGGCCTTGGACGAAAGCGCATGCTTCAGGGCAAGAGCGCGGACCTTCTTGGGCAGGTCGTGGGCATGGCTTCGGACCTGCGGGCCAAAGGCACGACCGCCGCCCCGGAACTGGGGAGCGCTCGCGGCGCCGTGACGGGCGCTGCCTGTGCCTTTCTGCTTATAGACCTTCTTCGTCGTCCGGTCGATGTCCGAACGATTCTTTACGGCGTGCGTTCCGGCCTGGCGCTTTGCCAGCTGCCAGCGGACGCAACGGGCCAGCAGGTCGGCGCGCGGCTCGAGGCCGAAAATGGCCTCGTTCAGCTCGACGGAGCCGGACGTGTTGCCCTCAAGCGTGGTGACATCAAGCTTCATCACGCATTCTCCTCTTGGGCCTGCTCAGCCTGGGGGGCCGGTGCAGCATCGTTGGCCGAACGGAACGCGCCGGGCATCGGCACTTCTTTCGGCAGCTTCCGCTTCACCGCGTCACGGATGAAGATCCAGCCGCCGGCGACGCCCGGAACGGCGCCCTCGACGAGGATCAGCCCGCGCTCGACGTCGGTCGAGACGACGCGCAGGTTCTGCGTCGTAACGCGCTCGACACCCAGGTGACCCGGCATCTTCTTGTTTTTGAACGTCTTGCCTGGATCCTGGCGGCCACCAGTCGAACCGATCGAGCGGTGGGAGATCGACACGCCGTGCGTGGCGCGCAGACCGCCGAAGTTCCAGCGCTTCATACCGCCGGCGAAGCCCTTACCGGTGGTGATGCCCGTGACGTCCACGAACTGACCGGCAACGAAATGATCGGCGGTGATCTCGGCTCCGACCGGGATGATGGCATCCTCGGAGACGCGGAACTCCGCGAGCTTGCGCTTCGGCTCGACCTGAGCGACTGCGAAATGCCCGCGCTCGGCCTTGGAAACGTTCTTCACCTTGGCTTTGCCGACGCCGACCTGCAGCGCGGTATAGCCGTTCTTTTCCTTGGTCCTGTGGGCGACGACCTGACAGTTGTCGACCTTGAGAACCGTGACCGGGACATGTTCACCGGCATCCGTGAAGATGCGGGTCATCCCGACTTTCTGTGCAATGACGCCTGAGCGCATGTGCGTATCCTCTCGGCGTGTCTACCGAAAGCTCCAAGCCCAACGGCTCAGAGCTTGATTTCCACGTCCACACCAGCAGCGAGATCGAGCTTCATCAGAGCATCAACCGTCTGCGGCGTGGGGTCCACGATATCGAGAACACGCTTGTGAGTGCGCATCTCGAACTGCTCGCGCGACTTCTTGTCGATGTGCGGCGAGCGAAGCACCGTAAAGCGCTCGATGCGCGTCGGCAGCGGGATGGGCCCGCGCACCTGGGCGCCGGTCCGCTTCGCGGTCGACACGATTTCCCGTGTCGAAGCGTCGAGGATCCGGTGGTCGAACGCCTTAAGGCGAATACGAATGTTTTGACCGTTCATGGCTTATCCATTCAACAAGGGAAGCGGCCGAGCCGTAACCCGGCCGCTGTCCTTTGATCCTCTCTTGTTAGTCCATCACGGCGGCGACGACGCCGGCGCCGACGGTACGACCGCCTTCACGGATGGCGAAGCGCAGCTTTTCTTCCATGGCGATCGGAGCAATCAGCTCCACTTCCATCGTGATGTTGTCGCCCGGCATCACCATCTCGGTGCCCTCGGGCAGCTTCACAACGCCCGTCACGTCGGTCGTGCGGAAGTAGAACTGCGGACGGTAGTTGCCGAAGAACGGCGTGTGACGCCCGCCCTCCTCCTTCGTCAGGATGTAGGCTTCGGCCTTGAACTTGGTGTGCGGCCGGATCGAGCCGGGCTTGCACAGCACCTGGCCGCGCTCCACGTCCTCGCGCTTCGTGCCGCGCAGCAGAACGCCCACGTTGTCGCCCGCCTGGCCCTGGTCGAGCAGCTTGCGGAACATCTCGACGCCCGTGACCGTCGTCTTCTGCGTGTCGCGAAGACCCACGATCTCCACTTCCTCGCCGACCTTGATGATGCCACGCTCGACGCGGCCCGTCACCACCGTGCCGCGGCCCGAAATCGAGAACACGTCCTCGATCGGCATCAGGAACGGCTGGTCCACCGGACGCTCCGGCTGCGGGATGTAGCGGTCCACCTCGGCCATCAGCTCGAGAACCCGGTCGCGCCCGATCTCAGGCTGACGGTCCTCCAGCGCGCACAGCGCCGAGCCCTTCACGATCGGAATGTCGTCGCCCGGGAAGTCGTACTTCGACAGAAGCTCGCGAACCTCAAGCTCAACCAGATCCAGAAGCTCCGGATCGTCCACCATGTCGACCTTGTTCATGAACACCACCAGCGCCGGCACGCCCACCTGGCGCGCCAGAAGGATGTGCTCGCGCGTCTGCGGCATCGGGCCGTCCGCCGACGACACCACCAGAATCGCGCCGTCCATCTGCGCCGCGCCCGTGATCATGTTCTTCACGTAGTCGGCGTGGCCGGGGCAGTCCACGTGCGCATAGTGCCGGTTCGTGGTCTCGTACTCAACGTGCGCCGTCGAGATCGTGATGCCGCGCGCCTTCTCTTCCGGAGCCTTGTCGATCTGGTCGTACGCCGTAAACGTCGCCCCGCCAGACTCCGCCAGAACCTTCGTGATCGCCGCCGTCAGAGACGTCTTGCCATGGTCAACGTGACCAATCGTCCCGATGTTGCAGTGCGGCTTCGTCCGCTCAAACTTTTCCTTCGCCATCGTGGCACCCGTTCCTTTGATATTCCAATATTCGCTTTAGTGGGTTCAGGCGTATTTCGCCTGAACCTCGGCAGCCACGTTCGACGGCACCTGCTCATAGTGGTCGAACTGCATGGTGTAGCTCGCGCGCCCCTGGCTCATGCCGCGCAGGGTGTTCACGTAGCCGAACATGTTGGCGAGCGGGACCATCGCATTGATGACCACGGCGTTGCCGCGCATGTCCTGGCCTTGAATCTGGCCGCGGCGAGAGTTCAGATCGCCAATCACGGAGCCCGTGTAATCCTCGGGGGTCGTGACCTCGACCTTCATCACCGGCTCGAGCAGAACCGAAGCGCCCTTCTGGAGGGCCTCACGGAGAGCAGCACGAGAGGCGATTTCGAACGCCAGAGCAGACGAGTCGACCTCGTGGAAGGCACCGTCGATGAGCTCGACCTTGAGATCAACCACCGGGAAGCCGGCGACGACGCCAGCGCCCACGACCGACTGCAGCCCCTTCTCGACGCCCGGGATGTATTCCTTCGGAACCGCACCGCCGACGATCTTCGACTCGAAGGAGAAGCCCGCGCCCGGCTCGTTCGGCTGGACGACCAGCTTCACGCGAGCGAACTGGCCGGTACCGCCTGTCTGCTTCTTGTGGGTGTAGTCCACTTCGGTCTTCTTCGTGATCGTCTCACGATAGGCGACCTGCGGAGCGCCCACATTCGCATCCACCTTGTAGGTGCGCTTCAGAATGTCGACTTTGATGTCGAGGTGAAGTTCGCCCATGCCCTTCAGGATCGTCTGACCGGACTCAGCGTCCGTCGAGACGCGGAAGGACGGGTCTTCCGCCGCGAGCTTCGAGAGGGCCAGACCCAGCTTTTCCTGGTCTGCCTTCGACTTGGGCTCGATGGCGATCTCGATCACCGGCTCAGGGAACTCCATGCGCTCGAGAATGACCGCCTTGTTGGGATCACAGAGCGTGTCTCCGGTGCGGACTTCCTTGAGGCCTGCGAGGGCAACGATATCCCCGGCATAAGCTTCCTTGATATCCTCGCGGTTGTTCGCATGCATCAGCAGCATGCGGCCGACGCGCTCTTTCTTGTCGCGCGAGGAGTTCAGAAGAGTTTCGCCGGCGTTCACCTTGCCCGAATAGACGCGGCAGAAGGTGATCGTGCCCACGAAGGGGTCGTCCATGATCTTGAACGCGAGCATGGAGAACGCTTCGTCGTCAGCCGGCTTGCGGGTGGTCGGCTCTTCGGTCTTGAAGTCGATACCCTGGATCGCCTCACGGTCGGCCGGAGAAGGCAGGAAGTCCACGACCGCATCGAGAAGCGGCTGAACGCCCTTGTTCTTGAATGCCGAACCACAGAGAACCGGGTGGAAGGCGCGACGCTGCACGGCGGTGCGGATCAGACGGCGGAGAGTCGCCTCGTCCGGCTCCTGGCCGTCGAGGTAAGCCATCATCGCCTCGTCGTCCATCTCGACGGCGGCCTCGACGAGCTTCGCCCGATATTCCTGAGCCTGATCCTGCAGGTCGGCAGGAATCTCGACTTCGTTGAACGCAGCTCCGAGCGCCTCGCCGGACCAGACGAGCGCCTTCATCTTGATCAGATCGACCATGCCCTTGAAGTCGCTCTCGGCACCGATCGGGATCTGCAGGCACACCGGCTTGCCGGCGACGCGCTTCACGATGTCTTCGACGCACTTGAAGAAGTTTGCGCCGGTCTTGTCCATCTTGTTGACGAACACGACGCGCGGAACATCGTACTTGTCGGCCTGACGCCACACGGTCTCGGTCTGGGGCTCGACACCCTGGTTTCCGTCGAGGACACAGACGGCGCCGTCAAGCACGCGCAGCGAGCGCTCCACCTCGATGGTGAAGTCGACGTGGCCGGGGGTGTCGATGATGTTCAGGCGCTTGCCGTTCCAGAAGCAGGTGGTGGCAGCGGACGTGATCGTGATACCACGCTCCTGCTCCTGCTCCATCCAGTCCATGGTAGCGGCACCTTCGTGCACTTCACCGATCTTGTGGGACTTACCGGTGTAGTACAGGATGCGCTCAGTGGTCGTCGTCTTGCCGGCATCGATGTGGGCCATGATGCCGAAATTACGGTAGTCCTCAATCGCGTGCGTGCGGGGCATCGCTTAAGCTCCTTACCGTTACCAGCGGTAGTGCGAGAACGCACGGTTGGCTTCTGCCATACGGTGAGTGTCTTCGCGCTTTTTCACGGCATTGCCGCGGTTGTTCGATGCATCGAGCAGCTCGGCGGAGAGACGCTCGACCATGGTCTTGTCGTTGCGGCCGCGGGCAGCCTGGATGATCCAGCGGATCGCAAGAGCCTGACGGCGCTCGGTACGAACCTCGACCGGAACCTGGTACGTCGCACCGCCGACTCGGCGGGAACGGACTTCGATCGCAGGGGCGACATTGTCGAGGGCCTGCTTGAAGACCTCGAGGGGATTGGCTTTGGCGCGGTTCTCGACGATATCGAACGCACCGTAAACGATGCGCTCGGCAGCAGACTTCTTGCCGTCGTACATGATCGAGTTCATGAACTTCGTGACAATGACATCCCCGAACTTCGGATCCGGGATGATCTCACGCTTTTCGGCGCTATGGCGGCGGGACATGAGCTAGCTCCGACCTGAATTGATGTTGACGGCTTACTTCGGCCGCTTCGCGCCGTACTTGGAACGACGCTGCTTACGATTCTTCACGCCCTGGGTGTCGAGGACACCGCGGAGAACGTGATAGCGAACACCGGGAAGGTCCTTCACGCGGCCGCCGCGGATCATCACCACGGAGTGCTCCTGAAGGTTGTGGCCCTCGCCAGGAATGTAACCGATGACTTCGAAGCCATTGGTCAGGCGAACCTTGGCGACCTTACGGAGAGCCGAGTTCGGCTTCTTCGGGGTCGTGGTGTAAACGCGCGTGCACACGCCGCGCTTCTGCGGGCAGGCCTCAAGCGCGGGAACCTTGTTCCGGCTCTTTTGCGCCGTCCGCGGCTTGCGGATCAGCTGAGAGATCGTTGGCATCCTGTGCCCTCTTTCACCAGCCACCGATCCGGTGGCCTTTGAGTGTCTTCAACGGTTCAACGCCGCACATGACGTTTCGTGCAGACCGGTCGGACTACACAAAACGAAGCCACGCCATTGACTTTGGAAAGCCCCTGGCGCGGTGCGATTGCAGAGGACCACGATGATCGGGCACCGCGGTCTTGCCCTAAATCTGACATGTGTCAGTCAAGGTTGAGTTCGGCAGCGTTTAGGTGGCATCGGTCGAAGCTAGGCGCTTCGACTGGCGGAAACCTACGGCCAGCCGGAAAGTCCGGTTGGTCTAGCGTCCGAGTCGCGGAAAGTCAACAGGTTTTAACTTGCGGGCGGGAATGGTTCGCGTCTGGTTGCCCGTCCTCCGGTCTCATTCCCTATTTGGGAAGCGGTTCCTCCCTAGCAAGACCTGCCACCTTCCTGGGTTTCGCAACGCTCGAGTTCCCGTAGCTCCCGCCGGGGCCGAGCCTGCCGTATCGGTTCCGTGTTTCGGAAATTGAAAAGGCCGCCCCGTGGGGGCGGCCTTGACTGTCTTGTCGGGGCTGAGTCTGTTTACTCGGCGGCCGGAGGCAGCTCTCCGACCTGAGCGGCGGACTCCGAACGCTTCTGCTGAAGGATCAGCTCATCCCGGTGCGTCGCCACGGCCTTGATCTGAGCCGTGAGAGCGCCGGTGCCTGCCGGAATCAAGCTGCCGACGATTACGTTCTCCTTGAGGCCCTCGAGGGTATCGACCTTGCCGTTGACCGCCGCCTCCGTAAGGACGCGGGTGGTCTCCTGGAAGGACGCCGCCGAGATGAAGGAGCGGGTCTGGAGAGACGCCTTGGTGATGCCGAGCAGAACCGGCACTCCCTCTGCGGGCTTCTTCTTCTCGGCCACGAGGCGTTCGTTGACCTCCTCGAACTCGAGACGATCGACCTGCTCTCCGGCCAGGAACTCGCTGTCGCCACCTTCCGTGATCTCAACCTTCTGCAGCATCTGGCGAACGATCACCTCGATGTGCTTGTCGTTGATGAGCACGCCCTGGAGACGATAGACCTCCTGGATTTCGTTGACGAGGTAGGCTGCCAGCTCCTCGACGCCCTTGATCGCCAGGATGTCGTGCGGCGCCGGGTTGCCGTCGACGATGAAGTCACCGATTTCGACCACGTCGCCGTCCTGCAGGTGGATGTGCTTGCCCTTGGGGATCAGGTACTCCACCGGCTCCGAACCATCATGCGGCGTCAGCGTCAGGCGACGCTTGCTCTTGTAGTCGCGGCCGAACTGAATCGTGCCGGACTTCTCCGCAATGATGGCCGCATCCTTCGGACGACGAGCCTCGAACAGCTCCGCCACGCGCGGCAGACCGCCCGTGATGTCGCGGGTCTTGGCGCTCTCGGTAGAGACACGGGCCAGAACGTCACCAGCCTTGACCTTGGAGCCGGGATCGACCGCGAGGATCGCATCCACGGGCAGCAGGTAGCGGGCGTCGCCGCCGCGGGCGAGCTTGGCCACCTTGCCGCCGGCACCCTGGACGACCACGGCCGGACGCAGATCGGCCGTACGGGCCGTGCCGCGCCAGTCGATGACAACACGCTTGGCGATGCCGGTGGACTCGTCCATGGACTCGATCATCGACGCGCCGTCCACGAGGTCCTCGTAGCCGACTGTTCCTTCGACCTCGGTCAGGATCGGGCGGGAATAGGGGTCCCATTCCGCGATGCGCTGGCCGCGCTTGATCGTGTCGCCCTCGTCCACCTTCAGGCGCGAACCGTACTGCAGGCGGTGAACCGCACGCTCGGTACCGTCCGGACCGGTGATCACAACAGCCACGTTGCGGCCCATGACGACGAGGTCGCCGTCAGAATTGCGCGCAATGTTCTTGTTGCGGAAGCCAATCGTGCCCTCGAAGCTCGACTCGATGAAGGACGAGTCGGCGATCTGGGCGGCGCCGCCGATGTGGAAGGTACGCATCGTGAGCTGGGTGCCCGGCTCGCCGATGGACTGGGCGGCGATCACGCCGACGGCCTCGCCGTGGTTCACCGGAGTGCCGCGGGCCAGGTCGCGTCCGTAGCAGGTGGCGCAGACACCATTCCTGGACTCGCAGACGAGCACCGAGCGGATCTTCACCTCCTGGATACCGGCAGCGCCGATAGCCTCGAGATGATGCTCCTCGATCATCGTCCCCTTCGGAACGATCACCGTGCCGTCTTGGGCCACCAAGTCCTCGGCCGTGGAACGGCCCAGAATACGCGAGGCCAGCGACGCGACCACTTGGCCAGCGTCGATGATGGCGCGCATCTTGATGCCCTTGTCGGTGCCGCAATCCGGTTCACGGATGACCGCATCCTGCGCCACGTCCACGAGACGGCGGGTCAGGTAACCCGAGTTCGCGGTCTTGAGCGCGGTGTCGGCCAGGCCCTTACGGGCGCCGTGGGTCGAGTTGAAGTACTCGAGCACGTCCAGGCCTTCCTTGAAGTTCGAGATGATCGGCGTCTCGATGATCTCGCCCGACGGCTTGGCCATGAGGCCACGCATGGCTGCGAGCTGCTTCATCTGGGCCGGTGAACCACGGGCGCCCGAGTGGGACATCATGTAGATCGAGTTGACCGGCTTGTCGCGGCCCTGGTCGTCCTTCTGGACCGTGGAGATGCGATTCATCATCTCGGCGGCGAGACGATCCGAGCACTTCGCCCAGGCGTCGACGACCTTGTTGTACTTCTCACCCTGGGTGATCAGGCCGTCCTGGTACTGCTGCTCGTAATCCTTCGCGAGGGCGCGGGTCTCCTCGACGATCTGCCACTTGTTCTCCGGGATCACCATGTCGTCCTTACCGAACGAGATGCCGGCGCGGAACGCGTTGTAGAAGCCCAGGCCCATGATGCGATCGCAGAAGATCACGGACTCCTTCTGACCGCAATGCCGGTACACGGCATCGATCATGTTGGAGATTTCCTTCTTCGTCATGAGCTTGTTCACGACGTCGAAGGACAAGGCCGGATGCTTCGGCAGGAGGCGCGAGAGCATGACGCGACCTGCGGTCGTGTCGACGATCTTGGTATAGGGCTTGCCGTCCTCTCCCACGCCTTCCCAGCGATACTTGATCTTGGAATGGAGCGTGATGACCTTCTCGTGCAGCGCGTGCTCGATCTCGCCCATGTCTGCGAAGGCCTTGCCCTGGCCGGGCTGCCCGTCGGAGACGATCGAGAGGTAGTAGAGGCCCAGAACGATGTCTTGCGAGGGGACGATGATCGGCTGACCGTTCGCCGGGTGCAGGATGTTGTTGGTGGACATCATCAGCACACGGGCCTCGAGCTGCGCCTCGAGCGAGAGCGGCACGTGGACGGCCATCTGGTCGCCGTCGAAGTCCGCGTTGAACGCGGCGCAGACGAGCGGGTGCAGCTGGATCGCCTTGCCTTCGATCAGGGTCGGCTCGAAGGCCTGGATGCCGAGGCGGTGGAGCGTCGGGGCGCGGTTGAGTAGCACCGGATGCTCGCGGATGACCTCGTCCAGGATGTCCCAAACCTCAGGCTTCTCCTTCTCGACGAGCTTCTTCGCCTGCTTGACGGTGGCGGACAGGCCGCGCGCGTCGAGCTTGGCGTAGATGAACGGCTTGAAGAGCTCGAGAGCCATCTTCTTCGGCAGGCCGCATTGATGGAGCTTGAGCTCCGGGCCCACGACGATGACCGATCGCCCCGAATAGTCGACGCGCTTACCGAGCAGGTTCTGACGGAAGCGGCCCTGCTTACCCTTGAGCATGTCGGCAAGCGACTTCAGCGGACGCTTGTTGGCGCCGGTAATGACGCGGCCGCGGCGGCCGTTGTCGAACAGGGCGTCGACCGCTTCCTGCAGCATGCGCTTCTCGTTGCGGACGATGATGTCCGGAGCGCGCAGCTCCATGAGCCGCTTCAGGCGATTGTTGCGGTTGATGACGCGGCGGTAGAGATCGTTGAGATCCGATGTCGCGAAGCGGCCGCCGTCGAGCGGAACGAGCGGACGCAGATCCGGCGGAATCACCGGAACGACGGTCATGATCATCCACTCGGGCTTGTTGCCCGATTGAATGAAGGCCTCGATGATCTTGAGGCGCTTCATGAGCTTCTTCGGCTTCAGCTCGGACGTGGTGACCGCGATCTCCTCACGGATGTCCTGAGCCGTCTTCTCGAGGTCGAGCTCCTGGAGGATGCGGCGGATGGCTTCCGCGCCGATCATCGCGGTGAAGCTGTCCTCGCCGTACTCGTCCTGGGCGCGGATGTACTCTTCCTCGGTCAGCAGCTGACGGTCCTTGAGAGGCGTCAGGCCCGCATCGACGACGATGTAGGACTCAAAGTAGAGAATGCGCTCCAGATCCTTCAGAGTCATGTCGAGCAGCAGACCGATGCGGCTCGGCAGGGACTTGAGGAACCAGATATGCGCGACGGGAGCCGCGAGCTCGATGTGGCCCATGCGGTCGCGACGCACGCGGGCGAGCGTCACTTCGACGCCGCACTTCTCGCAGATCACGCCCTTGTACTTCATTCGCTTGTACTTGCCGCACAAGCACTCGTAGTCCTTGATCGGGCCGAAAATGCGCGCGCAGAACAAGCCGTCGCGCTCGGGCTTGAACGTACGGTAGTTGATGGTCTCGGGCTTTTTGATCTCGCCGTAGGACCAGGACAGAATCTTCTCAGGGCTCGCGATCGAGATCTTGATCTGATCGAAGCTCTGCGGCTGGGCCGTCTGGTTGAAGAGATTCATGACCTCTTGATTCATCGCCGTCTCCTGGGCTGAAGGGTGCTCCAATTAAGCACCCTCACCGGCAATTGCATGGGGCCGCGGCGTTATGGCCGCGGCCTGTCGTCAAATTCAAAAGCGCTTGCGCACCTTACTCGGCGGCTTCCGACGGAGGCAGTTGCTCCGCCTCGTTGGCCGCCTTCTTGGAGTTGGTCAGCTCGACGTTGAGACCCAGCGAGCGCATTTCCTTCACGAGAACGTTGAAGCTCTCCGGAATGCCCGACTCGAAGGTGTCGTCGCCGCGAACGATGGCCTCGTAGACCTTGGTGCGGCCGGCCACGTCGTCCGACTTGACCGTGAGCATTTCCTGAAGGGTATAGGCGGCGCCGTAAGCCTCCAGTGCCCACACCTCCATTTCGCCGAAGCGCTGACCGCCGAACTGAGCCTTACCGCCCAGCGGCTGCTGGGTGACGAGGCTGTAGGGGCCGATGGAGCGGGCGTGGATCTTGTCGTCCACGAGGTGGTGCAGCTTCAGCATGTAGATGTAGCCCACCGTGACCTTGCGGTCGAAAGGCTCGCCGGTCTTGCCGTCATACAGCGTGACCTGACCTGATGGATCGAGGCCGGCCTTTTGGAGCATGGCTTCGATGTCCGCCTCTTTCGCGCCGTCGAAGACGGGCGTGGCGAAGGGAACACCGCGGCGCAGCTTGTTGCCGAGTTCCACCAGTTCCTCGTCGGCGGCCTGCTCGATCTCAGGCAGATTGCCGTAGATCGAGATCAGCTGGTCGCGAAGAGCCTGCGACTGACCGTTCCTCATGTAGGCGTCGACCGCCTGGGCAACCTGCTTGCCGAGGCCTGCAGCGGCCCAGCCGAGGTGCGTCTCGAGGATCTGGCCCACGTTCATGCGGCTCGGCACGCCGAGCGGGTTGAGCACGATATCCGCATGGGTGCCGTCCTCGAGGAAAGGCATATCCTCGATCGGAACGATGCGCGACACGACACCTTTGTTGCCGTGACGGCCTGCCATCTTGTCGCCGGGCTGGATCTTGCGCTTCACGGCCACGAAGACCTTGACCATCTTCATGACGCCGGGCGGAAGCTCGTCGCCGCGCTGCAGCTTTTCGACCTTGTCGAGGAAGCGCTGCTCGAGACGCTTCTTCGATTCGTCGTATTGCTTCTGCATAGCCTCGATCTCGGTCATCAGAGCGTCGTCTTCGACCGCGAACTGCCACCATTGCGACCGCGGATACTCGTTGAGCAGCTCGCGGGTGATCGGGGTGTCCTTCTTGTAGCCCTTCGGCCCGGCCAGGCCCTTCTTGCCGGTCAGGATCTCGGCCAGACGCGCATAGGTGTTGCGGTCCAGGATGGCCTGCTCGTCATCGCGGTCCTTGGCGAGGCGCTCGATCTCCTCACGCTCGATCGCCTGGGCGCGCTCGTCCTTGTCGACGCCGTGGCGGTTGAAGACACGGACTTCCACGATTGTACCGGTCACGCCCGGGGGGACGCGCAGCGAGGTATCGCGGACGTCGGAAGCCTTCTCGCCGAAAATGGCGCGTAGGAGCTTCTCCTCCGGCGTCATCGGACTTTCGCCCTTCGGCGTGATCTTGCCGACCAGGATGTCGCCGGCATGGACCTCGGCGCCGATGTACACGATGCCGGCCTCGTCGAGGTTCTTCAGCGCCTCTTCCGACACGTTCGGAATGTCGCGCGTGATTTCCTCCGGACCGAGCTTCGTGTCGCGGGCCATCACCTCGAACTCCTCGATGTGAATCGAGGTGAAGACGTCTTCCTTCACGATCCGCTCGGAGAGCAGGATCGAGTCTTCGAAGTTGTAGCCGTTCCACGGCATGAACGCGACGAGCACGTTCCGGCCGAGCGCCAGCTCGCCGTACTCGGTCGACGGGCCGTCGGCGATGATGTCGCCCTTGCGGACCAGGTCGCCGGCGCGCACCAGCGGCTTCTGCGTGATGCAGGTCGACTGGTTGGAGCGCTGGAACTTCTGCAGCCGGTAGATGTCGACGCCAGGACGGGTCGGATCCGTGTTCTCCGTTGCGCGGATGACGATACGGGTCGCGTCAACCTGGTCGACGATGCCGGTGCGGCGGGCCGCGATGGCGGCGCCGGAATCCCGGGCCACAACCGCTTCCATGCCGGTGCCGACGAACGGGGCGTCCGCCTGGACCAGCGGCACGGCCTGGCGCTGCATGTTCGAACCCATGAGGGCGCGGTTCGCGTCGTCGTTCTCCAGGAACGGGATGAGCGCCGCCGCGACCGACACAAGCTGCTTGGGCGACACTTCCATCAGGTCCACGCGATCGGGCGCTACCACGATGTTTTCGCCGGCGCGGCGGCAAATCACCAGTTCTTCGGTGAGCGTGCCGTTGGCGTCCAGCGTCGAGTTCGCCTGGGCGATGTTGTACTTCGCCTCCTCCATCGCGGAGAGGTACACGACCTCATCCGTGACTCGGCTGTCGCGCACGCGGCGGAACGGCGTCTCGATGAAGCCGTACTTGTTGACGCGCGCGAAGGTGGCCAGCGAGTTGATCAGGCCGATGTTCGGACCTTCCGGCGTCTCGATCGGGCAGATGCGGCCGTAGTGGGTCGGGTGCACGTCGCGCACCTCGAAGCCGGCGCGCTCGCGGGTCAGACCGCCCGGGCCGAGAGCCGAGAGACGACGCTTGTGCGTGACCTCGGAGAGCGGATTGGTCTGGTCCATGAACTGCGAGAGCTGCGAGGAGCCGAAGAACTCGCGCACGGCGGCCGCGGCAGGCTTCGCGTTGATCAAGTCCTGCGGCATGACGGTGTCGATATCGACCGACGACATGCGCTCCTTGATGGCGCGCTCCATGCGGAGAAGGCCGAGGCGATACTGGTTCTCCATGAGCTCGCCGACCGAACGCACGCGGCGGTTGCCGAGGTGATCGATGTCGTCGATCTCGCCCTTGCCGTCGCGCAGGTCAACGAGCGCCTTCGTGACCGCGAGGATGTCTTCGCGGCGGAGCGTGCGCACGGTGTCCTCGGCATCCAGGTCGAGACGCATGTTCATCTTCACGCGGCCGACCGCCGAGAGATCGTAGCGCTCGGCATCGAAGAACAGCGAGTTGAACATGGCTTCCGCGGTCTCGAGGATCGGCGGCTCGCCCGGACGCATGACGCGGTAGATGTCGAACAGGGCATCCTCGCGGGAGGAGGCTTTGTCGATGGCCAGCGTGTTGCGGATGTAGGGCCCCACGGTGACGTGGTCGATGTCCAGAACCGGAATCTCGGTGTAGCCGAGGTCGATGAGCTCAGCCAGCTTGCCCTTGCGCTCGCCGGTCTTCGCGTCGACCGACAGGTCGAGCTCGTCGCCCGCCTCGGCATGGATTTCGCCGGTCTGCGGGTTGACGAGATCCTCGGCCACGTACTGGCCGACCAGATCCTCGTCCGTCACGCGCAGGTGCGTGAGACCCTTCTCCGCGAGCTGACGGGCAGCACGGGCGGTCAGCTTCTTGCCGGCCTCGAGCACAACTTCGCCGGTCTTCGCGTCGATGAGGTCGACGGTTGCCTTGAAGCCCTTCATGCGTTCCGCGTCGTAAGGAATGGTCCAGCCATCCTTCGCCCTGGTGTAGACGATGCGGTTGTAGAAGGTGTTGAGGATCTCTTCACCGTCGAGGCCGAGGGCGTAGAGCAGCGACGTGACCGGGATCTTACGCTTGCGGTCGATGCGCGCATACACGATGTCCTTGGCGTCGAACTCGATGTCGAGCCAGGAACCGCGATAGGGAATGATACGGGCGGCGAACAGCAGCTTGCCGGAGGAGTGCGTCTTGCCCTTGTCATGGTCGAAGAAGACGCCCGGCGAACGGTGCATCTGCGAGACGATGACGCGCTCGGTGCCGTTGACGATGAAGGTACCGTTGTCCGTCATGAGCGGCATGTCGCCCATGTAGACGTCCTGCTCCTTGATGTCCTTCACGGAGCGGGCGCCGGTATCCGGGTCCACATCAAACACGATGAGGCGCAGCGTCACCTTGAGGGGCGCAGCGAAGGTCATGCCGCGCTGGCGGCATTCGTCCACATCGTATTTCGGGGGCTCGAACGTATACTTCACGAATTCGAGCAGAGCAGTATTCGAAAAGTCCGAAATCGGGAAAACCGATTTGAAGACGGCTTGCAAGCCCTCTTCCGGCCGGCCGCCTTTTGGTTCTTCGACCATCAGGAACTGGTCGTAAGATGCCTTCTGAACCTCGATGAGGTTCGGCATTTCCGCCACTTCCTTGATTTTCCCGAAGAACTTGCGAATGCGCTTCCGGCCGATCAGTGTATTGGCCATCTGGACCTCGTTCCTCATACACGCCTAATCAAGAACCCCGGGGATCGGGACCCTGGATTAGCCGCCCGGCGAAAGCACCGGCGCTGGACATTTCCGGGCTCGTTGCGAGCCCTTTTGGGAAGGCCGCCAAAGAAGCCCGACCTCTTTGACGACACAACGGCCCCAAGCGAGAATGCCTGGGACCGTGTGCTTTTGAACCCCGATTGCTCGGGAGCAACCTCGCGGCCCGGAGGCCGCAAAATTACTTAAGCTCGACCTTGGCGCCGACCTTTTCGAGGGTCGCCTTGATCTTCTCGGCTTCGTCCTTGGCAACGCCTTCCTTGACGGGCTTGGGCGCGCCTTCGACGAGGTCCTTAGCTTCCTTGAGGCCAAGGCCCGTGATGCCACGGACTTCCTTGATGACCTCGATCTTCTTGTCGCCAGCAGCGGCGAGAACGACCGTGAACTCCGTCTGCTCTTCGGCCGGAGCGGCGGCAGCGCCAGCGCCAGGAGCGGCAGCAACCGCGACGGCAGCAGCAGCGGAAACGCCCCACTTCTCTTCGAGCATCTTCGAGAGCTCGGCAGCCTCGAGAACGGTCAGCGACGACAGATCGTCAACGAGCTTGGCAAGATCAGCCATTTTCTACTTCCTTAAGTTCGGTTCGAACAATTGATGGTTGAGGTTACGGCCTCACGCCGCTTCGCCTGTCTTGGCATAGGCCCCGAATACGCGGGCGAGCTTTGCCGCCGGCGCAGTGCTGAGCTGAGCGATCTTCGTGGCCGGCGCCTGAATGAGGCCGACCAGCTTGCCGCGCAGTTCGTCGAGGGACGGCAGAGTGGCAAGCGCCTTCACTCCGTCCACGTTCAGGGCGGTCGTACCCATTGCTCCACCAAGGATCACGAGCTTGTCGTTAGTCTTGGCGAAATCAACAGCGACCTTGGGCGCCGCGACCGGATCGCTCGAGTAAGCGATCAGGGTCGGACCTTTCATGAGGTCCGAGATGGACGCGACGTCCGTGCCTTCGAGAGCGATTTTGGCGAGGCTGTTTTTTGCGACCTTCACGGTTGCGCCGACCTGCTTCATCTGCGTGCGCAGCTTCTGCATGTCAGCGACCGTGAGGCCAGCATAGTGGGCCACGACGACGACGCTCGTGCTGGAAAACACGTCGCCGAGAGTCGAGACGAGCTCGCGCTTTGCTGCTCTATCCACTGGGCTCTCTCCGGTTGGCGGAATATGTCCGCCGGTTACACCTGCCGTTCAAGGCCCAGGCTTGCGCCCGAGGCACCAGAACGGCGCTCTCGCAAGCCCTGTCCCCCTATCGCGCCTGCCGGCGCAAAGGGCGAGATGGTTCGAACCGATACTCGCTGCCTGCGTTGAACAGGCATGAAATTCGGCTTCCCCGTCTATGCAGGCCCTCTCGAATTAAGCCGGACGAACCGGCACCTGCAGTCTCGGACAGGACATAGCCGGAACGCGCCAAGGGTTACCCCTTGACCCGCCGGCTTGTCACCACTCCATATCTGGAGTGGATTCTCAGCCGAAAGCACGCGCGAAAACGCAGCTTCGGCTTATGTTGGAAACTCAACGCGTTCTAATAAGCCTTCCTGAGCCACTTGCCAAGAGGCATTTGCATGTCTTTTTCGCGTCCGCGGGAAGGCGCCTCCCTTCCCTGGGAGAGGGCTGGCCTCGGCTGAGAAGTGTCGCCCATCCGATATAGTGGAGGTTCCTGCCGACCCCTAGGAGGATCGGGGCTGCGGCGAAGGAATGGAGGCCCGTGCGTTCAAGGCGAGCAGGAGGTGGCTGGAGAAGAGCGCAGCATCGGGCAGCATGATCTGCAACGCACCGCGCCTGGCGAACAGCCTGCCGTGGAGAGGGTGGAGCGAACATGCCGGTTACATGCAACCGGATAACGGGAGTGGAGTGGAGCGGTTCGCCGGGGCCCCAGCAGAGTTCCGGCGCTGTTTCGGGCACGCCGCCCATATCGAGCCATTTCCAGCAAAGCCGGCACGATCGTAACGGCTGTCCCGAGCAACATGGCGGCGTGCTGGGTGGCGCGAGAGATGGATTGCCTGCGACCAGACGGCCAGCGAGAGCGCCTACCATCACGAGGATCGAAGCAGTCTTGAAGAGGACTTAGGCAATGGCCCAGATCAGGACTTGCCGGCCTGTTTCCGCTGTAGAATTGCAGGCTTCATAGCACCAGAACCCGATCCGCCCGAATCGATCCCTTGGCCAGTTCTCCCATCGTGCTGCGCCCCGCATTCCTGAGTTGCACCCCGTCGTGCCTCCCGCGCCGGGATAGGTGCCGCGCAGCCGTTGAGCCCCCGCACGGCAGAACTGCCGCTGCAAGGGATCATCGTCTGTCGCCGGGGTTCGCGCTCTATCCTGTCGTTTCAGGCCGCGGGGCTGCACCGCGCCAGAGGCTGCAGGATTTCCGGCCTGCAGGACCGCTTGACGGGATGGAAGTGGACGGCCCGTCGCGATCGGATGAACTCGCTAGTCCCCTCTGCAGGTCGCAGCCCGGCCACCAAAGAAAAAGCCCGGCGACAGGCGCCGGGCTTTCGCTCTGTTCAGGCAACCGCCTGATTAGCCGTTGAGGACCGACGAAGGATCAACCTTAACGCCCGGACCCATCGTCGAAGAAACGGCGATGCGCTGGATGTAGGTGCCCTTGGCGCCCGTGGGCTTGGCCTTGGAGACCGCATCGGCGAAAGCCTTGATGTTCTCCACGAGCTTGCCTTCCTCGAAGGAGGCCTTGCCGATGCCGGCATGGATGATGCCTGCCTTTTCGACGCGGAACTCGACGGCGCCGCCTTTGGCGGCCTCGACGGCGCTCTTGACGTCCATGGTCACCGTGCCGACGCGCGGGTTCGGCATCAGGCCGCGCGGGCCGAGCACCTTACCGAGACGGCCGACGAGGCCCATCATGTCAGGGGTGGCGATGCAACGGTCGAACTCGATCGTGCCGCCGTTGACGGTTTCGAAGAGATCCTCTGCGCCCACGATGTCGGCACCGGCGGCCTTGGCCTCCTCGGCCTTCGGCCCGCGGGCGAACACGGCCACGCGAACCGTACGGCCGGAGCCGTTCGGCAGGTTGCAGACGCCACGGACCATCTGGTCGGCGTGACGGGGATCAACGCCCAGGTTCATCGAGATCTCGATGGTCTCGTCGAACTTCGCCTTGGCGCGGTCCTTGATCAGCTTCACCGCATCCTGAAGCGGATACAGCTTGTTGGCATCGATGCCCTCGCGGGCGGCGCGGATGCGCTTACCTTCCTTAGCCATCGTGCCCTCCTTACGCCACTTCCATGCCCATCGAGCGCGCGGAGCCCTCGATCATGGCCATGGCGGATTCAACGGTGTCGCAGTTGAGATCGACCATCTTCTTCTCGGCGATCTCGCGGATCTGGTCGCGGGTAACGCGACCGACGTTGCTGCCCTTGCCGGGGGTCTGCGAACCCTTGTCGATCTTCGCGGCCTTCTTGAGGAAGTACGAGACCGGGGGCTGCTTCATCTCGAAGGTGAAGGAACGATCCTGGTAGGCGGTGATGATCACCGGGATCGGCGTGCCCTTCTCCATCTGCGCGGTCTTCGCGTTGAAGGCCTTGCAGAATTCCATGATGTTCAGACCGCGCTGACCCAGCGCAGGACCGATCGGCGGCGACGGGTTGGCCGCGCCGGCGGGCACTTGAAGCTTAACGTAGCCCGCAATTTTCTTTGCCATAGGACTGCTCCCAATGGTCCACCTGTCCGGAGCCTGACCGAACGAAGTGGAAGTTGCAGATCGCGGTACAGTCCCTTGTCCCCGGCTGGCGACCGGGCAGACCTCCCGCGGATGAAGGCTCTCGGAAAGAGCCGGAAGGCGGCGCTTTCAGGGCCGCCTTC
This sequence comes from Microvirga makkahensis, assembly GCF_009830105.1. Taxonomy (GTDB): domain Bacteria; phylum Pseudomonadota; class Alphaproteobacteria; order Rhizobiales; family Beijerinckiaceae; genus Microvirga; species Microvirga makkahensis. The sequence goes on from NZ_WURB01000001.1 coordinate 43,542, forward strand.
AAACGGATCAGATCTTCTCGACCTGGCCGTATTCGAGCTCGACCGGCGTCGCGCGGCCGAAGATGGACACCGCCACCTTGAGGCGGGCCCGGGAGTGATCGACTTCCTCGACCACGCCGTTGAAGGATGCGAACGGGCCGTCGGAAACGCGCACCTGCTCGCCGACCTCGAAGCTCACGGATGGCTTGGGGTGATCCACACCCTCGGCCACCTGCCCCTTGATGCGCTCGGCCTCACGATCCGGAATCGGAACCGGCTTGGCCTTGTCGGCGCCCAGGAAGCCCGTCACCTTCGGCGTATTCTTAATGAGGTGGTAGACTTCGTCGGTGAGGTCGCACTTCACCAGGACGTAGCCCGGGAAGAACTTGCGCTCAGTGTCGACCTTACGGCCGCGGCGAACCTCGACCACCTTCTCTGTCGGCACCATGACCTCTTCGAACTTGTCTTCGAGGCCGCGTTGCGCCGCCTGGTCCTTGATCGACTGGGCCACCTTGTTTTCGAAATTCGAGTAGGCGTGGACGATATACCAACGCTTCGTCATGCCATCCACCCCTTAACCGCCAAGCCCGAGGATCACCGAGCGGACGCCCCAGCCGATCGCCTGATCGACGATAAGAAAGAATACGCTCGCCAGCACGACCATCACGAACACCATCGCGGTCGTGATCATGGTTTCCTTGCGCGTCGGCCAGGTCACCTTGGCGGCTTCCGAGCGGACCTGCTGTATGAAATCGAACGGGTTCGTCTTCGCCATTTCGCTTGCGTCCACAGGCTTATGAGAGGCTGCGAACGTCCCTAAGGGCACGCTCAAGCCCAAATTGAAGGGGCGCGAAGCTGCCCAGAGCCTCGCGCCGCCTGTTCAAACCATCTTGCGGACGCCTCATATTCGAAAACGTCCGCTTTGTCGACCCGCTGGCAGGAGTGGAGGGACTCGAACCCCCAACCCCCGGTTTTGGAGACCGGTGCTCTAGCCGATTGAGCTACACTCCTGCGAGCGGGTCGACAGGTGGCGGTCCGACCGCCACCCGACTTCTTGTTAGTCCATCACGGCGGCGACGACGCCGGCGCCGACGGTACGACCGCCTTCACGGATGGCGAAGCGCAGCTTTTCTTCCATGGCGATCGGAGCAATCAGCTCCACTTCCATCGTGATGTTGTCGCCCGGCATCACCATCTCGGTGCCCTCGGGCAGCTTCACAACGCCCGTCACGTCGGTCGTGCGGAAGTAGAACTGCGGACGGTAGTTGCCGAAGAACGGCGTGTGACGCCCGCCCTCCTCCTTCGTCAGGATGTAGGCTTCGGCCTTGAACTTGGTGTGCGGCCGGATCGAGCCGGGCTTGCACAGCACCTGGCCGCGCTCCACGTCCTCGCGCTTCGTGCCGCGCAGCAGAACGCCCACGTTGTCGCCCGCCTGGCCCTGGTCGAGCAGCTTGCGGAACATCTCGACGCCCGTGACCGTCGTCTTCTGCGTGTCGCGAAGACCCACGATCTCCACTTCCTCGCCGACCTTGATGATGCCACGCTCGACGCGGCCCGTCACCACCGTGCCGCGGCCCGAAATCGAGAACACGTCCTCGATCGGCATCAGGAACGGCTGGTCCACCGGACGCTCCGGCTGCGGGATGTAGCGGTCCACCTCGGCCATCAGCTCGAGAACCCGGTCGCGCCCGATCTCAGGCTGACGGTCCTCCAGCGCGCACAGCGCCGAGCCCTTCACGATCGGAATGTCGTCGCCCGGGAAGTCGTACTTCGACAGAAGCTCGCGAACCTCAAGCTCAACCAGATCCAGAAGCTCCGGATCGTCCACCATGTCGACCTTGTTCATGAACACCACCAGCGCCGGCACGCCCACCTGGCGCGCCAGAAGGATGTGCTCGCGCGTCTGCGGCATCGGGCCGTCCGCCGACGACACCACCAGAATCGCGCCGTCCATCTGCGCCGCGCCCGTGATCATGTTCTTCACGTAGTCGGCGTGGCCGGGGCAGTCCACGTGCGCATAGTGCCGGTTCGTGGTCTCGTACTCAACGTGCGCCGTCGAGATCGTGATGCCGCGCGCCTTCTCTTCCGGAGCCTTGTCGATCTGGTCGTACGCCGTAAACGTCGCCCCGCCAGACTCCGCCAGAACCTTCGTGATCGCCGCCGTCAGAGACGTCTTGCCATGGTCAACGTGACCAATCGTCCCGATGTTGCAGTGCGGCTTCGTCCGCTCAAACTTTTCCTTCGCCATTGATCTCTACCTTACATAGGCCAGGAACAAAAAACCCAGGGCGTCCGATATTGCGGTTGCGCCAAATGCGCAAGTGCCAATTTCAGTCTTGCAGGACGTAATTACGGGACAAGCCATCTCAAAGCCCCTCTTCCGGAAGCCCAGAAAATCGCCCGACCCGAATTCAGGCCCTCACCCTAAGCTTGAAACCTGAAGCGATCACGCACTTTCGAACGACGGAACTTGCGGAAGGCTTGGAGCGGGTGAGGGGAATCGAACCCCCGTATTCAGCTTGGAAGGCTGCTGCTCTACCATTGAGCTACACCCGCATGCCCTGCCAGTTGGATGGTGGGGGAAGTAGGACTCGAACCTACGAAGGCATAGCCAGCGGATTTACAGTCCGCCCCCTTTGCCGCTCGGGACATTCCCCCTTGCCAACCCTGACGCAGCGCGTCGAGGTCTTCACCCGAAGCGCCTCACACTGGTGCAGCCGCTCGGTGGCGCTCTTATGGTGACCCGCTTGCCCTGTGTCAACAGCAAAGAGCAATGTTTGTGAGAGATCGTGAATACGCCCGCTCTGTGTTATGGGCGTGCCTTCACCATACGAGAGCCAAATGCCATGAGCGAGCGCCCCTTCCCTTCACGCAAGCCCCGCTTCCAGCGCCCGCAGGGCAAGAAGCAGGCCCGCCGCGAGTCTCAAGCCTGGCGGCCTCCGCACGAGATCGACACGACGATCCTCTATGGCTGGCATCCGGTCGTAGAAGCCCTTCGCAACCGCAAACGGACGATTCGCCGCCTCCTGACCACGGAGAACTCGTTGCGCCGCCTCCAGGAGGAACTGGGCACCCCCCTGCCTCTGGAGCCGGAGATGGTGCGCCCGGACGACATCAACCGCCTCCTGGAACCGGATGCCGTCCACCAGGGCCTCTACGCGGAGGCCGACCCCCTGCCCTCCCCCTCAGTGGAGACCTTGAGCGGCAGGCGCCTGGTTCTCGCGCTCGATCAGATCACCGATCCGCACAATGTGGGTGCCATCGTGCGCACGGCCGCGGCCTTCGACGTGGAGGCCATCATCACCACCGCCCGCCACAGCCCGGCCGCTACGGGCGTGCTGGCCAAGTCCGCGTCCGGCGGCCTGGAGCACGTTCCCTTCATGATCGTGAAGAACCTCGGCGACACGCTGACCGCCCTCGGCGAGCGCGGCTTCCAGCGAATCGGCCTTGATTCGGAGGGCGAGGCCAATATCGACGAGCTGCCCCTGAGACTCCCTCTCGTTCTGGTCCTCGGTTCCGAAGGCAAAGGATTGCGGCAGAGAACCCGCGAATGCTGCGATGTGATCGGCAGGCTCGACATGCCCGGAGAGATCAAGAGCCTCAATGTCTCCAATGCCGCGGCGATCTCGCTTTTCGCTGTGACAAAGGCGGTTGCACAGTCCGGCACCTCACGCGACAGCGCTCCGCCAAGCACCTGATAGAAAAGGAATTTTCCCTCTTTTCCAAGCCTCTTAGACGGAAGTCGAAAATACGAATTGGCAATTGTGGAGCCTAAAGGCGGCGCTAGCCTCACCTTCCATAGGATGCCTGGCCACACGTATGGCCAAGGCGCCTCAGCTCAGGCGAACGACGCACCGCTTGAAGCGACAGATCCGGACCACCGGACTGACCCAGAATGGAAGGGAACGCTATTATGGCAACAGCAGCCACCACAACGCGTACGGCCGCCGCACCGCGGCCGATGACGCGTGAAGAGAAGAAGGTGATTCTCGCCTCTTCGCTCGGCACCGTCTTCGAATGGTACGACTTCTACCTCTATGGATCTCTCGCCACGATCATCGGCGCGCAGTTCTTCTCCGCGTTCGACGTGACGACCCGCAACGTCTTCGCACTCCTCGCCTTCGCGGCGGGCTTCCTGGTCCGTCCGTTCGGCGCGATTTTCTTCGGCCGAATTGGCGACCTCGTCGGACGCAAATACACCTTCCTGGTCACCATTCTGATCATGGGCTTTTCGACCTTCATGGTCGGCCTGCTGCCCAGCTATAACCAGATCGGCTGGATCGCTCCCGTCGTCCTGATCGCGCTGCGCATGCTGCAGGGCCTGGCACTGGGCGGCGAGTACGGCGGCGCTGCCGTATACGTGGCGGAGCACGCCCCCGTCGGGCGTCGCGGCTTCTACACCAGCTTCATCCAGACCACGGCCACCGTCGGCCTCCTGCTCTCCCTTGCCGTCATCCTCGTGCTCCGCACGTGGATGGGCGAGCAGGGCTTCCAAACCGGTGCGGACTGGCCGATCGCCGGCTGGCGCATTCCGTTCCTGCTCTCCGTAGTGCTTCTTGCCATCTCGGTCTGGATTCGACTCCAGATGCAGGAATCGCCCGCCTTCAAGAAGATGAAGGAAGAAGGCACCCAGTCGAAAGCTCCGCTGAAGGAGGCTTTCGGCCAGTGGCGCAACATGAAGATGGTGCTGATCGCCCTCGTTGGCCTCGCCATCGGCCAGGCTGTGGTGTGGTACACGGGCCAGTTCTACGCCCTGTTCTTCCTCCAGAGCATTCTGAAAGTCGACCTGCTCACCTCGAACGTGATCATCGCCTGGTCGCTGATTCTCGGCACCGGCGGATTCGTCGTGTTCGGCGCCCTGTCGGACAAGATCGGCCGCAAGCCCATCATTCTCGGCGGCTGCCTGATCGCGGCGATCACGTATTTCCCCCTCTTCGGCGCCCTCACCAACGTCGTCAGCCCGAACCTGACCCAGGCTCTCGAAACGGCGAAGGTCCAGGTCGTGGCCGATCCTGCCACCTGCGGCTCCGTGTTCGATCCTGTTGGCATCCGCACATTCACCGCTCCGTGCGACGTCGCTCGCGTGGCCCTGGCCCGCGCCGCGATCAAGTACGAACTGGTCTCGGGCCCGGCCGGATCTCCCACCAAGGTCACGTTCAACGGCAAGGAGACTCCGATCGATCCGGCCGTTCCGGCCAGCATCACGGCGTTCTCCAACGCCGCGGTGGAGGTGGGCTATCCCAAGGCCGGCGACCCGAGCATCCTGAAGGTCGACGGCTTCTTCTCGGCTCTCGGCAACGCCCAGGCCCTCAAAGCCATCGGCATCGTCACGCTCTTCGTGATCTACGTCACGATGGTGTACGGCCCGATCGCGGCGGCCCTGGTCGAATTCTTCCCGACCCGCATCCGCTACACCGCGATGTCGCTGCCCTACCACATCGCCAACGGTTGGTTCGGCGGCCTGCTGCCTCCCACGGCCTTCGCGATGGTGGCCGCCACCGGCGACATCTACTACGGCCTGTGGTACCCGATCGTGATCGCTCTCGTGACTTTTGTGGTCGGCCTCCTGTTCGTGCCGGAGACGAAGGATCGCGACATCATGACCTACGAGGGTGCACGCTAAGCGCCCCTGTTCCCGTCGGACGAAAACGGAAAGCCCCGCCTCAGGCGGGGCTTTTCATTTCTGCGACAGGCGGTGTCGGGATCAGTAACAGGTCGTGACCCGCCGCACGATCCAGCCTTCGCCCTCCACGAAAAGCCGCTTGCGAGATCGGTCACAGGTGGAAGTATCGACCGCATCCGTCTTGATGGAGCCGGTCTCCTCCACATCCTGCGCGGCCACGGCCGTGCCTTTGTCCTTCAAGGCCTCGGCGGCAGAAGCCTCGCGCGACAGACGGGCAGCTTCCGCCGGCAGCGGCGCAAACGCGATTCCGGCTGCGACTGCGAGAAAGGCAACGAACGCAACATTGCTCCCACAAAGATAATTTCTTCTTGTGCTGGAACCCTTTAGGGTTGTCATGGCACCATCTCCTTAACCATCCTTTCCTCGACAATTCCACAATCGGAGGATGGTTTCGGTGCGCGGGAGCACTTAATTTTTACCTGTCAAGGGAACTTGCGTCCTAGCTGTGGTGCTGCTACCTCAGCATCACACGATAGCCGGTGTAGCACAGCGGTAGTGCAGCGGTTTTGTAAACCGAAGGTCGGGAGTTCGATCCTCTCCACCGGCACCACTCACATTTCCTTGATCGACCGGACGCAGGTTCAAGCCCCCTCGAACCTTCAGCGGACCCGTTCCTTGCCCCAGTTCTCATGCGCGGCCTGTTCGGACGCCTCGCGCTCCACCCGGTTCAGCCTGTTGCGGCGATTGGCGAAGACGAGCATGAAAACTCCCATCAGCAGCGGCCCGCCAACGATCACGAGAGCCCAGACCCATCCGTCTGCGATGTCGAACATTTCAATCTCCTCGGTAAGGGACGCGACGCGGCCCTTCATATGTCGAAGGGCTAACCGGGAGCGAAAGTCGTTGTTCCGCCCGCCTCGCTGTCATAGGAGAGTGCCCGCCGCGCAAGCGATGGTGGTCGTGAGGGACGCCGATGCCGATAATCATTTCCGACCCGGAGGATCAGCGGATCGAGCCCTATCGCGCGGTGCGCGAGAGGGATCTGGTCGGGCGTCAGCACCGCTTCATCGCCGAGGGCGAAGTCGTCCTGCGCGTGCTGCTGAAGCAGCCCCGCTTCGAGGTCGAATCCCTGCTCCTGGCCGAGAACCGCATCGGCAGCCTGAGCGATGCACTTGAGAACCTTCCGCCGGATGTGCCCGTCTATACGGCAAGCCGGCAGGTGATGGACGCCATTGTGGGCTTTCCGATCCACCGCGGCATCCTGGCCGTGGCCCGGCGCGCCCCGTTGCCCCCAGTCGAAGGCTTCCTGGCAATGCTTCCCCAGGAGGCGCTGATTGTCGGCCTGGTGGGACTGGCGAACCACGACAATGTTGGAGGCATTTTCCGCAATGCCGCCGCCTTCGGGGCTCAGGGCGTGTTGCTCGATCCCGAGAGTTGCGACCCTCTGTATCGGAAGGCGATTCGCGTATCCGTCGGAGGTGCCCTCGTGGTGCCCTTCACCCGCGCCGCATCCGCCGATGCGATGGTGCAGGCCCTTCAGGCAGCGTCCTTCGACATCCTCGCGCTTTCTCCCTCGGGAAGGGAGGTCCTTTCCCAGGTGAGGCCCACGCGACGCATGGCACTGCTGCTTGGCGCCGAAGGGCCGGGCCTGCCCGCCGAACTGCTGACCCGGACCCGCACCGTGTCCATCCCCATGAGCAGCGGTTTCGATTCGCTCAACGTCGCCACCACGAGCGGCATCGCCCTGCATCACCTGACCTCAGGAGGCCCCTGAGAGGCCCCCTCCCGCTCGCTGAGTTGTGAAGGGCCATTCCCTTGTCCGGAAGCTGGACCGTTCTAGGCTCAGGGGATCGATGTCGGGAGAAGACTCATGACCATCACACGCCGTGGCATTCTAGCCGGTACCGCTCTTGCCGCCGCTCCCCTTGGAGGAATCACCGCCTTGGCCCAAACCCATACCGCGACGCCCAGCGCTTCGGCTTCCCCCACCACCACCGGATCGCGCCAGGCGCCGGGCTTCTACCGTTACAAGGTCGGCGACATCGAGGTTACGGCCATCAACGACGGCTTCGCGCGGCGCCCTCTCGAGGGATTCGTCAGGAACGCGGAACTCAAGGACGTTCAGGCCGCCATGCAGGAGGCCTTCCTGCCGGTCGACGCCCTGCCGATCACCTTCAACACTCTCGTCCTGAGCCAGGGAGATCGGCTGACCCTGATCGACAGCGGCAACGGCGACATGGGCGCGCCGACCGCCGGCCGCTGGATGGAGAACTTCCGCGCCGCGGGCTTCGATCCCGGTCAAGTGGATACGGTGGTGATCAGCCATTTCCACGGCGATCACATCAACGGCCTTCGCCTGAAGGACGGCACGGCGGTCTTCCCCAATGCCGAGGTGATGGTGCCGGAGGCCGAATGGGCGTTCTGGATGGACGATGCGCGCATGAACCAGGCCCCCGAGGGTATGAAGGGAGCCTACCAGAATGTGCGCCGGGTGTTCGGTCCCATCGCGAAGGACGTCAAGCGTTACGGGATGGACAAGGAGATCGCGCCCAGCCTCACGAGCATCGCCGCCCATGGCCATACGCCGGGCCACACGGCCTATATGCTCTCCTCGGGTTCCGACAGGCTGATGATCATGTCGGATGTCACGAACCACCCAGCCCTGTTCGTGCGGCATCCGGACTGGTCGGCCATCTTCGACATGGATGCCGACCAGGCCCGTGCCACCCGCCGCCGCATGCTCGACATGGCCGCTTCCGAGCGGACGCAGGTCGCGTTCTACCACGCCCCCTTCCCGGCCACGGGCCATATCGCGAAGGAAGGAAATGGCTATCGCTTCGTGCCGGCGCAGTGGAGCTCCCAGGACTGAGCTCCGCTTCGATCTCGCGCTGCCTTCCTGTCACGTCATCACCGGCCTCGTGCCGGTGATCCCGCTTTGATCAGCGCCTCTCCTGTCGGAGCGGGACCGCCGGGCAAGCTCGGCATGACAGGTCGGAGCTACTCTCTCTCACCTGCAGTTTCCTCGAGGAGCCAGTCCAAGGTGGCCGCGTCCGTCCCCGCAGGCTCGATGAAGAAGATGACCGGCGTCTCGTAAGGATGCCGGCCCCTCAAGGCCTCCTGGACACGCTCCTGCAGGCCCTTCCGGGTCTTAAGGATGCCGACCGCCTCCTCGCCGCGCTCGACGGTCCCTTTCCAGGCATAGACCGAGCGCATTCCCGGCAGAACGTTGATGCAGGCGATCAGGCCGTCGCGAACCAAGCCTTCCCCGATCTCGAGCGCGGTGTCCACATCGGGAAAGGTCGTATAGACGAGAAGCGGGCGTTCCATGTTATGCCTGTACCTCGTGACCCTTTCAGGAGCAGCGAGGGTATCTGGGCATGGCCCGTCGTTTCAACAAGATTGCATTCGTGGCCAGCGCTGCGCCCGAAGCGCAGAGCGCGCTCGCAGCCCTGATGAGCCGCTATGAGCACGTCGCCCCGGGAGATGCGGACGTGATCGTGGCGCTCGGCGGCGACGGACTGATGCTGCAGACGCTCCATGCCACCATGGGCGCCTCCAGGCCTATCTACGGCATGAACAAGGGCACGGTCGGATTCCTGATGAACGAGTTCAGGGAGGACGACCTGTTCGAGCGACTGGAGAGCGCGGAGCGCAGCGTCGTCCATCCGCTCCTCATGGTCGCCTGGGACATTCACGGCGTGGCGCACACGGCGCGAGCCATCAACGAGGTCTCGATGCTGCGCCAGACCTATCAGGCCGCGAAACTGCGCGTGAGCATCGATGGCCGGGTGCGCATCACCGCGTTGATCGCCGACGGCATTCTCGTGGCCACGCCCGCCGGGTCGACGGCCTATAATCTATCCGTCGGCGGCCCGATCCTCCCGCTGAACTCGCCGCTCCTCGCCTTGACTCCGATCTCCGCCTTCCGGCCCCGCCGCTGGCGGGGCGCGCTGCTGCCGGACTACGGCAAGATCGAGATCGAGGTTCTCGAAGCCGAGAACCGCCCGGTGAGCGCGGTGGCCGACCACACGGAGTTCCGCAACGTAACCCGCGTGCACGCATCCATGGACCGGAGCGTCGACCTGGTGATGCTGCACGATCCCGGGCACAGCTTGGACGAGCGAATCCTGCGGGAGCAGTTCGGCTATTGATTTTCAAGAGGCATGGGCGACATGCCCTTTCCGGCACAGGAGGACAACGCGATGAACGATGAGGACAGGCACCCGCGCGGCGGCCTCTATTTCGAGGATTTCGTGGTGGGTACCGTCATCAGGCACCGTCTGACGAGAACGGTGACCCAGATGGACAACATGCTGTTCTCCAACATGACGCTCAACCCCCAGCCGCTCCACATCGACGCGCATTTCTGCGCCACTGAGACGGAATGGGGCAAGCCGCTGATGAACTCCCTGTTCACCCTCGGATTGATGATCGGCATCTCCGTCAACGACACGACGGTGGGCACGACCATCGCCAATCTCGGGATGACCGACGTGAGGTTTCCCGCACCGCTCTTCGAGGGCGATACCGTCAGCGCGACGACGGAGATCGGCGGCAAGCGCGAGTCGAAGTCGCGCCCGGATGCGGGCATCGTCGAGTTCATCCATCGTGCCTACAAGCAGGACGGGACGCTGGTCGCCGAGTGCCGCCGCCAAGCCTTCATGCGCAAGAGGAATGCCTGATGCGCTCGCTCCTGTTCGTTCCTGCCGACAGCCGAAAGAAGCTCGAGAAGGCCCTCGCCTCGGGGGCTGATGCCCTCCTCATCGACTTGGAGGATTCCGTCGATCTGAAGGCGAAGGAGGAGGCCCGGCGCGTCGCAGCGGACTTCATTGCCGAGCATCGTGCCTCTCCTGAGCGCCCGCGCCTCTTCGTGCGCGTGAACGGGCTCACGACAGGCCTGATTGATGCTGATCTCGACAGCGTGATGAAGACCGCGCCCGACGGGATCGTTCTGCCCAAGAGCGTGGGCGGCGCTGACGTAGCGCATCTGGGAGCGAAGCTCGCGGTGCGTGAGGCCGAGTTCGGCCTCGACGACGGCGCGACCCGCATTCTTGCCATCGCCACGGAGAACGCGGCGGGCGTCTTCGCGCTCGGCACGTTCTCCGGCGCGAGCCACCGGCTTATGGGACTTACCTGGGGCGGCGAGGATCTCTCCGCCGATCTCGGCGCGGAGACCAACCGCGACGGGAGCGGTGCTTACACCGATCCCTACCGCCTCGCCCGTTCGCTCACATTGTTCGGCGCCGCGGCGGCGGGCGTCGACGCCATCGATTCGGTGTTCACCAATTTCCGCGACATGGAAGGTCTCGCAGCCGAATGCCGCGCTGCCCGACGCGATGGCTTCGTGGCCAAAATGGCGATCCATCCCGCCCAGGTGCCCGTCATCAATGAGGCGTTCACGCCGTCACCGGAGGCCATCGAGCGCGCCCGGGCCGTGATCGAAGCCTTCCAGGCCAATCCCGGCGCGGGCGTCGTCGGCGTCGACGGCGAGATGCTCGATCGTCCGCATCTCCTGCGCGCGGAGCGGCTGTTGCGGCGGGTGGGGCGGTTCTAACCGCTTGGCCGCGTCATCGAGAACTTCGTCTCGGGCGTCGCGACGAAATAGTCGCGATAGCCCGAGCGGGCGATGGGGCGCATGGCCGCCGTATCGACCTTTCCGTCCACGATATAGCGATCATCGATATGAATCCCGACCACCTGGCCGATCACCAGGTAATAGGACGGCTCGCCGCCGCCGAGGGGCGCCAGCTGCACGGTCTGCAGCCACCTGCATTCGAGGGCAGCCAACGCCTCCGCCACGCGCGGAGGCTTCACGAGGCGCGAGGGCGCGGCGTCGAGGCCCGCGTACGCCATCTCGTTTTCGCCGCGCGGCAGAGGAGCGGAAGTGGCATTCATCCTTTCGCGCAGGTCGTAGGTGGCGAGATTGCAGACGAATTCCTTCGTCTCCTCGATGAAGGTGAGTGCATCCTTCCTCCCCGCCGACGAGAACGCTACCATCGGGGGACGATCGGAGACCGCGTTGAAGAAGGAATAGGGCGAGAGATTGACCTCCCCCTTCGCGCTCATGGCCGTGATCCAGCCGATCGGGCGGGGCGTCACGATGGCCTTGAACGGATCGTGCGGCAGGCCGTGGGCGTTGCTAGCGGTTTCGTAGAACATGAGGCCCTTTCCGGTGAAGTGGATACCGGTTCGCCGCAAGGCGATGCGACGAACGGAACTTTCAGAACCGTGTCACAATGGCGGCGAGGTTCGGCCGGTCGCGATCGGTCGGTTTTTCCTTGGCCGTGCCGATATGGATGAAACCCGCTATCCGTTCGTTCGGCGCCAGACCCAGCGCATCGAGCACCCGACGATCGAAGCAGGCCCAGCCCGACAGCCAGGAGGCGCCATAGCCCAGAGCCGTCGCCGCGTTCAAAAGGTTCATGCACACGGCCCCGGCCGAAAGAACCTGTTCCCATTCCGGGATCTTCACGTGAGGCACGGTGCGGGAGACCACCGCCACCACGAGCGGGGCCTTGGAAAACCGCTCTCGCTCCGCCGCAACCTTCTCCGCATCCGCGTGCGGGTTGTCAGCCAGGAAGGCCTTGACGAGAACCTCCCCCAACCGCTGCCGCGCCTCGCCGTCGATGAGGATGAAACGCCAGGGAACCAGCTTGCCGTGGTCCGGCACCCGAGCCGCGGCGGTGAGCATGGTCTCGATCTCGTCGGCGCTCGGCCCCGGCTCGCCCAGCCAGCGCGGCGGCACGGAACGACGGCTCAGAAGACGGGAAAGGCTTTCATTCATGGGATCTTCATCCAACCCGAATAATGTGGAACAATGATTGCAAGTGCCTGTGAACGACGAGGGCGGAGGAGCATGGGGCCTGCCTTGGTCTCACCGCCTTGCTCCTGTTGAGGACACGGACGTTCCAAGACGCGATCCGTTGCATAGGGAACAAGCGGCAATGGATGTATAGGGGGAGCGCAGTGACACGCCAAGCCGATTTCCATCCTGCATGCCGAAGAGGTCCGCCGAGGGTGGAGCCGTTGCCTGCGCGTAGCGCCGCCTGAAGCGCATGCAGATATTCTTGCCCGGATCCAGCGATCCTACCCCGCCCCCGGCATGGTCGGGGCGCCGGATGCTTCTGGCCCTCGGCCTCATCCTGGCCGGCTGGGCCCTGGCTGCCGCCGTCTGGCCGCTGACCGGCTCCGTGGTTCCCTGGGATTCAAAGAACCAGTTCTATCCCACCCTACGCTATCTCGGGGCGGCGCTCTCCAACGGCGAGCTGCCTCTCTGGAACCCCTACCATTTCGGCGGGCATCCTTCCGCTGCCGATCCGCAATCGCTGCTGTTCACGCCCACCATGCTCCTGTTCGGCTGGCTCACGCCCCAGCCCTCCATGGAGTTGTTCGATCTTGTGGTCTTCGCTCACTTCCTTCCCGGCGCACTGGCCTTCGTCCCCCTCTTCCGGCGGCGCGGCTGGCATTGGTCGGGCGCGGTGGCGGCGGCCCTGGTGTTCATGCTCGGCGGCTCGGCCAGCGCCCGCCTGCAGCATACGGGGATGATTCTGAGCTACGGCTTCCTTCCCCTGGCCCTCTGGCTGCTCGAGGAGGCTTTGGACCGGCGCTCCTACCGCTATGGCGTTCTCTTCGCCCTCGCCGCCACCCTGATGGTGATCGGTCGCGATCAGGTGGCCTTTCTCGGCGCGCTGACCCTGATCGGGGTGGCCGCGCATCGGATTTGGTCGGCCCCGCAGCGCTCGGCCTACTTCCGCTCCCGCCTGGGCCTTCTCGTCACCGTGGCGGCGATCGGCGGCGCGCTGCTGGCGGTTCCGGTCACCCTCACGATGCAGTTCCTCGCCACCTCGTCGCGACCCTCCTTCGGCTTCGGCGTCGCGGCCATGGGCTCCCTGCCTCCGGAGAGCCTGGCGACGATCCTGTTCGGAAACATCTTCGGCTCGCTCCGCTGGACCTACGATTACTGGGGCCCGGACTGGCACAGCCTGGCCGAGGGAACCTGGACCGACCGCGCGACCAATTACCTGTTCATCGGCACGATCCCGGCCCTCTTCCTTCTCTGGCACGGCATCGCCGCCGGCAGGATCTTTGCACGCGAATTCCGTTTTTTCCTCGTCGTCGGTGTGCTGGCGCTCTTCTATGCCCTTGGCCGCTACACCCCGGGTTTTGAGGTGATCTTCGATCACCTGCCGGGCGTGAACCTCTACCGTCGACCTGCGGATGCCACCTTCCTCGTCAATATCGCGCTTGCCTTCTCGTCGGGCTATCTCGTGCATCGCTACGCCACGGAGGGGATGCCGCGCTGGAGCGTGGCATCCCTTGGTCGGCTCCGCATCGCGCTTCCGGCCCTGGCGATCACGCTCGTGGTCGCCGCCATCGGCAGCGGCATCGCCTTCGCCATCGAGGGCGGCCATGTTCTCTCCGCCCTTTCGGAAACAGGCGTCGGCCTCGTCGCGGCAGCCCTGGTCATGGTACTTGCGGTCAGGCTGGGCGGCAGCGCGTATCGGCGAGAGGGACTTGCCGCCGTTCTCGTGGTCATGACCGGCGCGGAGCTGATCGGCCGCCACGCAGCCTCGGCCCTGAATGCCGAACCTGCGGAGCGCTACACGGTCTTTACCAGATTGCCGCCGGAACAGCTCCAGGGCCTCCAGATTCTCAAGCGGGAGCTGGCGGAGCGCCACAGGCGGGGCGAGTATCCCCGCGTAGAGATCCTCGGGCTGGCGGGCTCCTGGCAGAACGCCTCTATGGTTCTCGAGATCGAGGACATCATCGGCTACAACCCCCTGCGCCTCGCCGATTACGAACGCGCCGTCGGTCCGGGCGAAAACGCCGAGGACCCCAATCTGCGCCAGTTCCCGGCCACGTTCCGGGGCTATGAATGCGAGCTCGCGGGTCTGCTCGGTCTCGACTATCTCGTCCTCGATCGCCCCGCCCAGAAGCTGCCCCGGCATTTCCCCCGCCTCGCCGACGCGGAGGTGGTCTACGGAATGGGCAAGATGTGGATCTACCGCCTCAATAGCGGCGGACGGCGCGCCTATGTGGCCTATCATGTGCAGGCCGTGGATTCGGAGGCCGTGGTAGGAGCGGACGAACTGCCCGACTTCGACCACGAGACGGAAGCGCTGATCGACCGGGAGAGCATGCCCCTCCTCAAGGCTTCTTACGCCTCTCTCCGCCCCGGCGCCGGGAAGCCCGCGGGCAAGGTGAGGATCGTCAGCTACAGGCGAAACTCCGTGACCCTGGAGGTCGAGAGCGCGGAACAGGGCGTTCTCGTCCTCCATGACATCTATTATCCGGGCTGGGAGGCACGGGTGGACGGAGTGCGTCGGCCGGTGCTCCGCGCGAACCTGCTGTTCCGCGCCGTGGAGGTGCCGGCAGGCAAGCACCGCGTGGAGTTCGAGTTCCGTCCCCTCTCCCTCGAGAATTTGGTTGCGGCGGCGTCCAATCTCGTGGAAACCGAGGACGCGCGGACCCAGACCGCCGTGGCCGCTCCTGTGCGATAGCGGGATTTTTGAACTCTTTCGATGATGACGTTCCTGAACACTCGCCTTCCGATCCTGCTCCTTCTGACGTCGCTGACGACCGCGACGGCTTCAGCCCAGACCCTGACTCAGCCCCTCGGCGGATCGCCTCAGCCCTTCGGCCAGACGCCCCCCAGCGTGCCTTCTCTCTCGCAGACCCCTCCCCCCTCGCTTCCCCTGAAGCAGGTATCGGTCAGTGCGAGCGCCGTCTTCTCCGAGAGCAACGAGCCGATCCGCTCCGGCCTGATCTGGCGCGTCTTCGAGGATCGGGGTGACACCTCCCACCCGAACATCGTCGCCCGCTCCGGCAGCCCCACCCCCAGCTTCACCCTGGCCCCTGGCAACTACATCGTGCATGTGACCTACGGCTTCGCCAGCGCATCGAAGCGCATCAGCGTCCAATCGGGAAATTTGAACGAGCGCCTCGTTGTCAGCGCGGGCGCGCTCAAGCTCAGGGGCGCCGTCGGCGAGACCCCCATTCCCGCGAACCGCATGTCGTTCTCGATCTATGTACCGGAGGCCCAGAACTCGGAAGGCAAGCTCGTCATCGCCAACGCTAAGCAGAACGAGATGATCCGCCTGCCGGAGGGCACCTACCACGTGGTGTCCACCTATGGAGATGCCAACGCCATCATGCGCTCCGACCTGAAGGTCGAAGCGGGCAAGGTCACGGAAGCGACCCTCAATCACCGTGCGGCCACCATGACGCTCAAGCTCGTCGCCTCGGAGGGCGGAGAGGCCTTCGCAGGCACGGCCTTCAGCGTGCTGACTCCCGGCGGCGACGTGATCCGCGAGGCCATCGGCGCGTTCCCGTCCGTGACGCTCGCGGAAGGCGAATACGTTCTGATCGCCCGTCACGAGGGAAAGGTCTACACGAAGGACTTCAAGGTCGAGAGCGGCCTCGACCGGGACGTCGAGGTTCTCGTGACCGACAATCCCTGAACCTTTTCACCCTCCCCGCATTGACCGGACACATTCGGTCGCGCCGGGCATGCGTTCCAACCTCTCGCGCATCACGCGGATTCCGCTTTCGGGTTCGAGGCCAAGGCGTGACCTTGCGAGGGATGAAGCTCATGAGGATTTCAGACATCATGACCCGCAACGTGCGCGTGGTCTCGCCCGACAGAACCATCCAGGAGGCCGCGCGCCTGATGGACGAGATGAATGTCGGCGTGCTGCCCGTCTGCGACGGGCGGCGCTTGCGCGGCATGATCACGGATAGGGACATCACCATTCGCGCCACGGCGGCGGGACTTCCGCCGGACACGACCCGCGTGCGCGACGTCATGACGGACGATGTCTGGTGGTGCTTCGACGACGACGACGTCGGTCATATCGTCCAGCTGATGAGCGATCACCAGATCCGCCGCCTTCCCGTGGTCGATCACGACAAGCACCTCGTCGGCATTGTCGCGCTGGGGGATCTCGCCACCGACAGCGAAAGCGACGCGTCGCGCGCCCTGCACCGCATCTCCACTCCGTCCGAACCCGACCGCACGGGCACGCCGACCTCGGCGCGCGCCGACCAGACCCGTGGCGGTCAGGCACGGCTGAGCAATGACGAGCGGCGGGAGCTGGACCGGCGTTTGGGGCGCGAGGATGACGATTGGCGCCATCGCCCGCACGATTACCGCGAGAGCGGCCGCAGAACAGCGGAGCGCGACGAAAGGCGCGGCGGCGTCGAGTTCCGCTTCCGCGACGAGGACGACGTGCGGGCGGCGTTCGGCAGCTTCGGCCATCCCGGCGAGGAAGGCATGCGCGATGCGCGGATGCGCGGCGGCTTCGGCGGCGAGGGCTATCAGAGCTACGGCGACGAATATGCGGGCCGCGGCTCCGCCGGACGCGGCTATCATCCGAAGCGCTACGGCGCGTCCACCATCACGGGCGAGCGCGCCCGCCCCGGCGACGACAGCAGCGAGAGCGACCGTCTCATGCAGGATCGCGAGCGCACCTGGAGCCTCGTGAACGAGCGCCGCGACCACAGCAATTATGGCGTCGGCCCCGGCAACACCCGCTTCGGCAACGACGCCACCGCGAGCCGCGGCGAGGTTCGCCGCGAGGATCACCGTGGGCGCGGACCGCGGAACTACCAGCGTTCCGACGACCGCATCCGCGAGGACGTGAGCGAGCGCCTCGGCGACGACGTGCGCGTCGATGCATCGGAAATCGAGGTGGTGGTGCAGAACCGCGAGGTCACCCTCACCGGCACCGTGCGGGACCGCAACGAGAAGCGCTGGGCCGAGGACATCGCCGAATCCGTGTCGGGCGTCGCGCATGTGCAGAACAACCTGCGCGTCGGCCAGAGGCAGGGCGGGCACACCACCGGCACCGAAGCAGGCGATGCGGTCGCAATGAGCGGCAATCCGGGCAGCGGCACCGCAGGCGCTACCGCAGGTTCGGCGTCGGGCGGACGCAAGAGCGGGCGTCAGCGGCAGACGAGCGAGTGATCAAGACGAGGACCACTGTCGATCGAGCATGACTTCAAAGTCATCTTGAGCCACTGAGAAGATTCGAGTATAATATATCGTATCTTCTCATCCTCTGTGGCTGGATGTTCATTGAATGTGCGCTCCATGACCGACAATGATAATGGCATCAGGGGCCGCATTTATTTTCCGGGCAGTCCTTGGCCGAATGGGCATCAGATCGCGTCCTTCAATTGGACTGCGCTTCTCCATCCTCAGTATGGAAGCTACATTTCTGATGCCTCCCGGCGCAGTCCTGCATTGGCTATGTGCTTTGAGCTAACGACAGAAGACTACTACGCGAAAGACGGGACGCATTTAGCAGCAGGCGAAGAAAACGAAGATGATGATGATGCGAGTAGCGACGATTGGAGGTCGAGGGTCGTCTGGAACAACTATAACAAGTGCTGGATAGGGCCGAGCCAGACGTCATCCGCACCGGGAATTCCCGTTTCGGATGGAACCAAACCTTTCGATTTTACCTGCGACGAATATTATTTTTCCGCCAACCCGCTTCCTGTTGACTGGAATAATTTTTTCCAAGAGCAGGCATTCGGCATCTATCTCCTTGGGCATGACGCCGTCGCAGATCACAAGATTCACCTTCACAGCCGTCAGCCCGATGGCAGCTATACTCTCGATTGGAGCGGCAAAATCGCCCTGTACTATGCTGGGGAGACAGACTTCGAGTACGACTTCATCGCACGCGTCGAAGGCGTGCGTTTTGATGCCATCAGCCTTTTTTATGTCAATCCGACTTGGGCCAAAGAGTATTTCGGACTCGACCTAGATCCTAACGTTACGCCTCATCAACGGATCGCCCCGTTTGTCGCAAATCCAGACGACTTCCGGATCGAAGAAAGGAATGGTGTGCTGCACGCGGTCTACAGGACTTAGGTACACCTTCGATGCTGCAAGCCGGGCGGTCCAACCTCAAGCACAAGAATTTCAACTCCTCCCATCGAGAGGGGAGGAGTTGATTGACCTACCTCACGCAACCGTCCGCTCGACCACATGATGACCGTCGAGAGTGGCGTGCGCGTCCGGTTCGGACACCGCCTTGGCGACGCGCCTGCGGTCCGGCGTGATCGCCTCCAGCGCGAGTGCCCGCAACGCATCGTCGAGCGACATGGTCTGCTGATTGGGGCTACCGAGACGGCGGATCGACACCGTGCGCTCGGCCGCCTCCTTCCGGCCGACCACGAGCAGCACCGGCACCTTCACCAGGGAATGCTCGCGGACCTTGTAATTGATCTTCTCGTTGCGAAGATCGGCCTCGACGCGCAAACCCATCGCCTCCGCGGCCCTCACCACTTCCATGGCGTATTCGTCGCCCTCGGAGGTGATGGTGGCCACGACCGCCTGTACCGGCGCGAGCCAGAGCGGGAAGTGCCCGGCGAAGTGTTCGATCAGGATGCCGGTGAAGCGCTCCATGGAGCCGCAGATCGCGCGGTGCACCATGACGGGGGTCTTCTTCTGGCCGTCCTGGTCGACATAGAACGCGCCGAACCGCTCCGGCAGGTTGAAGTCCACCTGCGTGGTGCCGCACTGCCAGTCGCGGCCGATGGCATCACGCAGCACGTATTCGAATTTCGGCCCGTAGAACGCGCCCTCGCCCGGGTTGATCGCGGTCTTGATGCGTCCGCCCGACTGCTCCTCGATCTGCTTGAGAACGCGGGTCATCACCTCCTCGGCGTGGTCCCACATCTCGTCGGTGCCGACGCGCTTCTCAGGCCGCGTGGAGAGCTTCACGACGATCTCGTCGAACCCGAAATCGGCATAGGTCGAGAGGATCAGGTCGTTGATCTTCAGGCACTCGTCGGCGAGTTGGTCTTCCGTGCAGAAGATATGCGCGTCGTCCTGCGTGAAGCCGCGCACGCGCATGAGCCCGTGCAGCGCGCCCGACGGCTCGTAGCGATGCACGTTGCCGAACTCGGCGAGGCGAAGCGGCAAGTCGCGATAGGACTTCAGGCCGTGTTTGAAGATCTGCACGTGGCCCGGGCAGTTCATCGGCTTGATCGCGAAGACGCGGTCATCCTCGGTCTGCGTCGCGAACATGTTCTCGCGGTACCAACCCCAGTGACCGGAGGTCTCCCACAACGCCTTGTCGAGGATCTGCGGCGCGTTGACCTCCTTGTAGTCGCCCTTCAGGCGCCGGCGCATGTAGGAGATCAGCTCCTGAAACACCGTCCAGCCCTTGGGATGCCAGAAGACGACGCCCGGTCCCTCCTCCTGGAAGTGGAACAGGTCCATCTCGCGGCCCAGGCGGCGGTGGTCGCGCTTCTCGGCCTCCTCGAGCTGCCGGATATAGTTGTCGAGGTCCTCCTGGGAGGCCCAGGCGGTCGCATAGATGCGGGTGAGCATCGCGTTGTTCGAGTCGCCGCGCCAGTAGGCGCCCGCCACCTTCATAAGCTTGAACGCATTACCGATCTTGCCCGTGGAGGTCATGTGCGGACCGCGGCACAGGTCGAACCAATCGCCCTGGAAGTAGATCTTGAGGTCCTGGCCCTCGGGAATCGCGTCGACGAGCTCGACCTTGTAGGTCTCGCCCTTTTCCTTGAAGATCTGCTTGGCCTTGTCGCGGCTCCAGATTTCCTTCGTGAAGGGTTTGTCGCGCGCGATGATCTCGCGCATCTTCGCCTCGATGGCCGGGAAATCCTCGGGGGTGAAGGGCTCGTTGCGGGCGAAATCGTAATAGAAGCCGTTCTCGATCACGGGACCGATGGTCACCTGCGTTCCCGGGAAAAGCTCCTGCACGGCTTCCGCCAGCACGTGCGCGCAATCGTGCCGGATCAGCTCCAGCGCGCGCGGATCCTCGCGGTTGAGAAACTCGATCCTACCATCCTTCGTGATCGGATCGGCGAGATCGGTCACGGTGCCGTCGAGAGTCATGGCGACAGTGCGCTTTGCGAGCGACTTGGCAATGCCCTCCACGATCTCGCGGCCGGTGGTGCCGGGGGCATATTGGCGCTGGGCGCCATCGGGAAATGTCAGGGTAATCATCTCACAAGGTCTCCTTGGCTCACTCCTGCCAACGAAGCAGGTAAGCGTAGTCCCCACGATTGGGGGTTTAGGAAGTGCGGCGGTCGTCAGGCGCAACCGCCTCGCATGTGATCGCAGAAGGAATATCCGGCGCGTTCACGCCCCGCCAGCGACCGTAGGCCCACGGCTTATACCAGCCTGAGCCGTCGGGCAATGTTTCGGGAACGAGGTCGATGCCGCGAGTGCCGAACGGCCCGCAACGGCAGATCCGGGCGAAGCCCATCCATCCTCCGGCCCAGAAACCGTGCTTCTGAATGGCCTCGTCCGTGTACTCGGAGCAGGACGGCAGATGCCGGCACTGGCGGCCGACGAGTCCCGAGAGGCTGAGCTGATAGCCCCGGATCGCCCAGTGGGCCGCCCGCTGGACGGGGCTCGGCATCACTCCAGCTCCCCGGGCCGCCGCGCCTCGATCCGGTCGAGGGCATCGACCACCGCGTCGAAGGTGAGAAGAATCGACGCGTGACGGGCCTTGTACTCCCGCAGAGGCTCCAGGACCTTTAAGTCCTCCCACTTGCCCTGCGGCGGTTCGCCGCCAGCCTTCAGGAGACGGGTCGCCGCCTCTCTCACCTGCCGCAGCTCGCCCGCCGTCGAGCCGATCACGTGCCGCCCCATAATGGCGGAGGAGGCTTGGCCGAGCGCGCAGGCCTTCACGTCGTGGGCGAAGGCCGTCACCACGTCGCCGTCCAATTTCAGGTCAACCGTCACGGTGGAGCCGCAAAGCCTGGAACGAGCCGTCGCCGACGCATCCGGCTCGGGCAGCCGCCCGAGATGAGGAATATTGGCCGCAAGCTCCAGGATGCGGCGGTTATAAATATCGTTCAGCATTCCGGTCTAGACATCACAAATGGGAATGTGCTCCACATTCTCTATATAAGCACCATGACCGAACTCCGCGACAGGCTGCGTGTTGGCTTATAGCGGAAGGCGGGAGCGGAAAGGCCGGGAGCATCCCCTGCTTCCAGAGAGTTCTATAGTGAGAAAGAGGCTCCACGTGAACGATGTGGTTAAGTCCTTGTCACCGCGTCTGATTCCAGCCGCCGACAAGCCGAACGAACGCCCCACCCGGGAGGAGGCCGAAGCGGCTGTTCGCACCCTGATCCGCTGGGCGGGCGACAATCCGCAGCGGGAGGGGCTCCTGGAGACGCCGAAGCGTGTGGTAAAGGCTTTCAAGGAATTCTACTCCGGATACGAGGACGATCCAAAGGATGTCCTGAATAAAATCTTCGCGGAGGTCGAGGGCTACGACGACATCGTGCTCGTGCGCGACATCCCCTTCTACTCCCATTGCGAGCACCATATGGTGCCGTTCTACGGCATGGCGCACATCGCCTATTATCCGACGAAGGGTGTGGTAGGCCTGTCCAAGCTCGCCCGTCTCGTGGAAGTCTATGGCCGCCGCCTCCAGACCCAGGAAACCATGACGTCGCAGATCGCGACCGCCATGGAACAGGCGCTCGAGCCCCGGGGCGTGGCCGTGATGATCGAGGCCGAGCACATGTGCATGTCCATGCGCGGCGTGCAGAAGGCAGGCGCCATGACACTCACGACCCAGTTCACCGGCGTCTTCAAGGATGATCCCGCCGAACAGGTCCGCTTCCTTACGCTGGTGAGACACGGTAAGGCTTGAGGCTCGATTCCCCGCCTCCAGAGACTTCCATGTGCGCCTCCTGTCCCAGCTCCTTTCCCGCCCCAGGCTCCAAGGCCGATCTCGAAGAGGGTTCCGCCCTCACCCCGCGTTTTGGCGCAGACGGGCTCGTCACCTGCGTAACGACGGACGCGGCGACCGGCGAGCTTCTGATGGTCGCGCACATGAACGCGGAGGCTCTCGCCAAGACCCTTGAGACCGGCGAGGCCTGGTACTGGTCGCGCTCCCGCGGCGAGCTCTGGCACAAGGGCGCGACGAGCGGGCAGATCCAGACCATCGTGGAGATTCGCGTGGATTGCGACCAGGACGCCCTGTGGCTCAAGGTCAATGTGGCGGGCGACGGCGGCTGCTGCCACACGGGCCGCCGCTCCTGTTTCTACCGCAAGGTAGAGAGCACGGGCGGGACGCCCAGTCTCGTCCAAGAGTAACACGGTCCCTTCGATATGGGCGGACGCGTCCCGGCCATCCAAATCGGATGGGCGCGGCGCTTTACAGAAGCCGGATCACCGGCACGGGTCCGGTGATGGCATGGGAGAGGATGAGCAGCCTGGCTCATCATTCTCGCACAGCTTTTCAGGTTTGAAAGGTTCCCTAACGTCATCAGCGGCCTCAAATGGCCTCGCACCCGATGGCGATCGCCTTCTCCATCGCCATCGGAAGATTGTCGCAGATAGCTCTGCACCCCGCTACCGTTCAGTTTTCGGCAACCCGACCTAAGTGAAACTGTAGGGCAGCGTTCATTCAGCCTTCACGACCTTGGCGCATGAATGGAACGAGCGGCCTTGGAGTTGAGCCATGTTATGGGACGGGATTGCCCGACGCAGCGCCGGAGCGGGCGGCGGCGGAGGGATCGAGGAGGTCAAGCAGGCTGTGGAGCGGGCTCCGCGGGCGAAGATGAAGATCGGGCTGGCTCTCGGGGGCGGCGCAGCCCGGGGCTGGTCCCATATCGGCGTTCTGAGGGTCCTCGAGGAGGCGGGAATCGTCCCGGACGTGATCGCCGGATGCTCGATCGGAGCGGTGGTCGGCGGCTGCTATGCCGCGGGCAAGCTCGACGAGCTTGAGGCCTTCGCCCTGTCGCTCACCAAGCGCCGTGTCATGGGCCTGCTCGATTTCCACTTCAGCGGAGCGGGCCTGATCGCGGGCGGGCGCCTGCAGCGCCTCCTCGACCAGGACCTCATGGACCGCCGCGTCGAGAACCTGCCCATCAAGTTCTGCACCATCGCCACGGAGCTCACGAGCGGCCACGAGATCTGGCTGACCCGCGGTCCGCTCGTTCAGGCCATGCGGGCGTCCTACGCCCTCCCCGGCGTGTTCGATCCTGTGCTCGTCGGCGGGCGCTGGCTCATGGACGGGGCTCTGGTGAACCCCATTCCCATCACCGCCGCCCGTGCCCTCGGTGCGGATCTCGTGCTCTGCGTGAACCTGAACGGCGAAATCCGCGTCCGGGGCACGGTGATCCAGTCCTACGACACGGATACGAGCGACGAGAAGGAGATCGAGGAGATCATCGAGGAAGCGCCTCGAAAATGGGCCCTCTTCTCGGGATCGCGCGCCGACAGGCAGCGCAAACCCAACGCGCCGGGCATGGCGACCGTGATGGTCGATGCCTTCAACATCACCCAGGACCGCATCGCGCGCTCGCGCCTCGCCGGAGACCCGCCGGACATCATGATCGCGCCGAAGCTCGCGAGAATGGGCCTGTTCGAATTCCACCGCGCGCAGGAATGCATCGCCCTGGGGCGGCAGGCCACGGAACGCGCCCTGCCTGACATCCTGGAACTGCTTCAGGATACCCAGGAGGCCTGACCGGCGTTCTTGCTCAGGCGGTGGCGATATACTCCTTGATTGCCTGACTTTCCGCCTCGATCTCTTCGACGCGCTGCTTCACCACGTCGCCGATGGAGATGATGCCGACGAGTTGCCCGGCCTCGACGACGGGCACGTGCCGGAACTTCTGCTGCGTCATGAGCTCCATCAGGTCGTTGACCAAGGTCCGGCCCGTGCAGGTGACGACCTGTCCGGTCATGAAACGCGAGACCGGCTCGTCCAGGGCACGCGCGCCGTGTGCCGCGACGGCTCGCACAATGTCGCGCTCGGAGAGAATGCCGGAAACCGGCCGTGCGCCATCCACCACCACGAGAGCGCCGATCCTCTGCTCTGAGAGAAGCCGCGCCGCTTCGCTCACCGAACGGTTCGATTCGATGGACACGACATTGCGTCCCTTTAGCGAAAGGATCTGATCGACATTCATGGTTTCCCTCCGGCGGATGAAAGACGGCATTACGTCCGTCGGAAGGATGATTGGACCAAACCAAGGCGCTTTCAAGCCGAGATGCGACTTCCTTGCGCCGGCAGAGGATCGAGCCAGGGAAAAACTAAAAGCCCCACGAGGAAACCGCCCACGTGGGCCTCCCAGGCGATGGTCCCCTCTCCGACGCCGATGGGTTGGACGACGGCGAACAGATAGTTGGTGGCGAACCACACGCCGAGGAAGATCAGGAATGGCCGGTTGCGGGCGAGCTTGCCGAGTGGCTGGCGGGGCCGCTCGTGAGGCTCGGTGAGCCGCCCTTCCCAATGCCAGGCCGCCGGCGCGAACATGAACCATGCCGCGGCCGCCATGAGGCCGGACACGGCGCCCGAGGCGCCGATCAGGGGGAAAACCTGCATCGGATTCATCCCCACGTAGAGCACGGCGCCCCCGACGGCGGAGAGGGCTGAGAGCAGGAGGAACCGCCCTGTTCCACAGCGCCGGGCGATCGGCGTGCCAAAGGCAGCGAGCCAGATGGAGTTGATGAGCACATGCCCCCAGGAGCCGTGGAGCAGCCCATAGGTCAGCGCCGTCCAGGGCCGCCCTTCACCGTCTCCGAGAACGTACAGGGCGAAAGCTGCGATCGGCTCGAGGGCATCCTCCGGGGCGCTCTCCTGGAGCATCCTGACGATCTCCCGGCCGTCCACGCCGCCATAGGCGACGGACCAGCGGGCGGGGATCACCGCCCAATCCACGATTGTCTGGAAGTCGGTTTCGTCCGACAGGAGGAACATGCGGAAGGCATGGATCGCCACCAGGGCCAGGATGCTGACGGTCACGACCGACGGCAGATTGAGGACTGGTTCGCGAACACGGGGTTGGCGCACGGGCATGGACAACTTTTTGTTGGGCTGGCAGCATGAACAGAATCGGGGCCGACAGCGGCGGTAGTCTTTTCACTTAAGCCTTCTCCATGGCCCTCCGCGCAAGCAAAACCAATCGTTTAGCTCGACCTTGCGGTTGTCCCGGGGAACATTTTCCTCGTTGCGGTCTGAACCAACACTTTTTGTTAACCATAAAGGAACCGCTCCCGGGCGCGACGCGTTAACTCACCTTTTACTTTCCGCTTGAGCCCTCAATGCAACCATGTCAGTTTGGTTAAAAGAACATTAACCGGCTGGTGGGGCATGCGGCAGGATTATTTCAAGAACGGCATCTTAAGCGGTCTGAACGAGAAGATTTCCCTCTCTCACGCATTCGTCAAAGTCGCTTTCCTTTCGGCTTTCTCGGTCTTCGCAGGCCACGCTGTCCAGGCTCAAACTCTCGCCGCCCTGCCTGTCGCCAGCAATCCGATCGAGAGCATTGGCGCGGCAAAGCCTCTCCTGGCCTGGATGAAATTCTGCGACGGCAATCCCACCGAATGCGCCGTCGACGTCAACGAGCCTGAGAAGATCGACCTGACCCCGCAGGTCTGGAAGACGATCGTATCGATCAATCAGCGCGTGAACGCCAAGATCAAAGCGGTGACCGATGCCGATCACTGGGGCACCGTCGACGTCTGGGATTTCGCCGAGGACGGCCGCGGCGATTGCGAGGACTTCCAGCTCCTGAAGCGCCGCCTTCTCGCCGAGAGCGGTCTGCCGCGCCGCGCCATGCGCATGACGGTCGTGATCGACGAGCTCGGCGAAGGCCATGCGGTGCTGGTGGTGCGGACCAACCGCGGCGACTACGTGCTCGACAACAAGACATCGTCGATCCTTCCCTGGAGCCGCACCGGCTACGTCTACATCAAGCGCGAGAGCCAGGATCAGGTCGGCTGGGTTTCGCTGGGTGGCATTGCCACCTCACCCACCACCACAGCGAACCGCTAAAAACGAAGCCGACATCCAAGATGCCGGCTCCCGTCTTCCGAAATTTCATGAGGCGGGTCAGTCGATCCGCCTCATTCCTTGTGCGAAGCGCTTCCGGTTCGCTCCGCAAATGAAAGCGGCGGAAACTGGGAGTTCTGCTGCGAAAAGTGCCGCTTAATCCTCGAGGTCCGTATCGAGGATCGCCATGGTGAAGTTGAAGGAACGATCCCCGTCCTCGTCGTCGACGAAGAGCACGCCGACGAATTCCTCACCAATGTAAACTTCCGCCGAGTCGGTCTTTTTCGGGCGACCGACCACTCGGATCGAGTGGTTCGCAAAGGTCTGGCGCAGGTAGCGCTCCACTTTCGCCATCTCCGATTTGTCCACTACAGGTCCTTTCTAAGGTTTTCCGGCTTCAGCCATTGCCACGGCGTGCCAACGCGGGCAAGCGGGCTTGGGTCCTTGAAACCTCCTTCTCCCCCGTCAGATCCCGTCCGCTTCGGAGAGAAGGTGATCCATGGCGCGAGCAGGCTCCTCGCATCCGGCGGTTCCGACCACCTTGGCCGGGACGCCCGCCACGGTGGCATTGTGCGGCACCGGCTTGAGAACCACCGAGCCCGCGGCGATTCTCGCGCAATGACCGACTTCGATGTTGCCCAGGATCTTGGCCCCGGCCCCGATCAGCACGCCATGTCTGATCTTCGGATGGCGATCGCCGCGCTCCTTGCCGGTGCCGCCGAGCGTCACGTCCTGAAGCATCGACACATTGTCCTCGATGACGGCGGTGGCGCCGACCACGAGGCCGGTGGCGTGATCGAGAAAGATGCCGCGCCCGATCCGGGCGGCCGGATGGATGTCCGTCTGAAACGCCTCGGAGGAGCGGCTCTGGAGGTAAAGCGCGAAATCCTGCCGTCCGTGACTCCAGAGCCAATGGGCGAGGCGATGGGTCTGGATCGCGTGAAAACCCTTGAAGTAGAGCACGGGCTCGATCGTCCGGGTCACGACCGGGTCCCGGTCGAGCACGGCGCTGATGTCGGCGCGGAACGATTGGCCGATGCTCTGGTCCTGCTCCGCGGCCTCGAGGAAAACCTGTTCGATGATGTCGGCCGGCAGGGCCGCATGGCCGAGCCGCGACGCGACCCGATGGATCACCGCCGCCTCCAGGCTCGGCTGATGGAGAATTGTGCTCAGCACGAATCCCGCCAGAGCCGGCTCGCTCTGAACGATGGCCTCGGCTTCGGAACGGAGGCGCTTCCAGATCGGATCGACCTTGCCGGCGAGAAAATCCGGGCTCCCGGACTTCAAGCGGGTCTGTGTCATGATAATCTCCTGCCGGCTCGCGCTCGATAGAGCATACATAAGAAACCCCCGCCCCTTACCACAGATCCCCGGACGCTATGAACGCCTCTTTTTCGCCGAGCAGCTCCAAGCTCAACGCATCCATCGACGGCTCCGTCGCGACTCTCGCCATTCACAATCCGGCCAAGCGTAACGCCCTTGACCTCGACATGTGGAGAGCCCTGCCGGGCATCTTCGAGGGCCTGGACCGGGACGAGCGCGTGCGTGTGATCGTGCTGCGTGGAGAAGGAAGAGAATCCTTCGCCTCCGGTGCCGACATCGGGGAATTTGAAACCGCGCGAGCCGATGCCGAGGGCGGTCGGCGCTATGAGGCGATCAACGAGGCTGCGTTCTGGGCCGTGGCCCATTGCTCGAAGCCGGTGATCGCCATGATCCGCGGCTTCTGCCTCGGCGGTGGCTTCGGGCTGGCGCTCTCCTGCGACCTGCGCATCGCCTCCGAGAACGCCATCTTCGGCATTCCCGCCGCGCGGCTCGGAGTCGGCTATCCTCCGGGCGCGATGAAGCTGGTGACAGCAGCGGTCGGCGCACCGGCGGCCAAGGACCTGTTCTACACAGCGCGGCGCATCGCGGCCGAGGAAGCGCAGCGCCTCGGTGCCGTTCAGCGCGTGGTGCCTGATGAAGCCCTGGAGGAAACCACCCTCGCGCTCGCGCGGGACATCGCCCGGAATGCGCCCCTCACGATTCGCGCCGCGAAAGCTGCCATCGATGCGGCCATGGGGCTCGCGCATCCCAGCACCGATCCGGTCGCGCTGGCCGACGAATGCTTCGACAGCGCAGACGCGGTGGAGGGGCGCACCGCCTTTCTCGAAAAGCGCAAACCCATCTTCACCGGTCGCTGAGACTTCAGCGCCGGTAGACGAAGTAGCGCCCCTCGGCCACGCCGGTCCGGGACGAGATATCCGTGCAGGACGGCAGATCGAAAGCACGATCCGCAATGATCATGCCGCCCGGCTGGAGGAGGGTTTCGAGCAGCGGCGACAGGCGTTGCGCGAGCACGCGATTGGCCTCTTCGTCGCCGGTGCCGATGTCGCTGTGAATGAGCGCGGCGGAGCCCACCCCGAAGCGCTCGGTGAAGAGCGGCAGGGTCTCGAAGATGTCGCCGACGATCAGATAGCCCTCCGGCGGAATGCAGTCGGGATGGGCAGCTGGCGAGCGTTCGAACACGTAGATCTCCCGTCCCGGCAGGCGGGCACGCAAATGATCGTAGGTGCGTCCGTTGCCGAGGCCGAGTTCGAGCACGAGTCCCTGCGCGGAGACCTCGCGGGCTGCCCAGTCCAAGAGGTCGCGCTGCGCCGTCAGGCGCCGGATGACGCTGTCGAGTCGTGTCATTCTTGTCTCCTTTTGAAACTGGGCTGCACCCTATTATCAACGGCCGCGATCGCCGATCCGCGCCAGGAGCTGAGAGGCGAAGATTGTAGTCGTCGTCCCCTCCACGTCATGGCCATCCCCGGGCTTGATCCGGGGATCAGTCACGCCATTCCCATCGGAAGAGCACGGCGGGTCACCGAAGCGAGATCACCGGCACAGGGCCCGTGAGGACGGTCGGATATCTCCACATGGAAGAGAGCAGGGCGTAGCGATCAGGGGCGCCTGGCGAGAAACTCCAGCACGCCCTGTTTGTGAACCTTGTCGCCGACGGCTAGGTTATGATCGCGGCCGGGGATATCGAGCGCGGTGGCGTTCGGCATCAGCTTTACGAGTTCCGGACCCGAGCCCGCCACGTCATCGTTGGTGCCGACGGAAACGAGAGTCGGCAGCTTGATCGAGGCGAGCTCTTCCTTCGTCAGCGCCTGGCGCGAACCGCGGATGCAGGCGGCCAGCGCCTTGAGATCGCTCCCGGTCTGTTCGGCGAATGCGCGGAACATGCGCTGCATAGGATCGGTCAGTTCGTCCAGCGAGCGGGCCTCCATGGCGTCGGCGATGCCAAGCGGAAGACCGACGCCGTCGACGAGATGAATGCCGAGCCCGCCCAGAAGGGCCGAGCGCATGCGCTCCGGCGAGGCCAGCGCCAGATGCGCCGTGATGCGCGCGCCCATGGAATAGCCCATCACGTCTGCGCGCTCGATGCCGAGATGATCGAGCAGACGGCACGCGTCCTCCGCCATACGGTAGGAATGGTAGGCTTCTGGGTCGTAGAGCTTCTCGCTCTCGCCATGCCCGCGATTATCGAGCGCGATCACGCGGTATCCTTCGCGCGTGAGGGTCTTCACCCACAGCGTGTTGACCCAGTTCACCGCATGGTTCGACGCGAAGCCGTGAATGAGCAGAACCGGATCGCCTCGCCCCTCGTGGGGAGGAACGTCGATATACGCGATGCTGACGCCGCTGGAGTTGAAGTAGCGCATGTATGGACCGGAAGTTGGGATCAATTGCGGCGCAACCTAGGCCCCCGCCCCGTCAAAGACAATCGTCTTGGCGGTCTGGCGACGCCGACCCGTCTCCGTCTCCCGCGGCCTCTCTGCCATCCCCTCGTCATCCCAGGCCTGTGCCGGGATCCGTGCCTCGATGGCGCTGGGTTTCCCGGGACAGGGATGGCCGGGAGCGATCCCCGGATCAAGTCCGGGGACGGCCATGACGTGGAGATGGAGAGATGCGTCCCCTTTGCTGAGCGGTCGGGGTGGGGGCGCAAAGTCAAGGCGCAGCGCGCCCTCCAGAGAAGGCGCCGAAGCACCGGCAAATCCCCTCTCCCACCCTGGACGGGATCGGCGCTTCACGGGTTTGAGGACGCACTTGGCCGCCCCTGCCGGGAGCCGGAGAGAGACGGGTGCGGAGGAAGGAAATTTTGGGTCTAGGCGCATGGCCCATCGGCCATTATGGTGCGCGCGAATTTCTAAGCTTCAGAGCGATGGCAATGGCTGACAAAGGCACACCTCACTTCCACAACGATCCGGGCGTTCCCGTCATTCATGTGGGCTCGAAGGAGTTCATGTGCATCGGAGCCACGCCTCCCTTCGATCATCCCCATATCTTCATCGACATGGGATATGACACCGAGACGATCTGCTCCTATTGCTCGACACTGTTCAAATACGATCCCTCCCTGAAAGCCGACGAAGCCCGCCCGTCCGAATGCGTCTGGGAGCCGGATTTCGCAACCGACCCGTCCTCTCGTTAAGGTGCCGAGCCTCTCCATCGCCATCGTCGGCGCCGGAATCGGCGGCCTGACGGCAGCCCTGACCTTCGCGCGCCAGGGGCACTCAGTTACGCTCATCGAACGCCGCACGGGCTTCAGCGAGGTGGGCGCGGGCCTCCAGCTCTCGCCCAACGCCAGCCGCGTCCTCATCAGGTTGGGGCTCGCCCCCGCCCTGCGGCGGGTGGCATCGGTGCCTGAGCGCGTAGTTGTGCGGGGCATCGCGTCGGGACGGTCCATTGGAGAGGTCGCCCTCGGTACCTATATGCAGCAGCGCTACGGTGCGCCCTATTGGGTGGTCCACCGGGCCGATCTTCAGACCATCCTGCTCGATGCCGTCAGATCCGAAGCCTCGGTCCGCATCGCGACGGGGCGCAAGGTCGAGGAGGTGCGGAACGCTCCCGAACGAGCGGAAGTCGTCTGGACCTCGTCCAACGGAGCGCGAGAGAGCCTCGCTGCCGACGTGGTGGTCGGCGCAGACGGCGTCTGGTCCAAGGTCAGGCATGCCGTCGGCGACACGAACCGCCCTACCTTCCACGGCTATGTCGCCTGGCGCGCCACCGTCGAGCGCAGGCTCGTTCCGGAGGAACTGGCCGAGAACGAGACCGGCCTCTGGCTCGGAGCGAAGGGGCACGTGGTTCATTATCCGATCTTCAGCGGGAATCTGGTCAACGTGGTCGCCATCGAAAGAGCCAAGGCCCCCGTTGACGGCTGGTCGGCGCCTGGGCGTGCGGAGGATCTGCTCGCCCACTACAGCAGCGCCACCCCTGTCCTGCGCGAATTGCTGGGCAGGCCGCGCGAATGGCTGCGCTGGTCCCTGTTCCGCCACCCGATCAGGAAGCTCGCCAGAGGCCGGATCGCCCTGCTCGGCGACGCCGCCCATCCGGTCCTGCCGTTCCTGGCGCAGGGCGCCGCGCTGGCCATCGAAGATGCCGCGACCCTCGGCGCGCTCCTGGCGGATGGTCCGCAGGATGTGGCGGAGGCTCTCGCGGCGTATGAGCAGCACCGTTTCGAGCGGGTCACGCGTATCCAGGCCGAAGGGCGCCGGAACGGGCGCATCTATCACTCGGGCGCCATCGTGGCTTTCGGCAGGGACAGGATCATGCAGTGGATCGGGCCCGAAAGCATGTCGAACCGGTACGACTGGATCTACGGCTTCCGCGCACCCGAATGAGCCTTCGCGACCCGCTGCAGGCTTGCGCTCCGGCCGCGGGATCGGTAACCCTCATTTGGATGCGGACGTGGCGAAACCGGTAGACGCAAGGGACTTAAAATCCCTCGGGCACTGCCCGTGCGGGTTCGACCCCCGCCGTCCGCACCAGATTCGCCCGCCGTTGTGCGGCAATACGCTCATCCGCCCGGATCGTGTCATGCCCGGGGAGCGGCATGTGGGAGCCGAACAGCGATTTGGGGTTATCTCTCCGTGTCGGATACGCTCACGCCGCAGCATTCGGAATGCCGATGAGCATCACCGCTCCTGTCGTCCCAGCGGCTGAATTTTCCGAACGAGGCACAGTTGGAACATAGAACGTTTGGTCTAGTTGCCCCTCTCCTTAGGTCGGCGTAGACAGACTATATTCGTACACCAATGAATACTTCAACGATATCGACATTATTCATCGAGACCTGCCGCGATCCTTCAAGGCATGACCTTGGCCGCGACCAGATGCAGATCTGATCGCGGCTTTTTCTTTTGTTCGACGAAGTGTCCACAACGAATAAGGGCCGCACGCGCCTAGTTCCATTGAAGCGGCATTCGGTAGCAAACGCCACCAGATTTTCGTGACCTGATCCGGTAATGTCCGCCGTCAATTGTGCAGCATCCTGCTGAACGATTTGAGTCGAGCGGGGTGTGGGATGGCGGGTGCCGTTGAGGAGTTGTTGAAGAAGCGTGCCGAGCTGACCGAGCAGCGCCAAACCTTGGAACAGCAGATCAAGCAAATCGACAGCGAAGTGGCAGCCATTGATCAGGTCGCAAGGTTGTTCGACCCCAGCATTCTGCCAACCCGTCGGCGGCGCCGGCAATCCAGGGCGCCTAGTTCGCCATCAGGAACTGTGCCGATGTCAGATAGTAGTTGCGGGCCGTGGCATTGACCTGACGTTCCCCGAGTTCCGTCAGTGCAGCCGCCTTGAGCCGCTTGGCCGCGACGTTCTTCGGATCGACAGCCAACACGTAGTCGGTCAGCTCGGTTGCCCATTGGAACTCGCCCGCTTCGAGCGCCTTGCGGGCGCGGGCAAGCATGCTGTCGGCGCCACCGGCCATCTCAAGCATCTTCGCGGCACGCTCTGCCGGCGGCAGCGGGAAAATATTGGTCGGGTTTCCGTCGAACCAGCCCACATAGTCGGCGTAGATACCGCGAACGGTCCATGCCACGCTGCCGTAGTATTCCTGCAAGTACGGGCTTTTCGCCAGCTCGGGCGAGAGCCGCACCTCCTGGACCAGCTCGTCAGGGGTCTTGCCCTGCTTGATGCCTTCGAGTGTCTGGTCGAGCACGGTCTTGATGCCGTTCCGGTAGACCGTCAGGGCCTCGCGAACCTCATCCTTGCCCAGGACCGGGCGCATATGGCCCTGCACGAGGTAGCTGGCATCCAGGGTCATCATTCTTTCGAGGCTGGCAATCCACTTCTCCGGCGGACGCAGGCTGAGGCCGCGAAGCGGCGACAGGTTCGGGTACGATTTGTAGAAGTCGTCGCCCGGGAGAAGGACGCCCTTCTCGGGGATCCAGACAGCGATGTTCTCCGGGGATTCGCCTGGCGTGTGGATGAGCTGCATCCGGACCCCTGAGACCTCGATGGTCTCCTCTTCGCCGCTGAAGGTGCGGGTCGGGGGAAGGAAGCCTTCACGGGTATGGGGTGTCACCCGGCCATACTCGAGCTGGGTGCCGGCGTTGATGAACAGCTCGCCCGGCAGCTTCGTGCCGAAGGCATCGCCGCCGCCACGCGGTCCACGACCGAACTCCGGCTTGGCATCGACAAGTGCCTGGTGGCTGTAGATCGTCGGATTGTCGCTGCCTGCGAACGCCTTGGCGCCACCGGAATGGTCGGGATGGTTGTGGGTATAGATGATGGCACGAACGGGCCGGACCATCCGAACCCCGAAAGCCTCAATGATTGCACGCGCATCGACCGGATTGGCCGACGTATCCACGATGATCGATCCGTCCCGTCCTTGGATGAGGGTCACGTTGCTCGCGGAATACCCGACCGCCACGAAGACCCCGTCAGTGACCTGGATCACGTCCTTGCGGAACTCGGCCGAACTGGCACGAAGCTGCTCCCGCCCCGCGAAGTCATCCTGGGCGGAGGCGGGCATCCCAAGCCCCAAGGAAGAAACGATGGCCATAGCGATCCCCATTCGGCAGTTCCATGGATGATGCATGTTGTCTCCAATGTCACGATCATGCTCCTCTCCGAGATAAGGATATCCACATATGGAAGGAATGCTTTGTTCTGGCAGACAGCCTCTCATGCGTGGTAGGCATCAGCGATGGATCTGAATGCCGTACATATGTTCATCACCGTCGTTCAGGCGGGCAGCCTGTCGGCGGCGGCAACGCGCCTCGGCGTCCCCCTGCCGACCCTGAGCCGCAAGATCGCGGAGCTCGAAGGTCAGCTCAACGTGCAGCTCCTGGAGCGCTCCGCGCGGGGCTCGAAGGTCACGGAAGCCGGGGAGCGGCTCTACGATCACGCCAGCGGCGGAATTGAGGCGTTGCAGGAGGCCAGGCAGTCGCTCATCAACGAGCAGACACGGCTCAAGGGCCGCCTGCGCCTCTCCCTGCCGCAATCGTTCGAGCCGTGGTGGGATCTCCTCGGAGCGTTCCAGCGCCGCTATCCCGACATCCAGGTCAGCGTCCACTCGACCGAGCGGCGTGTCGACCTGCTCGCGGACGGGATCGATGTCGCCCTGCGCGTCGGCGCCGTTGTTCACGAGACCGTCGTTGCCCGTCATCTTCTCTCGTTCCGGCATGTCCTTGTCGCCAGCCCGGACCTGATCGCACGGCTGGGACCGCCAGCGCAGCCACGCGATCTCGACCGCTATCCTTGCGCCGCCTGGGGATCGACCGGAGACGCTCAGGTGAGGTGGAACCTCGGGGGGCAGGCCAAGGACATCCGTCCGATCTTCACTGTGAACGATTACCTTCAGCTCCGGGACCGTACGCTGTCAGGCGACGTCATCACCGAGCTTCCGCCGTTTCTCGCTGCCGGGGCCATCCGAAGCGGAGATTTGGTTCCGGTCCTTCCCGAACGGCCGTTCCCGGAGTCACCCGTTCACCTGATCTACCGGCAGCACCGCCATCCCTCAACGATCGTGCGCGCCTATCTGGCATTCTGCCAAGGCTACCTCCCCATGATCAGGAAGCGTTGTGAGATCCAGGTACCCCATGACCCGACATAGAGCCGCGCGTAGCGACAACCGGAGTGCCATGCATCTTACCCCTCAACTTGTCGCAGGCACGGTGAGGAAGGTGCCTGATGAGGGACCGGAGCCCGGCTGGACGCCGTTGCCTGATGATGAGTTGGACCTTTTGACTGAGCGCATCGCCCGGGAGGCCGGGACCGATCCCATCTGGGTGTTCGCCTATGGATCATTGATCTGGAACCCGGGCTTTGAGGTCGCCGGACGGGAACGAGCTACGGCTTACGGTTGGCATCGGGCCTTTTCCCTCAGGATGGAGCGATGGCGGGCCACGAGTGAGCAGCCAGGCTTGATGATGGCGCTGGAGCCAGGAGGGACATGCCAGGGGCTGAACCTTCGGTTGCCGAACGAGGATCGGCTTCAGGACCTACGAACCTTATTGCAGCGGGAGATCCGCTACAGGGAGGTGATCGACATGGTTCGCTGGCTGCGGGTCAGGACCCCAAACGGCTCCCGGCGCGCACTGACATTCTGGGCAGGCGTCAAGGGAGATCGGTCAGCGAGGGGTCTGCCGCTGCCTGAGGTGGCTATCATGCTCGCGAGGGCCTGTGGGCCGGCTGGTTCATGCGCCGAGTATCTGCACAACACGGTTGCTCATCTGGAAGCGGAGGGCATTCGGGATCGTAACCTGTGGCGGCTTCAGGCGCTCGTTGCGGAAAACCTTCGCCAACGACGGGTCGAGTAGCGGATCAAGTCCGATACAGCGGATGGTCCGCATCGGGTCAAACTGAGAGATAGAGCCTTACAAAGGAAGGGCCGTTTTCAGGTCGGAATGAGACCTTTGAGGCACCTAACCTGCTGAAGTGGCCGCTTCCTCGATTGGCATCGCTGGAACCGCTCCCTCGCCGAGGACTCCGAACATGCCATGATCGCAAGCGCGGAATTTCCTTGCTCGTCTAGGCACTTACCTGTTTCTTGGTGGTCTTTGCTACCGAATGCCGCATTGAAGGACAGGTCGCGGCCTTTCTGAACAAGCCGCCCCTCACATTCTGCGACAAAAACTGAGATACCTCAGAGGGATATACCGCCCGGAGTAATACTTCTGAGAAAGCCTGACGCTATAGCTTTTTCCAGATTGAATTATTACCTAGAGTTACGATCCTTTATTTTGCCCCTACGGATCGCAACTAGAGCGCCCCTCACCGGGCGCTCCTTCTTTAAGGACGTTCGGTGAGGGAGGCACCTCGTCATCCCTGCCCCTCCTCCAGCATGCGACCGACGCGCTCCACGAGGCTCCCCGCCGAGAAAGGTTTCGTGATCAGCTGCACGCCGTCATCCAGACGGCCGTGGTGGATGATCGCATTCCGGGTATAGCCGGTGGTGAAGAGCACCTTCAGATCGGGGCGGATCCTCAGGGCCGCCTCCGCCACCTTGCGACCGTCCATGGAACCTGTCAGCACCACGTCGGTGAGGAGAAGGTCGATCTCCTCGCGATTCGCTTCGATGAGTTCCAGGGCTTTCGCGGCGTCCCCGGCGGCGAGGACGCGATAGCCCACCTCCTCCAGGACAGACACGGAGAAATCCCGCACCATTACCTCGTCCTCGACCACCAGGATCGTCTGCCCCGCCATGCGCGCGGCTTGCTTTCCTGAGAGTTCCTCACCCACAGGCACATCCTCCGCCGCGGTCCGCGTCACGCGAGGAAAGTAGAGCTTTACGGTCGTGCCCTGTCCGGGCTCCGAATAGATGGCCGCGTGGCCGCCGGACTGACGCGCGAAGCCGTACACCTGCGCGAGTCCCAGGCCAGTCCCCTTTCCGACCGGCTTCGTGGTGAAGAACGGCTCGAAGACCTTCGCCTGCACCTCCGGAGTCATGCCGGATCCCGTGTCGGACATGCTCACCATCACGTATTGCCCGGGCTTGACCTCGCCGGCCGTGCTGGCCGAATAGGCCTCGTCGAGATAGGCATTGGCCGTCTCGAGGGTCAGCTTCCCACCCTCTGGCATTGCGTCGCGTGCGTTGACCGCGAGATTGAGGATTGCACTCTCCAACTGGTTGGGGTCGACCTCCGTGCGCCACAACCCGCCGGCGAGCACCGTCTCGATGGCGATGGTCTCGCCGATCGTGCGACGGAGCAGCTCCGACATTCCCGAAGCGATTTTGTTGAGATCCACGATCTCCGGCTGGAGCGGGGACTGCCGCGAGAAGGCCAGGAGGCGATGCGTCAGTTGAGCCGCGCGGCGGGCACCCTCCACGGCGTTGTCGACATTACGCACGAGCCGCGGATCGCCTGTGTTCTCCACCTTGCGCCGGAGCATGTCGAGGTTGCCGGTGATCACCGTCAGAAGATTGTTGAAGTCGTGAGCGACGCCGCCGGTCAGACGCCCCACCGCTTCCATCTTCTGCGCCTGACGCAACTGCGCCTCTACCCTCTCGCGCTCCGCGATCGCTTCGGCGATGCGCTGTTCCAGCGTGGCGTTCAACGAGCGCAGAGCCTCCTCCGCCCGCTTCTCACGATCCACATCGAGGCATGCCACGACGCCCGCAATGATCCGCCCCGCTTCGTCACGGATCGGAGCCCCCATGAGACGCAGCCACGCGCGGCGGCCGTCGCCCCTTTGATAGAGAATCTCCAGTTCTGAGCGCTCCTCCTCGCCACGCAGGACCCGCGACATAGGGTATTCGATCGGCTGCACTCGCCGCCCGTCGGGATGAAACCCCATCCAATCCCGATAGTCTTCAAGATCTTCCGACGGCAGAGCAGGATGGCCAAAGATGCGTTCCACCTGGGCATTGCCGCCGATAACACGGCCGGTTGGAGCATCGGCAATGATGATCCCTACGGGAACGGTCTCGAGAATGGCCTGGAGACGCCGCTCGCTAGCTGCGAGCGCTTCTTCCGTGCGCTTCCTGTCGGTCACGTCGATGGCGATGCCCGGAAAGCGCAGCGGCTTACCTGTCTGGTCAAGATAGCAGCGCCCGCGTGCCGCGATCCAGCGGGTGAGGCCATCCTGACCGACGACCCGGTACTCGGCCGCAAGATCCGCCCCGTTCGCAAGCGCGCGCTCGATCTCCGCACCGACAGCGGACCGATCCTCCGGATGAATGCCCGCGACGAAATCCGACAACGGAATTCCCTTCACCGCGCGCTGCTGATCGACACCGAAGAGCTTGGCGAAGGTCTCGCTGGCATGGACGCGGTCGTTGACAACATCCCAATCCCAGCTGCCGACGCCGCCCGCCGCTTCGAAAGCAAAGCGGAAACGCTCCTCGCTCGCGCGCAGAGCCGCCTCGGCCTGATCTCGCTCTCGCTCGCGCTCCCGAAGGCCGGAAGAGGCCATGGCAAGCGCATCCCCTACCTTGGCCATCTCGCGCAACGACGTGTTCAAGGGCGAAACCTTCTCTCCCCGTCCAAGGGCGGTCGCCTGCGCGGCGAGTATCTCCATGGGGATCGTGATGTGCCGCCCGAAAAGCCAGGCGAGCGCGGCCGAGAGCAGGGCAAGGCCCGCCCCCAGCCCGCCAAGATAGCCGAGTGAACGCGTCAGGGGTGCCGCAAGCTCCGTATCGCGCACACCGACTGCGATGCGCCAATCCGACAGCTGAGAGCGTGCGTAA
Organism: Microvirga makkahensis; assembly: GCF_009830105.1. GTDB lineage: Bacteria > Pseudomonadota > Alphaproteobacteria > Rhizobiales > Beijerinckiaceae > Microvirga > Microvirga makkahensis. Next base: position 82,373 of record NZ_WURB01000001.1, read on the forward strand.
GCGCCGAACACAGGCTGACCGTCGATCGTGAAGCCTCTCCACGTTCCTTCGGGACCATTCGTATTCTCCTGCAAGTCGCGCGTCGCGGGCTTTCCGACGAACTCCTTGTGCCGCGTGTTGCGCGCGAGGATTCTTCCCCGGCGGTCCACAACCGCAACCGTCCAGCCTTCGGGCACTCCCTCCTGCTTCGTCAGCTCTTGAATCCGGTCCACCGAGCCACTGATCGAGAGCAGATAGACCACTTCCTGATTGCGCATCACAGGCGCGGTGATGGCAAAGAGCGGCAGCTCCGATACGGCTCCCGTGAACAGGTCTGAAACCACGGGTCTCCTGAGCTCGGTTGTCGCCTTGTCTCCGGGCAGCGAACCTCTAGGCAGAGCAGCGCCTCGCGGCAGCCGGCTGTTCACCACTTGCTGACCGTCCGGCGTCCGCAGGACGACGTTGATGCCGTTGCGAAGATTGGCTTCGGTCACCTGACGATGGAAGGCATCGAGATCGCCGACCTGCAGGGATTGCGAGTAAACCAGAACGCCGAGAGCAGAGCGTAAGCCCGTCAGCTCGCGGTCGACATCCGCCGCGATCACACGCGCCGCGGTCAGGGCGTCGCCTTCAAGGCGGCTCCGCTCCGCATGGGCGAATTGCCAGAGGATGTGGCCGACGAAGAGCAGGATGGGAAGCGCAAGGGCCACACACATCACGGCCAGATGAACACGCAGCGACAGGTGCCTGCGTCGTCCTGGCGTTTGCCTCCGCGTGACGGATCCTCTTCCGGACCTTGAGGCTGTGCTATACATGACGATCCTGTTGAGCCTGTCTTGCTCGCACCGCCGGCAATGTTCCCATCACCGCTAACGGGCATCCGCTGCCCCTTATAGAGGGGCCATCTCCCTTTAGGAAAGGGATGCGAAATCTGAGGAACGGCCGAGGCGGACGTCGCGCGACAGGTTAGCGGCTGCTCAAAGCCTTCAACGCCAGGATCGACGTAAAAATCGGCCATCCGAAGGCAGCGATGACGATGTGGTCGAAACCGATCTTTTCCTCGGAGTCGATGGTGGTGCAGAGCATCAGAAGCAGGATCACCCCACCGAGATAGACCATCAGTAATTCACGCAACTCTCAAGGCCCCCGCCCGTGCTTGTCAAAGTCACGCTTGTGAACCAGCGGTCGCACGAAACCAATGCGACCCGCAGTCGCCTCAACATGCATGCGGATGGCTTTGTGGCAATATTTCCGGTTCTAGGAGGGTTTTCGCCTGAGACAATTCGACTACCCCCCATTAGCCGAAAAGATCATTTTTTCCAGAAACTTAACTGAAACATAAAGCATCTGTTCTCGTTCTTAGGCTCAGGACCTTACGCTCAGGACGCGCAAGCAGAGGAGAAAAAGCATGCCAAAGCGGCTCCACCAAGCAGATGGACCGCCATTCTCGGTGAACAGGCGAACCGTTTGGAGCATCGGTTCCAACGGATTGACGGAGGCTGGCCAGAACGAGCTGCTGAAAAATATCGGGCGCCAGCTCCAGGCCAATTATCAAGATGTGCTGAAAGAACCTGCCCCGGATCAAATCCAGGAATTGCTGGATAGGCTAGAGGCTTGCGCCCCTCCCGTGGACGATCGTTCCTGACGACCATTCCTGCGGCGAGGACGAGCAAGCCCCCCTACCCTCCCTTCAGCGGTGCTCATGCCGCGCGTGCGCACCGGAAGGTGACGGCTGCCGGCGCCGTGCAGAACGTTTCGAACCGGCGGGACGGGGAATCAGATTGTAGATCACGAAGCCTGCGAGAAGGCCGGCTCCCAGCAGGAAAAACGGATGGGCCCGGGCGGTCTGAACTGCGCCGGACGCCATGTACCCCACATCGCGCATGCCCATCACGGACATGGATGACGAGCCTCTGATCAGCCGCTGAGCGCGTTTGACATTCTCTACCCGGGTGTGGATCTCAAGATCGTAGCCTTCGTCCTCATCATGCGGATGAAGCTCAATGCTGTTGCGCGCAAAGCCGCCGGAGACAAGGCGCTGAACCGCTTGATTGGCAGCCTTGCGGGATGAAAACGTTCCAGTGGCAACAGTTGTTTGCGACATCGGCAAAATCCTTTCTGGTGACGGAAATTCCCGACGAGCGTCAAGGTTCCAGGAGCCGGATCAACGAAGGAGCCAAGGCGAGAATCGACGGCCCTACTGGAGGCCAGGTCTGTCGTTGCGATGGCCCTGCGCCGCTCTCTCCGCCTCCATCAGCACCTCAAGGGCGCGCCAAGGCTTCGGCATGAAGCGCACGTCCCGCGGCACATCGCCGAGGCCCTCCTCAGGCGCGAGGCCGGAGGTCAGGACAGTGCGAACCCACGGCCACTTGATGCGAACGGCTCGGGCAAGATCCACCCCGCTCATGAGGCATGGAAGCCGAATATCGGCAAAGAGGAAAGCCACCTCCTCCGCGTGGTCGCGCATGAAATCCAAGGCCTCTTCGGCGCTGGATGTCTCCACCACCCGCAGATCCGTTTCCTCCAGAAGAGCGGCCGCCAGGCCTCTGACCTCGAAGTCGTCCTCAACGATCAATGCAATGCGACGCGGCTCGATCCTTTGTCCCATCCGGCGTCTCCTCTATCCGGCTGTTCTTCGGCAACCGCAGCAGCCCGGGCTCTCACCTGCTCCCAGATTGCGGACCGTAACGCTCCCGCCAGCATGACGGGCAGCACGCAAGGCCTCAGGTGGAGCGAAGCACCACGCCGCGACCGTCATCACAGAACGGTGAGGGGAGCTCTCCGTTTCAGCTTGGCCGTTGATAAATGCGTTCAGCCGACGATTTTATCCCTGGAGGAACCGGGCCGCCCAATGTAGCTTTAGCCCTGACGCCTGTCTTACATACGGGATCCAATGGTGTTCAAGGAGAACCAGCTGCATCAGGAATTTCTAGATTTGGAGCGATCCATGCGGCTTCTGGACATGCAGTTGGCCGATGCCCTCCACCGGATTCGCCACGGCTCCTCCGCCGACCTCATCGAGAAGGCCAAGCAGGAAGAGAAGATCCTCCTGACCGAGCTGGATCGATTGATGACCCGGATGCGGGCGATCGAAGGCCAGCTTCTTCAGATTCAGAAGACCGCAACTCGCCATTAAGAGCTTAGACCAAGGGAAATTGGGCTACGGTGTGCGGAAGCGCACCTCCTGTTACCTCTACCGGGCGCAAGGTACACACGCTCTCTTGGAGAGCCGGTTGAGGAGTAGAGCAATGGCCGCCCAGCGCTCTCGTCTTTCATGGGACAGCAAGGGTTATCAGGGTGAGGACAGGCAATTGCGCCCGCGGGTTCCTCTCATTCCGGCCCTTGTAGGAACGCTCGCTCTTCTGAACATCGCTTCCACCGTTCTGGCCCTGGTCGAGTAAGGTGGCGTCGCACGCACACCTTCATCCGTTCCACATGAAAGGCTGCAGGGCAGTCTTCGACTGCCCTGCCAGCGCCAAAACGTTGATTTAGCGCAGCCCCAGGAAGGACAGGATCGCAAGGACGACCACGATAGCGCCGATCAGCCAGATGATGTTGTTCATGGTGATGTTCTCCTGACGAAGCGTTGACGCTATGCCAACCGCCACGGTGGGCGTTCGTTCCCTCGGCCGAAGAGAAGGGGAGAGCGACCGATGGGGCAGGCCTCGCCGGAACGAGCTAGCGCATCATGCGAAATAGCGGACCCGGCTTTTCACACAGGTGGCCCTTCGGATCGCACCAAAGGATGCGCTATCCCTGTGATGGAGCATCGGATTGGCCCCAAAAGTGCAAATCCACTTTTCACGTCCGATGCTCTAGTGGCAGACAGTCTCCTCCGAGGAAGAGAGCTGCCCGAACGCATTCGTCTCCTGTCTCGTAACCGTGCGGCAATTCTCGGCTCCGATCCCATTTTGCGGATCTCCATAGACACGCCCCTCGTATAAGCGGCCGGTCTGGTAGCCGGGGCCGAACTGGTACGATCCGTAAGCAATATCGGCGGACGTCGAACAGCCTGCGAGTCCGGCAGCAGAACCGATTCCGAGGACGGCAAAGATGAAACGAGATCTCAATGATCGGATCATACTCCGAGACATCAATCCACTCCTGATTGGCCCATATTGTCTTGCGGGACAGTCGAACAATGCGTTGCCAAATGAGAGATAGAGCACGGTCTCTGGCGGGCGAGTTGATCTGCCAGCCCCTGTCGGGACAATGCCGCCATGGCCAGGACGCAGAAAAGCCCCGATGTTTCCACCGGGGCTTTGCTTAGTGGATCGGGCCGGGTCGATCAGAAATCGCGCTGAACGCGCAGGCGGCCTTCCCAGGTATCGCCCGAACGGGTGGCAACGCCGGAACCGCTCGGATCGACGTTCGCGTAGAGGAGTTCCACGCCGAGGTCGAGACCGGCAACGGGCGACCAGATAACGTTCGTGCCGGCGCGCCACTCGGTAAAGTCGAACCCTTCGGGAACATCTGCACCATAATTTACGCGAGCATACGACCCGAAGACGTTCTGGCGGATCTCAGGGGTCCAGTAATGGCGCAGGCCACCGGCGACCTGCCAGCCGCGGCCAGTCTCGATCTCGCCATCGGCATCATAGTAGGCATCGACAACGGCACGGGACGTATTGCCCGCCGAAGCGGAGGCATCGAAGCCCAGGTAGCCGAGCGCCCCGTCGGCATAGGTCGCGCTGAACCACAGGGCATCACCGGGAGCGAGCGCCGGCAGGTTCACATTGGCCTGTCCGGACACGGCGAAGCCGTACTCGGTATCCGGGATGAAGTCGGCCGGCACGCCAGCCAGAGCAGCGCTGCGGAGCTGGTGAAGAGCACCAGACACCGTGGCCGAGCCCCAGGTCCCGGAGTAGGTCAGGTTACCAACGACGTCAGGCATGCGCCGACCGGCTTCGAGGAACGTCAGTCCGGTCGCCGGGTCCAGATCGAAATCGTTCCCAGCATAGCGGCCCTCTTCGAGCGACAGGGTGGCCGAGAAGCCGTTGCCGAACGAGAAGGTGTAGGCCAGCAGGTTGACGTTCGGCTGATCCGACCAGCGGAGCGTGCCGAAGACCTGAGTGTCGATGTCACCGTTGTCGAAGAAGGTCAGAGCGCGACCGGCGGTCAGACCACCGAACTGCACGAAGGCCTGATCGAGGTCGGAGTAGTTGTCGACGGTGCCAGAAACACTGCTGAAGGCGCCGGTGTCGCGGAACATCTCCAGGCGGATGAAGGTACGCAGCAGGCCGTAAGCCGTAGCGGTGCGGGCGTCGAGCTGGATGCGGCCGCGAGCGCGGAAGCCGATCGCGTCGTCGTCGCGGAGCTCCGGCTCGACGTAGCGGTATTCAGCACGGACTCGGCCACCGACGCGGAGGCAGGTTTCCGTGCCGGGGATGTAGAAGAAGCCTGCGCCGTAGGTGGAGCAGACACGAACATACTCAACAGGAGCCGCCTTCGCGATAGGAAGATCGGCAGCCTGAGCCCCCACCACGGCTGCGAGCCCCGCAACCGATCCCAGGAGAAGGCTCTTAACGAGCTTCATAGTATGACTCCAAAAATCCAAAACGCGTGAGTCCCAGGACCCAAATTCAATCGCGACAATAGCGAGTCAGTCGATTCAGGCAATATACCCGGGCGCCGGATCTGCCCACGACGCACCCTTGCTGCACAGTAAATAGGCAATTTACTGCCCCTTCCAAGCCTTTCCTGCCGAGTGTGTCATAATCTCAACACTCCGAGATCCCTTGGCATGGGCGGATTCAGTCACCGAAGAAGTCAAGATCGTGGCTCCGGCAGCGGTATCCGATCGGGCATTGCGGAGTATCGCGGGTCGGTACGAAGGCGGGCTCAAGCCCCTCGTTGAACTCGCAGAAGCTCCGGTCGCGCACGAACCGGTCATACGTGTATGTACCGGTGCTCAGAACGTCCGCGCCTCTCGAGAGAATAATCTGCTGAGCCTGGCCGCAGGTGAGGCTGAGAGTCGAAAGACGCTGTTGGGCCTGCGCGTTGGAAGCATAGGCCAGGAAGGCCAAGGCAAGCACGGTCTTTTTCATGACACCATCCGTCGGGATTGCGCGCCCAAGGGCAGCTTCGTCGGCATGACAACGCGGAGGCGGCTGCTTTGTTACGGATGCTGGGAGAGGGATCCTATAGTCAAGCACTACAGCATCGCCTGGAGGCGGCGTGCCATTTCCACCGTGGCGGGATAGTCGATCTTGCCGGAACCCAGAACGGGGATGCCGGACACCAGGATGGCCTTCGGCACCCACAGTTCGGGGAAGCCCTGCTGCTGCGCATGGGCCCGGAGCACATCCTGATCCGTATCCGGCTTGTCGGTGACGAGGACAAGCTGCTCGCCCTTCCGGGGATCGGGCAAGGCGACGACCACGTGATTGCAATCGGGCCAAAGGGCCTGAATCATCGATTCGATCGCGGCCAGCGACACCATTTCGCCGCCGATCTTGGCAAAGCGCTTCGCCCGGCCGCGGATGGTGAGAATGCCATCGTCCACGGTGACGATGTCACCCGTATCATGCCAGCCTGCGGGAGGTGGAATGACGTGCCCGGGCGCGGCAGGATCGAGATATCCCTTCATCACATTCGGGCCGCGCACATGAAGGCGCCCCCCCTCGTGGATGCCCTCGACAGGGTCGAGACGCCATTCGATCCCAGGCAGGAGCGGTCCGACGGATCCCGGGCGATTGCGGTCCGGAAGGCTGACGCTGATTACCGGCGAACACTCGGTCGCGCCGTAACCCTCGAGAATGACGGCGCCATGCTTGGCCCAGAGCGCGCGCGTCTCGTCCTTGACCCGCTCGGCCCCTGCAATCACATAGCGGACGCTGGCAAGGTCGTTTTCACCCGCCGCACGGGCATAGCCCTGAAGGAACGTGTCCGTTCCCAGCATGAAGGTCGGACGCGTGCCGGCAATGAGCTTCGGAATCTGCCGGTAATGGAGCGGGCTCGGATAGAGCACCGACTTCATGCCGTTGAGAACCGCCGTCAGGAGCCCCGCCGTCAGGCCGAAGGAATGAAAAATCGGCAACGGGTCGAAGAACACGTCGTCCGGCGTCAGGATGTCGCCCGCCAGCGCTTTGACCTGATAGGCATTGGCCACCAAATTGGCGTTCGACAGCACCACGCCCTTGGGCGTGCCCTCGGTGCCGGATGTGAACAGCACGACGGCCGGATCGTCCGGAGCGACCCGCGCTCGGGCGTGGACCGCCCGCGCTCTCCAGGAATCCCAGACACCCCGCAACTTGTCGAAGCTCGTCAGGGCTCCGCGCACGTCCTCGAGCCAGAGAATGCGCCGCCCCTCGCCCAGTTGCTCAACGATGTCGTCGAGCTTACCCTGTTCCACGAAGCGGCGGGACGTCACGATGGTCCGGATCCCGGCGACCTCGCAGGCCGCCTTCAGGTTCTTGATCCCGGCGGTGAAGTTCAGGAAGGCCGGGACTCGGCCGAAGACGTTCAGCCCGAACAGGGTCACGGCGATGGCCTGGACGTTCGGCAGCAGGACTCCGACGGTTTCGCGATCCTGCGTCAGCCCCGCGAGCTTGCGCCCCAGGACGAGGGATCCGAGGACGAGCCGCCCGAAGGTGATCGGCTGACGCTCGAGATCCTCCAGAGCGACCTTGTTCCGTCCGAACCGGTCGCGGGCATCGAGGAGCGCCTCGAACAGGCTCTTGCGCGTCCGCGCCGTATCGAACTCTTCCACGGGCACTCCTTCCACCGATCAGCCGGCCGAGCCTTCGCGGATCGGCGCCTGATAGGCTAGCCCCATATCCCACGGGAAATAAATCCAGGTATCCTGGCTGACCTCCGTGACGAAGGTGTCGATCAGCGGGCGGCCCGCAGGCTTGGCGTAAACGGCCGCGAAATGGGCATCCGGCAGCATGTCACGAACGATCTTGGCGGTTTTTCCGGTGTCGGTGAGGTCGTCGATCACGAGCACACCCTTCCCCTTGCCGTCGCCGATCGCCTTGACCGAGGGCGCAATGTCCTTCAGCACCTTGAGTTCGCCCTGGTTCTTGTAGTCGTGATAGCTGGCGATGCAGACGCTCTCGATGAGGCGCAGATCGAGTTCGCGGGCCACGATGGCGGCCGGCACCAGGCCACCGCGCGTGATGCAGACGATCGCCTCGAACGGGCCCGCAGAGGCCAGGCGCCAGGCGAGCGCGCGGCAATCGCGGTGAAACTGATCCCAGGAAACGGGGAAGGCTTTGGGAGAGGTGGGGGACATCGGTTTTCTCGTGTACCTGCAGGATGAAACGGGTCAGAGGGGCGCCCGGTCGCCCTTCAGGCGGCCGAGCAGATCGCGGATGGCGGCGGCGGCATCCGCAACGGCGGCGGGATCCTTGCCCCGCGCGACGATCTGGTTGCGAAAGCCCCCGGCTGAGAATGACGGGTATGAGCCGATGGAGACGCTCGGATGCGCGGCTGCGATCCCGCTCAAGCCTTCGGCATAATTGCCTTCGGCGAGCCCCTCCGCATCGATCGTCTCGATGATCATGCGCGCGCCGGTCTGGAGGGTCGGCGCGATGTTGTCGAGCATCGCCTGCATGATCGACGGTACGCCCGCCATGACGAAGACGTTGCCGATCCTGAAGCCCGGAGCCTTGGATATCGGGTTGTCGATGAGATCGGCCCCCTCGGGGATGCGGGCCATGCGCATGCGCGCCTCGTTCAGCTCGTGCGGCTGGTAGCGCTCCCGCAGCATGGCGACGGCGCGCGGATCGTGGCCGATGCCGACCCCGAAGGCCTTGGCCATGCAATCGGCGGTGATATCGTCATGGGTCGGGCCGATCCCGCCCGTCGTGAAGAGATAGGTGTAGCGGCTGCGCAGGGCGTTGACGGCGGCGACGATCTCCTCCTCCACATCCGGCACGACGCGGACCTCGCGCAGATCGATCCCGATGCCGGTGAGGTATTCGGCGATGTAGCCGATGTTCTTGTCCTTGGTACGGCCCGTGAGGATCTCATCACCGATGATGAGGAGGGCGGCTGTGATGGAGACGGCCATGCGCATCGATCCCTTTTGAGGGCCTTTAGCCTCAGTAACGGCAATTCTCAAGCGCAAGCACGATAGCACACCCTTCATCCCCGGCCGGGGATACCCCCCTCGCGGATCCGTCTCGCACTCCCCTCGGGATGGCCGGCACAGGGCCGGCCATTTCGATGTGAAGGGCGTGTCGCTCGACGGATCGGGGTCCCCGACACAGGGCTGAGACGATGGGGAGGAGATTGTCCGCCAGCGTTCCGGAGTCGCATGGAATACAGCTCGGGTTGAACGCAGGGCTATTCCCCTGTTACGGGGGGCTCTTCGGAGAAGATGGATCGAATGCGTTTCCAGGAAACCCTGCTCGAAGGTCGGCTCATCGAGCGTTACAAGCGATTTCTGGCCGATGTGGAACTCGACACGGGTGAGATCGTGACGGCACATTGCGCCAATCCGGGTGCAATGATGGGCTTGAAGGAGCCGGGCAGCCGGGTGTTTCTCTCCCGGGCCTCGAACCCGGCTCGAAAGCTCAAGTACAATTGGGAATACGTGGAGGTCGCGGCCGGAGGCGGCCCCCTACAGCTCATCGGGATCAACACCTCGCGCCCCAACCTTCTCGTGGCGGAGGCCCTGCGCGAGGGGCGCCTCGCGCCTTTCGCCCGCTACGACCGTGTCCGCCCCGAGGTGAGGTACGGTAGGAACAGCCGCGTGGACTTTCTCCTGGAGAAGGACGGCGAGCCGCCCTGCTATCTCGAGGTCAAGAATTGCCATCTGATGCGGGAAGCCGGCTTCGCGGAATTCCCGGACTGCGTGGCGGCCCGCAGCGCCAAGCACCTGTACGAGCTCGCGGACATGGCCGCCGCCGGAGCCAGGGCCGCCCTCGTCTACGTGATCCAGATGAACGCCAACCGCTTCGATGTCGCCCGGGACATCGACCCGGCCTACGACAAGGCGTTCCGTCATGCCCTCGCAACGGGTGTCGAGTCCTATGCCTATGCGTGCCGGATCACGCCCGAAGAGGTCACCATCGACCGGCCGGTGGAGATCGTCACGCTCCGTTAGGGCGACACTGGAATAGCAAGGCCGCACGGTCATACCGTCGTCCTGGCCGGGATGGCGTTGAGGAGCTGGACGCCTTACGCCCGCTCGAAAACGAGGTTCATGCGCGTCTGGAGGGTCCGGCGATATCCCCTCTCCTCCAGGAGCTTGGGCACATCCACCTGCCAGCGATCCGGCACGTTGGGAATGACGAGGAGGCACGGATAGAGTGAGGCGGGCGCGTCGCGGAAGAACGGATCCAGGATCAGATCCTCGGCCCCCTCGACGTCGAGCTTGACCGCGTCGAGACGGGTGAACCCCTCCCGCTTCACGAGATCGAGCAGGGTCACGGCCGGCACCCGGATCGTGTCCGTCTGGCTTGAGTTCACGATCTTGAGGCTCGCCTCACCCTTGTTGAGCGGGTCGAGAAACAGGGTGAGTTCGCCGGTCTTGTCGGCAATCGCGCAGGCGACCGCCTTGATTGTGCCGAAGGGATTCAGGCGGATGTTGTGCACCAGGCGGTCGAAGATTTCCGGCTGCGGCTCCACCGCGAGGATCCGGGAGGAGGGAGCGGCCTTGCGCGCCACCAGGAGTGCATACCAGCCTACATTCGATCCTACGTCGATGAAGGTGAAGCCTTCCCTGTTGCGGGCGGCGATCAGCTTGATCTCGTCCAGGTCAAAATATTGCGGGGTGAAGAGAATCCGCCGCTCGCACACGTTCCTGTAGGGAACGAGCCGCATCCGCACTCCGAAGGTTTCCAGATCCAGAGGGTGATCCTTGAGGGACCTCGTGACCACCCGGCGCAGCATCATGGCGATGCGGCGCCCCGCCCAGCTGCCCGGGAGACCGCGCGTGCGATCGATCACCCAGCGGGTGAGACCTGAAGGCGCAAAGGTCCCAAAGGGACGGGGGTCATTCATTACGGAATTATCCAAAGCCGCCAAACCGGATGAACAGGGTTGCTCATGACACCGCTGAGGCTTATTCGCAACCCATCGAAGCAGGATCCTTTCTTGCGCCAGGCGAGATGATCCTTACATTCGGCTTGAAAGCAAGGATCGAGAATGACCGAGACAGACGTTGCCGAACGCAAGCGCTCAGGCGACATTCCGCTTCACGGCCCCGAGGGTTTCGAGGGAATGCGGCGTGCAGGGCGTATGGTGGCCGAGTGCCTGGACATGCTGACCGAGCATGTGAAGCCCGGCGTGACGACGGAATATCTCGACAGGCTCGCCTTCGAGTTCATCCGCGACAACGGCGCCTATCCGGCCTGTCTCCATTACCGCGGCTATACCAAGACGATTTGCACCTCGATCAACCATGTGGTCTGCCACGGCATCCCCAACGACAAGCCGCTGCGGGACGGCGACATCATGAATGTCGACGTCACCCTGATCCTGGACGGGTGGCACGGCGATGCAAGCCGCATGTACTATGTGGGCGACGTCTCCCGCCGGGCGCAGCGCCTATGCGAGATCACCTACGAGTGCCTCTTGCGTGGAATTGCCGCCGTGAAGCCGGGCGCCACCACCAACGATATCGGAGCGGCCATTCAAACCTATGCCGAGGCCGAGCGCTGCTCCGTGGTGCGCGACTTCTGCGGCCACGGCGTCGGCAAGACCTTCCATGCCTCCCCGACGATCCTCCATTATGTGGAACCGGCCTACAACGTGGTGCTGGAGCCCGGCATGTTCTTCACCATCGAGCCGATGATCAACCTGGGCCGTCCGCAGGTGAAGGTGCTCTCCGACGGCTGGACCGCCGTCACGCGCGACCGCTCCCTGTCGGCTCAGTTCGAGCACATGGTCGGCGTCACGGAAACGGGCGTCGAGGTATTCACCGACTCCCCCAAGGGACTGGACAAGCCGCCCTACCCTCTGGGCTGACCTTCGCGGCAATTTTGTATCTTTTGTCCCGCTGAGCTAAAGCTTCTTCGTTCCATCGTTCGAGAGCGAAGATCCCTGCCAGCATGAGCGGCGACGAGACTCCCCACTACCACGGCCATCGTGACCGCCTTCGCGCCCGTTTCATGGAAATGGGCGGCGAGGCCCTGCCGGATTACGAGCTTCTGGAGCTCGTGCTCTTCCGCTCGATCCCCCGCCGGGACGTGAAGCCGCTGGCCAAGGAGCTCATCAGACGCTTCGGCACCTTCGCGGAGGTTCTGGCGGCCTCCCCTGCCCGCCTCCAGGAGGTGGATGGGATCAGCGGGAAGGTCGTCACCGATCTCAAGATCGTGGAGGCCTCGGCCCGCAGGCTCGCCAAGGGCGAAGTGGCGAAGCGGCCGGTTCTCTCCTCGTGGGCCTCCGTGCTCGATTACTGCCGCACCACCATGGCCTTCATGGACAAGGAGCAGTTCCGCCTGCTCTTCCTGGACAAGCGCAATGCCCTGATCGCCGACGAGGTCCAGCAATCCGGAACCATCGACCACACCCCGGTCTACCCCCGCGAGGTCGTGAAGCGGGCGCTCGAGCTGTCCGCCTCCGCCTTGATCTTGGTGCACAACCACCCCTCGGGCGATCCCACCCCTTCCCCTGCGGACATCAAGATGACCCGCGAGATCATCGATGTGGCCAAGACTTTGGGCATTACCGTGCACGACCACATCATCGTCGGCCGCGAAGGCCATGCGAGCCTGAAGGGCCTGCGCCTCATCTGAGGACGAACCAAGGGATTCCCGCCGCGTTAGCCCCGCGAACGCATTATGGGAGATCGAGATGAACGCGAAGACGGTTGCCACCGGCCTCTTCATGGCCTGCATTCTGAGCTCGGCGGGCATGGCGCAGCCCCAGCCTCGATCTCCTCAACCCAACGATCAGCAGCCACTCGGCGCCACCGGCGCCCCTGCGGCAAGCACCGGCCTTGTCGCGCAGGGCACCACAGGGGTGCTGCGCACGTCCGATCTGATCGGACGGAATGTCGCCGGTTCCGGGAACGAGGACATCGGCGAGATCGAGGACATCATCCTGGACAGCAAGGGCCAAATCGCCGCTTTCGTCATCGAAGTGGAGGAAGCCCTCGGCCTCGGGGATCGCGAAATCGCCGTGCCGGCCTTCTCCTTTCGGATCGACCCGATCGACACGACAGCCAGCACGGGGACGATTCAGGGCGCCGGCCTGCCTGCGAGCACGGCCGAAGGGCAACAGACCCGCGAGGACAGCCGCATCAGCAAGGTTCTCACGCCGGATCGCATCACGCTGACGATCCCCGCAGAGCAGCTCAAGTCCATGCCGGCGTTCGAAGATGACGACGATTAGCGCATCGGGCGCGAAGGCGGATGTGCGGTCCTGGGATCGATGACGAGAGCATCGTTCGAGACGGCTCTCCCGGTCCGCACGATCGCCAAGACCTCTCCCGTCATGGCCTTCCGCTGTCATGGCCATCCCGATTGGAAGAGCGCAGCGCCCGATGGATGGGATCACCGGCACATGGCCGGTGATGGCGTTGGGGATGGCGCTGGTTCGCGCGGCGCGCCAAGCCGCCTGCCTTCACGTGATCTGTGGGAGCAGGCCGTCCGTCAGAAGAACGAGTCGATGCCGGTGAAAATCGCGTAGACGAAGCCGAGGCTGAGCACCATCCCGATGGAGCCGATGATCAGCCCGCCGATGATCACCAGGCCGTCGCGCTCCACGAGCCCGAGGCCCACGAGGCAGACCGCCAGGCCAAGCGGGATCTGCCCCACGAAGGGAGGGGCAAAGAGGAGCCCGAGCGCCATCAGCAGGACGATCAGACCCATGGCGCGCATGGCGAGCGGTGTGTCGAGAAAGGTCATCCGGGGGCGCGAGAAGCGCTCCAGGGTGCGGAAGGCCGGCACGGCACGGCCCACGGCCCGCTCCACATCGATGCGAGCCAGCGAGCGATTCATGAGCTGTCCCGGAAGCCAGGGAGCGTCGCGGCCGAACACGATCTGGATGGCGACCAGGGCCAGGAGCAGGCCACAGACAAGCGGGATCGGTGGCGGCATAGGGAGACAATTCGGCAGGCCCAGGAGAACGATGAGGAGTGCGAAGGCCCTGTCCTGGAGCACGGACATGATGTCCCGCACGGTCAAGCGCTCGCCTGGCTGCGAGGCAAGGGCGAGCAGAATCTGCGATGTTCGAGCGTTGGAAAACAAGGAGCCCTGGCCAGTTCGAGGCGACGAGCCTCTCTAAACGAGTTGCGTTCCCGGGCCAAGGCTTGTCCTCACGATGCGCTAATGAATGTTGATCTCCCCTGCGATGGCCTGGAACTCTGCAGGGCGGATCAGCTGCGAATGGGTGACCGTGACGGAATGGAGTGGCCCCGCCAGCTCTCGTTTCCAGAATTCAAGGAAGTCGATGAGCACGGGAAAGCGTGGAGCCAAATCGTAGTCCTGCCAGATATAGGTCTGGAGGAGCGCAGGATGGTCCGGCATACGGTAGAGTATCTGGGCGGTCGTCAGACCGTAGCCTTCCATCTGGCGGATGAAATCCTTGGATGCCATGCGAACTCCTTCTCTCACCTCAGGACTCAGAGGCAGGCATCCACCCGATCAGAGGGCGATCTCCTGCCCTATGCTCAAGGCTAAATCTTGATCGTCTCTCCGGGTTCCCGCAAGAGACCGGAAGCCTCCGTTTGCTCCGCTCAAGCAGGTGTGATCTGCTTGTGGAAGTAGGTCGTGTCGCACAGGCCGCCCTGCGGCCAGAGGGCATAGTTCGGAATGACCCCCACGCGCTGCCAGCCCAGGCGGGCGTAAAGGCGCTCGCCGTCGCTCCCGGTCACCGTGTCGAGGACGAGCACGGTCCTGCCCGCTTTGCGGGCCGCCTCCTCCGCCGCTCGCATGAGAGCGGCGCCGACTCCGCGCCTGCGGGCGTTGCGGTGCACGAGCATCTTGGCGATATCCGCGCGGTGCGGCTGGTTCTCCGGCTGTCTGAGGATCACCTGGACGGTTCCCACGATCCGCCCGCCGTCCTCAGCCACGAGCAGGATGCGATCCCCCATGGCGACATCTTCGGCCACCCCCCTCCAGAAGGCGTCGGCCTTGCCAAAGGTCATCGGCAGCATGAAGCTGACGGAGGCACCGCCCTCCACGCAGTCGATCAGAACATGGGACAGGGCTCGGATCTGCTCGGCGGCCTCGGCGGGCGACAGGGTGCGGATCGTGACGGCCTCGCTCACGGGAACCTCCTCGACGGGCTTGAAGACTTCGGATCGGCCGCCAAAGCCACCAGGTAGCGGGCGGACCTGTGCGACAGGTTGCGGAAGATCGTCGGCTGCTCGATATCCATGCATAGGCAGTCGCCGGCGAGGAGCCGCCAAGTCTCGTCGCCGAGCCCCAGTTCGATCTCGCCCTCGACGATCCAGATCTGCTGGCTGACGCCTGCAGAACGGGGGCCGCTGTCATAGGCTACGCGAGCACCGGCCGGCATGACCACTTCGACGAGCTCGATGGGTGACGGGAAGCCCGGAGGCGACAGGTTGCGGCGCAGATATCCGCTGTCCGGGTCACGCCAGACCCGCTGCTCCGCCCGGCGGGCCAGGGGCGAGGCCGTGTCTCTCTTTTTGTCCGCGAACAGGGAGGCGAGCGTGACGCCAAGGCCCGCGGCGAGTTTGTCGAGAATGACGGCCGTTGGACTGCTTTCGGCCCTCTCGATGAGGGAGATCATGGAGCGGCTCACGCCCGTGCGCTCGGCCAGCCCGTCGAGCGTCAGTCCCTGCTCGACCCGCAGGCCGCGGAGCCGCTCGGCGAGATGCGCATTGATGTCGGATGAGGCTTCCATAAAGCTAGAGTGCATTTCCATTATATTGGAGTCAACCATCACGCTCGGGCCAACGAGCTGCGCATAGGCGAAGATTCGGACTTGTGCGGAAGGATCAACTTGCCTTCACTGGAGCACCGGACGTGAAAACCGGATCCGCTTTTCGCCAACGCGGCCCTTCGGGTCCGTACGACGCAAGAGCACCGTCTCCTGGCCGGGCTTGTCTCGGTCGTCCCAATCGAAAAGGCCTGGATCTTCAGGGAACCGGGATCCCGTGGACGAGCCCGGGGATGACGGTGGGCGAGCGGAGAACCCGGATGCGCTGCTCTTCGTTGCCGCGGCCCTTCAGGTCGCTGACGCGGGCCTAAAAGGCCGCACAATGCGCTGGCACTCAGCCGGTGGATAGGAGATCACCCGGAATGCGTTTTGCCTTCGCTGGAATCGATTTTCTCGGGGACGTGTTCGAAACTCTGATCGAAAAGGGCTGGCACCCCCTGAAGCTGTTCAGCAGGCCCTGCGACGGGATCTACGACTTCAACGAGGTGACGGTGTCTCGCGCCCGCAGCCTCCGCATCCCGGTCCAGATGTCCCGCATCGCCCCGGCGGATCTGGCGGGACTGAAGGTCGCCGGCTGCGACGCCCTGGTGGTGGCGGGCTACCCATGGCTGATCAGGGGCTGGGAGCAGCACCTGCCCTACGCCCTCAACTTCCATCCCTCACCCCTGCCGGACGGGCGGGGCCCATACCCGTTGTTCAAGGCGATCCTCGACGGGGTTCAGGAATGGGGCGTCACGGCCCACGTCCTGGAGCCCGCCTTCGACACGGGTCCGATCCTCGCGCAGAGGCGCTTCGCCCTGGACCCGCAGGAAAGCCATGACACTCTCCTGGCCAAGTGCCAGATGTCCGCGAAGGAGATCGCAGCCCGGCTCGCCGACGACCTTCCCGGGCATTGGAAGAATGCGCGGCCGCAGGGAGCGGGCACCTATTGGCCCCGGATCACCCAGACCGAACGAATGATCGACTGGACGAAGAACGTGGACGAGGTGCTGCGCACGATCCGCGCATTCGGTTCCATCGAGGCCTTCGGCCAGGTCGATTCCCGCTACGTCTATATATGGAGCGCCTCCGGCTGGAGGGAGGAGCACGGCTACAGGCCCGGCGCCCTCGTCCACAAGCATCGCAAGCATCTGGTCGTGGCCGCCGGGGACGGGTTCGTTCAGATCACCGGGTGGAGCCACTACGCACCGGGGCCCGCGAGGGGCGCGTGACGATCAGCGCCGCCGCTTCAGCAGCTTCCAGGCTTGCCGGATGAGAACGATATTCCTGATGAGCTTGAACATGCGGAAATCTCCAAGAACCACTTGCCCTTTCTTAAGGGAAGGCGGCAGCCGAAGGTTCCCGTGCCCCACACATTCTTGACGTCTCAGAGCTCGTGATAAAGCCGTCTTTGATAGACGAGAGCAGGCTTCGCCTCGCCGAGCCGGATGCTCACGATCTCACCGATAATGACGTGGTGGGTGGCAACGACCCTCGCATCGTTCAGGCGGCAGTCGAAGGAGACGAGGCTTGTGACGAGCGCGGGCGCACCCGTGACGAGCTTGTCCCATTCCCCCTCGGAGAAACGGTCGGGACCCTGCAGTTCCGTGCGGCCTGCGAAGATGTTCGCCAGGGCCTGATCGGGTCCGCTCAGGACATTCACGCAGAAGACCCCGTTCGCCAGTAGCGCCTGGGCCGAGCGGGCGGCCGTGTTGACGCAGACCAGGAGCGAGGCCGGCTCGTCGGTGACGGGCGTGACGGCGGTCGCGGTGAAGCCGGCAAGGCCCGACGGCCCGTCCGTCGTGACGACGTGCACGGCGGCGGCAACACGACTCATCCCCTCCCGGAAGAGGAGGGAATCGAGGCCATGGGCACCGGGTTCAACGGATGAGGATGGGGCGGGACTCTTCAACATGTTCTTCCGGAAGCCTCTCCCACTCTTTCGAGCGGAGCACAAGGCCGTCCTGGAGCATATGGGTCTTGAGGGGAGGCTTTGGAAGCCGGGACCAGAGCCTTGCCGCGCATTCGACCAGACGGTGCCGAACATTCCATCAATTTCGCTGATGTGAACCTTAACAATCTGTTGTCGAAGGAAAAACCGTTTGCTAGAGACGCCGCTCAACTTACGTCCGGCTTGGCCTTGCACCCACATCGTGCTTTGTTGAGCCGTTCCCAAGCAAGACCCGCTTCCAGAGGGCTAAGGGTAGGACATGGAAATTTTTGTGCAGCAGCTCATCAACGGGCTGACGCTGGGGTCGATCTACGGCCTCATCGCCATTGGCTATACGATGGTTTTCGGCATCATCGGCATGGTGAACTTCGCCCACGGCGACGTCTTCATGCTCTCCGCGTTCATCGCGCTCATCTTCTTTCTGATCCTGACGACATGGCTCGGGATCTCATCCGTCGCGCTGGCGCTCTTCATCGTGCTCATTATCGCGATGGTGCTCACCTCCCTGTGGGGCTGGGCCATCGAGCGGGTCGCCTATCGGCCCCTTCGCGGCTCCTTCCGCCTTGCACCGCTGATCTCCGCCATCGGCGTCTCGATCTTCCTCTCTAACTTCGTCCAGGTCGCCCAGGGCGCGCGCAACAAGCCGACGCCGCCCATGATCCGCGACGTGATCGTCCTGTTCCAGGGGGAGAGCGGCTACAACGTAGCCATCTCCTATAAGCAGATCATCATCATGATCGTGACCGCCGTGCTGCTCTCGATCTTCTGGTATATCGTCCAGAAGACGTCGCTGGGCCGGGCCCAGCGCGCCTGCGAGCAGGACCGCAAGATGGCCGCCCTCCTCGGCATCAACGTGGACCGCACCATCTCCCTCACCTTCGTGATCGGCGCCGCGCTAGCGGCGGTCGCCGGCACCATGTATCTGCTGTATTATGGCGTCGTGAGCTTCGCGGACGGCTTTGTGCCGGGCGTGAAGGCCTTCACGGCGGCGGTCCTCGGCGGCATCGGCTCATTGCCGGGCGCGGTTCTCGGCGGCCTGATCATCGGCCTCATCGAGACCTTCTGGTCGGCTTACTTTTCGATCGAGTACAAGGACGTGGCCGCCTTCTCGATCTTGGCCATCGTCTTGATCTTCATGCCCTCCGGTATTCTCGGACGGCCTGAGGTCGAGAAGGTTTAAGGAGCAGCAGGCATGAACGCTCCTTCCATCACAGCCTCGGCCCAGACGGAGGCCGTCACCAAGACCTTCGACCTGAGTGCGGCCCTCAAGGACGCCTTCAGGTCGGCCCTCATCACCTTCGGCCTGTCCATTCCGATCCTGTCCTTCAGGACGGAGCAGAGCGGAGCCGATCTGTTCCTGAGCTCCCGATGGGGGCTGGCGCTGATCGTGACGGCCATCGTGTTCGGCCTGCGCCTCCTGATCCACGCCTTCACGGCATCCCGGGCGTATCGGAAGGCCATTCCCAGCCCCAGGCAGGCGACGGAGCTCGTCCACGCACAACCGAGCGCCTTCCAGCATGTCTCGAGGTTCGCAATTCCCTTCTTCCTGGGCGTGGCGATCGCCTTCCCGGTGCTGATCTATCTCATTCAGGGAGGGCTGAACGAATCCCGCTACTGGATCGACCTCGGCATCCTGATCCTCACCTATGTGATGCTCGGCTGGGGTCTCAACATCGTGGTGGGCCTCGCGGGCCTTCTCGATCTGGGCTATGTCGCCTTCTATGCGGTCGGGGCCTACTCCTACGCCCTTCTCTCGACCACCTTTGGGCTGTCGTTCTGGATCTGCCTGCCTCTCGCCGGCATTCTCGCCGCCTTCTGGGGCATGATCCTCGGCTTCCCCGTGCTGCGCCTGCGCGGCGACTATCTCGCCATCGTGACGTTGGCCTTCGGCGAGATCATCCGCCTGGTGCTCATCAACTGGGTGGACGTCACCAACGGCGCCGCCGGCATCTCGTCGATCCCGCGCGCTACCTTCTTCGGCATTCCGTTCACGGCAAGCGAAGACGGTTTCGCGGCGACCTTCGGGCTCGAGTTCAACGGCATGCACAGGATGATCTTCCTGTACTACCTCATCCTGGCGCTCGCGCTGCTCACCAACTTCGTCACCATGCGCCTGCGCAAGCTGCCCGTGGGACGCGCGTGGGAAGCCCTGCGCGAGGACGAGATCGCCTGCCGCTCCCTGGGCATCAACACCACGAACACCAAGCTGACGGCCTTCGCGATCGGCGCCATGTTCGGCGGCTTCGCGGGTTCCTTCTTTGCCGTCCGGCAGGGCTTCGTCTCCCCGGAAAGCTTCAACTTCCTGGAATCGGCAATCATCCTGGCGATCGTGGTCATGGGCGGCATGGGCTCCCAGATCGGCGTCGCCATCGCGGCCATCGTTCTGGTCGGCGGCCCCGAGGTCCTGCGCAACCTGACCTTCCTCAAGGCCGTGTTCGGCGAAGGCTTCGACCCGAACGAGTACCGCCTGCTGCTCTTCGGCCTCGGCATGGTGGCGATGATGGTCTGGCGTCCGCGCGGACTGATATCGGAGCGCGAACCCTCGGTGATCTTGAAAGAGCGCAAGGCCATCTCCGGCTCGCTCGTGAAGGAAGGACACGGCTAATGCGCTGGCTGCAGGATCCCATCCTCGACGTACAGCATCTTACGATGCGCTTCGGCGGCCTCGTCGCCGTCAACGACCTCTCCTTCCAGGCCGGTCGCGGCGACATCACCGCGCTCATCGGCCCCAACGGCGCCGGCAAGACGACCGTCTTCAACTGCATCACCGGCTTCTACAAGCCGACGGAGGGCATGCTGGCCCTGCGCAAGCCAGACGGCTCGCATCTGCTGCTGGAGAGGCTCCCCGGCTTCGACATCAACTGGAAGGCCAAGGTCGCCCGCACCTTCCAGAACATCCGCCTGTTCTCCGGCATGACCGTGCTCGAGAACCTGCTGGTGGCCCAGCACAACCCGCTGATGATCGCCTCCGGATTCACGTTCCTCGGCGTTCTTGGGCTCGGCGGCTATCGCCAGGCCGAGAAGGAGGCCATCGAGAAGGCGAAGTTCTGGCTGGAGAAGACCCGGCTCATGCACCGGGCCGACGATCCGGCGGGCGATCTGCCCTACGGGGATCAGCGCCGCCTGGAGATCGCCCGCGCCATGTGCACGGACCCGCTCCTGCTTTGCCTCGACGAGCCGGCGGCGGGCCTCAACCCGCGCGAGTCGCTCGAACTGAACGATCTCCTTCTTTCGATCCGCAGGGATCACGGCACATCGATCCTCCTGATCGAGCACGACATGTCCGTCGTCATGGAGATCTCGGATCACGTGGTGGTGCTCGATTACGGCACCAAGATCTCCGACGGGCTGCCCGCCGAGGTGCGCAACGATCCCAAGGTCATCGCCGCCTATCTCGGCGTGGCCGACGAGGAAGTCGAGAAGGTGGAAGCGGAGATCGGCGCATGACCGCTGGAGCAAGCATTCAACAGACCGCGCTGAACGCGGGCCGCGAGCCGCTCCTGAGCGTGCGCGGCGTCAAGACCTATTACGGCAACATCATCGCCCTCAAGGGCGTGGACATGGACGTCCACGAAGGCGAGATCGTCACGCTTATCGGCGCCAACGGCGCCGGCAAGTCGACGCTGATGATGACGATCTTCGGCAACCCGCGGGCGCGGGAGGGCACGATCACCTATGCGGGCCGCGACATCACGAAGATGCCGACCCACGAGATCGCGCAGCTTTCCATCGCCCAATCCCCGGAGGGGCGGCGCATCTTCCCGCGCATGACGGTCTTCGAGAACCTCCAGATGGGCGCGTCGATCAACGGGTTCGCCCATTTCGACCAGGATCTCGAGCGGGTCTGCACCCTGTTCCCGCGCCTGAAGGAGCGCCTGCAGCAGCGCGGCGGCACCCTCTCCGGCGGCGAGCAGCAGATGCTGGCCATCGCCCGCGCGCTCATGAGCAGGCCCAAGCTCCTCCTCCTGGACGAGCCGTCCCTGGGTCTCGCCCCCCTGATCGTGAAGCAGATCTTCTCGATCATCAAGGAACTCAACGAGAAGGACGGGATGACCGTCTTCCTCGTCGAACAGAACGCCTATCACGCCCTCAAGCTCGCCCATCGCGGCTACGTGATGGTGACCGGCAACATCACCATGAGCGGCACGGGCAAGGAACTGCTCGAGGATCCGCAGGTCCGGGCGGCCTATCTCGAAGGAGGGCACCACTGATGCAGGGCATTCTCTACGAAGAGCCTTCGATCTGGCTCTTTCTTCTCATCACGGTGATCATGGGCGGCTGGGCGGCCTGGATGACGGGACGGGCCATCGCCCTCACCTGGCGGCCTTTCTGGACCCTGATCCTGTACCTGTTCATCCTCGGGGCAGCAGTGCGCTTCATCCACTTCGCTCTGTTCGGAGGAACGCTGCTGTCGGTCCACTATTACGCGGTGGACACGATCGTCCTGCTGATCATCGGTTCGCTCGGCTTCCAGTACCGCCGCGCCCGCATGATGACGACCCAGTACCGCTGGCTCTACGAGCGGAACGGTCCTTTCTCTTGGCGCGAAAAGGCTTCTGCGACCAAGGGCTAAGTCCAAAAGATTCCCAGGTGACAACGTCTTAAAAAACAGCATGATGTTACCTTGGATGACGGGTCTCCCGTCAAACCGGCTCCCTGAGGAAGAGGGGCCAATAAAACAACCCAGAGGAGTGACCTCATGAAAAAATTGCTGTTGACCGGCGTGGCGCTTGGTCTTGGCCTCGCCTTCTCCAGCGCAGCCAGCGCCCAGATCAAGATCGGCGTTGCTGGCCCCATTACCGGTGCGAACGCAGCTTTCGGCGCCCAGCTGAAGAACGGCGTCGAGCAGGCCGTTGCGGATATCAATGCCGCTGGTGGCATCAATGGCCAGAAGCTGGAGCTCGTGGTCGGCGACGACGTGGCCGATCCCAAGCAGGGCGTGTCGGTGGCCAACAAGTTCGCAGCCGAAGGCGTGAAGTTCGTGGTCGGCCACTTCAACTCCGGCGTCTCGATTCCGGCTTCGTCCGTCTACGAGGAGGCAGGCATCGTCATGGTGTCGCCGGCCTCGACGAACCCGACCTTCACCGACCGCGGCATGTGGAACACCTTCCGCACCTGCGGCCGCGACGACCAGCAGGGCCTCGTTGCCGGCACCTATCTCGCCAACAACTTCAAAGGCAAGAAGGTCGCAATCGTCCACGACAAGACCCCCTACGGCAAGGGCCTTGCCGACGAGACCCAGAAGGCCATGAACGCAAAGGGCCTGAAGGAAGTCGCCTATGAAGGCATCAACCCGGGCGAGAAGGACTACTCCGCTCTCGTATCCAAGCTGAAGCAGGCCGGCGTCGACGTGGTCTATTTCGGCGGCCTCCACACGGAAGCCGGCCTCATCATCCGCCAGATGCGCGACCAGGGCCTGAACGCCCCGCTCATGTCGGGTGACGGGATCGTGTCGGCGGAGTTCACCTCCATCGCCGGCCCCGGCGCCGAAGGCACGCTGATGACCTTCGCTCCCGATCCCCGCAAGAACCCGGCGGCTCAGGACGTCGTCGCGAAGTTCCGTGCGAAGAACTACGAGCCCGAGGCGTACACCCTGTACTCCTACGCCGCGACTCAGGTCCTCGTCGAAGCCGCGAAGCAGGCCGGCAGCACCGACGGCCAGAAGGTTGCCAAGGCCATCAAGGCCGGCAAGCCCTTCAAGACCGTGATCGGCGACCTCACCTTCGACAAGAAGGGCGACATCACCCGTCCGGACTACGTCGTGTATGTCTGGAAGAAGACCGCCGACGGCAAGATCGACTACAGCGGCAACGAAGTCGGCATGTAATCGACGGCTTCTAAACCGCCTATCTGACCCGTCCTGGCAACAGGGCGGGTTTTCTCATGAAAGCCTTGGCCGTGGGCCAGCCGCCTGTGGTCTCTTGTTCCCCCAGATGTCTCAGGCGCGCTCGATCCGGGCCGCGAAGCAGCCTCTGCGGGCGAAATGCGCGTCCACATGAGCCACCTGACGGTCGGCCAGGAAGCGTTCGATCACGTCGAGAACGGCATCGCCTTCCGCCACGTCCGCATTGACGATCATGGCCGCGGCGTCATAGGCCCGCAGCGAAAGGAGGCGGTTTATCAGGATGGGCGCCAGTTCGCCCCGGTAATGTCCCGTCGCGGCCGAGCGGCTGACGAAGATCGGCCCGCTGGCGCGGTAAGGCGAGGACGCCGCCGGCTGGTGCACGTGATTGACCAGCAGCAGCTCCGTCCCCGCGGGGACCCGGGTCAGGGTGACGCGGCAGGGATAGGCATCGGCCTCGTCAGCGTAGACCCGCTTCGCGCCGATCGCGTGCAGATCCGGGTCACTGAGCCCGAACAGGGGCGCGAAGGCTTCGGCCTCGAGGCCACGCATGTGAAACGTCATGAAAGGTCTCCTTGCCGAGACCCTCAAATGTGCAGAGACTCCGCCGGAGTGCGACCCGTTTCCTGTGACGTTCAGCCCAGCGTCCCCAGCACCGGAAACGTCTCCAGCAGCCAGAACGACATGTTGGTGATCCAGCCGGTGAGAAAGGCGATGCCGGTGAGGATCATCAGCACGCCCATCACCTTCTCCACGACGCCGAAGCGGGAGCGCATGCGTTTCAGCAGGACGACGAACGGCCTCATGGCGAAGGCCGCGAGCAGGAAAGGAATGCCGAGGCCCGCCGAATAGGCCGCGAGCAGCATGGCGCCGTAGGAGACGCTCTGCTCCGACCCCGCCACCGCCAGGATGGCTGCGAGGACGGGCCCGATGCAGGGCGTCCAGCCGAAGGCGAAGGCGAGACCCATCACATAGGCGCCCCAGAGGCCGACCGGCTTCTCCACCGAGAAGCGGGCCTCCCGGTAAAACAGGCCGATTCGAAAAACGCCGAGGAAATGCAGGCCCATCACGATGATGGCGATACCCGCGATGGTGCTGAGCACGTCGAGATACTGCCGGACCGCCTGCCCCAGAGCCGAGGCCGTGGCCCCCAGGAGCACGAACACGGTGGAAAAACCCGCCACGAAGAGCAGCGCGGCCAGGATCGCGCGGCGGCGAACGGCCCCATCGTCCCCCGCATGGAGCCGATCGAAGGTCGTGCCGGCCAGGAAGGACAGATATGGCGGGACCAGCGGCAGGACGCAGGGGCTCAAGAAGCTGATGAGGCCGCCGAGGGCCGCGGCAGGAAAGGAAACGCTGAGCATGCCGCCTTCTAGCCTTTTCCGGCTGTTTGAGAAAGCTGGTGGATGCGGGGCTCGCCGGGTTGTGAAGCCCGCCCTTTTGAGGTTGCCTAAGGCATGACAGCGCAGCGCAATCTCATCACCGATGTCGCAGGCCTCCGGGTCGGCAACGCCCACGACCCTGCCCTGGCCTCCGGGGTGACGGCCGTCCTCTTCGAAGAACCCGCCGTGGCCTCCTACGCGGTCAATGGCGGAGCGCCCGGCACCCGCGACACGGACCTTCTGGAGCCCGACAAGGTCGTGCCCGGGATCAACGGCCTCGTTCTGTCGGGCGGCTCGGCCTTCGGCCTTGACGCCGCCGGCGGCGTGCAGGCCTTCCTGCGCGAGAGGGGCATCGGCTTCGCCGTCGGCCCGGCCCTCGTGCCCCTGGTCCCGCAGGCCATCACCTTCGACCTGCTCAACGGGGGCAACAAGGATTGGGGGCGTTACCCGCCCTATCGCGAGCTCGGCTACGAAGCCGCCAGGAACGCCGGTTCCGACTTCGCCCTGGGCACGGCGGGCGGGGGCTATGGCGCCACGACGGTCGACCTGAAGGGCGGCCTCGGCTCCGTCAGCGCCGTGACCAGCGCGGGCCATACGGTCGGCGCGCTCGTCGTCGTCAATGCCCTGGCCTCGACGCTCATCGGCGAGGGGCCGCATTTCTGGGCCGGGGCTTACGAGGAGGGCCGGGAATTCGGGGGGCTGGGACTTCCGCCCCGGATCACGCCCGAGATGCGAAAGCTCGCCTGGAAGGGCCGCGCGCGGGAGGCCGCGCCCCCCATGTCCACGACCATCGCGCTCGTTGCGACCGATGCCGTTCTCACCAAGGCTCAGGCCAAGCGCCTCGCGGTCATTGCCCATGACGGCCTCGCGAAGGGTCTGCGCTTCGCCCATGCATTGTATGACGGCGACACTGTCTTCTCCGCTGCGACGGGCAAAAAACCCCTGATGGACGAAGCGTCGGATTTTATCGAGATCGGGGCTCTCGCCGGCGACTGCCTTGCCCGCGCCGTCGCCCGCGGAATTTACGAGGCCACCGCCCTGTCCTTCCCCGGTGCCCTGCCCGCCTGGAGAGACAGGTTCGGCGGGCTCGTCCAGGACTGAAAGTCATAGCACGTCATCCCCGGCCTTGTGCCGGGGATCCTCGTCTTTGGGGCACGGCGGCTTCTAACACGGGGATGGCCGGGGCGAGCCCGGCCATGACGAAGCATGAGTCTGGAGGGACGTGGCGCGACACCGCGGGCGGAGAGCCTAAAACCGTTCGACGCGGTAGGGCTTCGGATCCACCATCGGCGTCTCGCCCGTGATCATCTCGGCCAGCAGGCGGCCCGTGACGGGACCGAGGGTAAGGCCGTGATGGGCGTGGCCGAAGCCGAACCACAGGTTCTTATGGCGCGGAGCCTTGCCGATGATCGGCATCATGTCCGGCGTGCAGGGGCGCATGCCCATCCACGGTTCCGGGTCGACCCGCTCGCCAAGGGGGAAGAACTCGCGGGCGATGGGCTCGGCCCGGGCCAGCTGCACCGGCGTCTTGGGCGCATCGCGCACAGCGAATTCCGCTCCCGTCGTGAGGCGAATACCCTTCAGCATGGGCGCCAGGAAGTAGCCGCGGTCGAAATCCAGGGTCGGGCGGTTGAGCACCGCATTGCCTTCCGGCTTGTAGTGCATGTGATAGCCGCGCTTGACCGCGAGCGGCAGATTGTAGCCGAGCCGCTTCGTCACCACGTCGGCCCAGGCGCCGAGCGCCACGACCACGGCCCCCGCCTCCACCATGCCCTTCTCGGTCTGGACCTGCCACCCGGTCGAGGTTTCCTCGAGCGTCCTGGCGTCGCCCGCCGCTAGCTCGCCGCCGAGGCGCTCGAACAGGCTCACATAGCCCATGGTGAGCTGGTGGGGATCGGTGACCGTCGCCGGGTCCGTCCAGTGGATGCCGCCCTTGGTCGAGACCTTGAGGTGCGGTTCGCGCTCCGCCACGCCCTTCGTATCGAGGGCCTCGAAACTCACGCCGAAGTCGCGCTTCACGTTCTCGGCATCGCGGAACTGCTCGTCCCGGGTATTCTCGTCACGGAACACCTTCAGCCAGCCGGTCGGGCGGATCAGATGCGTGGAGCCCGATTCCTCGGCCAGAGCCATGTGCTCGGTGACGCTGCGCTCGATGAGCGGCGCGTACATGCGTGCGATCGCCTTGTGCTGAGCCGGGCGCGAATGCATCCAGTACTGGAACAGGAACGGCGCGATCCTCGGAATGGCGCTCCAGTGATAATGGGCGTCGATGGTGTTGTTCAGGGCATAGCGCAGCAGCGCCCCGAAATCGTGAGGGAAGCCATAGGGGTACACGCCCTCGCGCTGGATCAGCCCCGCATTGCCGAAGGAGGTTTCCTCGCCCGGCTTGCGCTTGTCGATCAGGAGAACGGAACGGCCGCGCTTCTGCAAATGCACAGCAATGGACACGCCGACGATGCCGGCGCCAAGAACAACAACATCCTTACGCATGAAGCCCTGCCTGCGTTGTTTGGCTCTCGTGGGGAGAGCGGAGCTTTCCGCCCCGTTTCACAAGGATTTCTACTCCCGTTCCGGTGAGAGCGTCCATGCAATTCCTGCGGCAAAAGCGTCTCTCCCCAGGTAAGTGGTATTGAATTGGCCCATGACAATCGCGCAAGCCCGTTGCCGTGGGAGCAAGCGCGTGCTACCGCCCTCCCATGACACGCCCGCTTCTGATCGCCCCCTCCATCCTCGCCTCCGACTTCTCCAAGCTCGGCGAGGAAATCCGCGCCGTCGATGCCGCCGGTGCCGACTGGATCCATATCGACGTGATGGACGGTCATTTCGTGCCCAACATCACCATCGGTCCGGATGTGGTGAAGGCGCTGCGTCCCCACACATCGAAGGTGTTCGACGTGCACCTGATGATCGCTCCCGTCGATCCCTACCTGGAGGCCTTCGCCAAGGCGGGCGCGGACATCATCAGCATCCATGCGGAGGCAGGCCCGCATCTGCATCGCTCCCTGCAGACGATCCGGGCGCTCGGCAAGAAGGCCGGGGTCGTGCTCAATCCCGGCACGCACGAATCAGCCATCGAGCCCGTGCTCGACATGGTGGATCTGGTGCTCCTCATGACGGTGAACCCCGGCTTCGGAGGGCAGGCCTTCATCAGCCCGGTCTGCGAGAAGGTGCGCCGGGTCAAGGCCATGATCGGCGACCGCGACATCGACATCGAGATCGACGGCGGCGTGACGTCCGAGACGGCTCCCCTCGTGGCCGCAGCCGGCGCCAATGCCCTTGTGGCGGGCTCCGCCACCTTCAAGGGCGGGCCGTCCGCCTATGCGGCCAACATGGCTGCCATTCGCGAGGCTGCCGAGAAGGCCCGCTGAGATCGGCGGCTATCGTGCCACCGCGCGGGCGCATCACCCGCGTGGATGTGTCAAGTCGTGATCCGCTGTCACAGGAATCAAACCTGACGTTCGCGTCTGGGACAAACCCTGTAGGTCGTTGGCTGTCCCCCTGGCAGCCATCTCCCTGTCATCGGGCACGAGCCCATCTCCCCGTTTTGGTGGAGTTGAGAGGATACGTTCTCGGCCGTGGTCATCCCGCGGCGAACGGGGGATCATGACTCTTCTCCTGCGGACAAGGCGCGAAGCTCAACGAAACCGTTGAGAACCGGAGCCTTTCCGCATTCTGGCGGTCGGCGTCAACGGTGGTGGGAACGGCTCCAGGGACGATGGCATCGTCTAACGCGTCATCCGCTCCATGTCTGATCGCCTCGGCCAGAACATCTCGGATGCCCCCGAGAGCCTCAGCCCGAGTAGCAGCGAGGCCGGGAAGTTCAATCTCGTCAGGGTCTTGGATAAGCCGGCCGCCTTGCCGAATATGGCGGTAAAATCTGGGCATGCCGCTCAACGTCCTATCGCCGCTGAATGCTCCTCCCCTGCGCCCTGTTCATGATCGATTGCCTCGCGTCGCAACTCATGTTTGATGCCAAGGCCCACATAAGAAAGTGACAAGTATTAACATCCGTGAGATAGTCGTTTCATCATCGGGAACCAACCATAGGCGCCGATGGCTGAGAGATACGGGTGCTCCCGCCTACAACACAGGGGAGCGTCATCTTGGTTGCAACTCACAACTTTCTTGATAGTCCGCGGATCCGCAAGCTAGAGAGCATCTTCACGCTTACGGATGACGAGAGGCAGGCCCTATCAAGCCTGCCGATGCAGGTGATGAACCTAAAGACCGATCAGGACATCGTGCGTGAGGGTGACCGACCCTCCCGTTCCTGCCTGATCTTGGAAGGCTTTGCCTGCACTTACAAAGTTACGGCAGACGGCAAGCGCCAGATCGTCGCCTTCAACATCTCGGGTGACATCCCCGACCTGCAAAGCCTGCACCTGAAGGTGCTGGACAGCAGCGTGGGCACCATCGAGTCATGCAAGGTCGGTTTTATCCCGCATGAAGCTCTGCACGACCTCTGCACCCGCAACCCTCGGATCGCAGCAGCCTTCTGGCGCGAAACCCTCGTCGACGCAGCTATTTTCCGTGAATGGGTGATCAATATCGGCAGGCGTGAAGCCTACAGCCGGACCGCGCACCTTCTGTGCGAGTTGCTGACGCGCCTAAGAGCAGTGGACCTTGCGGAGGACCACACCTGTGATCTGCCAATCACCCAGTCCGAGCTCGGCGATGCGCTTGGCATCACGACCGTACACGTCAACAGGGTTTTTCAGCAATTGCGCACGGATGGTCTAATCGAGACGAACGGGATACGGCTCACCGTTCCTGATTGGGCGAAGCTGAAGCAAGTCGGCGACTTCGACCCGACCTACCTGCACCTTGAGCAGGACAGGGCGGCATGAGCCTCCGCCTCGAGCATCGGCCTCAAAGGTGCACCTTTGGGGCCGATGCTCCACTCTCTCAAGAGCGCATCAGGCGGAAAACCGGGTCTGCTTCTCCGCACGATGCGCTGGCCATTCCTATGCCGCTGCGGGCGACCATATCCAGCGATGACCTCTGCAACTCTACGGGTGATCTCGCGTTTCAGGTCGGTCCTTGGGTGCCAGCAGTGAAGCTCATTCACTTTCGCCGAGTTGCCGATGACCCTTCCCCTGAACCCATACGAGGAGCCCGCCCAACAGCGCTCGAAAATGAAGGCGGCAGAGCCGGCCTACCTGTTGGAACGAACTAATTTCTATGGTGATCCGAAGCTCGCGCAGAACCGGCGGCGGCGCCACGCCAATCCCACATAAGATTCACCTAGCGTCTTGAATTTTCCGTCAGATCCGGTGGCAGTCGCCACATTTTCCGAAAAGCCTCAAACAAAACTCGCAAGATCAGAGACTTGGAGCGATTTCGCGGGTAATGCACTGTCGTGCCGAGGATACACGAGGCTTGTCATCGCCCCGGTCATCACATAGTCACCATGCCATCGTCCCCTGGAGCCGTTCCCACGACCGTTGACGCCGACCGCCAGAATGCGGAAAGGCTCCGGTTCTCAACGGTTTCGTTGAGCTTCGCGCCTTGTCCGCAGGAGAAGAGTCATGATCCCCCGTTACAGCCGTCCCGAGATGGTGGCCATCTGGTCGCCGGAAACCAAGTTCCGCATCTGGTTCGAGATCGAGGCCCATGCCACCACGGCTCTCGCCAATCTCGGCGTCGTGCCCCGGGAGGCCGCGGAGACGGTCTGGGAGAAGGGCTCCACGGCCACCTTCGACGTGGAGCGCATCGACGCCATCGAGCGCGAGGTGAAGCATGACGTCATTGCCTTTCTCACCCATCTCGCCGAGATCGTGGGTCCCGAGGCTCGCTTCGTCCATCAGGGAATGACGTCCTCCGACGTGCTGGACACTACCTTCAACGTGCAGCTCGCCCGGGCCACCGACATCCTTCTGCGTGACATGGACGAGCTGCTCGCCGCCATCAGGCGCCGCGCCTTCGAGCACAAGATGACGCCGACCATCGGGCGCTCCCACGGCATCCACGCGGAGCCCACCACCTTCGGCCTCAAGCTGGCCCAGGCCTACGCGGAATTCGAGCGCTGCAAGCTGCGCCTCATCGAGGCCCAGCGGGAGATTTCCACCTGTGCGATCTCTGGGGCGGTCGGCACCTTCGCCAATATCGACCCCAGCGTGGAGGAATACGTGGCCGAGCAGATGGGCCTCCAGGTGGAGCCCGTCTCGACCCAGGTGATCCCGCGGGACCGTCACGCCATGTATTTCGCGACGCTCGGCGTGATCGCCTCCTCCATCGAGCGACTGGCTACGGAAGTGCGCCACCTGCAGCGCAGTGAGGTTCTGGAGGCCGAGGAATACTTCTCGGCGGGCCAGAAGGGCTCCTCGGCGATGCCGCACAAGCGCAACCCGGTGCTGACGGAGAACCTCACCGGCCTCGCCCGCATGGTGCGCGCCTATGCGCTGCCCGCCATGGAGAACGTGGCGCTCTGGCACGAGCGGGACATCTCCCACTCCTCCGTCGAGCGCATGATCGGCCCGGACGCCACCGTGACCCTCGACTTCGCCCTGGCGCGCCTCACGGGCGTCATCGACAAGCTCGTGGTCTATCCGGAGAACATGCAGAAGAACCTGGACCGCCTCGGCGGCCTCGTTCACTCGCAGCGCGTTCTGCTGGCGCTCACCCAGAAGGGAGCCTCCCGCGAGGACGCCTATCGTCTGGTCCAGCGCAACGCCATGCCGGTCTGGCGCGGCGAAGGCGAGTTCCTGACCCTCCTCAAGAACGACCCCGATGTGACCAAGTACCTGAGCCCGGAGGACATCGAGGCCTGTTTCGACCTGGGCTACCACTTTAAGCATGTGGATACGATCTTCACGCGGGTCTTCGGCTCGGCCACGGCATAGCTCGGCCTCTGGACATTTTTGCCTAAAGGGCAACAATCCCCGTGCAGGAGATCATCGACACGGGGATTGTGTCCATGTTGTCAGAGAAGATCCTCGCCACCGCCTTCGCGCGCGCCGTGAGGCGGGGCAGCCTCAGGATGACCACCGCCAAGGGACAGACCTTCACCTTCGGCGACGGCGGGCTCCCGGAAGTCGCAATCCGCTTCACGGACAGCGCGGCTGAGACGGCCCTTTGCCTTCATCCTGAACTGAAGCTCGGCGAATTGTACATGGACGGCAGGCTCCTCATCGAGGAAGGCGATATCCTGGGACTTCTCCAGCTCCTGCTCCAGGACACCCGCGGCGAGCTCGACGATCTTCCCCTCCACCACCTCCGTAAGATCCGGCAATGGCTGACCCTGCGCGGCGAGAACGACGCAACCCGCTCCAAGCGGAACGTCGCCCACCATTACGACCTCGACGGACGGCTCTACTCCCTATTCCTCGACAGCGACAGACAATATTCCTGCGCCTACTTCGAACGCCCGGATGCAAGTCTCGAGGAGGCTCAGGCCGCCAAGAAGCGGCACATCGCGGCGAAGCTCCTGGTCGAGCAGGGCCACAGCGTGCTCGATATCGGCTCCGGATGGGGCGGCATGGGCCTGTACCTGGCGAGCGTTGCCGGCGCAGGCCTCGTGAAGGGCGTGACCCTCTCGGAGGAGCAGCTGGAGGTCTCCCGCAAGCGCGCGGCCGCCGCATGCCTCGGCGAGCGGGTAAAGTTCGAACTCGAGGACTACCGCGCCACCTCCGGCAGCTTCGACCGGATCGTTTCCGTCGGCATGTTCGAGCATGTGGGCCTGGCCTCCTACGACGAGTATTTTCAGGCCTGCCGCAGGCTCCTGAAGGACGATGGCGTGATGCTGCTGCACACCATCGGCCGTACCGGAGCGCCCTACCCCACCAATCCCTGGATCACCCGCTACATCTTCCCGGGCGGCCATCTGCCGACCTTATCGGAAATGACGCCAGCCATCGAGCGCGCAGGGCTGGTGGTCGCCGATATCGAGATCCTGCGCCTGCACTACGCCTATACGCTCAAGGCTTGGCGCGAGCGCTTCATGGCCCGTCGCGACGAGGCGCTGAAGCTCTATGACGAGCGGTTCTGCCGGATGTGGGAATGCTACCTCGCCATGTCCGAATCCGCTTTCCGCTGGCAGGACGCGGTGGTGTTCCAAGTACAGCTGGCCAAGCGCAGCGACGTGGTGCCCTTGACCCGCGACTACATCACCAAGCGCGAGGCCATCCTGAAAGCGGCCGAGGCCAGGGTCATGGAGTTGAAGCGCAGCGCTTGAACCGGCGGCGGCGCACCTTTATCTCGGGTCCATGAAAACCTCCGACTGCGACATCCTCATCGTTCCAGGCTACACGAATTCCGGAGCCGACCATTGGCAAAGCCGGTGGGAGCGGCAGCTTTCGACCGCATGGCGCGTCGAGCAGGAGAACTGGGACGCCCCCAACAAGGACAAGTGGGCCGAGCGGATCGCTCAGGACGTGAAGCGCGCGGAAAAGCCCGTCGTGCTGGTCGGCCACAGCCTCGGCGTTCTGGCCATCGCCCATGCCGCTCCGCTGCTTGCCGCCGGCAAGGTTCAGGGTGCCTTCCTGGTGAGCCTACCGGATGTGGAGAGACCCGACTTCATCCCTGCCATCGATCGCGCCTTCGCGCCGATCCCGCGCGATCCCCTGCCCTTCCCGTCCGTGCTCGTGGCCAGCCGCACGGACCCGCATTGCGACTATGCGAAGGCGGAGGACATCGCCTATTCCTGGGGCGCGTCCATCGTCGACGCGGGCGATGCCGGGCACCTGAATACGGAGAGCGGACACGGCCCTTGGCCCGAAGGCCTGATGCGCTTCGCGGGATTCCTGAAGCGGCTGTCATAAGAAGGGCCCAACACCCTGAGGGATGTCAGGCTGATGTCTTGGATCCGTTCGGCCGCCCCTTATTGAGCGCCTGCGAGAACGGGATCAGGAACCTTGTTCTTGATCGGGGGGATCTGGCGCAGATAGGCGAAGATGGCCTTCAGATCAGCGTCCGTCATGTTCTTGAACGCGGGCCAAGGCATCGGCGGAAGGATGGGCCGCCCCTGCCCCTGGTGCTTGCCCGTCCTGATCGCCTGGATGAACTGCTGCTCCGTGAAGTCCCGGAGAACCCCGGTCTCTGGATCGGGCGTGAGATTGGCGGCGAAGGATAGCCCCCAAGGCCCCGACCAAGCCGTCAAGGGCGCGGCGTGGATCACCCAAGGGCCGCTCGATGCGGGCGCGGGCGGCACCTGCATGTCCTGAGGATGCCCTGAGAGCATCCGCGTCATGTCGGGCTCCGGGCCGTTCGCTCCCATCTTCATCGGCGTGTGGCAATCATGGCAGCCGACGGAGTTGACCAGGTATTCCCCTCGCTTCACCTGTGCGTTCTTGGCGGATTTCTTGCTCTGGGCGACCGCGGCTGCAGGCACGGATATCGCGACGGCGGCTGCGAGCAAAACAATACGACTTATTTTCATAGGGCCTCTCTCACTTTGTTTGGGCGCTTTTTCCAGACGCCTCGGCTGATGGAACCGGTGACTCCAGATCTCGAATCCACTGGGCAACGAGGCGAATGGCCTCGTCGTCGGGCACAACGGTGCCCACGGGCGGCATTTGCACGAGCGGATTGCGGGAGCTCATTCGCCGTAGCAGCACACTGCGTTCCGGCTGGCCGGGCTCGATGCGCAGCTTCGCGTCCGGCGCCTGTCCGGGAACGTGCCCCCTGACCGGCTGTCCGACGGCCGTCGCGATGGCGCGCTCGGCCCGGTTCCGGGCGGGGCGCTGCACGTGCTGCAGCGAGAAGCCGAGATTCCGCATGGATCCCGCGTCGTTGTGGCAATGGCTGCAATTGCCGTGAAGGTAGCCCAATACAGCCCTCTCGGCAGGCGTAGCGCCGTCGATGACCGGTGGCTTCTTGAGCAAGGCTCTCGGGAGACGTTTCAGGAGCTTGTTCTCGACGAGGTAGCCCAGATCGACCCCGGGCGCGGGCATGGGCTCGCCGTGGATGGCGTTCGGATCACGGGCGGGCGACAATTGCAGCGTGCCGAAGCCCAGCACCTCCGCCGGGTGCCCCCGATGGCAGGACTTGCAGTCGTCGATGCTGGGAATGAAGTGTGAGCGGCCTCCCCCGAAATCGAAGGCCTTCGGCCTGCCCTTCTCGGAGACCAAGCGAGCCTCGGTCTGATCCTCGTTCCAGGCATAGGTGGCGTAGCGCCAGGTGCCATCTCCCTGCCGCTCCATATACCTTGTCTCGATGCGGCGGCCTCCAAAGGAGAACTCCTTCCAGAACCGGGTTCCCACCGGGAAGACCCACACATCTGGGTTGGAGCCGTCGATCGCCGCCCGTGCCGGCAGCGAGATCCAGCGCCGCTTGACCGCGCCATCGGACCAGAGCGGATATTGCGGAGAGAACTCGAGATGTTGCGGGTCGATCTGATGCCGCTCGACATCCGCATACAAACCCGTTTCGTGCAGCAACTCGGGAGGGCTTTTGGAAACCGGTTTTCTCGCGAGGGCGGCACCTCCCAGGAACGCCACCGCCAGCGCGACACCGATCATCGCCCCCCAACGACCGGTGCGCCTTTTCCGTATGTCCGACTGTGCTGGTCTGGTGGCTTCGTCCACGACGCTGCCTCTCGCGAAATCCGTTCGATTGACTTTTCCGATTGCGGCGGGAGGCGGTGATAGACTGCCATTTCCTCGACCCCGCGCGATCGATTCGATCCCATATAACATTTATGGTAATGAAATAACAACACGCAGACCCCTTTTTCTCGGGAGGATTGCGGCCATCGAACCGACGGCAGAGCAAATCTGCCCCCATGCCCAAGGACATGCGGTGCGGGACCACACACCCTCGCCCGCGTGGACAAGGCTCCTGCCCGGCAAGATGACAAAAAGTTCATGCACGAGTCATGCTGCCGAGAGCAGGGTAGGATCACTCTCGCTTCATCGGTGTTCAAGGAGGATTACCGCATGAAAAAGATCACCACCCTCGCTACTGCTGCCGCCATCCTGGCCGGTGTCGGGACTTACGCCTTCGCTCAGGCGCCCGCGCCCACAACGCCTCCTGCCGCGCAGGATCAGCCGCAGCAAGCCCGCCCCCGCCTCTCGCAGGACGACTTCAACCGCCTGGTCGATGCCCGCATCGCAGCGATCAAGGCCGGCCTGAAGCTCACCGGCGACCAGGAACGGCTCTGGGCTCCCGTGGAGAGTGCCATCCGAAGCGCCGCCGACCAGCGCTATGCCCGGATGACGCAGATGCGGGAGAATCGGGAGCAGCGCCGGTCAGCCGATTTCATGCAGCGCCTGGAACGGCGCAGCACCATGCAGACCGAGCGCGCCCAGACCTCCACGGCGATTGCGACGGCCCTGCGCCCGCTCTGGGACATCCTCAGCGAGGACCAGAAGCGTATCGCTCCGCGCCTCCTGCGTGAGGCCGTGAACGACGGCATCGGCATGCACGGGCGCCGCGGCCGCGACGGTCATCGCGGCCGTCACGCCGAAATGCGCCACCACGGCCCGATGGGCTCTGGTCAGCACGGCCCTGCTCCCCAGCAGCAGTAAGAAGCGCACAAACTGAAAAGGCCGCCCAATGGGCGGCCTTTTCAGTTTGAGATCGGCTTCGCCGATTAGCGCGAATAGAACTCGATCACCAGGTTCGGTTCCATCTGCACCGGGTAGGGCACCTCGGAGAGGGTCGGAACGCGAGTGAAGCGAGCCGTCATCTTGGAGTGATCGACTTCGATATACTCTGGAACGTCACGCTCGGCGAGCTGCGACGCAACGACCACGACCTCGAGCTGCTTGGACTTTTCCTTCACCTCGATCACGTCGCCAGCCTTCACGAGATAGCTCGGGATGTTCACGCGGCGGCCATTGACCTTCACGTGACCATGGTTGACGAACTGACGGGCGGCGAAGGGGGTCGCCACGAACTTCGCGCGGTACACGATCGCGTCGAGACGGCGCTCGAGCAGGCCGATAAGGTTCTCACCGGAGTCGCCCTTCTGGCGGATCGCCTCCGCATAGTAGCGGCGGAACTGCTTCTCGGTGATGTTGGCGTAGTAGCCCTTCAGCTTCTGCTTGGCGCGCAGCTGAGTGCCGAAGTCCGACATCTTGCCCTTGCGGCGCTGGCCGTGCTGGCCGGGGCCGTATTCGCGGCGGTTCACGGGGCTCTTCGGGCGGCCCCAGATATTCTGGCCCATGCGGCGGTCAAGCTTGTGCTTGGCCTGAATGCGCTTCGACATCGCTGTTCCTCTTTGTTGTCGAATTGGCGAGGAACGCGCCCTCCTCTTCCCCAAAGGGACGACAGGCCGGCCGGAGCCGGGCCACGGGAGCGTAAAAAGTTACGCGGCCCGTGAGGACCGCGCGAACGGGAGGGATGTAAGTGAAAACGGGAGAGAAGTCAATCGAGGCCGCCCTTTGGGCGCGTTACCCGAGATGGAGCGGAATGTCCTCCACCACGATGGCCGGGAGCCCCTTGTTCCGCAGGGCCTCCCGGTAGGCCGGGGTGATGCCGGCCCCGCTCGTGAAGACCGCAATCGCCTCGTTTTCGTCCGCCT
Organism: Microvirga makkahensis; assembly: GCF_009830105.1. GTDB lineage: Bacteria > Pseudomonadota > Alphaproteobacteria > Rhizobiales > Beijerinckiaceae > Microvirga > Microvirga makkahensis. The sequence goes on from NZ_WURB01000001.1 coordinate 119,773, forward strand.
CGTGCCCCGGAACGGGCGGGCCGATGAGCTGGATAACGCGGCGGGCGATGGCCGGCGCGGGATCGATCCAGGTGACGGCCCAGGGGGCGAGCTTCTGGAAGCGGGGCAGCAGCAGCGGATAATGGGTGCAGCCTAGGGCCACCACATCCGTCCGTCCGCCCTCGTCCTCCATGAAGCACGGCCGGAGTTCCGCCAGCAGATCCTCGTCGGGAACCGGGCTTCCCGCCAGTTCCGCCTCGGCAAAGGCTGCCAAGCGGCGGGAGCCCACAAGGTTGACCTTGCAGCCAGCCGCATAGGTCTCGACGAGGTCGCGCGTATAGTCTCTCGCCACGGTGCCGGGCGTGGCGAGCACGGTCACGTAACCCGTCCGGGTTGCGAGCGCCGCGGGCTTGATGGCGGGAACGGTGCCGACGAAGGGCACCGAGAAACGCTTACGCAGCGGCGGCAGCACGATGGTCGAAGCGGTATTGCAGGCCACCACCACGAGCTGGGGTTCGTAGAGGCCGATCAGCCGCTCCATGACCGAGAGAACCCGGGCGGTGAGAGCCTCCTCGCTGAGGCGTCCATAGGGAAAAGCCGCATCGTCCCCTGCATAGATGAAACGGGCATCGGGGCGAGCCCTCAGCACCTCGGAGAAGACGGTCAGGCCGCCGAGGCCGGAATCGAACACGAGGATCATGGGGACAGGTGAAGGCATGACGGCCGGGTTATAGGACGCTCCGGCCAGAAGATCGATACGCATGGGTGTGCTCCATCACGATAATGGAAGCGACCCGTGAAGAATTCCTGAAGCAGCCGCCGTCGCGCAGGCTGCATCCACACCACAATCGCGGGGACTTGATGCGGTGTTTCGTCGAAACAAGTGCACAACTCGCGCCTGCGGAGGATGACCGGGTTGATCGGGGGAGGAACCAGATAACGACATTATCGGCGCTCGAGCAGGCCGACCTGGACCACGTCATGTCGGGCGGATCCGGAAACTCGGGCATTGTCGGGGCGCCACTCTGACCGGCGGCTACGGCTCCATCGCCGGTGGGAACGGCGGAGGTGCAAACCCGAACTGCCGGATTGTCCGACGGACCAGCCTTCGTCCAAGAAGCCTCCCCTGGTGAGCTGTTACGACCGGCCTTGAAAATGCCCCCGGTCCTGGCCGCGGGCTAGGACCTTCACGTTTCCCGCATGAGCATACGCGTACGAAAAGAGCCATTCCGATTTGAGCAAGCGTGGCTTACGGACGCCGGCCAGGCAACTGGGCCAAGCCTTCCTTCGAGTCCGCCGCCGGGTTCATGTTGAGCCTGCGGCGCGGTCCGCGCTCCGGTTTCTCCTCCTGCCCTTCCACCTTCGGCATCTGCGCAGACAGGCGCCGCACGGGCCAGCCGTCGCTCCAGCTGCCCATGTCCAGGAATTTCGGATTCCGCGCGAGGGCGGTCGCGTCCTTGCCGGCGAAGGCCGCCTCGGCGGCCATCTCGAAGGTCTTCCAGACGGCGAGATAGTCCAGCGTATCGGTGGCGTTGTTGCCGAGCTGCTGGGTCAGGATGGTCTGGGGGCCGGTGAGCGCCATGTCGGCGCTCCATCGCCATGTGTTCTTCTGCTTCGGATCGCGCGGCGGCTCCGGCAGAAGCTTGATGGCGGCGGCGTCGTATTCGGCTCTAGGCGAGCCGGGAAAGGCCAGCGTCGCCGTGAGCGGCGGATAGCCGTGATCGTCCGAGCTGGCGCGCATGAACAGCTTGCGCGTCGCGGGAACCGCACTGGTGGCCTCGAAGATCCGGCGGGAGGCGCGGTCGCCCGGCAGGTGCTCCCGGTCGCCGTTCATGGTGATCAGGAGGGTCTGGCGATCCACGGTGGAGAGGTCGCGCAGCACGATGCCCCGCTCCTTCTCGGTGGATGCGACTCCGCCGGGAACGAGGCCGAAGATCAGCCTCGGCGCGGGCAGCTGGTTCTGTTCGATATTGGCCGCCACGTTGAGCGCGATCGGCACGCCTGCGGAATGACCGACGAAGACAACCCGCGTCGGATCGGGCCGCGCCTGTGGATCGTCGGCGAGCGCCGTCAGCGCATTGAAGATCAGGACCTCTGCCCGGACGGATGCGTCCGCGGGTCGGGAGCGGTTCACGTCCTGGAAGCGCGGGAAGATGACGAGATATCCCCTGCGGGCCAAGTGATTGATGAAGCCGCCGTACAGGGCCGGGTTCACCGCTCCCCAGGAATGGAAGAACACCGCGACCGGGCGAGCGGCGGGAGTATCGTCGCCATGGAATATGTAGGCTCCCGAGCTGACGGTGCCGGTCCCGCGCTTGACCACCTCCGCGATCTTGTAATCCGACCCGCCCGGCCCCTGCTCCGGCTGCTTCGGCGGGGTTGCTGCGAAACCCAGCGGAGCGGCGAGGCAGGAACCGAGGAAGACGAAGGCAATCAACGAGCGGCGCATGGCGATCTCAGGTCGGGACGTGCGGTGCGAACGGCACCGGGCAACACTAGAGCTAGGTTCTTTAAGGTTTTCTCAACCGGCGGCCTTCCGCAAGGGCGCGAATCGCCCCGCGCAGGGTGCGCACGTCCTGCTCGGTCATCTCGAGACGGTGGAAGATGTCCCGCATGTTGCGGGTCATCGTCGGCCTCTTGTCCTCAGGGTAAAAGTTCACCGCGTCGAGCTCGGCTTCGAGATAGTCAAAGAACGACGTGACCATCTCGCGCGGCGCGGGCGGCGACAGGCGCTCGCCGGAAAACGGCAGCGCCCCGCCGGTGGCGAGCTTGTACCATTCGTAGGAGACCAGCAGCACCGCCTGCGCCAGATTCAGGGACGAGAACTGCCGGTCGACCGGGAAGGTGATGATGGCATCGGCGAGGGACACCTCGTCGTTCTCCAGGCCCGTCCGCTCGCGCCCGAACAGGATGCCGATGCGCTGCCCCTGCGCGCCACGCCGGTGGGTCTCGGACATGGCCTCGCCAGGCCCGAACACCCGCTTCATCTGGCCTCGCTCCCGTGCCGTGGTGGCGAAGACGAAGTTCAGGTCGGCGATGGCATCGCGGGCCGTGTCGTAGAGCCTTGCTTCCTCCAGCACATGCACCGCGCCCGAGGCCGCCGAATGCGCGCCCTTGCGGGGCCATCCGTCGCGGGGGGCGACGATGCGCAGCTCCGAGAGGCCGAAATTGGCCATGGCCCGGGCGACCATGCCGATATTCTCGGCAAGTTGCGGTTCCACGAGGATGATGATGGGGCGGATCATGATGCGCCTTTGACAAAATCGGCCCGATGGACCCAACGGTGTCTTCTCATAACGCCAAACGCGGCCGTGCGGCTAGCGCATCCTGCGGACCTCGAGGGCTGCGTCAGCGAGAAGCAGGCACGATTTTCCGCCGGCTCGCCCCATTCGCTTCTCCACGTCATCACGGGCCGCGTGGTGGTGATCCGCTTCCTTGGAACGCCGCACTCTTCCGGAGTTTGGCGCATCGGATCCGCCCCAAAACGCGATTTCACCATTCACGACCGATGCTCCAGGCCTGTCGTTTCATCCAAGCGTCCGCGTCAGGTCAGGTTTCTTACCGGCGGAATCGAAACCAACACCCTGCCATTCTCCGGCCTCACCGGCTGCCATTTTGGAGACTCCGGCTGTCCCGGTTCCGCTCAGCGTGCCTCGCCTCTCCTTCACTGCAATTGGCGCGGAATCGGCGATATCAACCGGGGCAGGCCCGCGGATGCCCTCGATGCGGCCTGCCGGGCGCACGACCTCTGCTACGAAAGGACGGGCTGGGGCGCCTGCGCCTGCGACCGAGCCTTCCTGAAGGCGACGGCGACTATCACCCGGCGACGGAAAACGGACGAGACCGTGAGAACCAAGGCGACCATGGCCAACACCATTTTCGCCCTCACGCCCTGTGCCGAGACAGGGAAAAGCCCCCCTCGCGCCGGAAAGCGCTGAATTCGCTGCATCCTCCCACCTTCCCCACGGGCTCCAACCGCGCTATAGCCCCCAGTAACCGCCTGTCGCCCGGCAGGCCTGTTCCAGCTCCTCAAGAAGCGCAAGGTGAGATCATGGCGAAGATCAAGGTTGCCAATCCGGTCGTCGAACTCGACGGCGACGAGATGACCCGCATCATTTGGCAGTACATCAAAGACAAGCTGATCCACCCCTATCTCGACCTCGAACTGAAGTACTACGATCTGGGCGTCGAGCACCGCGATGCCACCAATGACAAGGTCACCGTCGAGGCGGCCGAGGCCATCAAGAAGTATGGCGTTGGCGTGAAATGCGCCACCATCACGCCGGACGAGGCCCGCGTGAAGGAGTTCAATCTCAAGGAGATGTGGAAGTCGCCCAACGGCACGATCCGCAACATTCTCGGCGGCGTGATCTTCCGCGAGCCCATCATCTGCAAGAACGTTCCGCGCCTGGTGCCAGGCTGGACCCAGCCGATCGTCGTCGGTCGCCACGCCTTCGGTGACCAGTACCGCGCCACAGACTTCAAGGTGCCCGGCAAGGGCCGGCTGACCATCAAGTTCGAGGGCGAGGACGGCACCGTCATCGAGAAGGAAGTGTTCAAGTTCCCGGACGCCGGCGTGGCCATGGCCATGTACAATCTCGACGAGTCGATCCGCGATTTCGCCCGCGCCTCCATGAACTACGGCCTGATGCGCAAGTATCCGGTCTATCTCTCCACGAAGAACACGATCCTCAAGGCCTATGATGGCCGCTTCAAGGATATCTTCGAGGAGGTCTACCAGAACGAGTTCAAGGCGAAGTTCGACGCCGCAGGCATCACATACGAGCACCGCCTGATCGACGACATGGTGGCCTCGGCCCTGAAATGGTCGGGTGGCTATGTGTGGGCGTGCAAGAACTACGACGGCGACGTGCAGTCCGACACGGTGGCGCAGGGCTTCGGCTCGCTCGGCCTGATGACCTCCGTTCTGATGACGCCGGACGGCCAGACGGTGGAAGCGGAAGCCGCCCACGGCACCGTGACCCGCCACTACCGCGAGCACCAGAAGGGCAAGGAGACCTCGACGAACTCCATCGCCTCGATCTTCGCCTGGACCCGCGGCCTGGCGCACCGCGCCAAGCTCGACGGCAACGAAGAGCTTGCCAAATTCTCGGCGACCCTGGAGAAGGTCTGCGTCGACACGGTCGAGTCCGGCTACATGACCAAGGACCTCGCCCTCCTCGTCGGCGCCGAGCAGAAATGGCTCTCCACCACCGGCTTCCTCGACAAGATCGACGAGAACCTCAAGAAGGCGATGGGGGCTTAGTCGAAGTCCCCTGTTTCTCGAAACGATGGGAAGCCCGGCCCAGTGCCGGGCTTTTTGCTGCGCGTTATTGGGGAGCCAGTGGAGTCGGTTCTGCCAAGTCCATTCTTATGCACGCTCAAGGACACTGCAGAATCAATCGAGCCTTCACGAAGCGGCGCATTTTCAGATCGTCGCGGTGGATCCACAGATAGAGCATCCCGGAGTCGCCCCACATCATAGCGTTGTTACCGTCAGACGCGATTTGGACCAGGAAGACCCAGCTCTGGCGCTCGCGCTCAACGTCGCTATCGAACACCAATTCAGACCCGTGACTTAAATCAATCCCTCGGGTCAGGAGCACGCATTCCAACGCCATGTCATTCTGTATTTGGGTAGGATAGCCCCCGACACGATGGCTGCCATTGGGAAGCTCGAGATCGTCGCTCCACTCAAGGAGCAGATCTCCGTCATTGTCCTCGAAGTTATCAAAGGTCCGCGAATAAGGACTCTCGCAAATGAGAGCGGCGGCCAAATTGCAGCGCAATGGATCCATTCGCGTTTCGGCTATATCCTCTGGAGCAGACTTGCGCATGAGTGCCGAAACCGGCGTCTCGTCGAAAATCAGACGGGCTCTGACTTCATCCCCCAGTCGGAAGCCCCAGGGCTGCTGCTTAACGTCATAGAAGAGAAGAAGGCGGCCCTCCTTTGGGAAATCTGCGCCCAGATCGGCGACAGCTGCAACCGCAGCCAAGTCAATCTGTGCAATAAAGCCAAGGGGCGCCTCGCGCATTGCACCATCGGCCAATTCAAGCGCCTCAGAACGGTGATTTCGACGCTCCTCCTCAGACATCCAACTGATCTTTGGAATGTTCCCGGCACTCTTGAGATGCTCTTCGCGAACGTCTTCCCCTTTGGGATATGGCGGGCGGATAGGCCAAGCCATACTAGGCGGAAGATCTGGGTAACCGCCTATCTTAGTTGCGCCTAGGGGGATCTCCTCCTCGCGGTCGACGGCATCTGAAGTGATAGCAACTGTAAGTCTCGCACGCTCGGCAACCAAGTGTGCGATTTTCGGCGACAAACCCTTGTTCGGAAGGCATTCTTCGGTCTCCTGTGCCGTCCTGAACAAGTCAAAGCCCTCACGTTCATGTATGTTTATAACATATACTATCCCCTCCCCCCCCGACCGTCCCGCAATGCTGAATTTCGTAACCTCTGAGGCCCTCGCGTTTCTCACCCACGACGAGCGGAAGTGATGTTTTTCCAGCCGTTGCTTAAATAAGATTGTCGAGCAAGCGATCCACGAATGGTTCGCCAACGGATCCCGATGAGAAATCGGGTGGATCGTGGGTTGGGTCAGCCGAGGATACCTGGACACGACTCTCTCGAGCCCAGAAGGAGACTGAGATCATGCCAGACTCAAATCCCACCTTGACCGGCGGCTGCCAGTGCGGCGCGGTGCGCTATGCGCTGATGTCCGAGCCGACGGAGCCCAGCATCTGCCACTGCCGCATGTGCCAGAAGGCCTTCGGCAATTACTTTTCGGCTCTGACCGGCGTCCCGCGCAAGGATCTGGTCTGGACGAAGGGGCAGCCCGGCATCTTCAGGAGTTCTGAGGCCGTGGAACGGGGGTTCTGCCGGGATTGCGGCACGCCGCTGACCTACTCCTACCTGGAACACGATCGCATCAGCGTCTCCATTGGCAGCCTCGACGATCCGGGCCGGGTGACGCCGGAGGTTCAATACGGCATCGAAAGCAGGATCCCCGTCTTCGAGAGCCTGCACACGCTGCCCGGCCAGCGCACGGAAGATTACGTGTCACCGGAGGAACTGGCGAAGATGGCCTCACGGCAGCATCCCGATCGCGATTGACGTGCGGGTCCCTGCGCGCCTCATCACCGGTCTTGTGCCCTGACCCCGTTTCCCGAAAAGTGCGGGCCCACCAAGGCGAGATGGCCGGGACGAGCCCGGCCATGACGTAAGTCTGTTTTGAACCCGATCCGGACCGGCGTGCGCTGCCCGCGACGATGCTGCCCTTAAGCCGTCGCCAGCGCCGCCTCGATGGCCGAGAGTGCGGCTTCAGCCTGCGCTCCGTCGGGACCGCCTGCCTGGGCCATGTCGCGGCGCCCGCCTCCGCCCTTGCCACCGAGCTTTTCGGAGCCGATGCGCACGAGCGAGACCGCATCGTACTTCGCGGTCAGGTCCTCGGTGACCGCGACCACGATGCCCGCCTTGCCGTCCTCTGCCACACCCACGATGGCGACGATTCCGGAGCCGAGGCGCTTTTTGCCCTCGTCCGCGAGGCTCTTGAGATCCTTCATCTCGACGCCGGTCACGGCACGCGCCATGAGCTTGGTGCCGTTGACCTCGCGGATCGGATCGCCGCCGGCACCGCCGCCACCCATGGCGAGCTTGCGGCGGGCTTCCGCCAGATCGCGTTCGAGCTTGCGGCGCTCTTCCAGAAGGGCCGCGAGGCGCGAAGACACCTCGTCCACCGGAGTTTTGAGGAGGCTCGCCACCTCGTGCAGTCTGCGGCTCTCACCCGCAAGGTAGCGACGGGCGGCATCGCCCGTCATCGCCTCGAGACGCCGCACGCCCGCAGCCACCGCGCTCTCGGACACGATGGTGACGAGACCGATATCGCCCGTGCGGTTCACATGGGTGCCGCCGCAGAGCTCGACCGAAAAGGTCTTGTTGCCGTCGCCCTTTCCCATGGAGACGACACGAACCTCGTCGCCGTATTTCTCGCCGAAGAGGGCGCGCGCGCCGGACTCGATGGCCTCGTCCACGGCCATGAGCTTGGTGACGACCGGCTCGTTCTGGAGCAGCACCCTGTTGGCGATCTCCTCGACCTGCTTGAGCTCCGCCTCCTCGATGGGCTTCGGATGGCTGAAGTCGAAGCGCAGGCGGTCGGGCGCCACCAGCGAGCCCTTCTGGGCCACGTGATCGCCGAGCACCTGCCGCAGCGCCTCGTGCAGGAGGTGGGTCGCCGAGTGGTTCGCCCGCACGGCCGAGCGGCGCTCGTGGTCGACGATCAGCTCAAGCGACTGATTGAGCCTCAGCGTACCTTGCTCCACGGTGACGTGGTGCACGAAGAGATCGCCGAGCTTCTTCTCCGTGTTGGTGACGAAAACGCGAGCGCCGTCGCCCTGCATCACGCCTGTATCGCCGACCTGACCGCCAGACTCGCCATAGAACGGCGTCTGGTTGAGAACCGCAAGACCGGACTCGCCGGGCTTGAGCTCGGGCACCTCCTTGCCATCCTTGAGCAGGGCCAGGACGATGCCCTCTGCGTTCTCGGTGTCGTAGCCGAGGAACTCCGTAGCGCCCGTTCGCTCCTTCACGGCAAACCACACGGTTTCCGTCGCCGCCTCGCCCGAGCCGGACCAGGCCGCACGGGCCTTCTCGCGCTGGCGCTCCATGGCAGCGTTGAAGGCGTCAGTGTCGACCCCGATGCCGCGGGGCTTGAGCGCGTCCTGCGTCAGATCGAGCGGGAAGCCGTAGGTGTCGTAGAGGGTGAAGGCCGTCTCGCCCGAGAGGTTCTGGCCCTTGGTGAGATTGCGGCTTTCCTCGTCGAGGATCGTGAGGCCGCGCTCCAGGGTCTTTCGGAAGCGGGTTTCCTCCAGCTTCAACGTCTCGGTGATGAGCGCCTCGGCGCGGATCAGCTCAGGATAGGCCTGCCCCATCTCGCGCACGAGGGACGGTACGAGGCGGTACATCAGCGGTTCTTTCGCGCCGAGCAGCTGCGCATGTCGCATGGCGCGGCGCATGATGCGGCGGAGCACGTAGCCGCGGCCTTCATTCGACGGCAGCACGCCGTCGGCTACGAGGAAGCACGAGGTGCGCAGGTGATCCGCGATCACCCGGTGCGACGCCTTGCGGTCGCCCTCCGGCGCGACGCCGGTGGCATGAGCCACGGCCTCGATGAGGGTGCGGAACAGGTCCGTGTCGTAGTTGGAGTACACGCCCTGCAGGATCGCGGAGATGCGCTCCAGGCCCATGCCGGTATCGATGGAGGGCCTGGGCAGGCCGATGCGGTTGCCGGGCTCGATCTGCTCGTATTGCATGAACACGAGGTTCCAGAACTCGAGGAAGCGGTCGCCGTCCTCCTCCGGGCTGCCGGGGGGGCCGCCCCAGAGCTTGTCGCCCTGGTCGATGAAGATCTCCGAGCACGGGCCGCAGGGGCCCGTATCGCCCATCTGCCAGAAATTGTCCGAAGTCGGGATGCGGATGATCTTGGAATCCGAGAAGCCGGCAATCTTCTTCCAGAGGTTCGCCGCCTCGTCGTCGTCGTGGTAGACGGTGACGAGGAGCCTGTCCTTCGGCAGGTTGAATTCCTTGGTGATCAGACCCCAAGCGAGCTCGATGGCGCGCTCCTTGAAGTAGTCACCGAACGAGAAGTTGCCGAGCATCTCGAAGAAGGTGTGGTGGCGCGCCGTGTAGCCTACATTGTCGAGGTCGTTGTGCTTGCCGCCCGCACGCACGCATTTCTGCGCCGTCGCTGCCGTGCTGTAAGGACGCTTCTCGGCGCCCGTGAAGACGTTCTTGAACTGCACCATGCCGGCATTCGTGAACATCAGGGTCGGGTCGTTACGCGGAACGAGGGGGCTCGAGGCCACGATCTCATGGCCGTTCTTGGCAAAGTAATCGAGGAAGGCCGACCGGATTTCGTTGACGCCGCTCATGGGTTCTCAAACTCGGATGCAGGGGGCTTTTCGGGCCCAAAAAAGGTATTGTTTCGACGGGGGTTTTAGCGGCAGCCGCAGGCGCTGTCGAGGCGGCGTTTAGGCTAGGGAAGCGAACAGGCCCGCACCGGGCGCCTCGGCCCAGACGGCCGATCCGTGATGCAAGAACTCCCTCCCCCTCACCACCCGGGATCCTGGGAGAGCCAGGACCCGATCTGACCATGCTGTCGAGGCAGCGGTTTCCTTGCCTTTCGAGATGTGCGCCCGATAATCAACTTGAGACTCATAAGCAGTTCGGGGAGCGGCAACGCCAGTGTGGATCGCGTCTTCTCGTGGGCGCTCAGGCAGTGCGTCATGGAGGATGGGGAGAGCGGGCTTCCTTGCTCTTGCAATCCTCGGCGGGCCTGCGGCGGCGCAAACTCCTGTCATGCTGCTTCCAGAAGAGCGAACTTGGCACCTCACGTTATACGGCAGCCGGTGGGTCAATGCCGACCTGCTGGAGATCCCGGAACGGACGCTCACGGGCAGACTGACAGCCGAGGACGCCTACTTCGTCGGAGCGAGCCTCTCGAGAGTGGTCGTCCCCTCGTTCTCCATCCCGCTGCCGGGTACGGATCTCGCTTTTCAGGGCAACCGGGTCGAACTCGAAGGCCAGGTGCTCCGCCACTTCGGCAATCAGAGCCATTGGGAAGGGACGCTCGCGCTCATGTTCCGAACCGGGCAGATCCCGCTCTTCGGTGGATTGAGCGTCAATCTGGCATTCGGCGAAGGTCTCTCCCTGTCGTCGGAACGGCCGCGGCTCGAAGGCGGCGACGGCGTCGAACCCGCCCGGCTTCTCAACTATCTCGCTTTCGAAGCCGAGTTCTCCCATTCCTCGCTGCCGGGCGTCTATTTCGTTCCCCGGATTCATCACCGCTCCGGCGTCTTCGGGCTCTTCGCCGAAAAAGGGTCCGGGTCGAACTTCATCGGAGCCGGGATCAGAGTGGATCTGAGATAGGTTCTGGCCGAAAAGGCCGCCGGGATGACCCGGCCGGCGGGCGGTCCTGCGCCGGCTTTTCCTGAACTGGAGCCAATAAAGACCGCCGCGATCTCTCGCGACGGCCCTTCCTTTGCCCTTGAAGGAGAGCAAACCTCGATGGAGCTTGGTCTCAGCCGGAAACCGGCTGAGCCGTCTGCCTTAATCGGCGGAGCCTTCGTCCAGGTCGTCGGCGGTCGGGGTCGCCTGCTCCAGGATGCGGTCGGCGATCAGACCGGCATTCTGGCGAATGAGGGCCTCGATCCTGCCGGCGACCTCGGGGTTGTCGCGCAGGAACTGCTTGGCGTTCTCACGGCCCTGGCCGAGACGTTGGCTGTCGTAGGAGAACCAGGCGCCGGACTTCTCGACGATGCCGGCCTTGACCCCGAGATCGACGAGTTCGCCCACCTTGGACACGCCCTCGCCGAACATGATGTCAAACTCGACCTGCTTGAAGGGCGGAGCGACCTTGTTCTTGACCACCTTCACGCGCACCGAGTTGCCGATCGGATCATCGCGATCCTTGAGCGTGGAGACGCGGCGGATGTCAAGGCGCACGGAAGCGTAGAACTTCAGCGCGTTGCCACCCGTGGTCGTCTCCGGGGAGCCGTACATGACGCCGATCTTCATGCGGATCTGGTTGATGAAGATGACCATCGTGTTCGAGCGGGAGATCGAACCGGTGAGCTTGCGCAGGGCCTGGCTCATGAGGCGGGCCTGGAGGCCCGGCTGAACCTCGCCCATCTCGCCGTCGAGCTCGGCCTTCGGGGTCAGGGCCGCCACCGAGTCGATGACGAGCACGTCAACAGCGCCGGAGCGCACCAGAGTATCGGCGATTTCGAGCGCCTGCTCGCCGGTATCGGGCTGGGAGATCAGGAGATCGTCCAGGTTAACGCCGAGCTTGCGGGCATAAACGGGATCGAGTGCGTGTTCCGCGTCCACGAAGGCGCAGACGCCGCCCTTCTTCTGGGCTTCGGCGATGGTGTGCAGCGCCAGCGTGGTCTTACCGGAGGATTCCGGCCCGTAAATCTCGATGATGCGACCGCGGGGCAGTCCGCCCACGCCGAGCGCGATGTCGAGGCCGAGCGACCCCGTCGAGATGGTTTCGATTTCGACCGGCTGCTGGCCCTTGCCGAGCCGCATGATCGAGCCCTTGCCGAAGGCGCGCTCGATCTGAGAGAGCGCCGCGTCGAGAGCTTTCGACTTGTCTTTATCCATTGATGAGCTTTCCACCAGTCTCAGAGAAGACTGCGACATGACCAATCATCCTTATGGCAGGAGGAGGAGTGAATCTCAACGCGGTGTTGAGGGAATATATGTACTCTCTTTGTTCCCCCTTACAAGTTCTTTTTTCGTTCTCTTTCGAGAATTCACAGCCTTATTGAACGGCAGATTTCCGCAAAGTGATTAGGTAGAATTTTCAACCACTTATTGCCCAATGACCTGCTTTACGGTCTCAACCAGCTGACGCAGGCTGAAGGGCTTGGGCAGGAAGTTGAAGTCCTCCCCTTCGGGAAGATTCTTGCGGAAGGCTTCCTCCGCGTAGCCGGAGACGAAGATCACCTTGAGATCGGGATAGAGCTTGCGCAATTCGCCCAGCAGGGTCGGCCCGTCCATCTCCGGCATGACGACGTCGGAGACCACAAGGTCCACGGGAGCGCCGCGTTCCTGGATGATCTCCAGGGCCTCGATTCCGGAGGCCGCCTCAAGCACCGTGTAGCCACGGGCAGAGAGGGCCCGGGCATTCACGGCGCGGACCGGGTCCTCGTCCTCCACCAGGAGGATGGTGCCCTGACCCGTCATGTCGGCGGCGGGCTTCTTGGGAGCGTCGGCCTTGGCCTCCTCGGGCACCTCCTGAGCCTCCGCGACGTGGCGCGGAAGGTAGATGCGGAAGGTCGTACCCTGCCCGGGCTTCGAATCCACGTCGATGTAGCCGCCCGACTGCTTGACGATGCCGAACACGGTGGAGAGGCCGAGGCCCGTTCCCTTGCCCACCTCCTTGGTGGTGAAGAACGGTTCGAAGATCTTGTCGACCACTGCCGCGCTCATGCCGATGCCGGTATCGGACACCTCCACCAGCACGTAGTCGGCGGGCGGCATGCCGCTCACGTTCAGGCGCGCGGCGTCCTGGGCCGGGACATTGGCTGTGCGGATCGCGAGCTTGCCGCCGTCCGGCATGGCGTCGCGGGCGTTCACGGCCATGTTGACGATCACCTGCTCGAACTGGTTCACGTCCGCCTTCACGAACCACAGGTCGCGGCCATGGCTCAGGTCCAGTTCCACCCGCTCGCCGAGGAGGCGCTTGAGGAGCATGGAGAGATCGTAGAGACGGTCGTTGAGGTTGAGAACCTCCGGCCGCAGGGTCTGGCGGCGCGAGAAGGCGAGGAGCTGGCGCACAAGGCTCGCGGCCCGATTCGCGTTCTGCTTGATCTGCATGATGTCCTGGAAGGACGGGTCGGTGGGCCGATGGTTGGCGAGCAGCAGGTCGCTGTAGCCGATGATGGCTTGGAGCACGTTGTTGAAGTCGTGCGCCACGCCCCCGGCGAGCTGGCCCACCGCGTTCATCTTCTGCGATTGAGCGAGCTGCTCCTCGACTTTACGGAAATCCGTGGTGTCGAGGGCGTAGAGGATAGCCGTCTCGCCGTCCGCCCCCGTATCGCCGGCGGGCGTGACCCAGACCCGGACGGCGCTGCCGTTCTCCCCCGCCGTCTGAAGCTCCAGCGGGGCGATGTCGCCCCGGTTCTCCGCGACCGCCTTGAGGGCGGCCTCCAGGGGACCGCTCTCGCGGAAGCTCTCGAAGATCGAGGGGCCTTCGCCGGTGCTGTCGCTGGCGCGCGGCAGTATGCCGAAGAGCTTGGAGAAAGGCGCATTGGCGTGGACGATCCGGCCCGCGCGGTTCACGGTCGCGATCGCGATCGGCGTGTTGTTGAAGAAGCGGACGAAGCGCACCTCGGCGGCACGCTGCCCCTCGTCCACCTCGATGCCGGGCGATCGGTTGAGGACGAGGGTGCGTGATGCGCCCATCCTGCCGTCTAGACCGAAGGCGACGCGGTGATAGAGGCGCGCGGGCAGGAACTGGCCGCTGCGGCGGCGCAGGTCCAGATCAAGGGTTTCGGTACGCACGCTCCCGGGCTCGCCGGTGAGCGAGGTCATCATCGCCACCACGTTGCGCGGAACGATATCGCCGAGGCTCAGACCGCCGGAGCCGACCTGGGCGAGATCGTAGTCGAGCCATGTCGCGAGCGTGGCGTTGAGATAGACGATGGCGCCTTGGGGATCGATGGAGAGAAAGCCCGCCGGCGCGTGATCGAGGTAATCGATCGCATGCTGAAGCTCCTGGAATACGTTTTCCTGGCGCTCCCGCTCATGGGTGATGTCGGCGATGCTCCACAACGTGGCGTCCCTGCCGCCGGACCGTGGCACCGGGCGCACGCGGACCCGGTACCAGCCGAATTCCTTTCTGCCGTCGAGGGAGGGCGAGAGGCGGATCTCCTCCATGCCGGTGCGGCGCTCGCGCCCGGCCTGGGCCAGGCGGTAGATCGCCTCGGAAACCTCCGGAGCGCCCATGAACAGGCGCTCGACGGCGCGCGCCTCGCCCCCGTCGGAACCCGCGTACGAGAGATAGGCCTCGTTGGCATATACGATCCGGCCCTCGCCATCGACCACGGCTAGCCCCTCGCTCGCCGTATCGGCCATGAGCTTGGTGATGTCGTTACGGGGAGCCTGCCCTGCGAACTGGACGACTCCGATGGCCCAGGCAAACAGGAAGAACACGCCCGCCATGGCGAAGAAGGCGAGAAGGCCCAGAATCAGGGGCTGCGCCTGCTCGTTCCCGAGAAAGCGAAGGCTCAGCACGGCACCGGCCAGAACGGCGGCAAGCAGCAGGACCCACCCGAAATGGCCGGGGCGTTCGGAACGGTCGATGGTCGAGCCCTTCGGCATGTCGCCCTGGTGAGCCATGTCCTTCACAATCCCTCAGGAAGGCGGATGTGCCCGCAGGCACCGGGCGAGAGAACTCGCCTCAACCGCTCGATCTTCGAAGCGTCCTACACGGAATTCATTGATTGTCCTCTAAGGCGGCATCGCGGGGCCGCGCAAGTGCTCCGCCGGCGGCGGGCTGGGGGAATAATTCTCAACTTGCCCCGTGCAGGCCACATTTTGGGTGCTTGAGGGCATTTCATCCCCTGGCGGATTGCGGGCCCCTTCGTGAACCCCATATGCCGCAAGGCGGAATTTGCACCGTTAACCATCTGTTAACCTTGCGGCTGGCTTTGACGGTCAATGTGATACAAACAACACAGAACTGGCCTGCCCTAGGCCTCCACAAGGCTTGAGATTTCATCGTGTCATCACTTTTTGGTTTTGAAGCGTCGCGAGCAGTTCTTTTCGTGATCGCGTTCGCCATCATCCTCGCCCTGGTAGCCCTATTCGGCCTGGTGCTCCGCAAGCTGACCGGCGCCCGCCTCATCATGCCGGGAAACGACCGGTCCCGTAGCCGTCAGCCGCGCCTCGGCATCGTCGATGTCTACGACCTCGACCGGCAGCGGCAGCTTCTTCTGCTGCGTCGCGACAATGTCGAGCATCTTCTCCTGATCGGCGGCCCCAACGATGTGGTTATCGAGACGAACATCGTTCGCGTGGCCGGCGCCCGCCTTCCGGCCGCCGCCAGTGAGCCGGCGCAAGAGCGTCTCGAGCCTGCCTTCGATCAATCCGCTCCTCGCCCGGCGCAGGCCGAAACCGGCGGACGCCCCTCCATCGAAACCCAGCTCGCCGCCCAGCTCGACGCCTTCGTTCGCCGTCCTTCGGAAAACTCGGACGTCGACCAGGAGCTTGCAGCGGTGGACTCCATCAGCGCGCCCGTTCCGGCTCACGCCGAGCCTCTCCTGAAGCCGGACAATGTCTCGATTTCGGCGGCTCCGGCCGGCACGGCCCTTCGTGCCGAGGCCCGCATGGCTCCGCCCCAGGGCGCTCCCGTGCCTCCTCAGGCCGAGCCGCGCCCGGCTGTCACGCCCCCGCCTTTCCAGTCCCGGGCGACGCCGACGGCTCCGACCCCGCCTGCATCTTTCCCGACCACCGAGCCCGCCCGTCCGTCTCCGGCCACGGCCCCTGCCGGGATGTCTGCCGCTCCCGCCGTGAAGACCGGCCCCGACGCAGCGGTTCTCTCCAACATGGCCAAACAGTTGGAGGAAGCCCTAAAGCGTCCCGCCGCACCAGTGACCCCGCCTACGGCCCCGACCTTCGAGGCGGGTGAGGAAACTGCCGCGGACGAGGACGACCTGCTCGAAACCGCTCAGGCGGAGGAAGCCCGCACGGATGACCGTGACGAGAACCTTGAGAGCCTCGTCGAGGAGCCCGTGACCCCTTCGCAGCCCGAACCGCCGCGCCCGGCCGGCGAGCCCGTGCGCCCCGCGCCCTCGCCTCTGCCTTTGCGGCAGCCGGAACCTGCCGCATCTCCGGCCGCGCGCAAGGAGCCTGATCCCTTCTCGGTCGAGGACATCGAGGCCGAGTTCGCCCGCCTGCTCGGGCGTCCACTCGACCCTTCCAAGAAGGGGTAGCGTATTGCGCGGCGCCAGAGAGCGGAGTGAGCGAAAGGTGGACCCGGCGTCCGCTTGCTCGCCTTATTCGCTCCATCTCGTCATCACCGGCCCTGCGCCGGTGATCCCACCCCATCGAGCATCGCGTCCTTCCGACTGGGATGGCCGGGGCTGATCCCCGGATCAAGTCCGGGGACGGCCATGACGGGGGGAGACACGCAAAGAAAAAGGGCTCCGTCACCGGAGCCCTTTTCGTTGTCATTGGAATGACCGGAAGGGATCAGTCGTCCCGGTAGACCCGCTCGTTGCGCTCGTGACGCTCCTGGGCCTCCAGCGAGAGGGTCGCGATGGGGCGAGCCTCGAGACGCTTGAGGGAAATCGGATCGCCGGTTTCCTCGCAATAGCCGTAGGAGCCGTCGTCGATCCGGGCGAGTGCCGCATCGATCTTGGCGATCAGCTTGCGCTGGCGGTCGCGGGCGCGAAGCTCGATCGCACGATCCGTTTCAGAAGAGGCGCGGTCCGCCAGGTCAGGATGATTTTCGTTCTCGCTCTGCAGGGTCGCGAGGGTCTCCTGAGCCTCTTTGAGGATGTCGTTCTTCCAGCGGATCAGCTTGCGCCGGAAATACTCCCTCTGCCGTTCATTCATGAAGGGCTCGTCTTCTGTCGGTCGATATCCCTCATCAATAACGATGTCTGTCATGTTCGGCCGTTGTTCCCCGATGAACTGTGGCGCCCCTATATAGGGAAGCGGGTTCCACTACAACGCTCTTCCATGTCACCGATTGGTCTAAATGCCGCTCCGGCCGTGCCCGAAGGCATTGAAATACAAGACAAAGCCCAGCTCCGTACGATTTGCCGCACTCCATCGGGTACTTCTTAAGAGGTAGCCGCCTCCGCGCGATTGACCAATTCCCCCGCAACATCGCCGATTTTCGGCACCTCCTCCCGGATGAAGGGCAGCGGCCGGCAAACGGAGAGCGCAGCCAGTCCGAATCGGGCGGTCATGAGCCCGTTCAGCACGCCCTCGCCCAGCTTCGCCGAGATCCGGGCCGCCAGCCCAAGCCCGAGAACCTGCTGCATCAGGCTGTCCCCCACGGCTACCCCGCCCGTAACGGCGAGGTGGTTCAGCGCCGCCCTGGCCAGACGAAGAAAGCCGAAGAGGCCGGGCCTGCCGCCATAGATCCGCGCCAGGGTGCGCAGCAGCCGCACGGCTGCGAAAATCACGAAGGCCACGTCCACGATGGCGCGAGGGCTCACAGCCGTGACCAGGGACACCTGCTTGGCCGCGGCTGCGATCGCGCGCTTGGCCTGCGCATCGAGGGGCGCGAGCAGCTCGCGCTCGGCGATGGCCAGCCGGTCGTCCGCGTCGATGATCTCGTCCGTTAGCTCCTTGATCCGGGCTCTGCCTTTCGCGGAACCGCTCCTGGCCCCGTAGAGATTTGCGAGATCGCCCACGATCCCCTTGGCCGCCTTGTGGTCTTTCACGGCCAACGCGTCGATGGCGGCTTCACGCAGCTTCTCGATCTTCTGCTCCCGCAGAATCCCCGCCACCTCGCGCCACACAAGGGCGAGGAAGGCAAAGGCGGCCATGACGACGAGGGCAAGCGCTACCCAGCCGAGCCAGGGCGCGACAGCATGGAGCTCGACGATCAGGTTCTGGAGGGTGAGACCGAGCCCCAGGACGAGGAGGCCGGAGAGGGCCGAGAGCAGAATGCCCGTCCACGGCGCGCGCCGTCGCTCGCTCATGGGCACGACGACGCCGTCCGCCGCCTCGATGGCGTCGAAGGGCTCCTCGATGACTTCAATGGAGCCTCCGGCCACGTTGGGATCGTCGAGGCGGAATGCGCGAGGTTGGCGGCTCATGCGAAACGGTCCCCCAGCAGGAATTCAAGCGCGCGGTCGAGGCGGATATGGGGCATCTTCGCCATGCGGCCCGCCGCGTCCACGGGCAGCCTCGGCGGCCTGAAGCGGGGAAAGCGCAGGGAGCCGGGCTCGATGACTCCCTGGAAGATGGCCTCGGCAGTCTCGGGCAGCTCGCCCGGAAAGATCGCGGCCTCGGTCTCGCCGTCGAAGACCTCGGCCTCCACCCGCTCCCCCGCCTCCGGCACGCCGGCCACGGCCCGGAGGGTCTCCCGGCCCTCGCGCACCGTCGTTTCGCGCGTCGCCCGCATAGAGGCGAGCGCCACCGTGCCCACCCGCGCGCCAGCGGCTTCCGTGCGGCGCGAGGCGCGGTTCACGAGGAGACGCAACACCGCATCGAGCCGGTCGTGGTCGGTGTGATGGATATGATCGGCCTTGGTGGCGGCAAACAGCACCCGGTCGGCACGTGGCGAGAACAGGCGGGAGAACAACGTGTTGCGTCCGATCCGGAACGCCAGGAGCACCTGATCGAGCGCTTCCTCCAGTTCGGCCAGGGCCGCAGGACCCGCATCGATGGCCGCCAGCACATCGACCAGCACGATCTGCCGGTCGATGCGCTGGAAATGATCGCGGAAGAAAGGCCTCACGACATGGGTCTTGTAGGCTTCGAAGCGTCGCTCCATGAGAGCCGCAAAGCTGCCCGGCGCAATGGTCTGCCCGTGGGGCAGGTCAAGAGGCGCGAAGGTGAGCGCCGGCGAGCCCGCCAGATCGCCCGGCATGAGGAAGCGCCCGGGCGGCGTCGTCGCCACGGCCTCGGCCCCGGCACGGAGCGCCAGCAGGTAATCCTTGAAGGCATCGCTCGCCTTCGACGCCAGCACCTCGTCTACGGGACCCGCCGGATCCAGCGCCCTCAACACCTCATGCCAGCGGCCGGCCACGGCCGCCCGGTCACGGCGGCGGCTCGCCTCGACCGTCTGGCGGGACCATTCGGCATAGTCCGCATCGAGGAGCGCCAGATCGAGCAGCCATTCGCCGGGATAATCGACAATGTCGAGGGCAAGCGAGGCCGGACCGGGGCGCCAGCCCGCTTTGCGTTCATATTCGACATCCACCCGCAACTCGCTGATCCGGCTCGTGGATTGGGGCCAGCGGCGCTCCAGCGTGAGCGCCGCCATGTGCTCTTCGAACGGAAAGCGCGGCACGGCATCGTCAGGCTGAGGACTGAGATGCGCCCGCCGGATTCGGCCCTCCGCAGAGGCGCGGAAGGCGGGCAGATTGGTGCCCCGGGTCAGGTGATGCACGAGCGCCGTGGTGAACACGGTCTTGCCGGAGCGGGCGAGACCTGTGACGCCAAGACGGAGAGAAGGCTGGATCAGTTGGCCGGACGCTTCCCAAAGGGATTGTGCGGCAGCGCCCATGCGGGAGGGAATGTCGGTAAGAGGCGGCACGCGGAACCTGGACTTTGCTGAGCTTGGGATCAGATGGGGTTCGCCAAGCCGAATATAAAGCACGGATTCCGCTTTTCCTCCTCACCGCGATAGGCCCACCGGAGTGGAGCGCAGCTGAAGAAGAAACCTCCTGAACTCTTTCGGGCCTCCATCAGAGGCGCGAGTTCTCACGTATTCTGGCCAGCGTCAACGGCACAGGTCTCGATCCCCTTTGTTCTCTCTCAAAGAATAGTGACGACACAACGCGCCACTAAACAAGCCGAGCCGCCCATGACCTATGTTAGCAGGTGAAATAAGCAAGAAGACCTATTCATCGATGGAGAGGAAATCATGCACATGGAAGCGAAAACACCCCTTAGATGGACACGCATCGGCTGAACTCCATGATGATCGATGTTCCACCTGCATTGGGCGATGGGGATTTCAAACAAGATTCGTCGGCGCGATCCAACTGGCGAGGTTCCTCGAGATCTGGAGCGCCCCGCCTTCCGCGTTGACGATGTCGACGCCCTTGGCGTTGAGGGCGTCGACCTGTGCCTGGGTCAGGCCCTGAACAGCGGCCTCGGTATCGGCGAGTTCGATCACGTCGTCGGCGCTGAGGACCACGCTGCCCAGGGCCTCGAATTGAGCCAGCGTGAGCGACAGCCTGTTGGCGTCGTCACTCAGATGGGCATTGAGCGAGAGGACGCCGTTGCCGGCCAGGGCCGTGGTCTGCTCGGTGGTGAGATTGCGGATCGCCTCGGCGGTGTCGACGATAGCTATGCTCCCCTGCGGGAAAGGTGCTCCGGCGAGATATTCGGCGACGGTTTTGGTTGTCACGGCCATTGTCTTCAAGCCTCCCGGTCGAGCCGAAGCGGCGTAGAGGCTTCAGCCTAGGACCAAATCCCAAGCCATGATCTGCCACGCTGCATAGCCCTTTACGGTTGTAACGTTGCATATTGATCGAACCGCAGCGGATTGCAACTTTATTTCTGAAATATCCTACCTATAGCGACCTCAATCGAGCCCGGCCGAACAAGGCTTCGTTGGAGCCTCAGGACCCAGAGCCTTGCCCATGTCCCATCCGGCCTTGCCGGATCGACTTCTCCGCCTTCGAGGACCGAAGCCCCATATAGGGCCGCCCATTGTAGCGTTTCCGCAGATAGGCATGGAGCCGGCGCAAGGCCTCCGCATCATCCGCGACGACCATCGTGACGACCAGGACGTCACCCTCGCTGCATTGCTCCGATGTCGGCGCCTCGTTGTGCTCCAGCCATTTCCTGGCAATCTCGCGAGAGCAAAGTGCCCAGCCGACATAGCCGACCGCAATCCCGTTGCGGACAGCGAAGGCATAATGGCGGCGGCGGATCTGCCCGGCGACGGCGCCGACCAGCCTGTCGGCCCGATAGGCACCGAACGGGGCATGCGCGGCGACATAGGTCACGGCCAGTCCCGTCGCGGCATCGACGTCCGGAACCTGCTGAATGGAGATTGCGGTCAAATCCTGCACCTCGCCCCGAAGAGAGTTCTTGCGAACGGCCGACAGCTTTATCTGATGGCTGACCGCCCCCGCTGACCCGCCGCTGGGCGGAAGGAATGCTCGCCGAGCCTGCCCCTTTCCGGCCATTCCAGGCAGGGCCGGTCTAATTGTCAAGGCGCGGAGAAACGGTCGGGCGCGCCCTGGCGCTCGCCTCGACTTTCCCGGCGGCCCGCTCGATGGCGGCCTGCACGAATTCCGGGCTTGCACGGACCGTCCCCAGTTCGAAGGCGGACATGGCCCGCATGACGGGGGCGAGGTTCGGCAGGGGCTTGCCGTCCGCGTCGAAGAGCTTGAGGTCGTCATCGGGACCAAGTCCCAGGCCTTCGACCATGCGGCTCGCGTAGTTGCGCAGGCGTTGCTCGTCGGGCGCGCAGGCAGAAGAACCCTGGAGCTTGGATGCAGTGGAGGCTGTTGCCGACGGATCCCGCTTCGGCTTGGGCTTCCGAACCACGAGAGGTCTCGGATCGGAGGCCCGGGGCCTCTCGCCCATCCCCGCCGCGATGCTCGGCACTCTGTATTGCGGCGCCTTCGGCGTCATGGCAATGACCATGGACACTCGGCCCGGCCTGCCGCGGGAGCCGCCCTTCGCCGTATAGCGCACCACCCTGCCCTTGCGCCGGGAGGCGAGATACCGGGCCCGCACCGTGCCGCCGATGCCCCGGACGGCCAGCACCGCCATCCCGCCGATTCCGGTGGCGACGCCGCATTCGGGGGGAGCCCAGCGGCGCACGATATCGAGGGCAGATTTGCGGTTGTAATCGAGATAGTAGCGCTTCAGCAGCAGGGCTGCGGCATCGGCCCCGTGATGGGCGGAGGCGAAGCCCACATGCCCCTCGCTGTCGGTGGCGAGTTCCCCGTTCCAGCGGGCACTCTTGATGCACCAATAATTGTTCAACCTCACGCAGCGGGTGACGAAGGGCCGCTCCGCCTTGAAGAGGGCCGCCAGCATGATCACGGTCTTCGGCTCGAGCGCATCGATGGCTTCGGAGCGCCAGTTGGTCACCTCGCGGCTCCGAGGCTCATAGCGCGCCTGAAGCGCCTGCGCAGGCGCCGCCAGATCCGCCATGTCGGGAAGCAGGGCGCGTCCGGCAAGACCGAGCGCGAGAAGCGTCTGAAGCAGCATGGTGAGATTGCGATCCCGCGAATGCCTGAGAGTATCGAGATGGTTTCAGGAGAAACGATGGCCGGACCGATATGTTCATGCGGGCCGGATCGCGGGATCTTGACCTTGGCGCCCCCGCCTTTCACGAATAATGCGCCCGATCCCGCCTGTCCCTCATGACAGCCGATATCCTGATCCGAAGCCTAATGCTGTCCGACGCCCAAGCCTACCGGAACCTGAGGCTGGAAGCCCTCGCCACGAGTCCCGAGGCCTTCGGCTCTAGCTGGGAGGCAGAAGCTCCGC
Source organism: Microvirga makkahensis (assembly GCF_009830105.1). GTDB lineage: Bacteria > Pseudomonadota > Alphaproteobacteria > Rhizobiales > Beijerinckiaceae > Microvirga > Microvirga makkahensis. Next base: position 142,463 of record NZ_WURB01000001.1, read on the forward strand.
TTCCTCTCGACATGATCCGGGCACGCATTCCGGCCTCCGGTCCGAGCGCGATCTCCGGAGCCTTCGCGGGCGACCCCTCGTGGGGATGGCGGGCCTGGCGGTCTACGAGCGGGCCAAGTCATCCCACAAGGGCTTCATGTGGGGCGTCTACGTACAGGCGGGGCAGCGCGGCCGTGGGCTGGGAAAGAGGCTGGTCCGCCAGGTGATCGGTCAGGCCTCGCGGCGCGTGATCGTGCTGGAGGCGGGGCGGCCGTAGGCATGACGAACGGGAGCGCCCGGCGCAACTATCACGCCTTTGGCTTCAGGCCTTACGGGATCGAACGGTAGGCCCTGCGCGTCAGCGACGTCTTCTATGACGAGGAATTGCTGTTCATCGACTTCCAGCAGCCCGAAATCTAGGATCCTAGTCGTCGTCGCCCTCCCCGATGGATTTGGGCGTCGCGAAGCGGTCGAGCCGCCCGGACTTGCGCGTCACTTCGGCCCAGCTCTCACGCGGGAAGTCGATGACGGCGAGCCCCGCCGTGGGATACTTGCGCCCGAGCCGCAGGATGCCGTCCATGTCGCCCTCGCCGATTAGGAAGCTCGCCAGCTCCTCGAAGCCGGGATTGTGGCCGATCATCAGAAGCGTGCGAGCTTCAGGCTCCACCTCCTGCAGGACGTCGAGAAGCCGCGCGACGGGAGCCTCGTAGATGCGTCCATCCTGCCGGCTCGGCACCTCGCCAACGATGGACTGGACGAGCTCCCAGGTTTCCTGGGTTCGGCGCGCCGGAGAGACAATGGCGAGATCCGGCGCGAAGCATTCGCGCTTGATGTAGTTGCCCATCGCCACGGCGGCCTCCTGCCCCCGCGCGGCAAGCGGCCGGTCCAGATCGAGAACGCCCGGCGGCCAAGCGGCTTTGGCATGGCGGAGAAGAAGCAGTCTAAGCATCAGCGCCCTTCCCGTCTCGCGATGAAGGCCAGCTTCTCGAAAAGGCTCACATCCTGCTCGTTCTTGAGCAATGCCCCATGAAGCGGAGGGATGAGCCTGCGGGTGTCGCGCTCGCGCAGGGTTTCCGGGCCGATATCCTCGGAGAGCAGAAGCCTGAGCCAGTCGAGCAGCTCCGAGGTGGAGGGCTTCTTGCGCAGCCCCGGGACATCCCGGACCTCGAAGAAAATCTTGAGCGCCTCCTCCACGAGGCGATGCTTGATTCCCGGATAATGCACCTCGACGATGCGGGCCATGGTCTCGGCGTCGGGGAACTTGATGTAATGGAAGAAGCAGCGGCGCAGGAACGCGTCCGGCAGTTCCTTCTCGTTGTTCGAGGTGATGATGACGATGGGCCGTTGCCTGGCCCTGATCGTCTCGCCGGTCTCGTAGACGAAGAATTCCATGCGGTCGAGTTCGAGCAGGAGGTCGTTCGGGAACTCGATATCCGCCTTGTCGATCTCGTCGATGAGCAGGACGGGCCGGGTCTCGGAGCTGAAGGCCTCCCACAGCTTGCCGCGCCGGATGTAGTTGCCGATATCCGACACCCGCGGGTCGCCGAGCTGACTGTCGCGCAGTCGCGAGACCGCATCGTATTCGTAAAGACCCTGCTGGGCCTTGGTAGTGGACTTGATGTGCCAGGTGAGGAGCGGCGCGTCCAGCGAGCGGGCGATCTCCTCGGCGAGGACGGATTTGCCCGTGCCGGGCTCCCCCTTCACGAGGAGCGGGCGCTCCAGCGTGATCGCCGCATTGACGGCCACCGTCAGATCATCGGTCGCCACATAGCTTTCGGTTCCGGTAAAACGCGCCATCCCCACCCTTCCCTATCGACGAGCGGAGCCTAGAGCATCGGCCTCAAAAGTGGAAACCACTTTTGGGATCTGGGCGGTTGCCCTCCTGTAAACCGGCGCATCGCTGAAGGCGGAAAAACCGGAACCAATCCTCACCGACGCAGCCCGGCGAGTCCGCACGATGCGCTTAAGTCGTGCCCCCGGCTTTCGGCAACTGCTCTCATCATGTAAGCCCAGAGCGAACCCGGGAGGACAGATACCCATGGCTTACAACCGTTATCACAAGGATCGCATCGGCAACCACAAGCTGAAGCCCGAGACCCTCATGCTGGGTTACGGCTATGATCCGACCCTCTCGGAAGGCGCAGTGAAGCCGCCGGTCTTCCTGACGTCGACCTTCGTTTTCAACAGCGCCGAGCACGGCAAGGAATTCTTCGATTACGTATCCGGCCGCAAGGAGCCGCCGAAAGGTGAAACCGCGGGTCTCGTCTATTCCCGCTTCAACCATCCGAATGCGGAGATCGTCGAGGACCGCCTCGCAGTCTTCGAGGAGGCCGAATCAGGACTTCTCTTCTCCTCCGGAATGTCGGCCATCGCCACCACGATCCTGGCCTTCGCCCGCCCCGGCGACGTGATTCTCCACTCGCAGCCGCTCTATGGCGGCACGGAGACCCTGATCGCCAAGACGCTCGCCAATTTCGGCATCGCGGCCGTGGGCTTCGGCGACGGCGTCGACGAGGCCGGCATCCGTGCGGCGGCGAAGGAAGCGCAAGGCAAGGGCCGCGTAGCGATCGTCATGATCGAGACACCGTCCAACCCGCTCAACACCCTCGTGGACGTCGCCCTCATCCGCACCGTCGCGGAGGAAGTCGGCGAGGCTCAGGGCCATAGACCGATCATCGTGTGCGACAATACCCTGCTCGGCCCCCTCTTCCAGAAGCCGCTGAAGCATGGCGCTGACATCTCGGTCTACTCGCTCACCAAATATGTGGGTGGCCATTCGGACCTGATCGCCGGCGCCGCCCTGGGCTCGAAGGAGCACATGAAACCAGTCCGCCTGCTGCGCTCGGCTATCGGCACCCAGCTCGATCCGCATTCCTGCTGGATGATCGGCCGCTCGCTCGAAACCCTGGCGCTGCGCATGTCGGCAGCCAATCGCAATGCGGAGATCGTGGCCGCCTTCCTGCACGAGCACCCGAACGTCGCGAAGGTTCACCACCTCGCCTATCTGCCGGAAGACTCGCGCACCCGTCAGGTCTACGAGGCGCAGAGCGACGCCCCCGGCTCCACCTTCTCCTTCGACGTGAAGGGCGGCGAAGCGGAGGCCTTCAAGGTGCTCAACGCGCTCCAGGTGTTCAAGCTGGCGGTCAGTCTGGGCGGCACGGAATCCCTGATCTCCCATCCCGCCTCAACAACCCATTCGGGCGTCCCGAAGGAAACACGCGACCGGCTCGGCGTGACCGATGCCACGATCCGCGTCTCCATCGGCATCGAGCATCCCGACGATCTGGTGGCGGATCTGGCGCAGGCGCTGGCGACGCTCGGGTAAACGACGGCTGCGTCTTTTCAACGCCAGCTGCTCCCGCGCCGTCCCGGACCTTTGCCGGCCCTCTCCTGCCCCACTCCGTCGGCGTCCCTGGCCTCGTGCCGGCCATCCCGATCGGTTTGACACTGCGTCCTTCCGATCGGGATGGCCGGGAGAAGCCCGGCCATGCGGAGGAGACTATGACGTGGAGGTTCATGCGCAGGAGAAAGCAGGGGCAGGATCATGCTCCTGCCTCGTTCTTGCCTGCCGAAGAATATGATATGACACTTTTAAATCCGGTCCGGCGGGGCGTGCGCTCTTCGACATCCATTCCCACGGGCGTGCATTCTACCGCTGGCTTCCGCCTGGATGCACCCAAGCTGCAGCATCTCCTTTGAGCTTAGAGTTTCGAATCCGAGGAACGGAGGAATAGGCAACGACGATCGGCTTCGGAACGAAACCTGGAGCCCTGAAACCGCAGAGCGGTTCCAGGTAAATCTAAAGAGGTCCGGGAAGAGGCCTCACTATATGCGTATACAGGCTGACATTCTGGCCCGAACGCATCGTAACGTCGCGCTCACATTGCTTGAGCAGAACCTCGTGGTGGATGGCGACTACTGTGTTTTCGGGATTGCTCAGGCCTATCTGCTTCTGCCGCATCTGCTCGCGGCGCGCAAGCCTCGGTAAGACTACGCCCGAGCACTCGATAGTCTTGACGCGCGCAGAACGTCGCCGACCTTTCCGGTTGGGGACCATGAATGGCATGGTGCCAGAGTCGTTATCCTGTCAGAACAGGGTCGGAAAGTGGAGGCCGTACAGGAAGGCATGCTGGCCCTCAAGGCCGCGCAGCAGACAAAGTCCGGCTTCTGGTATCATCTTGATATTGGTCTCGTTAGAAGCACACCGGATGATTTCGGATCCCGTCCGGAATGCCTTGCAAATTCGACGCCCCGACGGCGTTCGTTCCAGCGATGGCGCCCCGCGATTTGCCCTTGCGCTCCCGTTCCCCGTGGAACGACAATGCGCCCGAACGGAAGGAACACATGAGTACCGCGATCGACCTGCACGCCTACCAGGAGCCCATCCTTTTTCTGGCCACGGCAGGCGTCGTCGTTCCGGTCTTCCATCGGCTGAGGATCAGCCCGGTTCTGGGCTTTCTCGCGGCCGGTGCCCTGCTCGGCCCCTATGGCCTCGGGCGGCTCATCCCGTCCTATCCCTGGGTGGACTGGCTGACCTTCACGAATCCCGAAGGCACGTCGCGGATCGCCGAGTTCGGCGTGGTGTTCCTGCTCTTCACCATTGGCATCGAGCTGTCGTGGCAGCGCCTTCGCATCCTGCGCCGTCAGGTCTTCGGGTTCGGCACGCTTCAGGTCCTGCTCTGCGCCCTGGCGCTTGGCCTGCCCGCCTTCAAGGTCGTGGATTCGATCGCGGCGGCGGCACTGATCGGCCTTGCGCTGGCGCTTTCCTCGACCGCCATCGTGCTGCCGGTCCTGGCCGAGCAGAAGCGCCTCCACTCCGTGGCGGGACGCGCGAGCTTTTCCGCCCTGCTGTTTCAGGATCTGGCGGTGGCGCCGATTCTGTTCGCGATCGCGGCTCTCGACATGCGCCAGCCCGAAGTGACCATGCTGTCCTTCGCTGCGGCCCTGTTCCAGGCGGCCCTGGCGCTCGCCATCATCGTGGGCCTGGGGCGGCTGATGCTGCGTCCCTTCTTCCAGATGGTGTCCGCCACCAAGAGCCCTGAGCTGTTCATGGCTGCCTGCCTGCTCGTCGTGATCGTGACGAGCCTGATCGCCGCGGTCAGCGGATTGTCCATGGCGCTCGGAGCCTTCATCGCGGGCATTCTGTTGTCCGAGACGGAATATCGCCGGGCCGTCGATACTACGATCCAGCCCTTCAAGGGACTCCTGCTCGGAGTATTTTTCGTGTCGGTCGGCATGAGCCTCGATCTGGTCCGTTTCCTCGAGGCGCCGGTAACCATCCTGGCGGTCGCCACCTTCCTCATCGCCACCAAGAGCGTGATCATCTTCTGGCTCGCCCGGCCCTTCGGCCTCAATGCCGCGGAGGCGGCGGAGACTAGCCTGCTGCTCGGCCCGGGCGGCGAATTCGCCCTCGTCATCCTAGGAGCCTCGATGGCGGCCGGCCTCATTCCTTTGGAGGTCGGGCAGAGCCTGCTGCTCGTTACGACGATCACCATGGTGGCGATTCCCTTCTTCGCCCGCCTCGCCCCCCGCCTGAGCCGCCAAATGGAGCGGAGACGGCGTTCCGGTGCCGAAGCCGCCGAGCCCCCGCCGCCCGAGGAGCCCGGCCGCGTCATCGTCGCCGGATACGGCCGCGTCGGTCAGCTCGTGGGCGATATGCTCCAGCGCCACAGGGTTCCCTATCTCGCCATCGATATGGACCCGGTGCGGGTGGCCGAGGAGCGCAAGGCCGGAAAGCCGGTCTTCTTCGGTGACGGAGCCCATGCGGGCTTCCTGCGCGCCTGCGGCATCGAGCAGGCCCGCGCCCTCGTCATCACCCTCGACACCCCGAGCGCCATCGAGGCGGTGGTGACGGCGGCCCGCCAGGAGCGCCCCGACCTCACCATCGTGTCCCGCGCCCGTGACGCCAAGCATGCGGCCCAGCTTTATGAGCTCGGCGTCGACGATGCGGTGCCGGAGACCATCGAGGCTTCGCTCCAGCTCAGCGAGGCCGTGCTCTCGGATATCGGCGTACCCATGGGCCTCGTGATCGCCTCCATCCACGAGCGACGGGACGAGTTCCGCACGATCCTGCGAAAGAGCAACAGAAAGCCGGAGGGGATCGAATTCCGCGCGCGGCGCACCGTCGGGAAGTGAGGTCGGCAGCCATGTTCCTCGCTTTCTTCACAGAGCTGCGCGCCGCCAAGGTGCCCGTTTCTCTCCGGGAGTATCTCTCTCTTCTGGAGGCGCTAGACCAGGACCTCGCCGACAAGAGCGTGGAGGAGTTCTATTATCTCTCCCGCGCCTGCCTGGTGAAGGACGAGCGCCATTTCGACCGTTTCGACCGGGTATTCGCCCATGTGTTCCAGGGCCTCGAGCGGATGGGACAGGCCTTGGGCGAGGCGGAGATCCCCGAGGAATGGCTGCGCCGGCTCGCCGAGCGCTATCTCAGCGAGGAGGAGAAGGAGCAACTCGAAGCCATGGGCTGGGACAAGCTCTGGGAAAACCTGAAGAGGCGCCTGGAGGAGCAGAAGGGACGCCACCAGGGCGGCAACAAATGGATCGGGACCGCCGGCACCTCCCCCTACGGCGCTTACGGCTACAACCCGGAAGGCATCCGCATCGGCCAGGACAGGAACCGCAACTTCCGCGCGGTCAAGGTGTGGGACAAGCGCGAATTCAGAGATTTTGACGATAGCGTAGAGCTCGGCGTGCGCAACATGCGCATCGCGCTGCGGCGGCTGCGCCGCTTCGCCCGCACCGGCGCACCGGAAGAGCTCGATCTCGACGGGACGATTCAGGAGACCGCACACAAGGGCTATCTCGACGTGCGACTGCGCCCGGAGCGCCGCAACGCGGTGAAGGTTCTGCTCTTCCTCGACGTGGGCGGCTCCATGGACTGGCACATCCAGGCCGCCGAGGAGCTGTTCTCGGCGGCGCGGCTCGAATTCAAGCATTTCGAGCATTTCTACTTCCACAACTGCGTCTACGAGCATCTGTGGAAGGAGAACCGCCGCCGCTTCGACGAGAAGATCTCGACCCTCGACGTGATCCGCACCTATCCGTCCGACTATCGGGTGGTCTTCGTCGGCGACGCTTCGATGAGCCCCTACGAGATCACCCATCCCGGCGGTTCCGTGGAGCACTGGAACGAGGAAGCGGGCCAAGTCTGGATCCGGCGGATCCTGGACCACTTCCCGAAGGCGGTCTGGCTGAATCCCGTGCCCGAGAACCACTGGAGCTACACCCAGTCTATCGCCCTCATGCGCCAGCTCTTTTCCGGGCGCATGCACCCGCTCACAGTCGAAGGCATAGACCACGCCATGCGCGAACTGATACGCTGAATCTCATGACCCAGACCTATACCCACAGTCCCCGGCCAATCGGCGGGCCGATCAGCTTTGCCATCAAGGGCGGCCAATTGATCGTCGATTCCGGCCGCAAGGTGCATGAAGTGCACCTCGGCGCGGTCGAGACCGTGCGCATGACCTACGAGCCGGGACGCGTCGGCCAGAAATCCTTTCGCACGAAGGTCACGCTGAGGGACGGCAAGGCCTTCACCTTCAGCTCCCTCGATTGGAGGAGCCTCATCGAGGCGCAGGAGATGACGACGGATTACCGGGCCTTCGCTCAAAGCCTGTGCGAAGCGATCGCGAAAGCCAACCCGCAGGCGCGTTTCATTGCCGGCAAGCCGTGGTGGCTCTGGTTCTCGACGGCCGTGATCGCCATCCTGTCCCTTCTCCTGATGGCCTATCTGATCTGGCAGGCGCTTCAGATGGGCTCGACGGGGGTGGCCCTGATCGGGGCTCTCCTCGCCGTCGTGGGCGTCTGGCAGATCGAGCCGATGGTGCGCCTCAACAAGCCGCGTCCCTTCACCTCCGGCGCATTGCCGGAAGAGCTGATGCCAAAGGCGGGCTGATTCCTCATGGCGAGCAACCTCGACGATGCTGACGAGCGGCAGCCCGACATCACACCGGTCGGCAGCAAGTTCGTTTACGAGAACAGGTGAATGAGGGTCCGCGAGGATCAGATCCTCCGCAGGGATGGTCGCTCGGAATCTACGGCGTCGTCCGTCTGCTCCAGCAGTACCGCTATCCCATCGGGCGCCGCAGGTGGGAGGTTCCCCAAAGCCCCTGGGAGGCGAGCTGGAGGAAGAGACCGGATAGCCGGCCGGCGACATCCAGGAAGTGGGACAGCTCTACCCGTCCGATGGAACCGTGAAGCAGAGCTACAGAATATTTTCTGGCGGCGGGCCTCAAGCCAGGCCGCCGGCTGGAGCGGGAAGAACAGGACCTCATGACTAGAGCTTATCCGCTGGTCGGCGTGGAGGCGATGATCCGGAACGGCGCGATCCAGAACGCCGGAACCGTGGCCGCATTCGGAATGCTTCGCCTGAAGGGACTGGTCTGAAGCACTTCTGAAACAATCGGAAACGGATCGGCCCCTGTCTTTTCCGCCGGCTTGCGAAGACAGGCAGAAGTGGGTGTCGGCCAGGCGAGCGAGCGATGAAAGTAGCACTTTCCTCGTCATCACCCGCTTTGTACCGGTGATCCCGATCAGGAAAAGCGCTGCACCTTTCCGGAACGAGATGGCCGGGACAAGCCCGGCCATGACGGTGAGGCTTTCATGCCCGCACGACGAGCACCGAGCACCGCGCGTGCCGCACGATGGTCGCGGCGTTGGAGCCCAGAAGATAGGTCGCCATGCTCGGACGGTGCGAGCCGACGACGATGAGGTCCGCGCCGGTCTTCTCGGCCTCGTCCAGCACCTCGTTGTAAACGGAACCGAGGCGCACCACGGCCGAAACCTGCTCGGTCGGGAGCTTCACCTGCGCCGCCAGCTTGGCGAGCTTCTTCTCGGCTTCATCCTGTTGCTCCTGGTCGAAGGCCGGCGGCATGAACTCCATATACGTGACGGGCACGATGGCCCGCACATAGATGAGACGGATGCTGCCCTCGCCGTTTTCGGCAAGCTCGACCGCCTTGCTGAGTGCGGGCTGAGCCGCTTCGACCTCACCGAGGTCGACGGGAACCAGGATCGTTTTGAACATGGGAAAGCCTCCGGATCAGCCCTGACGGATGGGGGTGCGAACGACGAGCCCGTCCATCTCGGGGCGAACCCTGATCTGGCAGGACAGGCGCGAATTGGGACGGACATCGAAGGCGAAATCCAGCATGTCCTCCTCCATGGGCTGCGGCTGGCCTGTCACGGTCTCCCATTCCTCGTCCACATAAACATGGCAGGTCGCGCAGGAGCAGGCGCCGCCGCACTCGGCCTCGATGCCGGGAATGCCGTTGCGCACGGCAGTCTCCATGACAGTGGAGCCCTCTTCGGCCTCTACCGTCCGGACAGTACCCTCGGCATCAATGAATGTTATCTTGATCATTGCGGACCTTTCTGTGACGGCGCATATTTAAGATACGGGGTGCCGGATGACGAGAGACGGGCGTGAGACTTGTCGTCTTTTCGCCGCATTTCCCCCAGTAGTGCAGGTTACTGAGCCGTTAACGACGTTCGCAAGTGGCAGGGGACATCGGGTTTCCTTGAACATGACCGGCCGCTAAACTCGCTTGGTAAATAGGAGATTACCGTACGGAACGTCTGTCAGCAGCTTTTCCGTACCGGCTGAAGTCGCGCAATGCCGCTTGAGCGTCGAGGGAATGCGGCGGCTTCAACTAAAATCAGTTGCGTCACGAGGGCGGATCATGGCGACCGAAAAGAAGAAGATGAAAGACCCGGCGGAGGCGGCCCTTTCGGCTGTTGAGCAGGCGCTCAACCTTGAGGAGACGTTCGAGATCTCCTCGCCCAACCTGGCGGAGAGCAAGCCCTCCTCGGAGGAGCCACGGCTTCCGGACATCGATGCGCATGATTTCACGAAGGGCCCCTTCTCCTTGAACCCCGACATTCCGGAAGAACGGGACCATGACCGCCCGGAAGAGCATGACCACAGGCTGGAGAAGGCGCCCCGCTCCGGCTTCGTCGCACCTGATCGCACCGCCGTCGCCAACGACGACCGCCAGAATGTCGGCGTGATGCTGCAGGCCCTCCAGGTTCGCTCCTCGAGCCGTGCGTACGTCTACGCGACCCTCGCTTCGCTCCTCTGGTTCGGGGGCATCGGCTATTTCCTTTTTGCTCAGGGCATCACGACGCCTGAGCAGTTGCTCGCCACCTTCTCCACCTCGCAACTGGCGCTCGCCGCCGTCGCCCTCGTGGCCCCGATCTTCCTTTTCTTCATTGCCGCGATGCTCACCGTCCGCTCGCAGGAGATGAAGATGGTGGCCCGCGCCGTGGGCGAAGTGGCCGTGCGTCTCGCCCAGCCCGAGAACTTCTCCACGGATGCTGTTCTCTCCGTCTCCCAGGCCGTGCGCCGCGAAGTGGCTGCCGTGGGCGACGGCGTGGAGCGGGCGCTGGCCCGCGCCGGCGAGCTTGAAACCCTCGTCCGCAGTGAGATCTCCACGCTCGAGCGCGCTTATTCCGATAACGAGATCCGTATTCGCTCCCTCATCGACGAACTCGTTGCCCAGCGCGAGGCCATCGTCTCCAATGCGGAGCGCGTGCGCGGCGCCATCACGGGCGTTCACCAGAACCTGATTCAGGACCTCGATGTCGCCAGCGATCGCGTCGTCACCGCCGTCAGCGGCGCGGGCGACAAGGTTACCGGCTCCCTCGAGCATCAGGGCGAGCAGATCACGCAGGCTCTCGGACGCGCGGGCGAGCGCGTCGTCGAAGAGATGTCGAGCCGCGGCGTGGAACTCGTGGAGCGCCTCTCGGGCGCCAGCGAGGACATCAAGAACGGCATCGCCGAGGTCGGCACCACCATCACCAGCGCCCTCGAAAGCAAGGCGCAGGACATCACCGGCGCCTTCGAGCGCACCGGCGACGTTCTCACCCGGCATCTGCAGGAAGGCGCGAGCCAGGTCACCCGCACGCTGGCAGAGACGGGCCGCGGCGTGATCGACGCCCTTGCCCAGCAGGGGAGCGACGTCCGCGAGGCCTTCGAGCAGACGGCAAGGAGCCTGGAGGAGAGCTTCGTTCAGCGCGGCAGCGAAATTACAGAGAAGCTGGCGGCCACTGGCGGCGTGATCGCCGACGACATCTCTGCCCGCACCGCTGAAATGCGCGACCAGATCGCGGCTGCTGGCCTCTCCGTGAGCGAGGAGCTCACCGCGCGCGGTACGGCTCTGCGCGAGCAGCTCGCCACCACCGGCACCGATGTCGTCAACGATATCATCTCCCGCGGCGCCGAGTTCCGCGAGCATCTCGCCGCCACGGCCTCCGAGGTCGGCAGCCAGATCATTGTTCGCGGCAACGAGGTACGCGAGCACCTTGAAAGCGCTGTGCGCATGGCTGACGAATCCATCGGCAGCCGCGTCGAGGACCTCGCCGTACGCCTCGAGACCGCCAGCCAGCGGGTCAGCGAGTCCGTCACCGTCCAGGGGCAGGCCCTTGAGAACAATCTCGCCGAGGTCGGCGAGCGCATCTCCTCCCTTCTGGGCTCCAGGGTCGAGGAATTCCGATCCTCGTTCGAGACCCGGGGCCAGGAATTCTCCGAGACGCTCTCCCGACACGCGGACGAGGTGCAGACCCGCCTTGCCGGAACCAGCAAGGAGATCGTTCTGGCCATTGCCACTCAAGGCGCGCGCGTCAACGAGGTTCTCAACCGGACGGCGGACAATCTCACGACCACCGTTGAGTCGCGCACCCGCGAGGTGGAGGAGACTCTCGGGACGCGTCTCGAAGCCTTCGAGAGCGTCATGGGCCGTGGCGGCGAGGTTGCCGACCGAATTGCCCATGAGGTCGGCACCCTGACGGAGACGATCAGCGGCCGTCTCGAGGAGATGGACCGCCTCATCACCGTGCAGGGTCGGACGGTGGCAGAGACCTTTTCAGAGCGCGCCCGCGAGGCGACCTCCGCCATCGAGTCCCAGCTCTCGGCGCTCGAGGAGCATGCCTCCCGCCGCACAACGGAAATCACCGCCAGCTTCGACACTATCGTGGAGCGCGTGGACAGCGTTCTCAGCGCCCGTTCCACAGCCCTCAACGAAGCCCTTGTCGTGCGCACCGGCGAGATGGCCCGCGTGATGGCAGAAGGCGGCCGCGACGTAGCGAATGCACTTCAAACCCGGGTGGACGAGATCAGTCAGGCGATCGCCGCCAAGACCGGCACCATCGCCGACACGCTCTCCGCCAAGGCCGAGCAGATCGGCGAGACGCTGGATGCCCGTGTCAGCAGCATCAACGAGACCCTCGGCGCTCGCGCTGGCGAGATCACGCAGACGCTGGAGAGTCGCATCTCCGTCATCAACCAGATTCTGGGAGACCGTGCCGACGAGATCGCAGAGACCCTCGGCGCTCGCGCCTTCGAGATCAACCAGACCCTCGGCGGCCGCGCGGAGGAAATCGCCTCGACACTCGACGAGCGTGTCTCGAAGTTCGAGGAGCGCGTTGTCAACCGTCTCGGCGGCGTGGCGGAAGCCATCGATGAGCGCGGTCAGGCCGTCGTCTCCTCGCTCAACAGCCGCATCGGCGAAATCCGGTCGATCTTCGACACGCAGGGCAATTCGCTGATCGAGGCACTCGGCACCCGTGGCGATGTGATCGGCCGCGAGATGGAAACGATGACCGAGGGCGCCCTGCGCACCCTCGAAGAGCGGAGCCAGGCCATGCTCTCGTCGCTTCAGGAGCGCACGAACGAGCTTACCTCCTCCTACACGCAGTCGACGGAAGCCATGCGTGTCGCCATCGACGCCGGCACGGAGCGCACGGTCGAGACCCTGCTCGGCACCAACGAGCGCCTGCGCGGCGACCTCTCCGAGGTGCTGGACCGGCTGCAGAGCGCGAGCAGCTCCCTGCAGCAGGTAGCGGCCTCCGCCAGCAGCAATCTCGGCGCCGTCGAGGACGGCCTGGGTGGACGCGTGCAGCAGATCGAAACGCTTCTTTCCGAAATCGCCTCGCAGGCGAACCGTGCGTCCGATCAGGTTGCTGATCAGGTCGATGCCTTGCGCAGCGTGTCGTCCGGCGTGATCCAGCAGGCGATGGACCTCGCTCAATCGCTCGATGAGCGCGGCCGCACGCTTACCGAGACCACCTACGAGCAGATCAACACTCTCACTCAGGCGGCTTCCGCCCTTGAACGTGTCGAGAGCCGCATGACCGAAGCGCTCGCCAGCCGCCAAGGCGCCCTGGACGAGCTTCTCGGCCGGATCGAAGAACGCTCCAAGGATCTTGAGTCCGTCACGCGAGCCTTCACCACCCTCGTGGAAGGCTCGCTCGAGAACGCTGAAAGCAAGGCTCGCCAAATCGGCACCGTCCTTGCCGAAGCGGCGGAAACCACCACCCATGCGGTGGGCGAGCAGTTCGAGCGCGTTCGTCTCGCGACCGGGGTTGAGAGCGAGCGCACCGTTGCGAGCCTGCGCGCCACTTACGAGAAAGCTGCTGCCGAGATGGCTGAAGCGCTCGGCAACGCGACCGCGAAGCTTCGCGACACGATGGGCGAACTGCGCGGCATGACCGGCCAGATCCAGCGCGAGCTGGAAACCACCCGCGCCGAGCTTCGCCGCGGCGTGGTCGAGCTTCCGCAGGAAACCCAGGAGACCACGGCTAACATGCGCCGCGTCGTCGCCGATCAGATCAAGGCTCTCAACGAGCTCTCCGCTCTGGTCTCGCGGTCGAGCCGCATGGTGGATGCGGCTCCCGCCGCTCAGCCTCGCCGCGCCGCAGTCAACGAGGCGCCGGTGGCTGCAACCATGGCCGCGGTTGCCGCTGCCGTAGAGCAGCGCATCACCCCCCCTGCTTCCGCACCAACACCGGCTCCTTCAGCAGCTCCTGCACCGACGGTAGCCCGGCAGCCCGAGCCGCGTCCCGCACCGGTCCCTCCCGCTCCGGTCCGTCAGGCGCCCGTGGAGCGTCCTGCTTCCCGTCGCGAGGAGGCAGCTCCCGCTCGCGAAGCAGGCCCCGCACGCGGCGGATGGCTTTCCGACCTTCTCACCCGCGCGTCGCGCGATGACGAAGGGCCCGTGCGCGGCCCTGCCCACAGTCGCAGCAACAGCCTCGAGTCGCTGGACTCGATCTCGGTCGATATCGCCCGCATGATCGATCACAATGCGGCTGTGGAATTGTGGGATCGCTACCGTCGCGGTGAAACCAACGTGTTCAGCCGCCGCCTTTATACGGCACAGGGCCAACAGACCTTTGACGAGATCCGCCGCAAGTACCGCCAGGACGACGAGTTCCGTCAGACAGTTGACCGTTACGTGGACGAGTTCGAGCGCCTGCTCGCCGAAGTCTCCCGTGATGACCGCGACTCCACGCTGACGAAGACTTACCTCACATCGGAAACCGGCAAGGTCTACACCATGCTGGCCCATGCGAGCGGCCGTTTCGACTGAGACCGGCCAGACGAGTTCAGAATTCGCGGAAACGCGGCCCTCCCCGGGCCGCGTTTTTGTTTTGGGCAGGAATTCTTCCCCGTCGTCCCCCGACCCGTCCAGCGTCATCCACGGTCTTGTGCCGGAGATCCCCGTCTGTGACGCGCGACGGTTCTTGAAGACGGGATATCCGAACCGCGGCAAACAAAAGGCCCCGATGCACGATCGGAGCCTTGAATGTTCTCTCGAACGATGCACGAAGCATCTTAGGTCGGAAGCTGATCCGTACCCGGAGCCTCGCTCCTGACATCGCTGGGCTCCTCACGCCGTGGCAGCTGGCTGCCGCTGACCCACCGGACGATGTCGAGCATGACGGTCGACAACGATTCGTCGAGAGCTCGGGCGGCATTGGGAGCATCCACCGCCGCAACGGGAGTGCGGGCCCGGAAGATCCGGCCGTTCACGATGCGCCCGTCACGGTCCCCCACAATCTTCACGGAGATTTCGACAACGGCCTCATTGGAGGGCGTGGCGATCTCGAAGCTGCGGAGTTCAGACACGAGTTGAACATCGGCTACGGCGCCACTGCTGGGCCGGGAAACTCCACGTAACTGGGAGGCGTTCTCGAAGGTGTTGATCAGGCGCGTCTGAATCAAGCGAGGCAGGTTGTCGGCCCATTGCCCCCCTCCCAGGAAAGAGACGGTCCCGTTCGCATCCTTCACCAGAATCTGCTGACTGGAGAGCGTCTGCAGGGCTGCCGGCTCGTTCACGAGCACCTGGACGCCGGCTGCCCCCCTGATCCGGGACGTCGGCGCCGAGAGGTCATAGGACGTTGGGGCGGCCCCCGACGAGCAGCCGCCTGCAAAGGCCGCCAGGAGCAGGACGGGCATCAGGCGCCGAAGCGGCCGAGACTGATCGGTCGGGGGGGAAAACACGGATGATCCACGCATAGGGATTACTTATCGGCGTCCATTGTATTCAGGGAGATTGGGACGGCTACCGAAAAGAAACTGCTGTGGATTACGTTCGATGCTCCGCACCGCCCGGCTGATGTCCCCCAGCGTCTTACGTCCCTCGACCGCAAGCGCCTCGTATTCCCTCAGACCCGAATCCGCGAAGCGCCCAACACCGGACAGGACCCCCTGGATACCACTGGTCCGCCGATTCAGGTCTTCCGCCAATTCGCGCACCGAGACGGCGGCCGCCCGGATTTCGTCGAAAGCGCCTCTGCCCGCCTCGCCGGATGCCGAACCGAGAAACTTCTCGGCCCCTGCCAGGACACCGTCGATCCGATCGGCGGATTTGTTGAGCTTCTCGGTGATCGAGCGCGCTTCCTGGATGGCCTTGTCGATATCGGGACTGCGGCGGTTCAGCGTTTCGGTGAAGCTTTGCACGTTGTCGACCGTGCGGCTCACCTTGTTCGGATCGATCGCCTTCACGACGCTCGAAATCTCGGCCACGGCGGCATCGAGCTTGGGAGCCGTCTCGTCGAGGCTCTTCACGAGGCTTGCCGCATCACGAAGAGCGTCGCTCACAACCTGGCGATTCTCACCCAGCGCCTGAGCGAAGTTGTCCACATTCTCGACGATGCGGGAGACGCGCTGAGGCTCGACCGCGCGGACGACCTCGTCGACATTGGCCGCGAGCGTATCGAGCCTCTCGGCCAGCGGACCGACCTTTTCGGCGGCCTGCCCGATCTGGGCCAGGAAACGGTCGATTCCTTCCGCATTCTCACCCAGTGCCTGGGAGAAACGCTCCATGTTCTGGACCGTTCGGCTGATGGAACCCTCGTTGTCCGCCACGACCCGGCCCACGCGCTCGAGCACGTCGTCGGCCCGGCGGGCGATGTTGCGCGCCGTCTCGATCAGATCCTGGAAATCCGAGCGGTCTGCGAAGATGGTCGGCATCGGCTGGCCCGGACCCGCGACCAGCGGAGGAGCGCCGGGCTCGCCGCCCGAAAGGGCAATGTTCGCCACACCCGTCAGGCCCTGGTATTCGAGGCGGGCGCGGGTATCGGCGCGGATGGGGGTGCTGCTGTCCACCTGTACGATGGCCACGACGCGGCGCGGGTCCTCGGGCAGAAGGCTGATCTGGGTCACCTCGCCGACGCGCAGGCCGTTGAAGGACACGATGGAGCCTTGCGACAGGCCCGACACGGAACCCGAAAAAACGATGCGGACAGCCTGACGCTCCTGCCCCCGGCCGCCGCCGGAAAACCAGTAGACGAAGCCGAACGCCGCCGCGATCACCGCCAGGGTGAAGATGCCGATCAAAGCGTAGTTCGCACGCGTTTCCATCGTTGACCCTTACGCGCCGCCGGCCAATGCCGCACGGGCCCGTTTTCCGTGAAAATAGGAGCGGAGCCACGGGTGATCCGAAGCCAGCATCGCCTCAATGGGGCCTTCCGCCAGAATTTTGCCTTCACCCAACGCCGCGATCCGGTCGCACACCGTGTAAAGGCTGTCCAGGTCATGGGTTACCATGAATACGGTCAGCCCTAAAGTCCGCTGTAGCGTCGCAATCAGCTCATCGAACTCGCCTGCGCCGATGGGATCGAGGCCGGAGGTCGGCTCGTCCAGGAAGACAATATCCGGATCGAGAGCGAGGGCACGGGCGAGCGCCGCGCGCTTGATCATGCCGCCAGAAAGCTCGGAAGGCAGCTTGTCCGCGGCATCGGGCTTCAGGCCCACCATCTCGATCTTGAGCATGGCAAGCTCGTCGAGAAGCCGCTCGGAGAGATCAAGATGCTCGCGCATGGGAACCTGGACGTTCTGCTTGACCGTCAGGGCCGAGAAGAGCGCGCCCTGCTGGAACAGGACCCCCCAATGCCGCTCCATGAGGCGGCGCTCGGTCGGGGACAGCTCGTCGAGGTTCCGTCCAAGGACATCGATGGTGCCCGCGCGCTTCGGCACCAGCCCCAGGATAGCGCGGGTCAGCACCGACTTGCCCTGCCCCGAAGCACCGACGAAGCCGAGGATCTCACCGCGATAGACGTCGAGATCGAGGTCCTTGAGAATGGTCTTCTCGCCGAAGCCTACTTCGATCCCGCGCACGCTGATGATCACTTCGCGGTTTGCCGGGGAAGCAGGGTGGTGCCGTTCGAGCATGGTTTTCAGTACCTGATGGCCGCGAAGAACATGGCGAAGAGGCCATCGAGCACGATGACCATAAAGATCGCCTTCACCACCGAGGAGGTGACGTGCCGACCGAGGGATTCGGCGGAGCCCGCCACCGCGAGGCCCTCGAGCGTAGCGATGATGCCGATGATCATGGCCATGAACGGCGCCTTGATGATGCCCACCATGAAGGTGTTGAACGCAAGCGCCGCCTTCAGGCGGGTCAGGAACACGTCCGGGCTGATATCGCCGTAGACCCACGCGGTGACGCCGCCGCCGAGGAGCGCCGCGATGGACGAGAGGAAGGTGAGCAGCGGCAGGCCGATGATGAGGGCGAGAATGCGGGGCAGGATCAGCACCTCGATGGGATCGAGCCCCATGACGCGCAGGGCATCGATCTCCTCCCGCATTTTCATCGAGCCGATCTCGGCAGTGAAGGCCGAGCCGGACCGGCCCGCCACCATGATCGAGGTCAGGAGCACGCCCAGCTCACGCATCACCAGGATGCCGATCAGGTCCACCACGAAGGGCGTGGCGCCGAATTTCACCAGCTGGAAGATGCCTTGCTGGGCGACGATGGCGCCTACCAGGAACGAAATGAGGACGATGATGGGCACGCCGCGATAGGCGATCTGCTCCAACTGGTTCACCACCGCCGTTCCCCGGAAGCGCCGGGGATGGACGAGCACCCGGATGAAGGCGGAGATCAGCTGGCCCAGGAAGGCGACGCCCCGCACGAGGTCGTTGCCGGCCTCGGCGACGGTCTGACCCACATCCACCAGGAAGTCGACCAAACGCGAGCGCTTCGGCTTCGGCAATTCCTGGAAGCCGCGATAGGCAACCTCGTTCAGGAGGATATCCTGTTCCTGGGTAGCATTCACGAAATCCGATGCGAGGCCGCTCTCTCCGAGCTCATGGCGGGTACGGTCGAGAACCCAGGCCCCGAGGGTATCCAGCCGCTGCACCCCTGCGAGGTCGATGATGAGGTGGTGCCGATCGGCCTGCGCCGTGATTTCGCCCGCCAGGGCTTCGACAACGCGCGCGTGCTCGGCGGTCCAGGGACCGGCCAGCACCGCCGTGACCTTGTTTCCGGCACGCTCGATTTTCAGCTGCGGCTCTTGAGCCAGGGTGCTCTGCGCCACGATGATCCTTCCGGCATTGATTCCGTGTGGTGATAGCGTGTAGCTGCGTCACAAGTCGAGATGAAGTTCTAGCAAGAAGCCGAGAGAATGCGTCAGCTCACCGTTTCCATCGACCGCTTTCCCATTGCGGGCAAGTTCACCATCTCCCGCGGCTCGCGCACCGAGGCCGCCGTGGTCACGGCCACGATCACGGAGAACGGGGCCGTCGGACGCGGGGAATGCGTGCCCTACCCGCGCTACGGAGAGACGGTGGAGGGCGTGGTGGCGGCGATCGAGGCGCTCCGCCCCCGGATCGAGAGCGGACTCACCCGCGAGGCACTTCAATCCGCCATGCCGGCAGGGGCCGCCCGGAACGCGGTCGATTGCGCCCTCTGGGACCTGGATGCGAAGCGCTCGGGCATCCGGGCCCATGTGACCGCGGGCCTGACCCGCTGGCAGCCCGTGACCACCGCCTACACGATCAGCCTCGACACGCCCGAGGCCATGGCGGAGGCGACCGCCAGGGCGGCGGAGCGCCCGATCCTGAAGGTGAAGTTCGGCGGCCCTGAGGGCGACCTCAAGCGTATCCGCGCCGTGCGCCGGGCTGCGCCGGATGCGACCCTCATCGCCGATGCCAACGAGGGCTGGACGGAAGCGAATATCGAGGCGCACCTCGCAGCCTGCGCCGAGGAGGGCTATGCCCTCGTCGAGCAGCCCCTCCCTGCCAAGGCCGACGGGTTTCTGGCCAGGATCGCGCGGCCCGTGCCCGTCATGGCCGATGAGAGCGTTCATGATCGTGCCAGCTTGGAGCGGCTCGTCGGGCTTTATGACGTTGTGAACATCAAGCTCGACAAGACCGGCGGCCTCACGGAGGCGCTGGCCCTTGCCGATGTAGCGGAAGCTCTCGGCTTTTCGCTCATGATCGGCTGCATGGTCGGCACCTCGCTCGCCATGGCTCCCGCCCTCATGCTGGCGCCACGCTGCCGGTTCGTGGACCTGGATGGCCCGCTCCTCCTCGCCAGGGACCGGGAGCCCGGCCTGAAATACGAGGGCAGCCTCGTCTACCCGCCGGAGCCTGCGCTCTGGGGCTGACCCTTCAGCATCCGGATCACGACCAGCATGAGAACGAAGCCGGCGGCTCCCAGGGGAGCCATCGCCGCGAAGACCAACGGGCCGGCCTGCTCGTAGATCATGCCGCTGCCGATGGTGGAGATCGCCATCGCCAGCGCCGCAAGTGAACCATAAACGCCCTGCGCGCGCCCCCGCGCCTGCATGGGTGCGAGCGCGGTGAGCGCCGCCATGGTCCCGATATGGGTGGCCGCGAAGCTCAGTGAGTGCATGGTCTGCAGCACGAAGGTCATGGCAAGTCCCGGCTGAAAGGACATGGCCGAAAACCGCACGACCGCAGCGGCCGACCCGATGACGATCAGCCCCACGCCGGAACCTCGCCCGACCGCACGACCGAGGAAGAGGAACACCATAATCTCGGCGATCACTCCCGCGGCCCAGAAGTAGCCGATGATGGAATCCGAGAAGCCGAAGGAGCGCCAGTGAATGCTGGCGAAGGCGTTGAGAGCGCCGTGGCTGCCCTGGGTGACCGCACCTGCAATCAGAAGCAGCCACAAAACCTTCGGCAGCCTGGGGGGAGAGCCCCTCTCCCTGCGCTGGTCCCTCGAAGAGGGCTCAGGTACCTCGTCGGGGACGACGGCCAGGGTGGCCGCAATGCCGAGAGCCGGGATCAGGGCGAGCGCGAGGATTACCACATCTGGTCCCAGGGCGCCCACGAGATAGCCGGCAAGAATATTGGTGATGAAGAACGACACGGAGCCGCTCCCCCGGATGCGCCCGTAGTTGAGCCCGGGATAGCGCTGCACGGCATTCGTGGACACGAGATCATTGCCGGGGATGACGGCCACCTGGCCAAGAGCGACCAGGGCCACGAGCGCAATGATGGTGACGCTGTGATCCGACAGCATCAGCAAGGGAAAACACAGCATCTGTCCCAGGTGACTGGCCAGCAGCAGCCGCCTGACGCCGAAGGACCTGTCGGCGAGGCTGAGCAGCGGAGCCGTGGCGATGATGCGGACCATGATCGGAAGAGCAACAACGACCCCGATGAGCGTGGGCGATAGGGCCTTGCTCTGAAGCCAAAGAGGGAAAAACGGCAGGTAGACGCCGTGGCTCACGAAGCTCGCTGCCTGCAGGGCACCCAGCCGGATTTCGAGGGCTCTGGTCGGAGAGATCAAGGACGGTGCTTTCGGGAATCGGCTTGAGCGGCAATGACTCCTCAATAGAGACATGTGGCCGCGACAGCCAATAGCCGACGCGCATCGGTTTGCTGATGGAGAGAAGCGGCTACGTCGCGTGGGCGGCCTTGATGTGCGAGAAGAACTGGCGCGCGCTCTCGCTCCAGGTGAAGGTCTCGCCGTGGGCCCGACACCGGCTCCTCGGGATGTCCAGAGCCGCGAGAGCGGCTTTTCGCAGGTCGGGGTCGATCACCCCACACCCGGAGGAGCCGACGACGTCCACGGGACCCGTCACAGGAAAAGCCGCAATAGGAAGGCCAGACGCCAGGGCCTCGAGGAGGACGATCCCAAACGTATCGGTGAGGCTCGGGAAGACGAACACGTCGGAGGATGCATAGACCTGCGCCAAGTCCTCCCCCGCCAGCGCGCCGAGAAAGCGAGCCTCGCGATATTGCCTTTCCAGGTCGTGGCGCGCAGGCCCGTCGCCCACCACCACCTTGGTGCCCGGAAGATCGAGGGAGAGGAAAGCCGGCAGGTTCTTCTCCACCGCCACGCGGCCCACATAGAGGAAGATCGGTCCGGGGTAATCGAGGACACGTTCGTAGCGAGGGCGAAAAAGCGTGGTGTCGACGCCTCTCGTCCAGCGCACGATGTTCCTGAATCCCCGCGCGCTCAATTCCCGCTCAAGCGAAGGCGTGCTGACCATGATCGCCTTCGCCTCGCGGTGGAAACGGCGCAGGACGGCGTAGGAGCATGCCTCCGGGACCGGCAAGCGGGCGGCCAGATATTCGGGAAAGCGCGTGTGATAACTCGTCGTGTAGCCCCGTCGCTGCCGCCTGCACGCGATCCGCGCGGACCAGCCGAGGGGTCCTTCCGTCGCGATGTGCACATGATCGGGTACGGCTTCGGCAATGATCCGGCCGACCCGCACCGGTCCGGCGAGGGACAGGCGGATATCCGGGTAGGTCGGCATCGGAACCGAGCGAAAACCCTCGGGGGTAAGGAATAGAACCTCCGCGCCGAAGGACGGCCCGTGCTCAGCCATGTATTCAAGCGAGCGCACGACCCCGTTGACCTGCGGACGCCAAGCATCCGTGACGATCAGGACGCGCATCGGGCGCCTCCGTCATCAGGGGCAGCGGTTCTTTCGATTGCAAAAGAAAGGTCCGGAGCCGGCAGCTTGTGCTTGGGCGTCTCGCTCCATCGGAGCAGTTCCAGTGAGCCGTCCCAGTGCTCGACCACCACGGTGCAGGATTCCACCCAATCGCCCGTGTTCACGTAGGAGACGCCGAAATTCTCGTGCATCGCGGCATGGTGGATATGGCCGCAGATTACTCCGTCGACCTCCTGCCGCCGCGCCTCCGCGGCCAGGAGCTCCTCGAAGCGGCTGATGAAATTCACTGCGTTCTTCACCCTCAGCTTCGCCCAGGCGGATAGAGACCAATAGGTGAGACCGAGCTTGCGCCGCACGATGTTGAGGTAAGTGTTGACGAATAGGGCCGCCGTGTAGGCCCCGTCTCCCAGGAAGGCGAGCCAGCGGGCATGCCGGACGACCAGATCGAACTGATCCCCATGGATGACGAGATAGCGTTTGCCGTCCGCCGTCTCGTGGATCGCGTGCTCGGCCAGTTCGATCCCGCCCAGGCTGACGCCCACGTAATCGCGCAGGAACTCGTCGTGATTGCCGGGCACATAGACGAGCGACGAGCCTTTGCGCACCTTTCGCAGCAGCTTCTGCACCACGTCGTTGTGGCTCTGCGGCCAGTACCAGCCCGACTTCAGCCTCCATCCGTCGACGATGTCTCCCACAAGGTAGATCGTCTCCGCATCGTAGCGCCTGAGGAAATCCAGAAGCGCCTCCGCCTGACACCCTTTCGTGCCTAAGTGGAGATCCGACAGGAACAGGGTGCGAACGCGGATCGTATCCAGGTCCCTCGGCATGCGGTGCCCTTTCTCGACATGATCTCCCTTAGCCGAACCGGATTCGCATCTCGTCCCCATGACAATCCATTGGCGGATTTGTGACAGATCCGGACCATGCCATGCGTGAGGCGCAGGCGGCCCTGTCCGATAAGGGCTTCACCTGAACAGAGGTCCGTGTTTCTTGTACAATTCGTTCGCTCAATGGCTCGTGATCGTGAAACCTCTTCTGGGGATCTCCCTCAAAGTCCTGTCCGCCCTCGTCTTCACCCTGATGTCGGCCACCCTCAAGACGCTGACGGACCGTTACCCGACCGGTGAAGTCGTCTTTTTCCGCTCCGCCTTCGCAATCCTGCCGCTGCTGGCGTGGCTCGCCTGGCGTGGGAACCTGATCGACGGGTTACGGACGAGGAACGTGATCGGGCACTTCAAACGTGGCATTCTCGGCACGACCGGCATGGCGTTGGGATTTACCGCCCTCTCCTACCTGCCGCTCCATGATGCGATCGCCATCGGCTATGCCTCGCCTCTGATCGTCGTGATTCTGGCAGCCGTACTTCTGAAGGAAAAGATCCGCGCCTATCGCTGGACGGCCGTCGGTGTGGGCTTCGTGGGCGTGATGATCATGCTCTCTCCCTATCTGACGCCGGAGACGTTTGCCGGCGGAATGATGGCCGGCCCGGCCCTCGGCGCCATCTGCGCCTTTCTGGGTGCCTTCTCGTCGGCGGGCGCCATGATCCAGGTGCGGCGGTTGACCGGGACCGAAAAGACGGGAGCCATCGTGTTCTATTTCTTCGTCCTGGCCTCCGGGCTGTCCTTCTGCACCATCATCTTCGGTTGGCGCATGCCCGACGCCACGGACCTCGCCCTTTTCGTCCTTGCGGGCATCCTCGGCGGGATCGGCCAGATTCTCCTGACCGAATGCTACCGCTATGCGGACACCTCGGTCATTGCCCCGTTCGAGTACACGACCATGATCTGGGCGCTCCTGCTCGGCTGGCTCATGTTCGGAGATCTGCCGACCCCGACGATCCTGGTCGGCGCCTCCATTGTAGCCGCCACGGGCCTCTTCATCGTCTGGCGCGAACGCCGCCTTGGCCTCGAGCGAGCCCGGGAGCTCAAGGTCGCATCGCAGAAGCCCGGAGCCTGACCGGGAAAATCCTCGCTGCGACGTCTCCGGCCTTGACCCGCTTCGCCTCTTATCTCACAACCGTTTAAAGGAACGGATGTTCGGTTTTTCAGAACAGGGGCAGCGGCATGGGCGTCGAAGGCAAAGAGCGGCAGCGGGACCTGGAAACGGGAGCGCAGGTCCTGTCCGGGAACATGGGCAAGACGATCCAGCGCCTGCGCAAGGCCTATAACCTGTCCCTGTCGGAACTCGCCGAGCAGTCCGGCGTGGCCAAGTCCATCATCAGCCAGATCGAGCGGAACGAGACCAACCCGACGCTCGCGACGATCTGGCGACTCAGCCAAGCCCTCGACGTCTCCATCGAGCGGGTTCTGGCCTCGGCGGACGAGGAGCCCTTTATCGAAAAATCCTCCAAGGCGGATACCCCCATCCTCGTTTCCGACGACGGCAAGATGAAGCTCGCCATCATCGGCTGGATCAAGACCATCGAGTGGCTCCAATGGTACGACGTGCAGTCCGAACCCGGCGGCGTGCTCGATTCCGATAGCCACCAGCGCGGATCGGTGGAATGCCTTTCCGTGCTCGAAGGCGAATTCGAGGTCGAGGTCGGGGGCGTCACTCAGCAAGCCAAGGCCGGGGAATCCCTGCGCTATCGTTGCGACCGTCCCCATTCCGTGCGCTGCATCGGCAATACCCCCGGCCGCGCCACCATGGTCTGCATCCTCAAGGCCGCCGTAATGGACTGAGGCCTCCGCCTCGCCCTCGCGAATTCCCTTACGGTTTCGGCGCCACGTAGCCCTCCCTGTGCGGCAGGGAGAGGAGATAATCAGCCATCGCCCGGCGGTCGGCGTCCGGCAATTGCGCCGTGTTGGCCACCACCGCCCCCATCGGCCCGCCGACAGTGTCGAACAAGGGCGTCTCCCCCGTTTCGAGCAGCGTGGCGATTTCTTCGGGGCTCCAGCCGCCGATACCCGTCCGATGAGGCGTGATGTTCGGTACGGCCCCGCGCCCTTCCGGATCGGGCCCGCCTGCGAACCGCCTTTCCTCGATGATGGCTCCGGCGAAATTGCGCTCGCTGTGGCACTCGGCGCAATGTCCCGGCCCATTCACCAGGTAGGCGCCCCGGTTCCAGCTCTCCGGCTTCGTCGGGTCCGGCGTGAACTGTTCTCCATCGAGAAAGGCCAGTTTCCACAAGCCCACGCCGCGGCGGATATTGAAGGGGAACGGCAGGTCGTGCCCGGGAGCCTTCCCCTCGACGGGCGGTAGGGTTTGCATGAAGGCGAAGAGATCCACCAGGTCCTCGCGGCTCATGCGCTGATAGGACGTATAGGGAAAGGACGGATAATAGTGCCGCCCGTCGGGCGAGGTTCCCTCCTGCATGGCGCGGATGAAGTCCGCCGTGCTCCAGGCTCCGATGCCATCCTGCTCGTGCGGGGAGATGTTGGGAACGTGGAACGTGCCGAAGGGCGATTTCAGGGCATAGCCGCCGCCGAGACGCAACTTGTCGTCCTGGTTGGGTGTGGCATGGCAGGAGGTGCAACCGCCAGCGAAGAACACGATGCGGCCGTTTTCGGGATTGGGCGTACGGTTCAAGCCCACTGGCGTCATGGCACTGGCCGATGCAGCGCCCCTTAGGGCGCGGTAGGCCATGGGAGCGGTCAGTGCCCAGAAGCCCAGCCCTCCTAGGACGGCCAGCACGACAAGCCCTATCAACGTCCGACGCATGCCTGCCCTCGACATGAAATGGGCGGCCCACAGGCCGCCCGCCTTGGGTTCCGAAACTGTTAAGAGCTCTTCTTGCGGAAGTCGTTGTGGCAGGCGCCGCAATTCTGGAGAACCTTCGGCATCTCCGCCTTCAGGGTCGCCTCGTCCTTGATCGACGCAAGAGCTGCGGTGGCGTCCCGATTGAGCTTCGTCAGAATCGATTCGAACTGCGCCTTGTTCTCCCAGATCGACGGAAGGGCTTCGGTCTTCGGCGCGTCCTTCGTGCTCTCAGGGAAAAGCGGTGCCGCCTTCTGGGAATTCTCGGCGAAGACCTTGAGGCCGGCCTGCACCTTGGCGAGGTCGAACGGCTCCTGACCGCGGAGCATGCCGCCGATCGGCCGGGTCTGCGCGCCCATCTGCTTCATGAGATTCTGGCGCTGCTCGACCACGTCGCTCTGTGCGATGGCCGCAGTGACACCCAGCGCCAGGAGACCGGCGACGAAAACGGTACGCTTCATGGAAGTTTGTCCCTTTGGTTTTCAGACGGCCGCCATTCCCGCGAGCGGCCCAGCGGAATATAGTACTGCACCATTTCCCTCAACGGAGTAGTCTCGCCTCATACAAATCTCTGTGAAGCAAGTTCACTCCACGGGCTCCCCGGCGGAAACCCAGTCCTTGAAGCCGCCTCTATAGTGCTCGTGGATGTCGAGCCCCGCGGCCTGCGCGAACTCGAGTGCCCGGACAGATCTTACGCCTGCCGCGCAGGAAAACACGATCCGCTTGCCATTCGGCAGGGACGCAGGGTCGAAGGACGAGAGTGGATGCGAGATCGAGCCGGGGATATGCCCAGCCGCGTATTCATGAAGCTCCCGCACGTCAACCAGCAGGATCGACCCGTCCTGGAGCCCATTCTTGATGTCCTCGCGATCGAGATCGACAATATTCGGCATAGAATGCGCCCCTCTGAGAATTCCACTGCAGGCTTGGTTCATATCGGCTTAGCTGAGAGCATGACAACCTGTTCCAGTTCAGGCAAGCGGCGGAGTCCGCAAGACCCAGCCGGGCTGGACCATGTCAGGGTTCTTCACCGGCGGAGAGTTCGCTTGGACGATTTCGGTGTACTTTGCGCCCTTGCCCTTGCCGTAATGCTTTTCTGCAATCTCCCAGAGCGTTTCCGCTTCGGCACCGTGTACATGGTGGACGGGACGGAAGGCTGCTGGATCTGAGGAATCGCTCGTATCGACCTCCGCGACGCCATAGGTGTTGCCGAACGACAGAATGATCTTCTCCGCTTCCTCCTGGGTGACCGTCTGGCCGGAGAGTATCACCTGATCGCCGTCGACCTGGATCCCGAGCGTGCCCGCATCGAAGCCGTGCCCCTGAACCTCCTGCTGCAGCGGCTCGGGTATAGCCGCCGCCGACGAAGATCTTGGCGCCGGCCTCCCTGATGAACTTGAAAGGATCCATGCGAGCCGGCTGGCGATCCGGCCAAGCAGAGACGAAGATGCATGGTCGATGCGAAGAATTCCCTCAGGCCAGATTCGAGAACACGTCCGCCAAGGACGGCAGGCGGTCCTTGAGGCGAAGGAGCCCGATCAGTTCGATCTGCACGATCGCCGTTTCGAACTCGGTCTCCGCGTCGTGCTCCAACCGCTCCTCGAAGGCCGTCATGATCTCATCCTTCGTGCGGCCCTTCACGGCCATGATGAACGGAAAGCCGAACTTCTGCCTGTAGGCGTCGTTCAGGGCGATGAAGCGGTCCCGCTCCTCCTCGGTGAGGCTGTCGAGACCGGCAGAGGATTGCTCGTTGCGGGAATCCGCCGTGAGGTCGGCGAGCTTCAGACGCCCTGCGAGATCAGGATGGGCACGGATGAGGGCCACCTTCTGTTCGCGGGTCGCCTCCGACAGCACGTGGACCATGACCGCATGAAGCCCCTCCGCTGTATCCTGCGCCGCCGTGAAGCCGGTAAGATAGGCGCGCTCGGCAATCCAGGGCGAATGCTCGAAGATGTCGCCGAACAGTTCCAGGAACACCGCCTTGCTCATCGTGCTCGGCTTGAGATCGGCCGGACGGTGATAGCGGATCCAGAGCCGAGCGATGTCGATGCGCCTGGCGATCCATACATCGTCGTGGGACGCCACATAATCGAGGAACCGCGCGAGTGCCGCGGCACGTCCCGGCCGACCCGCGAGACGGCAGTGCAAGCCTACCGAAAGCATCTTCGGCACGGTTTCGCCCTCGGCATACAGCGTGTCGAACGAGTCCTTCAGATAGGCGAAGAACTGGTCACCCGAGTTGAACCCCTGCGGCGTCGCGAAGCGCATGTCGTTGGTGTCCAGCGTGTAGGGCACGATGAGCTGCAGGTGCTGGCCGTGCCGCTCCCAGTAAGGCAGGTCATCGGCATAGGAATCCGCGCTGTAGAGAAACCCGCCCTCTTCCGCCACGAGGCGGTTGGTGTGTTCCGACGTTCGGCCGGTGTACCAGCCGAGCGGACGCTCGCCCGTCACTTCCGTGTGGATGCGGATCGCCTCTTTCATATGAGCCCGCTCCTCCTGGGAGGAGAAGTCGCGGTAGTCGATCCACTTGAGGCCATGGCTCGCGATCTCCCAATTCGCCTCCTTCATGGCCGCCACCGCTTCCGGGTTGCGCATGAGAGCCGTAGCGACGCCATAGACGGTCACGGGCATCCTGCGCTCGGTGAACATGCGCCACAGACGCCAGAAACCGGCCCGCGATCCGTATTCGTAGATCGACTCCATGCTCATGTGGCGCTGACCGGGCCAGGGCTGCGCGCCGACGATTTCGGACAGGAAGGCTTCGGACGCGCGGTCCCCGTGCAGAATATTGTTCTCGCCGCCCTCCTCGTAGTTGATCACGAACTGCACGCAGATCCGCGCATTGTCCGGCCAGTGGGGATGAGGCGGAGTGCGCCCGTAACCGACGAGGTCGCGGGGATAGGAGATTTCGGACATTTATCAGCTTCCGCGATAGGTGGAATAGCTCCAGGGCGTGACGAGGAGCGGCACGTGGTAATGGCCGTCCGGCTCCGCGATGGAGAAGCGGACAGGAACGACATCCAGGAACGGCGGATCGGCCGTCGGCGTGGCGAGCGCCTTGAAATAGGCGCCGACCTCGAAGACGAGTTCGTAGGTGCCCATGCGAAATTTTTCGCCGGTCATGAGTGGCGCATCGGTGCGGCCGTCCGCATTGGTGCGGGTGCGCAGGACCGAGCGGCGGCTGCCGCCCTCGATGACGAAGAGTTCGATGGAAACGCCCTTGGCGGGTTTGCCGTTGACGTTGTCCAGAACGTGGGTGGAGAGGCGGCCCATGAAACCTCGCACGCTTGAGATGGGGTTGGAAATCTGTCGGGTCCGGTGGTCCGGCGTCAAGCATTCCGCCCGCGACTCGTCCGAAAGTCCATGACTTGCAGCCGCCGGTTCTGTTGAAAAAGCGCTCCGGGAGACCTTTCGCAACTGGAGGCGCCGCCCTAGGCTTACGCTTCCTTCATTGTTCAAGGGGCTGCATGATCGACCCGCAAATCTCCGAATGGATCAGCCAGATCCTGCGTTGGACCCATGTGATCACGGCCATCGCCTGGATCGGCTCCTCCTTCTATTTCATCCACCTAGACTTGAGCCTGAAGAAGCGGGCGGGCCTGCCCGAGGGCGTCGGCGGCGAGGCCTGGCAGGTCCATGGCGGCGGCTTCTACAACATGCGCAAATATCTCGTTGCGCCTCCGGAGCTACCCACGGAACTCACCTGGTTCAAATGGGAGAGCTATTCCACCTGGATCAGCGGCTTCTTTCTCATTGTCTGGGTCTACTATCTCCAAGCAGATCTCTACACGATCGATCCAGCGGTGCGCCCTCTCGCCCCTTGGCAGGCCCCTGCCATCGGCCTCGGCGGCATCGCGGTGAGCTGGCTGGTCTACGAGGGGCTCTGCCGCTCTCCGCTCGGCAGGAACGGCCTTGTGCTCGGCATCGTGCTCTTCGCCTATATCCTGCTCGCAGCTTTCGCCTTCACACAGGTTTTCAACGGACGGGCCGCCTTCCTTCACACGGGTGCGATGATCGCCACCTGGATGTCAGCGAGCGTTTTCTTCGTCATCATCCCGAACCAGAAAAAGGTGGTATCCATCCTGCTGGCGGGCGGCACGCCGGATCCGAGGCTCGGCCAGGAAGCGAAACTGCGATCGACGCACAACAATTACCTGACGCTGCCCGTCATCTTCCTGATGCTCTCGAACCATTACCCGCTGGCCTGGTCGTCCCGCTATGCGGTGGGGATCATTGGCCTCATTCTGGTTGCCGGCGCCGTGATCCGCCATTTCTTCAACAGTCGGCACGCCGGCAAGGGCTCGCCCTGGTGGACATGGGGCGTTGCGGCCGCCTCCGTCGCGCTCGCGATATGGCTCTCGATCGCAGGGAAACCCGGCAGCGAGACCATGGCGGACGCCTCGGCGGCCGCGGAACCCACGGCCGCCTTCGAGGAGGCGACCCTCGCCATCCAGTCCCGCTGCTCCATGTGCCATGCCGCCGAGCCCGTTTGGGACGGCATCCCCATCGCTCCCAAGGGCGTGCGGCTCGACACGCCCGAGGAGATCGCCCGCCATGCGGAGTTGATCCGGATTCAGTCCGTGTTGACCCATGCCATGCCGCCCAACAACATCACCGAAATGACCATCGACGAGCGCAAGGCCGTCGCCACGTGGCTGGCAAGCCGTGAGACCGGGGCGCATTGACCCGGTGCACCTCTGCACCAATAACAACCCGATGGAGGATTACCCATGTCCGAGCTCAGCCTCAAGACCGCTCAGACCATTGCCGAAGCCACCCTGAAGACCGCGCGGGAAAAGGCTTTCAAGCCGCTCTCCGTCGTGGTCTATGACGCGCGCGGCGCCCTGAAAGCCCTCCTATCCGAGGACGGCACGAGCCTCAAGCGCGCCGAGATTGCCATGGGCAAGGCCTATGGCGCCCTGTCCCTCGGCGTCGGCTCACGGGCTCTCCACAAGATGGCGACCGACCGGCCCTATTTCGTCGCCGCTGCGACCCATGCGGTGGGTGGGCAGCTCGTGCCGGTGCCCGGCGGCGTGCTGATCAAGGATCCCCAGGGGCATATCCTGGGAGCCGTGGGGGTATCCGGGGACACCTCCGACAACGACGAAATCGCCGCCGCAGGCGGGATAGAGGCAGCGGGCCTCGTCTTCGACGCAGGCGCCTGAGCTTTCCCGCGACGCAGGATCCTGCATAACCCTGGGTTACAACAGATAAGGCGGGTAGTACTGGACATGAACAGTTGATTGATCAACAAATATGACGAGGTTACTGCCGTAACGGCACTGACCACGACATCCAAAGATCTGAGATACAATCAGAATGGGAACGCGTCCGATGTCATCATGGATCCAACGCACGGCGCTTGCCGCTGTCGCCACGGCAGCTTTCATGGGCGCCATGGGCGCCGCCTCAGCCGAGGTGATTTACAACCGCGGCAATACAGGCGAACCGGAAACCCTCGACACCCACAAGACCTCGACGGTCCAAGAAGCCCACATCCTGCGCGACATGCTCGAAGGCCTCGTGACCTACAACGCCAAGGGCGAAGCGGTCCCTGGTCAGGCCGAGAAGTGGGAGGTCGGCGACGACGGCAAGACCTATCGCTTTACGCTACGCGAGGGACTGAAGTGGTCCAACGGCGATCCGGTCACGGCCGATGACTTCGTCTATTCCTATCGGCGCATCATGGATCCGGCCACCGGCGCGAAATACGCGAACATTCTGTACCCGATCAAGAACGCCGAGAAGATCAACAAGGGACAGAGCAAGCCCGAAGAACTCGGCGTGAAGGCCGTCGACGCGAGGACCGTTGAAATCAGTCTCGAAGCGCCTACTCCCTACTTCATCGAGCTGCTCACCCACCAGACCAGCCTGCCCGTCCACAAGGGCTCCGTCGAGAAGTTCGGCAAGGACTTCGTGAAGCCGGGCAACATGGTCTCCAACGGCGCCTACAAGCTCGCCGAGTTCGCTCCGAACTCCCACATCAAGCTCGTGAAGAACGAGAACTACTGGGACGCCAAGAACGTCCAGATCGACACGGTGAACTTCATCCCGCATCCGGATCTGGCCGCCGCCGTGCGCCGCTACGAGGCGGGCGAGCTCGACTCCATGGATGAGCTTCCGGCCGATCAGATCAGGTCGCTCAAGGAGCGCTTCAAGGATCAGGTCAGGCTCGGTCCGTATCTCGGCACTTGGTACCTCGTGGTGAACTCCTCCAAGGCGCCGTTCAACGACGTGCGCGTACGTCATGCCCTGTCCATGGCGATCGACCGTGAATTCATCGCGAGCGAGATCTGGGGACAGACCATGCAGCCGGGATACTCGTTCATGCCCCCGGGTGTAGGCAACTACGGCGAGCCGGCCTACATGGAGTACAAGGATCAGTCGCCGATCGACCGCGAGGACAAGGCCAAGGCTCTTCTCCAGGAGGCGGGCTTCGGTCCCGGCAAGCCCCTGAAGGTCCAGATCCGCTACAACACCACGGACAACAACCGGAACTCGGTCATCGCAATCGCCGACCAGTGGAAGCAAATCGGAGTCGAGACATCGTTCATCAACACGGACGGCAAGACCCACTTCGCCCACCTGCGTGACGGTGGCGATTTCGACATCGCCCGCTACGGCTGGATTGCGGACTACTCGGACCCGAACAACTTCCTCTTCCTGCTCAAGAGCGACAACAAGGGTTTCAACTACGGCAAGTACAACAACCCGGAGTTCGACAAGCTCCTCGACGCCGCCGCCAAGGAACTCGACCTCAAGAGGCGTGCCGACACGATGAAGAAGGCCGAGGCGATCCTGATGAAGGACATGCCATGGATCCCGATCATGTACTACGGCAAGAGCAATCTGATTTCGCCGAAGATCCAGGGCTTCGTTCAGAACACCCGCGGCGTCTATCCGTCGCGTTTCCTCTCCAAGGCGCAATAAAACAAGTACCCGGCATAGGGCGGTCTGAAGGTCAGACCGCCCTATTCTTATATCCGTTATCGCGTTTCAGCGGAGGAGCTCGCCGTGCTCTCCTTCATCTTACGCCGGTTCCTTTCAGCTATCCCGACGCTGTTCATCATCGTCACGATCTCGTTCTTCCTGATCCGGCTGGCGCCCGGCGGCCCATTCGACCTCGAGCGGCCCCTCGAGGCGAAGGTGATGGAGAACCTCAATCGGATATACCAACTCGACAAGCCGCTGATCGAGCAATACTGGCTCTACTTGAGCGCCGTCCTGCACGGCAATTTCGGCCCCTCCTTCATCCTGCGGGATTTCACCGTCGCCGAGCTCTTCGCCCGCGGACTGCCCGTCTCCATGACTCTCGGGGCGCTGGCTCTGTCCCTCGCCATTCTCGTCGGCGGAACCTTTGGCACAGTCGCAGCCCTGCGCCAGAACAGCGCCATCGACTACCTTGTCACCGGCATGGGCGCGCTCGGCCTGACCATCCCGAATTTCGTGGTCGCCCCCATCCTCCAGCTCGTCTTCGGCCTCGCTCTCGCGCTCCTGCCCGTGGCCGGTTGGGCCGACGGCAGCCCACGCAACCTGATCATGCCGGTCGTTGTCCTGGCTCTGCCCCAAATTGCGGTCGTCGCGCGAATGACCCGCGCCGCCATGATCGAGAACCTGCGCTCCAACCATATCCGGACCCTCCGCTCGCTTGGCCTGCCGACTCGGACCATCGTTGCTCATGCCCTGCGCGGCGCGGCGCTGCCGGTCGTATCCTACCTCGGCCCGGCCGCCGCCGCCCTGCTCACCGGTTCGGTAGTCGTCGAGACGATCTTCGGCCTTCCGGGCATCGGCCGCTACTTCGTCGAAGGCGCCCTCAACCGCGACTACACGCTCGTCATGGGCACCGTCGTGGTCGTGGCCGTCTTCGTCCTGCTATTCAACCTCGTGGTCGATATCATCTACGCGCTCATCGATCCCCGCATCCGTTACGATTGAGTGTCATCATGGCTGAAGGCGCTGCTCTTCCTGTCGAAACCATGACCGGACCGGTCGTTACAGGCCGCTCCCTCTGGGCGGAGGCCCGCGGACGCCTCGTCCGCAACCGGGCGGCTCTCACCAGCATCATCGTGCTGACTCTGATCGCGCTCGCCTGCATCTTCGGGCCCTTCTTCACCGGGCACCCGTTCGACCGGGTCTATACGGATTACGTGAAAGTGCCCGCCAGCTTCGAGGCCTACCCAAAGCCCGACCAGATCGTACCGCAGGTCGAGCGCATCGGCGCACGGGTGCGCGCCAAGGCGGAGAACATCCGCACCGACAACGGTATCGTGCACGTCACCCTCGTGAGCTCGAGCGCACGCCCGATCGACGAACGGCTCCTCGCCTATTTCGAGCGTTCGGACCTCTTTGGCACCGCCACGGTGGTTGAACGTCAGGAGGAAGGCCGCAGGCTCGTCATCGACGTTCCGGTGAAGCGGCAGCATTTCTTCTTCGGCACAGACGCGAACGGGCGCGATCTTCTGACCCGGACCATGAAGGCCGGCCAGATCTCGCTGTCCATCGGCCTTCTCGCCACTTTCGTGGCCATCCTCATCGGCGTGATCTACGGCGCGACCTCGGGCTATCTCGGAGGGCGCGTCGATCTCGTGATGATGCGCATCGTCGACATTCTCTACTCGCTGCCGTTCATCTTCTTCGTGATCATGCTGGTCGTGTTCTTCGGCCGCAACTTCATCCTCATGTTCATCGCGGTCGGGGCGGTGGAATGGCTCGACATGGCCCGCATCGTGCGCGGCCAGACGCTTTCCATCAAGCGCCAGGAATACGTGCAGGCCGCGGAGGCGCTCGGGGTCGAGACCAAAGGCATCATCCGCCGCCACGTGATCCCGAACACGCTGGGTCCCGTCGTGGTCTACATGACGCTGCTCGTACCGAAGGTGATCCTGCTGGAGAGCTTCCTCTCGTTCCTCGGCCTCGGCGTGCAGGAGCCCAATACCAGCCTCGGAGTCCTGATCTCCGAAGGCGCCAAGAACATCCAGGGCGCCACTTGGATGTTACTCCATCCGTCGATCACGCTCGTCGCGATCCTGTTCTGCCTCAACTTCATCGGCGACGGCCTGCGCGACGCTCTCGACCCGAAGGACCGGTGATATGGGCGAAGCCGTTCTGTCCGTCCGCAACCTTCACGTCCGCTTCCGCACCGGCGACGGCATTCTCCATGCGGTGAAGGGCATCGACCTCGACGTTCCGGCCGGCGAGACCGTGGCCATCGTGGGCGAGTCGGGCTCCGGCAAGAGCCAGACCATGATGTCAGTCATGGGCCTGCTCGCAACCAACGGCTGGGCCGAAGGCTCGGTGAGATATCGAGGGCAGGAGCTGGTCGGCCTTTCTCCCGAGAAGCTCAACGCCTATCGCGGCTCGAAACTCACCATGATTTTTCAGGAGCCAATGACCTCGCTCGATCCGCTCTACCGGATCGGGAATCAGCTAGCTCTCCCGCTCATGGCACACAGCAAGATGGGCAAGGCAGCCGCGCGCAAGCGCGCGATCGAGCTTCTGGAACTGGTGCGCATTCCGGATCCGGCTCGCCGTATCGATGCCTATCCGCACGAAATGTCCGGCGGTCAGCGACAGCGCGTGATGATCGCCATGGCGCTGGCCAACAACCCGGACGTGTTGATCGCCGACGAGCCGACCACCGCACTCGACGTGACGGTTCAGGCGCAGATCCTCGAATTGCTTCGCGACCTGCAGCAGCGCCTCGGTATGTCCATCGTGTTCATCACCCACGATCTCGGCATTGTGCGCCGCTTCGCGGACCGCACCTATGTGCTGAAGCGCGGCGAGGTGGTGGAAAGCGGAAACACGGGAGACATCTTCGCCTCACCCAAGCATCCATACACGCAGATGCTGATCGATGCGGAGCCTCAGGGGCGCAAGGAACCAGTGCCGGCCGATGCGCCCGTCGTCATGGAGGCCAGGAATATCCAGGTGACGTTCGCTCTCGAGAAGAACCTCTTCGGCAAGGTCACCCGCATTCTCCGTGCTGTCGACGATGTCAGCTTCGCCGTGCGGTCTGGCGAAACGGTGGGCATTGTCGGCGAGTCGGGCTCCGGCAAGTCCACGCTCGGAAGGGCCATCCTGAAGCTGCAGCCTGCCTCTGGCATGTTGCGATTCGAGGATCGCAGCCTTATGCCCCTCGACCGTTCAGGCATGCGCCCCCTGCGCCGCCACCTACAGCTCGTTTTCCAGGATCCCTTCGGCTCCCTCTCCCCGCGAATGACGGCAGGCGAGATCGTCACCGAGGGCCTGCTCGTTCACGAGCCGAGCATCCCCCGGAAGGAGCGTGACCGCCGGGCGGCCCAGGCCTTCGAGGAGGTTCAACTCGATCCGGCCTGGCGCAACCGCTTTCCGCACGAATTCTCCGGCGGTCAGCGCCAGCGCATCGCGATTGCCCGCGCCATGATCCTGCATCCGAAGCTCGTGGTGCTCGACGAACCGACCTCGGCCCTCGATCGCTCCGTGCAGAAAGAGATCGTTGAGCTGTTGCGCAACCTGCAGAAGGCCCACGGGCTCGCCTATGTGTTCATCAGCCACGATCTCGCGGTCGTGCGGGCTCTGTCGGATGAAATCATGGTCATGAAGACCGGCAAGGTGGTGGAGCGCGGCAGCGCCGAAGAGATCTTCGAGCGCCCGCGCGAGGCTTATACCCGCGACCTGATCGCGGCCGCCTTCCTGGCGGAGCGCGGAAACGCCGCGACCGGAAGCCAGCCTCTAGTTTCCTGAACTCTGGAACCGAACTCCATGGCGCGGATTTGACTCCTTGCCATGGCAAAGCTCGCACCATACCGCGCCAAGCGCGACTTTACCAAGACCTCCGAGCCGGAAGGCAAGGCGACGCGGCGCAGGGGCTCATCCTTCGTCGTTCAGAAGCACGATGCCTCCCGCCTGCATTATGACTTTCGCCTGGAGCTGGACGGCGTGCTGAAGAGCTGGGCCGTGGCGAAGGGGCCGAGCCTCGTGAGGGGCGAGAAGCGCCTCGCGGTCCATGTGGAGGACCATCCACTCGCCTATGGGGATTTCGAGGGCAGCATTCCCGCGGGACAATATGGCGGCGGAGCCGTCCTGGTCTGGGACTGCGGCAGCTGGGAGCCGGAGGGCGATCCTCACAAGGGTTATAGCGAGGGCCGCCTCACCTTCCGCCTCGACGGCGAGAAGCTGCGTGGCACGTGGCATCTGATCCGTATGGCGAAGCGTCCACGTGAACGCCAGGAATCCTGGCTGCTGATCAAGGCCGACGACGCTTATGCCCGCACGGAGGATGCCCCGGACATCCTGGAGGAAGCCCCCCTCTCCGTAAAGTCCGGCCAATCGATCGAGGAGATCGTCCCCGACCGCAC
This sequence comes from Microvirga makkahensis, assembly GCF_009830105.1. GTDB lineage: Bacteria > Pseudomonadota > Alphaproteobacteria > Rhizobiales > Beijerinckiaceae > Microvirga > Microvirga makkahensis. Next base: position 179,419 of record NZ_WURB01000001.1, read on the forward strand.
GGCCAAAAGCACGAAGAAGCCAAAAGCTCCCTCAAAAGGCCCCGCCTCTTCTCCGGCGGACAAGCCCGCATCGTCTGCAAAGCGCGGATCGGCGGCCAAGGCGGTCGAGGCAAGCGGTGTCACGGTTGCCGGAATTCCCCTCACCCATCCCGAGCGCGTGCTCTGGGAGGAGCAGGGACTTACCAAGCAGGAACTCGCCGAATTCTATGTGGGCATCGCCGAATGGCTCCTGCCCCACCTCGTCAACCGTCCCCTGACCCTGATCCGATGCCCTTCCGGGGCACAGAAGAAATGCTTCGTTCAGCGACATTCCTGGGCCGGCATGAACCCCGCCATTCGCAGCACCATGGTGCCGGATGAATCGGGCAAGCTGGAGGTGCTGACCGTCAACGACATCCAGGGGGTCGTCGCCCTCGTTCAATCCGGCGTCCTGGAACTGCATGTCTGGGGGGCGACGCTGAAGGACCTGGAACTTCCGGACCGGCTGATCTTCGATCTCGACCCCGGTGAAGGCGTGGGGTGGTCTCAGGTGATCGAAGGTGCGCTCGCCATTCGTGAGCGCCTCAAGGTTCTGGGCCTTGAGAGCTTCGTGAAGACCACGGGAGGCAAGGGCTTGCACGTGGCCGTTCCTTTGAAGCCCAGGACCAATTGGAAGGATGCGTTCGACTTCACCCGCAGCTTTGCGGAAGCGATGGCGAAGGAGGAGCCGGATCGCTACACCACCACGTCGATCAAGAACGAGCGGAAGGGGAGAATCTTCATCGATTACCTGCGCAACAACCGCGAGGCCTCTGCGGTTGCTCCCTACTCCACTCGTTCCCGGCCAGGCGTGCCCGTGGCGACGCCGATCGCCTGGGAAGAGCTGACGCCGGATCTCAAGCCCAACGGTTTCACGGTCCAAAACCTGGGTCAGCGCCTCGTCGCGCTGAAGGAGGACCCGTGGGGGAGGATCGCGGAAGTCGATCAGGTTCTGCCCGGGGTGAAGCGCCCGAAGCGCTCCTCCCGGAGAAGGGCACCCTCGCCTCCCTCGGCTTGAAGAGCTCCGCATTCCGGCCCCAGCGTATGAGGCGCATCCCGAAAGCCCCCTCCGCCCTCCGGACCTTCCTTTCAAGGGCAACTGCCCTATCGTCCTGGAGGAGGACTGGAGGGGTCGCAGATGACGGAGCTGGAGCGCAGCATCATCGCACGAGTGCGGGTGGAGCCAGGTGAGAACGTCAGTTTGAGGGAGCGCGACCCGCGGGATTCCCGTCTTTTCGGAGAGGAGAAGGGGACGAAGTCGGCGACCGCCGCTCTCGCGAAGGAAATCGACGCCCTGCAGGACCGGCTCTATGCGGAAGGCTCGCGCGCCCTCCTCGTGATCCTCCAGGGCACGGACACTTCGGGCAAGGATGGGACCATCCGCAACGTGTTCAATGCCACGGGTCCGCTGGGCGTCTCGGTCACGCCCTTCGGCGTTCCCTCGAAAGCCGAACAGGCACACGACTATCTTTGGCGCGTTCATGCCGCCTGCCCACGCCGCGGAACCATCGGCATCTTCAACCGCTCGCATTATGAGAGCGTCCTCGTGGAGAAGGTGCGAAACCTCTCATCGCCGGAGCTCATCGAGCAGCGGTACGACCAGATCAATGCCTTCGAGAAGCATTTGGTCGAGAATGGTACGACCATTCTCAAATTTCTCCTGCACATCTCAAAGGACGAGCAGAAAGAGAGGCTCCAGGAACGTCTCAACGATCCAAGAAAGCACTGGAAGTTCAATCCGGGCGATCTCGATGACCGGACCCATTGGGACGAGTACCAGGACGCCTATGATATCATGCTCCAGCGCTGCTCTACACCTCATGCTCCATGGCATGTCATTCCCGCCGACCGCAAATGGGTGCGCAATGCGACCATCGCCACCATCGTCAAAGCCACTCTCGAGGAGATGGATCCGCAATATCCCAAGGCGCAGTGGAAGCCCGGCGCCTTTACGATTTCCTGACCGGAATGCCACCTTTGTCGAAAGCTCTTGCCGAGGCGGGTCTGGCGCGCGACAATAATCTCATGAAAAGCATTCTCGTCCCGATCGAAGATCATGGCCAAGTCGAGAGCCAACTTGAGCTGGCTCTCCTCCTGGGCCAAGCCTTTGACAGTTACATCGAGGGGCTGGCGATCACCCCCGACTATCCCGTGGTTTTGCCGGTCGACATCGCCATCGGCGTTCCATCGCCCCTTACGCCCGAGAATCGCATGGACATGGCGCGTACCTGCCGCGAGCGGTTCGAAGGCTTCATGGCCGCCAAGCAGATCCAGCGCGCTTCCGCAGGTTTGCCGGGCCTAAGTTTCGGCTGGCGCCAGGACGGCCTGATGGAGGATGCGTTTCTGGGCGCCTACGGCCGGGTGTTCGACACCACCGTTGTCGGCAGGCCTGACGGATCGGAAGGCCAGACGCGCCTCTCCACCGTCGAGTCGGCCCTCTTCGAAACGGGCCGTCCGGTCATGATCGCTCCGCCGAGCGTCCCGCGCACCTTCGGCGAAGTGGCCGTGATCGCCTGGAACCGCAGCACCGAGACCGCGCGCGCCGTTCTGGGCGCCATGCCTCTGCTGAAGAAGGCGCGTCGCGTCGTTGTCCTGGAACTGGAGGACTGGGGTGTTCCTGGCCCCTCAGGATCGGAGCTTGCCCGCTCGTTGCGGATGCATGACGTCTCCGCTGAAGCCGTGACTGCCCCCGACCCTTCGGACCGGCCCGGCGAAACCATCCTGTCCGAATGCGCCGCTCTCGGCTGCGATCTTCTAATCAAGGGCGCCTATACCCAGAGCCGCCTCAGGCAGATGTTCTTCGGCGGAGCGACAAGCCATATCCTGAGCAACGCCACGATCCCCGTTCTGATGGCTCATTAGGGAGTGGAAGCTCGCCATGCTCCGCGATGTGGCCGTCGTTCTCGATGAGCGCTTCCGCCGCTTGGTCATTTCGTCGGCCCGGCTGGAAAAGCTCGCAGAAGGATGCCGCTGGGCGGAAGGCCCCGCCTACTTCCCGGCGGGGCGTTATCTGGTCTGGAGCGACGTGCCGAACGACCGGATGATGCGGTTCGACGAGACGTCGAACGCGGTAAGCGTCTTCCGCGCCCCGTCCGGCTATTCCAACGGCAACACGGTGGACCGTCAGGGGCGCCTCGTCACTTGCGAGCACGGCCACCGGCGCGTGACACGGACTGAGCATGACGGCTCCATCACCGTGATTGCCAGCCATTACGATGGCAAGCGCTTGAACAGCCCGAACGACGTGGTGGTGAAGTCGGACGGCTCGATCTGGTTCACCGATCCGGCCTACGGGATCGATTCCGACTACGAGGGGCACAAGGGGGACAGCGAGATCGGCGCCTGCCACGTCTACCGGGTCGATCCGCAGAGCGGCTCAGTCAGCGTCGCCGCCGGCGACTTCGTCCGCCCGAACGGCCTTGCTTTCTCTCCGGACGAGAGGCGCCTGTATGTTGCCGATACGGGGGCAACACATGTGGCCGACGGGCCGCGCCATATCCGCGTCTTCGATGTGGGCGAGAGCGGCCGTCTCACGGGTGGGGATATCTTCGCCACCTGCACCAGCGGCCTCTTCGACGGATTTCGGCTGGACGAGGCTGGACGAATCTGGACCAGCGCGGGAGACGGGGTGCATTGCTATGAAAGCGACGGCACCCTCATCGGCAAGATCCTCGTTCCGGAAGCGGTGGCGAACGTGGTTTTCGGAGGCGTCAAGCGCAACCGGCTCTACATCTGCGCCACGACGTCGCTCTATTCCATCCTGCTGCCGGTGAATGGGGCGAAGACCTTCTAATCGCCGACGCCGGCGCGGCCTTCCATCGTCATGAGCGTGGCCGTCAGCAAGGCGACGAGTTTCTCTTGCCCGTCCCGCTCGGCGACGACATCGGTTTGCGCGAGTGTGAGCGTGCGCCCTGCCTTGACGACCCTCCCCCGCGCCAGGATTCGATCTCCCATGGAGGGAGCGAGAAGGTTGATTTTGAACTCCGCCGTGAGCACACCTGCTCCGGGCGGCATCAGGGTCAAGGCCGCGTAACCGGCAGCCGAATCCGCAATGCTCGCCACCGCTCCAGCATGTACGAAACCGTGCTGCTGCAACACGGCGGGCGATGTCGGCAGCACGATGTCTACCTCCCCGGGCGAGACCCGGGCGATCGAAGCCCCGAGCGTCCCCATCAGTCCCTGCTTCGCGAAACTCGCCCGCACCCGTGCCTCGAAACCAGGATCGATCGGTTCCGGGTCATTCATGGTCATCCCTCCCTAATCATTCATTAAGACAGCTTTCATCCCTCTTGTGAATGATACGCACATCAATCATGTGTGCGGGCCATGAGTCACGCTGCTTCCCCCTTTTCGCAGAAAGTGCGGTCAGGTGCCCTTGTCGGCATCGGCCTGATGCTGCTCGGAACCTTCCTGTTCTCCGTCAACGACGTCATGGGAAAGTGGCTCGTGGCCACCTATTCCGTCGGGCAGGTCCTTCTCCTGCGCGGCATCGCGGCGCTGGCGGTTCTCCTTCCGATCATGCGGCAGCAGAACATCCCGATCAGGGTGCCGCCGCAACCGGGCCTCCATGCCTTCCGCGTCCTGCTCTCGACACTGGAGGTGGCCTGCTTCTACTGGGCAGTCACCTACCTGCCGCTCGCGGACGTCATGACCTACTACCTCGCGGGACCAATCTATGTCGCGGCCTTCGCGGTGTTCTGGCTGGGTGAGAGGATCGACCGGCCGCGCATTCTCGCCATCGGGGTAGGTTTCGTCGGCGTGCTGATCGCCCTTCGTCCCTCTCCCGCAACGATTTCCTGGCCCGCCCTGATCGCTCTCGCCGGGAGCATGTTCTATGCGCTGCTGATGATCACGACGCGGCAGTTGCGCGATACCGACGACGGAACGCTGGTCCTGGGGCAGATGCTGGGCAATGTGATCTTCGGCATCGCGGTCGCGCCCTTCGCCTGGGTCACGCCGGGCTGGCTCGACCTAGCCGGGCTTTTCCTCCTCGGCATCGTCTCCATGGCAGCCCATGCCTGCGTCAACCGCTCTCTGAAGATCGCTCCGGCCTCCGTCGTCGCACCCTACCAGTACACGCTCATCGTCTGGGCCATCGTCCTCGGCTATCTGGCCTTTGGGGACATCGTGGAGTTCTGGACCCTGGTGGGCGCCGCGGTGATCTGCACCGCAGGCGTTGTTCTGCTGCTCCTGGAGCGCGAGGCCGCCAGGCGCGGACGCGTGGCCAAGGACATCGAGGAGCCGGTCCTCCCGCAGGCTTGATCCAAAGACTGACCTCATTCCCGCGGTCTCCCCCGCAAACGAACTTGACAGCCTCGCCGCCGCGACCGTCAATGACGCAATAAAAGCACAGAGGGAGTCCGATGCGCCTCACGCTCACAATAGCTGCCGCTACGGCAGGAATGGTTTTGGCCTCCGCAGCCTTCGCGCAGGACATCAAGATTGCTCTCATCGCCGGCAAGACCGGCCCGCTCGAGGCTTATGCCAAGCAGACGGAAGCCGGCTTCATGATGGGCCTCGAATATCTCACCAAGGGCAGCATGTCGCTGAATGGGCGCAAGATCTCCGTGCTGGTGAAGGACGACCAGCTCAAGGCCGATCTCGCCAAGACCCTGCTGGAGCAGGCCTACAACGATGACAATGTCGACATCGCCGTCGGCACCACATCGTCGGCTGCGGCGCTCGCGATGCTGCCGGTAGCGGAGGAGAACGGCAAGGTGCTGATCGTCGAGCCCGCCGTGGCCGATGCGATCACCGGGGACAAGTGGAACCGCTTCATCTTCCGGACAGCCCGCAACTCCACCCAGGATGCCTATGGCGCAGCAGCTGCCATCCCGGCCAGTGGCGAGGTTTCCATCGCGACCCTCGCCCAGGACTACGCCTTCGGCCGCGACGGCGTCGCGGCCCTCAAGAGCGCATTGGCCGAGATCCGCCCCAATGCGAAAGTGGTCTTCGAAGAGTACGCTCCGCAGAACGCTACGGATTTTACGGCTTCGGCCCAGCGCATCTTCGACGCGCTGAAGGACAAACCGGGCAGGAAGATCATCAACATCATCTGGGCTGGTCAGCATCCGCTTCCGAAGATCGCCGACCTGAAGCCCGAGCGATTCGACATCGAAATCGCACCCGGCGGCAATATTCTCCCAGCCATGCAGATCTACAAGAACTATCCCGGGATGGAAGGAGCGATCTACTACTACTGGAACTTCCCCAAGAACGCCATGAACGACTGGCTCGTGGCCGAGCACCAGAAGCGCTACAATTCGCCGCCGGATTTCTTCACCGCAGGCGGCTTCGCCGCCGCCTCCGCCGTTGTCACTGCCATCCAGAACGCTGGCGGCACTGATACTGAAAAGCTGATTGCGGCCATGGAAGGCATGAGCTTTGAGACTCCCAAGGGCACCATGACCTTCCGCAAGGAGGACCATCAGGCTCTGCAGGCCATGTACCACTTCAAGGTCAAGGCCGATGGGAAAGACTCGAACGATCTGCTCGAGCTCGTCGACACAATTTCCGTCGACAAGATGCCGATTCCGGTCCGCAACAAGCGCTGAGCAGACGTGCCGCCCTCAGCCGTCGCCATACCCGCGTTGGAGACGCGCGGACTCACCGTTCGCTTCGGCGGACATGTAGCCGTCGACAATGTGTCGTGCCGGTTCACCTCTGGCACGCTCACCACCATCGTCGGCCCGAACGGGGCCGGCAAGACCACCTATTTCAACCTCGTCTCCGGCCAGCTACGCGCCACATCGGGACAGGTCCTGGTGGAGGGGGAGGAGATCACGCTCCTTTCCCCCTCGGCCCGCGCTAAGCGTGGCCTCGGCCGGGCCTTTCAGATGACGAACCTCTTTCCGGATCTGACGGCGCTGGAGAACGTGCGTCTGGCGGTGCAGTGCCGCGCCGAGGCCGGATGGTCGTTGTTCAGGGTTTGGAGCGGCCGCCGGGATCTCATCGAGAAGGCGGAAGAGGTTCTCGAGCGCGTGCGCTTGAGTGACAAGCGCCACGTTCCGCCCAAAGCACTCTCCCACGGCGACCAGCGCAAGCTCGAGGTCGCACTCCTCATTGCAATGGAACCGAAGGTCTTCATGTTCGACGAGCCGACTGCCGGCATGAGCGTCGACGAGGTTCCGACCGTGCTGGAACTCATCCGGGACATCAAGCAGCGCAAAGATGCGACCGTGATTCTCGTGGAGCACAAGATGGACGTGGTCCGTTCGCTTTCCGATCGCATCATTGTGCTGCACAACGGTGCTCTCGTCGCCGATGGCGACCCGGCCCAGGTCATCGCCTCGCCCGTGGTGCAGGAGGCTTATCTCGGCGTGGGAGCGGCGAATGGCTGAGCCCCTGCTGCACCTCTCCGGCGTCCACACCCATATCGGCCCTTATCATATCCTTCACGGAGTGGATTTCGCCGCACCCGCAGGCCAGCTCACAATGCTGCTCGGCCGCAACGGCGCGGGCAAGACGACGACTCTGCGAACCATCATGGGCCTGTGGCAGGCTTCTTCAGGGACGATCCGCTTCGACGGCAACGACATCACGAAGAACGGCACACCGGATATCGCCTGCGCCGGCATCGGCTACGTGCCGGAGTCCATGGGTATCTTCGCGGGCCTCACCGTTCGTGAGAACATCGTTCTGGCCGCCCGGAGCGGCCCGGTGGACTCAGCCCGCCTCGATTGGATGCTCGGTCTCTTCCCTGCGCTGAGGCGCTTCTGGAACCTGCCTGCTGGCAATCTATCCGGAGGGCAGAAACAGATGCTCGCCATTGCGCGCGCCATCGCCGAACCGCGACGCCTTCTGCTCATCGACGAGCCGACCAAGGGCCTCGCTCCCGTGATGGTGCGCAGCATGATCGAGGCCTTCAAGGCCCTGAAGGAGGCTGGCGAGACGATCTTGCTGGTCGAACAGAATTTTCATGCCGCCTCGGTACTGGGCGACACTGTCATCGTGATGGATGACGGGCGTGTCGTGCATTCCGGCATCATGAGCGAACTCGTGGCGGACAAGAACCTGCAGCGGCGCCTGCTCGGCCTTTCCCTGGATACTCACCAATGACCGGCACGACCGTCGAACCTTCCGCACCATCCGAGCCGCTGCCGCGCACGAGGACGGACTGGCTGCCTCTCCTGCTCGTTCCGGCGCTCGCCCTCCTCGCTCTGCCCCTGGTCGGCAGCGGCTCCACCTGGGCGACGCTCACCGTCGCTGGTCTTGCCATGGGCATGATGATCTTCCTCATGGCATCCGGCCTCACGCTGGTCTTCGGCCTCATGGACATCATCAATTTCGGGCACGGAGTCTTCATCTCGCTCGGCGCTTACGCCAGCCTTCTCGTGCTGGGCCCGCTTGCCGGCTGGGCACAGTCGGATTCGGTGTGGCTGAACCTCGCTCTGCTCCTGTTCTGCATTCTGGCGGCCATGGGTGTTACCGGTACTGTCGGCGCAGTCTTCGAGCGCATCATCGTACGGCCGGTCTATGGCAGTCATCTCAAGCAGATCCTCGTCACCATGGGCGGGCTGATCGTGGCCGAACAGGCGATCCACGCGATCTGGGGCGCATCGCCCATTCCGATCCCCCTGCCCGCAACCCTGCGCGGCGCCCTCATCATCGGTGACGTGGTGATGGAGCGCTACCGCCTGGTGGCTGTCGGCATCGGCCTTGTCGTCTTTGTCGGAATGCAGCTTCTGCTCAACCGCACTCGCATCGGCCTTCTCATCCGCGCAGGCGTCGAGAATCCCGAGATGGTCGAGGCGCTGGGCTACCGGATCCGCCGCCTTTTCGTGAGCGTGTTCGTGGCGGGTTCCGCGCTCGCGGGTCTCGGCGGCGTCATGTGGGCCTTCTATCGCCAGACACTCACTGCAGGCATGGGCATGGAAGTGATGGTGCTGGTGTTCATCGTGATCATCATCGGTGGCCTCGGCTCGGTGGGCGGCTGCTTCGTCGGGTCGGTCCTGGTGGCGCTGGTTGCGAACTATGTCGGCTTCATCGAACCGAAGCTCGCCCTCATCTCGAACATCCTTGTGATGGCGCTGGTACTGATCTGGCGCCCGCAGGGCCTATTCCCGGTAGCGCGCCGATGAGCCGATCTCCTGCCTTTCCACTCTCTGCCGACGGCGGCCGCACGAGCGGCAGCCTACTGGCAGGCTTCCTGTCGTCGGACCTGCCCCGCTCGAAGGTGCTGACCGTCATCCTGCTCGCCATTCTGCTGGCGCTCGCGGCAACGCCGTTCCTGTTTTCCGGCAGCCTGCCGCTGAGCACGGCGGCGAAGATCTGCGTCTTCATCGTTTTGGTCGCGAGCTATGATCTTCTGCTCGGCTATACCGGCATCGTTTCCTTCGCTCATACCATGTTCTTCGGCATCGGTGGCTACGGCGTCGCAATTACCCTGGAACGGTTCGGAGCGACGTGGATCTCAATCGCCACCGGTCTCTTCGTGGCTCTGTTTCTATCGGCTCTTCTGGCCATTGCCATCGGCCTTCTGTCCTTGCGCGTACGTGCGATCTTCTTCTCCATGATCACTCTGGCGGTGGCCTCGGCCATGGCGGTCCTGGCCTCGCAACTTTCCACGATCACCGGCGGGGAGGACGGCCTGTCGTTTCAATTACCCGTAGAACTGCGCCCGGCCTTCAGGCTTCTGCCGGAGCCGGTACTCGGGGTAGCCATCAATGGACGCCTCATCGCCTATTATCTGTTGTTCTTCGTCGCGCTTCTCATGTTCCTTCTGCTCCTGCGCATCGTGAACTCACCGTTCGGGCGCGTGCTGCAGGCAATTCGCGAAAATGAATTCCGCGCTGAAGCCTTGGGCTACCGCGTAGTCGCCTATCGCACGATGGCTTCCGTCGTCTCGGCCCTTGCTGCAACGGTGGCGGGTGCCCTCATGGCCCTGTGGCTACGTTACAATGGGCCGGACACGACGCTTTCCTTCTCCATCATGATCGACATCCTGCTCATGGTGGTGATCGGCGGCATGGGAACGATGTACGGCTCGGTGATCGGCGCCACGCTCTTCCTCCTGGCGCAAAGCTATCTGCAAGTTCTCATGGACGCCGGGAGCAAGACACTCGCCGGTATTCCGGTGCTGCCGAACCTGATCCACCCCGATCGCTGGCTGCTCTGGCTCGGCGCCCTCTTCGTGATCAGCGTCTATGCCTTTCCGGGGGGCATTGTCGGGCGTCTCCGCCAGGCTGAGCAATAAAGTCGTAGAACGGGAAACCTCGCCTGTTTTCAGCGTTCTTTTCTAAAGACCGGAGGAAGCGCCTATGAGCCGTGCCTTTGTTCGCGAGACCGAAGGCGGAGAAGCCTTCGAGGATCTGCCAGACCGGACCTTGAGCCCCCATCACCTCGTCACCCCGTCGGGCCTGGCTCAGATGAATGCAGAGATCGAGACGCTGGAGCGCCGCCTCGAGGAAGCGAAAGCCACGGATGACAAGGCCGAGGTGGCACGCCTATCGCGCGACCTGCGGTACTGGTCGGCCCGGCGCGTCTCGGCCGAGGTGGTTCCTCCTCCCGCCGATACGGCCCACGTGCGCTTCGGCGCACGCGTCACCTTCGAGCGCAAGGATGGGCGGCTGCAGACCTACCGCATTGTCGGCGAGGATGAAGCGGATCCGACAAAGGGAATGATTTCTTATGTTTCGCCACTCGCGCAGGCCCTGATGGGCAAAGAAGTAGGTGACGTCATCCCTGTGGGCTCGACGACGGCGGAGATCACCGAGATCGCGATTTGAGGAACCGCGGTCTGACCCTGCGGGATCAGGCATGAGCCGGGCCGCTCGGAAAAGGGAACATCGGATCGATCCCAAACGTGCTCATCAACCTTAGAACCCGATGCTCTAGGCCGGATCACGGCCGAGCTGCTCAGACGTCTGCTCGCATTTGATCGACCACTGTCTGGCTCATGTAAGGGTGTCCAGCTTCGTTCAGGGCTCGGTCCAAAGCCTCGATTGCCGTCAGAACTTTCGACAGTTCCTCTGCCATCTCGACGGAGGGGAGCGGCGCTTCGGCGATCTGCCGCGCCATCTCCCGCCGCCGCTTCACAAGACTCTCACGGGCGGCATTCAGCTCATTGATTTCCTCGGAGGTCATGGGCTCCTCATTTCCTTGCATCGTACCAGAGTTAAGTCCGCTCGGCTGAATATGTTCGCAGACGAGCGGCAGCAGGGCGGGCTGGACGGAGCGCTCATGAGAGCCTGCTCAGCAGCTCCGCAATGGACTTCAGGCGCTCCTCGGCATTTTCAATAGAACGGTCAAGGATCAACCGCTCTCCGCTCCAGCGAAGCTCGCCTCTGGAAGCTTCCAGCATCTGCTCAATCGGGAGCCGCTCGGGAGCACCCGGACGAAAGCTCAGGGCTATGGCCTGCGGACCGGCATCGATGCGCGCGACGCCGGAACGAATGCAAAGCTGTTTGAGTTCCGCCAAGTCAATGAGGTTCTCCAAGGGTTGCGGCAAGGCTCCGAATCTGTCCTCGATTTCCGCCGAAAGATCATCCACGTTCAGAAGAGGGTCGAGCCGCGCGATCCGCACGTAAAGATTGATCCGTGTTTCCGGATCGGCGACGTAATCCTCCGGGATTCGTCCCGCGATACCGAGATTGAGCTCCGGCGACCACAGATCTTCGGCATTCTCGCCCCGGAGCGCGCGTTGCAGCAGTGATTGATAGAGATCGGATCCAATGAGCCGCACGTGTCCTGCCTGCTCCTGTCCCAGAAGAGAACCCGCGCCGCGTTGGTCGAGATCCTGCGCACTGATGGCGAAGCCAGCGCCGAGCCGATCCAAGGCTTCAAGGGTCCGCAATCGCTTCTCCGTCGCTTTCGGAAGCACCTGATCGGGATCCGTCAGAAGATAGGCGGCACCGCGAATGCGGCCTCGCCCGACGCGCCCCCGCAGTTGGTGAAGCTGCGCGAGGCCGAAGCGGTCGGCGCGCCAGACGAGCATGGTGTTGGCGCGAGGAACATCAAGCCCGCTTTCGATGATATTGGTGGAGAGCAGCACATCGCCCTCTCCATCGGCAAAGCGCACCATCGTCTCGTCGGTCTCGGCAGGTGGCATCTGGCCGTGCGCCACGATCAGTTCGAGCTCAGGCACGACCTTTCTCAACTCCTCCTGCATCGGCGCGATATCCTCTATCCTTGAACAGACCACGAAGCTCTGCCCGGCTCGCCGCTTCTCGCGCATCAGCGCTTCACGCACAGTGGCCGGGTCGAAGGGGGTCAGGAAAGTGCGAATCGGCTGGCGCCGCGCGGGCGGCATCGCGATGATGCTGATATCCTGCAAGCCGACGAGCGCCGATTGCAAGGTGCGTGGAATCGGCGTAGCCGTGAGCGTGAGTACGTGTCCGGCCTTCGCCAGCTCCCGCAGCTTCGCCTTGTGGGATGCCCCAAAGCGCTGCTCCTCATCGATGATCACGAGTCCGAGATCGCTGAACGCGATCCCCTTTCCGGCAAGCATGTGCGTTCCGACGACGATCCTGACGGAGCCGTCTGTCAATCCTTTCTTGACGGCACGCGCCTCTGCGGGGCTCACGAGACGCGAGAGATGCGCGACCTCCACACCCAAGCCGGCGAATCGTCGCCGGAAGGTCCGGAAATGCTGGCGCGAAAGAACAGTCGTAGGAGCGATGATGGCAACTTGTTTTCCGGAAAGCGCCACCGCTGCGGCCGCGCGCAATGCCACCTCCGTCTTACCGAAGCCTACATCGCCGCAGATGAGGCGATCCATGGGATGGCCGGAAGCGAGATCCTGAAGTACCTGCTCGATGGCGCGAGATTGGTCCGCGGTCTCGGAGAAAGCGAAGCGGGCGACAAAGCGCTCGTAGCTTCGGGCGGGCGGTCTGACTGGATCGAGCTCGACCGCATTTCTCCCAGCGATGAGCGCCTTCATCCGCGATGCGGTTTCCTGAAGATCAGCTTCGATTTTCCGGCGGCGAACAGTCCAGCCATCATCGTTTAGCCTATCAAGCCTGACAGGCTCGGGAGAAGCGCCGTAGCGCCAGACACGGTCCAACTCTGCCGTTGGAACCATAAGCGTTGCATTGTCCGCATAGCCCAGGCGGATAGCGTCCTCGCAGTGTCCGGCCTCGAGCGAAACCGTCTCGATCCCATCCAGCCGGCCAAGGCCGTGCTCGATGTGGACGATGATATCGCCGAGGTGGAAACTCGCATCGGCCAGCTGTGCGGCCGTCGACGAGGACGCAGCAAGATCCTCGCTATCCGCGCGGCTCCCGAGCAGATCGTAGGCTGTGATCACGACGATATTGGAGGACGCGTCGATGAAGCCGCCCTTGACATCGACCTTCATCATGAAGCTGCTCTGAGGCGGAGCCGAAACGATCTCCTCCCAGCTCTCCGCTTCGGCCAGCTCCAGCTTGAAGCCTTGCACCCTGCGGCGCAACCGGCCCCAATCTCGCGGCGTTGCCGCCAGCAGCACGATCTTTCGTTTCGCCCGCTCTTGTGCCCGAATGAATTGCTCCAGTACCTGCTCCGGCTTTGGAGCGCCTGCAAAGAAAGGCATAACGGCATCGTCATCCTCGGCTTCATGAATGACCGTGACACGCCGCCGATTCAGGAGAATTTGCCATTCCTCATCGAGAATGAAGAGTCTCTCGGGCGTCACCGCGCGTTCTGCATTCCTTCGTAGACTTGTACTGCTCTCGAAGGCGTCGGCGACTTGCTCCATCACGTCCTGACGCCGCTCCTCAGCCCGGCTTTCCAGCATGATTGCCGCATCGGGCCAGTAATCGAATACCGTCTCGAGCCGGTCATAATACTCCGGGAGGCGGTGCTCCACGCCGGCATAGCGCTCGAGACTGGAGCGATCATCGCTCGCCTCGGCCAACACCAGCTCCGATGCGGGATCCAAAACGAGACTGATGACCTCCTCCTCGCTCCGCTGGGACACAGGATCGTATCGACGGATGGCGAGGATGCTCGTGCCGTCGTGTTCTATGCGGTACGGCAGCGTGGAGTTAGCTGGGTAGATGTCGACGACCTGCCCATGAAAGGCTGCCTCCCCGGGCTCGTCAACCCGGTCGTCCAGTACATAGCCAGTTCGATGCAGAAAGCGCTCGAGTCCCTCCGGTACAAACTCACCATGCGTCTCGAGCGTCAGAGAGGCGCCCTGCCTTAAGGCTCGCGGCGGCACGCGTTGAACGGCGGCAGCCGGACTCGTGATCAACACGCACCGAGCCCTTTCGGAGTTCGCCATCTGCCGGAGTATCGACATTCTCTGCCCCATCACCTCGCGGGAGGGAGAGGCACTGTCGTAAGGCAGGCAGTCCCAGGGCGGCATAAGGAAGACGTGCAGATGCGGCGCCAATCCCCGGACGGCCTTCGCCAATAGCTCTGCCCTGCGCTGTCCCTGCGCTAGGTAGATCAGACCTTCCGCCCCGGTGCCGCGTGCCAGTTCAATCAAGCGTACCGCATGAAGTCCGACGGATGGCGCAAGGGACAGGTGATCGTGCCCTGGGTCCTGAGGACGAGCGGGCTTGGGGCGCATAGGGCTCTCTTGAGGCTTTCGTGGATGGAAGATGTTTCGAGTAGACCATCAACGCTGAGCGCCCCCGCCAGTTGCACCTATGGGCTTCGCCTTCGCAACAGTGCGCCGATCCGCGGGGCATCTGTCTCGGCTTTGTGCATTTCGAACAATATGTCCTGAATAACGTCGATAGAGGCGAAAGCCTGCGCGCGCGACGCCGCAATGGTCAGCGGATCGCGCATAGAAAATCGATCCGCGTCTCGCACCAGTTTCGTGCATCGTTCCTGTACAACCTGGCGAGCCTCCTTCAAGCGTGGCGTGGATTGAACGCTCCGCGCCAACTCATCGCAGACCATGAGGACGTCACGGGCTAGATCCTCACTCGAGTAAAGCCCTGAATAGGATCGGATCAAACTGCGAGCTCGGCTTAGGGAATGGCGAATCTCCTGCCGCAAGATGCTGTCGTCACGCATTGCACGTTTCCAAAAGACCTAACCCGCCGTCCGCCCGGTTAAACGCTGCTTCCGCTTAAGCCTTCAAGCCAGAAACCCTTAGCCCCGTCCTCCGACGACAGGCGTGGCTTTAACACGAATTATTTCCGGCGCAGGGGTTTCCTGCGCAGCGGTCACGGATCGGCCGAGGCCCGCCTTTTGAAAAAGGGGACCGGCTACGATCGCCGCAACAAAGGCAAAGGCGAACACGACCAAAGCAACACGCCCGTAAAGGGTAGCCAAATCCTTGGACACCATTCATCTCTCCCCGGACTGCTTCGCTCGAGGAATCATAGGAGTCGTCCCTGCTTTGGCCAAGCGGGTGACATTCATTTCCGCTTGCGGGCCGCCGCAGCGCCTCGGAGCCTCCGCTCCAAGCTTCGGAAAACGATGGCAATTTTAGAGATCCCGCCCGGTGAAATACTTTTCCACAGGATGGTTAATAAGTGATATAATCTCATATGATAAGACCATTATCCCATACTTTGTTGCCACCTGACTACGCTGAGCCCCACGGAAACTGCCGGAAGAAATTCGAGGGGATGAACATTCAGACACGAAGTGGATTGAACAGGACATACGGAATGCGAACCGATGCCTCTTTCTCCCTCCTACCGTGCTTCGACCGGCCATCAGGAGCTCGGGGCCGACTTCTACGATATCGTCATGCCTGCCCGCTTTCCTGCGCATCTCCTACGGCACCGGAATCGGCGGTGGGCCGCACGCACAGGTCTCGAGAGCCTGACGGAAGACGAGTGGGTGAGACATTTCGGCTTCTTCGAGCCGCTTCCCGGCAGTTTCCGGGAGCCCCTCGCACTCCGTTATCACGGGCACCAGTTCCGGACCTACAATCCTTATCTGGGCGACGGTCGCGGATTTCTTTTCGCGCAGTTGCACGACACCCGGGATGACCGATTGCTCGATCTCGGCACCAAGGGAAGCGGGCAAACACCCTGGTCGCGTCATGCCGACGGACGCCTGACACTGAAGGGCGGCGTCCGGGAGGTCCTGGCGGCGGAGATGCTGGAGGCGCTCGGCGTCAACACGTCGAAGTCGTTCAGCCTGGTCGAGACCGGGGAGGAACTCGAGAGAAGTGACGAGCCATCGCCGGCGCGCTCTTCGGTTCTCGTGCGCCTCAGTCATTCACACATCCGTATCGGAACGTTCCAGCGCCTACTCTATCTCGACGAGACCCGCAACATCAGCAAGCTGCTCGACCACACGATCATAACCTACCTGCCGGAGATCTGGCGCGATAGCGAGACGGAACGGGCAACCGCTTTTCTCGACGAGGTTTGCCGGCGGGTGGCGCGCATGGGCGCCCAATGGATGGCGGCAGGCTTTGTGCACGGAGTTCTCAATACGGACAACATCAACGTCATGGGCGAAAGCTTCGATTACGGTCCCTGGCGTTTTCTGCCGATCTACGATCCGGCTTTCACCGCTGCGTATTTTGATGAAACTGGGCTTTATGCTTTTGGACGCCAGCCTGACGCCCTGTTGTGGAATTTGTTCAGGCTTGCAGAGTGCTTTCTGCCGATTGCCGAGCAGAGCAGGCTGGAAGCATCGCTCGCCGCCTTCGAGCCAGTGCTGCATCGTGAGTTCGCCGCGGCGATCCTCCGCCGTCTCGGCCTTCGCCCCCGATCCCCTGAACAAAACGGAACGCTTGCCAGAAGCCTTTGGACATTCCTGCTCAGCACGAAGGCGCCGTTCGAACAGACCTTCTTCGACTGGTTCGGCGGCTTGCGCAGCATTGAGCGTGCGCGACGCAGCCCTTCTTCCTCACTCTATTCAGATGCCGCCTTTCAACCTTTCCGTACCGCTCTCGAGGAGTTCGAACCGTTGGCTGAAGCCGCGCTGGACCACGCCTATTTCGCAAGAGAGAGGCCCTGTACGATGCTGATCGACGAGGTCGAAGGACTTTGGGAGTCGATCGCGAGCCGGGACGACTGGTCTGCGTTCAGTGCCAAACTTGCAGAGACCGAGATGATGGCTGAGGCCTATGGCTTGCGTGATACGTGAAGGTGCACGCCGCTGGAGTCATCACCGCGCGCCCTGACCGAGCGCCGGACAGTAAGCTAGACGCCGCTCATCAAATTGCGCTTGCGGTTCGGATACGGACGCGCTCCGGCGACGGCCGCTGCCGCACGGTTATTGACACCGAAGTAGCGGAAGATCGCAGCCATATGGATTTTGACGGTTCCCTCACCCAGTCCGAGGGCCTGGGCGATCTCCTTGTTCGTCTTGCCTTGCACGAGCAGATCCAACACATCCTGCTGGCGCGGCGTCAACGGACTACCGGATGGGGCCTCCGCCGCAATCGCCCTGTCCCTGCTTTCACTGGATTGCCGGCTCTCATCGTCTGACTTTTCAGCGGTTTCCGCTGAGATATCCGCCAAGCTGGGAGGAACGTAAATTCCACCGTCGAAGATTAGCTTGAGAGCTGCGGTCATCGCCTCGGCACTCAGGCTTTTGAGCATGTAGCCGTGCACACCTGCCTCAAGAGCCAAGAGGATGTTGCGCCGGTTGCCGGTTGTGGAAACGACGGCAATTCTTGTCTGCGGAAAGCATTCGCGCACCGTACGCAGATTGGTTGGCGTTCTTACGCCCGGCGTGGAAAGACTGAACAAGGCAAGCGCGACATTCGGATACTCGCCCAATTGTTCCAAAGCGCCATCCAAAGAACCGGCTTCGATGATGCGAGAGCAGTCGAATTGCCGCTCGAGGATTGCCCCCACTGCCATGCGAAAATACGCATCATCATCGACAATCAAGCCGACGCGCGGAGGCGCACTCATGGAATTCCCCTTCAAGACACCCGCTCGATAGAAAAGGCAAAGAACAAATGCAACTCAGAAGAGCCCCACTGACCAACGTTCCGCAACTCCGGAGCATACCTGAATTATATATTGTAATCATGTTAATATTCGGTATCCGCGGTCGCTGCTGCCTACCGCCGAAAGGACTCGGCGGAATGGCCCATGCACGCTCGAGCCCGCGAGCGCAGCGCGGATCCACGATTCCGTGCTGCTGAACAGGAGCGAACTGGCTAATTTGCCGGCCTCTGCAGGGGCTGGAGGATCAGTTGCAGGCTGCGGTGTGGCAGGCGCGCTCGTAGACCTTTCTGTACTTGGAAGCCGAGCTTTCCCATCCATGGGGCCGCTGCATCGCGGCTTTTCGCATGGCCGAGAGGCGCGATCTTGAGCGGAACGTCTCAAGTCCCCGTTTGATCGCATCCATGAAGCGGTAGAGACATGGCTCTCCGAAGAGGAACCCGTTGACTCCGTCCTCAATAGTATCCGCAAGCCCCCCCGTCTTGTGGGCAATCGGCAGAGACCCGAAGCGCTGCGCATACATCTGACTCAGACCGCAGGGCTCGAACCGGGAGGGCATGAGGAGGAAGTCGCTGCCGGCATACATACGGCGCGCAGCCCCTTCGTCGTAGCCGATCCTCACGCCCACTGATCCGGGATGCCGCTCCGCCAGAGCCCGAAGTTCGGCTTCGAACCGGGCCTCGCCCTGCCCGATGACGGCGATCTGGCCACCTTGCGACACGATCGTTTCAGCGGCCGAAATAGCAAGATCGACGCCTTTCTGGTGAACAAGGCGCGATACGACAGCAAACAAGGGACCATTGGAAAAGGCAAGCCCAAAGCTCTTGCGCACGTTGTTCGCGTTCGCGCGCTTACCCCGGAAGTTTTCGGCGGAGAAACGACTGACCAAGTAAGGGTCCTTGCTTGGATCCCAGCTCGGATCGATGCCATTGATAATACCGTCGAGGCGGCCTTGGTGAGCCCTTGTCCTCAGAAGGCCATCAAGCCCGCAGCCGAATTCCGGTCGCGTGATTTCCTGGGCATAAGTCGCGCTTACGGTCGTGATATGAGAGGAATAGAAAATTCCCGCCTTTAGGAAGGAAAGCTTACCGTGGAACTCGACACCGTTGATGTTAAATGCGTCATCGGGAATTCCGAGGCAAGGCAAGCGATCACGATCGAAGATTCCCTGATAGGCAAGGTTATGAATGGTCAGAATGGTCGGGATATGCTGCCCTCGCCATGTGAGATAGGCCGCAGCCAGACCCGAGGGCCAATCGTTGAGATGCAGGAGGTCTGCTCTCCAAAGAGGATCTCCGCCCCCGCAGGCGATATCAGCCGCCGCCAAGCCTAGACGTGCGAAGCGGATGTCGTTGTCGCTCCAGTCCCTGCCGAAGGCATCGACATAGGGAGAGCCGTCCCGCTCGTACAACTCCGGGCACAGGAGCACGTAGACGGTCAATCCGTCCCTTGTCAGACCACGGCCAAGTCCGCAACCCGGAATCCCGAACGAAGCCGGCAGACGCGCAATCTCCTCGATCGCCCCGATCTGGGAAAGAACCTGCCGGTAGCCCGGAATGAGGATGCGGACGTCATAATGCTGCCGTAAAGCGCGTGGCAAGGCGGCAGAGACCTCCCCGAGACCTCCCGCCTTGATGTAATCGGCGATCTCAGATGTCACGAAAAGAATGGACTGTCTGCGGGTGACCGAAATCGAGGATTGACGATTCTGGCGCAGATCGGCATGTGCCACTGCCGCGAAAGCCGCGCCAGCTTCCGAGTGAAATGCTTCCAACATGTTGTCACGAGGGCGCGCTCCCCATTGACCTCCCGCGCCCAAAGCAGGTCGCGCTTTTAACGCATTCCCCCTCCGGAAAGTTCCGCAAGGAATTCGACTATTTTTTGCTACTCCGGCTGGCTGGCGGCACGGTTTATCTTGGAGACTGAATTCGCAGCATGGATGTTCGGCCCCACCCACAAGCTCGACTGCCATTTTTGCTGGCCTTGGGAACATTGCACAGCGAAGCTCGTTCGCAAGTGCCCCGTACTTTTGGAGAACTCATGCGGCGAAGTCACTTGATGCCTTTTGGGGCAGAAATCGTCAACGAAGGCGTGCGTTTCTCTCTCTGGGCTCCGACGGCCCGTGAGGTCAAGCTCGTGCTGGACGAGGCAGAGCACCCCCTCGAGCGGCAGGACGATGGCTGGTACCGGATCATCTCGCCCGGCGCCCGGAGCGGTAGCCGCTATGGCTACAGGATCGACGGCGCCCTCACGGTGCCGGACCCTGCCTCGCGCTTCCAACCAGACGATGTGCACGGCTTGAGCGTTGTCGTGAACCCGAATGCTTACGAATGGTCAGATGCCTCGTGGGTCGGGCGACCGTGGGAGGAAACCGTTCTCTACGAGGTGCACGTTGGCACTGCGACTCCGGAGGGCACGTTCGCCGGCCTTATGGGTAAACTCGAAACCCTCCGCGATACCGGCATCACGGCGGTTGAGCTGATGCCGATCGCGGAATTCCCGGGCCGCCGGAACTGGGGCTACGATGGCGTCCTCCCCTATGCGCCCGATGCTTCCTACGGCAGCCCGGAGGATCTGAAGCGGCTGATCGACCGCGCACACGAACTCGGCCTGATGATGTTCCTCGACGTGGTCTACAACCACTTCGGACCATCCGGGAATTATCTCCACACCTATGCCGAATCCTTTTTCACTGACCGGCACCCGACACCATGGGGTGCCGGTATCAATGTGGATGGCGAGGGGAGCCATATTGTCCGCGACTTCTTCGTTCACAATGCACTCTACTGGTTGGAGGAATACCACTTCGACGGCCTGCGCTTCGACGCCGTTCATGCCATCGTCGACGACAGCAAGCCTCATTTTCTCGAGGAGCTTGCCACGCGCATCCGCCAAGCTGCTCCCGAGCGCCACATCCATCTCGTGCTGGAGAACGAAGCCAACCAGGCGCGCTGGCTCGAACGCGGCACCGACCGAAAGCCGCGCCTGCACACGGCGCAATGGGCCGACGACATCCACAATTCCTGGCATGCTTTGCTGACTGGCGAGAATGAAGGGTATTACGAAGATTACGCTGACCAGCCGCTCAAACGCCTGAGCCGCGCGCTCGCGGAAGGTTTCACATATCAGGGCGACCCATCCTCCCACCGGCCCGGCGTCATTCGTGGCGAGCCGTCCGCTCACCTGCCCCCAACGGCCTTCGTATCATTCCTCCAGAACCACGATCAGATTGGCAACCGGGCCTTCGGCGAGCGCCTCGCCCATCTCATTCCTCCGGAGCGTCTTGCGCTAGCGCAGGCCGTCTTCCTCCTCTCGCCTCATATTCCGTTGATCTTCATGGGTGAGGAATGGTCGGCATCCTCGCCCTTCCAGTTCTTCGTCGATTTTGAGGCGGAGCCCGATCTCGCCGAGGCTGTGCGTGAGGGTCGACGGGGCGAGTTCAAACATTTCAAGGCCTTTGCCGATCCCGCGACGGCGCAGCGCATTCCCGACCCCACGGATAGGGCGACGTTCGAACGCTCCAGGATCGATTGGGCCGAGCCGGAGCGCTCGCCGCACCGCGAAGCACTTCAGGAAACGAAGCGGCTGCTGTTGCTGAGGCGAGACGAGATACTGCCTCTTGTCATGAGCGGATACCAAGGCTCCCGGCACCTGATTCCGCAGGAGAACGCCCTTGACGTGACCTGGATTTTCAGAGGTGGAACGCTCCGCGTGCTAGCGAACTTCGGAGACCGCCCCCTGTCGGCTGACGTCGGCGGAAAGGCGCACGTGGTCTGGTCGAACGCTGATCCCACATTGGTGGATGGACGCGTTAGGCTCGCAGCGTGGAAAGGGATCGTCGCCAGAGAGGCGTCCGCATGAGTAAGTTCGAGGCTATCCTGGAGCGCATGGCCGAATTGGTCGGCCTTTCGCCGGATTATGCGGATGCCTTCGGGCGAAGCATCAAGACCAGCCCGGAAACCCGCAACGCCATTCTCGCGGCTCTAGACCTCGGCACCGCCTCCGAAGGGGAAGCCAGGGAAAGTCTTTCGCGTCTGGAAAAGCTGAAAACCGGCCTCATTCCGGGCGTCATTCCGATTCCGTCAGACCGCCCGGCGAATGTAACGTTGCGCGCGAAGACAGGGCCGCTCAACTGGACGATCATCGAAGAGAACGGCGCAACGCATGAAGGGAGATCGGCCGGTGGAGAGACCGCGCTGAAGCTTCCTGCTCTGCCCATGGGCTACCATCGTCTCGCGCTCGGCGCTTTCGAGGCCACGCTCGTCGCCGCTCCCGAAAGCTGCTGGCGACCTGAAGCGCTGAAGGGCCAAAACCGGCTCTGGGGTATGGCCGCCCAGATCTATTCCCTCCGCTCTGGGCGGGACCTCGGCATCGGCGACTTCTCGGATGTCGCCCTCCTGGCGGAGAAGGTCGGTGCTTTGGGCGGGGCCTTCCTGGGTCTCAGCCCAGTCCATGCCCTTTTTTCCGCCGACCGTACGAAGATCTCACCCTACTCACCCTCATCGCGGCTTTTTCTGGAAGCACTCTACATCGACCCTACCGCCGTAGAAGGCTTCGCCGGGAGCGACGCTGAAAGGTTTCTCGACAGGCCCGATGTTCGGGAGCGCTTGTCGCATCTCCAAAGCGCTCAATTCGTCGATTATGCGCAAGTATGGTCGATCAAACGCACCGCTCTCGACGCTCTGTGGAGGCACTTTCGAATATCCGGCGAGCAATCAGCCTTCGAAACCTTCCGTCGCGACGGCGGGCAGGCTCTCGAGGCGCACGCCACCTTCGAGGCTCTCTCGGAACATTTCCGTGAGCAAGGGTGCACATGGATCGGGGAATGGCCAGAGGCCTACCGGGATATCCGAACTGCAGAGGTCAGTCGCTTCCGTTCGGAGCATGAGGAGCGCATCGCGTTTCATGTCTGGCTGCAATGGCTCGCCGACCGGCAACTGGCGCAAGCCGCGGAATGCGCGCAGTCCGCCGGACTAACGATAGGCCTTTACCGCGATCTCGCCGTCGGCGCCGATGGCGGCGGCTCGGAAATCTGGGCAACACCGGAGCGGTTCGCTCCCGGGCTTGCTATCGGCGCACCTCCCGATCCTTTGGGCCCGCAAGGCCAGAACTGGGGCCTGCCCCCTTTCAATCCTCTCACGCTGGAGGAGCAGGGCTTGGCAGCCTTCCGAGATCTGGTAGCGGCGAACATGCGGCATGCAGGCGCAATCCGCATCGATCACGCTTTCCAGCTTCAGCGCCTCTTTCTTATTCCTTCGGGAGCGCCGGCCTCGCAGGGCGCCTATGTCGATTATCCATTCGAGGCGATGCTCGCGGTTCTGCGCATCGAGAGCCATCGCGCACGTTGCCTCGTCATCGCGGAGGATCTCGGAACCGCCCCGAAAGGGTTCTCTGACGCCATCATGACGTCCGGCGTGCTCAGCTATCGTGTCCTTCCCTTCGAGCGCGACGGCTCGTCGTTCAAGAGACCCGACGAGTATCCACGCTCGGCGCTCGCCGTTCTTACGACCCATGATCTCCCGACATTCCGTGGCTGGTGGCGGGGGCTGGACATCGATCTGCGCCAGACACTCGGTGTGTTCGATCCGGTAACCGCCGCCGAGGAGCATGCGGCCAGAGAGGTGGACAAGCGATCTTTTGCAACGGCTCTCCATGAGCAAGGCCTGCTGCCTACTGCCGAGAGGCCGCGTGAACCGCCTCTTGAGGAAGCGGTGCGTTATCTCGCCCGCACCGCGTGCGCTCTCACGGCCTTGCAGGTCGAGGATGCCGCCGGTGAGCTGAATCAGCCCAACATGCCGGGGATGGATGCGGGCCACCCCAACTGGCGCAGGCGTCTTTCCAAAACGATCGAGTCAATGGCGGCTCCCGGGAGCCTGATGGCGAAATTGGCCGTCGCCGTGACGGAAGAGGGCCGGCATGGTCATGCCCCCAGGAACAGCCTCGCCTCTCCTCCGCCCCGCGCCACTTACCGGCTCCAGTTCCACAAGGATTTCACCTTCGACGACGCCGTCAAGATCGTGCCGTACTTGGCGAGGCTCGGCATCAGTCACGTCTACTCGTCTCCTATTCACATGGCGAGTCCTGGCTCTACGCATGGCTACGACATTGCGGACCATTCCACGATCAATCCTGAACTGGGAGGGGAAGAAGGATTTCGCCGCCTCTCGGATACCTTGACGGCGCACGGCCTGAAACTTCTGCTGGACATCGTCCCCAACCATATGGGCGTTGGCGGCCAGACGAATGGATGGTGGCTGTCCGTTCTCGAATGGGGGCGGTTATCGCCGGTTGCAAATGCCTTCGACATCGACTGGGAGCGGCCCGGCGCACAAGGCAAACTCATCATTCCCGTTCTAGGGAGTCTTTATGGCGAGGCTCTGGAAAACGGCGAGCTGCAGGTGAGGTTCGATGAGGAGGATGGGAGCTTCAGTGTCTGGCACTGGGAGCATCGGCTCCCGATCTGCCCGACGTCGTATCCCCTCGTGCTCGACTTGGCCCTGGCGGCATTCGACGATGGAGTGAAAGCGGGGGAACTGCTCGCGCTGACGGAGCGCCTGCGCATCTTGGGTGAACGGGCGGTGTCGGATGATCCTTCCGGGCTGCCGGAATCTGGACAAGCCTTGAAGCGGCAATTAGCGAACCTCATCGCCACTCACCCCTCGGCCCGGAAAGCCCTCGACCGTGCGCTGGCGATGATCAATGGCACGAAAGGCGAACCCGAGAGCTTCAACACGTTGCACCGCCTCATCGAGGCCCAGGCCTACAGGCCAGCCTATTGGCGGGTCGCATCGAGCGACATCAACTATCGCCGCTTCTTCGACATCAACAATCTAGCGGGCCTGCGCGTGGAGATCCCAGAGATCTTCGAGCGCACGCATGACCTGATCGTCCGACTGGCGAACGAAGGACGGGTTCACGGCCTGCGGATCGATCATATCGATGGCCTTGCGGATCCCGAGGGCTATGCCCGCGCTCTGCAGAGAAAGGTTGGGCCCGGTTTCTACGTCGTAGTCGAGAAGATTCTAGAGCCGGGCGAGAGGCTTCGGGCGTGGCCTGTCGCTGGAACGACCGGATACGATGTCCTCAACCTGATCGACGGCGTCCTCGTCAATGAGGCGGCGGGCGAGTCCTTCGAGCGCATCTACCGGGAGGCCTCGGGCATCTCCGATGATTATGACGACCTGCTGAAGCAGGCGAAGATCGACATCACCCAAGCCAACTTCGCCAGTGAACTCGAGACCCTGGTTACGGACATCAAGGCGATAGCGGACTCGAGCCGTCGCACGCGGGATTACACAACCTATGCGCTTCGCAGGGCCATGGTGGAGATCATCGCGACGTTCCCGGTCTATCGCAGCTATCTCGGCGGCGGCGAGCCCGCCCCTGCGGATGCCGAGCTGATCGAAAACACCATTGATTTGGCCAAGCGATCCAGCGACCTGCCCGACACGAGCGTGCACGACTTTGTTGCAGACGCTCTTCTCGGGAAGGCGGACACGGCGGAAGCTGCAGATATCCGCCGCTTCCGCCGGCGCTTTCAGCAGCTGACCGGGCCTGTCATGGCCAAGAGCCTGGAGGACACCCTGTTCTACCGTTATGGCCGCCTCATCGCCTTGAACGAAGTCGGGGGAGACCCGGGTCATTTCGGCGTTCCGCTTCAGGCCTTTCACCAAGGCAACGCCGACAGAGCACACGACTGGCCTCATACCATGATCGCCACGGCCACTCATGACACGAAGCGCGGCGAGGATGCCCGTGGCCGCCTGATCGTGCTTTCCGAGATGCCGGAGGCATGGGAGGAAGCACTGAAAGTCTGGCGCGAAACCATTTCTCCATATCTTTCGGACGTGAATGGCGCGCCTGCTCCGGATGCCAACGATCAGGTGATCCTGCTCCAGTCTCTTCTCGGCTCCTGGCCGCTGGAGCTTCTCGACGAGCACGACAGTCGATATCTCAACCCCTTTCATGACCGCATGAAGGGATATCTCACGAAGGCACTCCGTGAAGCGAAACGAAGAACGAGCTGGATCGCCCCCGACGAGGATTATGAGCAAGCAGCGCTCCATCTTCTGCAAGCCGTACTCGATCCGAAGAACAACATTCTCGAACCCTTCCGGCCCCTTGCACGGCGCCTGTCGGTCCTCGGCATGCTCAACGGACTCTCCCGCACCATTCTGAAGATGACATTGCCGGGCGTGCCTGACATCTACCAGGGAACGGAGTTCTGGGACCTCTCTCTTGTCGATCCGGACAACCGGCGCGCTGTGGAATACGGAGCAAGGGCGAAGGCCCTGAATGATGAAATTCCTCCCGAGGCGTTGCTGGCCCGTTGGCCGGATGGCCGCATCAAACAGCGCGTGATCGCGCGCCTCTTGCAGGACCGCGCCGACGCTCCCGCGCTCTATGGCTACGGCGATTATCGTCCCCTGCCGGTTCAAGGCGGACGAGCCTCCCATCTGATCGCGTTCCAGAGGCAACATGGGGAAGACAGGCTCGCCGTGATTGTCCCACGCTTCTGGAGCAGCCTTGTCGGGACGGACCACTTGCAGATCGACCCGGCGGTCTGGCAGGATACAAGCGTATCCCTGCCCGTGGGCGGCTGGCGGAATGTGATAACGGGCCTGCCCGTCGAGGCTGGTCCTGGAAGGCTCGCCCCAGGCGAGATCCTGACGTCATTTCCTTTTGCCGTTCTCAGGCTCGCGGGGAAGAGGTGAGCCCGCGAAGGTGAGCTGCCTCC
This sequence comes from Microvirga makkahensis, assembly GCF_009830105.1. GTDB lineage: Bacteria > Pseudomonadota > Alphaproteobacteria > Rhizobiales > Beijerinckiaceae > Microvirga > Microvirga makkahensis. The sequence goes on from NZ_WURB01000001.1 coordinate 205,972, forward strand.
TCTTCATCTCCCCGTCTGGTCACATATTTTAGCCGCCCCATAATGGATCTCTCACGAAGCAGGGACGCTGCCGAACAGGGCATGCGAACAGGGCATGTCCATGGCAGCGTCAGAACGATATGGGAAATGCGGGATGGCGCAGCGCAGGGGTGGAACGCAGAGCGTGACGGAGCGTTCGACCGAACCGCAGACGGTGGCCGACATCATCGCTTCAGGCGATCCGTTCTCGGTGCTGGGGCCCCACGAGGTAGCACAGGGGACCTGGGAAATCCGGGCCATCATCCCCGACGCGGACGGCGTAAGCCTGCTCGATCGTGATGGCCACTCAATCCTTGCCCCCATGGAGAAGAGGCTTCCGGAGGGCCTGTTCGTCGGCGTTCTGAGTGCCTCCGAGCGGCCGGACTATCGCCTGCGGGTGCAATGGCAGGATCGTGTTGAGATCCAGCATGATCCCTATAGCTTCGGAACATTCCTATCCTATGACGAACTGATCCAGATTCGAACCCCTGGCAGCGATGCAGTCTATACGAAGCTCGGTGCTCATCGCTTGGATCTGGGCGGCATTCAAGGATTCCTTTTCTGCGTCTGGGCCCCCAACGCGCGCCGCGTGAGCGTGGTCGGCGAGTTCAACAACTGGGATGGCCGCCGACACCCGATGAGGCGACGTCACGAAGGCGGCGTGTGGGAGCTATTCATTCCCGATGTCACGGCAGGCCAGCACTACAAGTTCGAAATCATCGGTCTTCAAGGCAACCTGCTGGCGCTGAAGGCGGACCCAGTCGCCTTCGCGGCCGAACATCCTCCTGCGACCGCCTCTATCCTCAGGGAGAAATCGGCCTTCGAATGGCGGGACGGCGAGTGGATGAAAATTCGCACTCGTCGAAATCAGCGCAAGGCCCCCATATCGATCTATGAGTGCCATCTCGGGTCCTGGGCGCGCGTGCCTGAGGAAGGTAACCGTTATCTCACCTATCGCGAGCTCGCCGTCCGGCTCATTCCCTATGTGCAGGATCTCGGCTTTACCCATATCGAGCTTTTGCCGATCACCGAATACCCCTTCGACGGATCCTGGGGCTATCAGCCGATCTCCCTCTATGCACCGACGAGCCGCTTCGGAACTCCGGACGATTTCGCCGCCTTCGTCGAAGCAGCCCATGCCGCCGGCATCGGCATCATCCTCGATTGGGTTCCCGCGCATTTTCCAAACGATCCGCACGGATTGAGCTATTTCGACGGTACGCATCTCTATGAGCATGCGGACCCCCGCCTCGGCTTTCATCAGGATTGGGGCACGTATATCTACAACTACGAGCGCCAGGAGGTCGCCACCTTCCTCGTGGCCAATGCACGTTTCTGGCTTGAGCACTACCACCTCGATGGCTTGCGGGTCGATGCGGTGGCCTCGATGCTCTATCTCGACTACTCCCGCAAGCCGGGCGAGTGGATCCCGAACCGCTACGGCGGCAACGAGAACCTGGGCGCCATCGATTTCCTGCGCCGGATGAACGAGGTGGCCTATGCCTCCGCACCAGGCGCGATTACGATCGCGGAAGAATCGACCGCATGGCCCGGCGTGTCGCATCCGACCTATACGGGCGGCTTAGGCTTCGGGTTCAAATGGAACATGGGCTGGATGCACGACACCTTGCGCTACATCAGCAAGGATCCGGTCTTCCGGCGCTATCATCATCATGACCTGACGTTCGGCCTGCTCTACGCCTTTTCGGAGAATTTTATCCTCCCTCTCAGCCATGACGAGGTCGTCCACGGAAAGGGATCGCTCCTCCGCAAGATGCCGGGCGACCGATGGCAGCGCTTCGCCAATCTCCGCGCCTATTTCGGTTTCATGTGGGGACATCCCGGGAAGAAACTTTTATTCATGGGCGGAGAGTTCGCACAGGAACAGGAGTGGAATCATGACAACGGCCTCGACTGGCATCTTCTGAGCGATCCGGACCACAAAGGCGTTCAGACGCTGATCCGTGACCTCAATCGCGCCTACTGCTCGATCCCGGCGCTTCATGAGCGGGACTGCGAATCGAGGGGATTCGAGTGGATCGTCTCGGACGACAGGGACAACAGCGTCATCGCATGGCTGCGACGTGGCAACGATGAGGATTCGATCGCTGTGGTCGTCTCGAACTTCACACCCGTTCCGCGGGTGGGATATCGTATCGGCGTTCCCGCCCCGGGGTTCTACAGTGAGGCGGTGAATACCGATGCCTCCATTTACGGCGGAAGCAACGTGGGCAACCTTGGCGGCATACTTGCCGAGGCGACACCAAGTCACGGCTTTGCCCACTCCCTCTGCCTTACGATCCCACCTCTTGCCACCCTCATTCTCACTTTCGAACGCCCTTGATCGATCGAGCTGTTGCCACGGCCAGGCGGGACTTCCTGCCTCTTTGCGCGTTGATGAAGTGAACCGATCTGCTCCGCTTCTCGAGATCCAAGATGAATGACAAAGTCGAAACCCGTGAAACCACCTCAACCGAGATCGTCGCGCCAACCGTCCGGCGTACATCCCGGCTGCGGGAAGGACTGCCCTACCCTCTGGGCGCGACATGGGACGGGCTTGGCGTCAACTTTGCGCTCTTCTCCGCCAATGCCACTAAAGTAGAGCTGTGCCTTTTCACCCCCGACGGCAGGCGGGAACTGGAGAGGATCGAGCTTCCGGAATACACGGACGAGGTCTGGCATGGCTATCTGCCGGATGCTCGGCCAGGTACCATTTATGGCTATCGCGTCTACGGGCCCTATGAGCCCGACGCCGGACACCGGTTCAATCACAATAAATTGCTCCTCGATCCGTACGGCAAGCAGTTCCTTGGCGACCTGAAATGGGACCCCGCTCTCTTTGGCTATACGGTGGGATCGCCGGACGCCGATCTCTCCTTCGACGACCGCGACAGCGCCCCCTTCATGCCCAAGTGCCGCGTGATCGAATCGGCCTTTACCTGGGGCAACGAGCGCAGGCCGCAGATTCCTTGGGAGCGCACGATCATCTATGAGGCGCATCTGCGGGGTTTCACCATGAAGCACCCTGCAGTTCCAAAGGATATCCGCGGCACCTGCGCGGGTCTGATGCACCATGAAGCAATCAACTACATCAAGAGCCTCGGTGTCACTGCCATCGAACTCCTACCCATTCATGCCTTCGTGGACGATAGTTATCTCATCGAGAAAGGATTGCGTAACTACTGGGGTTACAACACCATCGGATTCTTCGCTCCCCAGCCGCGCTATCTCGCCACGCCGTTCGTGAATGAAGTGAAGGAAATGGTCAGCCATTTCCACGACGCGGGGATCGAGGTCATCCTCGATGTGGTTTACAATCATACGGCCGAGGGCAACGAACTGGGCCCGACACTGTCGTTGAAAGGCATCGACAACGCCTCATATTACCGCCTTGCGCCGGAAAAGCGTTATTACATCAATGATACCGGCACCGGGAACACTGTGAATCTCAGCCATTCCCGTGTCCTTCAGATGGTAACCGACAGCCTCCGTTATTGGGCGCAGGAGGTGCGTGTCGATGGTTTCCGCTTCGATCTCGCCACCATTCTCGCCCGCGAACCTCATGGCTTCGAGGAGGACGGCCGCTTTCTCGATGCGGTGCGGCAGGATCCAGTGCTCAGCCGGATCAAGCTGATAGCGGAACCTTGGGATTGCGGACCCGGCGGGTATCAAGTCGGACGCTTCTCGCCGGGCTGGGCCGAATGGAACGATCGCTACCGGGATACGGTGCGCGCCTATTGGAAAGGCGAGGACGGCAAGCTGCCGGAGCTTGCGTCACGCTTTACCGCCTCAGCGGATCTCTTCAACAAGCGCGGGCGAAAGCCATGGGCGTCCGTCAATTTCGTCACGGCTCATGACGGCTTCACGCTTCACGATCTCGTATCGTATAACGACAAGCACAACGAGGCGAATGGAGAGGACAACAAGGACGGGCACGATCACAACCTGTCCTGGAACCATGGTGTCGAGGGCGAAACGAAAGACCCCGAGATCCGTGCCCTGCGCAACCGCCAGAAGCGCAATATCCTCGCGACGCTGCTCTTCTCCCAGGGAACCCCCATGCTGCTGGCTGGCGACGAATTCGGCCGGACGCAGAAAGGCAACAACAACGCCTATGCCCAGGACAACGACATCTCCTGGATCGACTGGGAAGGTGTCGACGAGGACGGGGCCGAGCTTTTCGAGTTCACGCGCAAGCTGATCCAGCTGCGGCAGAGCTTGCCGATCCTCCGGCGCGGCCGTTTCCTGTCGGGCGTCTACAACGAGGAACTCGACGTCAAGGACGTGACTTGGCTCACCCCGGCTGGCGACGAGATGACTCCCGAGCATTGGCAAGATCCTCATGCCCGCTGCATCAGCATCCTCCTGGACGGGCGCGCGCAGCCCACAGGTATTCGCAAACGCGGGACGGACGTCACCCTGCTGCTGATCCTCAATGCTCACCATGACGTCGTGAAGTGCAAACTTCCCGCTGTGACCGGCGGCCGGGCCTGGAGCTGCCTTGTCGACACGAACAAGCCGGAATTCTCGTTCCCGACTCCGTTCAACTTCGGCAAGGAATATACGGTGACCGGGCGCTCGCTTCTCCTGTTCCAGCTCCAGTCGGAGGAACACTCAAAGCACGAAAGAAAGCGGGGCGCCTGAGAGGATGGTGTCAAATCACCTCAAGGCACGAGCGGTAGAGCTGTGCGTAGCGCTTGGCAGCCCTGTTCCATCCAACCTGCGCGGCCATGCCATTCTTCTGCACCCGGCGCCAGGAATCCCTGTCCGACCAAAGCATTTTCACGCGGTTGGCCGCATCAAGGAGGCCAGTCAGATTGACGGGAGAGAACTGGAAACCCGTCGCGACACCCGACGCGATGGCCATTTCATTCGCATCGATCACCGTGTCGGCAAGACCGCCGACGCGAGAGACGACGGGGACGTTGCCATAGCGCATCGCACAGAGCTGCGTCAGACCACAGGGTTCGAAACGGGAGGGAACCAGCAATGCGTCGCTGCCGCCCTGAATGAGATGCGCGAGCTCCTCATCGTAGCCCAGCACACAGCCGACTTGTCCCGGGTAGACGATGGAGGCAGCCCGAAAACTATCCTCGAGGATTCCTTCCCCTGCACCGAGAAGGGCAAGCTGCGCTCCGTCGGCGAGGAACGACGGCAGCGCTGCAAGTACTAGATCAAGCCCCTTCTGCTCGGAGAGCCGGCTCACCACCCCGAAGAGGATCGTATCGGGATCCGCGTCCAGCCCCAGTCGTGCTTGGAGGGCCGCCTTGTTCGCCTCGCGGCCCTCCAAAGTATCAGGGGTGAAGGTCGCGGCCAACGATTTGTCGGATGAGGGGTCCCAGACGCTCTCGTCGATTCCGTTCAGGATACCAAACACATCCTTCGAACGGGATCGCAGGAGACCGTCAAGCCCCATTCCACCTTCCGGAGTCTGGATCTCCTTCGCATATGTCGGGGATACGGTCGTGACCCGGTCGGCAAATCGCAGTCCCGCCTTCAGAAAACCGATCTGACCGTAGTACTCGACTCCATCCACTGTGAAGGCGTCGGGCGGGAGGCCAAGTTCATAGAGAAGATCCGCCGGGAAAATGCCTTGAAAGGAGATGTTGTGGATCGTCATGACAGTGCCGGGGCGAGGCAGGTCGCTGTAATGCAGATAAGCTGGAGCAAGACCGGCCTGCCAGTCGTGAGCGTGCACGATATCGGGAATGAAACCCGCCACCTCTCCTTGTCCGATAGCGGCTGCAATGCGCGCCAGCGCAGCGAAGCGGCGCGCATTGTCTGGCCAATCGCGACCATCGGGTGTCAGATAAGGGGAGCCCGGACGGTCGTAGAGATGCGGAGCATCAAGGACGAAAAGTTCCATCTGGTGAGCGCTTGCCGAGACGAGACGAGCCGCTCCCCCGAAGAGATCCGGATATTCACGAATGGTATCGATTTGCTCCAACGCCTTCATGACAACCGGATAACCCGGGAGGAGCGAGACGACCCGCACGCCCTCCTGTGCCAGAGCGAAAGGGAGGGCCCCAGCAACGTCCGCCAGGCCGCCTGTCTTGATGATGGGAAAGAGCTCCGAAGTGACGGACAATACACTCAGAGACTTCATCCAGAGAGCCTGTCGATCATCGGCTTCGTAATTAGGCAGATTCCACGCTCAGTACGACGGAACCGCCGAGCATCCTCTTCGGGATCCTCACCGACCACCAAACCCTCCGGAATGCGCACGCCACGGTCAATGACGACATTCCGCAGTTGCGCTCCGCGGCCGACATCCACGTAAGGGAGAATGACCGCCCCTTCCACATGGGCATGGGAATGTAGATGCACCGCGGTAAAGACGAGCGACTGTCGCAAGGACGCCCCGGAAACGATGCTGCCCCCGGAGACGAGGGAGTTGATGGCATGCCCGCGCCGCCCTTCCTCATCGTGAACGAACTTGGCGGGCGGCAAAGTTTCGGAAAAGGTCGAAATTGGCCAATCCCGATCATAAAGATCGAGCGTGGGGACAATGGCGGTCAGGTCGATGTTGGCTTCCCAGTATGCATCCACCGTTCCGACATCGCGCCAATAAGCCGGAGCGTCACTTCCACCCGCCTCGGCTCCCGAACGGACACAGGAACGCGTAAAGCGATGCGCCACCGCTTTTCCATGCCGCACAAGATAAGGAATGATATCCTTACCGAAGTCTCGGCTTGAGCCGGGCGTCTCGGCATCGCGCCTCAACTGGTCGAACAGGAAGCGTGTGTTGAAAACGTAGATTCCCATGCTGGCGAGTGCCATATCCGGATTGTCAGGAATCCCTGGAGGATCCGCAGGCTTCTCCAGAAACGAGACGATACGATCCGTCTCGTCGATGCCCATAACTCCAAAGCCCGTTGCCTCCATGCGCGGCACTTCCAGGCAGCCCACTGTCACGTCTGCGCCGGAATCCACATGCTGTCGAAGCATGATCTCGTAATCCATCTTGTAGATGTGGTCGCCTGCCAAGATGATAATGTATTCGGGATCGATGCTCGCGATGATATCGATGTTCTGATACACCGCATCGGCGGTGCCTTCATACCACATGGTCTCGGAAACGCGCTGGCTCGCCGGGAGAATGTCGAAGCTCTCGTTGCGCTCCGAGCGAAAAAAGTTCCAGCCTTTCTGGAGATGCCGGATCAGGCTGTGCGCCTTGTATTGTGTTGCCACGCCGATACGACGAATACCGGAATTCAGGGCATTGGACAGGGCAAAGTCGATGATCCGCGTATTACCACCGAAATAAACAGCGGGCTTGGCACGGATATCGGTGAGTTCCATGAGCCTGGAACCACGGCCGCCAGCAAGGATGTACGCCATCGCATGTCGGGCAAGAGGTGCAGAAGTAACACTCGGGCCGGGGGGCAACTCAAGTTCCTCACATCGGGGATGGTGACATGCTGTGTAGACGCCAGATCCGGCCGGAAGTTCTCCCTGCCGGCTCCGAACTTTGAAAATAGCTGCGTGCGGCGAACCTTCACCCCGGCCGAGGCGAAGGCTTACATACTCTGCAATCAGGTGCTCGTCTTCTTTGATCGCCTCCGCTTAGGCGCAGCGACGGTCCCTCCCTCTGAGACCTCGGCACCGGCGTCGGCGGCTGCCGCTGCCACGTCCTTTCTCTTACGAGGCTTGGGAGTCGCAGGGCTGCTTAGAACCTCGTCCAGAGTTTGGCTGGTCATCCCGAGCGGTGCGGGACTTGTCTCAACGGGCGCCACCTCGCCTTGGCCCGCGTCGGAGGGCAAACTGCTGCCGGACTCGTTGCTTTGCTGCCCGAGGATCTCCTGTTCGGCCTGATACCAGTATTCCTCGGCCCGGCCGGGGAGACTCCCATGCTGCATCCATAGTTCGTATGCCCGTTCCCGGATTCTCTGTTCAAGCTGCTTGTCCATAACACCTTTGACCTTCACCTGACGCGCCCGCGACAAGCGGCGAGCCTACCTGCCATCCGCAAGGCTGCAATCCATCGCTTGGAAGCTGCATAAGTTATTAGGCACGCCTCGTGAATGACAACAGGCAGGGTGAGCAAGCCTGAGCTTTTAGACCTCATCCCAGGATTAATTTTTGTGCGCACTACCAACGGGCCCTCACCGCTATAGGTACGATATTTCGCTCATTGGAACCTTGGCCTCGCTACTGAGTTGCCGTTTCAGTTTCCATGGCCATGAGCAACCTGCATTTCTGTAACGAACCGAATGTAATGACGGAATCTGCCGCTGTCCTACAAGCAGCACGCACGGCCTCGCGCCCGATCCTGCAGCCCGGCAGAAACTGCTGGCGCGTGGTGCCTGCAGACAAAGCCTCCGCCCTCATCGACGGAGAGGAATACTTTTCTAGGCTGGAAGCCACCCTGCGCACAGCTAAGCGTTCGATCATGATCGTCGGATGGGATTTTGATGGCAGCATACGCCTGCGCCCGGACATTTCTCCGGAGGAATCTCCCCCTCTGGGACCCCTTCTCCGGTCACTCGTCGAGGAGAGGCCGGAACTCGAAGTGCGCATCCTGGTCTGGAGCGTCGCCGTCGTGCATGCTCCCGGCGCACCGGGTCCGCTGATCTTCGGAGCTGAATGGCAAAATCACCCTAGACTTCACCTGCGTCTAGACAAGCATCACCCGCTCTATGCAGCACATCACCAGAAGATGGTCTGCATCGATGACAGTCTTGCCTTCGTCGGCGGCATGGACTTGACCGTCAGGCGCTGGGACACGAGGGATCATGCCTGCGGGAATCCATATCGTTTGCGAGACGACGGCACGATCTACGATCCGGTCCACGACATTCAGATGGTCGTCACCGGTCCTGCCGCCCGTTGCATAACCGAAATCGCCTATGACCGCTGGAAAATCGCAACCGGCGAAGAGATCCAACCTCTCCCGCAGCCAGCCCTGGACCCTTGGCCTACAGATCTTTGCCCCGACTTTACGAGTGTGCCGGTCGCCATCTCCCGCACCTATCCTGCCTGGGGCCAGCAATCCGCCATACAAGAAGCCGCGGCGCTCAACCTCGATGCCCTCTCCGCAGCAAGGAAAGCGATTTACATCGAAGCACAGTATATGACGGCGCCCTGCATAGGCGACATTCTGGAACAGCACCTGGCCGATCCCGAAGGTCCCGAGGTCGTGGTCGTTCAGACTCACGAGTCCCATGGTTGGGCCGAGAAGAAAGTCATGGGCACGAACCGGGACCGCCTGATCCGCCGCCTGAGGAGGGCGGACAAGTATGATCGGCTCCGCGTCTATTATCCGGTCGTCCCGGCCGAGGACGGCTTCTGCCAGGTTCTGATCCACTCCAAGTTGATCATTGTGGACGATACGTTTCTTCGCATCGGCTCATCGAATCTGAACAACCGCTCGATCGGCCTCGATACAGAATGCGATCTAGCCATCGAAGCCGCTGATGACGAGGTGCGGCGCACAATCGGCAGTCTCCGGGACCGCCTCTTGGGAGAGCATCTGGGCACGAGCCCCGATGACTTCTCGAAAGCTGTGGCTGACGAGGGTGGCTCGCTGATTGCTGCCATCGAGCGCCTGAATGTGAACGGTCGACGCCTGCATGCCTTTGGTGCGATGTTCGATGAAGGTCCCGCGGAACCTGCCGTTGGCACAAGTCTTCTCGACCCTCTCGAGCCCTTCGAGCCGCTCTGGTTTTTGAAGCGCGTCAGATAGAAATCATGCCTGTGCCGCAGCTTCGGCCATATCTGAGCGGACGGCATTCTTGCGGCGGTAGACGAGCTCCGTCACAAGGAACACAGGGATGCCGATGCAAAGCGGGATCAGAAAGTAGACAAACCGGAAGACCAGCAGCGGCCCAATGAGATCCTGCCCCGGCAGAAGGTACATGACGACGCTTTCGATGACCCCAAGGCCTCCCGGCACGTGGCTGACGAGGGCGGTCGTGTTCGCGATCACATACACCGACGCCACCCCACCATAGGCGACATCCGTGACGGCCGCGAGCGCCTGATGAAGACAGGCGGCCACGCAGGCGAAATTGGCGGAGCCGATGACGACCTGCCCGATGGCAAGCCGCAGCGATGGCATTTCCAGCGACCAGCGCCGGATCCGGAGCGGCCTGCGCACAAAAGTGGCGAGCACAAGATAAAGTGCTGGCAGTGCCAGACAGACCGTTCCGAGAACGATCACGGCGAATTTCGAGAGGCCCGTGATCTCGACCGCTAGGCTAGAGCGCAGCAACAGCGCCGCCCCGCCGAGCACCATCAGGCCGATTCCAACCGTCACGCCGCAGAAGACGATGACCTTCGCCACCTGCTCGGCACTCAGGCCCCAGCGCGTGTAGAACCTGTAGCGCACCGCGCCGCTGCTCAGGAAAGCCAAGCCGATGTTATGGCCGAGGGAAAGGCTGGTGAATGACGCCCACGCCGCCTTGTAATAGGGCAGCGGCCTGCCAACATAACGCAAAGCCAGATAATCGAATCCGCTGAGGCAGATATAGCTCGCGGCCGCAAACCCAGCGGCTGCGGTCAGGTGCGAGGTGGGAATGGCCGCGACCGCCTGGATCAGCTGGTCCAAACTGTAGCGACTGAGCGTGCGGTAGAGCAGGAAAGCGGCAAGGCCGATGGCAAGGACCGCAATCAAAGGCTTCCAGATCTTCCGCATCCACGTTCCCGTTGAATTGAATAATTCGTGGCAGGGCATGCCGCTCCCGTCCGCCTTCGCAGACCTAGGACAATCGATCCTAATGCATGCCGGTTCCGGCTCTAGCTGCGGACATGCGCCACACTGGCCCTTTGCCCCCTGACAGGCATGACCTGGAACTCGACCATGAGAGGCAGATGGTCCGACGCGACCCTCGCTGCCGGCGAGCGTATGGACTCGACGCGAACCACATGAACCGAATGGCTGACGAAGGCGTGGTCGATCCGTAACAGCGGAAGGCGCGACGGGAAGGTTGGAACAGCGCGTCGGTGCGGCGCGGCAACCTGGGCATCGCGAAGGCGGGATGCGAGACGCTGGTAAGCCCTGGATCGGGGCGAGGCATTGAAATCACCCAGCAGGATCACGGGCTCGCGGCATGCCCTGTGACTCAGCCATTGCGGCCCGAGAAGGCAATCTACCTGCGCCAGCCGCTCATACCGGCGCAGGCCCAGATGTGTCGTGATCACCTGCACGTCCGTTCCGCCAAGGTTGACCGAAGCCCAGAGCGCCCCTCTCGGCTCCGGCGCCAGACGCCCCATACCGCCGGGGAGCGGCCCGGCCTTGATCAACTGCGAGGGCCTATGGGTCAGAATCGCGTTGCCGTATTCCTCCTCCATGACCCGGAGACTGGCATGAAAGTGCATCTGCATTCCGAGCGCTTGCGCAATGGCATGCGCCTGATCGATGCCCCCGGTTCGAGCGCGCCTGACATCGAGTTCCTGGAGAGCCACCACATCCGGTTCATAAGCTGCAATCACATCGGCGATACGTCCCGGAGAGAGCCGCCCGTCCGTTCCGAGACAGCGGCGTACGTTATAGGTCAGTATCCGCGGCACCTCGCCTCCTTTCATCAGATCTGTGCGTGTGCAGGAAAAGCTGCGGAACGGCAGCTTCAGAAGCACTAACACCGCAAGGAGCGAGAATTTCCCTATTACCGAACTCCCCCGATCCAGCATCCAGCATATATCTCGGGACGCAGTAGGAAGGCATTCCTGCGGAAGTCACATTTCGGACTGAGCCATAGCTCCCATACGACTTTGCTGCAGCCTGAAGCCTGTCTATTCGGCAAGGCGATCAAAAAGAACAGGAGCCGTGCGTACATCCGGCACCGGCTCCCGTCTTTCTGACCGGCTGCCCGAGCAACCGGATTGGTTAAAGATACCCCAAACCCGATAGATGGCCGTGACGCATAGGAGGTATGAAATTGTCTCCTTAGAGAAACATGCCCTCTTGCAAAGATGCCTCTGGCTGGGGCACTGACCGTGTTCGGCGCATGAGACATTCCTGCCGGGCCCTAAATTTCTCCTTGCGGCCCGTGCAGGTTATGAACATGGCGCGACTCGGAATGGAGCCGACATGAGCGAGCAGTTCTCTCTTCAGAAAGACAAGATACGGGTGCTTCTGCTCGAAGGGATCAACGAGAGCGCGGTCGGGCTGATCAGGGCTGCCGGCTACACGAACCTGACCTATCTGAAGACTGCCCTCGACGAGAAGGACCTGATCGAAGCTCTCCAGGGAGTCCATATTCTCGGCATTCGGTCACGCACCCAGCTGACCCGCGACGTCCTTGCCGCCGCCAATCGGCTTGTAGCGGTCGGCTGTTTCAGCGTGGGCACGAACCAGGTTGACCTGGAGGCCGCCCGCCAGGCCGGCATCCCGGTTTTCAACGCTCCCTTTTCCAATACCCGCAGCGTCGCCGAGCTCGTGATCGGTGAGATCGTCATGCTGCTGCGCCGCATCTTCCCGAAATCCACGTCGGCCCATGCAGGCGGCTGGGAGAAGTCGGCCATTGACAGCCATGAGGTGCGCGGCAAGACGCTCGGCATCGTGGGCTACGGCAACATCGGATCGCAGCTGTCGTATCTCGCCGAATCCATGGGGATGCGCGTCATCTTCTACGATCAGACCGACAAGCTTCGTCACGGCAACACGGAACCGGCGGAAAGCCTGCAAGAGCTGCTGCGTCAGAGTGACGTAGTGAGCCTGCACGTCCCTGAGACGCCCGCGACGCACGGCATGATCGGTGCCGCCGAGCTCGCCGCGATGAAGAAAGGTGCCTATCTTATCAACAACAGCCGCGGCACCGTGGTGGATCTTGATGCGCTCGCCGAGGCTTTGAAAAGCGGCCACCTGCGTGGAGCGGCCGTCGACGTGTTCCCTGTCGAGCCGGCGTCCAACAAGGAGCGTTTCGCGACGCCGCTCCAGGGTGTCGACAACGTCATCCTGACCCCGCACATCGGCGGGTCCACGGAGGAGGCGCAGGAGCGCATCGGAGCCGAGGTCGCCAAGAAACTCATAGACTATTCGGACGTAGGCTCGACCATTGGTGCCGTCAACTTCCCGCAAGTGCAGCTTTCGGCGCGCGCCACGGGTACGCGCTACATCCATGTGCATCGTAACATACCAGGGATCCTTGGACGCCTGAACCAAGCCTTTTCCGAGCGTGGCCTCAACATTACAGCACAACACCTTCAAACCGATGGCGAAATCGGCTACGTCGTCATCGAAGTCGAGGGCCAGCCTGAGCAGAGCCGTGAAATGCTGCAAGAGATCCGTGCCCTGGAGGGTACGATCCGCGCACGTCTGCTCTATGCACTGGGCTGATCAAACGGGCCTTTGCCGATATCGGTACTTTCCTAAAACGCGTCGCCGTGCTTGGATTGCCGGATGATCGCACGCGTTCAGGAACGCCTTAGAAATCTTCTGCAGCAGACGGCATCACGCCTCGCTGATGCAGCGCGTCTTCCGGCTGTGATCGTGAGGAATACGGAGGTTGCGCTCGGCCCTGTCCAACCACAATCGAAACCTAGAGAGCGCAACCACTCGGACGTCGTACCTCTCACCTCCCCACCATCTCCTGAAGAACAAATCAATTCGACTGACATGAGCGCCTCCGTCGAGACAATAGCCGAGCAGATGCTCACTCTGGTAGATATCGTTTCATCTCAGGAGAAGGACATCAGGACCTTGAAGGAGCAGTGCAGAAGGCTGGAAGAACACAACCAAGCCATCATGGTCGCTTTCTCGGCCTTCTTCCATGTCCTGGCGGTGGGGCGCGTGGCCAAGGCTGGCGAAGTCGCTACACTTCTGCAAAACATCAGCAAGATCGCCGAGCAGGAAGGACGCCCCAAGGAGGCTGTGGCCTTCCTCCAGAATCTTTCAAAGATGGTTCCTGGCCAAACGGAAGTTGGCTCCGGCAAGTAGCAAGGTCACTGCCTCTCCCCGCCCTCCCAAGCCTGCCCTCTTAAGCATCCTTTAACCTTGAGATTCGATGTTCGATAAGCAGCCGATCGCTCTGCGCGGCCGTGATGAAACCGTTGATGCCCCTTTCGGAGAAGAAAGCCATTCATGTCGGTGGAGAGAACATTCGCAGCCGTCGAGAATCTGATCGCTGATCATGTTGCAGCCTCCTTGAAGAAGGAGATCAACTCTGCAACGGCTGAAAGCACGGCGGCTCAAGTTCGAAGCCGCATCACGGATTACTTCCAGCCGAGCACCGTATGCTTCGATCAGGACAATTTCCCGCTCCGGTCCTGGCGCTCTACAGCCGTCCACTCAGAGCATTCGCATTCACGCCGCCGGCCGACAGGCACCCCTGACCGTACGGCGCAGTTGGCTCTGCTGCACCAGACGCTTGAAACGATCCACCACAATGCGGCTGCTTCGATTCAACAAAATGCGCAGCCTGCTCATGCCGAACTACTTCTCGAACGCCAGCAACTCGTTTTGAAGAACGAGTTCACCGAGGGATTCGGGCGTATCGAGATATGGTTCGTATCGACTACCGTCTTCACTCTGGTTCTGCTCAGTGCAATCGAGCTCCTCTGGGCATTCCCGATCCTCGCGCTGAGTATCGGCCGGTCCTGGCATCTGGATCGGCAATGCAGGAAGCGTCGCACCAGAATCTCCGAGATCGATGCAATCGCGCGGCCCACTGTGAGGATATCTCACGCTTGAGGCGGCAGGAGCGCATCCCGAAGAGCCTGCCAACTGTCCTTGTCGGGTGCACTGATCAACCCACCTCCCCGATTGACTGGACGATAGGGCGAGCCGTCGAAATGAGCCGAGTAGCCGCCAGCCTCACGATGGATCAGCCAGCCCGCCGCATGATCCCAAGGCATCACGCTCGACGAGAACGCAAAGTGCAGATGACCGCTGGCGATCTGGCGATAGGTATGCGCGGCGCATCTCAAGTCCGCCGCCATAGCGACGCGGGGCAGATGGCCGGAAACTACGGGCCGAAGCGCCTCTGGCAGGTAGCGCCAAGAGACATTGCCCGCCATCTGTGAGAGCGGAACGGCCGATGCGACGTTCAAGGGACGCGTGCTGCCGTCCGGCCGCTGAAGCCATGCTCCCTCCCCCCGCACGCCAATGGCCCAGTCGTCCGAAATCGGATCGAGGATGACGCCGCATACCACCTCTCCCTTCATCACGGCCGATGCCATGACGCCAAACAGAGGCAGGCCGGACGCAAAGTTCAACGTACCGTCCACCGGGTCGAGGATAAAGGCGAGTTCCGCATCACCCAGCCCATCGAGAAGCCTTGGATCGCGGCTGACGCCCTCCTCGCCGATCACGACGGCCCTCGGAAAGACCCGCAGGAGTTCGGCTCCCATGACACGCTCTGCGGCCTCATCCGCATCCGTCACCAAGTCGAGCTCGGATGTCTTCGTGCGGATCGCACCGGCGGACAAGTTCCTGAATCTCGGAAGAATCTCGGCTTGTGCGGCTTTCCTGAGAATTTCCGCAACGGCGAGGGCATCTGCTCTGGAGAACGTCATCGGGCTTTGCACTTTATGAGTGGCTGGTCGCTCATGCCTTCTTTATGAACGTGTATCAAATCATCTCAAGCGGCCGCTTGCGCTTTGGCGGCGGGAACTCGGCGTTGATCGCACTCAACTCATCCGGACTCAGCCGGATCTCGAGAGCGCGACGGTTCTCCCGCACATGGATAGGGCTTGATGCCTTGGGAATGGCTATGATGCCGGGCCTCTGAAGCAGCCAGGCCAGGGCGATCTGATATGGCCCCGCATTGTGGTTGCGTCCGATTTCATGCAGGATGCCCGCCTTCGGAAGGCGTCCCTGTTCGATAGGGCTATAAGCCATAAGCGGGATTCGGCGCTCCCCCATCCAGGGGATCAGATCATACTCCGCCCCACGCCTGGTCACGTTATAAAGTATTTGATTGGTCGCGCAGTTGGCCCCGCCCTCAATGGCGAACAGTTCCTCCATATCCTCAATATCGAAATTGCTGACCCCCCAGTAGCGGATTTTGCCCGAGCGACGCAGTTCCTCAAATCCAGCAACCGTCTCCTGCAGAGGCACATTTCCACGCCAGTGCAGAAGATAGAGATCGAGGCGGTCCGTCCCGAGCCGTTCCAGACTGCGCTCGCAGGCGAGGACGACGCCTTTGCTGCCGGCATTGTGCGGGTAGACCTTGCTCACGAGAAACAATCGATCCCTCTCCGGGCCCAAGGCCTCGGCGATGAGTTTCTCCGACGCCCCCTCCCCGTACATCTCCGCTGTGTCGATCAGGGTCATGCCTAGCTCGACCCCCAGGCGCAGTGCTTCGATTTCCTGAGCACGCCGACTGCTCGTCTCGGCCATCTGCCAAGTTCCTTGGCCGAGCGCAGGAACGGTTTCACCTGAAGGCAGCGTGACGTGTCGGCTCATTGTTGCACCTTGAGGAAGAAGGCAAGCATTGGCGCTCAGCCTTCAGTAATTGAAGAGGATCTCGAATCCGGACGGGCTATTGCAGGCGAGGTGTCTTCATGTATCGGCTCCGGTCAGCTGATCTGACCGTCACGTCGAAGGTATCGCCTTCCCGCTCCAACGTCAGAGGCACATCCACCCCGGCTGCCCCAAGCGCCCAGATTGCCCGGTAGAATTCCGGCAGGGACGATACAGCGTGTCCTGCTACAGCTTGCACGTTATCCCCAGCCCTTAAGCCAGCCCGCTGCGCCGGAGCGTTGCCGGCGAGCCCGATAATCGAGACCCGATCCTCTTCGGTCTCGGAAGCATAAAACCCAAGCCATGGCTTTGGCGGCGTGCCAACTCGTCCCAAGGTCAAAAGGTCGTCGAGAATCGGCTTCAGAAGATCGATGGGGACGCTCATGTTCAAGGGGACGATAGCGCCACCCTGCGCCTGATGCTGAAGCTGCAGCGAACCGATGCCCACGAGATCCCCCCGTGGACCGATCAGAGCCGCGCCGCCCCAATTCGGGTGGGCCGGCACGGTGAAGATGGCATCGTCAATGAGATACTCCCAGTAGCCGGCGAATTCCTGGCAGGCGACCACCTGGGCACTCAGGGATTGGGAGAGCCCGCCACTGCTGCCCATGACCGCCCAATCCCCGGGCGACAGCCGCCGGGAATCCCCCAACGACATAACCGGCAGCCCAAGCGGACCGAGCGCCTGCACCAGGCCGAAGCCGCTGTCATAATCGTAGGCAAGCACATGTGCCTCGACCATGCGACCCTTATTGGTGGCGAGCCAGACCTCCTCGGCCTCGGCGATCAGGTACCCGATGGTCGCGACGAGGCCGTCCGTCCGGATGACCACACCCTGACCGGCCCGCTCGATTCCGAGGGTCTCGGCGGTAAACGCGTCCTCGGGCACTCGGGCCCGAAGCGATACGATGGAACTCAGGGCTTCTCGCAGATCATAGGCGAGAGCGTCCGGGTCGGGCTGGAACTCCGGCGGGATCTGCCATTCCTCCGGTGACTGCATCGCAAACTCCTTAAACCCGCCTCCCAGGACCTGGTTAGGCCAGGCCGCGGGGGAACTTCCATAGAATCAACATGGCGGACCGTACCGGAGGTTCAACCCGTACTCATTAGACGAAAGGCAGCCGGAGCGAACACGAAGGCTTGACCTCAATCAAGGCTGCCGGCCCGAGAAGGACGCCCGAACTCATCACCCGCTACGGACAGCGTGTCCCACGGTACACGAGCTGTCCCGCCGCGCCGCATTTCAGGCCCGGGCGAGGCGCTCGACGACGATCGGCTGCGCCGAAGCGTCGTCGAGCGCCTCATGTGCGATTTCGCAGTCGACCGCGCCCACATCGCCCGTGAGGACAGGAAACCCGTCCTCACGGCCAAGGCCTCGGCCATCGACGAACTGACCCGGGGCAGACCTGTGAAACTCGCCGGACTGGCCCTCACGACCCTCAAAGAACGGCGCCCTGCGGCATTCGCGTGCCGTCTAGGCTTTTCCGGGACCGTCGGCGGGGCAGAGCCCCTGGTTGATGTGCACCAATGCCCCTCCTCCGGCAACCAGATCTGTCCGCAATCAGTGAAGAGTCGTTTCCGCACGATCCATTTGATCGTGCTGGCCGTTGCACTCAGGATCTATGACAATCTCCGTTCCTTCGCTGTGATCGCGGCCCCAACGCTCCCGATTAAGCCATCCTAGTCGATCTGCCTCATCGCCGCTTCTATTTCTTCTTCATCGAGATCTGGCCGCAGAAAGTATATTACTTCACAGGTCTGCTGGTGCTGGCCGCGCCTGCTCATATTCTCATGAACGCCGTCTGGACCGACGGATTCTACGCCGTCGAGCGCAGGATCGAAGGCGATCCTCGCGAGCGGATGCGCAAAGACAGGGAGAATTTCACTTTCGAAGCGGCACTCAAAAGGGTGTGAAACATTTCGTCTGGCCGGTGGACCGGGGGCATGGGTTCCCTACTTCGCCGATGCGCCCACCCTGATCTATGAACGGGCCACCTTCTAGTTCCTTCCGAGCGCCTCCCGAAAGACAGCCAAGTCGATTTCCCCTATGTCGCGCATCGATATCGCCGACCACCTGGGACTGACGATCGAAACCGTCTCGCGTCTGCGCCTCGACGCGTGATTGGTACCGGCCTCAGATTCCTGGATTGAGTCCTCGTACGTAATCCTTGGCGCGCTTTTGCACATCGCGCCACAAGCGCAGCTCCCGCTTCGCATCCGCGAGTGCGCGATGGTCGGGATCACCCTTCGCCTCATCTTCGAGCCGTGCACGAGCGAGAATCTCCTTTGCGCGGACGGCTTGCTCACCTTCTGTCAGGCCAGACTCCTGCAGTATTCGTGCGATCACCTCCTGATGCGCGACATCCGTGTCCTGCAGGCGCAGTGCATGCCGCGGAAGACCGGCGCCTCGCAGTAATTTGCTGAGCCACTGACCGTCCCACGAGGGAGCGGTTGCAAAGAGGGCGTGGCCCGAGAGAGCTTCCAGCATGTGATTGGCGACCTCGTCGTGCGGCGTCCCCTCCGCAAGGAGCCGTTCTCGCGTCAGACGATGGGTCGCCTCGGACTCTGCAGACCAGTCTGTCCACGAAGGTGCAGGTCTGATGAGGTAACTCTCTTCCTGCCCCGACGCGAACACCCAGCCGACCTCGATCGGATAGCTATCCTTGCCGAGCGAGGATGCCTCGAAATCCAGGAAGACGATATCCGGCTGTCGGCTCATCGGATGCGGCTCCAGAACATTCTCGTTGTGCAACTGCCCATTCAGGTAAACGAGAAAGATCGCGAGATCGCTGGCTCAGGCGGGAAAGCAGAAAAAATGCGAGGTCACGCGGATGCTAAGGCCCTTATCGGAACGACATTCTTCGCAATCGGCTGTGTCTTGTCCAGGAGGGTCTGAATCTTCTCGGCAAGATCGGTGGCACGGTATGGCTTGTAGAGGAGCTCGACATCCTCGATCGTTTCCTCGCCGTCCACATAGCCGGTCGTCAGGATAATCTGCACATCCGGCTTTTCGCTTTTGATTAGCCGCGCAAGATCGATTCCGCTGATTCCGCCGGGCATGCGAACATCGGATAGGACAAGTCGGATCCGATCGTTCGCTTTCAGCAATGTAGCCGCCGCATCCCCCGTCTCTGCTTCGATCACGTCGAATCCGAGGGCGCACAGCGTCGAGATCGCCACCTGCCGCACAGCGGGATTGTCTTCGACGACAAGAACAGTCTGCCCGGCGCCGAAAGGCGCTGTATCACTCACCTGCTTCTCGCTCGTGCTCTCGGCAACTCCATAAGCCCGCGGCAGGAAGATGCGGATGGTAGTTCCTTCGTTGGGAGCGCTGTCGATCTCCACATGGCCATGAGATTGCTGCACGAAACCATAAACCATGCTGAGGCCCAAACCCGTTCCCTTGCCACTCTCCTTCGTCGTGAAGAAGGGCTCGAACACGCGTTGGAGAATTTCCGGCGGCATGCCGACCCCTGTATCGCACACGGAGATCATGACGAAGTCACCCGGGTGCTCAACCTTGTTTTCGTCGAGAGTCTGAGTGGCAACCGTGATCGAAAGATCGCCGCCATCTGGCATGGCGTCGCGGGCATTGACCGCAAGATTGAGCAACGCAGCCTCGAGCTGCGCCCGATCGACCTCGATCGGGTAGATGTTGTCCTCGACCTGGAGACCGATATTGATATGCTCGCCCAGGGTACGGCGCATGAGCTCCAGGAGTCCCGGCATCAGGGCTCCGACGTCGACAACGGAAACCTGCAAGGGCTGGCGTCGCGAGAAGGCCAGAAGCCTGTGCGTGAGATCGGCGCAGCGTTGCGCCCCCTCCATCGCCATCCTGACCCTGGGTTCCGCTTTCGCATTGCCTTTGATCGCCCTCTGCAACAGGTCCAGATTGCCGATCACCACGCTCAGCATATTGTTGAAGTCATGGGCGATGCCGCCGGTCAATCGTCCCACGGCTTCGAGCTTGCTGGCATGGAGCAGGTTCTGCTCCATCTGCTTTCGTTCCGTGATATCGAACCACATGCCGAAGAATTCACGTGGTCGTCCATCATCGTCATGCATCAGCATCGTCTGGTCGAGGAAGAACCGCTCGCTGCCATCGGCACAGGTCCAGCGGTATTCCAATGTGATGGTCCCTTGATCCGTCAGATCGTGGAGTTGGCTTAGTACCCTGTCCCTGTCATCGGGATGAAGCCGTGATGACCAGAAGTCCGGTGAATCCAGAAAGGCCTTGGGCGGAAAACCCGTGATGCGCTCGATGCTCTCATTGGTGAAATGTAGCTGCCGATGATCCTCATGGATGGAGGCGGTGTAGAGGGCGATCGGCAATGATTCCAGTACAATGGACTGGTGCTCCTCGCGGCGGCGAAGGGCCTGCTCAGTCTTGAGCTTCTCGCTGCGGACCCGAAGGTTTTCCATCAGGAGACGTCTTTCCTCCTCCCCCTGCCTCCGGATCTCCTCGGTCTTCCGGTAGAGGTCGACGAACACATCGACCTTCGACTTCAGGATCAGTGGCTCAATGGGCTTGAAGACATAATCAACCGCACCGGCCGAGTAGCCGCGGAAGACATGCATGTCCTCCTTGTTGAAGGCCGTCAGGAACAGAATCGGCACACGTGACGAGCGTGGCCGGTTGCGGATGAGACCCGCAACTTCGTAACCATCGAGGCGAGGCATCTGCACGTCCAACAGGATCACCGCGAAATCATACTGCAGGACCTGCCGTAATGCGGCCTCGCCGGAATCGGCCTTGACGATTTCGATCCCGGGGGCGCGGAGGATCTCCTCCACGACAGTCAGATTCCGGGGGTCGTCATCGACCACCAGAATCTTGGCCGGCACAGGATTGGACATGACGGGCCCGAGAATCTGAGGCTTCAGATCAGCTTCTGGCACGCCCCGCCCGTAACGTTCCATCATGTCTAAAGACCGGTCTCTGCTGCGCCATTGGAGTGTGTCTTCCCCTCAGGCACATAGGTGCTTCGACTCAGTTGAACGCGCAAGACGGCAAGAAGTTGATCGATGTCCACAGGTTTCGAGACATAATCGGTTGCGCCGGCTTCCAGGCACTTCTCCCGGTCGCCCTTCATGGCCTTCGCGGTTACGGCAATAAGCGGAATGCTTCGATAACGCGGATCCTTCCGGATCTCCCGCATCGTCTCGTACCCATCCATTTCCGGCATCATGATATCGACAAGGGCGATATCGACATCCGGCGTCTCCTTCAGCTTCTCGATGCCTTCGAGGCCGTTCTCCGCAAAAATGACCGTGAGGCCGTGCTGCTCGAGAGCGCTCGTCAGCGAGAATATGTTGCGCATGTCATCGTCGATGATCAGGACCTTCCGGGCTTCAAGGGTGGCTTCTCCCTTTGGCTCGACGATGATCTGGCTTTCTTCCGGGATCGCGCTGATGGAACGATGCAGGAACAGGGCGGTGTCATTGAGAAGCCGCTCGGAAGACCCCTCGCCCTTCAGGATCACCGTCGCGGCAATCTGCTCAAGGCGACGCTCCTCGGAACGGCTCAGGTCCTGTCCGGTATAGATGACGATCGGAAGCTCCTCCCCTCCTTTCGTTCGCCGGATACGCTCGATGAGCTCCGCTCCCGGGAGATCCGGCAATCCGAGGTCAACCACGGCGCAATCGAATTGACGCGCCTGGATCGTTTCCAATGCCTCCTCCGCGGTCGCAACGGCAGTGACGTCCACCTCCTCGCCCTTCATCAGCTCGGAAATGCTCATACGCTGGTTGTCGTCATCCTCGACAAGGATCAGCTTCTTCACAGGTCTGTCGATGAAGTCCTTCGTGCGATTGAGAGCCGTCATCAGCGAGTCCCGATCCACCGGCTTTTCGAGGAAGCCGAAGGCTCCGGCTTTCATGCCGCGCTTCTTCTGGTCATCAACGGAAATCACGTGAATCGGCACATGACGCGTTCTCGGATCGTGCTTGAGAAGGTCGAGCAGCGCCCAGCCATCCATGTCGGGCAGGCCGATATCCAGAGTGATCGCATGCGGCTTGTAGCGATGTGCCAAGGCGAGAGCCGTGGCGCCATCCATCGCAATCAATCCTTTGAAGCCCTGCTCCCGAGCGAGTTCCAGCAGAACCGACGCGAACATCGCATCGTCCTCGATGATCAGAACGACCCGATCTCCCGAGACAATGGCATGCCTGTCGTCGAGCGACGCGGAGAGCGCCATGGGAGCAGAAGGCTGGCGCAGGACAGCGGGCGACGCTTCATCGGCGGCTCCGACCGTTGCTCCATTGCCGCCCACACGGCCTGAAGCCTGGGTTTGCGCCATATGATTTGCCGGCGGCTCGAGCGGGAGGAAAAGGGTGAATGTCGAGCCCTGTCCCGGCACGCTCGATACCACGATCTCACCACCCAGAAGGCGGGCGATCTCGCGGCTGATCGACAGGCCCAAGCCCGTTCCGCCGTATTTGCGACTTGTTGTGCCATCCGCCTGTTGAAACGCCTCGAAGATGATGCGCTGCTTTTCCTCCGGAATGCCGATGCCCGTATCCGCGACGGAAATGGAGATCCACTGGCTGCCCGCGCGCAGAGGCGAACCCTCGGCCGACCCGATGCGAAGCCTGACACCACCCTTCTCCGTGAACTTGAAGGCATTGGAGAGAAGGTTGCGCAAAACCTGCTGCAGGCGCTTCGAGTCGGTACGAATCGTTAACGGCAACTTTTCGTCTACATCGATATGGAAATCGAGCTTTCTCTCCTCCGCAATCTGGCGGAAGGTGCGTTCCATATGGTTGACGAGATCCTTGAAGCCCACTTTCGTGACTTCGAGGCTCACAGTCCCGGATTCAATCTTCGATAGGTCGAGAATGTCGTTGATCAAGGCCAGCAGGTCAGAGCCCGCCGCATGGATCGTCTTGGCGAACTCCTTCTGCTTCTCGCTGAGATTGCCCTCGGGATTCTCGGTAAGGAGCTTCGATAGGATCAGGAGCGAGTTGAGCGGCGTGCGCAGCTCATGACTCATGTTGGCGAGGAACTGGGACTTGTAGCGCGAGGTCAGCGACAGTTGCTCGGCCTTCTCCTCCAGGGCCGTTTTGGCCATGGAAACCTCACGGTTCTTGTCCTCAACCTCCTGCTTCTGCAATTCGAGCAGGCGAGCCTTGTCCTCCAGATCTTCGTTGGACTTCCGCAGCGCTTCCTGCTGCTGACGCAGGAGTTCTTCCGACTGGCGAAGCGTAGTGGCCTGCTGCTCGAGGCGGTCGTTGGTGTTCTTCAACTCCTCCTGCTGACTCTGCAGTTCGATCGTCAGGAGCTGGGACTGCTTCAGCAGACCTTCCGTCCGCATGTTTGCGGCGATGGTGTTGAGAACGATGCCGATTGACTCAGTCAGCTGATCGAGGAACGATTGGTGAGTGTCTGAGAAGCGGCTGAACGAGGCAAGTTCAATGACGGCCTTCACTTCCTGCTCGAACAGTACCGGCAGAACGATGATGTTGAGCGGCGGAGCCTCACCGAGCGCGGAGCTGATCGTAATGTAGTCGCTCGGAGCGTTAGAGATGAGAATGCGCTTCTTCTCATAGGCCACCTGCCCCACGAGGCCTTCCTTCAACCGGAAGCGGTTGTTGAGATGCTTGCGTTGCGTGAATGCATAGGAAGCGACGAGTTCGAGGACTGGCTCGTTGCCGTCGGAGTTGACCATGTAGAACACGCCGTGCTGTGCATTTACCAGCGGTGCGATCTCTGACAGGATCATGTTGGATACGGTGGTGAGATCGCGCTCGCCCTGAAGCAGTCGCGTGAACTTGGCCAAGTTGGTCTTCAGCCAGTCCTGCTCCGCGTTCTTGAGCGTCGTATCGCGCAAGTTGCGGATCATCTCGTTCACGTTGTCTTTGAGCGAAGCGAGCTCACCGGACGCTTCGACCGAAATCGAGCGGGTCAGATCACCCTTCGTCACAGCAGTCGCCACGTCCGCGATGGCGCGCACCTGAGTGGTGAGATTCGCAGCAAGTTGGTTCACGTTGTCGGTGAGATCACGCCACAATCCGGCAGCGCCCGGCACGCGGGCTTGGCCGCCCAGCTTTCCTTCGACACCTACTTCGCGAGCCACGTTCGTTACCTGATCGGCGAAGGTCGCGAGCGTATCGATCATCTCGTTGATCGTATCGGCGAGGGCGGCGATTTCCCCTTTCGCATCCACGCTGAGCTTGCGCTTCAGGTCGCCTTCGGCAACCGCCGTCACGACGCTGGCGATACCACGCACCTGACTGGTGAGATTGTTCGCCATCATGTTCACGTTGTCTGTCAGATCCTTCCAGACGCCTCCGACGCCGCGCACCTGCGCCTGTCCGCCGAGCTTGCCCTCGATACCCACCTCGCGCGCCACACGCGTCACCTCCGAGGCGAAGGAGTTGAGCTGGTCGACCATGGTGTTGATGGTGTTCTTCAGCTCCAGGATCTCTCCGCGCACCTCCACGGTGATCTTCTTCGACAGGTCGCCATTCGCAACCGCGGTGGTGACTTCAGCGATGTTGCGCACCTGACCCGTCAGGTTCGCGGCCATCATGTTCACATTCTCGGTGAGATCCTTCCACGTGCCGGCGACACCCTTCACCTTGGCTTGGCCGCCGAGCTTGCCCTCGGTGCCCACCTCACGCGCCACACGCGTCACTTCACCGGCGAACGAGTTGAGCTGATCCACCATGGTGTTGATGGTGTTCTTCAGCTCCAGGATCTCTCCGCGCACCTCCACGGTGATCTTCTTCGACAGGTCGCCATTCGCAACCGCGGTGGTCACCTCGGCGATGTTGCGCACTTGACCCGTCAGGTTCGCGGCCATGAGGTTCACGTTGTCGGTGAGATCCTTCCACGTGCCGGCGACGCCTCCCACGCGTGCTTGCCCGCCAAGCTTTCCTTCGGAACCTACTTCTTTGGCCACGCGCGTCACTTCACCGGCGAACGAGTTGAGCTGATCCACCATGGTGTTGATGGTGTTCTTCAGCTCCAGGATCTCGCCCTTGACCTCCACGGTGATCTTCTTCGACAGGTCGCCCATGGCAACCGCGGTGGTGACTTCAGCGATGTTGCGCACCTGACCCGTCAGGTTCGCGGCCATGAGGTTCACGTTGTCGGTGAGATCCTTCCAGACGCCTCCGACGCCGCGCACCTCGGCCTGTCCGCCGAGCTTGCCCTCGGAGCCCACCTCGCGCGCCACGCGCGTCACCTCCGAGGCGAAGGAGTTGAGCTGGTCGACCATGGTGTTGATGGTGTTCTTCAGCTCCAGGATCTCTCCGCGCACCTCCACGGTGATCTTCTTCGACAGGTCGCCATTCGCAACCGCGGTGGTGACTTCAGCGATGTTGCGCACCTGACCCGTCAGGTTCGCCGCCATCATGTTCACATTCTCGGTGAGATCACGCCATACGCCGCCGACGCCCTCGACCTGCGCCTGCCCGCCAAGCTTGCCTTCGGTGCCCACCTCACGCGCCACACGCGTCACCTCCGAGGCGAAGGAGTTGAGCTGGTCGACCATGGTGTTGATGGTGGATTTCAGCGCCAGGATCTCGCCCTTCACATCGACGGTGATCTTCTTCGACAGGTCGCCACGGGCAACCGCGGTGGTGACTTCGGCGATGTTGCGCACCTGACCCGTCAGGTTCGCGGCCATCATGTTCACATTCTCTGTCAGATCCTTCCAGACGCCTCCGACGCCGCGCACCTCGGCCTGTCCGCCGAGCTTGCCCTCGGTGCCCACCTCACGCGCCACGCGCGTCACTTCACCGGCGAACGAGTTGAGCTGATCCACCATGGTGTTGATGGTGTTCTTCAACTCCAGGATCTCGCCCTTGACCTCCACGGTGATCTTCTTCGACAGGTCGCCCATGGCAACCGCGGTGGTGACTTCAGCGATGTTGCGCACCTGACCCGTCAGGTTCGCGGCCATGAGGTTCACGTTGTCGGTGAGATCCTTCCACGTGCCGGCGACACCCTTCACCTTGGCTTGGCCGCCGAGCTTGCCTTCGGAACCCACCTCGCGCGCCACACGCGTCACCTCCGATGCGAAACTGCTGAGCTGTCCGACCATGGTGTTGACCACCTTGCCGATGCGCAGGAACTCGCCGCGCAAGGGGCGTCCTTCGGTTTCAAGCTCGATGGACTGGCTGAGATCACCTTTGGCCACGGCACCGATCACCCGGGCGACCTCGACGGTCGGCTGCACGATGTCGCCGATCATCGAATTCACGGAGCTGATACATTCGCTCCAGCATCCTGTAGCCCCGTCGAGCTGACCGCGCTCACTGATACGGCCTTCCCTGCCGACCACTTTAGCAATCCGGTCCAGCTCTCTAGCGAGCCCTTGGTTCAGGTCGGCGATATCGTTGAAGGCCTCTGCAATTTCGCCATCGATTCCGATCATGTCCGAGGGCAGCCGAACGGTAAAATCACCCCTTCGGAAAGCACGCAAGACTTTGAGCAGCAGCCTGGGATTAAGCTGCGATGTGGCAGATTCGACTTGTGGCATAAAGCCCCCCGTAACACAGTTCCAGGCAGACGGCCCGGCTCCCCTTGCTGTACGGACATCCGACGGGTGTTCTCACCACTCTGGACAGACGCCGACCATCGAAAACGTAGGCGTCCCCAGAAAGTTCCAATGGAAAGGAGGAGTATTTTCAGCGCTGTTCAGCTCCGGCGGAGGGAAGGCCGACCTCTTGCATCGCCTGCGTCTTCAGCATGACAGATCCTCTGCTTCAGGGCGTTCGCTGCGGCAGCTTCAGCCCCCGATCCCATGGCGGGTTGGATCCGAACCTCTGCACAAGAAAATCCACGAAGGCACGCACCTTGGCAGGAGGGTGGCGATTGGCCGGGTACATGGCGAAGACCCCCGGGAGCTCAAGCGGGGGATGATCAAGAGGCAATGCCACGAGCCGTCCCTCCCGTAATGCGTCGCTGACGAGAAAGGTAGGCTGATAGATCAGGCCCTGACCTGCCATCGAGGCGGCGACCAGTGCATCCCCGTTGTTCGCGCGCAGATTGCCTCGGACCCGAACCTTGACCTTGCCGTCGGCGCCGAATGCCCACTCATCCGGCCCCACGCCGCGGGACAAGGTGTAGCCAAGGCAGTTGTGCCGGGACAGGTCAGCTACCGTTTGCGGGATTCCTTGCTCCGAGAGATAGGAAGGTGAGGCGCAAAGGACGAGGCGGCATGGCGCAATCTTACGGGCGATCATGGTGGAATCCCGAAGCCACCCGATCCGTACGGCCATATCCCATCCCTCCTCGATGAGATCGACGAAGCGGTCGTTCAGGCCAAGATCCACCGTTACGGCAGGATGGAGGCGCGAGAACTCGGCCATGAGGGGCGCGAGTTCCCGATAGCCGAACGACAAGGGAGCATTCACTCGCAGCGTGCCCTGCACCTCGACCCGTTCGGCAGAAGCCGTGGCCTCGGCCTCTTCGATTTCGGCCAGAATGCGCTCGGCGCTTCCGAGATAGCGCCGTCCGGCTTCGGTAAGGGTCAGGCGGCGGGTGGTCCGGTGGAGGAGCTTTACACCCAGCCGCTCTTCGATGGCCCCCACATGCTTAGTCGCCATGGTCTGGGAAATGCCGAGCGCGCGGGCTGCGGCCGACAGGCTTCCGAGAGCCGCGACCCGCACGAATATCTGCATTCCGGTGACTCGGTCGAGCATTAGCCTCACTCCCATCGAGTGGAATCGTATCTGTATGACTGGAATTATCAATGAAAGAGGTGAAGCGGGGATGTTCCAGCCGGACGCAATGGCACTGAAAGAGAAAGGCTCGTCCCTTCCGGAAGATTTAACTGAATACCTATAGCCAGGAGGGTTTTTCACGAATATATATGAGCAATATCATATTCCACATAAAGGATGCGTTCAATGTCTGCCCGTGGAGCTATGGACCTGATCGGCCACACGCCTCTCGTCGAGGTGACGAGCTTGAATGCCGGTCCTTGCAGACTGTTCCTCAAACTTGAGAGCGCCAATCCGAGCGGATCCATCAAGGATCGTCCAGCCCGCGCCATGATCGAGGCCGCGGAAAGGAACGGCAGCCTGAAGCCGGGTGGCACCATTGTTGAGGCGACTGCCGGCAATACGGGCGTCGGTCTCGCCCTGGTTGGCGCCAGCAAGGGCTATCGCACGCTCCTCGTCGTTCCCGATAAAATGTCCCGCGAGAAGGTGCTGCACGCGAAAGCTCTCGGCGCGGAGGTGGTGATCACGCGCTCGGATGTGGGTAAGGGGCATCCCGACTACTACCAGGATCTGGCCCTGGAGATCACCCGCAAGACTCCCGGCGCCGTCTACATCAACCAGTTCGAGAATCCCGCCAATCCGGCGGCGCATGAGGCCAGCACCGGCCCCGAGATCCTGGACGGGATGGAGGGCGATGTGGATGCCGTCGTGGTCGGCGTCGGTTCCGGCGGCACGCTGACGGGTATTGGACGCTATCTCCAGAAGGCCTCTCCAAAGACGGCGATGATTCTCGCCGATCCTGCAGGCTCGATCCTTGCCCCTCTGGTTGAAACGGGAGAAATGACGGAGGCGGGCTCCTGGGCTGTCGAGGGCATCGGCGAGGATTTCGTACCGTTCAATTGCGATCTCTCTCTCGTCAAGAAGGCCTATTCCATCACCGACAAGGAGAGCTTCTCGGCAGCCAGAGAGCTGCTGCGCAAGGAAGGCATCCTTGCCGGCTCGTCCTCCGGCACATTGCTGGCCGCGGCGCTGCGCTATTGCCGCGAGCAGAGCGAACCGAAGCGCGTCGTCACCCTCGTCTGCGACACGGGCGCCAAGTATCTGTCGAAGGTCTTCAACGATGCCTTCATCGCCCAGGAGGGCTGGCTCGACCGCAAGCCCACTGGCACCGCACGCGATGTGGTCATCAATCCCTTCGGCGAGGGTGCAACGATCTTCGTCTCCCCCAGCGAAACGCTTCGCTCTGCCTTCGCACGCATGCGCTCCTCCGATATTTCTCAGTTGCCGGTGATCGAGGACGGCCACGTCGTCGGCCTCGTGGACGAAAGCGATATTCTCGATGCGCTCGTTGCCAACGAAAGTGATCCGCAGGGCGTCTTCAACAAACCCGTGCGCGAGATCATGACCACGCGCCTGCAAACCGTTCCTGCGCAGGCACCTGTAAAGGATCTCCTCCCCCTCTTCGCTTCAGGTCTCGTGCCGGTGATCATGGACGGCGACACCTTCGTTGGCTTGGCCACGCGCATCGACCTCATCAACTTCTTCCGGATACAAGCCTGATGAACACTCGCAATCAACTCGCTTTCGCCACCCGCTGCATCCATGCAGGCCAGACACCGGACCCGACCACGGGCGCGGTGATGATGCCGATCTATGCGACCTCGACCTTCGCGCAGGAAAGCCCCGGCGTGCACAAGGGATTTGAATACGCGCGGTCGCAGAACCCCACGCGCATGGCATTCGAGCGCTGCATCGCCGATCTCGAGGGCGGGTCCGCTGCCTTTGCCTTCTCGTCCGGCCTCGCGGCGAGCGCGACGGTGCTCGACATGCTGGAGCATGGCTCCCACATTGTCGCCTCTGACGATCTCTATGGCGGCACGCGACGGCTTTTCGAGAAGGTGCGCCGGCAATCGGCAGGACTGGATATCACCTATGTCGATCTGGGCAATGCGGATGCCGTCAAGGCAGCCCTGCGCCCCAACACGCGTCTCGTCTGGGTGGAAACTCCGACCAACCCTCTCCTAAAACTCGCCGATCTGGAGGCCATCGCCCAGGCGACCCGCGGGCACGGGACACTGCTGGTGGCCGACAACACTTTCGCAAGTCCCTGGGTGCAGCGCCCGCTGGAGTTCGGCTTTGACATTGTCGTGCATTCCACGACCAAGTACCTCAATGGTCACTCCGACATGGTTGGTGGAGTCGTGGTGGTCGGCCAGAACCTGGAGGTGCGCGAGAAGATCGCCTATCTCCAGAATGCAGTCGGCTCGATCTCGGGTCCCTTCGACAGCTTCCTCGCGTTGCGCGGCCTGAAAACGCTTTCGCTGCGCATGGAGCGTCACTGCACTTCTGCCTTGAAGATCGCGGAGTTCCTCGAGGCGCACCCACGGGTGGACAGCGTGATCTATCCCGGTCTAGCCTCCCATCCTCAGCATGAGCTGGCGAAGCGCCAGATGCGGGGCTTCGGCGGCATCATCACGGCCCGCATCAAGGGAGGGCTGGAGGGTGCGACGCGCTTTCTGGAACGCTGCCAGCTCTTCACCCTGGCCGAAAGCCTGGGGGGCGTGGAGAGCCTGATAGAACATCCGGCCATCATGACCCACGCCTCCGTGCCGCCGCAGGTGCGCGCTGAGCTCGGGATCGATGACGGACTCGTGCGCCTGTCCGTCGGCATCGAGGACGCCGACGACCTGATTCAGGATCTGCGCTCTGCACTCGCGTAAACGGCCCCACAGCCGGGGGAGGATTTAAGAGACGGTCTTGGGCTTTCTTCTCAGTGCAGCTTCGACGTCATCCGCCTGATGGTCGCGTCGAGCAGGGCCATGGCCGCATCCCTGCTCGCTGCGGACAAGTCTGATAGCCCAACCTCTCCACGGCCTTCCGCCGCCGTTTCCAGCACCGCATAATACGCGAGATCGCGTTTGGGGCCGCTTGCGTCCGCCTTGAGGGCGCTGATGGCCTCGAGAACGTCTGCATGGTACCCCGAGTTCACGAGATCGCGGGCCTTTTTCAAGATATTGAGAACCGTCGTTTGGTTATCCATTTCTGCCTGCCCCATCCGCAGCCGGATTGATCTTTATGAAGGCCCGTCACCGGTGCAGCATGCAAAATTTGAGTATGACCGACAAGCACAGGCCAAACTGAAGCCATGCGACGTCTCACCCCACACGAGCGAAATACGGGAGCTAATCTTCCGGCGTCGGCTCGTCACCGAAAACGGAACGGCCGCCGTAAGCATGCGACTTCGCCCGTTCGCCTCTCAGGATCTCGTCGAAGCCCGGGCCACCGGCAAAGCGCTCCAGGCTGCGCGCCTGATCGTCGAGCCGCCTCAAGGCAAAGAGCTCTTCCTGCTGCCCGAGCCTTGCCTTCTGAACCGCGGATTTCAGAACCCGGATGGTCTGGTCGTACACGCGCACGGGCACCGGGAAAGGATGGCGATCCTTTCCGCCATGGGCGAAAGAAAACCGCGCCGGGTCACTGAATCGGCATGGCGCTCCATGGACCACCTCCGTCACCATCGCCAGCGCCTGTACGGTGCGCGGCCCGACGCCGGGCGTCAGCAGAAGCTCCGGGAAATCATCGGGCCCCCGTTCGGCCGCAGCCGCCAGGCTGCCGTGCAGACGCCGCAGCACCACGTCCGTAGAGCGGACATCATGGCGCTCCGGCATAACGAGATGCGGCAACAACGGCTGAGGTGAGGCTTCAGCCTCCGTCGGCCGCTCGTTCAGCGCCAGAAACTTGCGCGCAATGCCGTCCGGGCCCAGGGAGCCCAGCACCTCGATCTGTGCCCGGCGCGAGGCTTCCGCGCGTCGATCGGTCAGATTGACGATTTCCCCCTGCCCGATCCCGTCGATGGCCGTATGGGGCTCGTCGACAAAGCTCTTGAGATCTTCGGACAGCCAGTGATAGCGGCGCGCCTGCCGGCGCGAATCGTTCATTCCCTGCTGGACGACCGCCCACTTGCCGTCATCCGTAACGATAAAACCATGAAGATAGAGATCGAAACCGTCCTGTATCGCCGCACTGTCGACCTTAGCAACCAGTCGGCTGGCCTGCGCAAGAGCGGAACCGTCGAATCCGACACGCTCACCGATGGACATGAGTTCGTGAGGTGTTTGCCGTGAATGCCGCCCCCGCCCGCCGCAAACGTGAATTCCAAGATCCTTCGACAACGGCGTCAGGCCGCGCTTCAGAGCCCCAATCACGCTGGTGGTTATGCCTGACGAATGCCAATCCATGCCCATGACGGCCCCGAAGGATTGAAACCAGAAGGGGTGCGCCAAGCGGCGCAGCAATTCGTCCCGACCGTAATGATGAACGATGGCCTCGCTGATGACGGCGCCAAGACGAGTCATGCGATCTGCAAGCCATTTGGGCACATGCCCGCTGTGCAGCGGCAGGTCCGCACTTCCTGCTTTTCTCGCCATGTCAAGAAGGGCCCTTCCGCGAGTCCCGCAACCGAGGTGATGCGCCCGGTCTAGCTAAGACCGATCGTCGACCGGATCAAGCGGGCTCGCCCGGCCGAAAGGCCGCACATCCCGCCTATCTCAGACGCCGCAAGTCAGCCAGGACAGCGCGGGCGGCGTTGTGTCCCGGCGCGCCCGTGACGCCACCGCCTGGATGGGTGCCCGCGCCGCACATGTACAGCCCCGTGATCGGCGCGCGGTAATCCGCGTGCCCCAGCATCGGACGGGCGCTGAAGATCTGGTCGAGGGTCAGGGCGCCATGGAAGATGTCACCCCCGATGAGTCCGAAGGTGCGTTCGAGATCAAGCGGGCTCATGATCTGCCGTCCGACGACGCTCTCCTTGAATCCGGGAGCATAACGATCAACGGTCGCGATCATCAGGTCTGCCACTTCCTCGCGGTGATCGTCCCACGAGCGCCCGTCCGAGAAATGTGGCTGGACGTGCTGGCAGAACAGGCTCGCCACATGCATGCCCTCGGGCGCGAGGCTGTCGTCCAGGGTCGAAGGGATCAGCATTTCGACCACAGGCTCGCGGCTCCATCCCAATTGTTTCGCGTCGTCATAGGCTCGGTCCATATATGCAAGGGACGGAGCGATGATGATGCCTGCCGTGTGATGATCCGCCACCTCACGTCCAGGCAGAGCCGTAAAGCTCGGCAGGGACGAAAGCGCCACATTCATCCGAAACGTACCCGAACCCGATTTCCAGCGCCGCATGCGGCATAGGAAATCCGCCGGCAGCGCACCCTCAGGAACCAGTCGGTCGAATAGCAGTTTGGGGTGGACATTGCCTGCCACTGCACGCGCGCGGATCGTGCGTCCGTCCTTCAGGATGACGCCACTGGCCCTGCCTTTCTCGACGATCACTTCCCGCACGGGTGCATCGGTTTCGATCTCGACGCCGCGCTCGCGCGCCGCCTTCGCCATGGCCTGCGTGATCGCACCCATGCCACCGATGGCGTGCCCCCAAACGCCCTTCTTGCCGTTCACTTCGCCAAATACATGATGGAGCAACACATAGGCCGTGTTCGGAGTATAAGGGCTCGCGAAATTGCCCACGATGGCATCGAAGCCGAAGGCCGCTTTCACGCAATCGGTCTCGA
The DNA here is from genome assembly GCF_009830105.1 of Microvirga makkahensis. Classification (GTDB taxonomy): domain Bacteria; phylum Pseudomonadota; class Alphaproteobacteria; order Rhizobiales; family Beijerinckiaceae; genus Microvirga; species Microvirga makkahensis. Next base: position 239,635 of record NZ_WURB01000001.1, read on the forward strand.
ACCAGCCGTCGAGGTAATCGCCTGCAGACTTTGCGAAAAGATCGAGCAAAGCTCGTCGGTTCGCCATGGACAGACCACGCAGCCGGTTGCCGGTCATCAGGGCTCGCCAGCCCTCCGACAGCACTGCGCGCAGGCCGCCGGCGACAAGGTTCGGGGGCTGCTGAAGAACGAGGTCGCGCAGTACGTCCGCGATGGCGTCGATTTCGTTCGAATAGGCCTCGTAGCGTTTCGCGTCCCCGGCGCTGAACCGCGCGATCTCGGAGCGGGTCACGCCTTCACCGATCTTCAGGTATCGATCATTCGGGAGAGGCAGAAAGTTCGACAGGCGGCGCTCCACGACCTTCAGGCCGTGACGGGGCAGATCGAGATCGCGGATGATCTTGGGATTGAGCAGACTGACGGTGTAGGAGGCGACCGAGTTGCGAAAGCCGGGATGAAATTCTTCCGTCACGGCTGCACCGCCCACGACGGAGCGCTGCTCGAACACCTTCACCTTGTATCCCGCTGCGGCGAGATAATAGGCGCAGACGAGCCCGTTGTGCCCCGCTCCGATGACAGCGACGTCGCAATCCTTCGCCACTCTCCCCCTCCACACGTTGATTTCTGGATATTTTCGCTGGTTCTCGCGCCTGGATCAGTGAAGGATCTGGCTCAGGAAGGCCTGCGCCCGCAACTCCTTGGGATTCGAGAAGAACTCGGACGGCGGACCATGCTCCACGATCTCGCCCCGATCCATGAACACCACGCGGTCGGCCACCTGACGGGCGAAGCCCATTTCGTGAGTGACCACGGCCATCGTCATACCCTCTCCCGCAAGCTGCGTCATGGTGTCGAGCACCTCTTTGACCATCTCGGGATCGAGCGCCGAGGTCGGCTCGTCGAACAGCATGATGTCTGGCTGCATCGACAGAGCACGGGCAATAGCCACGCGCTGCTGCTGGCCGCCGGAAAGCTGCGATGCATATTTGTGCGCCTGGTCCGGAATCCGGACTTTGCCCAAATAATGCAGCGCCCGCTCTTCTGCTTCCTTGTGTGGGATGCCGCGCACGAGTCGCAGGGCCAGGGTGCAGTTCTCCAAAACCGTGAGATGAGGAAACAGGTTGAACTGCTGGAATACCATGCCCACCCTTTTCCGCACGGCTTCAACCGCGTCGGGCTTGCGGGTCAGTTCGATGCCGTCGACGATGATCTGTCCCTTCTGAAAGTTCTCGAGCGCATTGATGGTGCGGATGAGCGTTGATTTTCCGGAGCCGGACGGGCCGCAGATCACGAGCTTCTCACCCCGCGAAATGGTGAGATCGACATCCGTCAGGGCTTGAAAGCTGCCATACCATTTCGACAGGTTTCTGATCTGCACGGCAGGAACGGCCCCGGTCGGCTCAGGGGTTGATTCCACTAGAGAAAGCCTGCTCTTCCGGATCACGAGTACGTCTCCTCTCGCACGTATCTGACTTCACTCATATGGTCCGTCATCGCGTCTGAGCCCTGTTGAACCGCCGCTCGATGCGCCCCTGGATGAGTTCCAGGACAATGGACAGGATCCAGTAGATCAGCGACGCCGTTATCATCATCTCCACGTGCCGGAACTCGGTCTGCCCCTGAGTGCGGGCGAGGTACATGAGCTCCCACACGCCGACCACCGACACGAGCGAACTGTCTTTCAGCATGGCGATGAACTGGTTGCCTGTCGGCGGGATGATGATGCGCATCGCCTGGGGAAGGATGATGCGGATAAGGGTATCCTTCGGCTTCAGTCCCAATGCGCGCGAGGCTTCCCACTGGCCCTTCGGGATACTCTCGATGCCGGCGCGAAAGATCTCGGTCATGTAGGCGCCATAGCAGAGTGACAGCGCCAGGATGCCGGCGGGAACGGCGTCGATGACATATCCGAGTTGCGGCAGCCCCAGATAGATCATGTAGATCTGCATCAGCAAAGGAAGGCCGCGGAAGAGGGAGGTATAGAAATTCGCGATTCCGAGCGCGATGCCGTTGGACGAGAGCTTTGCGACGGCACCGATCATCGCCAGGACGGATGCGATGACGATTGAGATGGCCGAAACATACAGGGTCGTTACCAAGCCCTGAGTCAGCAGGAAACCGATCTTACGGCGGATGAACTCGAAGCTGAGATCGAAGGAATAGAAGAATAGCAGAACGAGAAGCGCCAGCTCGGCCCAGACCACATAGACCTGATGCTTGAGGCTGAGTCGCATGACCACGGCGACGTTGAGCGCGACGACAGCGGTGACGACGATAGCTACGAGCAGGTTCGCCGCGAGGAGCGAGTCTCCAGCCATTCCGAACACCCCGGCGAGCGCTTGCCCCAGGGATGTTGTCCCCGCCTGCGTGTACAGAAGAATGCCGAAGAGAATCGCGAGCCCCGGGATATAGACGGATGGCCGGGACAGCAGCCTCGGGTAATCGACGTTGTCGGCGTAGTGCATCGGGCCCTCCCACCCTCAAACCTGTTGTGCTTGCATCTTCAATTCTAAGCCGACTTCCGCTCCCGCAGGAAGTCGGATGCCTGGTAGGCCCAGTAGGTCAGCTGGACAGCAGCACGGCCGGCAATCGACCCGTTCCAGGCGAGGCCGAACGGAGCAAACAGCTTGTACCGGTCGCTTTCCCCCATGATCGCCTCTGCGACCACGCGTCCACCGATAGCCGTGGTATTGAGCCCATGCCCGCCGAAGGCCGTGCAATACCAGACGCCAGGCTGCAGACGGCCGATCTGCGGCATCATGTGGCGGGCATAGGACATGAGGCCGGACCAGACGATCTCGACATCCAAGTCCTTCAATTGCGGGTAGGTAGACACCATCGTCTCGTGAAGCAGGCGGCCCAGAAGACGAGGTTCTGTCGTGCGCGTCGTGATCTTGCCGCCCCAAAGAATACGCTCACCTCCATCCACCAGCCGGTAATAATCACCTGCGCGACGATCATCACCAATAGCCGCGTCGGTGCGAATTGCGCTCGCGATCAGCTCGCGATTGGGCTTGGTCAGCATCACGTAAGTGGCGATCGGCAGGTAGCTGCGCTTGAGCTGCGGCACGAGATTTCCAGTATAGCCGCCCGATGCGATCACCAGATGGTCGGCCTCCACGGATCCATAGGCCGTCTTGGCAATCCTGGTTGCGCCGTCCAGTGCAGTCGCGACGACGGGTGAACCTTCGTACACAGCCCCGCCCAGATGCTCGATCTCCTTGGCGAGAGCGCGCGCATAGTTCAGAGGATGAAAGTGGAAGGCATTGGGGTCGTACAGAGCTTGATAGTAGCGAGGTGAGACGAGCATCTGACGCACCTCGTCGCGGCTCTTGAATTCGACCTCGTAGCCGAATTCCTTCTCCAGCCAGTCGCGATGAGCCTTGAGATCGTCTGTCGCCTCGTAGCGCACGGCTCCCATAATGCCGTGAGTCGGCTCCGCACCCTCCATGGCGAAGGCATGGACGTTCTTCAGAACGTCATTCATACCCTCGATGGAAAGGCGATGCAGTTCCTTCGCATGGGCCTCTCCAGCCATCCGCCGGATATTTTTGTAACGCGCTGCCCAGCCGGGGCTCACGAAGCCGCCGTTACGGCCTGAAGCGCCCCAGGCGACCCGGTTCGCTTCGAGAACGCAGACCTTGCGGCCCTTGCGAGCGAGTTCCAGAGCGGTCGTGAGTCCGGCGAGCCCTCCACCTACAACACAGACATCAACCTTCAAGGCCCCTTCGAGCACCGGCCTTTGGACAGCGCTCGGTCCGAGCGCCCGACGATAATAGGTTTCGACGTAGGACATGATTGATCGTGTCGTGTTGCAGGTGGAAGATGGATCGGAAAGTGGTGCGGTTACTTGCTGTAGTCGCTGCCGTACCACTTGGTGGTCAGTTTGCTCAGGGTGCCGTCATCTTTCATGCTTTGAATGATGCTTCCGAGCTTGGCGGTCCATTCCGGATCACCCTTGTCCGTCACCACCACGAGCGGCTCTTTGAAAGCGGCCTCACCGGGAAGAATCTTCACCGGATACCTGTTCTTGATGGCGTTCTGTGCCGTTTGCTCGGGCGCGATAACCGCGTGGATGCGCGTGCCGTCGCCCAGCCGCAGATCGTCGAAGGGCAGCATGGAGTCGGCGTAGGTCTTCACCTCGCCCGGGGTCAGCGTGTACTGAATCGGCGCAAGGCCCGGGGCATCGATCTCCAGCCGACGGTTGATATAGTCCTCGGAAGTCGTTCCCGTCTCGACACCGATTTTCTTCCCGTTCAGGTCGTCACGGGACGTCGCCTTGCTGTCCTTGTGCACCACAAAGACGTATGGGCTGTAGTAATAGATGCCGGCGAAGTCGATGACTTGGGAACGCGCTTTGGTCGGCGTGATCGAACCCACGGCCACGTCGAAACGACCATGCCAGCGACCGCCGGTCATCACGTTCCATTCGGGTGTTTCGAATTTCACCTTCACCCCAAGGCGCTTGGCAATCTCGTTGGCCACGTCCACGTCGAAGCCGACCAGCTTGTTGCTGTCATCGAGATAGCTCTGCGGAGGCCACCCGCTGTTGGTAGCAACTTTCATTTCACCGGCCTTCATGACCCGATCCATGGTCGGGCCGGCCTGAGCCGTTGCATTCATAACGGAGGCGAATCCCAGCGCCATCATTGTACCGAAAACGAGCTTACGCATCCTTCAACTTCCCTCTTCTGATGATTGGATAACAAGGCGATGGGTGGCTCCCTATTTCTTGGAGCCGCAGCTCACGCTCGGTAGTTCCGAGCGCCGAAAGGGTCTGAGCCGCATCCTGCGGAAAAGACCATGAGAACGATCGTGAGGAACCGGATTCGCAAAGATGGACACAGGAAGTCGCGTACGGCTCGGATGCCTGACCACGGCGGGCATCACAGAGCACCACTCACGCATATGGGACGAGCTCAAGCCGATTGACCTGAACCCCACAATCCGCTGGATCCATTTTTCCCCGCCCGGTGAAGCTATCCGGAAATCGGCGGACAAAGTCCCTTTAGAACCAGATGCTTGCCCATGAACCTCCCCCGATAATCTTTCTAACGTTGTCTGACAGCAGACGACCAATCTCAGCGACTGTCAAGTCTACCAACGTGGAGGAAATCGAACTTTCAACCGCCTCGCATCGAAGCATCCACAGCGGCTCGGACTTGCCGGAGCATCGGACATGACTAGAGGACTTACTCCTTCAGGATTGATCCGACGCTCACTGTTTCGCGCAGCGCAGCGCATCGCTGAGTGCTGAACCGAACCACCACGCGCTGCGCGAGCACTCAGAGGCCGCAAGAGGTGCCTCATTTGCGGACGAAGCTGAAAGAGAACCGACTGCCGCGATGATAATCCTTTGCATAAACGATGGGGAGGCCTGTCGACGTGAAGGCCGTCTCCACAATCAGGAAAGCGGGGCCGAAGTCGTTCAGATCGTTTCGTTCACTGACATCTGGCGGCAGCATGATCGACGTGGCGACGGCCGTTGACATGCATGGACGCATGCCGTGGCGCTCCAACAGATCGAGCAGGGAGCCGCTCCAATCGATATCGTAGAGACGGTCGGGAACAGCGGTGCGAGGAATGTAGTCGAGGCCATAGACAAGCACATCCTCCTCATGCATCCGCAGCCTCTCCAACCGGATGACACGGGAGCTGGCATCTAGGCGCAGAGCGGCTTGCACTTCCTCCGAAGCCGCCTCCTCGGAAATCGACAATACTTTATTGATCGGGCGGTAACCGGACTTCTGCATCATCTCGGAGACGCTTTCGAAACAGGTGATCGGCCGCTCGACCTGGAGCGCTGCCGCCGCCGATACGAAGCGGCCCTTGCCGTGTTTCACATAAATCGCGCCATCCTGTTCCAGAAGCTTCAATGCCTCCCGCAGAGCCGGCCGGGAAATCTGAAATCTTCGGGTAAGTTCCGCCTCTGTCGGCAACTGATCGCCCGGTTTCAGTCCATGCGCACCAATAAGGGCGCCGATCGCATCCCGCAATTGCAAAACCAGAGTTCGTTCGTCGCGAAGCGGCGTGATGGGAGACATGACAGGCCCGGTTAGCCTCTGTTATCAGTTGTCAGTCCACAGGATTGAGCATCTTGGACGTAAGCGCAAGTTTATTGACGGACTTTGTCCGAATTCTTGACGCATCTTCATGAAGAGCCTCTGACGCCTCATTCTTCTGCCCCTTGGAGCCTCGAACGGCTCTAGATGCTGCGCCCGAGGAGCTGGGCCTGGCATCGCCCGATTGGCCGTAATCTGCCAAGCTCCAGCCCACCCGCTCAAGACCGCACCTGCAACAAATCCAGCAATGTGGCGTTTGCCCCTCGCTTGCATTGGCGAGATCGTTCCTTGAGCTTTGGGGGTTCATCTCGGCACCTGAGTTTCTGCCCAAGAACGCCGTGATCGGGATGACCGCCACCTGGACGAGGGGAACGCAGCAATGACAGATGATGGTAAGGTCGTACGTCTTCAGGTCGCGAATGCGAGGCCCGGCGACGCGGGTCGCGGTATCGCACGCATGAGCCGGCAGACTTTGGCGGACCTGGGCATGCAGGAAGGCCAAGCTATCGAGATCATTGGCAAGAGACATACGACGGCGGTCGCCGTCACGCCCTACGCGGAGGACGAAGGCCTTAACATCATTCGTCTTGACGGCCTGCAGCGTGTGAATGCGGGTGTCAGCCGCGGCGATTTCGTGGAGGTCAAGCCGGCGGACGCCCGTCCGGCCGCACGCGTCGTCCTCGCTCCGGCACAGAAAGGACTGCGCCTCCAGGGCTCGGGCGACGCGCTGCGCCGCACCTTTTACCAGCGGCCTCTGACGGCGGGCGATGTGATCTCCACCTCCGTGTACTCACCCAATGCCTCGGACTCCAGATATCCCGAGGAGCTGCGCAGACTGCTGAACATCCCCGCCTATGGATTGCAGGAGATCCGCCTTGTCGTCGTGTCCACCCATCCGCGTGGCATCGTCCAGGTCACGGCCGAAACTGAGATCGAGCTGCGTCCGCAATTCGAGGAACCCAAGGAGGCACGCCGCGCGGACGTCACCTACGACGATATCGGCGGCCTTGGGAATACCGTCGATCAGGTGCGCGAGATGGTGGAGCTCCCGCTCCGCCATCCCGAACTCTTCCAGCGGCTCGGCATAGATCCGCCGAAAGGCGTCCTGCTCTATGGCCCTCCCGGCACCGGCAAGACGCTGCTCGCGCGCGCCGTCGCCAACGAGACCGAGGCGCAGTTCTACCACATCGCCGGACCGGAGATCATGGGGCGCCACTACGGGGAGTCCGAGCAACGGTTGAGGCAGGTATTCCAGGAGGCGCAGCAGAACGCACCAGCGATCATCTTCATCGACGAAATCGACAGCATCGCCCCAAAACGGGAAGAGGTGACAGGAGAGGTCGAACGGCGCATCGTGGCACAACTGCTCACCCTCATGGACGGGCTGGAGCCTCGCCAGAACATCGTGGTGATCGGTGCAACGAACCGCCGTGAGGCCATCGACGAGGCGCTCCGCAGACCCGGCCGCTTCGATCGGGAGATCGTGATCGGTGTTCCGGACGAGCCGGGCCGCCGCGAGGTCCTGACCATCCACACCCGCGGCATGCCGCTCGCCCAGGATGTGGACCTGGACGACATCGCCCGCACGACCTATGGCTTCGTCGGCGCGGATCTCTCCGCCCTCGCTCGCGAGGCTGCAATGGATTCCCTGCGCCGCATCCTGCCGGACGTCAATCTCAAGGAGGGCATCCCTGCGGACGTGCTGGAGAAACTGCGCGTCACCCGGCAGGACTTCCAGAACGCCCTCAAGCGGATTCAGCCCTCGGCCCTGCGCGAGATCATGATCCAGGTCCCGAATGTGACCTGGGACGATATCGGCGGTATCGAGGAGGCCAGGACGCGCCTGCGCGAAGGTGTGGAGCTCCCGCTTAAAAGCCCGGAATCCTTCCGCCGCCTCGGCATCCGCCCGGCCAAAGGCTTCCTGCTCTTCGGCCCGCCCGGCACCGGCAAGACCCTCCTCGCGAAGGCGGTCGCGCGCGAAGCCCAGGCCAATTTCGTGGCAACGAAATCGTCGGACCTTCTCTCGAAATGGTATGGCGAGTCGGAGCAGCAGGTGTCCCGCCTGTTCGCCCGCGCTCGGCAGGTCGCACCCACCGTGATCTTTATCGACGAGATCGACTCCCTGGCGCCCGTGCGCGGCGGCGGCCTTGGCGAACCAGCCGTAACGGAGCGCGTGGTCAACACGATCCTGGCGGAAATGGATGGGCTCGAGGAGTTGCAGGGAGTCGTGGTGATGGCCGCAACCAACCGGCCCAATCTGATCGACCCTGCCCTGCTGCGCCCGGGCCGTTTCGATGAATTAATCTACGTTCCGGTGCCCGATGCGCAGGGACGCCGGCACATTCTCGGCATCCATACGAAATCCATGCCGCTGGGCCCTGATGTTGATCTCGATCTGGTGGCGGAAAGAACGAGCCGGTTCACGGGCGCGGATCTTGAGGACCTGACCCGCCGAGCGGGCCTTCTCGCCTTGCGCGAGTCCTTGGAGGCCCAAGCCGTCAGCATGGCCCATTTCGAACAGGCCTTGCGGGAAACGCGTCCGTCGGTCACGCCCGAGATGGAGCGGGAGTATGAGGATATGCTCCGCACTCTGAAGCAGGAAGGTCCACAACGTCAGCCCATCGGCTTTCTGCCCGTGAGACGGGCGGCCGAATGATCTTTATACGGCAATCTCGAGCAGGGCCTTGACCGAGAAGCCGATACCGGGCGCCCAACGGGCGTTCGGTGTCCAGAGGGTCCGCACGATCGTGCCCATCAGGATGGCGTGACCAGCGCCTCGTGACACGGGCGCCCGGTCCACTGCTCCTCAAGCGACTGGAGCCCGACAGCGGCCTGTGAAATCACCACGCAGAGCGCGACCCCAGAAAGCATGCGAGTCCAGGCGTTGACGGTCACGTGTCTCGCCCTCGAAGCCGGTTTCTACAGTAAACCGATAGTCTTGCCTGCCGCGCCGCGGAATACTCCGTTCGTCAGGCGACCTTGTTGTCGGGCAAAGCGGCAATCGCCGGAGCGGCATCGGCCTGCTCCTGAATGCGGAACTCCGCCAGCTGCTGCCGGACGTCGTGATACAGCGGACGGAACACCGAACCATGATTTTCGACGATATCGGCGAGGATGTGGACTGCCTTGAGGAGTTTCTCCTCGGTGATCGGTCCGCGGTCCCGGTGATGCCATTGGGTCATGGTGCCGTCTCCTTTGTCGTGAGACGGCACCATGGAGGGACGACATTGATGTGAGGTTAATTCTCCCGCGGTTTGGGGAGAGCCGGTCTAACCGGAGGTTCGCGCTGGTGCATCATTTGGCGCAGCGGATCAGGTTTGCCGCCCCAAATGCGGCAAAAAATGAGACGATCCTCCGGAAGGGAAAACAGCCCAGACTTCGACCGAACGGTCAGGAGCGCTTGTTCTGAAGGGTGAGTTCCATTTCGCGCATGATGGCTTCCTCAATCTCGTCGAGATTGGCTTTGTTCGGCTGGTGATTGGCTTGCGCATGACCGGGCCCAGCCTTGGCTGCCTGGGCCTGGTTTGCGGCCGGCCGACGCAGATGTGAACGCTGCTGATCGGGGGCGCGGTTCTCCAGGGTGTCCAGCAATCCATCGAGGGCCGCGTTGGAGAGCGGAATATCGAGAGACTCGCGAAGACTGCCGAGGGCGATGGCGTGATTGGCGTAACGGGGATCTCTCGTGACCTCGGGGCCGAGCCAAGCGAAGGGACGAAACTCCCCCGCTTCCCTCTCGCTGTTGAATTCGATGGTCACGAATTGGACGTGACGGGGGTGGATGACGTGATCGATCAGGGCGATCCGGTCACCGATCCGGAGTTTCGTGCGGTCGTAGGCGATTTCGCCGGCACAGACATCCAGAAGCGCATGGGCATGGGCCACCGGAACTTCGGTCTGCTCCTCCGTCTCTCCATCATGGCCGGCCACCCTCAGAATGAGCAACCCTCTGTTCTCCTCGAGGCGAACCAAGGCGGCGCGACCCGGCCGCTCCGGAAAGAAGCCCTCGATCTGGCGCAAGCTTCCCCGTTGGCGCTGAATGAGGCGGGCGAAGGATGAGGCGAGGAGAAAGCGACGAGGGACGGTCATGAAAGGTAAGAAAGGAATGAAATTGATCGGGTTGATTCCGTATAGGACGGCCAGAGAATGAAGCAAGTTTAAACGTCATGGCTCTGCTTCGTCCAAGCCTCGCGAACGGTAGCGCCTCATTCCTGAGACGGGACCTGTGCCAGGAACGGTCATCAGCAGAACATTGACTCACAACCCGCAGCGCATACGGGCGCTGGTAAAAAGGCATCATTGTGGAGACTTGGCCTCATACCAGTTGGCCCTGAGGTCCAGTTATTGCTCCAGTCGCGCCCTCGGTGCGGCGGGCCGAGGGCTTGCAGGCCTCAAGCGCGCAGATCGTTTCCCGTATCGTCCTCGCTCACCGCGATCCTGATCTCGTCCCTGACCCGCGATCGTCTGCAGGCCCACACCACCCCTGTCGTCTGGTCCGTAAGTCACCGTCGCAGGTGTCAGCCAGCGCCAACAGGTACAACCCGCCCCTAAAACTTATCCGGCCTTCCGAGAGATTGGAGAACCACCTTGTGCAGTGGGATAGGATAGCAGACACATGCCGGAGCTGACGGCGGCCACGGGATCACTCGGCCTCGAAGAAATTTCCGCGCAACCTATGTCTTGCGAATTTGGTGGGTGTACAAGGACTCGAACCTTGGACCCGCTGATTAAGAGTCAGCTGCTCTACCAACTGAGCTATACACCCGTCGCCGAAGCGAATTCAGCGGCGCGTTTCCGCTGAAGAGGCCGTGCGTGTAACAAACCGCACGGCCTCTGTCTACCCCATTGGGGAGGTTTTTTCCTCAAGCCGCGGATTTCGATTTGGCGCGGTGGTAGGTGCCGTCACCCTGCGTCAAAATCTGATCCTCCGGCTGGAGATGGCCGGGCTCGACCTCGTCCTGGGCCGCCAGTTCCTCCCACAGGGGGATCAGCCGGTCGAGGTTGAGGCTTGGCCATGATTCGATTCCGTCGAGCACGAAATAGATCTCCTGGTAATCGTCGATCCGGTAGAGGGTGCGCATGACGCGACCGAGATCAAAGGCGACCCGGTTGGGCGACGGGCTTTCGAGTGCGAAGATCGTCTCGCCGGGAGACGAGGCGATGCCAGCGCCGACGATGCGCAGCCCCTGCGGCGTCCGGGCGAGCCCGAACTCCACCGTGTACCAGTAGAGCCGCGCCAAGTATTTCAGGGCACCATGCTCGGCGGCCGCCAGCCCGGCCTTGCCATAGGATTCGAGATAATCCGCGTAGACCGGCTGCATGATCAGCGGCACATGGCCGAATACGTCGTGGAAGATGTCCGGCTCCTCGATATAGTCGAGCTGGTCTGGCTTGCGGATCCAGAAGCCTGCCGGGAACTGGCGGTTCGCCAGCATGCGGAAGAAGGCGAGATCGGGGATGAGACCCGGCACGGCCACGACCTCCCAGCCTGTCGCGGCTTTGAGGCGCTGGTTCATGACGCGGAAGTCGGGGATCCCCTCCTCACCGATGCCAAGACGGTCGAGGCCCTCGAGGAACTGATCGACGATGCGGCCTTTCAGGATCTCCCGCTGGCGCTTGGCCAGAGTTCTCCAAGTTGCATGGTCGGTTTCGGTATAGTTTTCAAAGCCCTGATCGCGCATGTAGTCGCGTGGATCGTCGCTCCCGGTCGCAGTATTCATAGCGTTCCTCCGTCTTTGTTATGACACCAGGATAGCACTCGCTTCAGGTCATTTTTGGCCGTTTTCACCCTGGATAAGGGCCTGATCGGTCATAGAATGACCCGAAGGCCTCAATCCGGGAGACTTCGATGAAACGTCACCTTTCTCCCTCCGACCGCCGGATCCTGCGCACTATTCAAGGGGACGGGCGTATTCCCAACTCCACCCTGGCCGGGAAGGTGGGCCTTGCCGCCTCCCCGTGCCTGAGACGTCTGAAGGCCCTCGAGGAGGACGGGATCATTCAGGGGTATCGGGCGATGGTCGATCGCAAGGCCCTCGGTTTCGAGGTGGAGGCCTTCGTGTTCATCAAGTTGGAGCAATCGGAGCCCGGCTGGCGCACCCGGCTCGTGGAGCGCTTGAAGGGCTATGAGGAAGTGATCGCCTGTCACGCCCTTGCCGGCGAGGTGGACATCATCGTTCATGCGGTCGCCCGGGACATCGAGAGCTTCGGCGAGTTCACCATGAACCGCCTGCTCACCCTGCCCGGCGTCGCCGACGTACGCTCAAGCTTCGTGCTCTCGACCATCAAGCCGCAGAGCCCGATTCCCGTGTCGGATTGAGAGGAGCCGCTCGATGCGCCACGGCCATGCGCGTCGCGGCCATCTACGCCGTTCGTCGAAAGTATGCTTAAGGCGTCCGTCATGCCCGGCACAGGGCCGGGCATGACGGCCGGACGGTTTATTCCGCCGCGTGCTGCGCGTGGAGGCTCGCGCCCCGGCTCAGCAGCTTGTTGAGCGCGCCGAGATAGGCCTGCGCGGAGGCTACCAGCGTGTCAGGATCGGCGGCGCGGGAGGTCACGCTGCGGCCGTCCGCGGAGAGGCGTACAGAGACCTCGGCCTGCGCATCCGTACCCTCGGTCACCGCGTGTACCTGATAGAGTTCCAGCTCGGCCTCGTGCGGCACCAGCGCCTTGATGGCGTTGAAGGTGGCGTCCACGGGGCCGTTGCCCTCCTGCTCCTCGATCATCGTCTTGCCGTCGACCTGCAGGCGCATGGTGGCGCGCTGCGGGCCGCGCGTGCCGGCCACGATGGAGAGCGAGACCAGCTTGATGCGGTCATGGGCAGTGGCGATGTTCTGGTCGACCAGCGCTTCGATATCCTCGTCGTAGACGTGCTTCTTGCGGTCCGCAAGTTCCTTGAAGCGCTCGAAGGCGTCCTGGAACTGGTTGTCGGCCAACTGATAGCCCAGCTCCTCCAGCTTGTTGCGGAAGGCAGCTCTGCCGGAATGCTTGCCCATGACCAGCGAAGTCTTGGTCACGCCGACGCTTTCGGGTGTCATAATCTCGTAGGTCTGCGCATTCTTCAGCATGCCGTCCTGATGGATGCCGCTCTCATGTGCAAAAGCGTTCCGGCCCACGATGGCCTTGTTGTACTGCACCGGGAACGAGGTGGCGGCGGACGCGAGCTTGGATGCGCGCGTCAGCATCGTCGTCTCGATGCCGGTCTCGTAGGGCAGCACGTCGCCGCGGGTCCTGATAGCCATCACGACCTCTTCGAGAGCCGCATTACCCGCGCGCTCGCCGATGCCGTTGATGGTGCACTCGATCTGACGCGCACCGCCTTCAAGAGCCGCCAGGGAGTTCGCGACGGCCAGGCCCAGGTCGTTGTGGCAATGGGCGGAGAAAATCGCCTTGTCGGCATTCGGCACGCGCTCGCGCACGGCGCGGAACATGGAACGGTACTCGTCGGGCGTGGCGTAGCCGACCGTGTCCGGCAGGTTGATGGTGGTGGCGCCCGCTTTGATCGCGGCCTCTACGCAGCGGCACAGATAATCGATAGGCGTGCGCGTGGCGTCCATGGCCGACCACTCGATATCCTCGACCAGGTTGCGCGCCTGGCCCACCGTGGCCGTGATGATCTCCAGCACCGCCTCCTCGGACTTGCGCATCTGATGCTGCAGGTGGATCGGCGACGTGGAGACGAAGGTATGGATTCGCGGCTTCCGGGCGTGGCGCACGGCCTCGCCGGCGCGGGTGATATCGGCGGAGATGGCACGAGCGAGACCGGCGACGGTCGCGTTCTTCACCTGCTGGGCGATGAGGGCAACGGCCTCGAAGTCGCCGTTGGAGGCGATCGGGAACCCCGCCTCGATGATGTCGACGCCCATGGCATCGAGCAAGGCCGCGACCTCGAGCTTTTCCTCCAGCGTCATGGTCGCGCCGGGGCATTGCTCGCCGTCGCGCAGGGTGGTGTCGAAGATCAGGACGCGGTCCTTGGAGGAGCCGGTGGCGGAAGCGGTCATCGTGTCAGTCCTTCTCGGGAAGAGCGCGATCCAGAGATCTTGAAGCCATGCGCTCGAGGTTGTTCTTTGGTCTTTCCAGAACCCCTGAGAGCCCAGGCGACAGCGCCCAGCCGACCCTCAGGGGCAGCTAAGGAGAAGGACGCCAAGGAGGAGCGCGCGGCCGGCCGCCGGAGCGGTGCCGTTCCTGTCAGCGCTGTGGGAGCCGATTGCCATCGCTGCCCAATCCTCCAAAGACCGCGGCCCTGCCGCGAAGAACGGCACGTTTGTAACGGGCGGGATCCGGAATGGCAAGTGCTTGAAACAAACGAAAAGCCGAAGCTCGGAGACCGTATAGGAAATGTCCCTCTCCCCGCTCCCTGGACAGACGGCAAAATGCCCTAGATCACCGCAAGCTCGGCTTTTATTCACGCCGTCCCGTCCGAATGTGAGGTGACTTCGATGAAAAATGCGATTCGTGGCTTGTGGCTCACCGGTCTCGTGACTCTGCCGCTCGCCGCGTGCAATCAGACCGCCACAGGCCCTGCCTCGGCGCCCGCGAGCTTCCGTATGCCGGAGGGCTCCGGCTGTCAGGGCGAGATCGCCCGCTACCGCGCCGTGATGAGCAACGATCTCGCTATGGGGCACGTGAACCAGTCCGTCTATAACCGTGTCGATCGGGAGATCGGGCAGGCCGAAACCACCTGCGCCGCCGGACGCGACGCGGAAGCGCAGCGGATGATCCGCGCTACCAAGGCCCGCTACGGTTACGTGTGAGCAAAGACCCACTCGAAGAAAGATTGCTGGAACAGGGGCATCGCCTCCCGGTCGATGTCCTCCGGAGTGCGGACGACCCGCACATCCTGCAGTTCCGGCTCGGGCTCCTTGGCAATATTGGCACGGATCAGGGCAGCGCCCTCCCCCGCCGTCATAGGCAGGGTGACGTTCCGGAGCAGCGCGACCGTCGGCCAGCGTCGGATGATGATCCACTCATCGTCCACGTGGCAATCGGCTTCTCCAAGCCCCGTTTCTTCGGCCAGCTCGCGGGTCAGACTCGCTGCAAGATCGACGGTGCCGTCGGGCCTTAGATCGGAAAGGTCAGGCGTGCCGCCCGCGAAATAGACCCGGCCTGCATTCGCGGTATGCGCGCTCATGACGCCGCAGATATAGGCGCCATCCGACCCGCGCAGGGCTCCCATGGCGAAGCCATTGGCAATGCTCCGGTCGGGATAGCCGCCGTCGATCCAGGCGACGAGATTCGCGTAGTTCGTCTCGAAATAGGTGTTGCGGCACAGATCCTGCTCGAACTCCAGCTTACTAAGCAGCAGCACCCGGCCGTTGAACATCTTCGGCGTCTGAGCCGTGCGGCGCTTCCAGTTCGCCTCGATGAGATCCCGGTTCTGCGCGGCCCAGGCCCATTCCATCGGTGCGCATCTCGCCTCGACGCGCGAGACGCGCCTGATCAGAACGTCCGACGTCACGCGACGATCTCGCCGCGGCTCACCATGACGGCGGAGCCCCCGATCTCGGCGGCAACCAGCTCGCCGTTCTTGATCGTCATCTGGAGGGCGATCACGCTCGCTCGCCCCATCTCGACGCCCTGTTCGATGACAATGTCGTGCTCGCCGTCACCCAGGGGCTCGCATTCCATGAGCGCTCCCGCGAAGGCCGCCGCGGCGGAGCCGGTAGCGGGATCCTCGACGATGCCCATGCCCGGCCCGAACATGCGGGCGCGGAAGCGCAAGCCTGCCGCTTCCGGCACACGCGTATAGACGTAAGCCGAAGGATGGTCGCTATCGGCGAAGGCCTTGTCGAAGGCATCTCCCTTCGGCCAAGCGCGAGCCAGGGCTTCAAGGGACGCGACGGGCACGAGATCATAGGCCACCCCCGCCGAATGGCGGCTCGGCACATGGCGCTCGAAGCCGATGTCCGTAGGATCGAGGCCGAGAGCCCAGGCGCAGGTGGTGCTGTCCTTGCCCTCACCCCAGGAGAACGGCAGGCGCGGCAAGCGAAAGCGCGCTTCACCGCTCACCGTATCCTTCACCTCGGCCGCGCAGGAAACGATGCCGATCTTCTCCTTCAGGCCGAAGGCGACGGCGCCGGGCTCACCATTCTGGTCCAGAAGAGCAAGCAGCACCGCCGTACCCACGGTGGGATGGCCCGCGAAGGGCAGCTCGCGTCCCGGCGTAAAGATGCGGATATCGGCACGCTGATGCGGATCGGTGGGCGGGAACACGAAAACCGTCTCGGAAAGGTTGAACTCCTTCGCGATCGTTTGCATCTGCCCGTC
This sequence comes from Microvirga makkahensis, assembly GCF_009830105.1. Taxonomy (GTDB): domain Bacteria; phylum Pseudomonadota; class Alphaproteobacteria; order Rhizobiales; family Beijerinckiaceae; genus Microvirga; species Microvirga makkahensis. The sequence continues at coordinate 255,939 of NZ_WURB01000001.1, forward strand.
ATCGAGCCCTTCCGCCTCCAGCACGACCGCCAGGGGATTTCCAGTGAAGCGCTCCGATGTGAAGACGTCGAGAGTGATGAAACGACGAGCCATGCGGATCAGACCTCTTCGGCGGTGAAACGGTGGGTGGGCGAGACGAACTCGTCCTGTGCGGCAATGGTGAGGATCTCGCGGGATCCCGCCTCCTCCGTGCGCTTGAGCAATCCGTAGACAGAGGCGGAGGCTTCGGCAAGGGCCGTCGCAGCGGAGCGGGAGCGCGCGTAATGAACGAAGAACAGCGCGGCAATGGCGTCCCCCGCCCCGTTGACGCTCAACGACAACCTAGGGGTGCGTACCCGCCAGAAATGACCGCCCTCGCCTGCCACGAGATCGATGGCGTCGGAAGGCGTCTCCCGCGTCTCGACGGAGGTCACGAGCACGGCCCTGGGGCCGAGTTCCTGCACCGTCGCCACGGCCTGCTTAACATCGCTCAGGGTTTCGGTCGTGAGGCCGGAGAGATAGTTCAGCTCGAACTGGTTCGGTGTGATGATGTCGGCCGCCGGAATAGCCTTCTCGCGCATGAATTCCGGGATGCCGGGACGAACAAAGACGCCGCGGCCCACATCGCCGATCACCGGATCGCAGCAATAGAGGGCCCGGGGATTGAGCGCCCGCACCCGCGCGACGGCGGAGAGGATCGCGTTGCCTATATCGGCCGAGCCCATATAGCCCGAGAGCACACCGTCGCATTTTTCGAGCACGCCGCGCTCGGCAATGCCCTCCACGAGTTCCTCGATGGCAGGCCCGTCGAAGACCCGGCCCTTCCAGGAGCCGTAGCCCGTATGATTGGAAAACTGCACCGTATGAATGGGCCACACTTCGACGCCGAGACGCTGCATCGGAAAGACGGCGGATGCATTGCCCACATGACCATAGGCAACATGTGATTGGATCGAGAGAACATTCATGGCTATAGCCCCCTTCTCTCTTTCGGTTACCGCATTACCCAGCTGGCTTCAAATGACGTGATGTGATCCTTTCCATCACGGGAATACCGGACCGTGACATGAGGTTCGTGCGTTCGCTACGGGAAAGCCATGAGGAGACGCCGCGCGTGGATCTGGAGACGATCACGAATCCCATTCTCGGTTTCATTCGAGACAACCAAGCCTATGCTCCCCTGATCGTGGGGCTCATGACGTTCGGGGAGTCCTTTGCGTTCATCTCTCTCGTCCTGCCGATGGTCACCATTCTCGTTGCCGTGGGTTTCGCGCTGGCGGCAGCGGACATCACGTTCTGGCAGGTCTGGCTGAGCGCGGCGGCGGGAGCCGTCCTGAGCGCCTGGATCTCGTACGAGATCGGCCACAAGGCCAAGAAGCGTGCCTACGGGATCTGGCCCCTCTCGACGAAACCAGAGCTCATCGACAGAGGGGAACGGTTCTTCCAGCGCTTCGGTCCCTGGGCCATGTTCCTGGGCCGGTTCTTCGGCCCCACGCGCGCGGTCCTTCCGCTGATCGCCGGCATCTTCCTGATGCCCCGGGTGCTCTTCCAGGTGGCCAACATGGCGTCCGCCTCGGTCTGGGCCTTCGCCCTGCTCGCTCCGGGGGCAGGGCTCGCCCGTTACCTGCTCTGGTAGATAGATTTTTTTCGAGGGAACCAGACTCCAGAGGGCTCATTAACCTCCCACGTCAGAAGGAGGTTTCCCATGGGCAAAGGCAAGATGAACGGCGACAACTCCGCCGAGAGCAAGAAGCACCCCGGCGATCACATCCGCGGCTCCGGCGGAACGACCAAGAAGCGCCTCGATCCCGGCAAGCAGGATAACAACAAGGCTCAGAACACTAAGAGCAACCAGCAGTAAACGGGCCTGCTCTTCATCCGAACAGGTGGAGCCCCTTTAGATCCGGAATTGGCAGAGTCCTTCGGCAATGTTGCGTTATATCGGCAAGATCGCGGAGGACCTCTGCCGTTGAATCCATCCCGGCAGGCCTCTACGCCTAAGAGATCCATGACGACTCGCCGGACGAATGGCTGCCGAACGAACTCGGCATGGCCGGTCGAGCACTGGCGTCGTTGCGACTGGAGGATCGGGGCCGTTCTGCCTGCCGCCTTCTCGCTCATCGAGGCGCTGGCCGCTCCCGACACGCTTACAGAACGAAACAGGGGCGGAAGATCCGCCCCTGTTTCGTTCTGTTTTCGAGAGATCAGTTCTTGGTCTTGTCGACCAACGCCTTTTCCTTGATCCACGGCATCATGTCGCGAAGCCGCGCGCCCACGTCCTCGATGGGGTGAGCGGCATTGCGAGCGCGGGTCGCCTTGAAGGAGGTCTGGTTGACCTTGTTCTCGAGCATCCAGTCGCGGGTGAACTTGCCGGATTGGATATCCTCCAAGACGCGCCTCATCTCGGCCTTCGTCTCGGCCGTGATGATGCGCGGACCCGTGACGTACTCGCCGTATTCGGCGGTGTTCGAAATCGAGTAGTTCATGTTGGCGATGCCGCCCTCGTAGATGAGATCGACGATCAGCTTCACTTCGTGCAGGCACTCGAAATAGGCCATCTCGGGGGCGTAGCCCGCCTCGACCAGGGTTTCGAAGCCGGCCTTGATCAGCTCGACGAGGCCGCCGCAGAGCACGACCTGCTCGCCGAAGAGGTCGGTCTCGCACTCCTCCTTGAAGGTGGTCTCGATGATGCCGGCGCGGCCGCCGCCGTTGGCGGACGCATAGGACAGCGCGATGTCATGGGCATTGCCCGTGGCGTCCTGATGGATCGCGATCAGAGTCGGCACGCCACCGCCACGGAGGTACTCGGAGCGGACCGTGTGGCCGGGGCCCTTCGGGGCGACCATGAGCACGTCGAGGTCCTTGCGGGGCTCGATGAGGTTGAAATGCACGTTGAGGCCGTGGGCGAAGAGGAGAGCCGCGCCCTGCTTCATGTTGTCGTGCAGGTCGCTGCGGTAGATGTCGGCCTGCAGCTCGTCGGGGGTCAGCATCATGACCACGTCGGCCCACTTGGCGGCCTCGGCCACTTCCATCACGCGGATGCCGGCGCCCTCGGCCTTGGCCGCGGAGGGAGAGCCCTTGCGCAGCGCAACGACGATGTCCTTCACGCCGGAATCGCGCAGGTTCAGCGTATGGGCATGCCCTTGGCTGCCATAGCCGACGATGGCGACCTTCTTGCCCTTGATCAGATTGATATCGGCGTCGCGATCGTAATACACGCGCATGGTGCTCTGGTCCTTGTCTTTAAGGGGGTTCCCCCCGGTCTTCATTTGCATTGCGGTCCGGCCGAACACCTTCGCGCAACATTTGTCTTGTCCAGCGCCGCTTTTAGCGAACAAAACTGCGCTGACAAGTCGAAGTTTGTAGGAAAGCTGCGAAGGCTACCTTCCGGGCTCCTCGCCCTCCCACAAACGGTCCGAGCATGGAGAGTTCAAACGCCTCCCGTATGCTCTAGATTGGCTCTCAGCAACCCTCCTTTCGAAGGACAAGCCGCATGCAACGCCTCGCCACCCCCGATGAAGTTCTTGCCTTCTGGCGTGAAGCCGGACCCGAGAAATGGTTTGCCAAGGACGAAGCCTTCGACCAGCTCTGCCGGGACCGTTTCATGCCGACCTACGAGGCCGCCGCGAGAGGGGACCTCAACGAGTGGGAGCTCACCCCGGAGGGCGCGCTCGCCGTCGTTCTCCTTCTCGATCAGTTCCCGAGAAACATGTTCCGGGGACAGCGCGAGACCTATAAGACCGACCCCGTCGCCCTGATGGTCGCTGACCGCGCCATCGAGAGAGGGTTCGACCACAAGGTGGAGCCGGAGCTCCGCCGTTTCTTCTACCTGCCCTTCATGCACTCCGAGTCCTTGCGGCACCAGGAGCGCTCGGTGGCTCTAAACGAAGCCCTCGGCGACGAGGTTTCCATCCATTGGGCGCGTCACCATCACGACGTCATCGCCCGTTTCGGCCGCTTCCCCCACCGCAATGCCATTCTCGGACGGGAGACGACACCGGAGGAGGAAGCCTTCCTGCAGGAAGACGGCTTCAGGGGCTGAACCCTTCACATGATCCCTTCCGCGCCGCGCGCCATCGCGGCAACGCCGGTGCGGGACACCTCCACGAGGCCGACCGCCATCATGAGCTTGATAAAGCGCTCGACCTCGTCGGTCGTGCCGGTCAGCTCGTAGACGAAGGAGGTGAGCGTCGCGTCGAGCGTGCGCGCACCGAAGGCTGAGGCGAGACGCATTGCCTCCACGCGGTGATCGCCCTTGCCGACCACCTTCACGAGACAGAGTTCGCGCTCCACCGCCTCTCCGGTGAGCGTGAGATCCACCACCCGGTGCACCGGCACGAGCCGCTCGAGCTGGCTCTTGATCTGCTGAATGATGCTGTCTGTGCCCGTAGTGACGATGGTGATGCGCGAGATATGCGCCTCGTGCTCCGTCTCGGTGACCGTCAGGCTTTCGATGTTGTAGCCGCGGCCCGAGAAGAGACCGGCGATGCGGGCGAGGACGCCTGGCTCGTTGTCGACGACCACCGCAAGGGTATGCCGGTTGACGGGCTCGACGCGGTGCGCATCGGGATAGTGTGTTTTCATCTGGAGCATTTGCGTTGTCCGGCGTTGGTGTCTGGCTTCAGGCTGCCTTGCGGAAATTCTCAATCGCCTCTTCGTCGACCTCGTCGGCATCGACGATCCAGCTTTCTTTCAGGGCGGCGGAACGCCATTCCTGGAATGTGGGAAGCGAGAGGATCGCATCGACATAAGAGCGCGTCCCCGCATCAAGGGCGAAGGAATAGGTGTCGAGGCGGGTCGCGAGCGGCGCATACATGGCGTCCGCCGCCGTGAAAGCGCCGAAGAGAAACGCCCCGCCCGCTCCGAAGCGCTCCCGCGCCTCGCGAACGATCTCGGAAAATCGTGCGACGTCTCGGGCCACGGCCTCGCCGCGATCTTTCTGCGCATATTTCTTGCCGAGATTCATCGGGCAGGCGCTGCGCAGGGCGGTGAATCCCGCGTGCATTTCGGCCGCGACCGAGCGCGCCATGGCCCGGGCCTTACGATCCTCAGGCCATACGGGAGCTCCGAAAGCCTCGCCCGCATATTCCATGATCGCGATGCTCTCCCACACGGTCACTTCGCCGTCGATGAGGATCGGCACCTTGCCGGCGGGTGAATATGTCAGCACCCGCTTCTTCGTATCGGGAAGGTCGAGGGGAATGACGATTTCGTCGAAGGCGACTCCCAGCTGCTTCATGAGCAGCCAGGGCCGCAGGGACCAGGACGAGTAGCATTTGTTGGCAATGACGAGGGTCGGCATGGCTTCCGTCTTTCCTATTACACCAGCATCTTGCCCTTCTCGTCGATCACGGAGCCGATATCGGCTCCGGTTTCGCCGAGATAGTCGTTGAGCAGCATCTCGTTATGCGCCTTGCCCGACGGAATCATCGGGAAGCAGTTCTCGGTCTTGTCGACAATACAGTCGAAGATGACGGGGCGGTTAACGCTGATCATTTCCATGATCCTCGCATCGAGGTCGCTGGGATCGTCGCAGCGGATGCCGACCGCGCCATAGGCCTCGGCGAGCTTCACGAAATCGGGCAGCGATTCCGAATAGCTCTGCGAGTAGCGCCCGCCGTGCAGCAGCTCCTGCCACTGGCGCACCATGCCCATGTACTCGTTGTTCAGGATGAACACCTTGACCGGAAGGTTGTACTGCAGCGCCGTGGACATCTCCTGCAGCATCATCTGGATCGAGGCCTCACCTGCAATGTCGATGACGAGGGAGTTCGGATGGGCGAGCTGCGCGCCGACGGCCGCGGGCAGGCCGTAGCCCATGGTGCCGTGTCCGCCGGAGGTCATCCAATGGTTCGGATCTTCAAACTTGAAGTACTGTGCCGCCCACATCTGGTGCTGGCCGACTTCGGTGGTGATATAGGGCGAGCGGTCCTTGGTGAGCTCGTAGAGACGCTGGATCGCATATTGCGGCTTGATGGTTTCCTTGGAGTTCTTGAAGGCGAGGCAGTTGCGGGCGCGCCAGCCCTCGATCTTGCTCCACCATTCCTGCAGATCAACCTTGTCGGCCTGCTTCGCGCCCTGGCGCCACAGGCGCACCATGTCTTCCAGCACATGCGCGCAATCGCCCACGATCGGAATGTCTACCTTCACCGTCTTGTTGATCGATGACGGATCGATATCCACGTGGATGCGCTTGGAGAACGGCGAGAAGGCATCGAGGCGGCCAGTGATACGGTCGTCAAAGCGCGCGCCGATGTTGATCATCACGTCGCATTCATGCATCGCAAGATTGGCCTCGTAAGTGCCGTGCATGCCGAGCATGCCGAGCCACTGCCTGTCGGAGGCCGGATAGGCGCCGAGGCCCATCAGCGTCGAGGTGATGGGAAAGCCCGTGAGCTGCACGAGCTCGCGCAACAGCGCCGACGCATGCGGGCCGGAATTGATGACGCCGCCACCCGTATAGAACACGGGCCGCTTGGCGTTTGCCATCAGCTCGATGGCGGCGCGGATGTGGTCCATGTCGCCCTTGACGGTCGGACGGTAGGTCTTGTGCTGGTTGCTCAAGGGGCGCACATAGCTGCCCGCTTTGAATTGGATGTCCTTCGGCAGGTCCACGACCACCGGACCAGGGCGCCCGTTCTGCGCCACATAGAAGGCCTCATGCAGAATGCGCGGCAGGTCCTCGATGGATTTGACGAGGTAATTGTGCTTCGTGCAGTGGCGCGTGATGCCCACCGTATCGCATTCCTGGAAAGCGTCGGAGCCGATGAGATGGGTCGGCACCTGACCGGTGATGCAGACGAGCGGGATCGAGTCCATCATGGCATCCGCAAGACCGGTGATGGCATTGGTCGCACCGGGGCCCGAAGTCACCAGCACCACGCCCGGCTTGCCCGAGGCGCGCGCATAGCCTTCCGCGGCATGAACCGCTCCCTGCTCGTGACGGACGAGGACGTGACGCACCTTGTCCTGATGAAAAAGCGCGTCGTAGATGGGAAGAACCGCGCCGCCCGGATAACCGAAGACATGCTCGACCCCCTGGTCCTGCAGGGCTCGGATCACCATTTCGGCTCCGGTCATTGTCTCGCTCATGGTATTTAGCTCCGTCGGGTGTCTTGAGTGCTTGTCTGCGTTGTTCTGGTGTTTCGGGCAATAAAAAAGGCCCCTGAGGGGGCCTGTGCGCCATCGCCGGACCTGCGGGGATCAATCCCGCTCCGTCGATGGCGCTCGTACTACGAGAATAAGCTTGCGCATTTGGGCAGCTCTCGGTTCAAAAGTTGCGCAAACGCTAAACGATCCGTCTCACCCGGTCAAGCGGCTCACATTGGCAGGGCCCGCCTTAGCTTTTAATCTTCCTGTCCTATTTTAGTCGAATGACCATGACCGATACGATCTCTTCCACCGGCGTCCGCACGCAAAATCAACGCCTGACCGCCCGCGCCCTGCTCCTGGGGGACCGCCTCGACGTGGCAGGCCTGGAGCGCAGTGATGTTCTATCCACTGCCCCCCTCGCCTTCCGGGCTGGTCAGGAGGGCTTCGTGGCTCTCTTCCGTTACGGCGTGGCTGTCCTTGTCGGCCTGACGCCCCTCGAGGAGGACGAGGTCATCCGGGGTCTGCGCCAGCGTATTCAGGGCGAGTTCTCGCGGCATGAGGAGGAAACCGCGATCATCGAGATTTCGCCCGACCGGGACGACCAGATCCCGCCGGGCGGCCCGATCTATATCAAGCACCTCTCCACCGAACGGCTCGTCGTCATCGCCGACGCCCTTTCCAAGAGCGCGGCGCTGGCCCGGGACGAACGGGAGGCCGCAGCCGTCTTCGACCTCGTGGAGCCGGCCGCCAGACACCTCGCCGAGAAGGGCCGCCGTCCACCCGGGCGCCGGGAGATTCTCAAGCATGTGGGGCACGCCCTTCTCGTTCGCCAACGCGTCTCCGGCCGCGTCGCGGTAGAAGAGAAGCCGGACGTGCTCTGGGACCGTCCGGATCTGGAGCGCCTCTATGCCCGCCTCGAGGACGAATACGAGCTGAAGGAACGCGCCACAGCGCTCCACCGCAAGCTCGAGGTGATCGGCGACACGGCCCAGGCGCTGACAGATCTTATCGACACCGAGCGCTCGCTTCGCCTCGAACTGATCATCGTTCTCCTGATCGTGTTCGAGATCTTCATTACCTTCTACCAGATGGCCATCGGTTATCTAGGAGGGCATTGAGCCCGGCCATTGCGACCTCGTATCCCCTCTCCGGGTCCACCCATTGCCAATCCGGCAATTGGTTGCGGAACCAGGTGAACTGGCGCTTGGCGTAGCGTCGCGTGTCGCCCTGTCCCTTGGCTATGGCTTCATCGAGAGACATCTCGCCGCGCAGGTAGGCCAGCAAGCCGGGAATGCCGTGGGCTCGCATGGCTGGCAGCATGGGATCGAGATTCCTTTCCCCCAGAGCTTTCACCTCGTCGAGCGCGCCCTGTTCCATCATGACGAGAAAGCGCCGGTCGATGCGCCGGCGCAGGTCCTCCCGGTCGGGAGCCAGGAAGAGCTTGATCACGGGCACATCGCTCAGCGGTCCCGGCCGGCGGGCTCCGTGGAACGACACGAGCGGCTGACCGGTGGCCGCGAAAAACTCCAGGGCGCGCTGCACCCTGAGCCGGTCCGACGGACGTAAAGTGCGCGCCGTTTCGGGGTCCCGCTCCGCCAGGAGACGGTAGAGCTCGGGAGTTTCGAGCCCCTCGCTCTCTCGCCGTACCGTCTCGCGGATTTCCTCGGGAACGGGGGGCATATCGGAGAGGCCCTCCGTCAAGGCTTTGAAGTAGAGACCGGTCCCGCCCACGAAGATCGGTAGCTCACGGCCCCGGATCTCCTCTAAAACCCGGACAGCGTCCGCCACATAGCGACCGACGGAATAATTCACGGCGGCATCCACATGCCCGTAGAGCCGGTGAGGCGTCTCGGCCTCCTCCTCTGAAGTCGGGCGGGCCGTGATCACCCGCAGGTCGCGGTAGACCTGCATGGAATCGGCGTTGATCACCACACCACCGAGACCTTGAGACAGTTTGATGCCCAAGGCGGACTTGCCTGATGCGGTGGGGCCTGCAATGAGAACCGCTCCGATCCTTTCGTCACTCACGGTCCGGTCTCCCCATGGTGTCCTCTCAAGCAACCCTCGTCGCGACCCTGATCGCCAATCCATCCCAACCCGTTGTCTCGGACGACCTCGTGGAGAAAGCGGCGCGCACGCTGGGACATGGGACGGAACGCACCGTTCTGGCAAGGGGAATCGCGGCCGACCTGGTTCTGACCGCCTCTGCCCAGGCAAAGGAGGTCGAGACTTCCCTGCGCACGGCCCTCGAAGGCGAGCCCGTTGACATCGTGGTCCAGCCCTTTGCCACCCGGCGCAAGCGGCTGCTCCTGGCAGACATGGATTCCACCATGATCGGCCAGGAATGCATCGACGAACTCGCCGATTACGTGGGGCTTAAACGCGAGGTTTCGGAGATCACTGAGCGTGCCATGCGCGGCGAGATCGCCTTCGAGCCGGCGTTGCGCGAACGTGTCGCCCTGCTCAAGAACCTACCGGTCAAGGTGGTGGACGAGATCATCGAAAAGCGCCTCACCCTGACTCCCGGCGGGCCGGCGCTGGTCCGGACCATTCGCGCCAGTGGCGGCTACACCTGTCTCGTGTCCGGCGGTTTCACTCTGTTCACGGGTCCCATCGGCTCGAAGATCGGCTTCAACGAGCACCGCTCCAACCACCTGATCCTCGACGGGGAGAAGCTCGCCGGTCTCGTCGAGGAGCCGATCCTGGGCCGCGAAGCTAAGCTCGCGACGCTGATCGAGCTGCGCTCCCACTTCAACCTCGCCCATCATGAGACTATGGCCGTAGGTGATGGCGCGAACGATCTCGCCATGCTGGGGGAAGCGGGACTCGGCGTCGCCTTCCGGGCCAAGCCTACGGTCGCCGCTGCCGCCCATGCCCGGATCGACCACGCGGATCTGACGGCGCTGCTTTTCGCTCAGGGCTACCGGGCGGAGGAGATCGTTCAGGTTTGAAGCGTCGGACGTGGAAAGCGGACTTGCGCTTTCGGGGTAAATCCGACGCTTCCTCCTTGGACGGGAGCATCGTTCAACGCGGCCCTTCGGGGCCGTACGGTGCGCCGGGGCATCGTGTCATAGCCGGGCTCGTCCCACCCATCCGACGTGGACGAGCGCAGCGCTTCTCGGACCGGGATCACCGGCACAAGCCGGTGATGGCGTGAGAAGCGAGCGGAAAACTGGGTCGATTTTTTCACCGGCGTGGCTCATCGGGTCCCGGGCTTGACCCTGCGGGTCCATACGATGCGCTAAACCTGCGCCTGCATGCGCCTGACGATTTCCGCGACCACAGTGGGATCCGCCACAGTGGTCGTGTCGCCATGGTTCTCGAAATCGCCAGCCGCGATACGCGTGAGAATGCGCCGCAGGATCTTTCCCGAACGGTTCTTGGGTAGTTGGGGCGTCCATTCGATGCGGTCCGGGGTGGCGATGGGGCCGATGCGGGTACGCACCACCTGGATGAGTTCGCGCTGCAGTTCCGCACTTTCGGCGACGCCTTCCTTCAGCGTCACGAACGCGAAAATGCCCTGTCCCTTGATGACGTGCGGGAAGCCGACCACGGCCGCCTCGGCCACGGATGGGTGAGAAGCCAATGCCGCTTCCACCTCCACTGTGCCGAGACGATGGCCGGACACGTTGATTACGTCATCCAGGCGGCCCGTGATCCAGTAATACCCATCCGCATCGCGGCGCGCTCCGTCGCCTGTGAAGTAGAACCCCGGATAGGCGCTGAAATAGGTTTCGAGAAACCGCTCGTGGTCGCCGAGAATCGTGCGGGCCTGCCCAGGCCAGGAATCCGCGAAGCACAGGCTGCCACTCCCCTCGCCCTCGACGGTCGTGCCGTCACTGCCGAGCAACGCGGGGCGGACGCCAAAGAATGGCCTGGCTGCGGAACCCGGCTTCAGTGCCATGGCTCCCGGCAGCGGACAGAGAAGCACCGCGCCCGTCTCGGTCTGCCAGTAGGTGTCGACGATCGGGCAGCGGCCGCCACCGACGACCTCGTGGTACCAGAGCCACGCCTCGGGATTGATGGGCTCTCCCACTGAGCCCAGGATCTTCAGCGACGAGAGATCGTGCTTGCGCACCGGCCCGTCGCCCTCGCGCATCAGCGACCGGATCGCCGTCGGCGCGGTGTAGAAGATGTTGACCTTGTACTGCTCAACAATCTGCCACCAGCGCGACGTATCGGGCCAGGTGGGCACGCCCTCGAACAGCACGATGGTCGCGCCATTCGCGAGAGGCCCGTAGATCAGGTAGGTGTGAGCCGTTACCCATCCGACGTCGGCCGTGCAAAAATGGACATCGCCGGGGCGATAATCAAACATCGCCTTGAAGCTCGCCGCCGCATGCACGAGGTAGCCACCGGTCGTGTGCAGCATGCCCTTCGGCTTGCCCGTGGAACCCGAGGTATAGAGTACGAAGAGAGGATCTTCCGCCCCGACCGCCAGCGGATCACAGACATCCGGTACCTCAGCCAGGGCTTCATCGTACCAGCAGTCACGTCCCTCCTTCAGCGGAACGTCGCGCCCCGTACGGCGAACCACGAGCACATGCTCGACGAAAGACAGCTTCTCCAGCGCCGCATCTGCGTTCTTCTTCAAGGGCACGAATTTGCCCCCGCGCTTGCCTTCATCGGCAGTTATCAGGACCCGAGAGCGGCAATCCTCGATTCGGCCCGCGAGCGCCTCCGACGAGAAGCCGCTGAACACGACCGAGTGAATCGCGCCGATCCGCGCGCAGGCGAGCATGGCGGCAATCGATTGATGGATGACCGGCAGATAGACGCTGACGAAATCACCCTTCTTCACGCCAAGCTTCTTCAACACATTGGCGAGGCGAGACACTTCGCTGTGCAGTTCGCTCCATGTGATCCGCTTCGTCTCGCCCGGCGTGTCACCCTCCCACAGGATCGCTGTCTCGTTCCCGCGGGCGGCGGCGTGGCGATCCAGGCAGTTGTAGGAAGCACTCAGCTGTCCGTCGGCGAACCATCCGATGGTGACATCCTCGGGCGAGTAGCGCGTGTTCTTGACCTGCGTGAACGGCTTCGCCCAGTCCAGGATCTTTGCCTGCTCGTGCCAGAAGCCCTCCGGATCATCGATGGACTGCCGATAGAGGCGCTCATAGGCTTGCGCATCCACATGCGCAGCGGACTGCAGAATGGAGGGGACGGGAAAAACGTTCTGGGTCATCGAAATTCGTGATTAGTTTCACGAGCGCCTGTGCGGCTCGTGACGGGAAACAACGACGTCAGATGTCTCCACTTTGGACGCTTTGTCAACCAAAACGTTCTTTATTTAGAACACGCCGCCTGTGGTACTGCTTATGAAAAAGGCGGCCGAAGCCGCCTTTTCTGGACTTCTCAGATACTTACTCGATCGACAGTGCAACGAAGCGGACCTCACCTTGGGCATTCGAAACCAACAGCAGCGCAGATTTGCGCCCCTGCGCCTTGAGGTCGTCGATCTTCTTGGTCACGTCAGCAGGATTCGTCACCGGCTCCTGGTTGACCTCCACGATCACTTCGCCGGCCTGAATCCGCTTGTCGGACGCCGAGGAATTGGGATCCACCCGGGTGATCACCACGCCCTTCAGGTCGTCCTTCAGGCTGAAGCGGCGGCGCAGTTCGTCCGTCATGCCGGACATGCTGAGGCCGAGCGCCTGACGGGTGGCGGTGGGAGGATCGTCGGAAGGCTGCTGCAGGCTGGCCTGCTTCTCGCCATCCTCGAGGCGGCCCAAGGTTACCTTCTTGGTCATCTCCTGTCCTTTACGGACGATGGTCACTTCCACCTCCTTGCCTACGGGCGTGGAGGCGACGATGCGCGGCAGGTCGCGGGAATCCTTGACGTCCTTGCCGTCGAACTTGACGATCACGTCGCCGACTTCGAGACCGGCCGGCTTGGCGGGCCCCTTCTCGTCGACCCCTGCAATCAGCGCGCCACGGGCGGTCCCGAGGCTCAGGGCCTCTGCCGTGGCATCGTCCACGCTCTGAATGCGCACGCCGAGCCAGCCGCGGCGAGTTTCGCCGAACTCACGCAACTGCTCGATCACCGGCACGGCGGTCGAAGCGGGAACGGCGAAGCCGATGCCGACCGATCCCCCCGTAGGTGAGAGAATGGCCGTATTGATGCCGATGACCTCGCCGTTCATGTTGAAGAGGGGGCCGCCGGAATTGCCTTTGTTGATGGAAGCGTCGGTCTGGATATAGTTGTCGTAGGGCCCGGACTCGATGTTGCGGCCGCGGGCGGACACGATGCCCGCCGTCACCGAACCGCCGAGGCCGAACGGGTTACCGATGGCCATCACCCAGTCGCCGGGACGAATGGCTTCGGAATCGCCGAACCTCACGGCCTTGAGAGGCTTGTCGGGCTTCACGCGAAGGACCGCGAGGTCGACCTTGGAATCCTTGCCCACGATCTCGGCCTTGAGACGGGTGCCGTCCGAGAAGATCACGCTGATGTCGTTGGCGTCGCCGATCACGTGGTTGTTGGTGACCACGATGCCCGACGGATCGATGACGAAACCCGAACCGAGTGAGTTCGAGCTACGCGGCCGGGAGGGCGAGCTGTCGCCGTTGCCCTGGCCGCGCCGGTTGAAGAACTCCTCGAAGAGGTCCTCGAACGGGGTGCCGGGCGGCAATTGCGGCAAAGTGCGATTCCGGGTTTCGACGGTGGTCGAAGCCGAGATGTTCACCACGGCGCCCGTGACCTCCTCGGCCAGATCAGCGAAGGATTCAGGAGCCGAGCGGGCCGAGGCAGGAAGCGGCATGGCTGCCGCGACAAATGTCACGACCGCGAAGAAGGATGCGGCCAGTCGGCGCAGAGGGCGCTGGAACGGCGCCGTTGTGGAGAGCGCCAGCGCATTCGTGGCTTGAGTCATCGAAAACCCTCTCTTGGAGAATGAGATATAGATTGTCGTTCCCGCTCGCCATTCAAGCGGCGAATGCGGCGGAAGCTGGGCCGTTGGCTCAACCAAACCACCGCGCCAGCCAGATGATGCCCAGGCCTATGAGGGCCGAAACGATGCCCACGAGCCGCATCCGATCGCTCGGACTGTGTGCGGCCTCATACATGGCGCGACGCATTCCATCGGGGAAGGCCGCAAACAGAATGCCCTCGACCGCGAGAGCGAGGCCGAGGGCTGCAATCAAGTCCAACATCAGTTCTTACTGTGCGGGAGCCGGCTGCGGAGCCGGGATTGCGGGAGAGCCACCATTGGGCAGGACAGACCGGTTGAAGTAGCGGAAGAACTCCGAGTCGGGGCTCAGAACCAGTCGGGTACCGCTTCCTTTCAGGCCCGCCTCATAAGCCTGCATGGAGCGGTAAAAGGCGAAGAATTCGGGATCCTGGCTGAAGGCCTCGGCCAGGATGCGGTTGCGATCAGCGTCGCCCTGGCCGCGCAGTTCCTCGGCCCGCTGGTTCGCCTCCGCCCGGATGATCGTGGCCTCGCGCTCGGCGCGGGCGCGGATCATCTGAGCCTGCTGATTGCCGTTCGCGCGAAGATCGGCCGCCTCACGCTCACGCTCCGTCCGCATGCGCTGATAGACCGCCTGGCTATTGGCGTTGGGGAGATCGACCCGGGTGAGGCGCACGTCGATCATCTCGATACCGAGGCTGCGGGCCTGCTGGTTCACATCCTCCTGAATGCGCTCCATCAGCTGCGGACGCTCGGTGCGCACGATGGCATCGCGCGAGGCGCTGGCGAGAATGTTGCGCATGGCCGAGTTGGTGAAGCTTTGCAGGCGCTGGTTGGCAAGAGCAATGGTGCCCACGGCCTGATAGAAGCGCAGCGGATCAACGATGCGATAGCGGGTGAAGGCATCGACCTCCAGGTTCTGCCGGTCGGCGGACAGCAGGGTCTGCACCGGCAGGTCGAGATCGAGCACACGCTTCTCGAAATAGGTGACATTGTCGACGAGCGGCAGTTTGAACTTGAGGCCTGGCTCCGAGATCGCGGATTGAACCGCGCCAAAGCGCAACACGAGCGCGTATTGCGTCTGCTGGACGATGAAGATCGAGCTGTAGAGGACGATGGCCGCCAGAATCAGGATGATCAGGAGGCCCGTGCGAAGGACGGAGTTATTCATCGCGTGGTCCCCTGATTGCTGGTGGGGTTCTGGGATTGCGGCACCTGGGTGAGCGGTAGGAAGGGCACGACACCCTGCCCGTTCTGGTCCACGATGATCTTGTCCACGCCGCCTAAGACACGCTCCATCGTCTCGAGGAAGATGCGCTCGCGGCTCACGTCGGGAGCCTTGCGATACTCCTCATAGACCTGACGGAAGCGCGCCGCCTGACCGGTGGCATCGGCCACGGACTGCTCGCGATAGGCTTCCGCCTGCTGGATCGTGCGGGCCGCCTCGCCTCGCGCCTCGGGAACGATGCGGCTGGCATAGGCGGAGGCCTCGTTCTGCACGCGTACGGCGTCCTGCTGAGCAGCGTTCACGTCGAAGAAGGCCTGCTGGACCTCGGACGGCGGACGCGCAGCCTGAAGCTGAACCACGTTGATAAGCACGCCGGCGCCATAAGCGTCGAGCGCCTCCTGCATGATCTGGCGGACCTCCTGAGCGATGCTCGCCTGCTCGGTGGTGAGGATGGCCTGGATGTTGCGGCGGCCGATCACCTCGCGCATGGCACTCTCGGCCACGGACTTGATGGTACCGTCGGGATTCTGCAGGTTGAACACGTAATCCTGCGGGCGCGCCGGATTGATCTGCCAGACCGCATCGAAGTCGATGTCGACGATATTCTCGTCGGCGGTGAGCATGAGGCTTTCCTCGATCACGTCGCGGGGACGGCCCTGCCCTGTCGCCGTGGAACGATAGCCCACCTCGACCCGCTGCTGTGCGGTCACGTTCGGCTTGATCACCCGGCCGATCGGATAGGGGTAATTATACCGCAAACCCTCACCGCTGGTGCTGCTGTATCTTCCGAAGATCATATTGATGCCGACCTCGTTAGGCCGCACCGTGTAGAAGCCGGTCAGGAGCCAGATGGCGATGACGCCGAGAATGAGCAGGATGAGGCCCTTACCGCCCATGGAGCCGCCGGGGATGAAATCCTTGAGGCGATCCTGGCTCCGGCGCAGGATATCCTCCAGATCCGGTGGACCGCCATTACCCTGCGGGCCGCCCGACCCCCAAGGGCTCTTGCCGCCGCCGGATCCGCCACGTTGCCCCCAGGGGCCGCCGCCGCCGCTTTGGTTACTCCAAGGCATAGGACGCCTTTCCTCACTTTGAAAAGACCGGCTCGGAAAGCCGATGGAAACTCGAGGCGGTTTTTGGGTTTTGCCTCTTCCGCCTGTCAAGCCTGCGAATTGGGGATTCAAGAGCCGTTAGTCAACCTTGGCACCGCTCAGGAACGCCTTTCGAGATCAATAAAGGTAAATGGATACTCGTCTTCCGGGCCTTTGGGATGT
Organism: Microvirga makkahensis; assembly: GCF_009830105.1. Taxonomy (GTDB): domain Bacteria; phylum Pseudomonadota; class Alphaproteobacteria; order Rhizobiales; family Beijerinckiaceae; genus Microvirga; species Microvirga makkahensis. The sequence continues at coordinate 272,417 of NZ_WURB01000001.1, forward strand.
GCGATCCGCGCCACTTCACAAAAGAGTGTACGGTCGACGGGCGGGAAGAAGGCATCCCCCTCCGGAGCGGCGGCAACCTCCGTCAGGTAAATCTTCCGCACATGAGGCAAGGCAAGCCGGTAGATCTCGGCGCCTCCGACGACGGCAATCGAATCAGCCTCCGTAATGTTCGCGAGTTCCTCACCCTTCGCTACGGCCTCGTTCCAGCTATGGACGATATGGACTCCCGGCGGCGAGAAGCTGCCGTCGCGGGTGAGCACGATGGTCTCCCGCCCCGGCAAAGGCTTGCCGATCGAGTCGAAGGTTTTGCGCCCCATGATCATGGGCTTGCCCATGGTGAGCTCGCGAAAGCGCTTGAGATCGGTTCTGAGCCGCCACAAAAGCCGATTGTCCCGCCCGATCACGCCGTTCTCGGCTGCAGCAACCACGAGGATGAGAGGGATTGTCATCGGGCCTCCGCCAATTCGGCAAGCGCCTCACCGGAGACGCGCTGCACGGTCCACTCATCCATCGGAACGGCTCCGATGGACCGGTAGAATTTCAACGCGGGCTCGTTCCAGTCGAGCACCCACCACTCGAGGCGGGCCAAGCCTTCCGCCATGCAGCGGCGCGCGAGATGCCTGAGCAGCGCCCTGCCGATCCCCTTGGAGCGAAATTCCGGCCGCACGAAGAGATCTTCTAGATAGATGCCGTGGCGCCCCCGGAACGTGGAGAAATTGTAGAACCAAAGCGCAAAGCCCGCAGACCTCCCCTCCCACTCCGCGATGTCTGCGAACACGCGCGGATTGGGCCCAAACAGCGCCATTGCGATATCGGCCTCACTCGCGTCGATCTCGTGGGCGAGACGTTCGTACTCCGCCAGTTCGCGAATGAAGGAGAAGACGAGCGCCACGTCACGCTCGTCGGCTTTACGGATCGTAAGGGTCATCGTTTGTACCGAAACCTGAAAATGCCCAGCGTTCAATCCGCCTGGTCCTCGTCCTCGACCAGGACGCGGCGCGGCGAGCCCCATTCCTCGAGAATGGCGTTCATGTCGTCGAGCACGAAGAAGCGTGCGCTTTCCACGTCGTAACCTTCATCGAGCAGATTGTCGTAGTCCGTCAGCCGATGGCGGATGTACGACGTGATAGAGAGCCACGCCGCCGTCTCGGGCGAGGCCGTATGGAGGCCGCGGCTGCCCAGGGCGTGATCCGTCACGGACTCGAATTCATGCTTTGGGATTCGGGGAGCTAGAACCCGGACGGCGCTCTCGATAGCCTCGCGCCTGTTCATGAGCATCAGACTGCAACCGGTGCCTTGATGGCGGGATGGGGATCATAGCCTTCGATGGCGATGTCGTCGAACGTGAAGTCGAACAGAGACCGCACGGCCGGGTTGAGCCGCAGCGTTGGCAGGGCGCGCGGCTCGCGCGCGAGCTGAAGGTGCGCCTGCTCCAGGTGATTCAGGTATAGGTGCGCATCGCCGAAGGAATGCACGAAATCACCCGGCTGCAGGCCCGTGGCCTGCGCCATCATGTGCGTGAGCAGCGCATAGGATGCAACGTTGAAGGGCACGCCGAGGAACACATCTGCCGAACGCTGGTAGAGCTGACAGGACAACCTCCCCTCCGCCACGTAGAACTGGAATAGGCAGTGGCAGGGCGCGAGCGCCATTCTGTCGAGATCCGCCGGGTTCCATGCGGATACGATGAGGCGGCGGGAATCGGGATTGCGGCGGATCTCGTCGAGCACCCATTTGATCTGGTCGACGGTGCCGCCGTCGGGCTTGGCCCAGGAGCGCCACTGCTTGCCATATACGGGTCCGAGATCACCGTTCTCGTCAGCCCATTCGTCCCAGATGGTGACGCCGTTCTCCTGCAGATAGCGGACATTGGTGTCGCCCTTCAAGAACCAGAGCAACTCGTGGATGATCGAGCGCAGGTGCAGCTTCTTCGTCGTGACAAGGGGGAACCCGTGGGCGAGATCGAAGCGCATCTGATGGCCGAACACGGATATCGTCCCGGTTCCGGTCCGGTCGTCCTTGCGGACGCCCTCATCCATGATGCGGCGGAGAAGGTCATGATAGGCTTGCATGGGGTGCTCCTACTCCCATGGTAAGGGAAGAAGCCCAAGCGTTGGACTCATTTTTCGAATCTTTATCACATCTAATGGTTAACAACTGGGACGAGCTCGATGAGGTGCGTTTTAGCGGCGAGTGTGGCCCGAACGCCGCGATTCAATCGCAATTCACCCTGGTCTCGCCCTTTCAAATTCGATTTCGGCCACCTATATTGGGCGTGCCGGTCGCGAGACCGGCTATGGCGATAAACGGCTATCGGAATAAACCCATCGGACCCGGGGGCGGTACCCGGCGCCTCCACCAAAGCCCAGGCTGATCCTGGGTTTCGGCGGGGGCGAAATAGGATCGACGAGGGCGTAAAGGATAGACTTTCGCTCGGCATGGTTCCGCCGATATCGGGCCGATTCAATAGTTGCCAACGACAACTATGCTCCGGTTGCGGTGGCTGCGTAAGCAGTCCCCAAAGCCGACTCAAAGCCCTAGCGGGTAGCACCGTTAGGCGGGGTTCGGAGGCACCTGGCAACAGAAGCCTCCACTTCTATCTCTCAATAGGGATCGCCTATGGCCGGAAAAGACCTGATCCGCTACGATCTTCTGGTGCAGGACGCGCTGAAGGGCGTCGTGCGCAAAGTGCTGATCGATGCCGGCAAGGACGGCCTTCCGGGCGAGCACCATTTCTACATCTCCTTTCAGACGGATTATCCCGGCGTTCGCCTCTCGAACCGCCTCCGGGAGAAATATCCTCAGGAGATGACCATCGTCCTCCAGCATCAGTTCTGGGATCTGAACGTCACGGAGCACACCTTCGAGGTCGGGCTGTCCTTCTCCGGCATTCCCGAGCGGCTGCTCATCCCCTTCGATGCGCTCACCGGCTTCTTCGACCCATCCGTGCAGTTCGGCCTCAAGTTCGACAGCCAGGACGACGAGGAGGAAGAAGACGCCGAGGCTCCGCCTGCCCCCCAGCCCATCCGCAACTCCGAGCCCGTGGAGCTGAAGCAGCCCCGCAAGCCTCTTTCGGCCGCAGAGATAAAGCCGGCGCCCGAGAAAGCTCCGGCCAGGGCCGAGGTGAGCACGAACGAGACGCCCCCCGATGCGGACGCGGCCGGCTCTTCCGGCAGCGCCGAGGTCGTGAGCCTCGACGCCTTCCGCAAGAAGAACTGACTTTCACCGCCTCTCGGCCGACGCCCACCTCTTCTGCTATTCCCCTCTCCTCGTCATCGCGGCCCTGTGTCGGTGATCCCGACGATGCGAGGTGCAGCGCTCTTTCATGTCGGGACGGCGGGGACGAGTCCGGCCACATGACGGAGGGGAGGCGCACAAGGCCCACTGCTCACTGCGAGCGATGCGTCAGCCGCATCGGCAAGCCGCCATGTGGTCTGAGGGTGATGCGGTGCAGTGGCGCAACTCTATATCCTTGCCTTAGGTCAAGCCGCACCGCCCGTACGATGGTGGCGAGAACGATCACGGCCTCCTGCAGGGCGAAGGCCGCTCCAATGCAGACCCTGGGGCCTGCCCCGAACGGCAGATAAGCGAAGCGGTCGATTCTGGCCTTCTCCTCGGGCAGGAAACGCTCGGGCCTGAAGGATTCAGGCTCCTCCCACAGGGTGCGGTGCCGGTGAAGCACGTAAGGCGCGATCGTCACCACGGTTCCGGCGGGGACCGTGACATCCCCGAACCGGTCCTCCTCGATGGCCGCCCGGCTCAGGAAGGGCGCGGGCGGATAAAGGCGCATCGCTTCGTCGAGCACGGCGCGGGTATAGACGAGCTGGTCCAGATGCTGCGGCTCGAACGGATCATCGCCCAGAACCTGATCGACCTCCCGCTCGATCCGGCTACGGACGCGTTCGTCCTGAGAAATCAGGTAGATGGACCAGGACAGCGCATTGGCCGTGGTTTCATGCCCCGCCCCAATGAAGGTCACGATGTTGGCGCCCACCTCCAGGTCGCTGAGACCCTTGCCGGTCTCCGGGTCGGCGGCCTCAAGGAGCAGGGACAGGAGATCGCGGGGCGCGGGCTCCCCCCGCGCGATCAGAGCCTTCCGGTCCTGGATGAGTTCGTTCACCAGTTCCTCGAAGAAGCGGATGGCAGGCCGCGCCCGCCAGCGTCCGATGCGGGGCACCCAGTCCGGCAAGCCGAAAATGTCCACCGGATCGATGCGGCCCAGGCCCTCGAAATAGCGGGTGATGGCGCGTCCCAGGGCGTCCGGATCGCGGGCCACGCCCTTCGAGAATATCGTTCTCTCCAGCACGTCGAGGGTCACGCGGGTCATTTCGAGGGAGATATCGACCTCCCTTCCCTCCGGCCGGCGCCGCCAGCGGCGTACGAGCCGCTCCGCCGACTCGACCATGGCGGGGAAGAATCCGGTCACGACACGCGGCGGAAACAGGGGAGCGATGGTGCGGCGCTGGAGCTTCCACTCCTCCCCTTCCGCCGTCAGCAGACCCCGCCCCAGGCCGGGGGCCAGGACGCGCAGTTGCAGATCGTCCTTTCGGTAATTGGCCACGTTGTCGACGAGAATGTGACGGATGAAAGCAGGGTCGTTCACCACGGTGATCCGGCCGAGAGCGCCGCTGCCGGTGATGATCCGTTCCTCGAAATGCCGCTCGGTCCAGGTGGTCAGAGGATTTTGGCGAAGGGCCCACAGGAACGACAGCAAACCCGGAGGCTCCTGGAGCGGCTTGGGGGCCGGAGGCCGGAAGGGGGAGGCTTCGAGGGTGTCGGTCATCAGATTTCACAAGCCCGTTATGCGCGTTGGCTGTTGCGGGAGGCTAAGTTTGAGATAAGAACAGCCAACTCCATCGAAAGAGGTCAGGATGTCGCCCTCAACCCGCATCGAAACAGATACCTTCGGCCCCATCGAAGTTCCCGCCGACAAGCTCTGGGGCGCTCAGACGCAGCGTTCCCTCCAGAACTTCCGCATTGGCACCGATCGGATGCCCCTACCCCTCGTCCACGCGCTGGCCATCGTGAAGCAGGCGGCCGCTCTCGTGAACAAGGATCTCGGCAAGCTCGATCCCCGTCTCGCCGACGCGATTGCCGCGGCGGCGGCTGACGTGGTGCAGGGCAAATACGATGACGAGTTCCCGCTCGTGGTCTACCAGACCGGATCGGGCACCCAGTCCAACATGAACATGAACGAAGTGCTCTCGAACCTCGCCATCGAACGCCTCGGCGGCGAGCGCGGCAGCAAGAAGCCCGTTCACCCCAACGACCACGTGAACATGGGCCAGTCGTCCAACGACTCGTTCCCCACGGCCATGCACATCGCCGTGGCGCGCGAGATCAACGACCGCCTTGTCCCGGCCCTCAAGCATCTGCTCAAGGCTCTCGAAGACAAGTCGGAGGCCTTCAAGGACCTCGTGAAGATCGGCCGCACGCACCTGCAGGACGCGACGCCCGTCACCCTCGGCCAGGAATTCTCCGGTTACGCCGCGCAGGTGCGCCTCGGCATCGCCCGGATCGAGCAGACCCTGCCCGGCATCTATGCGCTGGCCCAGGGCGGAACGGCCGTCGGCACGGGCCTCAACGCCCATCCGGAATTCGCGGACCGCTTCGCCGCAAAGGTGGTGGAACTGACCGCCCTGCCCTTCACCTCGGCGACGAACAAGTTTGAGGCGCTCGCCTCCAACGACGCGCTGGTCTACACGCACGGCGCGCTGGCGAGCCTCGCCGCCGGCCTCTTCAAGATCGCCAACGACATCCGCCTCATGGGCTCCGGCCCGCGCTCGGGCATCGGCGAGATCTCGCTGCCCGAGAACGAGCCCGGCTCGTCGATCATGCCAGGGAAGGTGAACCCCACCCAGGCCGAGGCCATGACGATGCTCTGCTGCCAGGTGGCCGGCAACCAGACCACGGTGACCTTCGCTGGCAGCCAGGGACATTTCGAGCTCAACGTGTTCAAGCCGGTGATCGTGAACGCCGTGCTGCAGTCGATCCGGCTCCTCGCGGACGGCGCGATCAGCTTCACGGACAACTGCGTCGTCGGCATCGAGCCGAACAAGGACCGCCTCAAGGAGCTGATGGAGCGCTCCCTGATGCTCGTGACCGCTCTGGCGCCGACCATCGGCTACGACAAGGCCGCCGCAATCGCGAAAGCCGCCCACAAGAACGGCACGACGCTGAAGGAAGAGGCCCTCAAGGCCGGCGTCTCCGAAGCGGACTTCGACGCGGTTGTTCGTCCCGAGACGATGCTTCAGCCAGGCTGATCTGATAAGATTGCGCCATGGCCGAGATCATCAATCTGCGCCAGGCGCGCAAACAGAAGGCGCGGGCCGAGAAAGAGGCCCGCGCCGAGCAGAACCGTGTCACCTTCGGCCGCACAAAGGCGGAGAAGAGCCTGACCAGGGCTGAACGGGAACTGGCGCAACGCCGCATCGATTCACACAAGCGCGATGCCGACGAGAATCCTTGAATGGGCGCAGGAATTCTCAAGCGCTCCGTCTCCATTGCCGGTCACCGGACCAGCATCTCCCTCGAGGAACCGTTCTGGCAGATCCTGCGCGAGATCGCCGAGCGCGAGAACCTCTCCATCCAAGCTCTCATCGGGCGTATCGACGCCGATCGCGGGGAGCAGAACCTCTCCTCTGCCATTCGCGTGTTCGTGCTGATGGATCTGCGTAGCCGCTGACAACTGCAGACTTTAGCGGACGAGAGATCCGGTGACTCGCGCGATGCACGCCATTCTGCGTCGTGGCCGGACTTCGTCCGGCCATCCATCTGTTGAAACCACACTGCCAGGAGACGTCGATCTTTGGCACAGGTCCGCGGATGACGTCGGACCTGTGAGTATCACGTCGGAAAGGCGGCTTTATCGGGTGGGACTGCCATAGATGCTTGGCGGGGCACCAAGCTCGAGCGGGGGATTCAGCGGCGGTAACAATATCTGCGAGGGCGCCAGCTCCGGCGTGTCCGGCTGCCGTTGCTGCTCGGATTGCAGGCGCTCAGCTTCACGACGTGCCCTCTCCGCCTCTTCCTGCGCCTTGGCCCGGCGCGCCGCCTCTTCGGCGGCGGCCTTCGCACGCTGCCGCTCCGCCTCCTGCTGCGCCTGAATCTGGCGCTGACGCTCGGCAGCGGCGCGCTCGAAGGCCTCAATCTTTTCGAGTTCCCGCTTGAGCACGATGGCCGCAAGACCATTACGGAACGGACCCGCGTCGATTTCACGTACGGGATTGGCGAGCGTACCGCGCCAGTTCAGGCCAATGGACGGCGGAGCACCGGACCAGCCGGCCGGCGATGTTCTGGCGACGAGCGAACCGCGTGCGTCGAGTTCAAGTGTGTTCAGGTCGAACGTCACCGCTCCTTGCCAAGTCGACGGTCCGCTCTCGATCACGAATGGAGAAAGCCGCAGCGATCCGCCGACGAGTGCAGCCGATGTGGTGACCGCTTGCGCAAGGAGTGCGGAGCGCCCCAGTTCTGCATTGATGATGGCTTCGGCTCTACCTTCGACGAGAGGCTCGTTCTCGGCCAAGGCGCGCTTCAACGCGCGGTCAAACACAGCAGGATCGGCGGATGGAATACGCAACCTCGTGATCTTCCAGTCGCCCGCACCACCAAGCGCCGAGACGAGCTGAGACATGCTCTCGCCCGCCGTCCCGAACTTCAGATTTCCCGACAGAACTGCCTCGATGGGCGCCGTCCCGCTTAGGGCCCAGAGCGGTACGCTGTCGAGAGCCCCCTCACCGACAACGGTTGCTGTTGTCCCCTGGCGTGTGATGGTCGTGGAGCCTGTCAGCCGGCCGGTGCCGATGCTGGCATCGAGATTGCGGATGGAGATGCCGTCCGGCTGCGCCTCAAGCGTAAAGCTCGCACGCGTGCCCTGGATGCCCCGCCCCAGGTCGAGCGTACCGACCCGGAACATGACCTGCCCACCGCTCACGAGACGGCCGCTCTGCCCGAAGGTGGCGTTCGACCAGATCGCGGTGGCGTTCGGATCGCCTGGTACGTTCAATGCAAGCGCTGCCGCCAGCCATGGGAGGGAAAGCCTGTCCAGAGAAACCTCACCGCCGATCTCCGACCGTGAGCGGACATTGAGGCTCGCTTGCACTGCATTGCCAGCAACCTGTCCGGTGATATCGAGGTGGCTCGCATCGCGCACGCGCCCCAGCGTGACTCGTGCCGTGACCGGCACCGGCGGCTTCACGCCTGCGCCGTCGCCCAGGAGCAGCAAGAATGGCGTAGCATCGGCCGTGACGAATTCCGCCTCGCCGCTATCCACGACATCGTCGTTTTCGCTCAAGGCGAAAGGCCTCAAGGTCGTGATCTGCGCGCCTGCGACGTCGCCAGCGACCGTGACTTTGAACTGACCGGACCCGACGCGGGTGCCACGCAGTTCGATTCTGGACGGCCGAGCGAGTCCTGCCGTGGCGGTGCGGTTCACCCAGCGGCCGGTGTTTTCAGTGGCAAGCGTCAGGTTCAGGTTCTCGGTGCGCCCGTCGACGGCATCCACGCTGCCCTCGATGGCCCCGCCCGCCGCCGTGCCTTTCATCGTCGTACGCAGGCGCAGTTCCGTCGAGCCCGGAGGTGGAGCCACACGTTCGGTTCCCACCTGCACGTTGAGCGCGCCCTCACGCAGGAAATGCGGCACCAGCTTGGAAACCCCTCCGATCCACACGCTGCCGATCAGATCGATCAGGGGAGCGGCGCGTTGCGCTGTAACCTTGCCGCTAATGCTGCCCGAGCCGTCGGGCGCGATACGCCCGCTCACCCGGGCGTTGGCGCCCGCGAGATCCACGATGTCGAGATTTTCGACGAGTAGCGCCGGGCCATCGGAGAGAATGCGCGCCGTGATCCGTCCGGTCGCGGAACCTTTGCCCGCGCTGACACCGCGCGCGTCCAGGATGAACCCGATATCGATGTTCTCGGTCGCGTCGAATACGCTGGAGACCTGCGGCAACTGATCGAGGTCGAGGTTCTGGATCGCAAGCTGAGCTTCGAGCTTACCGCGTTCGTTGGCCTCGGGCGCGGTGTAGCGCAGGTTGCCGGTCGTGATCGCATCGCCGATCTTCACGCGCATCCGGTTGAGCGACAGGACAGGATTGCTGAAGACCACATCCGACGAAGCCTCGACAGGCCGCCCGTCGAGCATATCGAGAAACGGGGAGCGGATCCTGATCCGGTCGAGGTATCGTGCAAGCCGATCCGACGCGTTCGAGGCCAAGGCTACCTTGCCTTCGATGCCACCCTGCGTCGTCAAGCCAAGCTGCCCCTCGAGCGCGATGCGCGTCTCGCCCGGCGCGTTGAATTCGACGCGATGGATCCGCGCCATTCCACGATCAAGCGAAAGGCGGAGATTGGCGTTTGTCAGATCCTCCTGCCCCAGGCCGATGCTGTCGATCTTGAGATCGAGATCGATCGGAACGGTGATGGGCGGCAGAGACCATTGCTTGAGGCGCGAAGAGAAGTCTTGGCCGTTGGAGGACAGAATGAAGCTGTCGGCATCGAGACGTCGCCCCTCGAGCTTCAATGCGATACGGGGCTCGGTGATGCCGATGCTGCCGCCCCCTGTCATCCGCAGACTTGCGCCGCCCTCACCCGCTTCCACAATAACGCTCTCCAGCGCTACCACGCCGTCAGCCGTCTTGAAGTCGGATTCGAGCATGATGGGAATGGGAATGCCGGCAGCGGCGATCTGCGCCGGAGGCCCGAACAACACTCTGGCCTTGCCGGAAATGTCCGGGATATTCGTTCCGGCCAAGGTATCGTCCAAGGCGAGACGAGCCTCGATGTCAAAGCGTGGATAGATATCCCCGCCGCCCGCGAGCTTGACCTGAACGGTCTTGTCCTCGGCGAGTTCGCCCGTAACCAACCGGAAGGGAACGCCTGCCGTGGTCCCCTCGACCCGCCAAGGGCCGATGAGCCTCTGGCCCTCGATCTGGACGTTTTCCGCAAAGGCTTGGTTCGTATGCCCCGTGGCGACCGCCTGGGTGGTGACCAGGAGCTGGCCGACATTGAGGCTGTCGATGGCCCACTCACGCCCACGAGCGCTGCCGGAAACGAGGTCGGGCGGCAGGCGCCAGTCGCCTTTGCCTGAGACGGGAACGCGGATGTCTGCCCGGCCGATACGCGTTTCGGTGAACCGAACCTCGCTTCGAAGGAGCGGCGTGAGCGCGATCTCTGCCAGGACCTCGTCGGCGGTCAGGACCGGGGAATCCGGAGTCTTTCCGCCTAGCCGCAGCCGGTCGAGAACGATCCTTGGCTCGGGCAGCAGGCGAATGGAGATCTCTCCTTCCGTTCGTGCTTCCGTACCGGACGCGCGCGAGATCATCCCGTCGATGGTGCCGCGATGATCCTTCCAGTCGATGAAAGGGGGAACCGCGACGGCCGCCGCCAGGATCAGGATTACGATGGCTGCGATGATCGTCAGGATATCGCGCAAGAGGGTTACATTCTCCGTTTCACTCTAGCTCTCTAGCCTACCGATCACGAGATCGGGAGCGCACCGGGCGCTCCTTCCACCGTCAAAGCGCAACGATCTTACCCGGATTCATGATGTTGTGCGGGTCTATGGCACGTTTCAAGACGCGCATGAGCTCGAGTGCGGCTTCACCATGCTCGATTTCCAGGTATTTCATCTTTTTCTGCCCCACGCCGTGTTCCCCGGTGCAAGTGCCCTCCATGGCCACCGCCCGCTTCACCAGGCGGTCCACGAATGCCTCGCAGACTGCGACTTCCGCAGGGTCATCCATATTCACCAGCGGCTGCACATGGAAATTGCCGTCGCCCACATGCCCGACAATGGGAGCGATCATGCCGCTTTCCAGAATGTCACGCTTCGTCTCGTCCACGCATTCGGCCAGACGGGAAATCGGCACGCACACGTCGGTCGCAACCGATTGCGCGCCGGGGCGCAAGCCACGCGCGGCCCAATAGGCATCGTGCCGGGCCTGCCAGAGGCGCGAGCGCTCCTCAGGCTTCGTGGCCCACTCGAATGGCTGGTCCGTGAATTCCGCCGCGATCTCACCGAACCGCACGGCCTGCTCCTGCACTCCGGCATCGGTTCCGTGGAACTCCAGCAGCAGCAAGGGGCTCTCCGGCAGGGCCAGCTTGGAGTGAAGGTTCACCGCCGTCACCTGCATCTCGTCGAGCAACTCGATGCGCGCGACCGGAATGCCGGACTGGATCGTCATAATCACCGCATCGCAGGCGGCTTTTACCGTCGGGAAGGGACAAATGCCGGCCGAGACGGCCTCCGGAATGCCCTGAAGCTTGAGAGTGATCTCGGTGATGATGCCGAGTGTCCCTTCCGAACCGATCATCAAACGGGTGAGATCGTAACCGGCCGAGCTTTTCTTGGCGCGGCTCCCGGTTTTCACGATCTCGCCGTTCGGCAGCACGACGGTGAGTGCGAGAACCACGTCCTTCATCGTGCCGTAGCGGACCGCGTTGGTCCCGGAGGCGCGGGTGGCGACCATGCCGCCGATGGAGGCATCGGCACCCGGATCGATAGGGAAGAACAGCCCCTTGTCCCTGAGGAATTCATTGAGGGCCTTGCGGGTCACGCCTGCCTCCACCACGCAGTCCAGATCCTCTTCATGAACGGCGATGATGTGCTTCATAAGGCTCAAATCGATGCAGACGCCGCCGTCCGGCGCGTTGATATGGCCCTCCAACGACGTGCCCGTGCCGAACGGAATGATCGGGACGCCCTTCGCCGCGCAGAGCCTCACGATGTCGGACACTTCCTCAGTCGTACGGGCATAGACCACGATGTCCGGCGGCTGGTTCTTCACCCAGGTGAGCGTATGCCCATGCTGCTCCCGCACGGCGGCGGAGGTCACCACGCGATCCCCGAAACGGCTGGAGAGTTCTGCCGTCAGGGAGGCAATGACGGCTTCCGAAGGCTTGGGGCGGGCAGGCGAGAGAGAGGCGGTCATGACGTTTGCGAGGTCCGGTTGCAGTGCTGGTTACCCATACCTAACAAAACCTGCCTTAACGCAATACTCTGAACGTCAGATGAGCCAAAAAGCCCATGCATGGCTTCCAGATACATGCTAACATTCCTAAACTGTCCTGGTCGGGCAGTGTCATGAGCGGAGTTGAGGGAGAGAACTGACCATGGAGAGGAGAGCTCCCGTGTTCTTCTTCGCCCCCTTCGTGTCGTCCGCGATGCAGGTCGAGCCGGCCTGGATCGACTATAACGGTCACATGAACATGGCCTATTATCATGTCCTGTTCGACCGCGCCTTGGACGAGGGTTTGGGGCTCGTGGGGCTCGGCCGCGGCTACCTCGAAGAGCGCAAGGCTTCCTTCTTTGTCGCCGAGACCCATGCGCTCTACAAGCGCGAACTGACGGCCCGCGACCGGGTCCGGGTGACCCTCCAACTGGTCGATTACGACGAGAAGCGTATTCACTCTTACATGGAGATCCGCCATGAGGAGGACGGCTGGGTCGCCGCCACCTTGGAGACATTGTCCCTCCACGTGGACATGGTCACCCGCAAGGTTTCCCCCTTTCCGGACGACATCGCCGCCAATCTCGCCGTGATGAGGGCCGCCCATGCGCGGCTGGCCAAGCCTCAGGCCCTTGGACGGATCATCGGCATCCCTGCCCGATCCGAGCTGCACGAGACCCTGGCCGCATCGGGCACCCGACACTGACCCCATCTCCACGGCTCTGGAGGGCTCATCACACAAGCTTCAGCCGGGCAGGCTCGCACCGCTGGCGAAACCACTCCGTCAGCGGCCGTTCGTACCACCGGAAGACCAGGAGGGAGGCAAGGACCGCGCCTGCAAGGACAAGCACGATATAGACCCACGGGCCGATAAATGTGCCAAAACCGGCCCGGGCGATGATTTCCCGGCCGGCGCGAATGGAAAAGGGATGGATGAGGTACAGCGCATAGGATGCATCGCCCAGTGCACCTCCCATGCCCGCGAGCCATGTTTCTCTCCCCTCCCGGTCTGCGCCAAGGGCTGCGGCCGCGACGAACAAGGCAGCCGGAAGGCCATAAGCGAACAGTCTCGGCATGGCTGAATCGGACAAGCCGATGAGCAGGATCAATCCGCAGACCGCGAGCCCGGCGCGCAGGCCACGGGACAGGACAAGCCCCTCTCTCCTGAGGAGAGCGAGCACCATGCCGAAGGCAAATTCCAGAATGATCGGATCGGTCCAGAACCTTAGCGGCTGCGGAAGCGAGGCCATCCTGCCGATGACCACGGCCGCGCTCATGGTGCCTACCAGCACCAACACAGCTCTCCGCTTCGGCCATACGAGGACCGCCGCGAAGAGGAGATAAAAGTAGATCTCGTAATTGAGTGTCCAACCCAGTGAATAAAGCGGCTGAACATGACCGTCGGGACGGGCCAAGGGAATGAACAGATAGGACCCCAGGATGAAGCCCGGTTCGAGAACCTCGCTGTTGAGGGCGCCGGGCAAGGCCAGCGCGACCACCAGGTACAGACTGGTTGCTGTCCAGTAGAGGGGGACCACCCGACCCATGCGGCGTGTGAGGAAAATCCTCCTCGCGCCCGGGGAGCCGAACAGCTTGTCCGACGAGTAAACGATGATGAAGCCGGAAATGACAAAGAAGACGTCGACCCCGGCGGCCCACGGAATGAGATCGAAGGGCTGAAATTGCCAGCCGAACCGCGCGCTCAGAGCGCTCGCGTCGAACTGGGCGTGATGAACCGCAACCGCCAACGCTGCGCAAGCTCTCAGAATCTGGATGTGAGGCAGCTTTGACATTCTGCGAATTCGCCCCCGCTTTGCAGCTCGTGCATAGGCATGGGAGCCCAGTCTGACAAGGCGGGAGAGAGGCGGAGATCACATGTTCAGGGGCATGGAATGCAGCTCACGAAAGGGGTTGCCTCAGAGGACGCTCCGCTCTGGCAAAGAAGCGTCCCGGAGTCCTTGCCGGATCCCAGCGGCCCAGAGCACCCGCTTCTAGCAGCCGGCAGCGCCGACCGGGCAGTTGCGGAAGGGCGAAGGCGTGGTAGAGAACAGCCTCTGCCGTTCGATATCCTGCCTCATCAGGTTCTGCTCGACTTGGATCTGTTGTTCCAGGCTTTTCAGGCGCTGATCCTGCCGGATACTACGATTGATCTCTTCCACCTGCCGTTCATTGACGCTCTTGCGCGGTAGCCGCGCCGTTTGGGCCTCGGCGGCCAGGGGCAGAACGAGGCAAAGACAGGTTGCGGCCGTGACCAGGATACGCATGGGCCCATTCCTTTGAAAGCCTTTGATCCCCATATGGCGATGAGCTCCTCATCCGACAACGTCGGCAGCATGGGACCGTCTCAAGCCGAAAGGCATTTACGGGCTCGACGCCGTTCGCCTTTTGATCCATGGTCGCGCCGATGAATCAGCCTGATAACAGCCCCGATCCGCACGATGGCCCTATCTCGGGCGATCTGGCGCACCAGCCGTCCTCCGGTTCCTTGAGCGCCCGCGCCCGCGCGGCGGTCGCGCCGCAACTGGCTTATCTGAACGGCCTGAATTCGGAGCAACGCGCCGCCGTGGAAGCCACCGAGGGTCCGGTGCTCGTGCTCGCCGGCGCCGGCACGGGCAAGACCCGCGTGCTCACCACCCGAATCGCTCATCTGATCGCCACTGGCAAAGCATGGCCGTCGCAGATCCTGGCAGTCACGTTCACCAACAAGGCTGCCCGGGAGATGCGCGAGCGTATCGGCCGGACCATCGGCGAGGTGGCCGAGGGGATGCAGTGGCTCGGGACTTTCCACTCCATCGGCACCAAGATCCTGCGTCGCCATGCGGAACTCGTAGGCCTGCGCTCCGACTTCACCATTCTCGGCACCGACGACCAGCTTCGCCTGATGAAGCAGGTGATCGAGGCCGAGGGCATAGATGAGAAGCGCTGGCCCGCCCGCCAGCTTGCAGGTCTCATTGACAGCTGGAAAAATCGCGGCCTCGGTCCCGATCAGGTCGCCGCCGGGGAAGCAGGCGCCTTCGCCAACGGCAAGGGCGGTCGGCTCTACCGTGCTTATCAGGAGCGCCTGAAGGTTCTCAACGCCGTCGATTTCGGCGACCTCCTGCTCGAATGCCTGGGCCTGTGGCGCGAGCATCCCGATATTCTCGAGCAGTACCAGGAACGCTTCCGCTATATGCTGGTCGACGAGTATCAGGATACGAACGTAGCACAATATCTCTGGCTGCGCCTGCTCGCGCAGAAGCGCAAGAACCTGTGCTGTGTCGGCGACGACGACCAGTCGATCTATGGCTGGCGCGGCGCGGAAGTGGACAACATTCTGCGCTTCGAACACGATTTTCCGGGCGCGACCGTGATCCGGCTTGAGCGCAACTACCGCTCCACCGGGCATATCCTCTCCGCGGCTTCCGTGCTGATCGCCAAGAACCAGGGGCGCCTCGGCAAGACCCTGCGCACGGAGGACGAGCCCGGCGAGAAGGTGACGATTACCGGAGCCTGGGATTCCGAGGACGAGGCACGCCTCATCGGCGAGGAGATCGAGGCGCTCCACGCCAAGAGACACCCGCTGTCGGAAATCGCCATCCTGGTCCGCATCTCGGCGCAAATGCGCGAAATCGAAGATCGCCTAGTGCAGCTGGGTGTTCCCTATCGCGTCATCGGCGGTCCGCGCTTCTACGAACGCGCGGAAATCCGGGATGCCCTTGCCTATCTGCGCGTCGTGAACCAGCCTGCCGACGATCTTGCCTTCGAGCGCATCGTCAACGTCCCGAAGCGTGGCCTGGGCGACGCGACGATCCAGGTGCTGCACAACCATGCGCGCGCCGCGCGCGTGCCGCTGATGGACGCGGCGCGATTCCTCGTCGAGACCGACGAGCTGAAGCCGAAGCCGCGCGCGACCCTGCGCGATCTTCTCATCTCCTTCTCACGTTGGTCGAAGCTCTCCGAAACCCTGTCGCAGTCGGAAGTGGCCCAGACGGTGCTGGAGGAATCCGGCTATACGGACATGTGGCAGAAGGAGAAATCCGCCGATGCCGCGGGACGCCTCGAGAACCTGAAGGAACTTGTGCGCTCCATGGAGGAGTTCCCGGACCTCCAGAGCTTCCTGGAGCACGTCTCCCTCGTGATGGAGGCCAACGAGAGCGACACTTCCGAGCGCGTGAGCCTTATGACGCTCCACGCCGCAAAGGGCCTCGAATTCGACACGGTGTTCCTGCCGGGCTGGGAGGAAGGGCTCTTCCCCAATCAGCGTGCCCTCGACGAGAGCGGCCGCGCGGGTCTGGAGGAAGAGCGTCGTCTCGCCCATGTGGGCCTCACCCGCGCGCGGCGGCGGGCGAAGATCTACTTCGCCTCGAACCGGCGCATCCACGGCCTGTGGAACTCGACCGTGCCGAGCCGTTTCATCGACGATCTGCCGGAGGCGAATGTGGAGATCGTCGAGGCACCCGCGAACTTCTCCTACGGCGGATATGGCGGCGGCTCGCGCTTCGACCGGATGCAGCCTTTCAGCGGCTCGTCCTACCAGACACCGGGCTGGCAACGCGCGCAGGCGCATCGCGCCAATGCCGACGACGGCGGCTATTCCGCACGCCGCTCCGGCGATCGGCGCGGGCCGATGATGATCGAAGGCGAGCTGGTGGCGAAGTCGACCGGCAGCTCAGGCTTTGCCGTGGGCGGGCGCGTGCTTCACCCGAAATTCGGCCCCGGCACCATCGAGGCAGTGGATGGCAACAAGCTCACCGTCGAATTCGACAAGGCGGGACGGAAGATGGTGCTCGACAGTTTCGTGGAGGCATTAGGCTAGAACCCGGAACACGCGCCATCCGTCATGGCCGCCTTCGATGCGGCCATTCACGCCTCGGAAACGTCGCGCCATGCAAACGTGGATGCCCGGCACGAGGCCGGGCATGACGAGGGGCGGGTGACGCGAACCTTCACTCTGCCGCTGACGGCGGCACCGGCATGGCGGGCGTACCGTAGACGCGCGGATCGACCTGACTGAGCTGTCCTTCGTCCTCGGTATAGGCCGGAGGACGATCCACATAGGTGAACTGGCCCTTTCCATCCGGCGAGGGGCCCTGCGCCCAGCGCCCGTCCTGGCTTTCCAGGCCTTCCGAATGATTGAGGAATTGATAGGACACTTCGCTCTTTTCGAGATTTTGTGGGAAATTCGAGGGCACCGGCGTCATCTCGAGCCCATCCTCTTCCAGCTCCTTGATAGCGGCGAGCCACTGGTTCTGATGCATGGTGTCACGCGCGATGAGGAAGGAGAGCATGTCGCGCACACCCGTATCGTTCGTCATGTTGTAGAGGCGGCTCACCTGCAACCTACCCTGGCTTTCCGCCGTCACGTTGAAGCGGAAGTCCGCGAGCAGGTTTCCGCTCGCGATGATGTAGGTCGCCGTCCATGGATTGCCGATGCTGTCGGACGGCCGGGAACCCAGGCCCGAGACGATCATGTGCTGAGGGTTCATGCCGGCCACGATGGCATCCTCCACGCGCGCGCCGCCCATCACGGCCCCCACGATGGAGTTCTTGGCCATGTCTTCCTGCTGCTCGACGGGGGAAGTCTCGAGCAACCGCGCGATCATGGTGGCGAGCATTTCCACGTGGCCGATCTCCTCGGTCCCGATATCCATGATCATGTCCTTGTATTTCTGCGGACCGCGGCAGTTCCAGCCTTGGAAGAGATACGTCATCATGACGCTAATTTCGCCCCACTGGCCGCCGAGTGGCTCCTGCAGCATCTTCGCGAAGAGAGGATCGGGCCTTTCGGGTTTAGCGTGATAGGCCAACTGCCGCTGACGGAAGAACATAGGCTTGCTCCTGTGTGAATTGGGTGTGACAGCTCTCCTAGCCCCCCATAGGAGTCAGGCTTCCAACAAGAGCAATTCGCGGATGTTCCCAATTTTGGGCCATGTAACCCTTACTTTAGACTAGTTCTCATCTGCATTTCGCCTCTAGCCTCGGGCGAGTAACTATGGAACCATTCGCGCTTCACAGAGATGCTCGATTGAGGTGCTCATGTTCCCCTTGTCCCACATGCTGAAGTCCTTCGTGCGTACGGGGACGCTGAAGGTAATCGATGCAGATGGCGGCGTGCATGTGTTCGGCGGCACGAAGCCAGGCTTGAACGTCACCATGCGGATCACGGACCGCTCGCTCTACCACAAGCTCTTCCTCAATCCGGAGCTGCATGCTGGCGAGGCCTACATGGACGGCCGAATGAGCTTCGAGGAAGGATCCACCCTGCGGGACTTCCTGAATCTCTTCTCTCAGAACCGCTCGACCCTGGCCAATTATCCGCTGCAAAGCGTGCTGAAGCGCATCTCCCGTACCGTGAAACGCTTTCAGCAAGCCAACCCCGTCGGCAAGGCGCAGCAGAACGTCGCGCATCATTACGATCTCGGAAACGACTTCTACAAGCTCTTCCTCGACAAGGGCATGCAGTATTCCTGCGCCTATTTCATGAATGACGACGACACGCTGGAAGAGGCTCAGCAGAACAAGCTGCGTCTGATTGCGTCCAAGCTGCAGCTGAAGCCAGGGCTCAAGATCCTCGACATCGGCAGCGGCTGGGGCGATCTCGCCCTTTATCTCGCGGCAATGGAGGATGTGGACGTCACCGGGGTAACACTTTCGAAGGAGCAGTACGAACTCTCCAACGAGAAGGCACGGCGTGCGGGCTTGTCCGACCGCGTGCACTTCGAGCTGCTCGACTACCGAAAGGTGGACAGGCGCTTCGACCGCATCGTTTCGGTCGGCATGTTCGAGCACGTGGGCGTGCATCACTACGGCGAGTTCTTCGCCAAGATCAATGCGCTGCTCGAGGATGACGGCCTGATGGTACTGCACTCCATCGGCAAGATGAGCCCGCCCGGAACCGCTAGTCCATGGTTACGGAAATACATCTTCCCCGGCGCCTATTCTCCGGCCCTGTCGGAAGTCTTTCCTGTCGTGGAGCAGAACAGCCTGTGGGTGACAGATCTCGAGTTTCTGCGCCTCCATTACGCGAAGACCCTCAATCACTGGCATAGGCGCTTTGAGGCCAATCGCGAGAAGATTGCTGCGATGTATGATGAGCGCTTCTGCCGGATGTTCGAATTTTATCTCATCAGTGCCGAGACGATGTTCACCACAGGCAGCCAGCTCGTCTTCCACATGCAACTCGCCCGCAGGCGCGATGCCGCCCCCATCGTGCGCGATTATATCACGGATACGCAGCGCGCATACATGGCTGAAGAAAAGGAACGCCTCAGGATCTTGGACGCCGCCAAGGAGCTGGCGCCCGTCTGATCCTCGGCGCCAGGGCCCGACAGGAATCCCGAATCAGGTCAACGTCTCGTAATCCTTGTTCTTCAAACCGTCATGGGAGTGGCGTGTCGGCAGAGTGCCCTTCGGCTGCTTCTTGAAATGCGAGGATGCCTTCATCCCGACAGGTCCTTTCGAGATGGTGATGCCACCATCGACCGTATAGAGCGCGCCGGTGACAAAGCTGGCCTCGTCGGATGCAAGAAAGCAGAAAACGTTTGCCACTTCTTCCGGCGTACCGCGGCGGCCCATCGGCGTCGCCTGGGTGATCAAGGTTGCCAGTTCCGCATCCATCGGACCAGTGGACTTATGGGTCCAGGCCGTATCGATGGGACCGGGGCAAACGCAGTTCGCGCGCACGCCATACGGGACCTGCTCCGCAGCGATGCCGCGGATGAAGGAATGGATGAAGGCTTTCGTGCCGCCATAGGGCGTGTTCTTCGGATGGCCGATCATGCCCGCTTCGGAACCGGTGGCGATAATGTTGCCGTGGGTCTCCTGCAGGTGAGGCAGGGCGAATTTCGTCATCAGAAACACCGAGCGCACGTTGGACCGGAAGGTCTCGTCGAACTTGTCGATGGGATAGTCCTGCGTTTCCGCAACGGCCAGGAACACGCCCGCGTTGTTAACGAGAACATCGATCCGCCCATAGGCGCTCACGCAGGCCTCGACTGCGGCTTGAGCATGATGCTCCTCAGCGATATCGCCGAGATAAACCTCAGCGAACCCTCCTGCCCCACTGATGAGTCGCGCGACGTCCTCCACCGGATCGTCAGGCAGACCGACGAGAAGAAGACGCGCACCCTCGCGAGCGAACTTGAGGGCAATGGCTTCGCCGATACCTGTACCGGCACCGGTGATGATGGCAACCTTATCGAAAAGACGTCCGGACATGGGAATCTCCTGCGGGCATACCCGCCGTTGCAAGCGCGAGGGAACAGGCACATGAGGAATTCGGCGTTCGCAAAACGGGCGCGCTACCGGGCGGTTCCGCCCCGTGAGGCTTCATGGTCGCTTGAGGCATCCTACAGGGGGTGCTAGAGCAGCCTCATGCTTGAAGGTCTACACCCCAATCGCCCTACCCATGTCTTCCGGATCACCACGGACGAGCGCTCCGCGCGTGCCATGACGGATCTAATCGGGGAGATTTTCGATCCGGCGGAGACCGCAGTCGCTGCCTTTGAGACGGAAGAGGACGGCCCCTGGCTGCTCGAGGCCTATTTCTCGCATCAGCCCAACGAGGTTGCGATCCGCAACCTCGTGCGCCCTATCGTGGGCGCAGAAGCGGACAAGGGCGTGTTCCTGCCCCTGGAGCAGAAGGATTGGGTCAAGGCTTCCCTGGAAGGGCTCAAGCCTGTGCGGGCGGGCCGCATTCTGGTCCACGGCTCCCATGACCGGTTTCAGCGCCGGAGCAACGACATCGCCATCGAGATCGAGGCGGGCCTTGCCTTCGGCACAGGCCATCACGGCACCACGCTGGGATGCCTCAGGGCTTTCGTGGACGAATTGAAAATCCGCACGCCGCGTCATGTGCTCGACGTCGGCACCGGCACAGGTATCCTGGCCTTCGCTGCGGCCAAGGTTCTGAAGCGTCCTGTCGTTGCGGGCGATATCGATCCGGAGGCCGTGCGGGTGGCGAAGGAGAATGCGCGCCTCAACGGCATCGGACCCTGGATGAGGCTCTATGTCGGCCCCGGCACGCGCAGTGCGGAAGCCGAACGGCCAGGTCATTTCGATCTGGTCTTCGCCAACATTCTGGCAAAACCCCTGCGGATATTGGCCCCCTCGCTGGCGCGGGTGGCGAGCAACGACGGAACGTTGATCCTGTCAGGGCTGCTCGCCCACGACGTTCCGGGCGTGCTGTCGGCCTATGCGCATCAGGGCTGGTATCTCCAGCGCCGATACGATCTCGATAGCTGGGTAGCCCTCGTGCTGAAGCGGGGCAGCGCACGTCCGCAACCCCGCCATTCGACGTTACAAACTTATTCGGCGAGAACGCCCGGGTAGCGCTTCAGCAGCTCGCGGCGGAGCTCGAAGCTCTCGGCGATGATTTCACGGATTGCTTTCAGGGCGGCAACGATCAACATGACTTGTCTCTTCTACTTAGAGTGAAATTCTTGTCTCAGATCTTGAATGGCAGATCATTGCTCTGCATCAAGAAATCCGCAGAGTGATCCTGTCTGCGGCTCAGGTTCGCGATGAGAGATTCGTGGCGGCGCAACTGGCGTGCGGCGCTCCGGGCGCGGCTCTCGACAAGGGCGTTCAGCACTCTCTCGACGATCAGCGGGATCCTGGATGGGGTCCGTACCTGACCAGCATAGGTGGATGGCAAAGCGGCTGTGTTCATGGGCTCATCTCCAACGGATTGGTGTTGAGACCCTTCAGATCAGCGTTCCTCTGTTCTTGTTATGCAACATTTAAGCCGCATCCGACTTTAGTTGTAGATGGATCGTTTGCATGCGAGCCATGCGCCTATCGCAGCGCACAAATTCCGTGTGTCAATCTTCAGGCATGGCGTGCATGGTGGACGCGCAACATGGCTGCTGCATATGCAGGTCAGCGCGCAGCATCGCTGTTGCAGGCGTCCTATCTCCGGCATAGCGTGCTGCCATTCTCATTCCCGTTTCCGGTGCTGTTCGGATGGCTCAATTCCAGTTCTTCGATGATACGACATCTCCCGCCCAAGGCCCTGCCCATATCGCCAAGCTGCGGGTGGAGTTGAATCGCCGCGGTTTCAGCGGCTTCATCGTGCCCCGGGCCGACGAGCATCAGGGAGAGTACGTCCCGAAGAGCGCCGAGCGTCTGGCGTGGCTCACGGGCTTCACGGGCTCGGCAGGCACGGCCGTGATACTGACCGACAAAGCCGCTCTCGTGGTGGACGGGCGCTACACGGTCCAGGCGGCAGAGCAGGTGGACACCTCCGTGATCACCCCCGTTCAACTCGCCGATATGTCGGCGGAAGACTGGGTTGCCGCGAACCTGCCGGAAGGCGGAATTCTTGCCTACGATCCCTGGCTTCACACGAGCGACAGCCTCAAGCGCCTGGAACAGGCGGTGGTGCGCGCCGGAGGCTCCCTTTCTCCCGTGGACATCAATCTGGTCGACGTGATCTGGATCGACCGCCCTGCCCCGCCCCAGGCTCCGGTGCGTCCTCACCCCCTCGCCTATGCCGGGGAGACGGCCGAGGAGAAGCTCGGGCGTATCCGCCGCAAGATGGCCGAGGCCAAGATCGACGCGCTGGTGATTTCCGATCCGCACAACCTAGCCTGGGCTTTCAACCTGCGAGGCGGCGATGTCGGCCATACGCCCCTGCCCCTCGGTTATGCGGTGCTGCCGCAGAACGGCCGTGCGACCCTGTTCTTCGACCCTGCGAAGATCACCAACGAGGCGGGTGCGGCGGTCGGGGAGCTTGCAGAATTCGCCCCGATCAGTGGTTTCCAGCATGCCCTCGACGCCCTGGGCCAGAAGGGCGGCAAGGTGCGGATCGACTCGGCGACGGGCGCCGTTGCCCTGATCCGCCGCATCGAAGCGGCCGGCGGCACGGCGGATGTGGGCGCGGACCCTATCAGCCTCATGAAGGCCGTGAAGAACAACGCAGAGATCGCGGGCTCGCGCGCCGCCCACCTGCGCGACGGTGTCGCGATGGCCCGCTTCCTCGCCTGGCTGGACCGCGAAGCCCTTCAAGGGCGGCTCACCGAGATCGATGCCGTCGAGAAGCTGGAGAGACTTCGGGTCGAAACCGGTGCCCTGAAGAACATCTCCTTCCCCAGCATTTCGGGTGCGGGTCCCAATGCCGCCCTGCCCCATTACCGCGTAACCGCTTCGAGCAACCGCAGGATTGAAAAGGACCAGATCTTCCTCATCGATTCCGGTGCGCAATACGAAGATGGCACCACGGACATCACACGGACGATCATCGTAGGCGAGCCCACGGCCGAGATGAAGGATCGCTTCACTCGCGTGCTGCAGGGCCACATCGCCATCGCCAGCGCCGTGTTCCCGAAAGGCACCACGGGTGCGCAGATCGACGCCTTCGCACGCAAACCCCTGTGGGATGCCGGGCTCGATTTCGACCACGGCACCGGCCATGGCATCGGCAGCTATCTTTCGGTGCACGAGGGCCCCCAACGCATCGCCAAGACCGGCACCACGCCGCTCGAGGCCGGCATGCTGCTCTCCAACGAGCCGGGCTTCTACAAGCCGAGTGCCTACGGCATCCGCATCGAGAACCTGATCCTCGTGGAGCCGCGCGCGATCCCCGGCGGCGACCGCGAGATGCTGGGCTTCGAGACGCTGACCTTCACGCCCATCGATCTGCGGCTCGTCGAACCTGCCATCATGAATGCCGACGAGATCGCGTGGCTCAACGACTACCATGCCAAAGTGCGTGGGAAGATCGGCCCGCATCTCGATACCGAGACACGGAGCTGGCTTGAGGACGCCACCCGCGCCATTGGTTAGATCAGGTTTCGCAGCACCACGACCGAAGCGACCCCGACGGCGATCGTCGCGAGGAGCGGCAGCCGAAATGCGGCGACGGCGGTGATGGCGGCGGCGATCGCCTCCGCCCAGCCCGTCGTGAGCGCCGTCGGCGCGATCACAGAAACCAGCACCGCAGGCGGGATCGCATCGAAGGCCGCCTTGGCGCGCCCAGTGAGCACGAGCCGGTCGGCCACGAAAAGTCCCGCGATCCGCGTGAGGTAGGTGACAACCGCCATGGCCGCGATGGCGGAAAGGGTCGGCGTATCGAGGGTCATGTCCGTGCCTCCTCGGGAGCGGCGAGATAGGCTGCGGCGATGCCCGCGAGCGCCCCCGATACCACATGCCAGGGCGCACCGATCGAGTGGTGCACGAGCGCCGCAACCGCTGCGCTGACGCCCACCGTGACGAGGGTCACGCGGCTGTGCCCGAACCCTGCGACGAGGCCGATGAAGAGAGCCGTGAAGGCGAAATCCGCCCCGATGCGCGCCGGATCGCCCATGAAGGAGCCGAGCACGGCCCCGAGCGTCGTCGACAGGGTCCAGTTGGCCCAGAGGACGAGGGCCATCGCAATCCAGTAGGCGCCGGTCACGGGTCGCTCCATGGCGCGGCGCTCCGACAGCGCCCAGGCCTCATCCGTCAGGAAGAAGAACGCGATGAAACGTTGGATGCCGGTGAGTTCCATCTTCGGCCCGAGCGATGCCCCCATCAGCACGTGGCGCGCATTGATGAGCAACGTCGCGAAGGTGAGCGCCGCGATGGGTACGGGATAGGCCCAGGCCTCGATGACCGCGAATTGCGCGCCGCCCGCATAGACGAAGGCGGACATCATCGCGACCTCCAGCATCGATAGACCCTTAGCGGAGGCAACCGCCCCGAAGAGAAGGCCGATGGGCACCGCGGCCACGGCCACGGGGGCGATATCGCGCAAGCCCGCGCGGATCTCGCGTCGATAGGTGGGGAAGTAAGGGGCGGATTGGTCCATGGTCATCCTCGTTCCCTCCCTTATGAGACGGAGATGGGAACGCGTCTTGGACAAAATTGCGGTCTGGCGCATCGTGCGGAAAAGTGGATCGGTTTTCCGTGTCTCACAATGCTCTACGCCGCCCGATAGGTCCCCGGCGTCACCCCCATGCGCGCCTTGAACACCCTGTTGAGATGACTCTGGTCGAAGAATCCGCAGACAGCGGCCACGTCGCCGGGAGCCTCGCCCCGGCTCAGAAGCCGCGACGCGGCCCTGAAGCGCCTATCCACCAGATAGGCGTGCGGCGTGAACCCGGTCTCCTTGGCAAAGGCCCGGATGAAATGGCTGCGCGACAGGCCGGCGAGACGGGCGAGATCGGCCAGATCGGCCTCCTGCCCCAGATGAGCGTCCAGGTAGTCTCGCGCCCGTGTGATGCCTTGCGTGCCGTAGCGTTGAGCCGGAACCGCATCGAGATCCGCCCAGCGGGCGATGAGACGGCCAAGATAGTCGATCAGCCGGCTGTCCTGCTCCAGCTCGGAGGCCCAGTATCCATCGCGGGACAGGCAGGCGTGAAGCTGCGCATGAGCGAGAGCAAGTTCCGGATCGTCGACCACAGAGCGCGGGAACCAGGGCGCGCGGCTGAGCGGACGTCCCGCGACGTCCTCGGCGATTTCCCGCATCAGCTCGACAGACGGGTAGAAGGTCCGGTACTCGAAGCCGCCGCCGTAAGGGGCGCCGTCGTGAATTTCGTCGGGGCAGACGATCGCGACGCTGCCGGGGCCGGCGTAACGCTGCTCCCCCCGATGGAAGAAGGTCTCGCATCCTTCCATGATGGCGGCAAGCGCATAGGTCTCATGGGTGTGGCGGGCATAGGAGTAGCGGCGGAAGGTCGCGCGCAGGCAATCGAGGCCGCGATAGCGCGGCACCCGCCAGAAATGCGTCCTGTCGCCCGCCGCCCTCAGGTCGGGATCGAGTGAAATCTCGGGGCTGAGCACCGTCATGAGAGGAAACATGCCATGTGCAAGAGCCCTCTGTCTTGGACGGAAGTCTCAACTCCGGCCGACCAGGGCAAACCAGCCATCCTCGTCCATGACTTGAACCCCGAGCTCAGCCGCCTTGGCGAGCTTCGACCCAGCCCCGGGACCTGCCACGACGATGTCGGTCTTCTTGGAAACCGAACCCGCAACCTTGGCCCCTAGGCGCTCGGCCATGGCCTTGGCCTCTTCCCGGGTCATCTGCTCCAGCGAACCGGTAAAGACGACGGTCTTGCCGGCCACGGGCGAGTTGACGGTGACCGTCGCCTCCATGGACTTGACATTCACCTGGGCCAGCAGGGCGTCGAGCATCTCCTCGTTGTGCTCTTCCCTGAAGAACTCGACGATAGCCTCGGCCACTACGGGGCCGATGCCTCCGATGGCCGTCAGCTCCGCATGAGCCTCCGACTCCGGATCGGCGGCAGCCTTGGCAGCCTCGCGCAGGGCCTCGAACGAGCCGAAGTGCCGTGCGAGCAGTCGCGCGGAGGTTTCACCCACATGCGGAATGCCGAGGGCAAAGATGAAGCGGTTGAGGGAAACCGTGCGCCGGGCCTCGATGGCCGCGAAGAGGTTGCGCACGCTGGTCTCGCCCCAGCCCTCACGGTTCTCCAGCCGCTTGAGGCTGCGCGCATTGCGCTCCGCCAGCGTGAAGATGTCCTGCGGGCGCTGCACGAGGCCTTCCTCGTAGAACTCGTCGATGCGCTGCTCGCCCATGCCCTCGATGTCGAAGGCGTTGCGCGACACGAAGTGCTTCAGGCGCTCGCGTGCCTGCGCCGGGCAGATGAGGCCGCCCGTGCAGCGGCGCACGGCATCTTCCTTGCCTGTCCTCGGATTGACCTCGCGCACCGCGTGGCTATCGCAGGCCGGGCAATGGGAGGGAAACTCGTAGGGCTTCGCATCGGCGGGCCGCTTCTCAAGCACCACGTCGAGCACCTTCGGAATCACATCGCCCGCGCGGTTGATGATGACCGTATCGCCGATGCGGATGTCGACGCCATTGCGGATCTTCTCGCCGTTGCCGCCGATGCCCTTGATGTAATCCTCGTTGTGCAGCGTGGCGTTCGACACCACGACGCCGCCGACCGTGACGGGACGCAGGCGCGCGATCGGATTGAGGGAGCCCGTGCGGCCCACATTGATCTCGATATCCTCCAGCACCGTCACCGCCTTCTGCGCCGGGAACTTGTGCGCGAGCGCCCAGCGCGGCGAACGGGAGACGAAGCCGAGACGCTGCTGAAGACCAAGATCGTCGACCTTGTAGACCACGCCGTCTATGTCGTAGCCGAGATTGGCGCGGTCGGTCTCGATGGCATGATAATGCTCGAGCATCTCCGCCACGCTGGAGCAGCGGCGCGTGAGCGGGTTGACCTTGAAGCCGAAGCCCCGCAGCGCCTCCATCATGCCGTATTGCGTGTCGGCGGGCATTTCGCTCACCTCGCCCCAGGCATAGGCGAAGAAGCACAAGGGACGCGATGCGGTGATCTTTGGGTCGAGCTGGCGCAGGCTGCCCGCCGCCGCGTTGCGCGGGTTGGCGAAGAGCGGCCTGCCCGCCGCCTCCTGGCGCTCGTTGATGGCCGCGAAATCCTTGTGCGAGAGATAGACCTCACCCCGCACCTCGAACACGTCGGGGATGTTCGCGCCCTTGAGCACATGCGGAATGTCGCCGACCGTGCGGGCGTTGTTCGTTACGTCCTCGCCCTCCGCGCCGTCGCCGCGGGTGGCCGCCGTGATAAGCCTGCCCTTTTCGTAGCGGATGCTGAGCGAGAGGCCGTCGATCTTTGGCTCCGCCGTGAACACCAGCGGCGCATTACCCTTCCATTGCAGGAAGCGGCGAATACGCTCGACGAACTCCTCGACCTCCTCGTCGGCGAAGCCGTTGGCCAACGAGAGCATCGGAATGCGATGCCGGATCTTGGCGAATTTCTCAGACGCTCGGGCGCCCACCTTCTGCGTCAGGCTATCCTCGGTCTTCAGTTCGGGAAACAGGCCCTCCAGCGCCTCGTAGCGCTTGCGCAGGGCATCGTATTCCGCGTCCGACACGGTAGGCGCGTCCTCCTCGTAATAGCGCCGGTCGTGCTCGGCGATCTCGCGTCCCAGGGCCTCGTGCTCGGCACGGGCTTCCGGGAGGGTCAGTTCGTCG
The DNA here is from genome assembly GCF_009830105.1 of Microvirga makkahensis. GTDB lineage: Bacteria > Pseudomonadota > Alphaproteobacteria > Rhizobiales > Beijerinckiaceae > Microvirga > Microvirga makkahensis. The sequence goes on from NZ_WURB01000001.1 coordinate 300,284, forward strand.
ACGGACTTCAGGGAGGGGGCGTTTTTGGCGGACATGATCGAATCGTGTGTGAGGGTGCTTGAACCATAGCGCTCTGGCCGGGACTCACCAGAGGGCTTTGCGCATGACGCCGTATCCCTTGGAAAGCGGGATCGTCTCCGGAGTTTATGTGGCGATCCGGAGCGCGGATCGAGGGTCGGCTCCCAAGGCCGAGGGTGTCAGAGGCCGTATTCCCCGTCATGGCCGTCCCCAAACCTGATCCGGGGATCAGTCCCAGCCATTCCGACCCGAGAAGCGCGCGCTCTACTGAACCGGATCACCGTCACAAGGCCGGAATTGAGCTGGGAGAGGCTGGTGAGGATGGGGATACGGAAAGGGGCGCGTGGGAACGGCGGTGAGCCCGGCGCTCGTTGCGCCCGATTGGCCGCCCGGGGTCCTCGTTCATGACAAAGCGTTAATGCGCCGCCGCTTCCAGCAGGCGCGCGGCTGCGGCGCGGGCTTCCTCGGTGATCGTCGCACCGGCGAGCATGCGGGCGATCTCTTCGCGGCGGGGAGCTGCCTCCAGAGGAACTACGCGAGTCGCGACCCGATCCTCGGCGCCGTTGATGCCCTCCTTGGCGATGAGGAAGTGGCTTTTGGCGCGGGCGGCAACCTGAGGGGCGTGGGTCACGGCCATGACCTGAACCCGCTCCGCAAGGCGCGCGAGTCGCTGGCCTATGGCGTCCGCCACCGCGCCGCCGACGCCGGTGTCGATTTCGTCGAACACGAGCGTGGGGGCCGAGCCCTTGTCCGCCAGCACGACTTTCAAGGCCAGCATGAAACGCGAGAGCTCGCCACCCGAGGCCACCTTCAGGAGCGGGCCCGGACGGGTGCCCGGGTTGGTCTGCGCCCAGAATTCCACGCGTTCGAAGCCCGCTGGGTCACGGCTCGCCTCGTCGGTCTGGATTTCCGTGATGAAGCGGGCTCGCTCCAGCTTCAGGGGCGGAAGCTCGGCCTGCACGGCTGCGTCGAGCGCCTGAGCGGCGTTCCTGCGGCCTTTCGAGAGCTTCCGTGCGGCCGCGAGGTAGGCCTGATCGGCCTCCTTGAGCACCTTTTCCAGCCCGGCCAGATGCTCCTCACCGGCGTCGATCGCGGCGACATCCCCTTCGAAGCGCTGGCGCAACGCCGCGAGCTCGTCGGCAGGCACGTCATATTTTCGGGCGGCGGCGCGGAGCGCAAAGAGGCGCTCCTCGGTCTGTTCCAGCTCGCGGGGATTGTATTCGGTGGCGCGGATAGCCTCCTCCAGAGCGGCGCGAGCCTCGTCGATCGCGACGAGCGCGGCGTCGAGGGCCCTGACGCTGGGCTCCACGAGAGCAGGCGCTTGGGCACCGCGACGTTCGAGCTTGCGCACGGCGGCCGAGAGCTCCGGAATAGGCGATGCGGTGCCCGCAACGGCCTCATAGGCTTCGTTGAGATCCTGGGCGATCTTCTCGGACTGCATCATGACGACCCGGCGCTCGGCCAGGGCCTCCTCCTCGCCCGCCTGCGGGTTGAGCGCAGTCAGCTCCTCCACCGCATGGCGCAGGAAATCGGCCTCCTTGCGGGCTTTCTCGATCCTGCTGCGATGCTCCTGAAGGGCCGCGCGGGCGTCCCGCACGCGTCGGGCGGCCTCGGCGACTGCCTGAACTTCGCCGGAAAGTCCGCCGAAGGCATCGAGAATGGCCCGGTGGCTGACGGGATCGACGAGCGCGCGGTCATCGTGCTGCCCATGGATCTCGACCAGAGTTCCGCCGATGGCCTTGAGCACTTGGACGCTCACCGGCTGATCGTTGACGAAGGCGCGGGTGCGCCCGTCCGCCAGCTGGACGCGGCGAAGGATCAGGTCCCCGTCCACGTCGATATCCGCTTCACGGGCGATGCGGCGACCCGGGTGTTCCATCGGGCAGTCGAAGACGGCCGTAACCTGCCCCTGAGACTCCCCGTGGCGGACGAGGCTTCCATCGCCGCGCCCGCCAAGGGCCAGAGCAAATGCATCGAGCAGAATGGATTTGCCCGCGCCCGTTTCGCCCGTCAGGACGGAGAGCCCCTCATGGAAATGAAGCTCGAGCCTGTCGATGAGGACGATGTCGCGTATCGCCAGCTGGATCAGCATGGAATGTGAGGCTTACCCCGCCCGCTGACCGACTTGGGGAACGCCTCGGAACGCCTTGCTGATCCAGGACTGGGAGTTCTCCCGCGGCTCCACGCCGCCCTTGGTCAGCAGGGCATAGGCGTCCTTGTACCAAGGACTGTCAGGGAAGTTATGGCCGAGCACGGCAGCAGCGGTCTGCGCCTCGCTGACGATGCCCATGGCCATGTAGGCCTCGGTGAGACGCTGGAGCGCCTCCTCCGTGTGACGGGTCGTCTGATAGCGCGAAACCACATTGCGGAACCGGTTGATGGCGCCAGGATAATTGCGCTTCTGAAGGTAGAAGCGGCCGACCTCCATTTCCTTGCCGGCGAGCTGATCGCTGGCCACCTGGATCTTCTTCTTCGCGTCCGTCACGTACTCGGATTGCGGATAGCGCTGGATCAGATCCTGCAGCGCGGCGATGGCGCGCTCGGACGCCGCCTGATCGCGGGTGATGTCCGGGATTTGATCGTAGTAGGACGAGGCCATCAGGTATTGCGCATAGGCCGCATCGGGAGTGTTCGGGTGCTGCTGCAGGTAACGCTTGGACGCCGTGATCGCCTCCTCGTACAAGCCGCCTTCGTAATTGGCATAGGCTTCCATGATCAGCCCTTTGCGCGCCCATTCCGAATACGGATACTGGCGGTCCAGGCTACTGAATTTCTTGGCAGCGCCTTCGAAATCCTTCTTCTGGATCCTCGCGAGACCATCGTTGTAGATCTCTTCGGCCGGAACGTCGGCGACAATCTCCGGCTTGTAGGCATCGCTCTTGTCAAAGGGGTTGATCGACGACAGCGTATCGCAGCCCGCAACCGCCAAACCACAGGCGCCAACCAGCAGCGCGCGTCCAGCAGCGGCTCTCAAGCTCAAGTAAACCTTCGCGAAAGACATGCTTCGCGGTCCTCCAAAATCCGTGCCCGGTGATTTTTGACGATGCACCGGGGTTCTTTAACCTATGCAGGGGGCAAGAGCCAACCCCATCCGAAGGGCTTTACCCAGTTGGATGGTGCAAAGGCGCCTGAAATCGTGCGGCCAAAGGGCGCTTGACGGGTCTTTTCGGCAGGAAGGTCTTAGTGGATCTCGGACGCGAAGGCCGTCATGGCCGCGCTGCCCACCTCCGCATAACCCGGCTCGCGGCGCGGAATTGCATCCACGACAGCGTAGTTCGAGCGGCTCGAGAACAGAGCCTCCAGTACGGAGAAATTCAGGCGGTGGCCGCCGCAATAGGAGCGATAGGTGCCGAGCAGCGGCAGCCCGGCCAGGGAGAGATCGCCGACCGCATCGAGCAGCTTGTGGCGCACGAACTCGTCGCTGTAGCGCAGACCCTCGGGGTTCATGATGCCGTCGTCACCAATGGCGACCGTGTTCTCGAGGGAGGCGCCGAGGGCGAAGCCTGCGGTCCACAGCTTCTCCACGTCGCGCATGAAGCCGAAGGTGCGGGCCCGGGAAATCTCGCGCCGGAACACGGAAGGGCTGAGATCGACGGCCTTGCGCTGCCGGCCGATCACCGGGGTGGGGAAGTCGATTTCAACGTCGAGACGGAAGGCGCGCTCGTTCGGGAGAAGCTCGGCGAAAGCATTGCCCTGCGTCACACGGACCGGCTTGAGAACCTTGAGGTAGCGGCGGGCAGCGCCCTGGGCGACAATGCCGACCTGGTCGATCGCATCGATGAAGGGAGCCGAGCTGCCGTCGAGGATCGGCACCTCCGGCCCGTCGATCTCGACGAGCACGTTGTCGATGCCGAGACCCGTGAGAGCTGCCATGAGATGCTCGATGGTCGCCACGGCTCCGCTCTCGCGATCGCCGATCACGGTGCAGAGCTCGGTTGCGGTCACGGCCAAGTGGCGGGCGTCGATCAGGCGGTCGTGACCTCCCGACAGGCCGGTGCGCAGGAAGGCAATGCCGTGGTTCACCTCCGCCGGGTGGAGGATCATCTTCACCTCGTCCCCGGAATGGACGCCGATGCCTGCAAGCGTGACGGCGGCGCGGAGCGTGGTCTGATGGCTTTGCTTCATTATCTTTGAACCTCGAACCTGATCACAGCTTTTGAGATCCGCTGCGCGATGCGTTCGCTGTAACTGTTTTGACTGGCGGGATCGAAGTGGACCTCGCCCTTTCGACAAGGGGAACATAGTCGCCCGCTCAGGCTAGGCCAAATCACGCTTTTTTACGATCTGTTACAAACTCGGCAATTTTTAAGCCTTTGTTAACAAACGACTTTACGTAAAAAGACCCCGGCCGTGGGAGCGGCCGGGGTCTCACTTTGTAGTAATTCAAACTAGGCTAGTTGGCCTGGCGGCGGAGGAAGGCCGGAATCTCCAGCTGGTCATCCTCCATGCCCCGCTGTGACGGGGCGTGAGCGGGACGCGGCGCCTGGGGCGCCGGGCGGCGAGCGTACTCGGCATGGACCGGGGACATCTGCTGACGGGGAGCCTCTTGGCGCGGAGCCGGCTCCGCAGGAGCGTGCTGAGGCTCCTCGCGGCGGCCGAAGCCCATGGTGGCCAGGCGCTGGATCAGGGACGGCTTATGCTCCTGAACCGGGTCGATCTCGCCGCGGCTGGCGCGGATCTGGTTCTGAGCCGGGATCGGCAGCTCGTCGATCCGGGGCATCCGCGCCGGACGCATGGCACGCTCCGCCTGCGGCGGGATGAAGCTCTGGTCCGCGGCGGGCTCGTCATAGACGGGCTGCTGAGGAGCCGGAGCCTCGTAGGCCATGGCAGGCTTGGGCTGAGCCGGCGTCAGGATCACATCGTCGCGGACCACGGGCTGCGGAGCCGGCTCGATCGCCTGGGGAGTCGGGGCCGAGGCCGTGTGCGCCTCTGCCAGGATCTGAGCCGCCTTAGCCGGCTCGGCCTGGGCGGAGCGCAGGGTGGGAGTGGCCTGGCTCTGCGTGGCGCGAGCCCGGGCCTCGGCCCGCAGGCGTTCGGCAACCTCGGAGATCCGCTGCTCGGTCGCGGAGAGATCTCCCGAATTCTCCATGATGGCGTGATCGATGCCGGTGGCGACGACGGAAACGCGGATAATGCCCTCCAGGCTCTCGTCGAAGGTGGCGCCGAGGATGATGTTGGCATCCTGGTCCACTTCCTCGCGGATGCGAGTGGCGGCCTCGTCGAGTTCGTAGAGGGTGAGGTCGTTGCCGCCCGTGATCGAGATCAGCAGGCCGCGGGCCCCCTTCATGGACACATCGTCCAGGAGCGGGTTGGCGATGGCAGCCTCGGCGGCCCGGATCGCGCGCTTCTCGCCGGAGGCCTCGCCCGTGCCCATCATGGCCTTGCCCATGCCGCGCATGACCGAGCGCACGTCGGCGAAGTCGAGGTTGATGAGGCCTTCCTTCACCATCAGGTCGGTGATGCAGGCCACGCCCGAGTAGAGCACCTGGTCTGCCATCGCGAAGGCATCGGCGAAGGTGGTCTTCTCGGTGGCGACGCGGAAGAGATTCTGGTTCGGAATGACGATGAGGGTATCAACGGCCTGCTGCAGCTCGGCGATGCCGGCTTCGGCAAGGCGCATGCGACGCACGCCCTCGAACTGGAACGGCTTGGTGACGACGCCGACCGTGAGGATGCCGAGCTCGCGGGCTGCGCGCGCCACGACCGGAGCCGCGCCCGTGCCGGTGCCGCCGCCCATGCCGGCGGTGATGAACACCATGTGGGAACCGGCGAGCTGATCGCGGATCTCGTCGATCACCTCTTCGGCGGCTGCGCGGCCGACTTCCGGCTGCGAACCTGCGCCGAGGCCTTCCGTGACCTGGATGCCCATCTGGATCACACGCGGGGCCTTGGAGGAGGCCAGCGCCTGCGCGTCGGTGTTCGACACCACGAACTCGACGCCCTCCAGACCGGACTCGATCATGTTGTTCACGGCGTTGCCGCCGGCGCCGCCGACACCGAAGACAGTGATGTGCGGCTTGAGTTCCCGGATATCCGGAGCTTGCTGATTGATTGCCATGACCTGTGCCTCTTTGGCCTTTAGACTGATAGCGTTTGGCCGACGCTTACCCTTGTTGACTTTGAACTCCCGCGATGACCCGCCGCGCCATCACGTTACGCTTTAAAAACTGTCGCGAATCCACCGGCTCACCCGCGAGAAGTAGCCGTCGGTTCCCGTACTCTGGAACAAGCCGCTCGAACGCGGCTCGAAATACTCGATATGCGCCACCTGGGGGTAGACCAGGAGGCCGACCACCGCCGAAAAGGCGGGGCCCTTCGCCGCCTCCGGCAGACCCTTGATGCCGAGCGGGCGCCCGACACGAACTTGGCCCTGCAGAATGCGGCGTGCCGTTTCCGGCAGCCCAACGAGCTGGCTTGCGCCGCCCGTCAGCACGACGCGCCGTCCGGCCTGGGCTGCGAAGCCCGCGTTCCTCAGGCGATCGCGCACGAGTTCGAGGATTTCCTCGACCCGCGGCTTGATGATGCGAACGAGGTGAGACTTCGGCAGATGATTCGGAACGTCACGTTCATCCTCATCGACCTGGGGCACCGCGATCATGTCCCGGTCATCCGCGCTCGAGGTGATCGCGGAGCCGTAGAGGGTCTTGAGCCGTTCGGCGGCCGAGACGCGGGTCGTGAGACCGCGCGCGATATCCATGGTCACGTGGTGACCGCCGACGGCGATGGCATCCGTGTGCACGAGATGCCCGTTGGAGAAGATGCCCACGCTCGTGGTGCCCGCGCCCATGTCGACGACGGCGCAACCCATGTCCGCCTCGTCGTCCACGAGAGCCGACAGGCCCGACGCGTAGGGAGATGCGATCACCGCCTCGATGCCGAGGTGGCAGCGCTCGACCGCCAGCATGAGATTGCGAGCTGCCGCGGTTTCCGTGGTGACCACGTGCAGATCAACCCCGAGCTGCTCGCCGATCATGCCCGCGGGATCCACGATGTGGCTCTGCGCGTCAAGCGAGAAGCCCGTCGGCAGCGCGTGCAGGACCGCCCTGCCCCGACGCAGATCGTAAGACGAGGCTGCATCGAGCACGCGGTGAACGTCGCCGTCGTTGACGGCGCCGCGCACGGGAACATGTGCCTCGAAATGCTCGGAGGCGAGGCGGCCGCCGGTGAGGTTCACGATCACCGACTGGATTTCCACCTTCGCCATCCGTTCGGCCGCGTGAACGGCCTGACGGATCGAGGTTTCCGCCGCTTCCAAATCAACGACGACGCCGCCCTTCAAGCCTGCGGAGCGCTGATGGCCGATGCCGAGGATGCGCGCCACATGAGTGCGGCTGCGCAACGATTCGACTTCATCGGACGGCTTCAGCTCCGCCACGACGCAGACCACCTTGCTCGTTCCGATGTCGAGGACCGACAGAATGGCGCTCTTGCGTGCGGATAAAGGCTTGAGACGCGGCGTTAGCCCGTGACCCGAGAGACTCATGTATCGACCCCCTTGCCGCGCATTGGTTTCTTCTTGAGCGACTCGGCGCGGGCCAGAGCCGCCTCCTCCGTGAGACGCACGACGATCCGATCAGCCATGCGCAGATCGATTGCGAGCACGTCCTTTTCCAGAATCTTCTGTTCGTTCTCGAGCTTCACGAGACGGGCCAGCGCATGGGCTGCCCCCTTTTCCGGGAGGCGGACGTCCATGCCGTTGTCCATCTTGAGCGTCCAGCGGCGACCGGCGACGAGAGTGCCGGCGCGAATGCGCTCCTTGAGAGGACCGGCCGCGTCGAGGAGCGCGAAATATTCCTTGCTCCGGACATTGGCGTTCTCGCCCACCACGAAGGGGAGATTGATGTAGCGCTCGTCCTGCATCAGATCGATCACGGTGCCGTCCGAGGCGATGACGAAGAGTTCACCGTTGTTCTGCCAGATGGCGTAGGGCTGGCGCTCGGTGAGCGTGATCACGAGTTCGTTGGGATAGAGCTTGCGCACGGCGGCGCTCGCGATCATCGGAACACGCTCAAGGCGTTCGCGAAGCTCGTTCACGTCGAGGAAGGGCAGCGACAACTTGGAGTCGAGCCCGCCAGCTGCCAGAACCTCGGTCTCGCGCATCTCGGCGATTCCGGAGATGGTAATTCTCTCAAGGCCGAGCCCGAGCACACGCGCCAGTGCATGGTGCGGCTGACCGTGCTCTCGGATGAAGGTGTCGAGATGCCCGCCCTGCCAGAGGCCTAGGGTCACGACACTCGAGAGGAATCCCAGGGTGAGCCAGGTACCCAGATAACGGGGAATGCGCTTCTCGAGCGGAACGCCCGAGGAACGACGCCGGACACTCCGCGAGGAGCCGAAGAATTTTCCGATTCGGGGGGGCTGCCTGTCGGAGGCAGCGCGCGTCGCAACAACGGCGGCCGGATAGGCCGTCATCGATTGCAGGTAGCGTCCTCCACCATCCATTGCACAAGCTCGCCAAAACTATAGCCCGCATGGGCTGCGATTTCTGGCACCAAGCTCGTCTCGGTCATGCCGGGTTGCGTGTTGACCTCCAGGACAACGAGTTCCCCGGTCCCTCCGGGCGTGTCGTCGTACCGCAAGTCGGCGCGGCTGATTCCCCTGCAGCCGAGCGCTTGATGCGCCGTTAACGCCAACTCTTGGACCTTTTGGTAAATATTCGGTTTAATTTCTGCCGGGAGCACGTGAATGGAGCCTCCCTTCACATACTTTGCGTCGTAATCGTAGAAGACGCCGGTCGCCGGACGGATATCGATGACCCCAAGCGCCCGGTCGCCCATGACCGCGCAAGTCAGCTCCCGGCCCGCAACATAAGATTCCACAAGGACTTGCTCGCCGAAGGCCCAATCGCCCCTGAGCAGTTCCTGAGGCGGATGGGAACGGTTTTCGCGGACGATGATGACGCCCACGGAGGACCCCTCGCATACCGGCTTGATTACATAGGGAGCCGGCAGAACGTGGCTTTTGGCCGCCTCCAGCCGGTTAACGACCACTCCCTTCGGCACGGGCACGCCGGCCGCCGCCATGACAACCTTGGCCTTGTCCTTCTGCATGGCGAGTGCCGAGGCCAGAACGCCGGAATGGGTGTAGGGGATTCGAAGAATCTCCAGGAGTCCCTGGATGGTGCCGTCCTCGCCGACGCGGCCGTGAAGGGCGTTGAACACCACGTCCGGGGCGGTGGCCTGGAGCACGGTGGCGATGTCGGGCTGCACGTCGATGGGAGTGACCTTGTACCCCTGCTCCTCGAGAGCCTTGCAGCAGGCCCTTCCCGTCGCCAGGCTGACTTCGCGCTCCGCGGACCAGCCGCCATAGAGAACGGCAACGTGCTTGGCCATGACATGCTCCTCGAATTGCAGCCGGCCTGAGTGAAACAGCCGGGTGTTAACAAAGTGATTCGGAACTATTCCCGAAACAGACCGACGCGCTTGATCTCCCATTCGAGCTCCACGCCCGACATCTCACGAACCCGGCGGCGCACCTCCTCGCCCAGGTCCTCGATATCGGCGGCCGAGGCGGAGCCGTGGTTGATCAGGAAATTGCAGTGCATCTCGGAGACCTGCGCGTCCCCGATCCTCAAGCCCCGGCACCCGGCGGCATCAACCAGCTCCCAGGCCTTCCGGCCCGGAGGGTTCTTGAAGGTCGAACCGCCCGTGCGAGTATTGACTGGCTGAGTGGAGGAGCGTGCCTCCGTGATGGCGTTCATCTCGGCCAGGATTTCGTCCGGATTGCCGGCGCGGCCTTCGAACAGCGCCTCAGTAAAGATCACGTCGTCCGGCACGCCCGAATGGCGATAGGTGAAGCCCATCTGTGCGTTGGCGAAGGACACCAGCTCGCCGGTGCGGGTCACGCCCTTGGCCTCGACGAGCACGTCCTTCGTCTCGCCACCATAGGCCCCGCCGTTCATGCGCAGCGCCCCGCCGATGGTGCCGGGAATTCCGCGCAGGAACGAGAGCCCCGCGATGCCCGCTTCCGCCGCCGCGCGTGCCACCTTCACGTCGGGAGCGCCGGCGCCGGCACGAACGCGCAGGCCCGGCTCGACGGCCACTTCGGCAAAGCCCTTGCCCAGCCGGATCACGACACCATTCCAGCCGCCGTCGCGGATGAGCAGGTTGGAGCCCAGGCCCACCACGAGCACCGGAACCTGCGCATCGAGACGCTGCATGAAATAGGCGAGGTCGGCTGTATCGGCAGGGGTGAACAGCACCTGCGCGGGGCCGCCCGTGCGGAACCAGGAGAGTGGAGCCGTCGGTGCATTGGCCTCCAGCCTGCCGCGCAGTTCCGGCATCGCGGCCCTCAGGTCGGGAGTGATATCCGCAAACATCAAGCCGCCTTCTCGCCCAGCGCCTCGAGCTCGCCCGGCAGCGCATAAGCCCATTGGGTGATGTTGCCTGCGCCGAGGCAGATCACGTAATCGCCCGGCTTCGCGACGCCCTTGATGAGGCCTGCGAGCTCCTCGGACTTTTCGAGCGCCATCACGTTACGGTGGCCGCGCGCCTTCAGGCCCGAGACGAGCCCATCGCGGTCGGCACCGGGTATCGGCTGCTCACCGGCCGCATAGACCGGAGCGACGATGACGGAATCCGCATCGTTGAAGCAGGTGCAGAACTGGTCGAAAAGCGACGACAGGCGCGAATAGCGGTGCGGCTGCACGACGGCGATCACCTGACCATCCGTCGAGGCGCGCGCGGCCTTCAGCACGGCCGCGATCTCGATGGGATGGTGCCCGTAATCGTCGAAGACCGTGACGCCGTTCCACTCGCCCGTGCGGGTGAACCTGCGCTTCACGCCGCCGAAGCCTGCGAGTGCCTTGCGGATCGCATCAGGGGACACGTCGAGCTCATGCGCGACGGCGATCGCCGCTGTCGCGTTGAGCGCATTGTGCGCGCCGGGCATGGGCAGAACGAGATCCTCGAGTTCGAGCCGGAATCCGGGGCGGCGGTCGCGGATCATCACGCGGAAGCGGTTCTGGCCGCCGCGAGAATCCACGTCCATCAGGCGCACGTCGGCCTGCGGGTTCTCGCCGTAGGTGATGATGCGCCGGTCCTCTATGCGGCCCACGAGATCCTGCACGGTCGGGTGATCGATGCACATCACCGCGAAACCGTAGAACGGTATCGAATCGATGAAGGAGCGGAAAGCTTCCTTGATCGCATCGTAGGTGCCGAAGTGATCCAGATGCTCGGCATCGATGTTGGTGACGATCGCGACATCGGCGGGAAGCTTGAGGAAGGTGCCGTCGGATTCGTCCGCTTCCACCACCATCCACTGGCCGTCGCCCATGCGGGCATTGGTGCCGTAGGCGTTGATGATCCCGCCGTTGATGACGGTCGGATCCAGGCCGCCGGCATCGAGGAGCGTTGCGACGAGGGACGTCGTCGTCGTCTTGCCGTGGGTGCCCGCCACCGCGACGCAGGATTTGAAGCGCATGAGCTCGGCAAGCATCTCGGCCCGGCGTACGACGGGCAGGCGCTTCTCGCGGGCGACGACCAATTCCGGATTGTCGCGCTTGATCGCGGTGGAGACCACGACGATCTCGGCATCCTCCACGTTCTCGGCCTTGTGGCCGATGAAGGTCTTGATGCCCTTATCTGCAAGACGCCTGACATTGTAGTTGTCGGCCGCATCCGAGCCCTGAACCGTGTAGCCCAGATTGTGCATGACCTCGGCGATGCCCGACATGCCGATGCCGCCGATACCGATGAAGTGAATGGGACCTAGCTTCGGCGGCAGTTTCATGACGGCGTTCCGTTCTCGTTGATTCGTATCAGGTTGAGGATGGCCTGAGCCAGTCGCTCGGCCGCATCCGTGATGCTGGCGCTATGTGCGGCGGCGGCGGCTTTGGTCAAGCGGTCAGGCTGCTGAAAATAGGAAGATATTTCGGCAGCCAAGCGTTCAGGGGTGAACTGAGATTGTGGGAGAACGATGGCAGCGCCCAGATCACCAAGGGTTTTGGCGTTGGCGGCCTGGTCCTGATCGAGGGAGCCCGGCAGGGGCACGAGGATCGACGGGCGGCCGATCACCGCAAGCTCGGCGACCGTCGAGGCGCCGGAGCGGGAGATCACCAGATGAGCCTCCCCCAGACGCCTGGGCAGGTCCGTGAAGAAGGGCTCCGCCTCGAACTTGACGTCGAGACGCCGGTAATGGCTGCGGACACGCTCCAAGTCCTCTCCCCTCGCCTGCTGGGTAATGACGAGACGATCGCGCAGGTCCTGCGCCAGAAGCTCGATGGCGGGCGGCACTACATCGCTCATCACCCGGGCTCCCTGGCTGCCGCCCACGACAAGGAGGCGCATCGTCCCGTCCGGCTCGAGCGGCGCATAGGTCTGCTTGGCCGCCTCCAATACCGCCGGGCGGATCGGATTTCCGGTCTGAATCACTTGACCCGGCACGCTCGTGGGAATGCCCTTGATGCTAGCGAAGCCCGTCGCAATCAACGACGAACGGCGCGCGAGCAGCCTGTTGGCCCGGCCCATCACGCCGTTGGCCTCATGGATTGCCGTCGGCACCTTGAGGAGCGACGCGGCGATGACGGGCGGCACGGTGGGATAGCCGCCGAAGCCCACGACCGCGTCCGGCTTCAGCTGGCGAATGACGGCCATGGCCCTGAGCGTGCCCTGCGCCAGGAGCAGCGCCGCCTTCGCCATTTTCGGCACGGAACGGCCGGAGGGTGTCGCGGAGGGAATTTCGATGATCTCGTCCGCCGGGAACGAGCCCGCATAGGCATTGGCCCGCTTGTCGGTGGCCAGAACCACGCGGCAGTCGGAAGCCCTGAGCGCGTTGGCGAGCGCCTCGGCCGGAAAGAGATGGCCGCCAGTGCCGCCGGCAGTGAGAAGGACGAGAGGCGCTTTCATCAACGCTGCCAATCCTGGTTGAAGTGCTCCATCATCTCCGCACGCGGACGGCGGCGGGTGAGCGCGATGAGGAAGCCCATGCCGAGCGCCAGCGACAGAAGGGAGGAACCACCATAGGAGATGAAGGGCAGCGTCATGCCCTTGGCCGGCATGAGATGAACGTTCACCATCATGTTGATGGCGGCTTGGAGGCCGAACATGAGGATGAGTCCCGTCGCTGCGAGGCGGCAGAACGTGTCCTCGCTGCGGCGCGCGAGCATGAGGCCACGCAGCACGATGAAGGCGAAGAGCACGAGCAGAGCAAGGCATACGACGATGCCGAACTCCTCCGCCGTCACCGCGAAGATGAAGTCGGTATGCGCGTCGGGCAGGATGCGCTTGACCGTGCCCTCGCCCGGGCCGCGTCCGAGCCAGCCGCCGCGCGAGAAGGACTCCATCGCCATATCCACCTGGAAGGTATCGCCGGAATCCTTGTCGAGGAAGCGCTCGATGCGGGCGCGCACGTGAGGCAGAAATTCATAAGCCGCGACAATGCCCACGAGGCCCGCGCCGCCGAGTCCCATCACCCAGAACCAGTGCAGGCCGGCCACGAAGAAGAGGCCGCACCACACGATGGTAACGAGCATGGTCTGGCCGAAATCGGGCTGAAGGATGAGCGGAATGATAGTCGCGGGAAGGATCAGCAGCGCGAGCAAAGCGCCAGGCATGTCCTTGCGCCGCGCCCCTTCGGAAAAGGCCCAGGCGGCGAGAACCACGAAGGCGGGCTTTACGAATTCGGAGGGCTGAATGCCGAGCGGGCCGACCATGATCCAGCGATGCGCGCCCTTGATCTCCGGCCCGAACTGGAAGGCGAGCCCGATCAGCACCATGCTTCCGACATAGACCAACAGGGCGAGGCGGCGGATGTGGCGAAGAGAGAGGAACGACACCGGCAGCATGATCAGGAGCGCCGGGATCAGGAACATCACCTGGCGGTTCACGAAATGGAACGTCGAAAGCCCCAGGCGCTCCGCCACAGGGGGGCCGCCCGCCATGAGAAAGACGAGCCCCGCCAGCATGAGAACGGCGAGCGCGGCCAGCATCAGCCGGTCGACGGTCCACCACCAGTCGCTGAAAACCGAGCGTTCCGCGCGCGAAACCATCGTCAAACCCCCTTGGCCTCGAGGCCCGGTAATGACCGGACCAGTTCGCGGAAATGATCTCCGCGAACTTCGTAATTCGGATATTGATCGTAGGACGCACAGGCGGGCGACAGCAGAACGACCGCCGGACCATCCATTGCCGCGGCATCGGTTGCCGCCTGCTCGACGGCCATCTCGAGCGTATTGCTGCGAACATGAGGAACGTCGCTGCCGAGCGTCCGAGCAAATTCTTCCGCCGCCGCACCGATCAGGTAGGCCTTGCGGATCCTTGGAAAGTATTGCTTCAGCGACTCGATGCCGCCTTCCTTCGCCTTTCCGCCGAGAACCCAGAAGATCTCGTCGAAGGACCTGAGCGCCTTCTCCGTGGAATCCGCATTGGTGGCTTTCGAATCGTTGATGAAGAGCGTGTGTCCGATGCGCCGGACCTCCTCCATCCGATGAGGAAGGCCGGGAAAGCTGCGCAGTCCCGAGCGGATCTTATCCGGAGACACGTTCAGGGCCAGTGCCACGGCGACCGCCGCGGCAGCGTTCTGGGCGTTATGCGCTCCGCGCAGTGAGCCGATCCCCGACAGATCGGCTACGGGAGCGGTATCGGGCCCGTTCGCTCCGACGAGCGTTTCGCCGTCAGCGAAAACGCCCTTCCCGTCGATTGGATCGACCGACACCAAGGCGACGTTCAGGCCGCTTTCCTGGCAACGTTGAGCGATCGACCGACTCATCGGATCGTCGACGCCGATGACCGCGAGGCCCGCCTTCGACACCAGCCGTTCCTTGATCGCCGCATAGTTCTCCATCGTCCCATGCCGATCGATGTGATCGGGCGAGAGATTGAGATGAACGCCGATCGTTGGCGCGAGCGACGGTGCGAGATCGATCTGGAACGAAGAGCACTCGATCACGTGGATGCGCTCGTCGGACGGCGGCTTCAGCGAGAGAACCGCCGTGCCGATATTCCCACCCATCTGCACATCACGGCCCGCTTCGCGCAGGATGTGCGCGATGAGCGCAGTCGTCGTGGATTTGCCGTTGGTGCCGGTGATCGCGACGAAGGGCGCATTCGGCGCGCTCCTCGCCCGCTCGCGGCAGAAGAGCTCGATGTCGCCGACAATCTCGACACCAGCCTGTACGGCGAGTTTTGCCGACCAATGTGGCTCGGGATGGGTCAGAGGGACACCGGGCGAGAGGACGAGCGCCGATACCGGCGACCAGTCGAACCGGCGAAGGTCGGCCGTCTCGATGCCCTCGGCGGCAGCCTCGGCGATCTTCGCGGGATTGTCGTCCCAGGCGATGACGCGCGCGCCTCCCTCCTTCAGGGCGAGCGCCGTTACGAGGCCCGACCCGCCGAGGCCGAAGAGGGCGAGAGTTTTGCCGGAAAAGATCGTGACGGGCGTCATTCGTTCACCGCAGCTTGAGGGTCGAGAGGCCGACGAGGGCGAGGACCACGGCGATGATCCAGAAGCGGATCACGACCTGCGGTTCCGTCCAGCCCAGCTGCTCGAAGTGATGGTGAATCGGCGCCATCTTGAAGACGCGCTTTCCCGTGAGCTTGAACGAGGCGACCTGGATGATCACGGACATGATCTCCAGCACGAAGAGGCCGCCTACGATGGCAAGCACGATCTCGTGCTTGGTGGCCACTGCGATGGTGCCGAGAAGGCCGCCGAGAGCGAGCGATCCGGTATCGCCCATGAAGATCTGGGCGGGCGGCGCGTTGAACCAGAGAAAGCCGATGCCCGCGCCGATCAGCGCTCCGCAGATCACGGCGAGCTCGCCGGTGCCGGGCACGAAGTGAATCTGCAGGTAATTCGCGAAGATCGCATTGCCGGCGAGATAGGCGATGAAGCCGAAAGTACCCGCCGCGATCATCACCGGCACAATGGCCAGACCGTCGAGTCCATCCGTTATGTTCACCGCGTTGCCCGCGCCGACGATCACGAATCCTGCGAAGATGACGTAGAACCAGCCGAGATTGAAAATCAGATCCTTCGAGAAGGGCAGTGCCAGCTTATGGGCGAGGCCGGGAGCCTCCACGTAGGAGATGGCTATGCAGGCAACGGCCGCGATGACCGCCTCGATCGCGAGGCGCGACTTGCCTGAGAAGCCCTTGTGCGACTGTTTCGTTACCTTCAGATAATCGTCGTAGAAGCCGATGGCACCGAAGCCCACCGTGACGAAGAGCACGATCCAGACATAGGGATTTGCGAGATTTGCCCACAGCAGCGTCGAAACCAGCACGCCCGCCATGATCATCAGGCCGCCCATGGTGGGCGTCCCGCGCTTCGTCAGCAAGTGCGATTGTGGCCCGTCCTCGCGAATCGGCTGGCCCTTACCCTGACGTACACGCAGCAGGGAGATGATCGCCGGCCCGAACAGGAACACGAACAGCATGGCGGTGGCCGTCGCGCCCCCGGTACGAAACGTGATGTAGCGGAAGATATTGAGGGGGCTGAAAAAGGGGCTGAGCTCAGCCAACCAGGTCAACATGGAGTATTTATCCTTTCAGCGCGTGTGCCGATGGGCTCGCGCCGTAACGTTCTTTCAGATCCTTGACGACTAGGGCCATCTTCATGCTGAGCGAACCCTTGACGGTCACGGCATCACCGGGGCGGATCGCAGCGCAGACCGCATCGATGAGTTCCACCGAGGTGTCGGCGTGCAGCGCCACCTTCGCCTTTGGAAGGCGCTCCACCAGGCTCCTCATCAATGGCCCCGCCGCGAAGACGAGATCGATCCCATTGGCTTCGACCGCTTCGGCGAGTTCTTCATGAAGGCTAGGGCCCCTCTCGCCGAGTTCCTTCATGTCGCCGAGGACGGCAATTCGCCGCGCCTGGCGGCCCAATTCCACGGCTCCCAGATTGGCGAGCGCCGCACGCATGGAAGCCGGGTTTGCATTGTAGCTTTCGTCGATGAGGAGTGCCTGACCGTCACCAATGGACAACATGGTTCGCTCGCCGCGGCCCACGGGAGGCCTCAGGTCCGGGAACGAGAGAGCCACCCGCGCGAGGTCCGCACCAAGGGCATGGACGGCGGCGAGCACACTCAAGGAATTGAGCGCGATATGCCGGCCTGCGGTGCCAATCCGATAGGTGACGAGTTGTCCGAAGACCCGGGCTTCGACGATCGATTGATCGGGCTTCACGAGGATGCGCTCGGCGCGGATATCGGCGGCCTCGTGCTCGCCGAAGGAAATGACGCGGCCGGCGGCCGAGGCCAGAGCATGGGCCTTCAGGCGCTCGAAATAGGGGCTGTCGCGGTTGATCACCGCCGTGCCGCCGGGCTCGAGTCCTGAGAAGATTTCGCCCTTCGCATCGGCGATGCCCCAGAGCGATGGGAAGAACTCCATATGCACCGGCTCGATGGTGGTGATCACGGCCACATGCGGGCGGACCATCGCGGTGAGCGGCAGAATCTCGTAGGCATGATTCATGCCGATCTCGAAGATCCCGAATTCCGTCTCGCGCGGCATGCGCGAAAGCGTGAGCGGCACGCCCCAATGGTTGTTGTAGGACGCCACCGATGCGTGAGTCGCTCCCAGCCGGGAGAGCGCAAGGCGCATGGCCTCCTTCGTGCCGGTCTTGCCGACCGAACCCGTGATTGCCACGATTCTGGCATCCGTGCGCCTGCGTGCCGCGCGGCCCAGCCGGCGCATGGCCTCGAGCACATCGGGCACCACGATGAGCCTGTCCGTTTGGAAGGCAGGAGCCTTTTCTTCTGAGACGACTGCGCCCGACGCGCCTTTTTTGAGAGCGGCGGGCACGAAATCGTGGCCGTCATGCACATCGCCCTTAATGGCGAAGTAGAGATCGCCCGGCTCCAGGGTACGCGTGTCGATGGAGGCCCCCGTCGCCTCGCGAAAGCCGCCGCCGACGCGGGCGCCGGTGGCGGCCACGATCTCTTCCAAGGTCCATAAGGGCGAACTCATCCCTGCCTCTCCGCAATAGCTGCCCGGACCTCATCGTGATCCGAGAAGGGCAGGGTCCGGTCGCCGATGATTTGGCCCGTTTCATGACCTTTGCCGGCGACGACGAGAATGTCTCCTCTTCGGAGCTCCTTCACGGCCGTCCGGATCGCCAGTGACCGGTCCCCGATCTCACGGGCGCCGGGGGCACCTTTCAGCACCTCGGCCCGGATCGTCGCCGGATCTTCAGAGCGAGGATTATCGTCCGTCACGATGACGAGATCCGCCTTCTCGGCGGCGATGTGCCCCATGAGCGGGCGCTTGCCGCGATCGCGATCCCCGCCGCAGCCGACGATGCAGACGAGACGTCCCTTCGCGAACGGACGCAGCGCATCGAGCACGTGAGCCAGAGCATCGGGCTTGTGGGCATAATCGACGATGCAGATGGCGCCATCGACCTCCCCCACCTGCTCCAGACGGCCGGAGACCCCCTTGAGCGTCCTGAAGCCACCGAAGACCTCGGCGGCCTTCCCCTCACCTTCGACGGACAGGACTAACCCGGCCGCCAGGAGCGCGTTCTCGACCTGGAACCTTCCGAGGAGCGGTAGAGTCGTTTCGAACCTTCTGCCGAACGCCTCGATGGTCAGGGCCTGCCCGAGTCCCTCGGGGCGGGCTTCGACGAGACGAAGCGTCTCGCCTATGCTCCCGGTGGTGATCATCCTCAGGCCGCGCTTGCGGACACCCTGCTGAAACACATCCGCATAAGGTCCGTCCGCATTGATGATTGCGGGCGCATCGGCGGGCAGGAGAGTATCGAACAGGCGCAGCTTGGCCGCCGCATAGGCCTCGGTGGTGCTGTGATAATCCAAATGATCGCGGCCGAGATTGGTGAAGCCCGCCGCGCTCAGTCGCACTCCGTCGAGCCTCCGCTGATCGATGCCGTGGGAGGATGCCTCCATGGCGAGGCGCGTGACGCCGTCCTTCGCGAGCTTGTCGAGCGTCCGGTGCAACGATATCGGATCGGGCGTCGTTAGCGAGCCATAGGCCGCACCGTCAGAGGTGATCACGCCGAGGGTACCGAGGCTCGCGGATCTATGACCGAACGACGCGAAGAGCTGGCGCGTGAAATCGGCCACGGAGCTCTTGCCGCTCGTACCCGTGACCGCAACGACCTTCTCCGGCTGCAAAGGATAGAAGCGGGACGCCGCGAGCGCGAGAGCCTGCCTCACATCGCTTACCCTGACATAGCCGACATGGCCGGGCAATCCGGAAGGGCGCTCCGCCTCTCCGACGATCGCCACGGCCCCGGCGGCGACCGCCTGGGGCACGAAGCTCATGCCGTCCACCTTCGTGCCCGGCACCGCGAAGAACACGCTGCCCTGCCCTGCTTGCCGGCTATCGGAGGCGATGCCGGTCACCGACAAAGATGCTTCCGGATGCCCTTCGGCCTCCGGAAGCAGATCGCTCAAATCAATTGTGCTCGTCATTATCGGATGCCCCACGCGTTGAGGCGAGACATGAGAGGGAAGGGTTGCACCGGTGGCTCGAAGCGCGGAGGAATGCCGAGCAGAGGCGCGACGCGCTCGATGACGTTGCCCGTCACCGGCCCAGCATTCCAACCCGCAGTGGAGAAACCGTATGTGCCTTCGACCGCCTGCGGCTCGTCCATGATGGTCAGGAACACGTATTTCGGCTTGTCGGAGGGGACGATGGCCGTGAACGTGGTGAGATTCTTATTCTTGGAATACCGGCCGTTGATGACCTTTTCCGCGGTGCCCGTCTTGCCACCCACAAAGAAGCCCGCAATGGCGGCCGTCGATGCGGAACCTGCCGGGTTGGAGGCGTTGAGGCGCATCACGTAGCGCATAGCCTCGCTGGTTTCAGGCTTGAGCACCTGCAGAGCCCCCTTGCGAGCTTCCTCCTCATCGCGCTTGAGGAATGTCGGCTTGATGAGCACGCCGCCGTTCACGAGTGCACCGACCGCCATGAGCGCCTGAAGGGGAGCGACAGCGAGACCGTGCCCGAAGGCGATGGTCATGGTGTTGAGCTCGCCCCAGCGCGGCGGGATGATCGGCAATGCGCTTTCGGGCAGCTCCGTTTCGAGGCGCGTGAGCTGTCCCATCTTGCGCAGAAACGCCTTGTGCCCTTCGACACCGATGCCGAGCGCCATTCGCGCCGTCCCGATGTTGGAGGAATGGATGAACACCTCCGGCGTGGTAAGAATGCGACGCGTGGGGTGATAATCGCCGATCGTGAACCGGCCATAACGCAACCCCGATCGGGCGTCGAAGGTCGAATTGATGTTGTACTTGCCGGAATCGAGCGCCATCGCGACGGTCAGCGCCTTGAAGGTCGACCCCATCTCGAAAACACCGACATTGAGGCGGTTGATGCGGTCCTTTTCCAGAGCATCGACGGGGTTGTTGGGATCGTAATCGGGAAGCGAGACAAGGGCGATCACCTCGCCCGTGTTCACGTCCATGATCGCGCCGGCAGTCGCCTTTGCCTTGAACTTCGCCATCCCCTTCATCAGCTCGTCGCGCAGGGCGTGCTGCACGCGCAGATCGATGGAGAGCTGCACGGGCTTCAGATCCGCGGCGGAAATGTTGAAGCCCGCACCGTTGAGGTCCTGCAGGCCCATACTGTCAATGTATTTCTCAATGCCAGCGATGCCCACGTTGTCGACATTGGCGAAGCCCAGCACGTGCGCCGCGGCCTCCGCGTTGGGATAAACGCGCTTGTTCTCGGGCAGGAAGCCTACGCCCGGGATGCCGAGACGATGCACTTCGGCCTGCTGGCGCGGTGTGATCTCGCGCTTAACCCAGACGAACCCTCTTTTGGTGTTGAGCTTGTTGCGAAGCTCGGTTGCGTCAAGATCGGGCAGAACGGCGGTGAGCAGCTCCACCGCCTCGTCCTTGTCGACGATGTTGCGCGGCTCCGCGAACACGGAGACCATCTTCACATCCGTGGCGAGAATATCGCCGTTGCGGTCCACGATGTCGGGACGGGCCGCGGAAATCTCTGAGGACGCAGCGCGGCGCACCTCGCTGGTATTCTCGCTCGTCACGGCGAGTTGCACGAGGCGTCCACCGATCACGGTGAAGAGACCGGCGAAGCAGAGGGCCGCCAGACTCACACGCGACGTGCTTTTGTCGAGGCGCAACCGGAACAGCTCGCTGGCATAGGAGTAGATCCCCCTTTTGGGCGGAGGGCTCTTCGCTTTCAGTTCAAGTTGAGGCTCGTGCAGCACGGGGGTTACCGTCTCGGGGTTTGCGTCGACAGGATTCGGGCTACGTTGCTTGTGTCCTTCGGCGTCGCCGTCGGCTCAAGCAGACCGAGCGCTTCGAGCTTGCGGCCGATCTCGTCCCCGCGTTCCGGGCGATCCGGCAGATCGGACAAGCGCGCCAGCTGCTGAATCTTCAAAGGTTGGAGATCGAGATGCTGATCGGCAGCCACCTGCAGACGATCCGGCCGGTCGAGATATTGCCATTCCGCCTGCAGCACGGCGATAGCCTCGCGTTCGCGCTGCACCTTCGATTTCAGCTTCGCCACCTGCTCGGCATAGTAGATCGTGTCGTATTTGATCGAATAGGCATAGCCCGCCGACAGGATCAGGGCGGTGATCGCGACAATATGGAGCAGCTTGGTCATCGGCGCCCTCCTCTTTTCTCCGCGGTCTGCGGCAACTCGGCCAACATGGTGATGGCACTCAACGGTTCCTGCGGCGGCACGGCTGTACGAGCTCCTGCTCGGAGCTTCGCCGAACGCGCACGGGGATTGCGCGCCATTTCCTGCTCGCCGGGACCGACGGGGCCCTTCGTAATGGCCTGAAAGGTTGGCTCCGCGGCAGCGAGCGTCGGCATGTGGCGCGATCCGCCCGGCGTGCGTCCGGTACGGGCTGCGAAGAATTGCTTCACGATCCGATCTTCCAACGAATGGAAAGTGACGACGACGAGCCGACCGCCGGGCTTCAGTATGCACTCGGCCGCATGCAAGGCACGCACCAATTCACCCAGCTCATCGTTGACCGCAATGCGAAGGCCCTGGAACACTCGCGTCGCTGGATGGATGCCGCCCGGCTCCTGGCGGATCAGCGCCGCAACGAGATCGGCGAGCTGACGCGTCGTCTGGAACGGCTCTCTGCGGCGCGCCTCAATGATTGCGCGAGCAACGGCCCGGGCACGGCGCTCCTCTCCATA
Source organism: Microvirga makkahensis (assembly GCF_009830105.1). GTDB lineage: Bacteria > Pseudomonadota > Alphaproteobacteria > Rhizobiales > Beijerinckiaceae > Microvirga > Microvirga makkahensis. The sequence continues at coordinate 322,389 of NZ_WURB01000001.1, forward strand.
GTGATAGAAGATATCCGCGAGTTCGGCCTCTGAGGATTCATTGACGATGTCGGCGGCGCTTGGCCCCTCCCGCTCCATGCGCATGTCGAGCGGACCATCGTTGCGGAACGAGAAACCGCGCTCCGCCTGATCGAGCTGCATGGACGAGACACCGATATCGAGAACGACGCCGTCGACACTCTCGAACCCCTGCCCCCGCGCGATCTCGTCGAGATCGCCGAAGCGGCCAGGCACGAGCATCAGGCGCTTCTTGAATCGTGCAGCCAACGGCGCGCCTCCCGCAATAGCGTCGGGGTCGCGGTCGATGGCAATGATCTTGTTCTGAGGATGAGCATCGAGAATGGCGCGGGAGTATCCGCCCGCACCGAACGTGCCATCGATGAATACGCCGCCGCGTTTTACATCGAGCGCACTGCACACCTCTCCCAGGAGCACAGGAACGTGACGGGTCGGTCCGCCAGCGGCTCCGGCTCCTGGGCCGTCGCCGCGTCCCATCATTGCTCCCGCACTCCTGGTGAGGTGTTCTGTACCATACGTGGCTCCATGATCCGGGTTCCCAACACCTTCTTCAGGTCTCGGACCTTTGTGCGCGCCTCCTCCAAGTGCGCACGGAAACGCTCGGGCTCCCAAATCTGGAACTTGTGACCGAGTCCGACGAACGTCACCGTGTCGCCAATCCCGGCATGTACTTTTACTGTGTCCGTCAGGATGACACGCCCCTCCGGATCGACTTTGAGAATTTCGCTGGTCCCGAACAATGCGGTCGACAGCTGATCCCGTTCGTCCGAATAGGGCGACAGCGTCGACAAGAACGCATCGATCTCGTTCAGAAGCATATTGCCACCTGCGTCCAACGCCTGCGCATCGAGCGCAGGATGAACGTAGAGTCCCTCGAACCCGTCCCTGGCCAAGACGGCCCGGAAGGATGCGGGGATCGAGACGCGACCCTTCGAATCCAACTTGTTGGTGAAATTGGACACGAAGCGGTTCATTGGCCGCAGCTCGCAAGCTCCCGATTGTCAGCCCCCCAGCAGACCTCGACAGCCTGCCACCCGTTTCCGGCGCTAACGCCACTTTCCGCAGCAGGATGTCATCGCCTCTTGTGCGCTTGACGCCCTCTTCGGAAGACACCGTCGACGGGATAGTTTGGGATAACATGGGAGTATATGGGCGTCAACGGAACGGGGATGGAGCGCAAGCCTGGCGACGGGCACGCTCCATCAGACGCATTTAGGGTTAATGAATCGTAAGCGGGACAAGGATTTGGTCCGCTTTGTCGCAGTTTCGAGCCTGTGGAAAAAGGGTCAGCCGGCCTGTAAGCCGGGTTCTGTATGGCCCAAGGCCGAAGCCCTGGACGTGGCGGCCATTCCTCTGGGACGGTCATTACTGACCGCCTCAAGCAACCAACCCGGACGACCAGCCTGGAAGCAGGCCTGGCGCAAACGCCTGTCGTCCCTATTCGGTTTTGCTCCCGGTGGGGTTTACCGTGCCGTCCGCATTACTGCGTCCGCGGTGCGCTCTTACCGCACCCTTTCACCCTTACCCTGGCGGTCCGAAGACCCTTGCAGGGCGGTCTGCTTTCTGTGGCACTATCCCTGGGGTCGCCCCCGCCGGACGTTATCCGGCACCTTGCTTCCATGGAGCCCGGACTTTCCTCCCCGAGCAAGCTCGGAGCGGCCGCCCGGCCAGCTGACGATTGGGATGTGGTGCGAAATGGAGGTCCACGTCAAGGCCTGACGATCAATCGGCCGCAGCCGTGATCACCTTCACCTTCGCGCAATAGGCTCGAGAGGCTTTGGTCATGGCCGTCGTCCGGTGGCCGAACTGGTAGCGCAGGATCGTGCCGCAGGTGTCGCCCCCTGCGAGCTTGTAGGCTTGGGCGAGATACTTCAGCCCGTAGCGCAGATTGGTCTCGGCATCGAGCAACCCGGCAACACTGCCCTGATAACCCAGTGACTGGGCGGTCCGGTAATTGATCTGGGTCAGACCGATATTGGGGCCGTTGCGGGCGCCGGGATTATAGCGGCTTTCGAGGCGCACCACCGCATCGGCCAGCTCGTACGGCAAGCCGTTCTCCGACGCGAAGCGGACAATCAGAGGCTTGAGAGCGGCGGCCTTGGCTGCATTGGTCCGCGCCAAGCGGGAACGGACCGGCCGCTCTATGGGAAGGGAAGCCGTTGCTTCGACACCCGTGTCGTCCGATCCGCCCCTTTTCGCGGCATTGGTAATCCTGGCGCCCTTTTCAGATTTTGCCGCCTGGCCTGCGCCAGCGGTATCGACATCTTCCCGGCCAGCGAGCGCAGTGGCGGCTGCCCGCACCTCTTCGGCGTGAGCACGCGCGAGAGCGGCCGCTTCGTCGGGAGGAATGACATTGCCTTCGGCTCGGGCCTGAAGTGCCGGGATAGACAAGGCCGAGCTTACAGCCGCGACCGCCATGGTTCTCGATAAATACTGCCAAGTCATGACGAAACCCCAAATGGCACAGGTCGCGGAGAAGCGCTGGGTGGAGACCAAATAAGGCGAAGTTGTGGCCCGACGATCTCATTCCTGTTCAATTGACGTTCAAGCTAGACGTTCAAATGCATCGGCCCGAACCCAAGAAAGAGCGGTGGAATAGCCTGTGCGCCTTAACACACTTTTTTCTACAGCTCATTTGACCGACAAGGAACTTCTTCCACATGTCGGGAGTTGGCGTCAGCGTAAGGTCAAGCTAAGTAGAGTTGGGCAGCCTATAGCCCGCTAGATACAGGGAAGCCTCCATGAAGAAGATCATTACCGCGATTGCCGCCGGTGCTCTCACCCTCTCGATGGCAGCCTGCAACACTCCCGGCGAGCGGGCAGTCGGCGGTGCCGCTGTTGGCGGCCTTGCCGGCGCGGCCATCGGCGGCGCTGCCACGGGACGTGCCAGCGGCGCCCTTGCTGGTGCAGCCATCGGCGCGGCCGGCGGCGCAGTCGTCGGCGCAGCAACGGCTCCGCGTGGCCCGGCCTGCCCCTACGGCACGTATCAGGACATGTACGGCAACATCTACTGCCGCTAAGACCGTCCCGGAAAGCGGATTTGGGGGCCGAGTTCTTCTCGGCCCCTTTTCTTTTGCATGAAGTTGAGCGACCACTGTCTCAAGATGATTCAGTCGATTTGGGGTAAGTTGGGCGGTGCCGGCATCGGCATGGCACTTGGAGGGCCGATTGGCGCTCTCCTGGGTGGCGTTGCTGGGCACGTTCTGGTCGATCGCGAAGGCGCGCCTTTCGGAAAGCCGCCGCGCGACGTTCTGTTCACCATGGGCCTCGTCGCTCTCGCGGCGAAGATGGCGAAGGCCGACGGCGTGGTGGTGGACGTTGAGGTGAGGGCCTTCGAGCAGATCGTCGAGGTGCCGGAGAGCGAACACCCTCGCGTCCAGCGCCTGTTCGAACTCGCCATGCAGACCTCCGATGGTTTCGAATCCTATGCCCGGCAGATCGGCACGGAATTCAGGGAAGAGCCCGCCCTCCTGGAAGACGTGCTTGACGGCCTGTTCCATATCGCCAAGGCGGACGAGGCGGTCCACGAGGCGGAGTACGTTTACCTCAAGAACGTAGCGACGATCTTCGCGTTCTCGGAGACGGACTTTGAACGCATTGCCGCCCGCCATGTAAGGCAGGCGGACGATCCCTATCTCATTCTCAAGGCGGACCGGGCCATGAGCGACAGCGAATTGAAGCGTCACTATCGCAAACTGGTCGCCGACAACCATCCCGACCGGGAAATCGCCCGAGGTCTTCCGCCTGAGGCTGTCAAGATCGCAACGGAGCGGTTGGCTGCGATCAATGCCGCTTGGGAGCGCATCGCCGCCGAACGGGATCTCAGGTGAACGCATGAACGCCCCTCTTTCCCCCGAAAGCCCCGTTGCCGCAAAGGTATTTCCTTCACCCAATCACGGAGAGCGGAAGAACGGACGGCGCCCGAACCTACTGATCCTGCACTACACGGGCATGCCGGATGAAGGGGAGGCCTTGCAATGGCTATGCAATCCCGTGTCGCAGGTCTCGGCCCACTATTTCGTTTTCGGAGACGGACGCGTTCTGCAACTGGTGCCGGAAGCGCGGCGCGCCTGGCACGCGGGCATCTCGTCCTGGGACGGCGAGACGGACATCAACTCAAGCTCCATCGGCATCGAGATCGCCAACCCTGGCCACCCGGGCGGTCTGCCGCCCTACCCCGATGCGCAGATCGAGAGCGTGATTGCACTTGCAAGAGACATCGTGACCCGCTGGCGCATCCCGGCGACCCGCGTACTCGGCCACTCGGACGTTGCACCGGGCCGCAAGATCGATCCCGGCGAGACCTTTCCCTGGAGGCGCCTGCATGGTGCCGGGATCGGCCATTGGGTGCCACCCGCCACCTTGAACGACGGGCGCTTTTTCTCACGTGGCGACCAGGGCATGCCCATTGAAGCCCTTCAGGCCATGCTCGCCATGTACGGCTACGGTCTGAAGATCAACGGCGTGTTCGACGAGGACACGGAAAAGGTGGTCGCCGCATTCCAGCGCCACTTCCGGCCCGAGCGCGTGGACGGCGTGGCCGACGCCTCCACCATCGCCACGTTGCGGGACCTCATCGCGAAGCGGCCGTCCGCAGAGGCCTGATACTCGCCTGTCATTCCATGCCGGGATGACAACCTGGCACCCTACTCCGCCGCCATCGGCCTGTAGCTCGCAGGATCGTAGTTGAGGATCGGGCCCAGCCAGCGCTCGACTTCCTGCACGCTCATGCCCTTGCGCGCCGCATAATCCTCCACCTGATCCCGCTCGACCTTCGCCACGCCGAAGTAATAGGCTTCCGGATGCGCAAGATAGAGACCGGAGACGGAAGAACCAGGCCACATGGCATAGGATTCCGTCAGACTCACGCCGATCCGGCGCTCCGCCTCCAGCAGGCTGAACAGCGTTGCCTTCTCCGTGTGATCGGGCTGCGCCGGATAGCCGGGAGCCGGGCGGATGCCACGATACGCTTCGCGGATCAGCTCTTCGTTCGTCAGATTCTCATCAGGCGCATAGGCCCAGAACTCCTTGCGCACGCGCTCATGCATACGCTCAGCGAATGCTTCCGCGATACGGTCCGCAAGAGCCTTCACGAGAATCGAGCGATAGTCGTCGTTCGCACGTTCGAACTTCTCGGCTATGCGCACTTCCTCGATGCCAGAAGTGACCACGAAGGCGCCGATCCAATCCGGCCTTCCGCTCTCGGCGGGTGCAACGAAGTCGGAGACGCACAGGTTTGGCTTCCCGTCGCGCTTCGAGAGCTGCTGGCGCAGTCCATGGAAGGTGGCGAGCGGCTCGCGGCGGCTTTCGCCCGTATAGAGGCGGATGTCGTCGCCGACCGCGTTGGCAGGCCAGAAGCCGATTACCGCCTTCGGATTGAACCAGCGCTCCTCGACGAGCTGTCTGAGCATTCCCTGAGCGTCCGCCCAGAGCTGGCGTGCCGCGGGACCCTGGGCCTCGTCCTCGAGAATAGCGGGGAAGCGACCCTTCAGCTCCCAGGTTTGGAAAAAGGGCGTCCAGTCGATATAGGGAACGAGTTCGCCCACGTCGTAACTGCGGAACACCCGTGCGCCGGTGAAGGTAGGCTTGGGCGCTGAATAGGCTTCCCAATCGATATTCAGCCTGTTTGCACGGGCTCTCTCGATGGGCAGACGCTGTTTGTCGACCTCGGAACGCGCATGGGCGTCGGCCACCCTGCGGTATTCGCTGCGCAGCGTCTCCACGTAGGCATCCTTCGCCTCCGGCGACAGCAGAGAGGAAACGACGCTGACCGCTCGGCTGGCGTCGGTGACATAGACCGCTTGGCCTTTCTGGTAATTCGGGTGGATCTTTACGGCGGTGTGAACGCGGCTCGTCGTCGCGCCGCCGATGAGCAGAGGAATATCGAATCCCTCGCGCTCCATTTCGCTTGCCACGTTCACCATCTCGTCGAGGGAGGGCGTGATGAGGCCCGAGAGGCCGATCACATCCACATTCTCCCTGCGTGCCGTTTCCAGAATTTTCTGAGCCGGCACCATCACGCCGAGATCGATGACCTCGTAATTGTTGCAGGCCAGTACCACGCCGACGATATTCTTGCCGATATCGTGCACGTCGCCCTTCACAGTGGCCATCAGCACCTTGCCGGCGGCGGAGCGCGCAGCAAGTCCGGAGGCTTTCTTCTCCGCTTCCATGAAGGGCATGAGGTAGCCCACCGCCTGCTTCATCACGCGGGCCGATTTGACCACCTGCGGCAGGAACATCTTGCCTGCGCCGAAGAGATCGCCGACCACGTTCATGCCGGCCATGAGCGGCCCTTCGATCACGTGCAGAGGGCGCTCGGCAGCCTGACGCGCTTCCTCCGTATCCTGCTCGATGAACTCGGTGATGCCGTTAACGAGCGCATGCTCGATGCGCTTCTCCACCGGCCAGGAACGCCATTCGAGGTCGGCTGCCTTCGAGGTGCCCGCCCCGTCGCCCTTGAAGCGAGGCGCCGCCTCGAGCAGGCGCTCCGTTGCATCAGGACGCCGGTTGAGCACCACGTCTTCGCACAGCTCGCGCAGCTCCGGATCGATCTCGTCGTAAACGGCGAGCTGGCCCGCATTCACGATCCCCATGTCCATACCGGCCCTGATGGCGTGAAAGAGGAACACCGAATGCATGGCCTCGCGCACCGGCTCGTTGCCGCGGAACGAGAAGGACAGGTTCGACACGCCGCCTGAAATATGGGCGTGCGGCAGCGTCTCGCGGATGACACGCGCAGCCTCGATGAAGGCGACGCCGTATCCGTTGTGCTCCTCGATCCCGGTCGCTACCGCGAACACGTTGGGATCGAAGATGATGTCCTCCGGCGGAAAACCTACCTTCTCAGTGAGAATTCTGTACGCGCGCGTGCAGATCTCGACCTTGCGGTCCAGCGTGTCGGCCTGCCCCTGCTCATCGAAGGCCATGACGACTACGGCGGCGCCGTACGAGCGACAGATCCTCGCGTGTTCGATGAACGCTTCTTCCCCTTCCTTCATCGAGATCGAATTCACAATGGCCTTACCCTGCAGGCACTTGAGGCCGGCCTCGATGACATGGAACTTGGAGGAATCCACCATTACCGGGACGCGGGCGATGTCGGGCTCCGCCGCCACGAGATTGAGGAATTCCACCATCGCCATCTCGGAGTCGAGCAGGCCTTCGTCCATGTTGACGTCGATGATCTGCGCACCGTTCGCCACCTGATCGCGCGCCACGTCGAGCGCGGCGGCATAATCGCCGTTGGTGATGAGCTTGCGGAACTTGGCGGAACCGGTGACGTTCGTTCTCTCTCCCACGTTCACGAAGGGAATGTCGGAGGTCAGTGTGAAGGGCTCGAGACCCGACAGGCGCATGAGCGGCTGCCTTTCCGGCACCTGACGGGGCGCCTTCCCGGCCACCGCTTCGGAAATGGCGCGGATATGCGCCGGTGTGGTGCCGCAGCACCCGCCGACGACGTTCACGAGACCGGCATCGGCGAACTCGGCCAGCATGCGCGCCGTAGCCTCCGGGCTCTCCTCGTAGAGCCCGAACTCGTTCGGCAGGCCCGCATTAGGATAGGCGCAGACGAGAGCGTCCGCCACCTTTCCGAGCTCCTGGATATGCGCGCGCATCTCGCGTGCGCCGAGGGCACAGTTGAGGCCGATGGAGAACGGCTCCGCGTGACGCAACGAATACCAGAAAGCCGTCGGCGTCTGACCGGACAGGGTGCGTCCAGAGAGATCCGTGATGGTTCCCGAAATCATGATCGGGAGTCTCACGCCCTTTTCCGCGAACACCTGATGCGTGGCGACAATCGCGGCCTTGGCGTTGAGGGTATCGAAGATCGTCTCGATGAGGATGATCTGTGCGCCGCCGTCCACGAGGCCCCTCACCTGCTCGGCGTAAGCATCCCGCACCTGGTCGAAGGTCACCGCGCGATAGCCTGGATTGTTCACGTCCGGCGAGATGGAGAGTGTGCGATTCGTGGGGCCGACGGCGCCCGCCACGAAGCGGCGGCGCCCGTCCTCCTCTTGAGCGATCAACGCGGCTTCGCGGGCGATGCGTGCCCCCTCGACATTCAGCTCATAGACGATCTCCTCCATGCCGTAATCGGCTTGAGCGATCGAAGTGCCCGAGAAGGTGTTGGTCTCTACGATATCGGCACCGGCGCGAAAATAATCGAGATGAACGCTGCGCACCGCATCCGGCTGAGTGAGGATCAACAGGTCGTTATTGCCCTTGACGTCCTGCTTCCAGTCCTTGAACCGCTCGCCGCGGAAATCCGCTTCCGAAAAACGCGAGCGTTGAAGCTCGGTGCCCATGGCGCCGTCGAGCACGAGAATGCGCTTCGAGGCCGCTTCACGCAGCGCGTTGAGGATGTCTGCACCATCGGCAGGACGAGGGTCGAACACGGTCATCACAGTCTCTTTCGGTCGGATGGGCTCCTGCCCAGCCCTCCATGCATTGCATGGCAAACGGAAATGCCTGGCCCATTGCCAGGCATTGAGATCTCAAGCCGCCACCTTCACGCTCTGATCACGCAACCCGAGCAGATGGCAGATCGCATAGACCAGGTCGGCGCGGTTCATGGTGTAGAAGTGAATTTCGCTCACGCCACGGTCGACGAGATCGATCACCTGCTCGGCCGCCACGGCGGCGGCCACGAGCTTGCGCGTTTCCACATCGTTGTCGAGGCCTTCGAAGCGGGCCGCCAGCCAGTCCGGGACGCTCGCGCCGGTTTTCGTCGCGAAATTCGCCGTCTGCTTGAAGTTCTGCACGGGCACGATGCCTGGCACGATGGGGATGTCGATCCCCCGCGCGCGCACGCGGTCCAAATAGCGAAAATAATGGTCGTTGTCGAAGAAGAACTGGGTGATGGCGCGGTCCGCGCCGCAATCGACCTTCGCTTGCAGCGCGTCGATATCAGCCTCGAGCGAGGGGGCCTCGGGGTGTTTCTCAGGATAGGCGGAGACGGACACTTCGAAATCGCCTATCGCCTTGATCCCCGCTACGAGATCGCAGGTCTGCCGATAGCCGCCGGGGTGTGGCTCATAGGCCGTGCCGATGCCCGCGACCGGATCGCCGCGCAGGGCCACGACGTGGCGCACGCCCGCGTCCCAGTAGGAGCGGACGACTTCATCGACCTCCTCCTTCGTCGCCGCCACGCAGGTCAGGTGCGCGGCGGGCTTGAGATGCGTGTCCTTCACGATCCGGGACACCGTGGCATGGGTGCGCTCACGAGTGGAGCCGCCGGCGCCGTAGGTCACGGAGACGAATTGCGGGTTGAGCGGTGCAAGCCGCTGGATAGAGGCCCAGAGTGTCGCTTCCATCTCCGGCGTCCTCGGCGGAAAGAACTCGAAGGAGACCTTGATCGGGGAAGAGACCTGCCTGCTTGGGCGAAGGGTCAGGGGTGACATCAGGCAACCTCTTTGTCGGGCTGGGTCAAAGGCCAATCCGTCACGAAGCGGCGGTCCTGCCCGAGCCAAAGGGAAACGGTCAGTTGATCATCGCCTTTCCGGGGCGGAGCGATTTCTCTCGTCAGCGTGCAATCGAGGCCTGCTTCGTCGAGCCAGCCTGCAACCTGCGAGGGCGCGAAACCGAGCCGGCGATGGGCCTGTGTCTCCCGCAGGAATTCGAGCTTATGCGGTGCGAAATCGACCACGAGGATGCGCCCGCCCGGAGCGACGAGACGAGCAGCCTCGCGAATCGCGCGGGCGGGGTCGTCCAGATAGTGCAGGACCTGATGGATGACCACGAGATCGAACGTGTTCCGCGGGAACGGCGGGGCGTAGATATCGCCCTGCCGCAGCTCGATGCCGCGCAGACCCGCCTTTTCGAGATTGGCGCGGGCCACCGAGAGCATGGCATGGCTTGCATCGAGACCGACCGTCCGGCTTGCACGGGGCGCGAGGAGCTGCAGCATGCGGCCCGTGCCCGTCCCGAGATCGACGAGGTCGCGGATCGGCTTCGGCCCCAGCGCCTCGAGTACCGCCGCCTCGACCACGGTCTCGGGCGCATGGAGCGACCGCAGACGGTCCCATTCCGGGGCAAGCCTGGAAAAGTATGCCTGAGCGGCCTGGGAGCGCTGCGCCCGGACCGCCTCCAGGCGAGTGCGGTCCTCCAGCAATTGCGGGTCGGATCGGTCGAGGCTCTCAAGAGTCGGACGGATGATCCGAAGCGCGATGCCCCGGTCCGTCAGACGGAAGAAGGCCCAGGCCCCTTCCCGATGCCGCTCCACAAGGCCAGCTTCGACGAGCAGCTTCAAGTGGCGGGAGATGCGCGGTTGGGATTGCCCGAGAATGTCGGTGAGATCGGTTACCGAGAGCTCCCCCTCGGCCAGCAGGGCGAGGATGCGCAGGCGCGTTTCCTCGGCCGCGGCCCGTAGGACGTCCAGCGTCAGATCCAGGGATGGGGCTTCCTTGTCCGCCATGAGCCAAACTCGCTCTTACATATAAAGATATATTTATATCTTTTTTGAGGCGGGGGCAAGCCGGGTTGAGCCGAGGCCTGTTCAAGAGGAGCAGAGTTGCGAGCACCGGAAGAGTCGCGAAGGCCGCCTTTCGGATGGTACTTGGCTCACGGGGACGAAAGGCCTCGAATGCGCGGCGGCGACAGGAATGCAAGGAAGCGCGCCGGTAAAGATCCCTAGGTTGGCGAAGCCCGAACGCAGGCTGAGCCCCTCACGCACGGGCAAGGATAGTAAGCGCATCCTGCGGGCCCGGAAGGTCGCGCCGAACGATGCTCCCGCCCAGGACGAGACATCGGCTCGTCTCCGAAAGCGGTTCCGCTTTTCACGTCCGGTTGTCTAGCGGAACGGAGGCTCGTCGAAGCTGCGCAGCTTTCGCGAATGCACGGAAGCCCGCTGCCCCCGCAGGATGTCGACGGCCGCCAGCCCAATCATGAGATGCTCGCTTACCGCACGCTCATAGAAGGCATTGGCCGCTCCCGGCAGCTTGATCTCGCCATGCAGAGGCTTGTCAGAGACGCAGAGCAGCGTGCCGTAGGGAACGCGCAGGCGATAGCCCTGCGCGGCGATGGTGCCGCTCTCCATGTCCACCGCGATGGCGCGCGAGAGGTTGATCTGCCGCCGTTCCTGGCTCCAGCGGAGTTCCCAGTTGCGGTCGTCGTAGGTCACGACCGTTCCGGTGCGCAGACGGCGCTTCAAAGCATCGCCGCGCTCGCCCGTGACCTGCACGGCGGCTTCCTGCAAAGCCACCTGGATCTCTGCGAGCGCCGGCACCGGAATCTCCGGAGGAACGGCCCCGTCGAGAATGCGGTCACGGCGCAGGTAGCCATGGGCCAGTACATAATCGCCGATTGACTGCGACTGCCGCAAGCCGCCGCAATGGCCGACCATGAGCCAGCAATGCGGACGGAGCACGGCCAGATGGTCGGTGATGTTCTTCGCATTCGAGGGACCGACGCCGATATTGACCAGCGATACGCCTTGTCCGTCCTTGCGCATCAGGTGATAGGCGGGCATCTGGAAGCGGTGCCAAGGCGAGGAGCCGATCAGATCCTCGACGGCTGCCTCGTCCAGACCGCGCTCGATCGTGATGCCGCCCGGCATTACCAATTTGCTGTAAGGCCCTTCCTTGTGCGCAAGCTCCTTCACAGCCCAGCGGACGAACTGGTCGACGTAGCGGTGGTAGTTGGTGAGCAGGATCCAGGGCTGCACCGAGCGCCAGTCGCTGCCGGTGTAATGTACGAGGCGGCGCAGGGAGTAATCGACGCGCGCGGCGTCGAAGAGCGAGAGCGGGCGCGGTTCGTTCTCGTGGAAGATCCAGGTGCCGTCCGCGATCTCGTCGCCCACCTTGGCGAGCAGCGGCGTCGGGAAATGCTGCGCGAGTTCGGAAGCCGAATGCGCGCCACGGCCCAATTCGTCTCCGCGCTCGAAGATATAGGGATAGGGAATCTCCTGGTCGCTGACGCCCACCTCGAGAGTGGCGCCGTAATCGCGCACGAGGTAATTCAGCTGCTCCAGAAGGTAGTTCCTGAAGAAGGTCGGCTGCGTGATCGTGGTCGCATAGATTCCAGGGCCCTGGAACTTGGCATAGGCCCGCTGCTTGACCGGAGGCACGGAATTGGCCCGGTAATCGACCCGAAGCTCCGGATATCGGAAGCGGGACCGTTCAAGAGGCGTGGGCGGCGTGCCTGTGGAGAAGAAATGTTCCAGACAATGACGCTGCGCCTCAACGGCACCGTCGTGAAGCGCGATCAGCCGCTCGACGGCCTCCTCGGGCGTTGCAACGGCTTGGAAGGCTTCATTCGGGTCGACGGGCACGTGAAAAGTCTCTTCTTGTGTCTCGTGCCTCAAGGGTCATACACGCTTTAGGCAACGAACCCAACACTCTTGTTGGAGGCAGTCAGGGATTATAAGCCGAGAAAGCGCAAATTGATCCCTCCTCCGCTTTGGCCCTCAATCCTCCAAAGTTCCCCTTCACGCCGTGGCCATGCCGGAATTAGAATAGCAGCGGGGGTGTATGGGAGGAATCCATGAACCGGATGATCGCTCTCGCCTTGGCCTTCAGCTTCGCGGCTGCGGGGCCCGCTTTCGCCAATCGCTGTCCACGGGACATGGCAGCCATCGACAGAGCCCTGCAGTCGGCCCAGCTCTCAGCCTCCGACCGGCAAAGGGTGATGGATCTGCGCCAACGGGGTGAGGCCGCCCATGAAGCGGGCAATCACGAAGAGTCGGAACGGCTTCTCGACCAGGCGAAGGAAATCTTGAAGATCTAGATCAAGAAAGGGCGCGGGCGAGCTCCTGCCCGATCCCGCGCCCCACGCCTGCGATGAGATGAGGAAGGCGGATCCTATCGCGTGAACTTCTTGTACTTGATCCGGTGCGGGATCGTGGAATCCGTGCCGAGGCGGCGTTTCTTGTCCTCTTCGTAATCCGCGAAGTTGCCCTCGAACCATTCCACGTGACTGTCGCCTTCGAAGGCGAGGATGTGAGTGGCGATGCGATCGAGGAACCAGCGGTCGTGGCTGATGATCACGGCGCAGCCCGCGTAATCCTCCAGCGCCTCCTCAAGCGCCCGCAGCGTATCCACGTCGAGGTCGTTGGTCGGCTCGTCGAGGAGCAGGACGTTGGAACCGGACTTCAGGATCTTGGCGAGATGCACGCGGTTGCGCTCGCCGCCAGAGAGCACGCCGACCTTCTTCTGCTGGTCGGATCCTTTGAAGTTGAAGGCCGAGCAATAGGCACGGGCATTGATCTCGCGCTTGCCGAGATAGAGCACCTCGTTGCCGCCCGAGATCTCCTCGTAGAGCGTCTTGTTGGCGTCGAGGGAGTCGCGGCTCTGGTCCACATAGCCGAGCTTCACGCTCTCGCCGATGGTGATCGTACCCTCATCCGGCTGTTCTTGGCCGGTGATCATGCGGAACAGGGTGGTCTTGCCGGCGCCGTTCGGGCCGATCACGCCCACGATGCCGCCCGGCGGCAGCTTGAAGGACAGCCCGTCGATGAGGAGCTTGTCGCCGAAGGCCTTCTTGAGATTGTCGAACTCGATGACGTTGTTGCCGAGACGCTCCGCGATCGGAATGATGATCTGAGCGGTTGTCGGCCCCTTCTCGTTGGCCTTGGCCACGAGGTCCTCGTAGCGCTGGATACGGGCCTTCGATTTGGCCTGACGGGCCTTGGGCGAGGCCGACACCCATTCGCGCTCGCGTTCGATGGTGCGTTGGCGAGCCTCTTCCTCGCGGCCCTCCTGCGCGAGGCGCTTCTGCTTCTGCTCGAGCCAGGACGAGTAGTTGCCCTCATAGGGGATGCCGCGCCCACGGTCGAGCTCGAGAATCCATCCCGTCACGTTGTCGAGGAAGTAGCGGTCGTGGGTGACGATCAGGATTGCGCCCGGATAGTTGCGCAGATGGCCCTCGAGCCAAGCGGTTGTCTCGGCGTCGAGATGGTTGGTCGGCTCGTCGAGGAGCAGCAATTCCGGCTGCTCCAGGAGCAGCTTGCAGAGCGCCACCCTGCGGCGCTCGCCGCCCGAGAGCTTGTCCACCGACCAGTCGTCCGGCGGGCAGCGCAGAGCGTCCATGGCCTGGTCCACCTGGGAGTCGAGATCCCACAGGCCCTTGGCCTCGATCTCGTCCTGGAGGCGGGTCATCTCGTCCGCCGTCTCCTCCGAGTAGTTCATGGCAATCTCGTTGTAGCGGTCGAGCAACGCCTTCTTGGCCGCCACACCCTCCATTACGTTCTCGCGGACGTTCTTGGCAGGGTCGAGCTGGGGCTCCTGCGGCAGGTAGCCCACGCGGGCTCCTTCCGCCACCCAGGCCTCGCCGGTCCAGTCGGTGTCGATGCCCGCCATGATGCGCAGAAGCGTCGACTTACCGGCGCCGTTGACACCGAGCACGCCGATCTTGGCGTCGGGATAGAAGGAGAGATGGATATTGTCCAAGACCTTCTTACCGCCCGAATAGGTCTTGGAGAGGCCACGCATGTGGTAGATGAACTGACGGGACACGGGAAAAGCCCTGCTGATTTATCGGTTGAAAGGGATTGGCCGTCAGTTAGCAGGGGCCGCCAGCCGGGGCAAGGCGGGGGAGTGTCGCCATGGAAAGCCTTCCCTCACGTCACGGCCGGCCTCATGCCGGTCATCCTGGTGCGTAAGGCGCGTGGATCAACGGACCGCCCCCGGCACAAGGCCGGTGTGACGAGGGAGGATATGGGACGGCCCAGGAGACCGCCGCGCCGCCTCTCACAGCCCGAAGGGATAGGTCACCGGCATCCCCTCCCCATGGGCATGTGTCAGCGGCGCCACGGCCCTGGTCTCCTCGAACCAGACGAAGGCGTCGAACTGTTCGGCCATGATGGCCTCAAAATAATGGCTGTAGAGTTCCGTTTCCGGCCGGTAGACCACACCGATGGCCCGCTCCAGGCGCGGGCGCGACAGAACTCTCTTCAGGTCCTCCTGGAGGTTTTCCCGCCAGTCCGTCAGAAATGACTTGAGGCCCGTGTCGCGGAAGATCCGCTCGTGACTGTCGGGCCGGGCGGGCAGCACGGTCTTGACCTGCATGGGCTCGTCCCAGTCGTCGGCGGCCGCAACGGTGCCACGGTCCGTGCCGAAGCCGATAAGGACGGCCTCGTGCCGGTAGGCCCTGCGGCACAGCTCGCCGATGTTGAACTCGCCCTGCCAGCCCATGGCGGTGGCGGCGGCATTGCCGATATGGGAATTGTGCGCCCAGACCACCGCCTTGGCGCTCTCGCGACGCGCCAGCAGGCTCTGGAGGGTATCGAACATGTGCCGGTCGCGCAGGTTCCAGGACTCCGTCGCGCCCTCGTACATGATCCGGTAATAATGCTCCGCCGCGTGGACGATCTTGGCGTTCTGCACCGCATCGAAGAACTGTTCGCCGCCGTCGGCTTCAAGATAATCGATACGCTTGTCGAGAATCTCCTGGAGCTGGCGCAGCAGTTTCTCATCGCAGGGCATCTTCTGCCCGGTGACGACGGCCCGGCCGTAGCGCGCAGGGTCGGACTGCCAGGGGCTCAGGCAGCCATAGCGGCCCCTCGCCTCCTTCGCGGCTTCGGGATCGACCTTGTCAAGATAATCGAGTACGGCACGGATCGACGAGTTGAGGCTGTAGACGTCGAGCCCGCGAAACTCGACGCGGCTGCCTTCAGGGCGCTCCTTGTTGTAGGCGCGCATCCAGTTGACGAAATCGTAGACTTCCTCGTTCCTCCACATCCAAGTGGGGAAGCGCTCGAAGGCGACATCGTCCCCGTCCGGAACATGCCGGTGGCGCACATAAGCGTCGATTCGCGCCGCATCGGGCCAGTCGGCTTCTACGGCCACTATGTTGAACCCGTAGCGTTCGATGAGCCGCCGCGTGATCATCGCGCGGGCCCGGTAGAACTCGGAGGTGCCGTGTGTGGCCTCGCCGAGCAGCACCACCTTGGCATCCCCGAAGCGATCGAACATGGTGCCGAACGCCTCCTCGTCCTCGATCGGAGGAAGAGGCTCCCCATGATCGCGCACGACCCCGATCGCCTCCCTGATCGAGGCTTCGTTCTCGTTCTGTTTCCAGGAAAAACGGGCCATCGCCACACCTCGCGCCAGGAGAATGTTTCTCCTCTAACGGCGGCTTGTCTGTCCTGTTCCGGCGAAGCTCAGGCCATGCCATCCATGATTGTCGAGAAGGCTTCCTCAGCGGCGATCACGGTTGCCATCTGCACCGTATGGGCGAATCGGTAAGCTGCGCCATAGATCGTCTCGTCGGGAAATTCCGTGATCAGCGTCAGCGGCGTGGGATGGCGCTCCTGCGCCATCAGGATGCAGGGCACGTCGTTGATCATCTCAGGCGGCGGCGCTGCAGAATGGAGGGCACAGAGCACGAGCTGGCGACGGGTGAACTCGGCCAGTCCGGGCACGGCGGAAAGCCCCCGCGTGACGGCCTCAATGAAGGTCCGCGCCGTATCCGACCACGAGGGATGATACCTCAGGATCAGAAAGAAGCCCTTCGGAAGTGCCCATTGCTCGAAGCCCCGCGGGAGGTAACCGGTGAACGGACGTGCCCATTCGTGAGCCGGATAGCCGTGCAGATTGACGTGCAGCTGCGCACCGGACAGTTCCAGCGCCTTGCGCCGCGCGCCGATTTCATGGATCGGCTCCTCGCCCCCGTATTCCAGATCGTTACCCAGCGAAGTGTAGCGCGCCGCGTGATGCATGTGGCGCGGATTGTTTTCGCAGAGCCTTCCGTGAAGAGCATAGCCGTCCGGGTTTTCGACCGGGACGAAAGCCACATTGGCATCCGGGTTTGCGAGAAGGCGCCGCACCGCTCTGAAGGCTCCGACAGGCCCGGAAGTCTCGTTGGCGTGCTGTCCGCTCGTAACGAGAACGGCGGCGCGTGAACCGGCCCTGTAGACGCCGCGCACGGGCCGTCCTTCGCACGAGATCGATTGAAAGCATTCACCAGGCAGGGCGGCGAGTTCCTGCTCGATCTGGGGCAATCCCGGAGCCGCATCCGCCCGTTCCATATCCTGAAGGGGCCTCGCGGGATCCCGGGGGGATGCGAAAGCCCGCAGGGCTACGTGAACCCGGGCCTCGCCCTTGCCCGCGCGGATGTCCGGCACAATCTGTCCCGGCCTCAGGGTGCGGTCGTCGAGCGCTCGTCCCGCCCGATGGTGAAACCATTCGAGGGTGGAGAAATAGAGATCCTCGTGCAGAGCCTCCCGGGTGCTCATCACCTCGTCGCCATAGCCCAGGGACCGCTCGATACCCGCGATTGTCACATCGATGGCGATCGTCGCCGCATAAGGCTCCTGCTGCGGCCAATCATGGGTCGTGAGGGCATGCATGGCTGCCTGGAAAACCCGCTCAATCTCGGTTTCGAACGGCTCGTCCCAGTCCGGGGCCTCATCGGGCAAATTCGTCGCCTTGATCCAGCCCGCGCAGGCAAGGCTCGGTTGGCCGATATGGTTCGTGCGCAGGCGGTTCGGCGCGAAAACGGCATGATCGGCCACGCGCCCGTCGCGATATTCGCACCGGACGTCATAGATCAGATCCGCCCCGCCGGTCTCGAAGGCGACCTCCCCCCCGTCGAGCAGGGCCGGAAGGGGATAGGCCTCCGAGAGGAAGCGGATCGGATCGGCGCCTTCGTGGACCGGGTAGCGAATGGCGACGCGAGCCAGACCGGCCGTGTCGATCTCCTCGAGGAAGGCATGCACGAGCGGCTTGTAGGCGCTGCGGATGCGCGCCTTCACGCCCGCTTCCGCCAGCAGCCCTTCGGCTCTGCGGCGAGGCTCCTCGTCCTCGAAGAGCCACGCCTCGATCACGGCCCCGCGATATTCGCCGCTCCCCCACTCCTGCACGAGCCGATCGAGCGCGCTTTCGAACCGCCGGTCG
Source organism: Microvirga makkahensis (assembly GCF_009830105.1). Lineage (GTDB taxonomy): Bacteria > Pseudomonadota > Alphaproteobacteria > Rhizobiales > Beijerinckiaceae > Microvirga > Microvirga makkahensis. The sequence goes on from NZ_WURB01000001.1 coordinate 340,238, forward strand.
AGAAGAACCGTCATCTGGCCACCCGCTCAGGCCGCGCCTCGAAGCCCGTCGGCTTCGAGCGCGATCCAATGACCAGGCTCCACCTCGCGCATGCGGTGGATGAGCGGCTCCTGGCCCACCGGTCGCACCGGGCTCGGGATCTCGCCCTCGATGCGCGGAGGGATACGTGAGAGCAGCGGATCAGCGATCGGCACGGCGGAGAGGAGCTTGCGCGTATAGGAATGCTGCGGATTCTCAAAGACCGCCTGCCGGGTGCCGATCTCGACGATCTGACCCAGATACATCACCGCCACGCGGTGGCTGATCTTCTCCACCACCGCCATGTCATGGGTGATAAAGAGATAGGACAGGCCCTTCCTCTCCTGCAGCTCCATGAGCAGATTGACGATCTGCGCCTGGATCGACACGTCGAGAGCCGACACGGACTCATCCGCGATGATCAGCCTCGGATCGCTCGCGAGAGCCCGCGCGATGCACACGCGCTGGCGCTGGCCGCCGGAGAATTCGTGCGGATAACGTTTGGCATGCTGCGGGTGAAGTCCGACCTGCTCCAGAAGCTCGTGCACGCGCAGCTCGATGGCCTTTCTATCCTTGAGGAGTCCATGCACCACGATCGGCTCGGCGATGCTGAATCCGACCGTGTGGCGCGGATCGAGCGAAGCGAAGGGATCCTGAAAGATGTACTGGATGCTCTGACGCAGGCGGCGGCGTTCCGCATGGCTCATGGAGGCCATGTCGCGCCCGTCGAATCGCACCGTGCCGCCCGTCGGCTCGATAAGCTGTTGGAGCGTGCGGCCAATTGTGGATTTGCCGGAGCCGGATTCGCCCACGAGAGCCAGGGTCTCTCCGGGATAGATCTCGAAACTCACCTCCTCCACCGCATGCACCCGATGCGTCGCCCGACCGAAGAAGGTCTTTCCGACGTCGAAACGCGTGGTGAGCTTTTCCACGTGGAGCAGGGGTTTCGTATAATCGGCGGTCCTCTGGTCGCGCATTTCGCCGATCTGCTTCGGCACGCCGCCATCCATCACCATGACGGGCATGCGTTTGGGATAGGGTTGGCCCTTCAGGCTGCCGAGGCGAGGAACCGCGGACAGAAGCGCGCGGGTATAGGGATGCGTCGGCGAGGCGAAGATGTCGCGCACCGGCGCCTCTTCCACCTTCTCGCCCTTCCACATCACCACCACGTCATCGGCCATTTCGGCCACGACTCCCATGTCGTGGGTGATGAAGACGACGGCGGTGCCCAGCTCGGCTTGCAGCTCGCGGATGATGTTGAGGATCTGCGCCTGGATCGTCACGTCGAGGGCCGTGGTGGGCTCGTCCGCGATGAGAAGCCGCGGATTGCAGACGAGCGCCATGGCGATCATCACGCGCTGACGCATGCCGCCGGAGAGCTGGTGCGGATAGCGATCGAGCAGTCTCTCCGCGTCCGGCAGGCGTACCTTTCGCAGCAGCTCCGTCGCCCGCAGACGCGCTTCGCGGGCGGTCATTCCCTCGTGCAGGAGGAGCGCCTCTTCGATCTGGCTGCCGATGGTGAAAACCGGGTTGAGCGAGGTCATCGGCTCCTGGAAGATCATGGCGATGTCATTGCCGCGGATCGTCCGGAGCTGGTCCTCGGTTGCCTTTGCCAGATCGAGGGTCCCGCCTCCGTGTTGGCGCAGCAGAACTTCGCCGCTGGTGATCTGCCCGCCGGAATAATCCGTGAGGCGCATGATAGAGAGGCAGGTGACTGATTTGCCCGATCCGGACTCCCCTACGACCGCCAGTGTCTTTCCGGGCTGAATGTCGAAACTCACGTTCTTGACTGCGCGGAAGGCCTCCGGCCCTTTGCCGAACGTGACGGAGAGATCACGGACGGACAGCAGCGGCCGAGACGGGTTGGAAGAGATGTGATCCGGCATCCATGCACTCGCAAAAGAGGCGCCGGTTCGAGAGAATCGGCGCTGAAACTGCATCCGATCAGGCAACCCACTCGCCGCCGCGCATCAACGGTTCGGACGATCCGTCCTGAGTGATGCCGTCTACGTCCACCTTGTCGGAGCCGATCATCCAGTCGATGTGGATGAGGCTTTTGTTCGCGCCGCGCATGGCCAACTCCTCCGCGCTCATTCCGCCGCCGTCGCGGATGCATTTGCTGTAGGCCTGTCCCAGCGCGATATGACTCGATGCGTTCTCGTCGAAGAGGGTGTTGAAGAAGAGCAGCCCGCTCTGAGAGATCGGAGACGAGAACGGCACGAGTGCCACCTCGCCGAGACGGCGCGCGCCTTCGTCCGTGTCGAGCACCTTGTTCAGCACGGCCTCGCCGGTACGCGCCTTGGCATCGACGATGCGCCCGCCCTCGAACCTCACCTGAATGTCCTGAATCAAGGTGCCGTTGTAGGAGAGCGGCTTTGTGCTGGTGACGTATCCGTCCACGCGATCCTTGTGCGGCGTGGTAAAGACCTCTTCCGTCGGGATGTTGGCGTTGCAGACGATCCCGTTCTTGGCTTTCGCCGAGCCGCCATTCCACTCATGCCCGTCGGCGAGGCCGACGCGCAAATCCGTGCCGGGGCCGCGGAAGTGAAGCGCGGCATAGTTCTTCTCGTTCAGCATGCGGGTGCGCGCCTGAAGGCCGGCATTGTGCTTCTCCCAGGCTGCGACCGGATCGGGCGTATCGACCCGCGAGGCGGCGAAGATCGCTCTCCAAAGCCTGGAGACCGCCACGTCTTCGGGATCGTCCGGAAACACGGCCTTCGCCCAGGCGGGCGTCGCGGCGGACACGATGGTCCAGTTGATGTCGAAGCCCGCGATCATGTTGAGCGCCGGCATATACGCCTTGGAGCGGGCGCGGTTTGCGCGGGACACCTTCTCCGGATCCTCTTTAGCGAGCAGCGAGGGATCCTCGCCCACGACCGCGAGACGCGCCGCGCCGTTCCTGAAGGCGGCTGCCATGCCCTCGTAGAGCCAGGCAGGAGCCGTGTCGAAACCGTCATCCGGGCCGTGACGGTAGCGCATGAGGGTCGCCTCCTCATCCGAGAAGAGCGTTGTCACCAGGGACGCGCCGGCCCTGTAGGCGTGTTCCGTGATGCGGCGCACCAGGGGCAGTGCATCGAGTGGGGCGGTCATGACGAGTTCCTGGCCCGGCTTGAGTCCCAAACCCACCCGCACGGCCACCTCGGCCAAGCGGTCGAGAAGCTGGGCGTGGGATGCGGCCCCGACGGGCTCCCGAAATTGCTCGTTCATGATGTCATCTCCCGAAGGACAAGGGTTGGCGGAGGCTACACGGCTCGTAAGCGAGCGCAACCTCCAGGATTCACACTCACATATTCTTTGCGTGCACGGTGCCAAGAGCATCACGGTCAAAAGCGACGCTTTTGACGATCGCCTGAACGGGCAGACCCACCTTGATTCCAAGCCGCTCCATGGATTTCCGCGTCACACTGGCCACGATGCTGTCGCTGCCGCAGGCGAGCGTTACATCGACGCCGGAGCCCTCTACCTCCTCGATAGCCACGACGGTGCCGGGCAGTACGTTGAGGGCGCTGATCCCCTCCGGCGGCGCGAGGGACAGAATGATGTCCCGGGCGCGCAGGCGCATTCTCACGGGCGCGCCGACAGGCAGGTTGAGCCGCGAAACAGTGAGGGTTCCCGCCGCGGCCTGCAGCACGGTCAGGCCATAAGCCTCTTCGTGCCGAAGCACGCGGGCTTCCACCAGCGCGCCGGCCTCGACAAGACCGGCCTGCGGAAAAAACCTCGGGTGGCGCAGAATGTCGGAAGCCAGACCGGAGGCGGTAACGCGTCCGTCGTTGAGAACCACGATGGAGGTCGCGAGCCGTGCAATCTCCGGTACGGAATGGCTGACGAGAACCATCGGCACGTCACCCTCGTCCCGCAGCCGGTCGATATAGGGATAGATCTCGGCCTTTCTCTCCTCGTCGAGAGAGGCCAGCGGTTCGTCCATCAGCAGCAACTGCGGATCGGAGAGAAGCGCGCGTCCGATGGCGACGCGCTGTTTCTCACCGCCGGACAGGGTCGAGGGCCAGCGGTCCAGCAGGTGCGCGATGCCGAGAAGCTCCGTCACCGCATGGAAATCCGCGACGCGCTCGCGCTTCGGCGTGAACCATCGGCCGAAATGCAGGTTCTGGCGCACGTTCAGGTGCGGAAAAAGACGCGCCTCCTGGAAGACATAGCCGATCCTGCGCCTGTGTTTTGGGACGAAGATTCCCTGTCGCGTATCGACGAGGACGCGCTCCTTGACACAGATCCGCCCCTGCGTCGGGCGAAGGAGACCGCCGATGGCGTTGACGAGCGTCGTCTTGCCCGAGCCGGAGGGGCCGAACAGGGCCGTCAGCCGCCCCTCTGACTGAAAGCGGGCGTCGAGCGTGAAGGCGCCCTGCCGGTGACGAAGATCGACGTCGAGGATCATCAGGCGAGGAACCTCCGTCTGACGCGCCGTGCCATCCATTCGGACATCCAGAGCGCGGCGATGGAGATCGCAACCGACACGAACGCCAGGCGCAACGCGCCGCCCTCGCCGCCCGGCACCTGCGTGAAGGTGTAGATCGCGGAAGGGATCGTCTGCGTCTCGCCGGGAATGTTGGAGACGAAGGTGATGGTGGCACCAAATTCGCCCATCGCCTTCGCGAAGGACAGAACCATGCCCGCTATGATGCCCGGCAGGATCAGCGGCAGCGTCACTACGAAAAATACCCAGGCTGGGTGAGCACCCAACGTGCCTGCCGCATCCTCGAGCTTGCGGTCCACGGTCTCCAGGGAGAGGCGGATGGCGCGCACGAGCAAGGGAAAGCCCATGATCGCGCAGGCCAGCGCCGCGCCCGTCCAGCGAAAGGACAGGACGACGCCGAATTGCTCTGCGAGAAGGGAGCCCATCGGCCCGCGCCGCCCGAAGCCCAGGAGAAGCGCATAACCCACGACGACGGGGGGAAGAACCAACGGCAGATGAACCAGCACATCCAGCGCCTGCCGGCCCCAGAAGCGCCCGCGCTCCAGCGCGTAGGCCATCGCGATCCCGGGCAGAAGGCTCGCGCTCGTCGCGACGAGCGCGACCTTGAGGCTGAGGCGAACGGCCGTCCATTCCTCGGGAGAAAGCCAGTCGGTCACGAGCCGGAATCCGCCGTGTTCAGGACCTTGAATCCCTGCTTCTCGAAAAAGGGCCTCGCCTTCGCCGAGCGCAGAAATTCCAGAAGGGGCGCGGCATCCGGATGCATGGAATCCTGCGTGATGGCAACGGGATACACGATGGGCGGATGCGTGCCCTCCGGGAAAATCCCCACAATCCTGACATTCGGCTCGGAGACCGCGTCGGTCTTGTAGACGATGCCGAGGGGCGCCTCCCCGTGCGACACGAGAAGCAGCGCCGCGCGTACATTCTCCGTCTGTGCGATCCTATCCTTGATGCCGTTCCATGCCCCGAGTTTTTCGAGACCGGCCTTGCCGTATTTTCCGGCAGGGACAGCATCCACATGCCCCATCGCCAGACGACCGCCTGCGAGAACGGATGCGAGATCGAGGTCCGGCCGAAGCGAAACCTGCACCGCCGAGCCTTTAGGGGCGATCAACACAAGATCGTTACCGAGAAGATCGAGGCGCGTCCCGGGCCGGATCAGGTTTCTCGAAATCGCGTACTTCATCCAGTCGAGATCGGCGGAGAAGAAGACATCGGCCGGTGCGCCGGCTTCGATCTGTTTGGCGAGGACGTTGCTCCCGGCATAGGAAATCACGGCTTTCCTGCCGCTTTCCCGGCTCCATGCCGCAGCCGCATCGTCGAGGGCGTTCTTGAGGCTCGCGGCGGCGAAGACCACCACGTCCCTCGCCTGGGCAGGCAAGCCGGAACAGGCCAGCGCAAGCCCGATGACCAGCGCCGTGAACGCTCCTCTCGTGGATCGTGCTGCCCGCATGACATGCTCCTCAAGCCCTTGCCCAGGGCGCATCCTAACTAACCTCGCCAGGGCTTCAAGCAGGGCGGCGTCGGGGCGCGGCCTTCCGCCCGAGGGAGTGGACAAGGCGATAGCCGAGCAGCCCGGTCACGATGGCTGCATAGACAAGTGGCTCAGGCGGCCAGGACTTGACCACGAGTATGAAATGGAGGACAGCGCCGATGGCCGCGACATAGACGAGGCGGTGCAGCCGCGCCCAGGCCTGCCCACCCATGCGCCGGATGGCGGCGTTGGTGGACGTGAGCGCCAGGGGCACGAGAATGACGAAGGTTGCCATGCCGATGGTGATGTAGGGCCGCTTCACGATGTCGGCTCCGATGGCGGCGAGGTCGAGCCCCTGGTCGAGCACCAGGTAAGTCAGAAGGTGCAGGAGCGCGTAATAGAAGGCGAGCAGCCCGAGCGCGCGGCGATAGCGCAGAAGATTGACGGCAAAGAGCTGGCGCAAGGGCGTGATCGCCAGCGTCGCGATGAGGAAACGCAAGGCCCACAGGCCCAGAGCCTGCTCCAGATAACGCATCGGGTCGGCGCCCAGCCGATCATTGATGCCCTGATAGAACAGCCAGACCGCCGGAACGAAGCCTACGCCATAGACGAGGATCTTCGGCACCTGGGGCAGCGAAAAGCCCTTCCTCGCGCCCGGAGCGGCGGCACGTTCTGCCATCAATAGAACTTCCGCAGGTCCATGCCGGAATAGAGGCCTGCCACCTGCTCGGCATAGCCGTTGAACATGAGGGTGGGACGTCTCTTGACGAACAGCCCGCCCTCCCCGATCCGGCGCTCGGTGGCTTGGCTCCAGCGGGGATGATCCACATGGGGATTCACGTTGGCATAGAAGCCGTATTCGTTGGGCGCCTGCTTGTTCCAAGCGGTCTCCGGCTGCTTCTCCACGAAGCTGATGCGGGTGATCGACTTGATGCCCTTGAAGCCATATTTCCACGGCACGACGAGACGGATCGGCGCGCCGTTCTGGTTCGGCAGGGTCTCGCCATAGAGGCCGACTGCGAGGATCGTGAGCGGATGCATCGCCTCATCCAGCCGCAGGCCCTCCCGGTAGGGCCAGTCGAGAACGGGAAAGATGGAGCGCAGGCCCGGCATTTCGCTCGGGCGATTGGCGGTCTCGAAGGCCGCATATTTCGCGCTTCCGAGCGGCTCCACCCGCTTGACGAGATCCGCCAGCGGGAAGCCGACCCACGGGATCACCATGGACCAGCCCTCGACGCAGCGCATCCGGTAGATACGCTCCTCAAGCGCCGAGGATTTGATCAGGTCCTCGATGCCGATCTCCTGAGGCTTTCCCACAAGCCCGTCGATCTTGATCGTCCAGGGAGACGTTTTGAGCGTGCCCGCGTTCTCCGCAGGATCCGACTTGTCGACCCCGAACTCGTAGTAATTGTTGTAGCTCGTCACGTCCTCCCGGCTCGTCAACTTTTCATCCGTCGAGAAAGAACTCTTCGAGGCGGACAGAGGCGCAGCCCTGAGCCCTTCCGGCAGGGCCGCCGCCAGAGCAAGCCCTGCGGCCCCCGCCATCCATTGCCGCCGGCTCAGATAGACATTCCGGGGCGTAATCTCGGAAGGAAGGATATCGGAGGAGCGGCGGATCAACACGGCGAAACCTCGTTTGGAACCCACGGTATAGAGGTACACCCGAGAACGCGCCGGGTGATCTCACGTTTCCGTGTGGGCCTCAGGCCGCGGCGATGCGCCCGCCCTGCTCGTCGAAGAGATGTGCCTGGTGAGCCGCGGGCTTCAGGGCCACGGCCTCCCCGGGCCTGAGGGTGCTGCGCTCGCGCAGCACGGCCGTGAGATGGCCGCCCTCCGCCTTGACGATGAGCGTGGTGTCCGCTCCCGTCGGCTCGACCACTGCAACCGTGGCTGGGATGGAGCCTGGCGTGCCGGGGGGCGCGATCTGGAGATGCTCGGGCCGGATTCCGCAGGTGAGCTTCGATCCGCGGGCCACCGGAAGCTGCGCCTCGACCGGCAGAACCGTCCCGCTCGGGAGAGCCAGCCCGTCCTGTTCCAGGCATCCTTCGATGAAGTTCATGGCCGGCGAGCCGATGAAGCCCGCGACGAAGCGGTTGGCCGGGCGGTCGTAGAGTTCGAGCGGCGCGCCGATCTGCTCCACAGTGCCGTCGTGCATCACCACGATCTTGTCGGCCATGGTCATGGCCTCGATCTGATCGTGCGTAACGTAGATCGTTGTGGTCTTGAGACGCTGGTGCAGTTCCTTGATCTCGGCGCGCATCGCGACACGCAGCTTGGCGTCGAGATTGGAGAGCGGCTCGTCGAAGAGGAACACCTGCGGATCGCGCACGATGGCGCGGCCCATGGCTACGCGCTGGCGCTGCCCACCGGAGAGCTGCCGGGGATAGCGGTCGAGCAGCGGTGTGAGGCCGAGCGAGGCTGCGGCATCCCCTACGCGCTTCTTCTGTTCAACCTGAGGCATTCCCTTCAGCTTCAGCGAAAATCCCATGTTCTCCGCCACCGTCATGTGTGGATAGAGCGCATAGGACTGGAACACCATGGCAATGTCGCGGTCCTTGGGCGGAACGTCGTTGACGATGCGCGAGCCGATGCGGATCTCGCCAGCGGTGATGTCCTCAAGCCCGGCGATCATGCGCAGTAGCGTCGACTTCCCGCAGCCCGAGGGACCGACGAGAATAACGAACTCGCCGTCCAGGATGTCGATGTCGACGCCCTTGATGATCGAAACGGAGCCGAAGGACTTTCGGACATCGCGGATCGATACATGTGCCATTCTCTTCTCCCTCAGGCAGTCCAGGCTTGCGCAGCCCGGACGAACTTCTTGGTGATTTCGCGGGGATTGGTGATCGCCGTTCCCACCACCACCGCATGAGCGCCGCGTCTGAATGCCTCGGCCACGAGCTCGGGCGTATCGAAACGGCCTTCAGCGACGACGGGCACCGGAAGCGCCGCTACAAGCGCCTCCAGCAGCTCCAGGTCCGGACCCTCTCCCTTGCGCGCGGTGGTCTCCTCCGTATAGCCGGAGAGGGTCGAGGCCACGTAAGTGGCGCCATGCGCATGGGCGGCCCTGCCCTCCTCGAGCGTCGCGATATCGGCGAAAACCTCCCTGCCGAGCTCTGTGCGGATGCGGGCGATCAGGCGCTCCACGGGCTCGCCGTTCCGCGGGCGTCCCGTGGCGTCGAGGCCGATGATGTCGGCTCCGGCCGCAGCAATCTGCGCAGCATCGTCGAAACCCGGCGTGATATAGACCGGGAAGCGGTCGTCCCATACCTTCGAGATGCCGATAATGGGTAGCGCGGTAGCGGCGCGGATCGCTACGACATCCTCCGCGCCATTGGCGCGGATGCCGCTCGCGCCGCCCGCTTCCGCCGCCCGCGCCATGGCGGCCATGTGGACGGGCCCGTGCAGCGGGTTGTCTGCGCGGGCTTGGCAGGAGACGACGAGGGCTCCTTTGAGGATCGGCATGGCAGGCTCCTACTTCACCGCGCCGGCGGTCATGCCCTGGATGAACTGGCGCGACAGGGCGATGTAGAGGAGCGTGATGGGCGCGGCCGCGATGGTGAGGCCCGCGAACAGCATGCCCCAGTCGGTGGTGTACTCCCCCATGAAGGTCGTGAGGCCCTGCGGCAGCGTCTTGTAGGCGTCGGTCTGGATGAATACGAGCGGGAAGAAGAAGTCGTTCCAGATCGGCACCGCATTCTGAATGGCGGCGATGGCCATGGGCGGGCGCGCGAGCGGCAGCATGACGGACCACATGATGCGGGGCTCCGATGCGCCGTCGATACGGGCCGCATCCTCCAACTCCGCCGGGAGCGAACGCAGGAAGCCCGCCATGATGAACACAGCCGACGGAAGACCGATGGCCGTGTAGGTGACGATGAGACTCCAGTGGCTGTCGAGCAGATTCAGATCGCGCAGCAGGATGAAGAGCGGAATGACCGCGAGCTTCAGCGGCAGCATCAGCCCTGCCAGGAAGAACAGCAGGATGAAGGTGTTGGTGCGAGACTCGTAACGCGCCACCGCATAGCCCGCCATGGTACCGAGCACGAGGATCAGGACGATCGAGATACCGGTCACGATGATCGAGTTGACGAAGTAGGTCGGCATCGCGGTTTCGCCGAGGACCTTGGCGAAGTTCCCCACTTGCGTGAAATCGGGCAGCGCGAAGGGATGCTCGAAGATCTCGCCCGTAGTCTTGAAGGCGGAGAGCACCATCACGACGACGGGATAGAGCATGATGAACGAGTTCGCGATCAGGATCACCTGCGCCAGGAAGGCGAAGGAGATCGGCTGCCGCGAAGAGGACGAGTTGGCCAAAGCGGTCAAAACTGGATCTCCCGGCGGCGCAACCAAAGGGTGAGCATGGACGCGAAGACGACGATGAAGAGGAAGATGAGGGTGGCGAGCGCGGAGCCCAGCCCGAAATTCTGGATGCTGGCGCTCTGGTTGCCGAAGGCCGTGCGGTAGAAGACGAGGCCCAGCACATCGGTCGAGCCGAACGGCGAGCCGTCGAGCCCTACCATCACGTATGGGATCTCGAACCAGTTGAACGCGCCGATGAAGAGCAGCGTGAAGAGGATGGTGGTGCTGGGGGCGACCAGCGGCCACACGATGTTCCTGAGCAGCTGCCACTCGGTCGTGCCATCGAGCCGGGCGGCCTCGATGATCTCGGAGGGGATGCGCTGCATGCCCGCGAGATAGACGAGCGTCGGGAAACCCACGAAGTGCCAGGCATTGGCGAGGACGAGCGCGCCGAGCGCGGTGGAGGAATCGCCGAGCCAGGGCTTGGCCCAGGAATCGAGGCCGACCGTATAGAGCGCCTGGTTGACGATGCCGAAATTCGGATTGAGGAAGAGCTTCCAGAGAAAGCCCACGATGATGGTCGAGAGAACCACCGGAACGAACACCGCGATCCGGTGGAAGCGGAATCCAAAGGGCTCCTTGTAGAGGAGCCATGCGAGGAAGAAGCCTCCGCCGTTCTGAACGATCATGAGCGCGACGAGCGCGTAAACATTGTGCAGGAAGGCGTTCCAAACGGTCGGCGCCATGGTGGCGCCGAAAAGCACCTCCTTGAAATTGGCCAATCCCACGAAGTCGCCCCGCGCCAGCCCGCGCCATTCATAGAACGCGTAAGCGAAAGCCGACAGGATCGGATAGACCACGAACAGCGACATGAACACCACCGGCGGGACAACGAGAAATGCCACCCAGCTGCAATGTTTCAATGTGCGGGCCTGTTTGGGCGAGACGGGCATGGATTGATGGGCCTTGCAGGAACTATGAGAAGCACTCTGACATCATTGCCGGGCTCAGGCCGGCCATTCACGTCTCAGAGCCACGGCAGTTCGAAACCGTGGATGGCCGGGACTGATCCCCGGATTTGATCCGGGGACGGGAATGACGAAGATTAGACTCACTTCTGGAACGGCTTGTAATAGGTCGCGATGCCCTTGTTGATCTCGGCGGCCGCCTGCTCCGGCGTCTGCTGGCTCGCGAGCATCTTCTGCACGTTCGACTGCAGCAGCACCGATCCGCTCGGCTCCTGGTAGCGGAAGCGGACGAGCATCAGGTAGGACATGGAATTCTCGGCGAGCTTCGCCACCTCCTGCGTGATCGGGTCTTCGATCTTGATGCCCTTGATCGGCGACAGGTTCTTCAGGACATTGGTGAAGGCCGTGCCATATTCGGGGGTTGCGAGATAGCGGATGAACTTCAGGGCCGCGTCCTTCTTCTCACTCTTGGCGTTCACCGCATAGCCGCCGTCGTAGTATGTCGCGATGAGAGCCGGGTCGCCCTGCTTCATGACGGGAGCCGGGAACACGCCGAGATCGAGTGTCGGGTTCTGGTTCTTGAAGTTGGCGACCTCATAGGAGCCGCCCGCGAACATGGCGGCGCGCCCTGCCACGAAGAGTTGCTGCGAGGACGCATAGTCGACGCCCGTGAAGTTCGGCGAGAAGTACTGGCTGACATCCTTCAGCTTGGCGAGCGCGTTGACGAAGCGCGGATCGGTAAAATTCGCCCTGCCGGAGACGATGTCTTCCTCGAAGGACTTGCCGAGCATGGACGACAGAAGGCCGCCCACGATGGTCTCGTTCTGCCATGCGGTGGCGGTGCCGTTGGCGAACGGCGTGATGTTCTTGGCCTTGAGCGCCTGACACACGGCCATCAGCTCGTCCCAGGTCTTGGGCGGAGTCACACCCGCATTTTGGAAGATCTTCTTGTTGTAGACGACGAGCTGTGCCTGCATGGCGAAGGGGACGGCATAGATCTTGCCGTCCGAGCGCAGCGTCTCGGCGGCGAGCGCAGCCTCGGGGAAGTTGGCGAGTTCCGGCACATTCTGCGTGTCGAGGGCGACCAGATACCCTGGCGTCGCGATAGTCTCCAGATTGCCGTAGGCGCGAACCTGAATCACGTCCGGGCCGCGGCCGGCGGCGAGCGCCGTGGAGAGAATGGTCTGATAGTTCTCGGGCGCGTAAGTCTCGAACTTGATCGAGATGTTCGGCTCCTTCGCCTGGAACCTCTTGATGGCATCCTGGTAGAAGGCCTTATCTTCCTGGCGCCAGCTCCAGAATGTCAGCTCGGTCTGCTGCGCCATGGCCGCACCGGCAGAGAACAGGAAGCCGCCGGCGGCAGCGCCCATCAGAATGCGTCGGGTCAGTTTCATTGTCGGTCCCCTCATCGTTGAAGTCCTTGATCCTCCCACCGATGGACAGCTGTCAGGTCTGCCCTTCGGAATTCTTTCTAACCGCTCGTCTCGGCCGCGATCACGAGCACGCTCGCATCATCGTGCGCTTTAACACGCGGATATTCCTCCGACAGGCGGTCGCTGCGCTCCAGCGCCCGCAATTCTCCGATCAGATCGTCCCCTCTACCCGCCGCCAGGGCGGCATGGAGAGAGGAATTGGTATAAGTTCCGAACACATCGACGAGACGCATGAAACCGTCCGTGGCGAGGACGATCAGCGCCCCGGCTTGCACCTCCGCCTCGAAACGCAACTCGTGCCCGGCGAAAGGCAGACACGGATTCACCACCCAATAGCCACCCTGCTGGTTGAGCTTGGTGCGATTGTCCATAATCTGACGCCTGACCGCGTCCGGCATCCGACCCGGTTCGTGCCCTCCGCCCTCGAGTGCGGCAAGCGTCCTTCTCTCGAAGGGCTTCGCCCGCTCGTCGGTCCAGCGCACGATCCCCTGCTCCGAAGGCACCAGGGCGACCACGTCTCCAAGGAGAAGCCCCTCCACCCGAAGCCGCCCTTCGCCCGCCCGTAGGGCCCGAACAAGGCCGAGGCACGCGGAAGGGGCATGGTGGACGTGAAGGCCGGGACGATGGGCGGTCGCGTCCTCGAAGGCCCGGCTGATCTCGGTCTCCAGTCGCTGGAGGAGATCCGTTCCCCCGTACCCCTCGCTCGTCAGCTTTCCCAGGGCCTCGTCGATCGCACCTGCAAGCCAGGCGGCATCGCTGCCGCCCCCGGTCAATTGCTCGGTCGAAAGGCCCGTTGCGCCGTCGACGATCCAGGCGCAATGGCCGAGCAGGCCTAACCCGTCCTCATTGATACGGGAGCCGGGTACAGATTGCCGGTAAAGGGACCGGAGTCGGGGTTCGGGGCCAGTCAGGGTCACCCCTAACTGGTCTCATATTGGTCGCCTCCTGTCCATACTGGCCTCAAGTGCTGTTCACACCCGGAAACGGTCACAGAGGCAATCCGGTATAATTCTCGGCCAGGGCCTTCGAGGCGGCCTCCGAGCCGATCAGGTAATCGAATTCCGTCCGCTGCATCCGCCGCCCGAAGGCGTCGGTGTCCGGAAAGGTGTGGAGAATGGAGGTCATCCACCAGGAGAACCGCTCCGCCTTCCAGACCCGGCTGAGAACGCGCGCCGAGTACCCGTCGATGCCCGCAGGCGACAGCTCATGATAATATTCGGTCAACGCCTCGGCCAGGACTCCCACGTCGCTGGCGGCGAGGTTCAACCCCTTGGCTCCCGTGGGGGGCACGATATGAGCGGCGTCGCCGGCCAGGAACAGTCTGCCGAACCGGAGAGGCTCGGCCACGAAGCTCCGCAACGCGGCAATGGACTTCTCGATGGAAGGGCCGGTGACCAGTCTGTCCGCCGTCTCCGCGTCCACACGCCAGCGCAGCTCGTCCCAGAAGCGCTCGTCGGGCCAGTCCTCAACCTTCTCACCCGAGGGAACCTGGACATAGTAGCGGCTACGGGTGGGAGAGCGCATGGAGCAGAGGGCGAAGCCCCGCTCGTGACGGGCATAGAGCAGTTCGTCCGCAACGGGCGGGCGGTCCACCAGGAGGCCGAGCCAGCCGAAGGGATAAACACGCTCGAAAGTGGTCAGAGCGCCGGACGGCACGCTGGCGCGGCACACACCGTGATACCCGTCGCATCCGGCGATGAAATCGCAGGCGATCTCCTGCGCGATGCCATCCTTCACAAAGCGGACCTTCGGCTTGTCCGTGTCGAAGTCGTGGATCGTGACGCCGTCCGCCTCGTAGAGGGAGACCTCGCCCGAGGCGTCCCGGGCCTGCATCAGATCGCGGGTGACCTCCGTCTGCCCATAGACGGTCACCGTGCGCCCGATCAGGCTTCGGAAGTTAAAACGATGTCTGTCGCCGTCGAAGCAGAACTCGACCCCGTCATGCACCAGCCCCTCGACGTGCATCCGCTCGCCGACTCCAGCCTTTTCAAGAAGCTCGACGGTTGCCTGCTCCAGCACGCCCGCGCGGATGCGGCCGAGCACGTAGTCCCGGCTGCGCCTCTCGATGATGATCGTCTCGATTCCTTGCTTGTGCAGGAGCTGCCCCAGCAGGAGCCCTGCGGGACCCGCGCCGATGATCGCGACCTTGGTACGCATTGTCCTTCCCTCCCGCATGGCGCCGTATGCGGCGCCTCTTATTTCGTTCTTGTGGCGACCGCCCTTGTGGAGGCGAACCGCCGCTCGTTCACGACGTTCACCCGCAAAGGAGAGGCGCAATGAACGGAAAAACCGTGAAGAACCCCGGCGATGAAGATGTCCCGGGCACCAAGCAGACGGCCGAGAACATCTGCCCTGCCTGCAGCGGCTCCGGCCGGTTGAACCAGAGCCCCTGTCCCGATTGCGGCGGAAGCGGCAGAGTGACCGTCATCGTAGGTGATGCCTAATGAGCGGCGACTGAGGACGGCAGAAAGCTCATTCCCTTCACGAGCGCCTGCGCCTTATGCAATCCTGCCGCCGTTGCCGTTACCATCTGAGGCAGCACGAGCCATTCCAAGGTCCATGCCGCGCCCGAACGTTCGTTCTCGTGCACCAGCGCCTGGTGAAGCGTGCCGAGCAGGCCCGCGTTGTAGCGGGCGAGAGCAATCAGCACCTCCGCCTGAACCGGATTGGACTTGTGCGGCATGGCAGACGACCCGCCGCCCGATGCGAGCCGCACCTCCCCCACCTCGTTCTGCGCCATCAGGGTCAGGTCCTGTCCGATCTTTCCGAGCGTGCCCGACAGAAGCGAGAGAAAGCCCGCAAACTCGCCGATCCGGTCTCGCTGCGAATGCCAGGACGGGCCGTAGCCGAGACCGAGGATCTCCGCCACGGCATCGGCCACCGCATCGCCATGGCCCTTCATCTCGCAGCGCGTTCCGACGGGCCCGCCCAGCTGCACGACCAGAAGACGGGGCGCAAGATTCTCCAGCCTCTCGGCATGGCGCTCCAGCGGCTGAAGCCACGTATCGATCTTGTCAGCGGCCGTGAACGGCAAAGCCTGCTGCATGCGCGTATGGGCCATCAGCGTCATCGCCCCGTCCCGCGCACGCAAATCGCGGAGAGCCGAGGTCAGGTCGCTGATGCGACGGCCCAGGATCTCGACAACACCCTTCAGGCGAAGGACCAGTGCCGTGTCGATCATGTCCTGGCTCGTCGCGCCCAGGTGTACGGCCTTCGCATGAGGCTCGCCGACGGCCGCCCGCAATTGCCTCACGAACGCGGGGACGACCACCCCATCCCGTGCGAGCCCCTCAGCCAGGTCGCTCCAGTCCGGCTGAAAGCTGCGGCAGGCTTCGGCAATTCTCTGTGCGGCCACTTCCTCGATGAGACCGGCTTTCGCCTGTGCTCGGGCGAGTGCGGCCTCCGTCTCCAAGAGGGCTGAAAGTTCGGCCTCATCGGACAGGAAAGCTTCCACCGCCTCGTCGCCGACGAGTGCCTGTAGCAAGGGATGGGGATGCGCCCGCATGGCGATGCTCCTCGACGATCACACGGCCTCAAGGGCGATGGCGATGCCCTGCCCGACGCCGACGCACATGGTCGCGAGCGCCCGCTTCTTGCCCGTCAGCTTCAACTCCAATGCCGCCGTACCGGTAATCCGTGCACCCGACATGCCGAGAGGATGACCGAGGGCGATCGCGCCGCCGTTCGGGTTCACATGCGCCGCATCCTCCGCGATCCCGAGCTCGCGCAGTACGGCAATCCCCTGGCTGGCGAAGGCCTCGTTGAGCTCCACTACGTCGAAATCCGATGGCTTCAATCCGAGCCGCGCGCACAGCTTACGTGTGGCCGGCACGGGCCCGATGCCCATGATTCGCGGCGGCACGCCCGCTGCCGCTCCGCCAGTCACGCGAGCGAGGGGCTCGAGTCCAAACTTCCGCATGGCCTCTTCCGACGCAACGATGAGCGCCGCCGCGCCGTCGTTGACGCCCGACGCATTGCCTGCCGTCACTGTACCCTCCTTGCGGAAAGGCGTCGGCAGTTTGGCCAGCTGCTCGAGGGTGGTGTCGCCGCGAGGATGCTCGTCCCGCCCCACCACGACCGGGTCTCCCTTGCGCTTCGGGATTGTCACCGGAACGATCTCGCGCGCTAGGCGCCCAGCTGACTGGGCGGCGGCGGCCTTGGCTTGAGAGCGCAGGGCGAATGCATCCTGATCTTCGCGCGAGACGCGATAATCCTCGGCCACGTTCTCGCCGGTCTCGGGCATGGAATCCACACCGTATTGGCTCTTCATCAGTGGGTTGACGAAGCGCCAGCCGATGGTGGTGTCGTAGATCTCCGCGGTGCGGGAAAACGCCGTCTCAGCCTTCGGCATCACGAAAGGGGCACGGGACATGGACTCGACGCCGCCCGCGATCATCAACTCGGCCTCGCCGGCTTTGATGGCGCGAGCCGCCGCGATCACCGCATCCATGCCCGACCCGCACAGGCGGTTGATCGTGGACCCGGGCACGGAACCGGGCAGGCCCGCCAGCAGCAGGGCCATGCGGGCGACGTTGCGGTTGTCTTCGCCTGCCTGGTTCGCGCAGCCATAGATCACATCGTCGACAGCCTCGAGATCGATCCGCGGGTGCCGTTCCACGAGCGCTTTCAGCGGAACGGCCGCAAGGTCATCCGCACGCACGCCGGACAGAGCTCCGCCGTAGCGGCCAATGGGCGTGCGCACATATGCGCAGATGTAAGCCTCACGCATTGTCAGCTTCCTTTCTTGCCGCCATGGGCGCGCTCGGTCCGAGCCTGGAGCTCGCGCAGGGTGGTGAGTTCGAGTTCGGATGGCGGCGGCGTCTCTTCGAGGTGATCGGAGAAGTGCACCTTCCAGCCGCAGGTATCCTGCACCTGCTCCCTGGTCACGCCCGGATGCAAGGACACTACGTTGAATTCCTTGGTCTCCGGATCCGGCTTCCAGAGTGCGAGATCGGTGATCAGGAGCGTTGGGCCCTTCGTCGTGATGCCGAGGCGCCGGCGATGATCGCCGCCGTCCCCATGGCCAAAGGAAGTGTAGAAGTCGATCTTCTCCACCATGCCGCGCGTCGCTTGTTTCATGGTGATGAACACCTCCTTGCACGACGTGGCGATCTCCGGCGCGCCGCCGCCGCCGGGCAGGCGCACCTTGGGCTTGTTGTAATCGCCGATCACGGTGGTGTTGATGTTTCCGAAGCGGTCGATCTGGGCGGCCCCCAGGAAGCCGATGGAGATACGCCCGCCCTGGAGCCAGTAACGGAACATCTCGGGCACCGAGACCGTGGTGAGCGCCGTCTCGCACAGCTCCCCGTCGCCGATGGAAAGCGGCAGGACATTCGGCGCCGTGCCGATGGTGCCGCTTTCATAGATCAGGGTAATGTCCGGCGCGTGGGTGAGCCGCGCCACGTTGCAGGCCGCCGACGGCGCGCCGATACCAACGAAGCATACGTCCTTGTTGGACAACGCGCGGGACGCCGCGATCGTCATCATCTCGTTGGGAGTGAAGTCGGTGATCATCGCCATGGTCACAGCCCTTTCACGCGTTCTGCAAAGGCTTCGGGTCCCGCCTCGAGTACATTCGTCCTCATCCATTGCGTGAACAGATCGCGATCAGCGGAAACCTTGTCCCATTCAAGGTAGGACGCGTTGTCGCGCTCGTAATAGCCGTGAGTGTAGGACGGATGCGCGCCCCCCGGCACATGGGCGATGGATGTGATCGCCCAGTGAGGTAGCACGCAGAGATTCGGATGGAGATCGTCGAAGTCTTCGACGATCTCCTCGACGGTGACTACCGAACGTCTGGCCGCGAGGACTGCCTCCTTCTGGACGCCGATGATGCCCTCGATGAGCACGTCGCCGCGCCGGCTCGCCTTCTGCGCATGAATGAAGGTCACGTCCGGACGGTGTGCGGGAACGGCGGCCAGCTCCTCGCCCGTGAACGGGCACGTGACGCTGCGGATCTCGGGATTCACATCCCTCAACCCCGCGCCGCGATAGCCGCGGAAGACGGCGCAGGGCAGACCGGCCGCTCCGGCCTCGTAGGCATTGGCCATGGCGGCATGGCTGTGCTCCACCGTCTCGATGGCGCGCGGCCAACTGTTCTCGATGGCGTCGCGCATCCGGCGCAGCAGGCCGACGCCCGGATTGCCCGCATAGGAGAAGACGACCTTCTTCGCGAGGCCCATGCCGATCATCTGGTCGTAGATGATGTCAGGTGTCATGCGGATCAGCGTGAGATCCTTGCGACCCTGGCGAATCGCCTCGTGAGCGGCCGCATGCGGGATGAGATGGGTGAAGCCCTCGAAGGCGACGGTGTCTTCGTCGCGGAGATTGTCCCTGACGGCCTCCTGAAGGCTCTGAAACTTGGCCATGCTGCTCTCTGTCAAATGTCGAAGAACACGGTTTCCTTCTCACCCTGGAGATGGATGTCGAAGGTGTAGGTGGGCATTCCGTTCTCCTCGCTGCGCGAGGCGATGAGGGTCGGGACGCGGACCTTGTGCTCGATGCGCGCCAGCACAGGGCATTCCGCGTTGGCCGCCTCCTCGTCGCCGAAATACATGCGGGTATGAAGGCCGATATTGATGCCGCGCGCCACGATCCAGAACGTAATGTGCGGCGCCATGAGGCGACCGTCTCTGTAGGGGACGCAACCGGGCTTGATCGTTTCGAACTTGTATTCACCCGTCACGCCATCCGTAGGCTGACGCCCCCAGCCGGTGAAATGCGGATCGGCCTTCCCGCGCCTTTCCCGAGGGCTGTTGTAGAGGCCTTGAGCATCCGCCTGCCAGATTTCGACGAGCGCATCCTTCAAAGGCGTTCCGCCGCCGTCATAGATGTGCCCCTTGACGACGACACGCTCTCCCTTCGTCTCAGGGCCGACGAGGACGAGGCCGAGATCCTCCTTCCACACTCCCGTGATCTCGACCCAGTTCGGCATGGCGCCGATATGGACGTAGGGACCTGCGGTCTGGGAGGGCGATTCTTTCAATCGGTCGAGCTTCTGGACCATCAGTTCCCCTCCATGCGGTTTTCAAACATCGTCGAGCGGCGGCCGCGCAGGACAATGTCGAACTTGTAGGCGAGCGCATCCATCGGAAGCGTGTTCTCGCGGTCGAGCGCGGCGATGAGCTGCTCCACGGCCTGTCTGTCGGGAATGGTTGAAACGATCGGGCATTGCCAGATCATCGGGTCGCCCTCGAAATACATCTGCGTGATGAGGCGCTGCGCGAAGGCGTGGCCGAAGATCGAAAAGTGGATATGCGCGGGGCGCCAGTCGTTGATGCCGTTCGGCCAGGGGTACGCGCCCGGCTTGATGGTGCGGAACCAGTAGCGCCCCTCCTCGTCCGTGATCGTGCGTCCGCAGCCGCCGAAATTGGGATCGAGGGCTGCCAGATAGGTTTCCTTCTTGTGTCGGTAGCGTCCGCCCGCATTGGCCTGCCAGAACTCCAGAAGAGCGCCGGGAACCGGACGCGCGTTCTCGTCGAGCACCCGGCCATAGACGATGATGCGCTGGCCGATCGGGTCGCCCGTCTTGGCGAAATTGCGAATCAGATCGTTGTCGAGCGGCCCAAGCCTGTCGTGCCCGAACACGGGACCGGTCATCTCGGAGATGGTATTGTCGAGCGAGAGAAGCGGATATTGTGGAGAGCGTAAAATCGAGGTCTTGTATTGTGGCGTGAAAGCCGGCGGATGCCAGCTCCTGTCCCGATGGTAGAATGATTCATGGTCCGACATGGCCGCCCTCCCCGACGAAGCCGCTATTCTTGCTTTTGAGCCTTTTCCATCTCGTCATAGGCTCTCTTGACGATCTTGAAGGCATGGTTGGCGGCGGGCACGCCCGCATAGACCGCCACATGCAAGAGAGCCTCGCGGATATCCTCCTTTGTCGCGCCGGTATTGCGCGTGGCGCGCACATGCATGGCGACCTCCTCGTCATGGCCCAGCGCCGCGAGCAGCGCGATGGTCACGATGGAGCGCTCGCGCTTGGTGAAATGCGGGCGCGACCACACCGAGCCCCAGGCTCCTTCGGTGATGAAGGCCTGGAAATCGGCATCGAACTCCGTCATCTGGGCGCTGGCCCGGTCCACATGCGCATCCCCGAGAACCTGGCGACGGACGGCCATCCCGGCCTTGTAGCGCTCGCCCCCGTGATCGTCAGACAAGGCCCACCTCCTGAAGATGTTTCTGAATCAGATGCGTGAGGACCTCAGGTTTCTCGATGCAAGGGATGTGACCGCATCCCTCGATCAGCTCGAAGCGTGCGCCAGGAACGAGTCTTGCGGTGCCGCGCACCACGTCGGGCGGCGTCGAGCCATCCTGGTCTCCGGCCACGCAAAGGGTCGGTGCTACGATCGCTCCCGCATCGGCCGTGAGGTCCGCGTCACGAATGGCCGCGCAGGTTCCGGCATAGCCCTGTGCGGGATTACGCACCAGCATGTTGCGCCATCCGGCAACGTCATCCTTGCGCGTTTCGCGGAATTGGGGCGTGAACCAGCGCTGCAGGACGTTCTCCGCAATAGGCTCGACTCCACCCCTCTCGACGGCGGAGATGCGCTCGGCCCAGAGCTCGGGCGTTCCGATCTTCGCCGCCGTACAGCAGAGGACCAGCGCCGTCACACGCTCAGGGGCCCGTACGGCGGCGCGCTGCGCGATCATGCCGCCGACCGACAAGCCCACGAGAGCGGCGCTCCCGATCCCGAGCCGGTCGAGCAGCGCAAGGAGGTCGTCCGTATGATCATCCATCCGGTAAGGTGCGGGCGACGTGTCCGAAAGGCCATGCCCGCGCTTGTCGTAGAGCAAGACGCGGAAGCGATCCGCGAAGGCGGGCGCAACCGCCTGCCAGATGCGGAAATCGCTGCCCAGCGAATTGTTGAAGACAAGCACCGGTGCGTCGGCTCTCCCGATGGCCTGGTAATGAAGGACGATGCCGTTTGCGCGAATGAATGCCATGCTCCACCTCAATGCAGAGAACCGACGCCGATGTAATGCTCGACGAGACCGGGATCGGCCCGCAGGGCCTCGCTCGCGCCCTGCCAGACGATGCGTCCCCGTTCCAGGATCAGGACGGTCTCGGCGAAATCAAGAGCGCTCTCCAGGCGCTGCTCCACGAGCAGGATCGTCATCTCGCCGCTGGAGGCCAGGAGCGTGAAGGCCTCCATCAGCTCCTCGCAGATCACTGGGGCCAGACCTTCCAACGGCTCGTCGAGAAGAAGCACGGCCGGTCTTCCGAGGATGGTGCGGGCCGTGGAGAGCATCTGCTGTTCGCCGCCGGACAATTGCCAGCCAAGATTGTTCCGGCGCTCGTGAAGGCGCGGGAACATGTCATAGGCCTCCTGGATCACGTTGCGCGGACGATCCTTGATACCGACGATCAGGTTCTCCTCCACGGTGAGGGACCGGAAGATGTCGCGCGTCTGCGGCACGAGTCCGATGCCCCGACGGGCGCGCTCCGAACTCTTCAGCGGCGACAGGTCCTTACCACCGACCAGGATCTCCCCGCCGTAGCGCCGGTTCATCCCCATGAGGGTCGAGAGCAGCGTGGTCTTGCCCATGCCGTTGCGGCCGAGGATCGACAGGCGAGCTCCGGCGGGCACCGAGAACGACACGTCCTCCAGCACCAGTGTGGGGCCATAGCCGGCACTCAGGTTTCTGACGTCAAGCGACGCTGCGGGCATGAGCATAGTTTCCTAAATAGGCTTCGCGCACCTTCGGATCGGCAGCGACCTCCGAGGGTCCTCCCTCGAAGATGACCTCGCCCGCTGCGAGCACCACCACGCGTCTGGCGAAACGGAATACGAGATCCATGTCGTGCTCGATCATGAGCACGGCGAGGCTCGGCGGAAGGCGCTCCAGTGCCTGCTCAATGCGCGGTGTGTCGGCCGAGGGCACCCCTGCCGCAGGCTCGTCGAGCAGCAGCACCTTCGGCTTGAGGGCAAGCGCGATGGCGATTTCCAGAAGCCGCTGCTGGCCATAGGCGATCTGGCCTACCTTCCGGCGCGCGACCTCGTGCAATCCGAGGGTGCCGAGGATTCCGTGAACCTCGTCCGCCACATGAGTGTTGCCGCGAAACCGGCTCAGGATGCGCGTGGCCTTTCCCTCCCGCTGCAGCACGGTGAGGGTCACGTGCTCCTCAGGCGTGAGATCGGAAAAAAGGCGCGTCACCTGAAAGGTGCGCACGAGTCCCTTGCGCACCCGGCGCACGGCGCCGAGTTGCGTCACGTCCCCTCCGTTCAACAGGACGCGCCCCGCACTGGGCCTGAGCTGCCCCGTCACCAGATTGACGAAAGTGGTCTTGCCGGCACCGTTGGGGCCGATGAGTGCAAGGCGCTCGCCCTCCGGCATTGACAGGGAGATGTTGCGGCTCACCGCCAGCCCCCCGAAGGATTTCGACAGATTCTCGACGCGGAACAGATCGCTCATGGCTTCCCCTGCCTCGATGCAGCGACCTTCCCGACCAGGCTAGTCAGGCCGCCAGGAGCCGCCAGCACCACGGCGATCAGCAATGCACCCACCATTGTCATCCAGTGGAACGGGTTGAAGGCTGACACCACATGCTCAAATCCCATGAAGATCACGGTTCCGATCAGCGCGCCATACAGCGTGCCGAGCCCGCCGAGCACCAGCATGACGAGCGCATTCGCCGAGAGCTCGAAGCTCACACTGTCGAGGCCCACGACCTGCGTGGAGACAGCGGCTAAGGCGCCACCTGTTCCGGCGACAGCACCCGAGATCACGAACATTTTCAACAGAACCGGGAATACGAAGGCCCCCATGGCACGGATGCGGACCGGATCCTGCTTGATGCCGCGGCACAGCATCCCGAAGGGCGAAGCCACGACGAACTTGAGCGCGATGAAAACGAGCAGGAGAAGGACAAGTCCCATGAGATAGGCCGTCCGCCCCCACAGATCGAACTCGAACAAGCCGAAGAGAGGACTGACCATCAGGCCCGCCAGCCCGTCGCTGCCGCCCGTATAGGCCGAGGCCTTGTTGGCCGCCTCATGGAACAGCTGTACGATGGCAATGGAGAGAACGAGCTGGGCAAGGCCGTGCGCCCTCAGCATGACGCCCCCCATGAGGAGGCCCGCCGCGGCGCCCGCAATCGCCCCGATGGCGATCAGCGTCATCGGCTCGGTCACGCCGTTCACGCAGGCGATGCCGGCCGCATAGGCGCCCGCGCCGAACAGGGCTGCCTGCCCCAAGGTAGCGACGCCGCAATAGCCAACGACGAGATCGATCGACAGCACGAGCAGGGCCACCGCGACGATCCGGGTGAGCAGAGCGAGATTGTCCGGGAACAGCCAGTAGCCGGCCGCGCCGCAAGCCGAAATCAGAGCGATCCCCGCGGCGTCGCGCCACAAATGGCTTTTCGCGTCGGGCATTGCCGATACCGTTCCCGCTTGCGCCATGATGTGCATGCTACTGAGCCCTTCCGAGGAATCCGCGCGGGAACAGGCAGACGATGAGGATCACGGCGGCGTAGAAGAAGAAATTGCCGAAATCGGGCATCAGGTAACGCCCTGTCGTGTCGACGAACCCGAGCACGAGACATGCGATGAGAGCCCCCGGGATGGAGCCCGCCCCGCCGACGGAGACGACGACGAGAAAGGTCACCATGTAGCGCAGGGCATAATACGGCTCGATGGGCAGAAACTCCGCTCCGACCACGCCGCCGAGCGCGGCAAGGCCGATGGCGATGGCGAAGCTGATGGCGTAGACCACCTGGGTGCGCACGCCGAGCGCGTCGCTCATAGCCGCATTGTCGACCGTCGCTCGCAACTTGATGCCGAAAGTCGTCCGCTCGATGAGATACCACAGGCCGCCGGCCACGGCCGCGCCACAGGCGATCACGAACAACCGGTGCGCGGCGATGGTGCGAAAACCCACGTCGAGCGGCTGGCTCAAGGCTTCCGGCAGCGGAATGATCTTCAGCGTCGGACCCATGAAATAGTTGGTGATGCCGATCACGCAGAAGGTGAGACCAATCGTCATCAGTACCTGGGTCAGTTCCGGACTGCCATAGATCCGCCGGTAGAGAAAGCGCTCGAGCGGAATTGAGATCACGATCGTGCCGATGATCGCGAGGAAGATGCTGGCCGCATAGCCGAGCCCGAGATCGCGCGCAGCGTAGGAGGCGATATAGCCTGCGATCATCGCGAAGGCGCCGTGGGCGAGATTCACGACGCGCATCAGACCCATCGTGAGGGACAGGCCGATGCAGATGATGAACAGCACCATGCCGAACGCCAGGGCGTCGATGGCAATGCTGAGAATAGTCTGCATGGAACTCTTCCGCCTCCTCGTTCGGCGCCGGTTCGAGAGTGAAGGCGGACGCGATCGACGGGGAATCGCGCCCATCCTTTCCGTTTCGTTCACTGAGTGGCGAGACCGGGATCCTTCTGGTCCGGGAAGGTCTGGATTTCCTTGTTGATGTACTTCCCGTCCGCATCCTTTGCGACCTCGCGCAGATAGATGTTCTGCGTGATGTGGCGGGTCTCGGGCTCGATGCGGACCGGCCCGCGCGGGCTCGTCCAGGACAGGCCCCTGACGGCGTCCACCGCCTTCTTCGCGTCCTGCTTGCCGTCCGTGGCCTCGATCATCTTGTAGATGACGTGCATGCCGTCATAGGCGCCGACCGCCGGGAAGGAGAGCTGGTCCGCCGAGCCAATGGCCTTGACGGCGGCTTCCACGAACTTCTTGTTCTCCGGACTGTCATGAGCAACCGAGTAATGGAAGCTGGTCTTGAGGCCTTCCGCCGCCTCGCCGAGGGCCGGCAGGTCGGATTCCTGCGTCAGGTCGCCGGGTGCGTAGAACTTGATTCCCGCCTTCTTGAGCCCCGTCTCGTTGAAAGCCTTCACGAAACCCAGGGTGGGCGGGCCGGAGGGCAGGAACGCGAAGAGGCCGGTCGCGCCGGAATCGCGCACGCGCTGCATGATCGGGCTGAAATCCGTGGTATTCATCGGCATTCGGACGGCCTCGACCACCTGGCCGCCAGCCGCCTCGAACGCCTTCCTGAATGCGTTCTCGGCGTCTACGCCCGGGCCGTAATCGCTGACGACGGTGATCGCCTTCTTCACGCCCTCGTTGAACGCGATCTTTCCGAGCGGGTTCGTTGTCTGCGCCGTGGTGAACGACGTGCGGACCACGAGCGGCGAGGTGTTCACGATCGCGGACGTGGCCGCGTTGAAAATGACGAGCGGCGTATTGGCCTGGGAGAGCAGAGGCGTGATCGCCATGGCGTCCGGCGTGAAATAGACGCCGCCGAGATACTGCACCTTCTCCTTCACCACGAGCTCCTGCGCCAGGGCGCGGGACTGCGCGGGATTGGCAGCAGGAAGATCGCGATAGATGATCTCGATGTCGTGGCCTTTCACGGACTTCCCGTTGAGCGCCATATAGGCTTCGACACCAGCCTGGAAATTCTTGCCCTGCAGGGCGAACGGACCCGAGAACGGGCCGATGATGCCGACCTTGATGGTGTCGGCATATGCGGAGACGGAGCCCATCAGCATCGCGCTGACGGCCGCACCCAGTATTCTCTTGCCCGCTATCATCGTCGTTTTCCTCCCTGCAAGCCCACGAATCTCCTTGGATGGACCGTGGTTTTCTGGTCGATGTCAATCAGCTTGTGCGCTTTGCGAACATTGATTACCATTACGAACATCAAGGACGATTCAGGGGCGCGGTGTCAAGACGCCATGAGTCGAACCCGCCGCTTTTGGAGGGCAGCATGCAGTCTGAGCAGACGGGCGGTCAGGAGAGGGACGACCGGGATTTCGTCGCGAGCCTCGAGAAGGGCCTTCTGGTGATCGAGGCTTTCGACGCCAGCCGTCCACGCCTGACCCTGTCTGACGTAGCCAAGATCACCGGCATCACCCGCGCGGCCGCCCGTCGGTACCTGCGCACGCTCACCCGTCTCAACTATGCGGATTTCGACGGGCGCTACTTTTCCTTGAGCCCGCGCATCCTCAGGCTCGGGTATGCCTATCTCTCCTCCACCGCGCTTTCGACGCGCCTGCAGCCCTTCCTGGAGCGTATCTCGGAGGAAACGGGCGAATCGAGTTCGGCGGCGGTGCTGGACGGCGATGATATCGTCTACATTGCCCGCTCGGCCACGCGCCGCATCATGTCCATCGGATTGGGGGTCGGGAGCCGCCTGCCCGCTTATTGCACCTCGCTCGGCCGGGCGATCCTGGCCTTTCGCCCGCCGGAAACGGTCGAAACCTATCTCGAGAGAGTCACCCTGGAACCCCGCACACCGGAGACCATTACGGACAAGGACCAATTCCGGGCCGTGCTGGAGGCCACGCGGCAGCATGGTTACGCCATCGTGAACGAAGAGCTGGAACTCGGCCTGCGCTCCATTGCCGTGCCGCTCGTGCAGAAGAACGGCCACGTGTCCATCGCCCTCAACGTCAGCGCCCAGGCCGCGCGCGTGCCAGCCTCCGAGATGGAGGAACGGTTTCTGCCATCGTTGAAGGCCGCCAGCGACGCCTTGCGCTACACTTTGTGAGGTCTAGGCTTGGCCGTATTGATCGAAATGGCCTTCTGAGCGTTAGCAGGTAGATCCAGCTTGCGCGACGAAGGACATGCCATGGTTACCCTCGAGATTGCCGGCAAGGCGGTTGCCGTGACCAATGCCGACCAGGAGCAGGCCCAGGAGCTCTTTTTGAGCGAGAGCTTTAAAGATGACCTGAAGTCGTTTAAGAGCGAGGGCCGATTCCTCTGGGACGGCTCAGCTGCCTTGACTACCAGACCCGCATCCGAACACGAGATCGATGCGTTTTATGAGGTTCTGGACGAAGAGGATGAGGACGAGGTCGAAGACGGCGAAGACTCTGGCGACATCAACATCGATGTCGTGTTCCTGGTGTCGATCGACGAAATAGACGACGGTGCCGCCTCCGGCTGATCATCCTTATCGGAGCTTGGAAAGCTCCCTCCAACTGGTTCAGCCCCTAATCTCATGCCATTCCCCAAGACCAATCCGAGCCTTGAGCGCGCCCTCGCCGACCGAGGCTATAACGATCCCACCCCCGTCCAGGCCGCCGTCCTTGAGCAGGATGCCCTCGACCGCGACCTCCTCGTCTCCGCCCAAACCGGCTCGGGCAAGACGGTCGCCTATGGCCTTGCCATGGCCTCCACCCTGCTGGGCGAGGCGGAGCGCTTTAGCGCCCCCCGCGAGCCCCTGGCGCTCATCATTGCGCCGACCCGCGAGCTGGCGCTCCAGGTCAACCGTGAGCTGATCTGGCTCTACGGCCCGGCGGGCGCGCGGGTCGTCTCCTGTGTCGGCGGCATGGACGTGCGCCGCGAGCAGCGCGCTCTGGAAGACGGTTGCCACATCGTCGTCGGCACGCCCGGGCGCCTGCGCGACCATCTGGAGCGCGGACGCCTCGATACCTCGAAGATGAAGGTCGTGGTGCTCGACGAGGCCGACGAGATGCTCGATCTCGGTTTCCGCGAGGATCTGGAATTCATCCTCGACGCCACCCCCGAGAACCGGCGCACGCTCCTGTTCTCCGCAACCCTGCCGAAAAACATCGTCGCCCTCGCCCGACGCTACCAGCGCGACGCGCATCGCATCGACACCCTGGTTGAAAACGAGCCGCATGGCGACATTGACTACCGCGCCATCCGCTGCGCTCCGAATGAGACCGAGCTCGCCACCGTGAACGTGCTGCGTTTCTACGAGAGCCGTGGCGCGATGGTATTCTGCCATACCCGCGAGGCTGTGAGGCACCTCCATGCGAGCCTGGTCGAACGCGGCTTCGCGGCAGTTGCCCTCTCGGGCGAACTCAGTCAGAGCGAGCGCAGCCACGCCCTGCAGGCTCTGCGCGACGGGCGCGCCCGGGTCTGCGTCGCCACCGACGTCGCTGCGCGCGGCATCGACCTGCCGGATCTCGGCCTCGTGATCCATGTGGATCTGCCCAACGATCATGAAACGCTCCTGCACCGCAGCGGCCGCACGGGCCGCGCCGGACGCAAGGGCGTGTGTGTCATGCTCGTGCCCTATACGCGCCGCCGCAAGGCCGAACGCCTCATTGATCAAGCAGGCATCGACGTGACCTGGGCCGGGCCGCCATCGGCCGACGGCATCCGCAAGCTCGACCGCGAGCGCCTGATGCAGGATCCGATCTTCTCCGAAGAGACGACGGAAGAGGATCTGGCTATGGCGAAGGTTCTCCTTGCCGAGAAATCCGCCGAGGAGATCGCCAACGCACTGGCGCGTTTTCATCGTTCGCGCCTGCCTGCGCCGGAAGAGATCTTCGATCCGGGCGAGGATCGCGGCCCGCGCCAGCGCAAGGACAAGCGCGAGCGCCAGGACGAGCGCGCCCACGGCGGGCGGGATTGGGGCCGCGGAGCTTCCGAGGATGGCGCCTACGGCTCCTCCGAGGACATGGTATGGTTCCGCATGAGCGTAGGGCGCCGCAACAACGCCGATCCGCGCTGGCTTCTCCCGATCATCTGCCGTCTCGGCCACGTGACGAAGAAGGAAATCGGCTCGATCAAGATCTTCGACCGGGAATCGAAATTCCAGATCGCGAAATCCCACGCGCCGAAATTCGCGGCCTCTGTACGCAAGGCGAATGACGAGGACATCCGCATCGAGCCCGCCGATGCACCGCATGGTAAATCCTCGGACGCCCCCAGGCTCAAGAGTCCGAAAGGCAGAGGCGACTTTTCCGATCGTAAGCCTCCCCGGGAGGGCAAGCGCGCTCACGAATCCAAGCATCCTCGCGACAACACCGGCACCAAGGACGCCAAGCGGCCGAAAGACAAGAAGCGTGCGTCGGACAAGCGCCGCTGAGAAAGCAAATCAGCCGGAATGCGAGAGCGCTCCGGCTGATTTACACGATGCCGTCGATAGGTTCGGGATTCGCTGGCGGGCTTCCCGAGATTTTCGAACACGGCTCCCGCCAGCGGCACGAGCATCGCCGGAAGGACGGAGTCGACCGGATGCCGGCTGTTCTCTTGTGGCGGGCTTCGGCCAGGCGTTTTCCTTCGAATGCCGGCAAATGCAACATAATCCACTCTCTGGGCGGAGAGCAGACGGGGTGCGCGCGAACCTGTAGATTCTTCTGCGTACCGTAGGGGCAGAACAATGAAACCCGACATGGACCTGATCTGCGCGCTCACCTCGTTTTCCGTCGGCACGCTCGATGGCCGGGATACGATGATGGTGATCGAGACGGCCACTACAGCGGAGGAGTACGAGCAGGGCGTGCGCCGACAGATGCCTGTGGCCATGACGGCCGAGCATGCCCGCGAGTTGGGCGAGGCGCTGCTGCTGGCTGCCAGGGCCGCACTGATGGGCGACGCGCCGTCATACGCCCTCAACTGAGCAGGAAGGCGGATAGGTCCTCCTCTGGCAGAGGTCGATCCATTGCAGGGCAATATAGTTTTTTGCATTGCAACGCAGGCATTGCTCCGGCGTTATCCAATCCATGGAACGTGAAGGGTATGCCTGATGCAGCGCCTAGGGAGCATGATCCACCAATTGGCTCGCTATCGCAGCCAGTGGGAAGGATTGATGAGGGCCGCAGCCACGAACGAAGCCCCGCTCGAGCCCCTGAAAACGGCCCTGCAACGCTTGGTCGAAACAGAGAATTTCGGCGTCAATCCGGGCAATCTGCGCATGTTCACCTATGCTCCGCCGGAACTCGCCTCGTCTCCCGGTCTGGTCGTGGTTCTTCACGGGTGCACCCAGAATGCCGCAGGCTACGACTTGGGCTCCGGGTGGTCGGTCCTGGCCGAGCGTTATGGCTTCGTGGTGCTCTTTCCCGAGCAGAGGGAAACCAATAATCCCAAGCGCTGCTTCAACTGGTTTCAGACCGGGGACACCGAGCGCGACCGGGGCGAGGTCGCTTCGATCCGCGAGATGGTTGAAATTGCCATCCGCAAGCATGGCATCGATCGCGATCGCGTCTTCGTCACTGGGCTGTCGGCAGGCGGCGCCATGACGGCCGCCATGCTGGCCACCTATCCGGAGGTGTTCGCCGGAGGCGCCATCATCGCAGGCCTGCCCTACCGATGCGCCACCAGCGTCTCTGAGGCCTTCGAGTGCATGTTCCAGGGACAAACCCGTCCGGCAGGGGAATGGGGCGACCTGGTGCGCCAAGCCTCGCGGCATCGGGGCCCCTGGCCCAAGGTGTCCGTCTGGCACGGCAGTGCGGATGCTACCGTCAAGCCCATCAACGCGGGCGAGATCATCAAGCAATGGACCGACGTTCACGGCCTTTCGACCTCCGCGAGCCGCAGCGAGACCGTGGACGGCTATCCGCGTCGCGTCTGGGTGAACGACGCCGGGGAGGACGTGATCGAGGAATACATCATCAGCGGCATGGCTCACGGCACGCCGCTCGCCACGGGCAACGACGAGAACCACTACGGTGTCGCAGGCCCGTTCCTGATCGAAGTGGGCATTTCCTCGAGCTATCACATCGCAAAGTTTTGGGGGCTCACGGGCAGTATCGTCTCTCAACACAAGCCCAGCCTTCGGGCGGAATCCCTTGCGGACGGACAGGCGCGCACCCGGCAGGAAGACAGGCGCGGCCGCGGGAAGGATGTGCCGTCGCCGATTCCCAATGTAGGCGGCGTGATCGTGAGGGCGTTGAAAGCCGCAGGGCTCATGCGTTGACAGCTCTATGGGTCTTTCTCAACGCTGAGATCATCGTCCGTTCGCATCTCCCCGCTTACGCAGTTCATGCGTGACCGCGCCGGGATGACGTGCATGTCGTCATCCCCGATCCCGGCGATCTCACGCATGATCTTGGTGCGGATGACCATGGCGAACTGCTCGGGATCGTGCAGCGGGATCATGAACGAACCTGCGCCACCGATAACGCATTCCTTGTAGTATACGTCCAGCCCATCCATCTCCCGGCTGCTCTGGGTGCGCCCGAACATGATCGGCAATCCGTTGATCACGATGCCGTCCGCGAGCGCCTCGTCCCGTGCGAGAACGACTTTGCGCCCATCGTTGTTGGGTCCGTCCCCGGAGATGTCGATGACGCGGCGTGCGGACATGCCCCCGAGCTCCTTGAAGAGGTCACGGCTAAAATCGATAATCCCGGAAATCGATGTCATGCCGGCCTGCCGGATCGGCTTGCCGGCAAGCCGATCGGCAAAGGCGATCGCTTTCTCGGGGCCGTCGATGATGGTCCATGGCACCAGGACCGTCTGATCCTTGGCACCGGACCACTCGACATAGGTCACCGCGATCCGGCCCGCCGCCCCGTTCCGAATGGCTTCGTGCACCAGAGTGGAGCGGAAGGCTTCTGCGAAGCCGGTGCGTTGCAGTCCCTGCTCCTCCGCTTCCATGGAGGAGGAGATGTCAACGGCCACAACGAGAGCGATATCGAGCTGAGGTTCGGCGAGCGCCGGCATTCGGTCGAGAAGGCCGCCGGTGAGAAGGAGGAACGCAGGAATCCACCCGAAACGACGAAGCATGAGGACCTCCGCCCCTGTACTCGATCAATGCGATCAGCGCTGGTTGTCTCCTCTCAACGCGCCAAGCTGGACTTTGATGCGCCACGGGAGCGAATATTGATGGCCCCCTCGTTGCGTGAGCCTGCTCTTCACCGGCAGGCCAGACCGCACATGCTTCTCCCTTGTGGCGGGCTTCGGCCAGGCGTTTTCCTTCGAATGCCGGCAAATGCAACATAATCCACTCTCTGGGCGGAGAGCAGACAGGGTGCGCGCGAACCTGTAGATTCTTCTGCGTACCGTAGGGGCAAAACAATGAAACCCGACATGGACCTGATCTGCGCGCTCACCTCGTTTTCCGTCGGCACGCTCGATGGCCGGGATACGATGATGGTGATCGAGACGGCCACTACAGCGGAGGAGTACGAGCAGGGCGTGCGCCGACAGATGCCTGTGGCCATGACGGCCGAGCATGCCCGCGAGTTAGGCGAGGCGCTGCTGCTGGCTGCCAGGGCCGCACTGATGGGCGACGCGCCGTCATACGCCCTCAACTGAGCAGGAAGCGCCTCATCGGCATGTCCGAGAGGCACCCATGTCGCAATAAAAACGGTTACGGTGCGCCTCGTTGTCATCGGGGCTGAGTACCACGTCGACGAAGGAGCAGGCCCCGTCCCGCACCGCAAGGCCGCGTGGCGGGGCCTGTCCCCCCTCCCAGTCGCGTGCAACTGTCACATTCCGCTCGTCAGCCGGTACGAAACCGGTAATGTCGATGGCATCGGCGGTCGCATGTTCGCTTTGGAGACCCGCCGCACGGTGGTTGATGTTGCGTCAGGCACAAATCCCTTGATGAACGGTTCGCGCGACAGCCTGTCCGAGATGGCGGTATGCGGGAGGATCAATCACGTGAATGTCGAACAGGGCCCAAGCCACTGCCAGAGGGCATGAGGCCATGAAGTTCCGGTTCAAGGATCGGGATGACTTCCCCACAGCAACGACCTTGGAAAGGCCGCCCCCTCATCGCCCCGATGACCCGCAACGGCATGCCGGAGACTTCCGAATCCGCCAACCCCGCCAAGCATTGCGGCGGGATTCTTTGGAAGCTGGAGAGCTTCATCCGCGTCAAGTCGCTCCCTCATCGGCAATGCGCAATGCCGCGAACGGATCGAGGTGACTGGGGAACAGCGATCCTCCCAGGCCAGACGGGCCCGGAGACAATCGCAAGCCCAAGCACAACTGCGATGGCGAGCCGACCGAGGAGCGTCGCAAGAAGCCGGGTCCGGTGGAGCAATGGAGGGGCGCTGTCCCGCACGGCATGGATTTAGAGCAGATTGCTCACGGCCCAAGAAGGCAGCCGAAATGCACCCTACTCCGTCAGGAGACCTGCGCGATGCCGCGGCAGTGAAAGCTGAGCACGCGTGGAGCCCCGCCAAGATAATACTCCTCCATATCCCGGATCGAGAATCCGGCCTGCTGAAGAAGTTCCGCCACCGGGCGCGTGAGATTGCAGCCTACCGCGAGCGAGCGCCAGATCGGATTCAAGCGGCGTTGCCAGCGCGCCACGTCCTCCTCAGGCGACAATCCATGCTCAAGGAAGAGTACCTTGCCCTCGGGCTTCAGAACACGCCGCACTTCCCGGAGCGCCCGGTGGGGATCTTCGACCGTGCACAGAGTGTAGGTGATCACCGCCGTGTCGATGGTGCAGTCCATCAGGGGCAGCGCTTCGGCCGGAGCGTGGAGAATTTCTAGAGGCACTCTGCTGTTTCTGTGCCGCGTTTCGCCAAGGTGCAGAAAAGCGTCGTTCGGATCGACTCCGATGACCTTCGTCACGGAGAGAGGATTGTAGAGCGGCAGGTTCAGACCGGGTCCCATGCCGATCTCGAGCACCTCTCCGCTTGCCAGCGGAACGATCCGCTCGCGCTCGGCCATAATGTCGTCCATGGAGCAAAGGCAGCTCACGAGTTTCGGACCTATGAAGCGAGAATAGATGCCCATCGCTGCTTCCCGTCAGGAGGGAAACCGCGAAGGTGTCGAACGTCGCCGGTCGGGGCCCCGCCAGCCGAAATAGACGTCGAAAGGCTCAAGTCCGATATCCAGCAGCATTCGCTCATCCCATCGCGACAGCTCCCGGCAGCTTCTCTCATGCGCTATGGCTTTCCAAACCCGCGCGGCGAGGTCGTGGGCAGGCTTGATGACGTTCTCGGCGGCCGCACGTACACGTGAGCCGGAACGGGTGATCCCGCCGCCAGTCAAAGCAATATTCCGCATCTTGGCATGCCTCCCAGCCTGTTTGATGCTAGATTACGCCGGGCCGTGCTCCGGCTGACGCCGATGAATGCAAGACAGGACTGCCTGTCATCAGCAATGTTGATGATGCGCCTCATGCGGCCTGACTTCTGTGACTCTGGTCACATTGCAACCATCGCCGGTGAAAGGGCTCCTCATGGCTGGACCGCACAAACTCGCGCTGCTGCTCAAGGCCAATGCCTTCTTTGCCGGTCTCGGCGACGATGTGATCGAAGCCATCGCAGTCCTGTGCGTATGCAGGCGGCTCGAACCGGGCGAGACGCTCTTCCTCAAGGGCGATCCGGGAGATGCGCTCTACGCGGTGCGCCGCGGGCAGATCCGCATCGCGACGAGCATTCCGTCCGGCAGGCGCCTGACGCTGAACCTGCTCGGCCCAGGCGACGTATTCGGTGAAGTCGCATTGCTCGATGGCCGCCCCCGCACGGCGGATGCAGTGGCGACCGAGCCGACGGAGCTCTATACAGTTTACCGGCGCGACTTCTTCGGCCTTCTCGAGCAGCGCCCCTCCGTCGCGATCCGCATCGTCGAACTGCTCTGCGAGCGCATTCGCTGGATGAGCTCGCAGATGGAAGAGCGCGCCTTGCTGCCGCTTGAAACCCGGCTGGCCCATCGCCTCGTTGCGCTGAGCGAGGATTATGGCTGCGAACTGCATGTGAGCCAGGAGGAGCTGGCGGTCTTCGTCGGCGCAAGCCGCGAGAGCGTCAACCGCCAGCTTCAGAACTGGCGCCGCCTGGGATGGATCGAGTTGAGCCGCAACTGCATCCGCGTGATCCATCCATCCCGTCTCTCTCGTCCTACCGGTGACGGCAGCAGCAGCCTCGAGCACGGTTCCATGTGATTCATCTCACAGAAGGCCCTATCGTCCGCCCCCAGAATGCGGATCTGTTCGAAGGGAGATGAACCATGGCCGCCTATCGATCCAACCTTCCGCAACTCTCGGGCGGCGCCTTCCTGACGGATGGCGGGCTGGAGACAAGCCTCATCTTCCACCACGGGATTGAACTGCCCTGCTTCGCGGCATTCCCGCTCGTGACGACCGAGGATGGGCGCGAGGCGCTGAGGACATATTTCAAACCCTATCTTGAGGCCGCCAGGCAGAGACAGCTCGGCTTCATTCTCGATACGGCCACATGGCGCGCGAACGCGGATTGGGGAACGAAGCTCGGCTATGGCCCGGGGGACCTGGCGGTAATCCAGCGCATGTCGGTGGCTCTAGCCTGTGACCTTCGCGACGCCTTTGCGGCGAACGACGCCCCTATCGTGATCAACGGCATTCTGGGGCCACGCGGCGACGGCTACAGGGCCGATAGCCGCATGGGGAGCGAGGAAGCGGAGCAGTACCATGCACCCGAGGTCGAGATTTTCAGCGACACGGCGGCGGACATGGTGAGTGCGATGACGCTGACCTATCCTGAAGAGGCGATCGGCATCGTGCGCGCTGCGCGAACCCGCGGCATGCCAGTCGCGATTTCCTTCACTGTGGAAACCGACGGGCGCCTGCCATCCGGAGATACCCTGCAGGAGGCCATTCGGAAGGTCGATGACGCCACCGGCGCGGACCCCATCTACTATATGATCAACTGCGCACACCCTAAGCATTTCGAGAGCACGCTGGCGACGCCAGGTCCGTGGATCGACCGCATCAGGGGCATCCGAGCCAACGCTTCCGCTTTGAGTCATGCCGAACTCGATGCCGCGACCGAACTGGATGCAGGCGATCCCCAGGATCTGGGACGCCGTTACCGGTCTTTGCGCGACAGGCTGACACGGCTCTGTGTCCTGGGAGGCTGCTGCGGGACGGATCATCGCCATATCGTTGCAATTTGCGAGTCCTGCACGCCCCTCTAGAGGAAGTCCGTGGAGTCCTCGCGCGTTCCGCCGGGCGCGCCTCGGTAGCGATCGATACATCGAAACTCAC
Organism: Microvirga makkahensis; assembly: GCF_009830105.1. Classification (GTDB taxonomy): domain Bacteria; phylum Pseudomonadota; class Alphaproteobacteria; order Rhizobiales; family Beijerinckiaceae; genus Microvirga; species Microvirga makkahensis. Next base: position 376,506 of record NZ_WURB01000001.1, read on the forward strand.
CCTTAAGGAGTACGTGGGCGCAAAAGAGTTGGGAGCCGCGACATAGGGGCATAGTATGGTTTGAACAGCGAAACTCACAAGCAAGGCATGAGCCCGCGGCACAATGTGAGAAGGACAAGCGTCCGCCAAAGGCAGTCGAACGTTCACACGATCGGATTATGCCATGTCACGACGTTTCGAACACGTATGGTCCTGGATGCGGGAAGCAGCGCTTGCCTGCATCATCGCCTGTGCCTTGGTTATGTATGCAAAGGTAGATGACGTTCGCGCGCAGGACGGCTCTAGAAGAGTTCTCCACGTCGATTCCTATCACGCCGGCAATCAATGGAACGACGGAATATTTGCCGCCCTCCAGGAAACCTTGAGCGGAAAAGCCGTCGAGCTGCGCGTGTTTCACATGGACGCGAAGCGTCGGCCATCGGCAGGCGACATCGACACCTCCGCTCAGGAAGCCGTTCGAGCGATCGACGAGTTCAAGCCCGACGTGGTCACGATCAGCGACGACCCTGCCGCGAAATACTTGGTCATGCCCTACCTGCGGGACGCTGCCGTTCCAGTCGTCTTCTGCGGCCTAAACTGGGATGCTTCCATCTATGGGCTTCCCTACCGCAACACCACGGGCATGGTGGAGGTTTCCCCCATACCGCAGATCCTGAAATTGCTGCGCCGGCATGCGCGCGGACCGAGGCTCGGCTTTCTGGCCGAGGACACGGAAGTCAAGCGCAAGGAATTGGCGTATCACGAGCGGCTTTTCGGAATCAGCTATGACAAGACCTACTTCGTGAGTTCGCACGCGGACTGGAAGGAGGCTTTCCTGAGCGCGCAAAAAGAAGTCGACATGCTCATGATCTTGGGCGTCGGGGCAGTGCCGGACTGGGATCTCGCGGATGCCAGCCGCCTCGCCGAGGAGAGAAGCGAGATCCCGAGCGGCACGGATTTCGAATGGCTCACGTCCGTGAGCCTCATCGGCGTGGTGAAAAGCCCGGAGGAACAGGGACGCTGGGTGGGCCAGGCAACGCTTCGCATCCTCGATGGCGTTCAACCCAGCGATATTCCTCTCTCTTACAATCGCGAAGGCGAGTTGTTCTTCAACGACAGGATCGCCCGAAGGCTTGGCATCAAGGATTTTCCTCCCTTGGCCAGAGCCGTTCCATGACAAGCCTCTCCTCGACAGAACCCCGCAAGGTTTCCAGCCCGAAACGATCGCTCACGCTTCTGACGCTCCGCAAGATCGCGATCCGCATCAGCCTTGTGGTGGCTGCCGCCACCATCATGAGCTATTGGCATGTGAAGACGGGCTTCGAACGGCAGGCGATCGAGAGCCTGGAGCGGTATGTGGAGCAGAGGCGCGTGCGGGAAAGCGCCATCTTCGATCTCGCGAGCAGCAATATCCACACCTTCTCCGAAAGCTATCTGCGCGAGATCAGCCAGATGGACCCGCAAGGCGCCGAACAGCGCTTCGCCGCGCTGTTCGAACAGCGACCCGACGGCACCACCCGGCTGACGGAGAATGTCTTCAAGACCTATGGCGTCACAGGCTTTATCGGCAAGCATGTGATGATCGAGCGCGATCTCAAGCGGCGGCTCGTCGTGGCCTTCGACCTGATCACGCAGTTCGGACCCGCCTGGAAGAGCCAGTTCGCCAACCTCTATGTGATGACGCCGGAAGGCGCAGTGCTCATGTACTGGCCAGATCAACCCTGGGCCCTTCGTGCGGGTGACTGGGAGATCTCGGGCAAGCTGAACCTGCTCACCGACAAGAAGGACGGCGTGCTCATCGCTAGCACCGGATCGATCGGAAACTCCGACAAGGAGCGCTGGTCCGAACTCTACTTCGATTACGGAATCAACGATTGGCTCGTGTCGGTGACCCGACCGGCTCTGCTGGACGGGCGCCCTGCGATCCAGATCGGGCAGGACATCCTCGTGCATGACCTGATCGGGCGCGCCATGAGCACCGATGTGGACGGCACCTACAACATCCTCTTCTCCGATGAGGGACGGATCATCGCGCATCCGCGCTTCATGGATGCCATTCAGGCACGCAGCGGCTCGCTGCCCATTTCGGAGACAGGCGATCCACGGCTCGAGGAGATTCATCGCCTGACGGTCGAACGTTCGCCGCGGCAGACGGTCATTCGCCACGACAGCCGCGATCAGGTGATAGCCGTGACGAAACTGAGCGGGCCCGCGTGGACCCTGGCCACCGTCTATCCGCTGGATCTCGCCGCCGAGAGCGCCTGGAAAACCGCTCGTCTCATTCTCCTCATGGGTGCGCTGGCGCTGCTTCTCGAGATTGCCATTATGAGTTCCACTCTCCGAAGCCAGATTGCAGTGCCCCTGCGTCTGCTCGTGCGCGCGACCAGCTCCGTTGCCAAGGGTGAGTTCAAGACCCATCTCAACCTGAAGCGCGACGACGAGATCGGTGAACTGACGGAAGCCTTCATCACGATGGCACGCCAGATCGACGCCCGAGAGACGGCTCTCAGCGAGCGTAGTGCGAGCCTTGCCCGATTGAACGAGGAACTGGCTCACGAGCTGAGCGAGCGCGAGCGGGCCGAGCGCGAACTTGCACGCCATCGAGAGCTCAACGCGCTTCTCGACACCATCGATTACGGCATCCTGTTCTTGAGCCCCGATCTGAAAATTCGCCTCGCCAACCGCGCCTACAAGGAGATGTGGGCCGTGCCGGAGGCGCAGCTCGCCAAGGGAACGCCCATCCGGGACGTGATCGCCCATCACAGCATGGCGATTGGTATCGAAGCCGAATACGAGGACGCCTTCATTGAGCGCAGCATGGAAGGCATCAGGCACTGCGGCGAATCTCCGATCGAGATACAATCCCCGAACAGTCACGTGCTCCGATACCACTGCGTCGCCCTGCCCGACGGCGGGCGCATGCTCACCTATGTGGACATCACGGAACAAAAGCGGGCTCTCGATGCGATCGCCCTCGCCGAGCAGCGTCAGCGGCGCCTCCTGGAGCTCGCCCCCTTCCCCCTGGTGGTGACGCGGATGTCGGATGGACGCATCCTTTATGCCAATGCGCGCACGGCGGAGGCGATCGGCCTTACGCAGGAGGAGTTACGGGGAACCTCGGCACCGAACTACTACGCGAACCCTGCTGATCGCGAGCGTATCCTGAGAATTCTGTCACATGATGGTCGGGTCCAGGATGTGGAGGTGCTTCTTCAGCGCCACGATGGCAGCGAGTTCTGGGCTTTGGTCAATGCGAGCTTCGCCGATTATGAATCCTCTCCGGCACTCCTTTTCGCCTTCAACGACATTACGGAGCTGAAGCAGCGAGAAGCGCAGCTCAAACAGGCGAAGAAGGAGACCGAAGCCGCCCTTCGCGACCTCAACGCGGTTCTCGAGACCATTCAATACGGCATCCTTTTCCTCGATCCCGACTTCCACGTTCGCCTCGCGAACCGGGCCTATCGCGAGATCTGGCAGATGCCGGAGGGGTTCTACGACAAACCGCGCTCTCTGGAAGAGGACATGGAGAAGAGCCGGGAGCTCGGCAGCTACGACGTTTCGGACGAGGATTGGGAAGCCTACAAGGCGAAGCGCATCGGAGAGATCAGGAGCGGCATCACCCTCATGACCGAGATGCGACTGAAGAACGGTCAGGTTCTCCAGTACCGCATCATCGCTCTTCCCGACGGCGGGCGCATGCTCACCTATTTCGACATCACCGACCTGAAGCGGTTCGAGGATGTGCTGCGTCAGGCCAAGGAGCAGGCCGAGGAGGCAAGCCAGGCCAAGTCACGCTTCCTGGCGAATGTGAGCCACGAGCTCCGCACGCCGCTCAATGCGGTGCTGGGTTATACCGAACTGCTGATCGACGGGCTCTATGGCGACCTGCCCGAGAAGGCGCATGGCGTTCTCACTCGCGTTCAGGTGAACGGGCGGCACCTCCTCGCTCTCATCAACGACATTCTCGACCTCTCAAAGATCGAGGCGGGCGAACTTCTGATCGCTGCGGAACCCTATTCGGTGTCCGATCTCGTCCACGCCGTCGTGACCACGGCGGAGCCGCTCGCAAAGGCGAAGGGGATTGCGCTCCATGTCTCGGTTCCAGATAACCTCCCTTGTGGCAGCGGCGATGAGCGTAGGCTCACCCAGGTGCTCGTCAACCTCGTCGGCAACGCCATCAAGTTCACGGATCGAGGCTCGGTCGTGGTGAGCGCCGGAGTGGAGAACGGACGGCTGAAGATCGCAGTCGAGGACACGGGCATCGGCATCTCCCCCAAAGACCAGAAGCTCATTTTCGAGGCATTCCAGCAGGGCTCGAACGCAGTAAACGGGGGCACGGGAACCGGTCTCGGGCTCGCCATCTCCAAACGTATCGTGCAGATGCATGGCGGCATGATCCACGTTCACTCGTCTGTGGGGCAAGGCTCGACCTTCACCATCGACCTTCCACTGGACAGCCGCGTCACGGAGGCCGCCTGATGAGCAAGCGGATCCTGATCGTGGAAGACACGGAGGACAACCGGCGTATCCTGCGCGATCTCCTCGCCAATGCAGGCTTCGAGATCTGCGAGGCACATGACGGCCGAGCGGCGGTGGCGGCCGCGGAGGAATTCAAGCCCGATCTGATCCTGATGGATATTCAGCTTCCCCTTCTCGACGGCTACGAGGCGATCCGGCACATCAAGGCGAACAGTGCGGTTCAAGCGCCTCCGATCATCGCCGTGACGTCCTATGCACTCTCGGGAGACGAGGAGAAAGCCTGGAAAGCCGGCTGCGACGGCTACATCGCCAAGCCCTTCAGTCCGCGGCAAATTCTCGCGAAGATCCGTGAGCTTCTGGAATAGCCCTCCATGCGCGAGCGTGCCCTCATCCTGGTGGTCGACGATATCGAGGAGAACATCGAAATCGTCCGGGTGCGCCTGGAGGCGCAAGGATACGATGTCGCAACGGCCACCAGCGGGCACGAGGCCCTGGAGCGGACCGAAAGGCTTCGGCCCGACCTGATCCTGCTCGACATCATGATGCCGGACATGGACGGCATCGCGGTAACCAAGTGTCTCAAGAGCGACGAGGCGCTTCGGCCCATTCCCATCATTCTGCTGACCGCCAAATCCAGCATCACGGATGTTGTCGCGGGCCTCGACGCCGGAGGCGACGATTATCTGACGAAGCCGTTCGAGCCCGCCACCCTCGTGGCGCGGGTGCGCTCTCTTCTTAGGATCAAAACCCTTTACGATACGGTGCAGGCGCAGGCGGCCGAACTGGCCGCTCTGAACCGGGAACTGCGGACGCGGGTGAAGCAGCAGGTGCAGGAGCTCGAGCGGTTGCGCGACCTCAGGCGCTTCTTGGCTCCCCAGATCGCCGACATGATCGCCTCGAAGGGCGGCAGTGCTGAAATTCTGGAGCATCACCGCCGGGAGATCGTCGTGCTCTTCTGCGATCTGCGCGGCTTCACGAGCTTTGCCGAGATTGCCGCTCCCGAGGAGGTGATGGCCCTGCTGAACGCATATCACTCCACCCTCGGACCGCTGATCCACGCTGCCGAGGGAACGCTCGAGCGGTTCACAGGCGATGGCATGATGATCTTCTTCAATGATCCCATCCCCTGCCCCGATGCTGCCGCCCGCGCCGTGAGGCTCGCCGCCGCCATGCGCGACAGTACCCAGGAATTATCCCGCGACTGGGGCCTCCGAGGCTATACCATCGGCTTCGGAATCGGTATCTCTCAGGGCTATGCTACGCTCGGTCGGATCGGTTTCGAGGGCCGGTTCGATTACGCGGCGATCGGTACCGTGACGAATGTCGCAGCACGCCTCTGCTCGGAAGCACATGATGGCCAGATCCTGGTGACGCAGCGCATCGCATCCGAAGTGGAGGACATGGCCACGCTGGTTTCCCTGGGCGACTTTCATTTGAAGGGCCTCAGTCGCCCTATCCCGATCTACAATGTCGAGGGTCTCAAGACCTGACAGGCTGGGACCATTCGGCGACGGTTCGCTTTGAGCCGTTCGCATAGAGTTGCACCAAGGCCGCGCCGACAGCTCCGGTAAAGCGTTCGTCGTTGGGAAGGTCGTCTCCGAAGATCTCGCGCACGGCGAACAATTCTCCGGCCAGCTGCTCCGGCGAGCCTCCCGCCCGATCCGCCCTCTCCCGGAGGTGCGCGGCCATAGGGTCACGCACATCGATGGGAGCCCCGTTCTCGTCAATGCCCGTCACATAACGCATCCAGGCTGCGACACCCAGCGCGAGCCTTTCGACGGGAGCATTCTCGCGCAAGCGGTCACGGATCGTCCCGAGCAGGCGCTGCGGCAGCTTCTGCGAGCCGTCCATGGCGATCTGCCACGTGCGGTGCCGGAGGGCAGGATTCTTGAATCTCTCGATGAGGGCGTACTTATACGCGTCGAGATCGGCGCCTGTGGGCATGTGGAGCGTGGGCGTCACCTCCTCGTCCATCAGTCCCGCGATCAGCCGCTCGAAAGCCGATTCGGCCATGGCGTCCGCGACCGTTTCATAACCGGCGAGATAGCCGAGATAGGCCAGCGTCGAGTGGCTTCCGTTGAGGAGCCGCAGCTTCATGCGCTCGTAGGGCTCGACATCCGTCACGAACTCCGCTCCGGCATTCTCCCAGGGCGGTCGGCCCTGCGGGAATCGGTCCTCGATGATCCATTGCGTGAAGCGCTCGGTCACCACGGGCCACACGTCCGTTACGCCCAATGCCTCCCTGATGCGCCTGCGATCCTCGTCGCTCGTCGCTGGGACGATCCGGTCGACCATGGTCGACGGGCAGGACACTTCATCCGCCACGAACCGGCCGAATGCAGGATCTGACAATTCCGCAAACCGTGTCAGGACCCGTTTCACCGTATGCCCGTTGGACGGAAGATTGTCGCAGGTGAGTACAGTGAAGGGGGCAATCCCGGCAACCCACCGGCGCCGCAAGGCTTCCAGAATGAAGCCGGGCGCGGATCGGGGCCGATGCGGATTCTGCAGATCGTGCACGATGTCCGGATGGGATTCGTTCAGCGTTCCGGTTGCCGGGTCGTGGCAATAGCCCTTCTCGGTCACCGTTAGCGAAACGATCCGCGTTCTCGGATCGGCCATGGCGCGCAGAAGATCCTCGACGGCCCGCGGGGCGACGATGACGCGCTGGATCGAGCCGACGACGCGAAGCGCCTCTCCCTCACCCGAGCGAATGGAGAGCGTGTAGAGACCGTTCTGTGGTTCCAGCGCATCGTAGGTGTCCGGGCTGCGCAGGCTCGCCGCCACGATCCCCCAGCGAGGATCCTGCGCCAGGACATCGTCGACATAGACAGCCTGGTGAGCGCGGTGAAACGCGCCCACGCCGAGATGCACGATGCCGGACGAAACCTCGCGGCGGTCGTACCGGGGACGCACGACGGCCGAAGGCAGATCGGCGAGGCTTGCTTCGCTCAGGCGTTTCGGCATGACACCCTCAATGCGCCGGCTGCTGCTTTGCGCGAGTGACGATTTGCGTCGGATTGACGAAGCGCAGGGCGATGACGAGCCAGACCAGCGTCGTGGCCATGTAGACGACGGCCATGGCGTCGATCGATTGCACGGCGCGAACGCCCGCAGCGAAAACCGCATAATAAAGCGCCACGACCAGAGTCTGACTCGTCGGCCCAGCGACCAGGAAGGTCAGCTCGAACATGGCGATGGTGCGCACAAGAACCAGCAGAAGCGCCGCCAGGATGCCGGGGAGGAGTAAAGGCAGGAGCACATGGATGAAGAGCTTGAAGGTATTGGCCCCGAACACCCGGGCGGCCGCCTCGATCTTCGGATCGATCTGCTCGATGAAGGGGATCATGACGAGGATCACAAAGGGAACCGTCGGAACCAGATTGGCCACGACGACGCCCCAGAACGTGCCCGCAAGGCCCGTCCGGTATAGAACGGTCGCCAGCGGAATGCCGAAGGTGATCGGCGGAATCAGCAGCGGCAGCAGGAATAGCAGCACCAGGAGGCGCTTGCCCGCGAACTCGCGGCGTGCGAGCGCATAGGCCGCGGTAACGCCCAGCGCTCCCGAGAGAAGAACCACCAGTCCGGCGACCTGAAACGTGACGATCAGAACATCCCAGAGCTGGAACTCGCTCCACGCGGACGAATACCAACGCGTGGTCCAGCCGAGCGGCAGCCACGTGCCGAGCCACCGGGTGGCGAAGGAGCTCGTGATCACCGTCCCGATCATGGCAAGAAGATTGATGACGAAGAAACCGACTAGGCTCCAGACGGCCGCAGCCCATAGTTTCGCGCCAAGTGTCGTGTCGCGGATCATCGCCTTATCCTTTCGCGCCGGAGGCAGGGCCGCGGTAGAACAGACCGCGCGAGGCGAGCACCAGCACGACGATGGCGAGCTGAACGAAGCCCATGATCATCGCAACGGCCGAAGCCATGGAGTAGTCGTATTCCTCGAAGGCGGCCTGATAGGCTGCAATCGAGATCACGCGGGTCGAGCCCGCCGGCTCGCCGAGCAGAACCGCCGAGGGGAAGACCGAGAAAGCCTGCACGAAGGACAGGCAGAACGTGATGGCGAATCCCGGCATCAGGAGCGGCAGATATACGTGGACGAAGCGTTGCCACGCACTTGCCCCGAGAGTTGCCGCCGCTTGCTCCAGCGCCGGATCGATGCCGGTGACATAGGATAGGGTCAGCAGGAACGTGAACGGGAATCCCGTGATCACGAGAGAGGCGAAAACGCCCCAATAGTTGTGAACCAGCCGCAAGGGCTGATCGATGAGACCGAGGGCGACAAGAGTCCGGTTGAACCACCCCTGAGGGCCGAGATAGTTCAGAAGTCCTTCGGCGACCAGAACAGTCCCGAGGGTGATCGGTAGAACGAGGATCGTCGTCAGAAGGCGCTGGCGCCGCATGAGCCGCACGCGAAACGAAACCGGCACGGCGAACAGCAGGTTCAGCAGCGTGACCGGAACGGACAGCAAGAGCGTGTTGGCGATCGTGTCGTAGAGATAGGAATCGGAGAAGAAGCGCTGGTAATTGGCGAGCCAGCCGCCATTCTTCGGCTCGAAGGACAGAATGAAGCCGAAGGCGAAGGGATAGACGAAGAGCAGCAGGCTGAAGACGGCCGCAGGAACGACCAGAAGAGTCACCGCGTCGAACCCTCTGGCGGCCAGCCGTTGCCTCAAGCTCGGCCCCTGAACGACGCGGGTTGTGGGCGCGATTGCCTCCATCATCTCCTCCCCTTGATCGGCTCGGCGAAGACGAGAACGCGCTGATCGTCGGCCTGAAGGTGAACGGTCGACCCCAGATCGACCGGCTGATGGGAGCGGAAGACAAAGTCGAGCCCACCCTCCGAATGCGCCGTTCCGACGAATTCGCGACCCCGGTATTCGATGGTATCGACCTTGACCTTCAATGCATTTCCGCCGGCCTCGCCAAGAACAAGATCGTCCGGGCGGATCGCCGCATAAGCGGTCGAGCCCACCGACAGATTTTCGCGGGCGACGCCACTGATCCTGGAACCTTCCACGTCGAGAAGCGCCCTGCCGTTCTCCACCGAGACGACCGTGCCTTTCAGCCTGTTGCGGAACCCCATGAATTCGGCCACATCGAGATGAGCCGGTGCTTCATAGAGCTCCTTCGGCGTTCCGACCTGGCGGACGACGCCATCGCGCAGCACCACGATCCTGTCGGCGAGCGACAGGGCCTCGTCCTGGTCGTGAGTCACGTAGATCGTTGTCGCACCGAGCTCGTTGTGAATGCGCCTGATTTCGGCTCGCATTTCGAGACGCAGCTTTGCATCGAGATTGGACAGCGGCTCGTCCATGAGGACGAGCGGCGGCTCGATGACGATGGCGCGAGCGATGGCGACGCGCTGCTGCTGACCGCCGGACAGCTGACCAGGCAGCTTGTTCTCCTGTCCCTGGAGACGGACGAGGCCGAGCGCCTCGTTCACCTTGCGATCGATCTCCGCCTTCGGCATTCCACGCATCTTGAGGCCGAAACCGATATTCTGACGCACGTTGAGGTGGGGAAACAGCGCGTAGTTCTGAAAGACCATACCGAAGCCGCGCTCTTCGGGACGGAGCGTGTCGATCCGGTTCTTGTCGAGCCAGATCGCACCGCCCGTGACGGGAAGAAGACCCGCGATACAGTTCAGCGTCGTCGACTTGCCGCAGCCGGACGGCCCGAGCAGCGCGATGAACTCGCGTCGCTGGATCGTAAGAGAGACATCGCGAAGAGCGTTGAGGGCCCCGAATTCGCGGCTGACGCGGTCGAGCCGGACTTCGCCGAACTGTGAGAGAGCTATGGTCATCGCGGGTCCTCGGATTACTTGCGCTTTGCCCCGCCGATCTGCTCGTCCCACATGCGGAACGCAACCACCATCTGCTCCGGCTGGAGCGGCAGCTCGATCGGGTTCTCGGCGATCCACTTCTCGTATTCGGGGCGCCCGTATTCCTTAATCGCAGCCTGGCTCTCCGGAGGAGCCATATCGAGAGTGACGTCCTTCACGGCGGGGCCGGGGTAGAAGTAGCCCTCGTCGTAGGTGTAGGCCTGTTGCTCCTTGGTGAGGAGGAAGCTCATCAGGTCGAGAAGAACGGCAATCTTCTCGTTCGACAGCCCTTTCGGGATGCACATGTAGTGCGCGTCCGCGACCCAGTGGAAGCCTTTGAGCGCGGCAACCTTCGCCTCCTTCGGAACGACGCCGAGCACGCGTGGATTGATGTCCCAGCCGGTCGTCGTCACGGTCATGTCGCGTGAGCCTTCGCCCAGTTCCTTCATGACCGCGCCCGTTCCGGACGGGTAGTACTCGATATTCTGGCCGAGCTCCTTGAGATAGGCCCAGGTCTTGTCCCAGCCCTTGGCGGGATCCTGCGGATTGCTGTCGCCCAAAAGGTAAGGCAGCCCCATGATGAAGGTGCGGCCGGGTCCGGAATTCGCGGGCCGGGCATAAATCAGCCGGTTCGGATTTTCCTTGCTCCAGGCCAGCAGCTCTTCGGCCGTCGTGGGCACCTTCTTGACCTTGTCGGGCATGTATTCGAGGAGAGGGCCCGACGGATAATACGTGACGACGACGCCCTGCCCTTTCGCCAAGGTCTGCATCTTGGCGGCTGCAGGAAGATAGATGTCGTCGAGCTTGGGCAGGGCACTCGCGTGCTGCGGAATGAGATCCACCCAGAGCTTCTGGTCGATCCCGGCGGAGAGCGCGTCAGTGCCTGTGAGCACGAGATCGATATCGACCCGGCCCGCATCCTGCTGCGCTTTGAGCTTGCCTGCGAGCTCAGGCGCGGGAGCTTTGGTGAAAGTGATGCGGGAAACCAGATCGGGCTTGGTCTTGCGGTAATTCTCGATCGCCTTCTGGGTCAGAGCCAGATTACCCGCGACGTCGATGATGTTGAGCGCGACCGGGCTTTTCGGCAATGCCAATTGAGCGAAGCTCGGACCGCTTAGAGCGGCCGCACCGGCAGCGCCAGCCACACCGCCCACGAAGGTTCGTCTGCTGATCAGGTTCGTCATGTCTTCCTCCCGTTCTGTGCGACTGGCCTCTTTGCCGGCCAGGTCCGTTCTCACAGCTTGTAGGCCTCCTTCGCGAGGCGATATGCGAGGTTGTAGGCCAACTCGTGCGCCTCATCCTCGTCGAGACGATGAGTGGCCACCAGATGGCTCAGAAAGGCGCAGTCGACCCGTCGCGCCACGTCGTGACGGGCGGGAATCGACAGATAGGCCCGAGTATCGTCGTTGAAGCCGACCGTGTTGTAGAACCCGGCCGTCTCCGTCGTGAGCTCCCGGTAGCGGCGCATGCCATCGGGCGCGTCGAAGAACCACCAGGCAGGACCGAGCTTCAGTGCCCGGTAATGTCCTGCGAGCGGCGCGAGCTCGCGCGAGTAGCTCGTCTCGTCCAGGGTGAAGAGGATGAGAGTGAAATTGCGCTCGTTGCCGAACCGGTCGAGGAGCGGCTTCAACGCATGGACGTAATCCGTGCGGGTGGGAATGTCGGCTCCCATATCCCGGCCGAAGCGGTTGAAGACCGTATCGTTGTGATTGCGGAACGAGCCCGGATGAATTTGCATGACCATGCCGTCTTCGACGCTCATGGCGGCCATCTCCGTGAGCATCTGCGCGCGAAACAGCTCGGCGTCATCGGGGTTCGCATCGCCCGTCGAGACGCGGCGGAACAGGGCCTCGGCATCCGCCCGTGACAGGTCGGCGGTTCGCGCCGTCGGATGTCCGTGATCGGTGGATGTCGCGCCGTAGGTGCGGAAGAACGCACGCCGCTTGCGATGCGCCTCGAGATAGCCGCTCCAATTGGTCGTGTCGCAGCCTGTGACCTCCCCGAATCGGATGAGGTTCTGCGGGAAGCCTTCGAAATCCGGGTCGACCACCGGATCGGGGCGGTAGGCCGTGACCACGCGTCCTCCCCAGCCCGAGCGGCGGATGATCTCGTGATAAACCAGAGGGTCAAGCGGGCTTTCCGTCGTGGCGATGACCTCGATCCGGAAGCGCTCGAACAGAGCGCGCGGGCGGAACTCCGGCGTACGCAGGGCCGCATCGATCCGATCGTAATAGGCGTCTGCGTTGTCGGCGCAGAGCCGTTCGGTGAAACCGAAGAGCGTCGCGAAGGTATGGTCGAGCCACGCGCGCGTGGGCGTGCCGCGGAAGAGGTGGTAATGCGCGGCGAAGCGCCGCCAGATCACCCGAGGGTCGCGCTCGACCGGCCGGCCGTCCTTAGCCGGAATGCCGAGTTCCTCAAGGCTTATACCCTGGCTGTAGAGCATCCGGAAAATGTAATGATCGGGAATGACGAACAGCGCCGCCGGGTCCGGGAATGGTTGGTTCTCCGCATACCAGCGCGGGTCCGTATGGCCATGCGGAGAGACGATCGGCAGATCGCGGATTCCCTCGTAGAGCCTGCGCGCCACATCCCGTGCTGCAGGCTCAACGGGAAACAGCCGGTCCGGATGGATCAGCATGGCATTCTCCCTAAAGAGTTCGTCTCGACCTTGCCGGCCATTCTCTGAGATCGCACCCCAAGGTTAGAGCGGTTCTACCGGCTTTGCAATGGCCTACTAGTATGGTAGTGTGCCACTTATGACTAATAGACTCCCCCTTTTGAAATTCGATGTCAGCCGCGAACCTATGGCGCGGCAGGTCACGCGTGCCTTGCGTCAGGCCATCGTGACGATGCAAATCTCCCCAGGGGAAATGCTATCCGAGCAGGACTTGGCGCAACAATTCGGGGTCAGCCGCTCGCCGGTGAGGGAAGCCCTGATCAAGCTCAGTGAGGCGGGCCTCGTTCGGGTTCTGCCGCAGCGCGGCACGCAGGTCGTCAAGATTTCTCGAGCGGGCGTCGAGGACGCGCGCTTCATCCGGGAAGCGGTGGAATGCGCGGTCGTCCGCGAGGCCGCATCGAAAGCGGCGCCGGTCATGCTTGCCGAACTGAATGCAAGCCTCACCCGCCAGCGCCGCGCGCAACGCTCTGCCTCGACGGAGGAGTTTCTTGCGCTCGACGAGGAATTTCATCGGCTCCTCGCGGAGACAGCAGGCCGCCCGGCGGCATGGCGGATGATCGAAGACATCAAGCCGCAGATGGATCGCGTGCGCTTTCTCGATATGACGAAGGCCGTTCCGAGACACGTGGTTCTTGCGCAGCACACGCTCATTGTGAACGCGATCAAGAACAAAGATCCGGCAGCAGCACAGGAAGCGATGCACCAGCACCTGAGCGAAATCCTGCGCACGCTGCCCGAGCTCGCCGCGCAGCACCCACACCTTTTCGAGCCCGAGACAGAGGCGTCCCCGGACGTTCTCAGCGCATGAGCGCTCGGTCGCAATGAACAGAGCAGCGCCGGAAGAACTGACGACACCAGGCAAGCCGGAACCGGCCCGGAGGCCGCGGATCGTGCGTCTCCACGAGCGCGACAACCTCGTCGTGGCCGTCGACCCCATCATGCCCGGATCTCTGGTGGATGAGGTCACGGCCCGGGATCGCGTGCCCAAGGGGCACAAGATGGCGATCACCGCCATCGCTCGAGGCGCGCCGGTTCTCAAGTTCGGTCAGATCATCGGCTTCGCCGCGAAGCCTGTCGAGCCTGGCGAGTGGCTCCACGAGCACAATGTGGAGATGCATGCCTTCGCCCGCGACTGGCACTTTGCGGAGGACGCGAAGCCCACGCCCCTGCTGCCCCCCGAAGCGCGCGCCACGTTCCAGGGCTACCGGCGCGGGAACGGCAAGGTCGGCACACGAAATTATCTGGCGATCCTCACGAGCGTGAACTGCTCGGCTTCGGTTGCCCGCTTCATCGCGCGGGAAGTCGAACGCTCCGGCATACTCGACGATTATCCCAACATCGACGGCATCGTTCCCCTCGTGCACGGTACGGGCTGCGGCATGGACCAGAAGGGTGAAGGCGCCGAGATCCTCAGGCGCACTCAATGGGGCTACGCCTCCAATCCCAATATGGGCGGAGTGCTCATGGTAGGGCTGGGCTGCGAGGTTTTCCAGATCGGGCGCTGGAAGGAGTTCTACAACATCGTGGAGAGCGAAACATTCCGCTCACTGACGATTCAGGAGAGGGGCGGCACTCGCAGATCCGTCGAGGCCGGTGTCGCGGCAATTCGCGACATGCTTCCGCTCGCCAATCGCTTCCGGCGCGAAACGGTGCCCGCTTCGGAACTGGTCCTAGCCCTGCAATGCGGCGGCTCTGACGGATATTCGGGAATCACTGCGAACCCGGCGCTGGGAGCCGCCGTGGACATTCTCGTCCGGAATGGCGGCACCGCGATCCTGTCGGAAACGCCCGAGATCTACGGCGCAGAGCATCTGCTGACCCGTCGCGCGGCGACGCGCGAGATCGGCGAGAAACTCGTCGACCTCATCGGCTGGTGGGAAGACTACACGGCCCGCAACAAAGGCGAGATGAACAACAATCCCTCCCCCGGCAACAAGGCTGGCGGCCTTACCACGATCCTCGAGAAATCTCTGGGGGCAGCAGCTAAAGGCGGCACGACGGCTCTCAACGCGGTGTATCGTTATGCTGAGCCGGTGACGGCGAAAGGCTTCGTGTTCATGGATACGCCGGGCTACGATCCTGTCTCGGCGACAGGACAGGTCGCAGGAGGCGCGAACGTTCTGTGCTTCACCACCGGGCGCGGCTCCGCATATGGCTGCAAGCCCACTCCCTCGATCAAGCTGGCGACCAACAGTGATGTCTATCGGCGGATGATCGACGACATGGACGTCAATTGCGGCGATATCCTCGATGGCGTCCCGATCGAAGAGAAGGGCCGGGAGATCTTCGAGAAAATTCTAAGGGTCGCCTCGGGGGAGCAGTCGAAGTCGGAGCTTCTCGGATATGGCGACGCCGAATTCCTGCCTTGGCAGATCGGCGCGGTGATGTAGGAATTTGAATCAATGTCCATGGCCGATCCGGGAGGTCGGCTTGATCCCGTAAGGTGTTTTCATGGAACAGACTTGGCGCTGGTTCGGCCCCGATGATGCCGTTCAGCTTCCCCATATTCGTCAGACCGGTGCCACGGGTATCGTGACGGCTCTGCATCACATTCCCTACGGCGTCGTCTGGAGTGTGGAGGAAATCGAAAAACGCAAGGCTGAAATCACTGCCGACCCGTCTCTGGGTCTGCGTTGGAGCGTGGTCGAAAGTCTGCCCATTCACGAGAAAATCAAGATTGGCGAAGGCGATCTTAGCACGCTCTTCGACAATTACCGCCAGTCGCTTCGCAACCTCGCCCGATGCGGGGTCACCACCGTGTGCTACAACTTCATGCCGGTCGTCGACTGGACACGCACGGAGCTCGCCCACCCTCTTCCCGGCGGAGGAACGGCGCTGCGCTTCAACGCGCATGAATATGCCGCGTTCGACTGTTTCATACTGCGGCGTCCAGGCGCGGAGGCGGAACAATCCCCTGAGGTCATGGCGCGCGCGAAAGAGTGGTACGACCGCTCCTCGGAAGCCGACCGCGGCAAGCTTCTCGCCACCATCATGGCCGGCCTTCCCGGCGCCTACGACCGCTACGACATCCCTGGCCTGCGTGCGATGCTCGACCGTTACGAATGCATCGACGCCACTGCCCTGCGCGAGAACCTGGCGCGCTTTCTGCGCGAGGTCATACCCGTTGCCGAGGAACTCGGGATCCGGATGTGCATCCATCCGGACGATCCGCCACGTCCCCTGATGGGCCTGCCGCGTATCGTCTCGAACGAGGAGGATTTTGCCTTCATCCTCGGCTCTGTCGACTCGCCCGCGAACGGCATCACGCTCTGCAGCGGCTCCCTCGGAGCCGGTCCGTTCAACGATGTGCCCGCTATCGCACGGCGCTTTGCGAGCCGCATCTGGTTTGCCCACCTGCGCAATGTCGCCAAGGAGCCGGACGGCTCCTTCATGGAGGCGGATCATCTCGGAGGCGACACCGATATGGTGGCCGTCGTCACGGCGCTTCTCGAAGAGCAAAAGCGCCGCAAGGAGACCGGCGAGGAGCGCTGGCGCATTCCCATGCGCCCGGACCACGGCCACGAACTTCTCGATGATGTGGGCAAGCCGACACACCCAGGCTACCCCGCCATAGGCCGGCTGAAAGGGCTCGCCGAACTGCGTGGCGTGATGACAGCCATCTCGACGCTTCGAGGCTTGCCACTCTAGAGCCCTCCAGGAGCACCGCGCGTCGAGAGGCCCTCACCCCGCCTGCACTTCTCGGAAATCCGCAGATTCGGTCCGATTTGTTCTTTTAAAAGAACTTTTCCGTTGACAAGAACGAGGCTTGGCGCTTTGTCTCCCCCCGTAGGAACTCGTCCAAGGGAGAGAGGACAATGTCTCGCAAGCACCGGGCCATAGTGATGGCGGCGATCGGCACTATCGTCGTGGGGGTCTCGCCCGCCTCGGCCCAAACGGCGGAACCGATCTCCGACGGATTAGTTAAGATCGGCGTGCTGAACGACCAATCCGGCATCTATGCGGACATGGCTGGTCCCGGCTCGACTATCGCCGCCCAGATGGCCGTCGAGGATTTCGGCGGCAAGGTGCTCGGTAAGCCCGTCGAGATCGTCTCGGGCGACCATCAGAACAAACCCGATGTCGGTTCCGCCGTGGTCAATCGCTGGATCGACGTGGAGCAGGTGGACACCATCGTCGATCTTCCCACCTCCTCCGTCATGCTGGCAGTCCAGGAGATCGGCCGGCAGAAGAACCGTCTGATCATAGCCTCGACAGGCGGATCCTCGGACTTCACGGGCAAGTTCTGCTCACCTGTCGGCATTCACTGGACCTATGACACCTACGGCCTCGCCGTCGGCACGGGACAGCCCCTCGCAAGTCGCGGTCCCTGGTTCTTCCTGACGGCGGACTATGCCTTCGGGCATGCGCTGGAGCGCGACACCGCCCATGCCGTGACCAAGGCTGGCGGCAAGGTTGCCGGCGGTGTGAGACACCCCCAAGGCAACCACGACTTCTCCTCCTTCCTTCTCCAGGCCCAGAGCTCGGGAGCCAAGATCATCGGCATCGCCAATTCCGGCGCCGATACGGTGAACGCGATCAAGCAGGCGCATGAGTTCGGGATCACGGCTTCCGGCCTGCAGCTTGCCGGTCTCTACATGCATATCACTGATGTCCACGCCATCGGCCTGAAACAGGCGCAGGGCCTCCTGATGACCCAGGCCTTCTACTGGGACCTCAACGACGAGACGCGTGCCTGGTCGAAGCGTTTCTACGAGCGCCACAAGGCCATGCCGACGATGGGCCAGGCAGGTGTCTACTCGTCGATCATCCACTACCTCAAGGCCATCGAGGCCGCAGGCACGGACGAGGCGCAGGCCGTCGCGAGAAAGATGAAGGAACTTCCGGTGAACGACTTCTTCGCCAAGAGCGGCAAGGTTCGTGAGGACGGGCGCATGGTCCACGACCTCTATGTTCTCGAGGTGAAGAAGCCGGAGGAATCCCGCGAGCCCTGGGATTACCTGAAGCTGATCCGCACCATCCCGGGCGATGAGGCCTTCCGCCCGCTTTCTGAGAGCGAATGCCCGCTCGTCAGTGTGGGCCAGTAACACCATGAAGGCAGGGCCACCCGCGAGGCGGCCCTGCCGGTACACCCGCACGCCTTATTGCTAAGGCGCGCCCGCCGCAAACACCCGAGACGAGTGGCTACGCTTTTGATAAGATCGGGTTACACAGGAACGTCGTGCCGAGCCTAGCCTGTCAAGTCCTGGAGCCCTCGGCATCTCATCGGCAGACATTGGGGAAGCGCTCGTGACTTCGACTGTTTACGATACAAATCTCGATAAGAACCCGGCGAATTACCAGCCGCTGACGCCCCTCTTGTTCCTGGAACGGGCCGCAAGCGTCCACCCCGAGCACATTGCCATCATCCACGGCTCCCTGCGGCGCAGCTACCGCGAGTTCTACGCCCGCTCCCGGCGCCTCGCATCGGCTCTGACCCGGCGCGGGATCGGGCGCGGCGATACGGTGTCCGTGGTGCTTCCCAACACTCCCGCCATGCTCGAATGTCACTACGGCGTGCCCATGGCGGGCGCAGTGCTCAACACGCTCAATACCCGCCTCGACGCTAAGATCATTGCCTTCTCCCTCACGCACAGCGAAGCGAAGGTGCTCATCACGGATCGGGAATTCTCGGGTGTGGTGAAGGCCGCCCTCGAGCTCACCTCCGTCAAGCCCCTGGTCATCGACTACGACGATCCCGAGTTTATCGGCTCAGGCGAGCGCCTGGGCGCCCTCGAGTACGAAGATTTTCTGGCGGAGGGCGATCCCGACTTCGCCTGGAGCCTGCCCGGCGACGAGTGGGACGCCATCACCCTGAACTACACATCCGGTACGACGGGCGATCCGAAGGGCGTCGTCTATCATCACCGCGGCGCGTATCTGCTCGCGATTGGCAACATCGTCACCAGCGCCATGGGCCAGCACCCCGTCTACCTGTGGACGCTGCCCATGTTCCACTGCAACGGCTGGTGTTTCCCCTGGTCGCTGTCGATCGTCGCCGGCACGCATGTCTGCCTGCGCGCAGTGCGCTCGAAACCCATGTACGACGCTCTCGCCGATTGCGGGGTCACCCATCTCTGCGGCGCGCCGATCGTCATGTCGACGCTCCTCAACGCCCCCGCTGCGGAAAAGCGCACGTTCCCCCAGACGGTGCGCTTCATGACGGCAGCGGCTCCGCCGCCGGAAGCCGTGCTGGCCGCCATGAAGGATGCAGGTTTCGACGTCACGCATCTCTACGGCCTCACAGAGGTCTATGGTCCCGCCGTGGTCAACGAATGGCACGAGGATTGGGACGGGCTGCCGTCAGCCGAATATGCGGCGAAGAAGGCGCGCCAGGGCGTGCGCTATCCGGTGCTCGAGGCGCTCGACGTGCTCGACCCGCAATCGATGCAGCCCGTGCCAGCGGACGGAAAGACCCTCGGCGAGGTGATGTTCCGCGGCAATGTCGTTATGAAGGGCTATCTGAAGAACCCCGGCGCGACCGAGAGGGCCTTCGCGGGGGGCTGGCTTCATTCCGGCGATCTTGGGGTGAAATATGCAGACGGCTATGTGCAGCTGAAGGACCGCTCGAAGGACATCATCATTTCGGGCGGCGAGAATATCTCTTCCATCGAGGTGGAGGATGCGCTCTACAAGCATCCTGCGGTCCAGGCGGTCGCAGTCGTCGCGATGCCGGACGAGAAATGGGGCGAGACGCCCTGCGCCTTTGTGGAGTTGAGGGCGGATCAATCTGCAACGGCCGAAGACCTCATCGCCTGGTGCAGACAGCATCTCGCCTCGTTCAAGTGCCCGCGTACGGTCATCTTTACCGAGTTGCCGAAAACCTCCACCGGCAAGATCCAGAAGTTCCAGCTCCGCGACATGGCTCGCGCCCACGCCCGTAGCGCCTGAGGCATGGGACAAGGGATGCGGCTAGCGTCCCTTCCATACAGGCTTGCGCTTGCCGATGAAGGCATCGATGCCTTCCGCCGCGTCCTCGGCCATCATGTTGCAGGCCATCACCTGGCCCGCATAGGCATAGGCTTCTTCGAGACTCATGCTGCGCTGGCGGCTGAACATGGCCTTGCCGGTGCGGATCGCGACGGGACTCTTGGAGCAGATGTCAGAGGTGAGTGAGGCAACGGCCGCACCGAGCTCCGCATCCGCCGCGACGCGGTTGATCAGGCCGTAGGAGAGCGCCTCTGCGGCCGAGATGAAACGTCCCGTCACCAGCATCTCGAAAGCCTGTTTGGGAGCGACGTTGCGGGAGAGCGCGACTGCCGGCGTGGAGCAGAAGAGGCCCACGTTGATGCCTGAGACGGCAAATGTCGCGCTCTCGGCAGCTACCGCCAGATCGCAGGACGCGACGAGCTGGCACCCTGCCGCCGTTGCCATGCCCTGCACGCGGGCGATTACTGGAATCGGCAGGTTCACGATGCTCTGCATGACGCGTCCGCAGCGCCGGAACAGATCTTCGTAGTATTCCTGACGCGGGTTGGAGCGCATCTGCTTGAGATCGTGGCCCGCGCAGAATGCCTTGCCCGCGGCGGCGATCACGACGCAGCGGACGCTCTCGTCGACGGCCAGTTCGTCCAGGTTCTGCTGCAGCGCCTCCAGCATCTCTTCAGAGAGTGCATTGTACTGGCGGGGGCGGTTCAGCGTCAGGGTCACAACTCCCTCCCGCTCTTCGCGGATCAGGATGGGCTCATCGGAAGCAATCTGCGCGCTCATGGATCCTCTCTCCTACCCCACATTTAAGCACGTTGTCGGTTGGAGCCAAGCTGAATAAGCTGATGCTCAAAGAATGGTGCGGCCGTCTTCATGCCGCAGCACCACGCCAGGAAGGAAGCCCCAATGAGCCAGACGCCAATCAGCCGCTTTCCCACACCGGAGATCGCCGACCTGCCGGACGACATCCGGACGCGCATTCTCGCGGTCCAGGAGAAATCGGGCTTCGTGCCGAACGTTTTCCTCGTCCTTGCCCGCCGCCCGGACGAGTTCCGCGCGTTCTTCGCCTATCACGACGCGCTGATGGACAAGCCGGGAAACCTCACCAAGGCGGAGCGTGAGATGATCGTTGTCGCGACGAGCAATGCGAACCAGTGTCAGTATTGCGTAGTCGCGCATGGAGCGATCCTTCGAATCAGGGCAAAGAACCCGCTGATCGCTGATCAGGTGGCCATCAATTACCGCAAGGCAGACATCACGGACCGGCAGAAGGCGATGCTCGACTTCGCCATGAAGGTCGCCTTCGAAGCCTATGCCGTAGACGATGCGGACCTGGACCGCCTGAGCGCCCACGACTTCAGCGAGGAGGACGCCTGGGACATCGCAGCGATCTCGTCCTTCTTCGGCATGTCGAACCGCATGGCCAACGTCACGAGCATGCGGCCCAACGACGAGTTCTACACGATGGGCAGGACAGAGGCCGTGCCTGCAAGGCGGTGAGATCGTCGGCAGGTTCGTCCATCTTCGGTCCGAGTGTTCATCAGACGGCCGCGAGACTTTCGTCGGCCGACCCGAGAAACCCGTAGTGGATGCGTTTCGACCGGACCGCGGCAAGGGCCAGTCCACCCACGAACGCCCACAGGAGGGGTCGCGGGCAGCACAGATAGTAGGCCGCCTCGTCCAGCGGCGTGTTGGCTCGCAGCCACTCCACCGAGATCAGCCCCTCGTGGTCGTAGTCCTCGCCGAGCCGATCCTCGGTCGCGACCCGACGGAAGGTCGCAGCCCGGAGGTCGGGATGGGCTTCGGCCAGGGACCGGACGTGGTCCCTCATGGCGCGGGTCGAGTCGTTCGGCGTGCGATGAACGCGATGGGGGACCTTGTCGAGGCACCTGGGCTGCGAGCCGGTCTCGCCGTGAAGGGATAGGTTGAAGAGATTGCGGCCTCCCCGTTCCGGAACATGCGCTCGTACATGGGCCGGGGACATGGGCCAGGAAGTCGCCAGCCCGTGTTCCTGGAGCGCAGGAACGGTCGCCTTCACGAGATGAATGGTCGGGTCGCTCCATGCCCCCGTCATGACATCACCCTGGGCTGCATGAGACGAGCCCCCGACCGGTCCGGCCGGAAGGCGCAGCCTCTGCCTCAGCAGTGTCGGAGCCGCACCGAAGCAGGAACAACGCGGCTGATGAAGACTGGTTCGGCAGTTGCCCGGATCGGCAATCCTTCATCCGGGAATCTGCATTGTCACGTCATGCGCATAGTGTGTGGCGAGCTCCACCCTGACAAGAAACTGGATCTGGTGACAGGTGGCACGATCATGACGGAGACCGGCATCGTGCCCCGCCATTGGATTTTCCGGGCTTTCATCCTACCTTTTGGAAGAGCTTGGCACATAACTGGAGGTGTTCATGAACTTGACCGGTTCCCCATGGACCTATGAAGCCGTCCAAACACTGATCGCCTTGGTCAAGGAGGGTGTTCCCGCCTCGGTGATCAGCCTCAAGCTGAAGCGTCCGATCAGCGAGGTTCGGTCTAAGATCGAGGATCTGGGGCTTTCTACCCCTACGGAGGCCTGATCGGGCCCGGGGTGGCGCGGACCGGAACATACAGCCTCGCCTTCTCGGCAGGCCTCAGGTGCTGGACTGCGCCCCCTGGGCGGATCGCCCGATTGCACCCCTCCGACATCGGCCCGCACGAGGCGGAGCACGTCCGCTCCCAGAGCCCGAGCAGGCGCCGGATCTGGCGGTTCCTGCCTTCGTTGAGAGTGATCTCAAGCCATGCGCTGCAGATGCCGGCACGCAGCTGACTTGCCGATTTCGCGACGACGCGCTCGCCGAAGCCCGCGGATCCCGGGCCGCAGCGCTTCCGCCACCTTCCCGCTGATCGCAATGACTGTCATGCATGCGCAGGCATCCACGATGCTGGACGCGATGACGAGACCGCAGAATATGGCCGACGTTTTCGCAGACAAGAACACGGCCGTACCGAACCGATTCCCGAAGAGTGCGCTCCTGACCTTTCATGCTCAATCGCTCAGCCGCGACGGCCGGTAAACGACCACACGATCAACCGATGATCGGCAGTCACGAGACCGGCGGCAGGATCGAGCGTGATGTCGAAGCCGCTGAGACAGAGGAGCCGCGCGATATGCCCAGGAGCCCCCTCCGCTTCGGCGAAATCCGTCCGCACGTTCCGCTGCGCCCGACGGGCCGGAGGAACGAGTCCGACGGAACTCACCCGGCCGCATTGCCGGTGGCGATCTGCCCGCCGATGAGCACGAAGGTGCCGGTACCGGCAGCCGCGTGCGAGTGGCCGTGAAGGCTCGGCCATCTGGGAGGTTCGATCCTGCGCAACGGGACCGCCAAAGTCGGAGGAACGGTGGTCATGGTAGCCTCCTGTCGGGCTCCGCGATGCAGCGAACGGAGCTGTGAGATCCGGTTGCAGTCTCGGACGTCCCCGTGGGCTGCGGGTCGGGTGAAGTCGCGCAGCCCACGGGCTCACGGCCCTGTTTTCAGGAGACCTGAAGGCAGGCGCGAACGAGGGAGCAAGCGTGAACGCGGCCCGAAGCGACGAGAAGCGCTCCTGCAGAATCTCGCATGGAGGACCCGGCGCATTGCGGCTCTCACCCGCCGCGACAAGCGCCTGCATGCCGCCGCGACGGGCGCGAGGTACGGCCGCACCCCAACGAAGGATCCGGCGAGCCGGTCGCAGACCATCCCCAATTCGTAAGGTCCGAGGAAGGGGGCGCCGCTTCGCACCGTCATCCTTTCCTGGGAGCTGGAGGCGCCTACGGAACGCTCGATAGAATGCCTCCGTAAAGAGAGGACCGCCCGGTTCCGTCGAGTCGATAATGATTGCCTCGAACTGGTCCCTGGCCTCGGTGACATACTGCATCCCGTCCTTGACCGCCGTCCTCGCCCGCGGTTCCTCGAACGCTCATCCCGAAAACATCGGAAGAAAGCGCCGCGCTAGGTCAGTCACCTCGTCGATTTCCACAAGGGTGCGTGTTCGACCGGATGCTTCAGCACTTCCTTCAGGGTGCCGCCGCCAAGGATGAGCACGTCCCGCGCGGAGCCGTGAGCCATCAGCCGCACGTGGGCAATCATACCGCACTAGATATGACTACTGCGCTCAGTCAGTTGAACGATGCCATCGAGTAGCACCACCTTTCCGGAGGTCGAGTTCCCGAAGATCAGCACTTCCTGGAACAAGGCCCTCCAGTGGTAGAGGGCGTGATCGACGGAAAGCATCCGTTTATGGTGCCCGTAGTGTTTCTCAAGCCACGTCATAGGATTGCCCCCGCTCGCGCTCGGCAATGATGACCTGTTCCGGCGGAGCGCGCCCTTGAACCTCAATGAGCTTGCGCGGCTGCACGTCGCCCATGAAGACGTCGGCTGCAGCGGAAGTCGCAGGCCGGCGCATGCGGGTAGCGGCAATCAGGCTTCGGCCATTCTGTTCTCCGTTGTCCGGGTTTCCGCCGGTCGCAAGGCAGAGGTGCGCCCGCGACCGGCGGGGCCGCGGGTTGCATGGCTTTGTTGGCGGCGGGAGATCCCTGGTTATGCGGGCTTCGGCTCCGCGGCGGCAGGCTCGCGCACCTGAAGCACCGTTAGGCGTTTCGACTCTCCCGTGCGCGTGGTCCAATCGATCGACTTGCCGACGGGAAGCCCGATCAAGGCTGTACCGATGGGCGTCAGGACCGAGATCCTGCCCTTCGAGATGTCGGCCTCGTTCGGGTAGACGAGAGTCACCGTCTGCACCCGCCCCGTCATGTCGTCACGAAAATCGACCTCGCAGCCCATGAATACGGTGTCGACCGAGTGGCGGCCCTTCGACAGGACATGTGCGCGGTCGAGCTCCTCGGCGAGTTCGGCGGCTATGTCAGGCATGGTGCTCGAGGCGGCGTTGGCAAGCACTGTGAGCTTCTGGTGGTCCGATGCCGTCAGGATGATACGGGGTTTGGCGCCGCCGGTGGGTTTCTTCATCATGTCACGTCTCCTGTTCTGGTGTGGACGTCAAGGCCGTTCATGCGGCGCTTGGTCCGTAATCGTCGTCATCATCGCGCCCCTGCGGCTCAGGGCTGCTCTCCGGATCCAGACGGCGTCGTGGAGTGATCCGGACAACCCTGCCGTCAGGCTGTTCAGCGTCGTGATGTCTAGGCTTGGAGGGCGGGTCGTTCGGGAACGGCTGCATGGCATGGTCTCCTCTGCACCGGATGAGAGTCGAAGCGGGGTGCGGTGTGAAGATTTGCGTCCGAAGCTCGGCATCGATGGGCTTTTGCTCCGCACATGCGGCAGCCGCCGGAAAGGCCGAGGCCTTGCCTGCCCGATGAGCGGCTTGGCGTTCCGTCAGGCGGAGCATGAACTTGAAGAAGTGTTGAAGCATGCCGCGGCATCGGATGCGCCAGCATCCGGCCTCACAAGATGTCTGAAAGTATAGGATCTTGCGTGACCCCGAACCCGGGGTGCGGATGCACGTCGAGCCCGGGGCTATTGGCCCGCGATGAGATTGCCTGCGCGAAGCTGGCCGCGATGATATTGTGAAAAGCTCAACATAATATGCTGATGCTGGTACACATTGCCCCATTTGTCAAATCGCTCGGGGCCGATGTGGCGGAATGTCCTGTCTCGATTTCCATCTTGAGATTGCTCACCCGGGCGTTGAGGGCGCAGCCGTATGAGTCTCCTTCGCGGATGATCCGGACGGTCGCGTGGTTCAACCAACCGAAATACGTTACAGCCACATGCAGAAGTTCCCCTCGGACCTTTGAGGCAGAAACTCCGCGAGCCCGATCTTGCAACTGTTGATCTTGATCGGCATGCCGGTGCCGTTCTGAATCAAGAATGCCTCCTTCATAGGATCGTTAGGTAAAGCGGAACTTCTCATCGAGCGCCTCCGGAACGTTTCATCCGGACACCTCGGATCCTAGAAGTTCATGGGTCCGTCGCTTCCGAAGGAGCACCGAGGGCACCGCACCACAGCCCCTGGCAATCTGCATTCGCATATGCTGCAGCGTGTCATCGTGCGCATTTCGGCATCGATGATCTCTCGCAGGGTTTAGACCGTCGCTGCGGCTCCGCGCAAAAACCGCTGTCGGAAGAACTGTCGGCGCTTCCGCTCTCCGTACACATCGGCTTTCACATGAGGCGATGCTTAAGGCCGGAGCATAGGACCGGTCCCCAAAAGCGCAGTTCCACCTTTCACGTCCGATGCTCTAGCGCCTCTCGCCCGACCGGAACGTGTGTCGCGGCAATTCGGGCAGCAGGGAGCAGCGTAAGGGATCCGCACGGGCCAAGGATGCTGACCGACGTCGCGTGTCCGAACATTCCGCCCAGGCTTTCCCGGAGCATGATCTGCGCGAGCGTCAGCGCGAGTAAAATTGAGAGAATGACGGTGGACAGGACTTCACCATGCGGCTCTCTCGTCGAGATGGCCGCTCGTGAGTTTTCACTTGTGCTTGCAGGAAAACCCGCGCGCCGGAGCGATCCACGGAGTGGATGCTGATGAGATCGTGGCTGGTCCGGTTTTCGCGATGTACCGATCATCCCCGGGCTGGATGCGTCCAGCCTCAGGCTCCCGTCTTCAGACATCCTGCGTGAAGTGCGACAACGGCACGGATCGTTGATATGACGCCGCTGCGCATTTCGTGGTGCGCGCTGCGGGGCCCGGGAAGGTCAATGGCTGACAATGTGAAAGACCGGATATGCGAGACAATGTGCAATGAGCAGGGAACCGAAGAACAGATCCTTGATCTATCGATCAAGTGGCTCGAGGAGCGGATCAAGCAGAGCGCTGAGCACGAGAAGCGGTCCGAACTCGTTACGGCGCTGAGAGCGCAGGGGATCATCTACAGCACCATCGGGATCCGCCTGGGCATGAGCTCAAGCACAGTCAGTGGAATTGCACGGGAGCACAGCCGACAGGCACACGGCTAGCGTATCGGACGCAAAGGGCGGACACTCACCTTTTGGAGCCGATCCGACGCTCTCGCCGCATCAGGCGCACGGTCGGACGCGGACATCCGGTTCCGCACGATGGCTGAACCACGCGCATCTCGCCTCTCTTGCCGATCTGAGGATCCGATACAGTTTCCTCACACGGCGACTTGCCACGGGATCTTGTGCCATGACACCTGCGACGACATCTGCATCGACACCTGCAAGTCAGGGGGCCCGTTTCGGGTCTTCACACGCTGTCTTCCGGGAGCAGGTGCCGGATTCGTGCATCGGTGCCGAGAAACCGACCGGCGCTGCGGTGCATGGCGATGTGAATGCGCAGGTCCAGGAGATGAGGCGCCGATGACAAGTGGACGTTACGCCATTGGCCTGGCGCGCGCCTTCGGAGGCGCGATTCTCTTCGGCATCCCGCTGCTGATGACCATGGAGATGTGGTCCCTGGGCTTCTCGATGGGACGTGGCCGTCTGCTGCTGCTCCTGACCTTCACCCTTCTGGTGCTGGTCGGCCTCTCCTACTTCTCCGGCTTCGAGAAGACCTTCAGTCTGAAGGAGGATGTCATGGACGCGCTCGCCGCCTTCGGCGTCGGCGTGATCACGTCGGCCGCGCTGCTCATGGTACTCGCGGCGATCTCCCTCGAAATGACCTGGGGCGAGATCGTCGGACGCGTGGCGCTGCAGAGCGTTCCGGCCGGCATCGGCGCCATGCTCGGGCGCAAGCAACTCGGCGCTGGGCAGGACATGGACGCGGAAGAGGAACGTAAACGGGAGGCGGGCTATGGCGGCGAACTTTTCCTCATGTTGGCGGGCGCCCTGTTCCTCGCCTTCAACATGGCTCCGACGGAGGAGATGATCCTAATCGCGTTCCAGATGACACCGTGGCATGGCCTGGCGCTGGGCGTGCTCTCCATCACGCTTCTGCATGTCTTCGTCTACAGCATCGGCTTCTCCGGCCAGGAGAGCCCCCCCGAAGGCGGCAGCTTCCTGTCGACCTTCCTGCATTTTACGCTGACCGGCTACGCCATCGCCCTCCTGGTGAGCCTCTACGTGCTCTGGACCTTCGGTCGGACGGACGGCGTGTCCCTGGCCGAGATTGCGAACATGCTCGTGGTGTTGGGCTTCCCGGCCTCGTTGGGCGCTGCGACCGCGCGGCTGGTGGTGTGAGGCGCCGATGAAGCGGGAACACGGAACAGGGGACATGCGGGCCGCCAAGCCGAAGCCGCAGGTGCCGTGGCTGGAATGGCTGGCCGCGGGCCTCGGCCTCATCTTCGCGCTCGGTCTCTTCGGCATGATCGGGTGGCAGGCATTCAACGGCGCCACCGTGCCTCCCGCCGTCACCGTCGAGGTGGAGGACATCGCCCGGATCGATGGAGGTTATCGGGTTCTCTTCAGGGCGCGCAACGGTGCCGGCGAGGCCGCCGCGCAGGTGGAGATCGAGGGCATCGTGTCCGGGCCCGAATTCAAAGCCGAAACCAGCCGGGTCGTCCTCGACTACATCCCAGGCCGCTCGACACGGCGGGGCGGCCTGTTCTTCACCCGTGATCCGCGCTCGGGCGCCCTGGACGTGCGTGCCACGGGCTTCGCGGAACCCTGAGCCTGTCTCTTCGCCCTTGAGAATTCGCGAAGAGTTTGTGCGGGGGCAAAGTGGTGGCGAAGACGAAATAGGCCTGGGTCTGCAGCGAGAGGCCCACCGTGTACATGTGGTGCGCCCACACCACGAAGCCGACCACGCCGATCGCTACCATGGCATAGGCCATGCCGAGATAGCCGAAGATCGGCTTCTTCGAGAAGGTCGAGATAATGTGCGAGACGATGCCGAAGGCCGGCAGGATCATGATGTACACTTCGGGGTGGCCGAAGAACCAGAACAGGTGCTGATAGAGCACCGGGTCGCCGCCGCCCGCCGGATCGAAGAAGGTGGTGCCGAAGTTGCGGTCGGTGAGCAGCATCGTGATCGCGCCCGCGAGAACCAGCAGCGACGCACACGGCCGTCGACGACGGTGATGTCGACCATCCAGCTGGCCGCGGCGTCGCCCGGGCGCTCGCCCCCCAACACCAACAACATGCTTTCGGACGAGTTGGCCATACCTGACAAGACGAGGATCCAGATCGCGGCTAGCTTCGAGGCCAAGCAGACGCTCAATGCCGAAAAGGTCTCCTATGAGGCAAGAAAGTCGCGAGCGTACGGGGCCTGCATCGGACGAGCCTCCCGGTGCCGCACCCCGGCGCCACCTACGGCCCGAAGAAGCCGCCGTACATCCTTGGGAGCTGCTCGCATTCGAGAACAAGTGAAAGCCTTCCCTTGGTGCATCGCTGCGGCAGGCCTTGGCGGATTCCTCGGATCCCGACGAGGCACTGGACCTCGGCTGCGTGGCCGCGCAGGGGCACCTCGCGCGTGACGCGGAGGGTGCCTACAGCGTCTCACTGGAGGGCAAGCCGGCGACGGCGTTCCTGTGCGAGCAGATTGCGCGCTCCCAGACGAGCGCCACCGTGCCGATGCCGGATGTGCGCGCCTATGCGAAGTGGCTTGCGGACTGAACTCCATCCGCCGCTTGACTGCACCTCGGCTGAGCGCGGGAACCGACTCCCTGAGCATGTCGCAGAAGTGCCAGGAACGGTCCTTGCAAGAGGCCGCACCAAAGCGGATTTGCGCTTGCATTCTTCCGAACATTTCCATAAGTCTCGACACATGGAGCGAGAGAACGTCAGCTTGGCCCTTGCGGCCTTAGCCCAGTCGACCCGCCTCGATACCTTCCGGCTGCTGGTGCGGCACGAACCGGACGGGCTGCCGGCCGGCGACATCGCCCGGGAGCTGGCAGTCCCGCACAACACCATGTCCTCACATCTCGGCATCCTGTCTCGTGCGAGACTGGTTCGCTCCGAACGCCGGAGCCGCTCGATCATCTACCGCGCCGACCTCGATCGGCTCCGGGAGGTCGTGACCTTCCTGCTCAAGGATTGCTGCGGCGGCCATCCCGGCGTGTGCGCTCCCTTGATCGATGCCCTCGCTCCCTGCTGTTCTCCGAAGGAGACCCTCGATGGCTGACCGTTCCTCCAACGTACTGTTTCTGTGCACGGGCAACACCGCCCGTTCCATTCTGGCCGAAGGCATCCTGCGCAAGGACGGTGCCGGCCGCTTCAACGCCCTCTCGGCCGGGAGCCAGCCGAAGGGTACCGTCAATCCGTTCGCCCTGAAGGCACTCGACAGCCTTGGCTATCCGGCGCACGGCTTCCGCTCCAAGAGCTGGGACGAGTTCGCGAAGCCGGATGCGCCCGTGATGGACTTCATCTTCACCGTCTGCGACAGCGCCGCCGGTGAAGCCTGTCCGGTGTGGCTGGGCCATCCCGCCACGGCGCACTGGGCATCGAGGATCCCGCCGCAGTCGAGGGCAGCGACATCGCGAAGGAATGAGCCTTCGTGCAGGCCGCCAAATACCTCAAGAATCGGATCTCGGCCTTTCTTGCCTTGCCCATGCACAGCCTTGATCAGGTCGCGCTGACCCATCACCTGCGAGAGATCGGGAAGCTGGAAGGCGCGACCTCCGGCACCGTACTTCTCTTCGACCGCCGCTCCGCCTGAGGTTTCGCCATGGACGCCATCATCTACCACAACCCGGACTGCGGCACGTCCCGCAACACGCTCGGCCTGATCCGCAACGCCGGCATCGAGCCGCACGTCATCGAGTACCTGAAGACCCCGCCGACCCGGCTCCTGCTGCGGCAGCTCATCGACCGGATGGGTGTGAGCGTGCGGGAGGTTATCCGCGAGAAGGGCACGCCGTACAAGGAGCTCGGTCTCGACAACCCATCCCTAACCGACGATGAGCTTCTTGATGCCATGATGGCGCACCCGGTCCTGATCAACCGCCCCATCGTCGTCACGCCGAAGGGCGTGCGCCTGTGCCGCCCATCCGAGGCCGTTCTCGATCTCCTGCCGCCACAGCTCGGCGAGTTCCGCAAGGAGGACGGCGAGATCGTCGTCGACGCCTCCGGACGTCGTGCGGCCACCGCCTGAAGGATTTCTCCATGTCACTCTTTGAGCGCTACCTAACCCTTTGGGTGGCCTTGTGCATCATCGTGGGAATCGCCCTCGGTTCGCTGATGCCAGGCGTGTTCCAGGCCATCGGCAGTGCCGAGATCGCCAGCGTAAACCTGCCCGTCGCCGTGCTGATCTGGCTCATGATCATCCCCATGCTGCTCAAGATCGACTTCGGGGCCCTGGGCGAGGTCCGCAGCCAATGGCGTGGCATCGGCATCACCCTGCTGGTGAACTGGGCCTTCAAGCCCTTCCTGATGGCGGCACTCGGCTGGATCTTCGTCGGCTATCTGTTCCGGCCCTGGCTGCCGGAGGCGCAGATCGACAGCTACATCGCGGGCCTGATCCTTCTCGGCGCCGCCCCGTGCACTGCCATGGTCTTCGTCTGGAGCCATCTGTGCAGCGGTGAGCCGCGTTTCACGATCAGCCAGGTCGCCCTCAACGACGTGGTGATGGTGTTCGCGTTCGCGCCCATCGTGGCGCTCCTGCTCGGGCTCTCTGCCATCACCGTGCCATGGGATACGCTCCTGCTGTCGGTGGGCCTCTACATCATCGTGCCTGTGGTCATCGCCTATGGGGTGCGCTCCCGCCTGCTCGCCTCGGGCGGTGAGACTGCGCTCAAGGCTCTGCTCGCACGCATACAGCCCCTGTCGCTTGCCGCGCTGCTTGCGACCCTCGTGTTGCTCTTCGCCTTCCAGGGCGGGCAGATCCTGGACCAGCCGCTGGTCATCGCTATCCTGGCCGTGCCGATCATGTTGCAGGCATATCTGACCTTCGGCTTTGCCTATTGGCTCAACCGGGCCAGCGGCGAGGCCCATTGCGTAGCGGGTCCCTCGGCACTGATCGGGGCGAGCAACTTCTTCGAGCTCGCGGTAGCGACCGCCATCAGCCTGTTCGGCTTCGAGTCCGGCGCGGCGCTCGCCACTGTTGTGGGAGTGCTCGTCGAGGTTCCAGTGATGCTGTCGCTGGTGAAGGCGGTCAACCAGTCCCGGGACTGGTATGAACGGAGCAGCCGGCTTTCGGAGCGGAGGGTCGCGGCTGGTGAGTGATCTTCCAAACATCGACGTCTCGGCCCTCGACGTGCCAGACCTCGGCAAGTTGGAGCCAAAGCGAGTGTCCACCCACCCGCCTCGCATCCTGATGCTCTACGGCTCATTGCGAGAGCGGTCCTACAGCCGCTTCCTGACGCTTGAGGCGGAGCGCCTGCTCCGACACTTCGGCGCCGAAACCCGCGTCTTCGACCCGCGTGGTCTGCCGCTGCCGGACGCCACTGCCAGCGACCACCCCAAGGTGCAGGAGCTGCGGGAGCTGTCGCTCTGGTCCGAGGGGCAGGTCTGGTGCAGCCCAGAACGGCACGGCGCCATGAGCGCGGTGATGAAGGCGCAGATCGACTGGATCCCGCTCGCGACAGGATCGGTACGCCCCACCCAGGGTCGCACGCTGGCCGTCATGCAGGTTTGCGGCGGCTCCCAGTCCTTCAACGCGGTCAACCAACTGCGCGTGCTCGGACGCTGGATGCGCATGGTAACGATCCCGAACCAGTCCTCGGTCGCCAAGGCATTCCAGGAGTTCGACGAGGCCGGGCGGATGAAGCCTTCCTCCTATTACGACCGCGTCGTCGACGTGATGGAGGAGCTGGTGAAGTTCACGCTGCTGACCCGCGACCGCTCGGACTATCTCACCAGTCGCTACAGCGAGCGTAAGGAGGCTGCCCAGAAGGAGGCCAAGCGCTTGGCCGAGGCAGCCATGAACTCTGAGGTGAAAGCTGCGGGATAGGGCGAGCCTGGCAGGCTGCTAGGGAGAAGGAATGGATCGCATATAAGCGATCAGATCCGCGCGCTCGGCAGCATCGTCGATCCCATGGAATTGCATGCTGGTCTTCGGGACAACGGCTTCGGGCTCGGCGGTGAACCTGTCGAGCAACTCCTGGGACCAGACCCTTTCGCGGGCGGCGAAACGGCGCATGGCCGGAGAGTAGTCGAAGCCGTCCTGCGCTGCGATGGGGCGTCCGACGATACCCGCGAGGTTCGGCCCCTGTAGGTTTGTCTCGCCTGGCACGATCGAGTGGCACGAGTAGCAGTACTGGAACACACGCTCGCCCCGTGCTGCGTCGCCGGCATGCACTGGGGAGGTCATTCCGTAAAGGACGGCGCAGGCAAGGTGCACAGGGGCGTGCCTCACTGCGTCGTCCCAGCCCGGATCACCACGAGCCGGTCCGCACCGGATTCGGGCAGCCAGACCTCGCCCGGCCGGCCGAGGATCTGGCGCACGTTAGCCCCCTCCTCAGACTTCGGGATGGTCGTGAAAGCCTCGGTCTTGGGATCAAAGGAATGAATGGCATTGCCACCGAAGTCGGACACCCAGACTATGTCGCGCTCATCGACATAGACCGCATAGGCCTTTGGGCTCTCGCCGGGCAGTTTCCAGGCCTTCCACTCGCCAGACACCGGATCGTGCATCGACAACTGGCCCGAGTTCCACTCGGAGATCCACAGACGGCCCTGGCTATCGGACCAAACCCGCCGCGCCCCCTGGTTCGGGGTCGGGGGTTCGATCACCCTCGCCTCGCCTGTTTCCAGGTCGATCCTCGCCAGGTGATTGCCCGCAAGAGAGACGTAGTAGACTTCGCCGTCAGGTGTCGAAGCAATGCCGTAGGGTCCACGCCCATCGGGATCCTTGAACACCTTGATATCGCCGGTCTTCGGATCGAGGCGGCCATAGATGCCGTTTTGTCCTGTGAACCAATGCACGCCGTTCCTGTCGAACGCGCCCGTGTTGAGATTGGTGTAGCCGGTCTCCTTGGGCAGCCGCCAGACCTTCACTTCCTCCGTGTGTGGATCAAACCTCACGATGGCGTTCTGCCCGCCGTCGGTGATCCAAGCTGCCCCGTCGGGCCCCTGGATCACGCCGTGAGGCGCCGATTTCGGCCCGAGCGGCACCTCGCGCACCTGGCCGGACTTCGGGTCGAGGATACCGAGCGCGCCGTTGCGCTGGGCCGTGTACCAGACCTTCCCATCGGGAGCCGGAGCGACATCGTGCGGGCGCGCTCCCTGGGGGA
Organism: Microvirga makkahensis; assembly: GCF_009830105.1. Lineage (GTDB taxonomy): Bacteria > Pseudomonadota > Alphaproteobacteria > Rhizobiales > Beijerinckiaceae > Microvirga > Microvirga makkahensis. The sequence goes on from NZ_WURB01000001.1 coordinate 410,439, forward strand.
GATCGTAGACTTGGCGGTCGAGAGCGGATGCGGACGTGGGAGCGAGGGCGGCAGTTGCCGCAAAAGCAAGGCGACGGAGCAGCGCGACCATGGGAGCCTCCTGCTGGCGGTGCGGAGCATGGAGCCAGTTTGTGTCAGCCTCCGGGCTGGACAAGACAGGATGTGATCACACCGCCGCGACCTCCTCAGGTTTGCAGGATCGGGATCGTCGCTCCGCCGACGGCGCTCAGGATCACCACCAGCCACGGCGGCGTCCTCCACATGAACAGCAACAGGAACGCGGCCGCCGCGAGGGCAAAGTCGGCGGCACCCAGGATCCCGGCCGTCCAAACCGGGTGATACAGAGCAGCCAGGAGCAGGCCGACCACAGCGGCATTGACGCCCCTCAGAGCGGACCGCGCCATCGGCCTGCGGCGCAGGTCCTCCCAGAACGGAAGGGCTCCGACGACCAGTAGAAGCGAGGGCGTGAAAACGGCGACCAGGCACAAGGCCGCCCCGGCCCATCCGTTGGGCTGCGGACCCATGACCGCGCCGAGATAGGCCGCGAAGGTGAACAGCGGACCGGGCACCGCCTGGGCCGCGCCGTAGCCGGCGAGGAACGCGTCATTCGACACCCAGCCCGGCGGCACGACTTCCGCCTGGAGCAGCGGCAGGACCACATGGCCGCCGCCGAACACCAGGGAGCCCGAGCGATAGAAGGCATCGAACAGGGCGATGCTCTGGCTGCCCGTCGCCGCCGCCAGGACCGGCAGCCCGATCAGCAGAGCGAAGAACGCGAGGAGTGCGGCGAACCCCGCCCTCCGGCTCACGGACAGGGAGAGCACCGCGTGCTCGGCAGGCGCCTCTCCCTGCAGCAGGGTCACGCCGACGAGGCCGCCGAGCACGATGGCGCCGATCTGTCCCCAGGCGGAAGGGATGGCCAGGGTCATGACGGCCGCCGCGACTGCCAGGGTGGCGCGCTCCTTATCCGGTGTGAGGGATCGGGCCATGCCAAGCACGGCCAGCGCCACCACCGCCACGGCGGCCACCTTGAGGCCATGGAGCCATCCGGAGCCGAGAGCCTCGCCCAGGAATCCGGTGCTGAAGGCGAACAGCACCAGGATGATCGCCGAGGGCAGCGTGAAGGCGGTCCAGGCCGACAATGCCCCGAGATAGCCGGCCCGGGACAAGCCGATGGCCATGCCGACCTGGCTCGACGCCGGCCCCGGCAGAAACTGGCACAGGGCCACGATGTCCGCGTAGGCCCGCTCGTCGAGCCAGCGGCGCCGGATGACGAACTCGTCACGGAAATAGCCGAGATGGGCCACAGGACCGCCGAAGGAGGTCAGGCCGAGCTTGAGAAAGGCCAGGAAAACCTCACCAGCCGCATCCTGGGGCCTCTTCGCCTGCGCCGGAGGGGTCGCCAATTCGTTCATGGTCGGATCGAAGCTCGTGGGCGGGAACAATGGGTAAGGTCGCAGGTTGGGCCGGCGATCCGTTCCGTCGGAACGGTGCCCCGGCATGAGATGTGCTGCAACCACCTCAACCATGGAGAGTGCCATGGCAAGCCCCGCCGAGCGCGAACCGGGTAACTACGCCTAGTAGATGCACATTGCGAAGGTCAAGCTCGAGCCGAAGGCGATCAAAGTGACGGCTGTCCCGGGCGTTCAGACCGTCCGCATCGAAGCAAGGGCGTAGACTTACCGTTTCGTTCGACTGTGATGTGAAGGATGGCACTTTCGGCTTGACTGGGAACCGCAACGGGCGCATTTGCCTTGTCCATTCGCACCCTGCTCCGGCGGGCTGCGGACCCACAGGAACCCTGAACTTCATGCCAAGCGACAGTCACAGTCGATTGACCACGCCGTTGCCGGCCTGCGCGGACGCCTGATCGCTTGATCGGCTCGCCCATGACCGGTCTGCGACGGCTGGTCGGAAAGAGGTGAGCCCATGACCCTCCTGAACCTGTTCCCGCTCCGCGCCGGCGCGCGCACGGAGCACGTATCCTCTGAAGATCGCGGCGTGACGCTGATGATCGTCCTCCTCCTCGGGCTCGTGTTTGCGCCCATTATCGGCCTGCATATTGCGATGGTTGCCGCCGGCCCTGCACCGGAGACATCCGACAGCCTTGCCCATCACGCCTCGCCGCCCAAGCCCAGCCGCGGCTGATCCTTCTTTTGCCGGAACTGACCGATGATGAATTTCCATGGCCTGCGCCAGGGCCGGCTCGTGCGCTTGGCGCATGAGGGCACCGCGCTCCCAGTCCCCGCGGACGTGCTCTGGATCGACCTCTACGATCCTAGCCACGAGGAGGAGAAGACCGTCGAGGCGCTGCTTGGGCTTCAGGTGCCGACCCGTCAGGAGATGGCCGAGATCGAGGAGTCGGCTCGTCTCTACGAGGAGCACGGCGCCCTGGTCATGACGGCGGTTGTCATCAACGGTGTCGCCGAGGGCCGGCCCTCCCGCACTCAGGTTACCTTCGTTCTGACCCCGACCCACCTGGTCTCGGTACGTTACGCCGACCCGGTGCCCTTCCGCACGTTCATGGCCAAGACCCAGCGTCAGCCCGGTGCCCACACCACCAGCGACGGCCTCCTCGCCTCGCTCCTGGAAAGCATCGTCGAGCGGGCCGCCGACGTGCTGGAGATGGTGGCGGCCGACTTGAACGAGGTCTCAACCCGGCTCTTCATCGAGGACCGCAGCCCGAAGCGCCGCAAGGTCAAGCGGGTGGAGGACGAACTCCAGGTGCTGATCAAGCGACTTGGGCGCAAGAACATGACTATCGCAATCCTGCGCGAAAGCCTGCTGTCGCTGTCGCGACTGATCCCCTATGTTCGCCAGGGGGCGGAGGAGTGGCTCACCAACGGTAGCCCGGCCCGCCTGAAGCAGGTCGAGCGCGACCTGCGTTCGCTCTCGGCCTATGAGGGGCAACTGTCATCCGAGATCGTGTACCTGCATGAGGCGACGCTCGGGCTGATCAATCTCGACCAGAACCGCATCATCAAGGTGTTCTCGATTGCCGCCGTGCTGTTTCTGCCGCCCACCCTGGTGGGCACGATCTACGGCATGAACTTCGAACGCATGCCGGAGCTGGCCTGGGGCTACGGCTATGTCTTTGCCCTAGCGCTGATGGTCGTCTCGGCCGTGCTGCCCTATCATTGGTTCAAGTGGAGGGGCTGGCTCTAGCTCTCCCCCCTCCGGCTGATCGCCAGGAGGGGTGCCATGCTCCATCCCGTACGCGTTGCTGCTCCTTTTCTCCCTGACATGGGCGGCCGCCCTGGTCTCTACATCCCCGGCCCGGACGCAATCGGAAGTCGACCTCGCGCTCGTGCTGGCGGTGGACATCTCCTGCTCCATGGATCCGGCCGAGCAGGAACTCCAGCGATCAGGGTTCGCCGAGGCCTTCCGCTCGACAGAGGTCCAGGATGCAATCCGCAGCGGCATGCTGGGCCGGATTGCCGTCACCTACGTGGAATGGGGCAGCAGCTACGATCAGAAGGTGCTGGTGCCCTGGACGGTCCGCGATGGAACCGAAACCACCTGCACTTTGCGGCGACCCTCGACACGCTGCCCCTTCGTCGTGGCATGCGCAGCTCGATCTCGGCTGCGCTGGACAGGGCCGTCGGCTTGTTCGATGAGGGCGGCCTGAGTTCCGGCCGCAGGGTGATCGATGTCTCGGGCGACGGCGCCAACAACGAGGGCCGGCCTGTGCTCCAGGCGCGCGAGAACGCGGTGGCGAAGGGCGTCATCATCAACGGCCTGCCGCTGATGCTCAAGAAGTCTGGCTACATGGATGATTTTGGTCTTGATCTGTACTTCCGCGTCTGTGTCATTGGCGGCCAGGGCTCCTCCATAGTGCGGGCGCGTGACAAGGCGCAGCTCAAGGAGGCGATCAAGACCAAAATCATCCTCGAGGTTTCCGGCATCGATCCCTCCCCTCACCCGCTTGTGCAGCGGGCACAAGCCGATGATTGCCTGAAGGGCGAGACACAATGGCGCAACAGGATGGGCAACTGAGCGCTATCGGCCGGGAAGCACCAGCACCTGGGGCTGCCTCGGCAAGCTTGCGCGCGAGATTGTCACGGAGGCCGTGTCGCTGAACTCGACCGGGTAGTGCTCGCGGGCGGCTGAGAGGAAGCGCTCCAGGGTTGAGGAATTGAAGTAGTGCATCGGCACCATGAGGGGTGCGTTGATGGACTTGAGTACCTCCATCATGTCCCTAGTTTCCATGGTGTAACCACCATCGACCGGCACCAGCAGAACATCGATGCGCCCAAGCTTGGTCAGGTGCTCCGGTGTGAGGGTATGGTGCAGATGCCCCAGATGCGCGATGCAGAGCTGGGCCGTCTCAAACACGAAGATCGAGTTGCCGTCGTACTCGGTTGTTCCGCCATAGGTACGGATGTTGGTGGAGACGTTGCGGATCCGGACATCCCCGACGGTGAGATCGTGATCGGCTGGACCGCCGGCAGGGTTCCAGCCCCGGAGCACATGCGCAATCTCAGGGTCGGGAGCCCGGCTGAAGTGGGTGGAATGCGCCTTGTTCATGGTGACGATGCGCGGCGGTGTCGAAGGCCGGACGGAGTCGTTGTAGTCGGTGGCGATGCGGATGCCTTGCGGTGTCTCGATCACGAAGGTGGCGTGTCCGACGAAGGTCACGCCGACCTCGTTTTGCGCGAGCGCGGCCCGGATCACGAGCGGCGGCGCCGAGGCGATCAGGCCCGGGCAGGCTTCCGGCTTCTCCTGCTCCGCCGCCTGCGGCAAGGATGCGCCACCGGTCAGCAGGAAGGCGGCCAGCCCTCCCGTCATCACCCTTTGCAGAGCTCCCATTCCCACCTCCCGGCTAGACACCCCACCCCGCGTGGGATTCCATGAGAAAGCAAATTCCGGGCACCGTCTTGCGGCCTCCTGCGAGGATGTGCAGGATCTGACCTATCAGATAGGACACCCGTCCAGGTTCGTCATCGTCCAATCGTCGCGTGCGGGGCGGCCACAGACTTCCGCTCCGGCGATCCTCGTTCCCGCAGCCGACGTCCTCGACGGTCATCCGCCGGACTGACAAACCCAGGTCCGGGCGGGTGTGGGCGTACCAAGCATCAGCGGAGCGGCTCCCGGACATCGAACCCGACCGAGGCATAGAGCGACATCGAGAGGGTGCAGAAGGCATCCTGGGCAGGCGTTCGCCGATCGCGTCGTCAGCCCGGGCAAGGGCTGCCTCCATGAGCCGCCGCCCGAGGCCGCTGCCTAGACCAACGCATCGACAGGGATTGGCCCAATGCCGCAGATCGGGTCGCCTTCGGTGATGAAGCTGCCGCCGACCAGCCGCCCATCCAGCTCGGCGGCCACCCCATAGATCGATGGGGTCGCGATGAAGGTCTCGGCCAGCTGCGTTCCCGCATCCCCCGATGGGAAGTCCCACAGGAAGCCAGCTGGTCCGCGATCCCCTGAAGGCCCCGAAGAAGATGCGTCCACAGACCCTGCATCGGCGGTTCAGCGGGACGAAGCTCCGGGAGCATGACTGCCTCCCGCTTGCAGCGTCCCGATCATGTCCGTGCCTCCGATTGCGCTGGATTGCCTGTCAGGTTCCTGCGGAAGCGCATATCAGGCGAATGAGATTCCGAGCCAGATCGTGAGGAAGGCAAAGAAACTGACGATGGCACCCCACTCCGATCCCGTCAGCCTGCCTGAAGGTGACGCTGATGGATCGCCCGTGACCATGATACCACCCTCGCTCGATATGGCCCCGCTGCCGCCAGGGACACGCGAGGCTCTCAATCGCACCTGACCCAAGGTACGGCGGAGTGCTGGCCGCGGATGTGCTGGGTGACACACCCGCTGACACGGCACGATCCCCTGCGGGCAGTCCTGTCCCACCAACCTTTGCGGCCGTCGCGAGGCGGGGAAGGAGGCCGAAATCGCCGTTGCCCCCCGGAGGCCAAGCAGGTTCGCAACAGGCACATTGATCGATTATTTCGAAAATTCTAGAAATAGCGGTTGACGCGGACATGCAACCGATCCACGTTATTCTCATGAATATCGAACAAGCAGCCAAGCAACTCGAAGCGCTCGGGAACGTCACCCGGCTCCAAGTCTACCGCACCCTTGTCCGCGCAGGGGAAGCGGGCCTGCCCGTCGGGCAGATCCAGGAGCGCCTGGGCATCCCCGGCTCTACGCTCTCGCACCACCTCCAACGGCTCCTGCTGACTGGGCTGGTGACGCAGGAGCGGCAGGCCACGACCCTGATCTGTCGGGCCAGCTTCCCAGCCATGAATGGCCTCATCGGTTTCCTTGCCGACGAGTGCTGTGCCGATGCCGGATGTGCATCCCAGGCAGAGAACGCCGCCTGACTTATTTTGCCCGGTATTTCCATGATTCTAGGATCAAGAAAGGAGCGACGGGTGCCAGGCTTCATTCCATTCCTCCGCCGCGCCCGTGCCTCCCGGAGCCGTCGGCGCGACGTCTCCCGGGCGAGCTGGACGGCCATCTCCGGCGCGACATCGGCCGTGAGCGGACCGGCGTCCTTGCCGCCTTGGCCCTGCCCAGCCATCTCGAACCCTCGCGTATGCTCAAGATCCTCTGCGGTCGCGGACATGTCTTCCTCATGCGCGTACGCGACGGCTTCGCTCCCCGACCTGCCTCCTGCTGCGGCTGATCCCCACAAGGAGACTGTCCATGACTGCGCTTGAGTCCCTTCCCGTTGCCGTCATCGGGGCAGGCCCGGTCGGCCTCGCCGCCGCCGCCCACCTGATCCAGCGTGGGCTGCCCGTAAAGGTCTACGAGGCGGGCCAGACCGTCGGCGCCAACGTCCGCGACTGGAGCCACGTCCGCCTGTTCTCGCCTTGGGAGTACAATACCGACACCGCTGCCCGCGCCCTGCTCCAGTCTCACGGCTGGCAGGAGCCTTCCAGGAAGGCCGTGCCGACGGGATCGGACCTGTACGAGGCGTACCTTAAGCCCCTGGCCGAGACACCCGAAATGGCGTCCGTCATAGAGACGGGCGCCAAGGTCACCGCCATCACCCGACAGGGCGCCGACAAGGTGCTCGGCAAGGGACGCGAGACCAAGCCGTTCGTGCTCGCCGTCTCGAACGGCAACGGCACGACCAGGCGCGACCTGGCGCGGGCGGTGATCGACGCCTCCGGGACGTGGACGACGCCGAATCCTCTCGGCGCGGGTGGAATCCAGGCGGAGGGCGAAGCCGAGCATGCCGACCGCATAGCCTACCGCATTCCCGATGTGCTCGGGCCGGATCGTGCCACCTATGAGGGCAGGACGACGCTCGTCGTCGGTGCCGGGCACTCGGCCGCGAACGTGCTCCTCGACCTCGCCCGACTGGCCGAGCGCAGTCCTGCAACATCGATCGTGTGGGCGACCCGCGGAGCGAACCTGATGAGGGTATATGGCGGCGGGCGCGCCGACCAGCTCCCCGCCCGGGGCGAGCTCGGCTCCAAGCTCAAGGCCCTCGTTGACAGTGAACGGATCACATTGGTCGCTGGCTTCTCCGTCGTCCGCGTCAAGACCATCGGCGACCAGGTCGTCCTTGAGGGCGAGACCGCGGACGGCGTCCGGGAGGTCGGTCCCGTCGACCGGATCGTGGTCACGACCGGACAGCGTCCGGACCTGAACCTCACGCGGGAACTGCGCCTCGACCTCGATCCGTGGCTGGAGAGCTCCAAGGCGCTCGGTCCCCTGATCGACCCGAACCTGCATTCCTGCGGATCGGTGCCGCCGCATGGCCACCGCGAGCTCGCCCATCCCGAGCCGGGCTTCTACACGGTCGGAATCAAGAGCTACGGGAGGGCGCCGACCTTCCTGATGCTGACGGGCTATGAGCAAGCGCGATCGGTCGTGGCGGCCATTGCCGGCGACCTTGCGACGGCGGACGACATCCACCTCGTCCTGCCGGAGACGGGCGTGTGCTCGACCGGCCTTGCCCCGGTCGCGGCGGCATCGTCCGGCTGCTGCGGAAGTCCCGCTCCCGTGAACGTCGACGTGTGCTGCGTCGCGGACGCGGCGGCCAGGGCAGACGGCAAGGACGGCTGTGGCTGCGGCTCCGCGGATGCACCGAACAAGCCGTCGGAGAAAGTTGCGGAACCCGCGGGCTGCTGCTGAGCTTCGCGGATGTCGAACCTCTCAACCGGAGCCCTGACGAGTGAGCGTGCCATGAAGAAGCCAGGCCCGAGGCTGGTCATAGCCACCCTCGGGGTCACCCAGATCCTCGCCTGGGGATGCTCCTTCTACCTGCCCGCGGTTCTCGCCCGTCCGATTGCCGCCGACACGGGATGGTCCCTCGGCTGGATCGTCGGCGGACTGTCCGTCGGCCTGCTCGCAGCCGGCATCGTCTCGCCAAAGGTCGGAAGCACCATCGACGCGAAAGGCGGCCGCCCGGTTCTGATCGCCAGCTCGATCCTGCTGGGAGCCGGATTGGCGACACTGGCGCTCGCCCACAGCCTGCCGGTCTACATGCTGGCCTGGCTGCTGACGGGCGTCGGCATGGGGACCGGGCTTTATGATGCCGCCTTTGCCACCCTCGGACGCCTCTACGGCAAACGGGCACGGAGCGCGATCACGACCCTAACCCTGTGGGGTGGCTTCGCGAGCACCGTGTGTTGGCCTCTCAGCGCCTACCTCGTCGAGCATCTCGGCTGGCGCGGCGCTTGCGCGGTCTACGCGCTTATCCAGGTCTTCATCTCGCTCCCGCTGCACGCCCTCGTCATTCCCAAGGCGATCCCGGCCGCACATGGTCCGACACCGCCCGCGGCCGGACAGGGGCATCCTTCCCCGGCCGCACTGACCGGTTCCCGGCGCACCCGGGCTTTCCTCCTGCTCGCCGCCATCCTGACCTTCGGGGCGATGACCGCGTCCATGATCGGCGTCCACCTGCTAACCCTGCTGCAAGCCCGTGGGCTGGAACTTGCGGCTGCGGTTGCCCTTGGCGCACTGGTTGGCCCGTCGCAGGTCGGGGCTCGGATCGTCGAGATGGCGTTCGGACGTCACTACCACCCGATCTGGACCATGGTGGCTTCCGTTGCCCTGGTCGCCGCCGGAGTGATTCTTCTGGTCGCGGGCTTCCCGATCCTCGCATTGGCGCTGGCGCTTTACGGAGCCGGCAACGGCATCGGCTCCATCGCCAAGGGGACGCTGCCGCTCGCCCTTTTCGGCCCCTTTGGGTACGCGTCGCTCATGGGCAAGCTAGCTATGCCGAGCCTGCTCGCCCAGGCCCTGTCGCCATCGATCGGAGCGATCCTGATCGAATGGGGCGGCGCGGATGCGGCTCTGCGCCTTCTCTCCGGACTGACTTGCCTGAACCTCGGTCTCGTCGGCCTGCTGTGGGTGACCACGCGCAAGCGCTGACGATCAGGCCGGCACCTCAGCGGCCCCAGTCGCTGGGCATAGGCACTGGCCAGATCGTGCAGGGCCGTGACTGCATCACCGTTGAACGAGGAGCCATACATCAGTGCAAAGGTGCGCGGGACCCTTGCACCGATGCGTGAAGAAATCGCCGCAGAACAGTGTCTGGCTGGCCTTCTCGTAGATCGCTCCGGCATCCCAGCCGTGCGGCACATGGGGCCTGGCGATGGATGCGATCGCCGTTCTCATCGACGCGGGTCTCCATCGCTTGCTCCTTGGTTCGCCCCCGCCGCGAAGGACCAGAGCCAGCTTCCGCCCGGAAAGGCGGCATGCGCCGTCGGTTCCAGCCACGTTGCGCGACTGCGCTGGTTTTGAGTCGTGGCGCAGCCAACAACAGGATATGATCCGGTCGACACGGCACCATGCGCCATTCCCTGGGAAGGAGGCCGACGATGTCCCGCCGCAAACGCCAAAGACGCCTGGAAGAGCAATACAGGAGCCAGCTCGCCCCTTGGCTGGTCGGCGCCGCGGGAACATGCGTCCTGCTGATGCTGGTCATCTATATCGCCACCATGCCCCTGTGAACGCGGATGCCATGAACATCCCTACCCGGCTCACTTGGAGACTATCGATGCCGCGCGTAACTCTCGCACTCCTCGCATTGCTTTCTGCCGTGGGTTCGGCCCATGCCCAACATGCGCCCGCCTCGCCCTATGCCGGCTGGGAACACCGGGCTGTGAAGGCGCTGTCCGACCAGCAGCTCGCCGACCTGCGTGCCGGACGTGGCATGGGTCTCGCGCTGCCAGCCGAACTCAATGGTTACCCCGGCCCCATCCATGTTCTCGAGCTGGCTGACCAGCTTCGGCTGACCACGGACCAGCGCACCCGCGTGCAGGAGCTTCATGCCGCGATGAAGGCCGAGACCATCCCTTTGGGCGAGCGCCTGATCGCACAGGAGACCGACCTCGACCGTCAGTTCGCCACCAAGTCGGCGACGCCCGCCAGCCTGGAAGCGGCGACGGTGGCGATCGGTGCGACCCAGGGCGCCCTGCGGTTCGCTCATCTGCGTTATCACCTCTCGACGCTTGACGTTCTCACCCCCGAGCAGGTCAGGCGGTACGGAGAATTGCGAGGCTACCAGGCGTCCGGCGGGCATGGACGCGGCCACAAGGGTCATCATTAGGGCATCAACGGAACCCGGCATCTCAGCCGCCCGTCATGCTCATGCCCCCTGATCCGGACAACGGCGAAGACCCTGCTTTCAGAGAACACCTCCGCCCGTGACTGGCTCCACCTGAGTGGAGGTGCGCCATGAGCGATGATGAGGATGTGGGCTATGGCCGCCCTTCCCGGCGCACCTGCTTCAAGCCGGGCCGGGGCGGCAATCCCCACGGCCGGCCCCAAGGCGCCAGGATCAACGGCACCATCGCGACCGGCGCTCTGGGTCGGGAGGTCTGCCTGCCGCCGGGCGGCGCCATGATCAGGCGGCACTGGGGGCGCCACTGTCGCAGTATGCCTCCTGGCACGGCACGCTCCCGGATTGTCCAGAGCTGGAATACCGCGTCAAAGGGCAGAGCGGTGAACGGTTGGAGTGTATGCACGACGTGGATGGTGGAGAACAAGCGGCTCCACCTTCTGGCCGTCGACCGCGAGCGCTGAGACTTTCCGGAGCTGAAGCAGCGGGCGATTGCGCCGACGAACGGCGCAATCCAAAGAGGATCCGGATCGAGGTCGCTGGTCCCTGCACCATGCGCTCTGATCTCGATCCGGCCGTGCTCAAAAACTTCAAGGCTGACGGCTTCGCTCCGATCGGTGACAAGGAATAGGACGTGATCCGAGGGATGGGCAAGCTGCTCAATCTCGACTTCGCGACGATGTAAGGACAGGATGGCGATCGCGGCAACCGAGGCCGACCGACACCACTTTCCGGAGCAGCACGGCCGGGCTGATCCACCAGTTCGCCCAGGTTTCTGCGGTCTTCGCCACTGTGCTGGTCGCATCCTGGCATGTTGGTCTTCTCGACGTCGGGCCTAGCCGAATACTTCGGCGGCAGCGCTCGGGTGCCGCCGGTTTCTCATCAGCTGCGCGGCACCGAGGCGGTCAAACAGGCCGTCGAAGCCGGGATCGGGATCTCCCTGGTCTTGGAAGCAGCCGTTGCCGACGAGGCGCGGGCTGGAAGCCTGCGCGCAATCCCCTTGGCTGATCCGCCGTTGGCGCAGGGCGTTATTCGTTGCTTGACGGGTTGATAGATCTGGTGAAATCGCGCCGGCATTCGTCCAGCATTTGCTGAATGGAAGCCATCGACCTGTCGGAACAGACGCGCATTCGCCGGATCATCAGATTGGAGAGCGGCTGTAAGGTAGGCGATGAGCCGCGACGAACCCAACCAGGGGATGGGATTACAGACAGCATCGGTCTGGGGTGATGGGAGCATTTGCCAGAGCCAGCTTGAGCCGGGTGCTTCGCAACCGGTACATTCATGAGCGTGACTTCACCTGGCGAAGGAACTCTCGTTGAGTGGCTCTGCGCCGTTGACCCGAATGGTCATAGCATTTCCACGCCAGACGACATTCCGGCCGATCCAGGCATAGGCCCACATGATCGGGATAAGACAATCCCGCGTCAGACAGGCAATCGGATAGCGCCAGGAAACGTGCCACCCTTTGCTCTTGGCAAGCGCCCATTCGGCACCATACCAGACCAGAGCCAAGAGTGTCAGGAGCACGGCGATGCTGTGCTGGCTAACAGCCGCGAAATATGTTCCGGCCAGCAGCGGAATTGCGGCGCCTGTCAGGATCTCGGGGGCGAAGAAATGAGGGAAGGTGACGCGCCTGAGTCTCGCCCATCGGGTTTGCCGTCCCCAGACCTGGCGTGCGGTCCGGCGCCCTAGCGGCTGCTCAAAGGGGGATGTTACAAGATGAACGTGCAGTCCCATCTTCCGCACGAGCTTCGTCGCCGCCGCGTCCTCGGCAATTTCGGCGGCGAGCGCGCGGATGCCGCCGTTCGCGTTAAGAAGGTCGCGGCGCCAGAGCATGCTCTTGCCCTGGGCGAACCCGAGCCCAAGGCTCTCGCCGACATATTGCCAGCGCGCCTGGAGTGTATTCAAGAACGCACATTCGACTTCGGCCCAGAATCCCTCCGGAAGGGAACCAATGGGTGTTGAGCAGACCAATCCTGTGCCGGGTCTCCAACTCGCCAACAGCTGCTGGATGTAATCCTGAGGCATAAGAACATTGGAGTCGGCCAGCACAACCCAGTCGAAGCGGGCTACCTGCCAGCCTTTTATACAATTGTTGAGTTTTGGATTGTCACTGATCCGGTCATCTCCCACGAGGAGGCGCGAGGGAACTGAAGGATGGGCTGCCATAAGCCTGCTTATGATAGGAATGATCGGATCGTCTGCCTGCGCTACGCAGAATATCAGTTCGTAATGCGGGTAACTAAGTGTAAAGCTGGAGGCCAGTGTTTCCTCAACGAATGGCTCTGTTCCACAAAGGGGCCTGATGATTGTAACGGGATCAGTCGGATTGACTGGGGCCTTATCCATCGGGGCTGAGTTCAGCCGCATTGCTGCGATGGCAATGCTTACGAGATTGGCAAGCGTCAGGGCAAGGCAGAGAATTCCGGCAGCAATTTCAATCATATGGGAATTCCTGCAGACTAAAGAAGATCCAGTAACTGGCTGAATGGCATTCTCGATTGCCGCCGTGGCAGGACACCGCCATCTTGCTGGTATCCAATGGGAGAAGAACGAGACGGCATCAGGGGGCCGGACGATGCGAAAGGCGCTGACCCTGCCTGCTGGACGCTGTGAACGCACGCGGCTTCTCGCTGGGTGTGCCAATGAATCAGTCGAATCTCACCATCGTAGGTTTCCGCGATTGCGGTGCAACTCTCCACCCAGTCCCCGCAGTTCACATAAGTGAATCCAGCGATCTCTTGAATTGTCGCATGATGGATATGGCCGCAAATGATCCCGTCTACCCCTTTGCGGTTTGCTTCTGTGACCAAAGCCTGTTCGTAGTCGCCTATGAAGTTTACGGCACTCTTTACCTTCAGCTTCGCCCACTGCGACAATGACCAATAGGTCAGCCCCAAACGACGCCTCACGCGGTTGAGATGTGCGCTTACGATCAGGGCTGTCTCATATGCCCAGTCACCGAGCAGAGCCAGCCACTGTGCATGACGCACGACTACGTCGAAGGTGTCGCCGTGAACCACGAGGAACAATCGGCCGTCCGCAGTCTGGTGAATGGCACTATCAACGATTTCAATCTTTCCAAGCTGAATATTCAAGTAGTCTCGCAGAAACTCGTCGTGGTTGCCCGGGATATAGACGAGCCGAACTCCCTTGCGGACCTTTCGCAGAAGCTTTTGAACGACGTCGTTGTGCTGCTGAGGCCAATACCAATGCGACCTCAGCCTCCAGCCATCAACGATGTCCCCCACGAGATAGATCGTGTCCGCATCCACTTGGTGGAGGAAGTCAAGAAGAGCTTCACTCTGACACCCCTTGGTTCCAAGGTGCAGGTCGGAGAGGAACAGAGCTCGGTATCGATGACTTGTCGCCTGCACTTTGAGAGTCCCGTGGCTGATCATTTATCGTTATGAGCCCTATGCTGCAGTTCTGTGACACCGGGCGCCACGCGTAGTGATCTGTACGCTGGTCGAGTTGTATGGGCGTTTGTCCTAGGCGAGTGTTGAGGTACGAATATTCGCGAGGTGCGCGGCGGAGACGGTTCAACCGATTTGGTTCGCTCAGCTCCATCCGAGACGATCAGGTGCGCGCTTGAAGCAGCGATCTCGACCAGGTTAAGGCTGCATAACACCGTACCGGAGCTGTCGTGGACGACAAGCCGCCAAGGGAGCGCGCTGCGCGCCATCCAGCTTTCCAGCAAGGCCTGGGCATCCTGGAACGCACGCTGTCGAGCCCGGTCGGGACTGTCCAGTTCCACACCCATCGGATCAGGGTACCACCGGCGTCCGTCGCTCAGATTGAAGTAGTAGCGCTGCGTCATGCCATGAGCATCTAGGCAAATGTCTCGACAGGGACATGACAATTGTATGACGGTTTTGCTTCTGGCCTCCTGCTTGCCGACCGTTATAGGCGTACGGGATCGGCTGGACTGCTTACCGTCTTAGGCAACCTGAGCGGACGCCTCATGCGGCCGAGCTGCTCACAAGGATCTGGTCAGACTGGGGAGTTGTTGTGAGACGCGTGCCATCGAAAAGCCTTCCACCTGCCGCCAAGCCCGCCCGCCGAACTCCAGCAGGAGGCACAAGGGCCGGAGCGAGAAGTGTCAAAAGCACAAGCAGGACAAGCCAGAAAATCCGTCCTCAGACCGCGCCGAGCCTCGCGGGGAGAGCACATCGCCTCCTGATGCGGTCAAACACATTTGGCGCCGGATCAAGGCGCCTGAGCAGGAAGCGAGCAACACCAGCGAAGTGGGGGGAAATCCCGACCATGCAGCCATAACTCTGGTCGAGCCCCAGGCAATCCATCCAGTTTCACCGGCTGGAGCAATTACGGTTTCTTTCCATCTCGGCCAACAACCTCGATGAGTTCTTCATGGTGCGTGTTGCGGGCCTGGTCGGGCAGGTGCGCTCGGGTGTCACCACGTTGTCACGCGATGGCTTTACGCCCCGGGAGCAGCTCACCCGGATCGGCGCCGAGGTGTCCCTCCTCGCGGCGGAGCAGCAGCAGCGCTGGCGGGAGCTTCGGGAAGCTCTCCAAGAGCAAGGCATCGTCCTTATTGAAGGCTCTGCTCTGACGACTTCCGAAGCCTCTTGGCTCGAAGACTACTTCCTCAGTCACGTTTACCCCCTGCTGACGCCACTTGCCATCGACCCTGCGCACCCTTTCCCGTTCATCCCCAATCTCGGTTCATCCGCCGTCAGCCTCATCGGCCTTGGAGCTTTGGGAACCAAAGTGAAGAAGGATTTGCCGCAATCCAGGCTCAGATATCACGCTTACCGCCTCCTTGATGCTGAACCACTTCGCCTCACGCTCACCCTCCTCCAACCAGTGATCTCTCTGGTGATCAACACGGAGCGGAAAAACCTTGATGACACACTTGACTTCGCGGCCATGAGCAAGTCGCTTGATATACTCGAACGAGCCGAGGGATTGGGGATGGACGGATCCGATCAGGCCCGCTTCCTCAAAGGCTTCCCGGGCAGCGCTATCATGCGGAGCAAGGCCTGAGATTGGCCAGCCCTTGGGGATCATCCAGCGCTTGCGTCCTCGCGTCGTCACAAGCATGATCTTCAACGAACCGTCACGGCACCAGCGGAACGGCAGAGCCCCATATTGATCCAAGGGATCGGTCATTCGCTTAGAACCTCGCCATGATAAAGTTTGCCATCTCGGCACAATCCGGCACTCCCACTCTAGTGGAACCACCCTGCTGGGCTTGCGTTCCGACCTGCAATGAGCGGAGGCATTGAGGCTAGATGAAGAACGGATCCATCCCCCAGGAGGTCGAACTCAAGCTTGAGCTCGAGCCCGACATGCTCGACCAGGTGCTGGCAGATCCGCTCTTTCAAACCGAGTCCCATGACAGTCCCGTTACACAAAATCTTCATTCCACCTACTTCGACACCCCTGATCAAGCTCTGAGGCAGGCAGGTATCTCGTTTCGGATCAGACGCAACGGCGATCAGAATATCCAAACGATCAAGGCCTCCCGGCCCCTGGATGGAATTGCCCTGTCCCGGAGTGAGTGGGAGCATGAGATTGAGGGCGAGGATCCTGATTACACCGCTGCGGAGGAAACCGCTCTCAAACCGTTCCTGAAGGTCCGAGAGACGATCCAACCCGTGTTCAGGATGACGGCGCAACGAAAGCTCCGCAGGCTGTCGTACGGGTCTTCCATCATTGAGGTGGCCGTAGATCGTGGCGAGATCGTAGGCAGGGAGCAAACATTCACTTTTGGTGAACTTGAGCTTGAGCTGAAGGAAGGTACCCCGGCGGACCTGTTTGGTCTTGCCCAAGAGCTCTCGGCAAAAGTGCCTCTTCGCCTGAGCTTCAAGACCAAGGCTGAGCGTGGCTACGAGGCAATCTCAGACGAGGCGATCAAGCGGGTCAAAGCCGGCCCTGTCGTGCTCAGGCGACGGATGACGAGCGCGCAAGCATTTCAGATCATCAGCGCATCGTGCTTGCGGCACCTGATGGTCAACGATGCCATTGTCAGGACTGCACCCGAGGCCGATGCAGTTCACCAGATGCGTGTTGCCCTGCGCCGGCTCCGGGCTGCAATCACCTTGTTCAAGGACGTTGTTGAGGATGACCGGCGGGATCAGATCAAGGCCGAGCTCAAATGGATGGCAAACCTGCTGGGCGAGGCCAGGGACCTGGACGTTTACATTGCGAAAGTCCTAGAGCCTGCTCGAGCCCAGAATGAGCACAACGAGCGCTATAGGCAGCTACTCGCCGACTACGAGGAGCAACGCCAACAGGCCTACCAGGCGGTTCAGGACACCATCGCGTCGCCCCGCTTCATCAATGGCATCCTGGAGACTGCGGCCTGGATCCAGGCTGGAGACTGGGTGCTGGACGACAGTAAGATCGCACGCCGGCGCCAGGAGAGGCCCGTTGCAGAGCTGGCGGAGGAGGAAATCGGGCGCCGGTGGAAGCGCGTGCTCAAACGCGGTCGTCATCTGGCAGATCTGGATCCGGAAGAGCGCCACCAGGTGCGCATCGAGATCAAAAAGCTGCGTTACGCGACCGAGTTCTTCGACAGCCTGTTCAAAGGTGGCGGCGCGAAGAGGAGGAAGCGAGATGCGCTGAGTACCCTCGAGGCGCTTCAGGAGACGTTAGGTGAACTCAATGACATCGCTGTTGGATCAGAGATGAATACCTCATCAGCTGCGGACGCGATCCATCAGGACCAGATCTCCCGCGTGGGTGATCTCATCGCAGCGGCAGAAGAACAGCATCGGAAGCTAGCGAGCCTGGAGCCGTTCTGGAAAACCTAACGGTTCTGCGGGCGCACGCCAATGCAGCCGTCGATGACGTGCATGAGGCATCCGAGCCGAAAGCGGATTCGCACTTTTGGGACAGACCCGATGCTTTCTTCTAAGATGAAAGCATCGTTCGACGCGAGCCGCAGCCCCGCGTCAGCATGAAACATGTCCACCCTTCCGCCCGATACTTAGGCTCGGGACCTATCATTTGGGTCTGAGGGCTGGCCGGTCGTTATCCCAATGATGGCGTTGACACTGACCTCATGACGATCTGCGCGGAGCCCTACGCAGGCGATAAAAGCTGGAATCTCAGCCAGACCAGGCAGCTTTGGATAACTGCCTCGTTCCGTTTACGTATGACCACATCTGCTGTTCTCGCATCGTTGGGAAGCGGCCGCCGCAGGATGTCCAGATGCCTGCTGATCGTGTTCTGCGCGATGCCCAGTGCCCCGTCGATCCGCGTCATGCATTCGCCGAACTCGATCGGATCGACCGAACGCTGGTGACCGAAATTCTCTTGCGGTTCTGCGAGCATACGCAGGATGGTCAGCCGACTCTCGCTGGCCATGGCCTTAAACTGTGTTGACCTGTTCATAGCCACGATCATATCGTCATTTCGCGAAATGACGATATGAGATGTTGCGATGCTGGAGCTCCCAAACACGTCGATCATCGAAGGCAATGCTGTCCGCTGGGGCAAATGCGGGAACGGACCGCCTCTCGTTGCCATCCACGGGACACCCTTCTCCTCGCAGGTATGGCGCAGGATCGTGCCAGAATTCACCGACCGAAGAACCGTTTATTACTTTGATCTGGTAGGCTACGGACAATCGGAAATGCGCCGGAATCAGGACGTATCGTTGGCCGTTCAGAACAGGGTCCTGACAAGTCTCTTCAGGGAATGGGGCCTCGAACGCCCAGACATTCTGGCCCATGACTTTGGTGGAGCAACGGCTCTGCGCGCCTATTATCTCAACGGGCTGCGTTATGCGTCGCTGACGATCTTCGATGCGGTTGCGCTGGCGCCATGGGGGTCGCCTTTCGTTCAGCATGTGCGCCAACACGAAGCGGCGTTTTCAGGCATGCCCGCCTATATGCACCGCGCGCTGCTGCGCGCGTATCTACAGACAGCGGCGTACAAGCCATTGTCGGAAGAGGCTCTGGAGATCTACAGCGCTCCGTGGATCGGTCCCATCGGCCAGCCTGCATTCTACCGGCAGATCGCGCAAATGGACCAGAAGTTCACGGACGAGGTTCAGGGGCTTTACGCGAGGATGGATTGCCCTGTCACCGTACTTTGGGGCGAGAAAGACGAGTGGATTCCGTATGAGCGGGGGGAGACATTGGCCGCCGCGATCTCTGAACGGCCCTGCATGCGTATCCCGGATGCGGGCCATCTTGTTCAGGAGGACAGGCCAGAAGCCATCGTTGCAGCGGTCATAAAGCATTTGATGGCCAATTAGGCTTAAGATCTATCAATTCGGCCTGAGGAGCGGTTCAGTGCATCGGTGACGAAGGCATCGATGAGCGATCTGGTTCTGCCAGGCGAGCGCCGGCTGGCGCGGATCTCAGCGGGATCGTGTACGTGATCCGCAACGGCCTGCAATCGAAGGATGCTCCAAAGCGGTACGGGTCCCATAAGACCCTCCATAGCAGGTTCATGCGCTGGAGCCGCCTGGGCTGTTCGATCGGATCGTCGCGAAGGCCACGGGCCGCAGATGCCACACCCCTGAAGGTGCGCCGGACGGTGGCCAGCCTGCGCGGAAAGGAGATGTTCCCCGTTATACCGGCCGCACGAAAGGCGGCTGAGCTCCAATCTCAACGCCGTCTGCGGTAGCGCCGGCGAGTCAATCATTCTTCTGTTGTCCGAAGGCCCGAAGAGCAAGCACTTGGGTGCCTGCTCGTGCTCCGTGGGCTGCCTGCCGGCTCAACGCTGATCTCAGATCAGGATCACGACAGCAGCTGGCTCCGAAAGGCTCTTGCCGGGAGGAACATCGAGTGGTGCATCCCTCCGGCCAAGAACCGGAGAACTCCCATTGCCTAAGACCCGACGTTCTATCGCGGGCGCCACGAGGCCGAGATCATATTCGCCAAGGTCAAGGACTTGCGCCGGATTGCTCGCCTCTACGACCGTCGCGCCACATCTTCTTCCCAGCTATCGGCATCGCGGCTGCCGTCGCCTTCCACCTCGATTAGCGAACCATGAGCTTAGGCCTCTCCGACACATGGGCCGATGGTGTCTACATAATCCTCATCGTCACTATCAGGCGTCTCAATCGCGTTCATGACGGCCATGATCAGAGCTTCAGCCGCTTGATCATCGTCATCGATGAGCCCAGTCATCTGCGGACGGCCATCCTTGAAGGTGATCAGGAGTGCTCCACTAAACTCTCCCTGCTCCCGGAAATGACGGAGGAGGGCCTTCTGAATGAGCTTTCGCATGAACAGTTCTCCATAGCCGCACAACCGGGATGTATCTATCCATAAATCTGTGACGGACTGGTAACACAGTGCTGCAGCCCCGCTGCTGCACCAGGCGCAAATCACGACGGCAATATGACGACTTTGCCGAGAATGCATGTCCCAGACGCAGCCCTGACATGAGGCACTTTGCATTGTGAAAGGGCGGCATGCAGACGATATGAGCACCGGCTGAGTTCAACGCGGCGGGGTCATCTTCCTCCCGGCCCGGCCGTATCAGCCGTTCCCTCTGGAAGGTTTTGACTTTCTTGTCGAACCTCTACTTTGCCGGGCCTTGCGCCCGGCCTTTTTTCGAGGATCCTCCATCGGGCTCAGCCATGACCAGCCTCCTGCAGATTGCACATCATGACCTCGACCGGATATCCTCCTGCGCTCTCTGCGCTGGAGCAGCCTCCATCTGTCATGACGGCGCGACCCCTCCGCCATGCAGGGCCGCGAATTGACTGCGACAGTTGAAGAACCGTGTGCGGGAATGGAAGGGTGCGACGCACTGCCCTTCTTGGAGTCCTCGCTGCCTTGTCTGCGCTCTCGGAAGCCCCCTGTCGCAAGAGCGGCCACTTAGGGGAGAGCGCCCCCCTCATTGTCGCCCACCGCGGCGCCAGCGGCTATCTGCCCGAACATGCTCTTGAGGCTTATAAGCCCGCCTTCGAGATGGGGGCGGATTATGTCGAGCCCGATCTCGTCGTCACGAAAGACGGCGTGCTGATTGCGCGGCATGAACCCATGCCGAGCGGCACCACAGACGTTGCAGACCACGCAGAATCCGCCTCACGCAAGAAATCGCGCAGGGCCGATGGCGAGGAAGCCACGGATTGATTGCAGAGGTTTTCACGCTTGCCGGGACGAAGCACTCCACCCTCCATACAGCTCTGGGCCTTTCTGTCGAGGATCGCCTGCCGTTCATCCTCAGGGATGCCGGTTGGACCGAGATGCCCTCCCCCGTGGCCATCCAGAGCTTCGAGGTGCTTCATCTGAAGTATCTCGATACCAGGATCACGGTGAAGCTGGCGCGGTTGCTGGATGCCGAAGGTGTCGACAAGGACGGCAATATTGTCCTCGATCCACCTTATGCCCAACCCTATGATTTTGCCCTAAGTGGCGACAAGCGCACCTACTACGATCTTCTTACCAAAGGTGGTCTTGCCAAGATCAAGGCCTGTGCTGCCTTCCTCGCACCTTGAAGCCCTACATTCTGCCGATTGAGCAAGTTGATCGAGACGGTGACAGCAAGCCCGACGATCTCAATGGCATCGGCGCAACAGATGAGGAGGAGCGTATTGTCGGCGTTCTGTCAGGAGTCGTGCGGGATGTCCACGCGGCGGGTCTCCAGGCTTTTACTTGGACCATGCGGAAACGAGCGCATGCGCCCGGCCTCGACCTTCAAGGGGGATCCTTCGGAGAATGTAAGGCCCTCTACGCCCTTGGCGTGGACGGCACCTTCGGTGACTTCCCTGATGCCGCTGTCAATTCCCGGGAAGGCTTGTAGCAGAGGCCTCCCCTCCACGCACTTGAGCGGATCGGCACAAGAGGGCGATCCGCATTACATCCATATCGCATAGGAATAGGCCATCTGCTGTCTCCAGAATCCCGGCAGATGGCACGGGCGATTTGGTCAGGAGCGCAGAAGTCAGGCCTTTGCCTCTTTGTCCCGGCTCTTCCGCCTCTTCTTCCCGTCTCCCGCGCCCGTTCCATCCGGAAGGAGCGAGCTTGCGGCATCTGCCACTACGCGCCCCAGGGCGCTCGCTACGCCACCGGCGAGATCGGCAGTCGCTGAAGCGGCCTTGCTGCCGGTATCCACAACGGTCTCACCAGCACCCGCAATCGATTCCTCTGAGGGTGCGACCTTCCGGGTCAGAACGGCAGCGGCGGCTCCTGCAGCTGCGATCAATGCGTCCGCCAGGATCCTCCGGACCGTTTCGTTCTGGATAAGCGCCTCGACGAGATCTGAGTTGCGCAGTGCCTTTGGCACCTTCACCCCGGCAACCTTCTTCGGAACTTTCGCCTTCGCCACTACGGCTCTCCTTTTCGGCTCATTCTGCTTCGTCACAGTCCTATATGACTTTCACGGGCCTCATGCCACCTCTCGCTTAGCCGCGCCGGGCCGCAACGGTCCAAGCGCTTTGTCGTCACTCTGGATGGTACCCAAAGGAACGGTCTTATCCCGGGGTTGGGCATGGTGGGTGCGTTCACATCTCCACTGACAAGGAGCGTTAGCGTGCTTGAGGCTATCCAGAGCGCATTTGCGCGCCTTGGCGAGCTCTCGAAGAGGGTCTTCCAGGATGAACAACTCTTCGTCTGTCATTTGAATTTACAGCTGTGCTTTGTGCGCACATTTGGATGATAAGGCGCTTTGGATCGGACCGTCCCACCGTGTTTCTGTGCCCCTTCTCGGCCTTGCTAATTGAGAGTGAATGCTGTCTTTGAGGGCGCACTTTTCTCGGATAGCTCCGCAGCCTCAATCCGGAGATCGTCCGGCAGGTCATGTGGAATATCGAGACCCCTCTCGTTGCCTCCAAGCACCCTCGTCAGGTTCTTCCCCACTTAGATGAACCTGACGCTCTTTCGGATCGAGTTCTCGCATCAGATCGGTCCCGTCCTCATCCCAAAGCGCTCGCACGTGCCCGGCCGCGGTCTTCCCTTGCGGGTGAGCTTAACCCTGACTTCTCGACCGCCCCTTGGCTCAGGATAGCGTTGCACAAGGCCTAAAGACGATTGCCGCAGTACAGCTTTGGAACGGTCGGATTGCGCACCCGCAGGATGGTGGCAAGCCCACCCATGGAGCCCTGATCATGACTATGCGATCCTTCTTCCAGCCCGCCAGACTAGGCGTACGACGGGTGTCTCGCCCGTTACTCGCACTCGCACGAGATCCGCGCGCTTGCCGGCTCCGATTTCACCCGGATCCGTGAGACCGGCGGCCCGAGCGGGGTTCTTCGTGACGGTGCAGATGGCCCCCGGCAAACACAGTCCCGGAACGCGGCGTGGAAGATCGAAGGCAGCCATGAGCAGACTTGCCGGTACGTAATCTGACGAGGGGTGGAAAAGGTCCGATCACATGATCCATGGCAAGGCTCCAATCCGGAGCCGATGCGATGGGCAATCATCGCAAACGAAATCGTAACGTCATACGCGGAAGGGAAAAGCGCAATGAAAAACCCGGCGCTTGGTTGCACCGGGTTTGGCAGGCAGCGCCTAAAAGGCCATGGCTGAACCATACAAGGAGAGTGAACTATGCAGCCTTCTTCGTGCGGCGTCCCTTAGCCGGTGCAGTCATTTCGTCGGATGGTGCATTCTTCTTAGCTGCAGCGCGTTTCGGCTTAGCGGCATCGTTGGCAGCAGCCACCACTGGGGCGTTGCCCTTTCTCCGCTGCTGACCCAGCCCCATCGTCTTAGCAAGCTCGGAGCGCGCTTTAGCGTAATTCGGCGCGACCATCGGGTAGTCAGCGGGCAAGCTCCACTTGGCGCGGTACTGCTCAGGCGTCATATCGTAGGTCGTGCGCAGATGGCGCTTGAGCGATTTGAACGACTTTCCATCTTCGAGGCAGATGATCGCATCGGGAGTGATCGACTTCCGCACCGGAACCGCAGGCACCAACTCAACTTTCGGCTCTTCGTGCTGACCCTGCGCCGTCTTCGCCAGAGCGGCATGGACAGAGGTGAGCAGCACCGGCAAATCGGCGGCGGGAACCGAGTTGTGGCTAACGTAGGCAGAGACGATTTCAGCACAGAGTTCGATGTAGCTCGGAGAGGTTTTGCTCTCGCTCATAAGGTTTTTGTCCTCGGCTGCACGGGAACTGGTTTGGGAAGTGAACAGAGCAGGTTGATGTTCTAACAGGATCGACAGGAGCGGCCGTGCAGCACAATAGGTGCCCGTGATCTGTGCCGCACCTAAGCCCTCCGGCACAGATTTGCAAGGTCGTTTGCTGAGCGCACCCTAATAATCCGGCTGACAATCGTCTATATGATCAACATCTTTCCGAAATGAGATCGATCCTTCGAGATGTGTATTGCAGCAGGTCCGAGGCAAACTCTAATATCATGAAGCTTCAACAGCCGGACGCTTCTTAGCCGGAAAGCATGTTATCGATTGTCTCTGACACGATGATGAGGATCGCCCCTTGAACTTTCCAGATCCCATCTATACCGCATTGACCTGGATTGTGCCGATCCTCATCGCGATTACCTTCCATGAGGCGGCCCATGCGTTTGCGGCCTGGAGGTTGGGGGACGATACGGCACGTCGTCTTGGCCGCGTCACCTTCAATCCGCTCAAGCATGTAGACCCGTTTGGAACGATCCTGCTCCCTGCCCTGCTCTTTCTAACCAAGGCTCCCTTTCTTTTCGGGTGGGCCAAACCCGTGCCGGTGGCATTCCAGCGTCTCGGCAGGCCGCGCCGCGATATGGCGTTTGTCGCCATGGCAGGACCACTGACGAATGTCGTGCTCGCCGTTGTGTCAGCCGCTCTCATTCGCGTTGCATGGCTGCTGCCGGAGGCTATGGCCCCCTGGTGGGTTCGGACTCTCGAACAATCGATCCTGTTGAACCTGATGCTGGCGATCTTCAACGCGTTTCCCATCCCGCCTCTGGACGGCAGTCGCGTCGTCATGAGCATTCTGCCCAAGGCTCTCGCGCGTCAATACGCAAAGCTGGAGCGATTCGGCTTCCTGGTCCTTCTCGGGATCGTCTTCCTTCTACCGATGCTTGGCCGACAGATCGGCGCCGACCTGAACCTTTTCCGATGGGCCGTTGCGGCTCCACTTGCATGGCTATTGCCGATTTTCCGGGCCATCGCCGGAGCTCCGCAGTAGCAGGCGCGCCGCGGTTGCAGAGCTTGAGACGGCCTATGCAGGTCAGACATTTACACCAGATGGCCATTCGTGCGTTCGATCGGTGAGATGATTGCCGCCGAGGCCTGGTCTCGAATTGTTTTTCAATGCCTGAGCGTGGCCATGATGACCATCACGAGGAGGATCGGCTCATCCAGGTACAACTCACGGGCGGCCGAACAATATTGCTCGACTACACCTGTGAGCGGCCAACCCTCCCAGGAGGCTAAGCTCAGCAAAGGCGGAGGTCGTGCACGGATGGTCCGGGCGGACCAGTTCGGAATGCTTGCGGTCCGACGCAGAAGAACGGACAGCGGCCCATCAGCATTGGGAAGCGAGAGTCCCTGAGCATCCCCCTAGCCTCCACAATCCTGCGCCCCAAGATACAGCTTGAATCCAACTCGCAGGATGTTGGCCTCTAGGGATCGGCACCGAACCCTAGCCGCACCCGTCTTCGATAAATCATCGAAGACGGGTGCGGCTCCATCAGCGTCTGCTCCCGCTCAAGGCACCGGAAAGGCGTGCTGGTTACCGCGCCTGGGGCATAGGCGGCAGCGAATCCCTGCCGGAAGATGATGAGATTTGAGCGATACGACCTGTGGCCTCCGCCCCTGCTCTGCCCATCAGCGCCGTCGCTCTCTCACGATTCAACCGGCTGGGCTTCTCGTCTGAGGGATAGAGGTACGGCGAAAATCTGTGAACTGATTTGCCGCCATGGCAGGTCGGTATGAAACGATTTCGGCGCTCTTGCGAGATCGTGCGGCAACGATGCTTCCGTGCGGGTCAACCTATGATACGAGCCAGTAGGACGATGACCATCGCCCCTAGCGTTGCAGTCGCGATACGGTGGATCAGGGGATTTCTGACCCCCAAGTCGATGCCGAGGCGCTCCAGGAGAAAGCCGCCAATGAACGACCCTGCCAGTCCGGTGATCACATACTGAAGAAGCCCCGATCCGCCCACCAACCAACTTGCCAGCCATCCTGCCACAGCGCCAACTCCCACCTGGGCGGCAATGGCACGCTTGTCCAATGCAGCAAGAGCCTCTCGATCAATGCTGATCCGAACCGGCGACCGGAAGCCCGGCGGGTCTGCTGGCTTGGATTGGGTCCGCGAGCGGTCAGGGCCGCGTTTCGGCTTTTTCGTCATACCCTTTCATATGGATAGCTGCGAGTTTTCCATCCAGAGTGAACATGGCCCGGGAAACAAGGTTGAGAGGTCGCATCTCCACCGTTAGACCCGGATCAAATGCAGAATACTGTACCAAACCTTGACTCAGGAGCCGCCTTGTTTGTCATCCTCGTTGATCTTGACGGCACCATCATCAACTCCGGGCCGGGGATCATCAACTCCTATCGGTATGCCTTGCGGTGCATGGGGGTGGATTGCCCTCCTGCCGAGGACCTCACCTGGGTTGTTGGCCCGCCCTCCCGGCGCTCGTTTCCGAAGCTGATCGGAGCCCAGCGGGACGTAGAGGAAGCCGTCCGGCTCTATCGTGAGCACTATGGAGAACACGGGCTGTTCAACGCGACCGTGTACCCCGGCATGCGAGAGGCCCTGACCAGCCTCTACGCCCTCCCTGCTCGCTTATTCGTCTGCACGGCCAAGCCACAGGACTTTGCGGAGCGGATCATCGAGCACTTCGATCTGGGCCACCTGTTCGAGCGGGTGTACGGGGCAGACCTCGAAGGAAAATTCGACGACAAGGGCCTGCTGATCGGGCACATCATGGGGGTGGAGCGGATCGAGCCCACCCGTATGGTCATGGTTGGTGATCGGGCCAATGACATGCTGGCCGCAGCCCGGCACGCCGTTCCGGGCGTGGGAGCCCTGTGGGGCTATGGCGATGAGACGGAACTTTCAGAGGCAGGGGCGACCGTCCTGTGCCCTTCGCCTCATGACCTCGCCACCGCCATCAGAAACCTTCTCCAGGACTGATGGTACCGGGAGGCCCAGGTCGGCGTTGGTTTCACAATGCTGAGGAGCCACGCATGCCCAAGCTCACCCGCGTT
The DNA here is from genome assembly GCF_009830105.1 of Microvirga makkahensis. Taxonomy (GTDB): domain Bacteria; phylum Pseudomonadota; class Alphaproteobacteria; order Rhizobiales; family Beijerinckiaceae; genus Microvirga; species Microvirga makkahensis. Next base: position 437,053 of record NZ_WURB01000001.1, read on the forward strand.
CTTGAGACTGCCCTGTATGTCGCTGACCTCGACCGGGCTGCGACCTTCTATGGTGATGTCCTGGGTCTGCCGTGCATCCACGAGGACCACCGCATGAGAGCCTATGATGTCGGTGGCAACGGCGTTCTTCTGCTCTTTCCGCAGGGCGGGTCTCTCCGCCCCATTGAAACCCCTGGTGGATCAATCCCGCCGCACGACGGCCACGGCCCGATGCACCTCGCCTTCTCAATTCCGCAGGATGAACTGGAGGAATGGCAGCGGCATCTGACCGATGCCGGTGTTGCGCTGGAGGGGCGAACGGAATGGCCCAGAGGTGGCGTAAGCGTCTATTTCCGCGATCCCGACGATCACCTGCTGGAGATCGCCACACCTGGATTGTGGAAGGGATATTAGGTCGAGAATGGCCGACTATATGTCCTCACCCGAACAACCTTCATCGCCTGGAACGACTTTCACTGCCCCATTCGCTATCCTGCACCGTCCGAAGGCTCATCCCATCAATCAGGCCGTCACGACGAGCCTCAGATGCTCGAATTTTGGCGGTGATGTATTCCAAGGAGCCTCGGCTCGATCCCAAGAAGCCGATCCCGGCCAGGGTCGCAGCAATCCCGACCACCAGAACGAGGGCATCAGTCCGGACAAACCCAGCTAGGAATGCTCCGACCAGTAGCACGCCCGCTAGGATCGCTACGCGTGCCACGATCATGCTCTTCCGGCAACGCTCTGCCGCCTCTGAGAGAACGTCGATTTCCGTTTCCAGATCAGCAATCTGTTGGTGGAGGTCGCTCATTTCGGCATGTCACAGGTCGATCGGTTGAACGCTCATCAACACAAGTGGGTTTGATGAAGGCTTACAGCGTAGCCTCATTCACGATCCGCAGGAATATAGGGCATCATGCCCTTCTCAAAGGCGATATTCTGGAGTTTTCGCGGCAGGTCGCGGAGATCAACCAGCAGTCCGTCGACATCGCCCCCACACCAGCGGGTTTTGCTCTGAGAGGCTCACCAGCGACCGCTTCGGATCGGCCTGTGGGCATCGAGCGCCCGTGCGATGATCGGCACCTTACCCTTGGCGGTACTTCCGCCACCATCAAACCCGGCGCAGACATCAGCCATCGCCATGCAGGGCTCGGACGCCTCCAGCACAGCGCTGCGGTCATATCCAGCCCCAACTCAAGATATTCATCATTCAGGTGATCACGGCAGAAGGTGTCGGTGAGTGCGGTAATGGCGTTATGGGTCGCTCGGATACCTCTGGGCACGGACCTGGACCGCGTGATCCTCACCATCCCAAACCCTTCCGCTCGATTGCGGAATCATCCTCCGTCATGACCGTCGGATCAGCCTCGCTGTCCGGCTCCTAAAGACGAAGCGCATGATCACACATGACTGTTGCTCGGTGTTCACCAACCGGTAAGCTGGCTCCTACATCATCCATCATCCCTGGGGCATTTCATGATGAAATCGTTCGACACCATCGTGATCGGCATTGGCGGCATGGGGTCCGCCACGTTGTGGCACTTGGCTCGCCGTGGTCAGAAGGTACTCGGCATCGAACGGTTTGATCTCGGGCACAGCATGGGTTCCTCCCACGGGTTGAATCGGATCATCCGTCTCGCCTATTTCGAGCATCCCAACTATGTCCCCCTCCTTCGCCGTGCCTATGAGCTGTGGCGGGAGGCCGAGCAGCTGACCCGTGAGCAATTGTTGTTCGTCACGGGCGGCATCGATGCGGGGACGGAAGACAGCCAGATTGTTCAGGGGGCGTTGATGGCGTGCCGGGAGCATGACCTCGCGCATGAAGTCCTCACCGCTCGTGAAACCACACAGCGGTTTCCCGGCTACAAGCTCCCGGACCATTACGCCATCGTCTTTCAGCCAGAGGCAGGGTTCGTGGCATCTGAACGCGCCATCCTGGCCCATGTATCCCTGGCAGTCGCAGCCGGAGCCGAAATCCATGGACGGGAGAAGGTCATCGCCATCGAGCCTGCCAACGGGCGGGTGGTGGTCGTAACAGACAAAGACCGCTATGAGGCCGGACGGGTGGTCGTTTCAGCGGGCGGGTGGATTTCCGATCTCATTCCCGCTCTCACCACAAAGGCTGTGCCGGAGCGCCAAGTCTTGGGCTGGTTCCTGCCGCAGAAGCCAGACCTGTTTCGGCCAGAGGTTTTTCCTGTTTCCAACATCAAGTCTGAGGTCGGCCACTTCTACCAATTCCCGACCTGGGGCATCCCAGGGTTCAAGATCGGCCTCTATCATCATTTTCATGAGACCGGCCACGCCGACGAGCTTTCCCGCGAACCGACCCCTGCCGATGAAGAAGCTCTTCGCAAGGGCATCCGGTACATGTTCCCCGATGCCGACGGGCCGACGCTCCGGCTCGCCACCTGCCTGTTCACCAACACTCCGGACGAGCACTTCGTGATCGACACCCTTCCGGGAGCCCCGGAGGTGGTGGTGGCGTCCCCCTGCTCCGGTCATGGTTTCAAGTTCGCGAGTGTCATTGGCGAGATATTGGCGGACCTCGCAACCACGGGAGCCAGCAAACTGGATCTCTCGCTGTTCAATATGAAACGGTTTGAAGAGACATCAGCAGTCCTGGAGTAATCGAGCAGTCCTGGAGTAATCGACCTGATACGACATATCGTGGCAATAGCATCACCCTCCGGTGTGATGCTCTCGGCCGATGGCCCGCGAGGAGATCGAGCAAAGGGGCATGGGGAAGCCGGATTTTCGGGTCCTGTCGAAGGCGATCCGGTCTCGAGTCCCTCGCCGCAAGGTTGGCTGTCGCTGGAGCCCTTCTCGGCGTGGAGGTGGTTCGAAACTCTAGAACGACTGATCAACCGCCTCGCCGGGTGCGGGCCTCGCCAAGGTGCGGGCCTCGCCAGGTGCGGGCCTCGCCAGGTGCGGGCCTCGCCAGGTGCGGGCATGGCACGGCGAAGTGGGTCAGGCCATAGAGCGCGAGCGGGGCGTAGGAACATTCGCTGACCGACTGGGCTGACCCGAGAAGGTAAGCCCTGCTTTTCACGCTTTCATCATCTTCGCTGAGATGGATCTACCAATCCTGTCAACCCAATGTCTTCGCGGGCAAACACACCCGCCTTTTCGAGATAATTCTTCAAGGCGCCGGCTTGAGTTGAGGGTTACCCGAGGCTTGAAATCGTGACCGTTCAGGTCCATCTCATCGTCCGCCGGAGCAACAAGGTTCATCTCACGCCATGTCGACAGCTGACACCACCGTCCCTGAGAGTCACTCCTTCGAGGCTGATGTCACCAAGCTGCTGCACCTGATGGTGCACTCTGTCTATTCCGACAAGGACGTCTTCCTGCGCGAGTTGATCTCGAATGCGGCCGACGCCTGCGAGAAGCTGCGTTACGAGGCGATCTCTAACCCTGCCCTGCTCGGCGATGATCTCAAAGCCCGGATCACGCTGCTGATCGACGCCGAGAATCGCCGTCTGTCGGTCGAGGACAACGGCATTGGTATGAGCCGCGACGAAATGATTGAGGCACTCGGCACCATCGCACGCTCGGGGACCAGGGCCTTCATGGAGCGGATCCAGGAGGACAAAGGGGCTCAACTCATCGGGCAGTTCGGCGTCGGCTTCTACTCCGCGTTCATGGTAGCAGACCGAGTCGATGTCGTCTCACACCGTGCAGGCAGCGAGGAGGCCACGCTCTGGTCGTCCGACGGCAAGGGCTCCTATACGGTCACGCCCATTGCAACTGATGAGGCGCCGCTGCGCGGCACCCGTGTGATTCTGCACCTGATGGAGGACGCTGCCTCCTACACCGAGCGCTACCGGCTCGAGCGCATCGTCAAGGAGCAGTCGGGCCACGTTCCCGTGCCGGTCTTCCTTGTCGAGAAGCCTGGCGCGGAGCCGCAGGAGCTCGCCGATGGCGCCGCCCTCTGGGTTAAGCCGCGCTCCGAGATCACGCCTGAGGAGTACACGGATTTCTACCGCAGCGTGGCCGGCCAGTTCGACGAGCCGGCCCTGACGGTGCATTTCCGAGCCGAGGGCCGGCACGAATACACGGCGCTGGCCTTCGTGCCGGGCTCCACGCCCTTCGACCTGTTCGATCCCGATCGTCACGGGCGGATGAAGCTCTATGTGAAGCGGGTCTTCATCACCGACGAGGCCGAGATCCTGCCGCGCTATCTGCGCTTCGTACGTGGACTGGTCGACTCGGCGGACCTGCCGCTCAACGTCTCGCGCGAGATGATCCAGGAGAGCCCTCTCCTAGCCGCGATCAAGAAAGGCGTGACCAGCCGGGTGCTCAGCGAGCTCGAGAAGCTCGCGCAGAACAATGCCGAGGCCTATATCAAGGTCTGGGAGACCTTCGGTCCGGTGCTGAAGGAGGGGCTCTACGAGGATTTCGAGCGGCGCCAGACACTGCTGGGCTTGGCCCGGTTCAAGACCACTGCCTCGGGTGGCGCATGGCGCTCGCTCAAGGACTATATCGGCTCTCTCAAGGAGAACCAGACCGCGATCTACTATGTGACCGGAACGGATCTCGCCCGGCTTGAGGCCTCGCCGCAGCTGGAAGGCTTCCGGTCCCGCGGCATCGAGGTGCTGCTGCTGCCTGATCCGGTCGACAGTTTCTGGGTCACGGCTGGCGTCGATTTCGAGGGCAAGCCGTTCAAGTCAGTCACCCAAGGTGCGGCTGACCTGGCGCAGATCCCGCTCATCGGGGCAAAGGAGGGCTCGAACGCGACCGTAACGGACTCCGTGTCGAGTTTCATCCAGTCTGTGAAGGCCACCCTGGGCGAGGCTGTCGCGGACGTCCGCGCTTCCGAGCGGCTGACGGAAAGCGCTGTTTGCCTAGTAGCCTCCGAGACCGCCATGGACCGTCAGCTCGAGCGGCTTCTGGCCCGGGCCGGTCAGCTGACCTCCGCCGCAAAACCTGTTCTGGAGATCAACCCGCGCCATGATCTCGTCGTGGCCCTGGCCAACCTGGGCGAGGATCAGCAGGCTCTGCGCGAAGACGCGGCTCATCTCCTGTTGGACGAGGCTCGGATCATGGACGGTGAACTCCCGGCTGATGCAAAGGCATTCTCACAGCGGCTCGCTAGGGTGATGCGGCGGTGCGTGCCGTAAGGGGCAACGGCGAATGATCTTCGCGGAGGCGTGGTCGCCAACGGCCGCCTACTGCCGTTTCTCAGAAGTCCGTTCATGCCGCCTACCATCATGACCGGAGCGCCTTTCGCACCTCCGGCGCCACCCTCGTTCCGAAGATCTCAATCGCCTTCATCAGTTTGACATGGTCCATCACGCCAATAGCCATCTGGATCAGGAAGCGGTCGAACCGGAAGATCTCATGCGCCGCTAGGATCTTGTCGGTCACCTCCGCAGGACTTCCGACAAAGAGTGCGCCATGTGGCCCCCGCGCGGCGTCGAACTGCGCACGGCTGGTCGGCGGCCAGCCCCGTTCCCGCCCAATCCGGTTCATCACCTCCGCCTGCGGGGCATAGAAGGTGTCGGCAGCCTCTTGCGTCGTCGTGGCGACAAAGCCGTGCACATTGATCGATGTCTTCAGGGCTGCCGGATCGTGGCCTGCGCGCTGGGCCGCCTGCCGGTAGAGGTCGAACAGGGGCGCAAAACGCGCTGGCTCTCCCCCGATGATGGCGAGAGCCAATGGCAGGTTGAGCACCCCGGCGCGAGCAAGGGACTGCGGTGTCCCGCCGACGGCGATCCAGATCGGCAGTTTCCCCTGATAAGGCCGCGGATAGACGCCGCGGCCTGTGATCAGGGGAGTATGCTTCCCGCCCGGCCAGCTGACCTGCTCGCTTTCGTTGAGCTGCATCAGAAGTTGCAGCTTCTCGGCAAAGAGCGTGTCGTAATCGTCAAGGTCGTAGCCGAAGAGCGGAAAAGACTCGATGAAGGAGCCACGGCCCGCCATGATCTCGGCTCTCCCCTGGCTGAGATTGTCGAGGGTGGCGAATTGCTGAAACACGCGGATCGGATCGTCGGAGCTGAGCACCGTCACGGCGCTTGTCAGGCGAATGCGCCTTGTTTGCGTTGCTGCGGCTGCTAGTGCCACGGCGGGTGCTGAAACTGCATAGTCTGGCCGGTGATGCTCGCCGAGACCAAACACATCCAGCCCCGCCTGGTCGGCCAGGACGATCTCCTCCACTAGATTGCGGAGTCGCTCCGCCGGTCCGGTCCGGTGCCCCGTCACAGGATCGACGCCGACATCGCCGAAGGTATAGAGCCCGATTTCCATGGTGACTGTTCTCCTGCGGGGTCGCTGATTCAGTAACGTCTCTTACATCTTCTCTGTGAAGAGAAAGCGCCAAACATTGTGGCGGAAGGGTTTGGAACAGTTCCCAGATGTCCACCTGGCCGTCTGTCAGAAAATGATTCGGAGAACCTCCGCTCCTGAAAAATCAGGGTCAAAGTTCGAAACGCGAACCAGTCTCTGTCCTCGTGCGAACTGGTCTCCTGCATACCGGTCGCTGACGGCCGGAAAAGGAGGTGAAGAGCTCCCGAGAAGAAGGCTGACGGCGAGGCCCGGCGCGGGCTAAAGCCCTTGAGAGACAGGTTAAACGGCAAAAACGGACTGTTAAGCGCAGATATTTGGAGGCTTTTCCAGAGACAAGCCGAATGCACCAGGAATATGGTCTGGGTGGTGGGCCCGGCAGGACTCGAACCTGCAACCAGACCGTTATGAGCGGCCGGCTCTAACCATTGAGCTACAGGCCCTTCCAGGGAAGGTCCAATATCATCTAGCCGAGGCGGAGCTGTTCGTCACCCCCTGTTTGACGGAACGTCCCCTTGCCCAGGCCGCAGCCCGGGCGGCTGCACCCCGCTCTCCGCCCGATGCGTCAGGGCCGGTAGACTTCGACCTCTTCCTCGAACCCCTCGACGGCATGGGACCCCAGCGGGTGGGGATTGCCCCACAGATGCTCCACGAAAGGCTTCGACATGAGCAGCGGCTCGCCGAGGCGCTTGTTGAGGTCGGCGATGCGGCTTGCGAGGTTCACGTCCCGTCCGATCACCGTGAAGTCGAGCCGCTGCCCTGAGCCCACATTGCCGTAGGCCGCATCGCCATGATGCAGGGCGAAGCCCACATTGATCTGTACCGGGAAACGCCCCTCGTTGTTCGCGGCTTCGATCCGCCGTAATGCCTTCGTGGCTGCGGTCAGCGCCGATTGCGCGGCTCCGCCTGTGTCGTCGCCGCGGTCGCGCATGATGGCGAGAAGCCCGTCGCCCAGGTACTTCAGCACCTCGCCGCCCTCGTCCTCGATGGGCGGCACGAGGCAGTCGAAATAATTGTTCAACAGCTCCACCGCGCTCTCGGGGCTTAAGGAGGAGGAGATGCGCGTGTATTCGCGCATGTCGGCGAAGAGGATCGCGGAACGGATCCGCGTCACCTGCCCGCGCTGGATGGCGCCCGAGAGAATGGCCTTGTGAGGATCGTCGCCCACGTAGATGCGCAGCACCTCGTCGAGCCGGTTGCTGGTGGCCCGCAGCTCCGTGACCAGCGCGAAGGACGGGATCACGAGGCGCAGGATCGTCAATCCCCGCCGGCCGAATCCTTCCGGCGAGCGGGTCGCAAAGGAGATCGCGTTCTCCGCCCCGTTGGTGAAGCGGATCGGGATCGTCAGGTAATGGCGATATCCCGCCTGCTTCAGCTCCGGAACGACCGGGAAGAGATCATCGGGCGTGTCCGCGAGATCGAGGACGAGCCACTCGCCGGTGCGGTTCACATAGGCGAAGGGGCTTGTCTGATAGATCGCCTCGCGCCGGTCGCCATGCGGGAGGTAGCGGACGATCGTCCCCTCCTCCCGGGTCCAGAAACGCCCGATCCCTGCATATTCGGAATGGAGCGCCTCGATGGCCGACACGGCCCGGTCGATCGGCAGTCCGAGCTCGATGAGCCGGTTGAGGAAGCCGGTCAGGACCTCGTTCGAATCCTCCGTCCTGGCAGCCGTGGTCACGAGCCAGTCCCGCAGCGCGATAACCCGCGGGAGCGTTTCCGCATCGAGGCTGCGGGCGAGGGACAGAAGATCGCCCGGAAGGGCTGCCAGGGAAGAAAACGACATCATATGGCCAAGGTGTGTTGCCCCCGCGGCCCCTTCAAGACACCGGGAGGAATGACTTGAGAAAAGATGCTATGCGCCTCAAAAGGGCAATCATTTTGACAGATCCCTCCCGTCGTCATAGAGCCGGACCATGCCAAGCATCGATACGCTATTCGTCACCAAGATCTACCGGGCCGAACTGACCGGCGAGAAGGCCCAGCGCCGCAACGCCGAACTCGAGGGAGCCTGCCTGTCCATCGCCGAGGACGACGAAGCCGGCCAGCGCTGGTGCGCCAAGAACGGATATCCGGGCTACACCTCCTATGCCTCCCTCAACGATCTGCCCTGGCGGGTGCCGGTGTTCGGCGACCTGCTGAAGGAGATCGACAAGCACGTGGCCGCCTTCGCCAAGGAGCTCGAATACGACCTTCAGGGCCGCAAGCTCGTGATGGACAGTCTGTGGATCAACATCCTGCCGCCCGGCGGCATTCACACCTCCCACATCCACCCGCATTCGGTGATCAGCGGCACCTATTACGTCACGATTCCGGAAGGCGCGAGCGCGCTCAAGCTCGAGGATCCGCGCCTCGGCTTCATGATGGCGGCCCCGCCGCGCAAGGCCAAGGCCAAGCCCGAGAACCGGCAGTTCGCCTATATGAAGCCCGCTCCCGGCACGGTGCTGCTCTGGGAAAGCTGGCTGCGCCACGAGGTGCCGCTGAACGAGGCGGACAGCGAGCGCATCAGCATCAGCTTCAACTATGCCTGGCAGTAGGGCGAGCGGGGCGAGAACACATTAGCGTCACTCGTCGTCATGGCCGCGCCTGTCGCGGTCGTCTGCGTCATTGAACCGCGACATCACGAGACGCTGCCCCACCGGGTCAGGCTCGGAGATGACGAAAGCGACGCCCGCCGATGCGGCGCGCCGACTCACACCTCAGCCCACATCCGGATCAGGTTGGCGCTGTTCTTGGCGAGCAGGTCGAATTCCGACGTCTTGCCGGCTTGAGCGCAGGGGTTGCGCCGCGCTGTTTCGAGACCGAACAGGAGTTCGCGCTTGGCGCTGTCCCGCACATAGCTTTGGGCCCAGCCCACAGCCACGAGGCGCTCGCCCCGCGTGACCGGCGCGACCCGGTGCAGGCTTGTCGAATCGTAGGCCACCAGATGCCCCGCCGAGAGTTTGATCTCCACCTCGCCGGAGACAGACTCGATGACGAGTTCGCCGCCATCGTAGGATTCGGGATCCGCAAGGAAGAGCGTGAATGACACATCCGTCCGCACGCCGTTCATCAGCAGATTGTCCACGTGGGAGCCATAGTGCCTGCCTTCCGTGTAGCGGCTGAAGAGGAGCGGCGTCAGCGCCCTGGGCCGCGCGGCGAGTACGAAGACCTGATTCGAACTCATGGCCTTCGTCACCCGCTCCCGCAGGAGCGTGAGGGCGGCCCCTTCGCGCGCCTGCTCGTTGTCCTTCACGAGCTTGGCGCTGCAGCCCGCCGGGGCGCGCCCGTCCTCGAACCGCATGGAGCCGAGCGTGGCGCGGACCTCTTCGATCTCGCTGGGGGACAGGATATCCGCAAGAGTGATCAACATGGTCCAGCCAACCCTCCGACTTGCATTCCGGCCTCATAGAATGCAGCTAAGCAATTGCAAAGATTACGAATTTTTGAATCTCCCAAGCCAGCCGCCGGTCGGTCTCGGCCCGTCGGGAGGGGGAATGATGAAAAAGCGTAAGATTTGGGCGGGCCTGAGCACCGCGGTTCTCGTCGCAGCCCCGGTCGGCCCGCAGGCCGCCGCTGTACCCGCCACGCCTCAGGCCACGATCGAGGTCCAGACGCCCCAACACCTGCCGCAGCTCGCCCGGGCGCATCGGGGCCACGCCGCTCCGGCGACAGCCGGCGGAGAGGGCGAGGGTGGCGAAGGCGCAGGCGCCGAGAAACTCGCTCCGTCTCTGCATCTCTATCGCGGCATCGAGATGATTCGTGGCCACCTGATGGTCGGCAACGAGCTGATTGAGGCGGGCCGCTGCCCTGCCCCACTTCCTGCACCCGGAAGAGGCAATCTATGCGAGCCTTCGCGATGATCTGAAGGCCTTCAACATCGCGCCCTGCCAGGCGGCTCTGAAGTCCCTGTCGCAGACCGTGAGGGCGAAGAACAAGGACGCCTATGCCCGCGCCCGCGCAGCCCTTGACGAGCGGCTGGCCGCCGCCGAGACGGCCGTTCGCGCAAAGGAGACGAGAGGGCTCTACTTCACGCTCGAAACGGCGCTTGAAGTGCTGCAGCGGGCGGCGGACGAATACGAGGAAGCCGTCGAGGAGAACCGCATCGCCAATGTGGTCGAGTATCAGGATGCGCGCGGCTTCGTGCTCGAAGCGGATCGCCTCGTCGGCACGGTGATGCAGGAGGCAAACGCGAAAGACGCAGAGGCCGCGAAGAAAGGCGAGCCTCGACGACCTGAAGGCCGTGTTCCCCGCCGTGACGCCTCCCAAGCAGCCGGTGAAGGATGCGGGCGAGTTTCCGAGCGCCGTCGCCAAGTTCGAGCTTCAGCTCGGAAACTTCCTGTAACGCTCACCGTGCGTGAAGGCCTGTCACATCTGCGGCGGGTTGCGCCCGTCCTGATGATCGCCACGCTCGCCGGGGGAGCCGCGGAAAAGCCCGCTCCCTCGATGTCGATCAACAGCGGCAGGTTTTCGCGCGTCCCGGCCACGCGCCCGTCCCTGCCGACAACCCGGCAACGCCCGAAAAGGTGAGGCTGGGCGCAACCCTTTTCGAGGACACGCGCCTGTCGGGCTCAGGTGACGTTTCCTGCTCCACCTGCCACCAGGCGGAGCCGTCCTTCTCGGACGGCGTCGACCGTCACCTCGGCCTCGACGGCAAGCCCCTCGACCGGCGCACGCCGCCTCTCTGGAACATGGCCTGGGGCCTCTCCTGGTTCTGGGACGGCCGCGCGCCGAGCCTGGAGGCGCAGGCAGCCGGCCCCGTCGAGAACAAGCGCGAGATGGGAGGCGATCTCAGACGCGCCATCGAGACGCTCGCCGCCGATCCGCTGATGCGGAAGTCCTTTGCGGCGGCTTTTCCCGAAGATCCCGCCGTCACGCGCGACAGCCTCACGAAGGCTCTCGCCGCCCTCGCGCGTATCTTGGTCTCGCCGGAGACGCGCTTCGATCGCTGGGTGAAGGGCGACGACAGGGCCCTCGATCAGGACGAGATCGCCGGTCTGTCCCTCTTCGTCGGCAAAGCGCGCTGCGTTGCCTGTCACCAGGGCTGGCGCTTCACGGACGAAGCCTTCCATGACATCGGCCTGCCAAGCAGCGACAAGGAACGCGGGCCCGTGCTCGGCGCAAAAGCCGCGGATCAGGCGTTTAGGACGCCGAGTCCGCGCGAGCGCGTGTGGAGCGCGCCCTACATGCATGACGGCTCTCTCTCTCCACCCTCGAGGACGGGGTGGACCATTATGCGACAGGTATCGTGAACCGCTCCACCCTCTCCGCGGATCTTCCGCGGGCCATCGACCTCGGTGAAACCGAGCGGGCGCAGCTCGTCGCATTCCTCAACACGCTCTCGAGCGAGGATCCCCCGCGTCCTGTGAGCCTTCCGCCGAAGACCATCACCTGGGGCGTGACGGCGCAGGCCGTCGCCGCCACGACGGTGAGCCAGAAGGACAGGCGCTTCTCGCCCGGCGCGATCCTGCTGAAAGCGGGCGAGGCCCTGCGCATCCTCAACGACGACACGCGCACGCACAACATGCGCGTGGACGGCCCGAACATGAGCTTCAACTCCGACGGACAGAATCCCGGCGATACGGTGACCATCGGCTTCGACCGGCCGGGCCATTACGACATCATCTGCGGCATTCATCCCGAAATGCGTCTGAGCGTCGACGTGACTTCCGCCCGGAGACGCTAGAGCATCGGGCCCAGGAAAGGGGATCCGCCTTAGAGTCGCCCTCATGCTCCAGCCGATGGAATCAACGCCTCGTTTCCGGCGGCGCAGCTCCCCGTTCTCAGGTAAAAGAGGACTATGCACAGCGATGACGATACTCTCTTTGCCGCCCTGATCGCCCGTGACCCTTCCTATGAGGGTTTCGCCTATGCGGGTGTGAAGACCACCGGCATTTTCTGCCGCCTCACCTGTCCGGCCCGCAAGCCGAAGCGCAGCAACGTAATCTTCTTCGGAAGCTGCGAGGACGCTCAGGAAGCAGGCTTCCGCCCCTGCTTGCGCTGCAAGCCCCTGGAACGCCGGAGACCGGCGAGCGGTGCCCTGGAAACCCTGCGCGAGAGAATCAGAACCGAGCCCGAGCGGAGGTGGAGCGCCGAAGACGTGCGAGCGCTCGGTTACGATCCCTCCACGGCCCGTCGCGCCTTTCAGCGCGAATATGGCGTCACCTTCGCTCAATATGCCCGATCCCAGCGTCTAGGAGTTGCTGTCGGCCGTTTGCGGCAAGGAGGTTCCGTCATGGATGCGCAGCTGGATGCCGGATACGAGTCCGGAAGCGGTTTCCGGGAAGCGATCACAAAGCTTGTCGGCGATGCGCCCGCGCGCGCAACGGGACAGCCCATTCTGACGGCGCGTTGGCTGGACACGCCCATCGGTGCCATGCTGGCGATCGCGGACGGTACCGGCGTGCACCTTCTCGAGTTCGCGGACCGCACGGCGCTTCCCACCGAAATCGCGCGGCTCAGAACCCGTGTCGGTGCCATCTGTTTCGGGGACAGCTCCATTCTGGAAAAGCTGTCTTTCCAGGTCGAGCGCTACTTCTCCGGCCGATCGTCCTCCCTTGACGTCCCGGTCGTGCAGAGAGGGAGCGTCTTCGAGGCAAGCGTATGGGACGCTTTGCGACGGATTCCGGTTGGGGACACGCGCAGCTACGGGGAGATCGCACGCCTGATCGGACGCCCTGATGCGCCCCGCGCCGTGGCGCGCGCCAATGGGGCCAATCAGGTGGCCGTCATCGTTCCTTGCCACCGCGTGATCGGTGCCGACGGGTCCCTCACGGGCTATGGCGGTAAGCTCTGGCGCAAGAAATGGCTGCTCGAACACGAGCGGCGCATGGCCGGTCACGCCATGACGCCGTCGCGCAGCTCAGGACAGGCGGAGCTTTCCTTCTAGAGCATGCTTCGGCGAAGCTGATCCGGATCGCCGCCAGAGAACGCGGCAAACCAACGGGGCGAATTGATTTCACGTCAACCGAATCAGCTCTGGGGCACTGCGCCTTAGGCGCGAGCCTTTTCGATCTTCGGCAGGAAATAGGTGAGCAGTCCGATGGCGGGCAGGAACGACACGACCTTGTAGACCGTCTCGACGCTGGTCAGGTCGGCGAGTTCCCCGAGCACCGCAGCGCCCAGGCCGCCCATGCCGAAGGACAAGCCGAAGAACAGGCCCGCGATCATGCCTACGCGGCCCGGCACAAGCTCCGTTGCGTAGACCAGAATCGCAGAGAAGGCGGAGGCCAGGACGAGACCAATGACGACGCTCAGAACCGTGGTCCAGAAGAGGCTGACATAGGGCAGCAGCAGCGTGAACGGCAGCACGCCGAGGATCGAGATCCAGATCACGTAGCGCCGTCCGATCCTGTCGCCGACGGGGCCGCCGATCACCGTACCCGCGGCCACGGCGCCGAGGAACACGAAGAGATGGATCTGCGCCTCCTGCACGGACAGCTGGAACTTGGAGATGAGATAGAACGTGAAATAGCTGGAGATGCTGGCCGTGTAGAAGTTCTTCGAGAACACGAGCAGCATCAGGATCGCGATGGAGACGGCGATTCGCTTCCTCGACAGGATCGACGCGGTTGCCGCGGCGCGCGGCTTGGCCTTCAGGTCCGCGAGCCTCGCCCGGTACCAGCATCCCACGTTGAACAGGATCATCATGGCGATGAGCGCGACCCCCGAGAACCAGGCGATGCTCGCCTGGCCGAATGGCACAACGATGAAGGCGGCGAGCAGCGGCCCGAGGGCGGAGCCCGCATTGCCGCCGACCTGAAAGACCGACTGCGCCAGGCCGTGCCGCCCGCCCGAGGCCATGCGGGCCACGCGGGAGGATTCCGGGTGGAACACGGAGGAGCCCATGCCCACCAGGGCCGCGCCGAGAAGCAGCAGCGGATAGGAGCCCGCGCGCGACAGCGTGAGCAGGCCGACGAGCGTGAAGCCCATGCCAACCACCAGCGAGAAGGGCTGCGGCTTCCTGTCGGTATAGATGCCCACGAGCGGCTGCAGCAGGGAGGCGGTGAGCTGGAAGGTGAGCGTGAGCAGGCCGATCTGGCCGAAATCGAGCCGGAAATTCGCCTTGAGGATCGGGTAGATCGCCGGCAGAAGGGACTGGATCAGGTCATTGAGGAGATGAGAGACGCTGATCGCCGCCAGAATGGGGACGGTCACCCGCTCGATGGAGGTCCGGGCCGGAGCGGCGAAGGCAGGCGACTTGGTATCCATGGGCGTTCTTGAGGTTAGGCCGAGGTGAGCCCGGCCCTGTGAGGCGTTTCCAAGGCGGCTATATACCAGATTGCTCCCTCATGATCCCATCGGATCCTGCAAGGCAGGGTTGTTACGTCGGCAATGGGCGCGGGCTCATTTCTCGTCCCATTCGTAAACCCGCTCCGGCCCGTCCGCGTAAGGCTCCGTCTCTTCCTCGACCTCGTGGAAGGTGATCTTGACCAGCGGCACCACGCTGTCGTCGCCCTGCTGGGTCCGCTCGAACCGCAGGACGTCGTAATAGACGCAGCGCGACCGGCCCGGATAGGCGCGGCAGACCGCCGGGCGCCCGTGATAGATCGAGCAGCCGCGGGACTTCTGGTCCAGGAACATGCAGGTCTTCTCGAAGATCTTGTCCTTGACCCGCTTGAGCACGCGCTCCCCCTCGAAAGCCGTCGTGTAGCGCTCGCGGGCCTCATCGAAGGAAACGCCGAAATACTTCGCCAGTCGCGTGATGTCGCGCTTCGTGACCACCACGCGCTCATAGATCGAGCAGCAGAAGGCCGGGCACTTGTTGCAGTCGAAATAGACACGCGGCTGGTCGTCCTTGATCACGCGTTCGGACATGAATGCTCCTGCTATGCGCCAGGCCGGAATCGATGAGCGATGATATCTATAGGAGTCGCGCCATCATTCCAGCACCTTTCCGTCTTCCGTCCATCGGCAGCCCATATCTCACATCATTCGCAGGCCGCAGCGCGAGACGCCGCACGGCCAAGGTCGGGAACTTCGCCCGTCGTTCCCCGGCATCGCGCCGCCACAAGTTCTTCCCAATTGAAAACTAGTCAAACCCCGGCAAGCGGCGCGGAGATGAACGGGCCCGGACAACAACAAACAAGCGATAAGGGGTATTCCTCATGTCACAGGCGACGGCTTACGAGCAGCTCATGCTCGAACTTGTGAATTCCGCCCGGGCCAAGGCGGGCGTCCAGCCTCTGGCCTTCAACGGCTCTCTCAACAAATCTGCGGATGCTCACACGAATTGGATGATCGCGAGCGACACGTTCTCCCACACAGGCGTGAGCGGTTCGACGCCGACGGCCCGCATGAAGAGCGCGGGCTATATCTTCAGCGGCTCCTGGTCATCGGCGGAGAACATCGCCTGGGCCAGCACCCGCGGCCCCTCGGGATATCAGGACGAGGTGCAGCTTCTGCACACCAATCTCATGAACAGCCCAGGCCACAAGGCCAATATCCTGAACGGCACGTTCCGCGAGATCGGAATCGGTTTCAATACGGGCGATTATCGGGGCTGGAATGGCGCCTTCGTGACCGAGAACTTTGCGCGCTCCGGCACGAAGGCGTTCCTCACCGGCGTCACCATGGACGACAAGGACGGCGATCGCTTCTATGATGTGGGCGAGGCGCTGGGGAGCGTGACGGTTATTGCGGTGAGCTCCACCGGCGCGCGCTACACCACGGCCTCGGGGAGCGCGGGCGGCTACAGCCTCGCGCTGGCGGCCGGCACCTACAAGATCACTTACTCCGGGGGCGGCCTCGTCCCGGTCACGAAGCAGGTGACGATCGGCGCCAGCAACGTGAAGCTCGATCTCATCGATCCTGCCATGATCAAGACGGTCACCGGCACGACGGCTGCGAACATCCTTTATGGATCGTCGGGAGTGGACCTGATCAAGGCCGGCGCGGGGAACGACAAGCTCTATGGCAGATCCGGAAATGACACGCTGCGCGGCGATACCGGGAACGACACGCTCCACGGAGAAAGCGGCAGGGACAGGCTTGATGGAGGAGCCGGGAACGACTTTCTCATCGGTGGCGCCGACGCTGACGTCTTCCAATTCGCGGGACGATGGGGATCCGACAGGATCTCCGGCTTCCAGGACGGCATCGATCGCATCGACCTGCGCGGCAATTCCCTGAACTTCGGCGCCTTGTCGATCACACAGGTCAACGCCGACAGCGACGGGAGGGCGGACGACGTGATCGTCAAGGCCAATGGCCAATCGATCGCCCTGCTGAACATTCAGAAAGCCGTGATGGGCGTGACGGATTTCCTGTTTTAGAATCCTGCTCGGCGGTCTCGGAGCCCTTCTCACAATCCCGTGCAGGTCCAGCCGGAGGGAAACGCTCCGCGCCTGAAGCGTTTAACTGTCCGCACACGGAACGGATACCTGACGAAACATGCGGACATTCGATATCCTCCGGACGGGGGCTATTCTCCTCGTCCTGGCTTGGCCGTTGAACCTTGCGGCTCAGCCTTTGCAAAAGCCCAAGGCCGCCCCCGGGATCATGACGGCGACCCTCGAGCGCGCGAAGGAACTCGAGAACCTTCGCTCCCTCATCGTGTCGCGGCATGGGATCATCGTGGCGGAGCAGACCTTCGGCAACGCCAGCCTCGAGCGTCCGACCAACATCAAGTCTGCATCCAAGAGCATCCTCTCCGCGCTCGTCGGCATCGCCATCGAGCGCGGCATTTTCAAAGGTGTCGATCAGCCTGTCGCGGAACTTCTCGGCTCGAGCGTACCGCAGAACGCCGACGAGCGGGTCCGCCAGATCACCATCGGTCATCTCCTCTCCATGCAAGCGGGACTGGAGCGGACATCCGGACCCAATTACGGCGCATGGATCAGCAGCGACAACTGGGTTCGTTACGCTCTGACGAGGCCCTTCGTGGACGAGCCTGGCGGGCGCATGCTCTATTCGACCGGCAGCACGCACTTGCTCTCGGCCGCGCTCACGAAAGCCTCGAAGCGCAGCACCTTGGAGCTGGCGCGCGAATGGCTCGGCGAGCCTCTCGAAGTGATGGTGCCGCCATGGACCCGCGATCCGCAAGGCATCTATCTCGGCGGCAACGAAATGGCGCTGTCGCCGCGCGCCCTGCTGCGCTTCGGTGAGACCTATCGTCAGGGCGGCACCATCGAGGGCAAGCGCGTTCTGCCGGAAAGCTGGGTCAGGGAATCCTGGCAGCCCCGCACGTCCTCGCCGTTCACGGGCGACAGCTACGGCTATGGCTGGTACATGCGCGAGATGCGCGGACACATGGTCTACTATGCCTGGGGCTTCGGCGGGCAGATGGTCTACGTGGCGCCGAGCCTCGGGATGACGGCCGTCATGACCTCGGACCCGACGGAGCCCTCGCGAGAGGGCAATTACATCGGTCAGCTCCACGCCCTCGTGGCGGATTCGATCATTCCCGCCCTCGAAGCAGGGCCGGATGATCCGCAGGCCACGGGCAGCACCGTGCCGACGCCGTGATCATTCGACCATCCATTGCAGCACGAGCGGCAGCAGCAGGGCCGTGACAAGGGCGTTGAGCCCCATGGCGATGCCGGCAAAGGTGCCCGCGAGCGAGTTCACCTGAAAGGCCCGCGCGGTGCCGATGCCATGGGAGGCCAAGCCGACGGCGAAGCCGCGAGCCCGCCAATCCTTCATGCGTAGCGCATTCATGAGCGGCGTCACCATAACGGAGCCGACGACGCCGGTGAGCATGATGAGAATGGCCGTCAGCGCGGGATCGCCGCCCAACGTTTCCGCGATGCCCATGCCGACCGGCGCCGTCACGGATTTCGGCGCGAGCGAGACGAGAATCGAGCGGGGCATGTCGAACATTCGCGCCAAGGCCACCGCCGAGACGATGGCCGTGACGGAGCCCACGATCAGCGCCGCCGCCATCGGCACGATGGCGCGCAGCACGATGCGGCGGTTCTGGTAGAGCGGAATGGCGAGCGCGACGGTAGCGGGACCGAGCAGGAAATGCACGAATTTCGCGCCTTCGAAATAAACCGCATAGGACGTGTTCGTGGCCCAGAGCACGAGCGCGACCGCGATGACTGAGACCAGAACCGGGTTGCACAGGGGATGGCGGCCGAAGGCCTGGGAGATGCGGTCGGCGACCACGTAGGCGCCCAGCGTCACGACGAGCCAGAGCAGCGGCGTCTGCGAGAGATAAACCCAGAGGGAGAAGGCCTGATCCGTCATGGTTTCTCCTCTGCGCCGGTCGCGCCGGCATCATCCATCGACGAACCGCTCAAGCGCGACACGGCCACGAAAGTCACCACCGTGACGACGAGCGTGATGAAGGTGGAGACGACCAGGGCCGCGACGAGCCCCGCGCCGTACGCCGCCAGCACGTCGAGCCGCTGCACGACACCGACGCTCGCCGGGATGAACAGGAGCGACAGATGCGCAAGCAGTCCCTTGCTCGTGGAATCGAGGGCCCGTCCGAACTCGGGCACCGATTTCCTGATCCGGCCGCGCAGGCTCAACACGGCCAGCAGAATCAGCATCCCGAGGACAGGCCCTGGCACCGGCCAGCCGAATCCTCGCACGATCACCTCCCCGATGAGCTGGCATAGAAGGATCACGGTCAAACTGACGATCATGGGCGGTCCTTGGGGCGATACGCGAACGAAGGGATGGCAGGTCGTCCTATATACATTCCGCAGCATAGCCTGGCGGAAGGAATGAATACTAAGGTCGGGCTGACTGAGCCGCCCTCGGACTGTCTTCCAGAGCTTGGCTATGATACCTGCTCCATCGACGAGGCATGACGGCGCTCGTTCTGTAACGTCATGCTGGGCTGGGCGACGAATGTGGCATGAACGACACGTCCCTTCTCCTGCGTCTGGTGGTGGCCTTGGCCATCGGACTTCTCATCGGCCTCGAGCGCGGCTGGCGCCAGCGCGAGGAGGCCGAGGGCGAGCGCACGGCGGGGTTGCGGACCTATACGCTGACCGCCCTGCTCGGCGCTCTGTCGGCCCTCCTCTCGGCCGATACGAGTCCCGTTTTTCTCGGCCTCTCGTTCCTAGGCTTCGCGCTGGCGTTCGGCGCCTTCGCCTGGCTGGAGGCGAAGACCGAGCGGAACTTCAGCGTCACCAGTGTCGTCGCCGGTCTCATCACCTTCTCCCTGGGCGCCTACGCGGTGCTGGGCGATCTGCAGCTGGCGATCGCGGCCAGTGTAATCGTCACCCTCATCCTCGCCCTCAAGCAGCCTCTCCACACCTGGCTGAGACGCCTGACATGGCTTGAGATCAGGTCCGTTCTCATCCTGCTGGCGATGACGTTTCTCGCGTTGCCGCTTCTGCCGAACCGAACCATCGATCCTTGGGATACAGTCAACCCGTCCGAGATCTGGCTGCTTGCCATCATCATCGCGGCCATCTCGTTCGCCGGCTACGCGGCCGTTCGCGTCATGGGAAGCCAAGCGGGCGTCGCGCTCGCGGCACTCGCGGGCGGCCTGGCCTCCTCGACGGCGACGACCGTGACGCTCGCACGCATGGCGCGGGAGCACCCGGCGGCGAGTCCGCTGCTTGCCGGCGGCATACTCCTGTCGGGCGTAGTCATGGTCGCGCGCGTGCTAATCGTCGCGAGCGCCCTGAACCAGGCGCTCCTCATTCCCCTCGCGTGGCCGCTGGGCGCGGCGGGGCTGGTTCTGATCGCCGTGGCGGGGCTGCTCCTCCTTAGACACGGCAGAGGCAGCGAGGAGCATCCCCGGCTCAGCGTCAGAAACCCCTTCGATCTCGCCATGGCCCTGCAGCTCGCAGCGCTCATCGCGGTCATCAGCCTCCTGGCGAAGCTCGTCAGCGATGCCATGGGCGGCGCCGGTCTCACCCTCCTCGCGGCACTCTCGGGCATTGCGGACGTGGATGCGATCACGCTCTCGCTGGCGCGCCTGTCGCACGATGGCGTCACGATCACGACGGCGGCGCTGGGCATCGGCACCGCGACGGCGGTGAATACCCTGGTGAAGGCCGGAATGACGTTCAGTCTGGGAACGAAGAAGGCGGGATGGATCGTATCGGGAACGAGCATGGCTGCCATCGCGGCAGGCGGCCTGGCATTCGCCGTTTTCAACTGACGCGATGAAACATGACAGCAGGAGCAAGAACCCCTGCTCAGGCAATGCTCTCACAGCGCGGGCATGAAGCGGACCTGCGTGAGAAGTAGCGGACCCTGCACGGAGGACAATCCGCAATCAGATCCCTCTGATCCCAGAAGTTGTCCCAGTCCATCTTTTCCTCACGGAGTTCGACAGCAGCCTCAAGAGAATCGGCGTGAATGCGATGCAGGAACACTGGTTCCTTCAACCAACCTCCGACGGATTGCAGCCGATACACTTCGCTTGAGGAAGTGCAGGTCACACTGTCGTCGTCAAGATCGTACCATGCTTCAATAACCCTTTCCTCCAAGAGCAACTCCAGCGAACCCATTATCTCCAAGAAAAAGGCGGGCTCGAAGCCCGCCTTTTTCGATTGTCTCAGTTGTCGAGGAAGCTCCGCAGCTTGCGCGACCGTGAAGGGTGCTTCAGCTTGCGCAGCGCCTTCGCCTCGATCTGACGGATACGCTCGCGGGTCACCGAGAATTGCTGGCCGACCTCTTCGAGGGTGTGGTCCGTGTTCATGCCGATGCCGAAGCGCATGCGAAGCACGCGCTCCTCGCGGGGCGTGAGCGATGCGAGAACGCGCGTGGTGGTCTCGCGCAGGTTCGATTGGATCGCCGCGTCGATGGGCAGGATCGCGTTCTTGTCCTCGATGAAGTCGCCGAGGTGCGAATCCTCCTCGTCGCCGATCGGTGTCTCGAGGGAAATCGGCTCCTTGGCGATCTTCAGGACCTTGCGCACCTTCTCCAGCGGCATGGCGAGCTTCTCGGCCAGCTCCTCCGGGGTCGGCTCGCGGCCGATCTCGTGCAGCATCTGGCGCGAGGTGCGGACGATCTTGTTGATCGTCTCGATCATGTGCACCGGGATGCGGATCGTCCGGGCCTGATCCGCGATGGAGCGCGTGATCGCCTGCCTGATCCACCAGGTGGCGTAGGTCGAGAACTTGTAACCGCGCCGGTACTCGAACTTGTCGACCGCCTTCATGAGACCGATATTGCCCTCCTGGATCAGGTCCAGGAACTGGAGGCCGCGGTTCGTGTACTTCTTGGCGATGGAGATCACGAGGCGCAGGTTGGCCTCGATCATCTCTTTCTTCGCCTGACGGGCCTCGCGCTCGCCCTTCTGCACCATCATGACGATGCGACGGAACTCCTGGATTTCCAGGCCGGTCTCGCTCGCCAGATTGTGGATCTGCTCGCGCAGGTCATGGATGCCGTCCTTCGCGTTGGCGACGAAGTCCTTCCAGCCCCTTCCGCCGAGCTTGGAGACGCGCAGCACCCATTTCGGATCGAGTTCCCAGCCCTGGTAGTGCTTGAGGAACTCCTCGCGGGCGACGCCGTGGCTCTCGGCCAGGCGCATCAGGCGGCCCTCATGGGAGATGAGGCGCTTGTTGATATCGTAGAGCTGCTCGACCAGCGCCTCGATGCGGTTGTTGTTCAGCGAAAGCGACTTCACCGCAGTAACGATATCCGCCTTCAGCTCGCGGTACTTGCGTTCCTGAGCCGGGGTCAGCTGCTTGTTCTGCATGCGCTGCTCCACATGCTCGACCTGCAGGCGGCGCAGCTTCTTGTAGTTGTCGGCGATGGAGTCAAAGGTTTCGAGAACGCGTGGCTTCAGCTCGGCCTCCATGGCCGAGAGCGACACGTTGTTCTCCATGTCCTCGTCGTCCATCTCGCCTTCCGGCGGCGTGACCTCGTCGCCCTCGGGCGTCTCGTCCTCGCTCTCCTCGCCCAAGGCGTCGACCTTGGGCGCGCCCTTGCCGTCGGGACCGGCGTAAGTCGCCTCGAGATCGATGATGTCGCGCAGGAGCACCCGGCCCTCGACGAGCTCGTCGCGCCAGATGATGATCGCCTGGAACGTCAGCGGACTCTCGCAGAGGCCCGCGATCATCGCTTCGCGGCCGGCCTCGATGCGCTTGGCGATGGCGATCTCGCCCTCGCGGGAGAGAAGCTCCACCGAGCCCATCTCGCGCAGATACATGCGCACCGGATCGTCCGTGCGGTCGGTCGGCTCCTTGGCCGTTGTCTCGCGGACCGCGACGGCGCGGGTCTGGGACGCCTCGACGAGGTCGCCGCCATCGACTTCCTCCTCCTCGGCGTCGGCCTGAGCGCCCTCCTCCGTCTCCTCCGACTCGACGACGTTGATGCCCATCTCGGAAAGCTGGCCAAGCACGTCCTCGATCTGCTCCGAGGAGAACTCCTCCGGAGGCAGAACCTCGTTCAACTCATCATAGGTGACATAGCCGCGCTTCTTCGCGAGCTTGATCATCCGTTTAACGGCGGCATCGCTCAGGTCGAGCAGAGGCCCATCGCTCGTTTGCTCCGGAGCTGTCGTCTCGCCTTCGTCCCGTTCGGTTGCCTTCGTCGCCATGCTTCGCTCTACTCCGGCGCTCCATCAGCCTCCTCTGCGAGACTGACGATGCGCGAATGGGCAGCAAGGCCTTCGGCCCGGCCACCCGGAAATCCTCATCCATTCAACAGCAAGTCACTTGACTAACCGTTAACCATCTCCTGCCCGTATTGAGCCACATTCCGTCTCTTAGAAACCGGCTCCCCCAGCGGACCCGTTCTTGTCCAAGTCGGCCTCGGCACCCTCGACGGAGGACAACTGGTTCTGGACCTCTCGCAGCCAAGCGAGATTAGCCTCGTTGTCCTCTTCGGCGAGCGCACGCTCGGCGGCCCGAAGTTCGCTATGTAACGTGCGCGCACGGCGATGCAAGGTGATGGCTTGCCTCAATGCGTCCTCAAGCCGCAAGGAATCCGCATGCGGATCGAGCATCCAGCGGTCCCCGGGACGGACCAGGGAGCTGAGCCTGTCCGCCGCCTGGATCAGCCCGGCACGCTCCAGGCGAGCCAGCATCACGCTCGGATCGGCTGGCTCGCCGCTGGCGGCACCGTCCAGCAGGAGACTGCGCATCATTTGGGCGGCGCGCCCTTCAAGTTCAAGGCCTGCAAGGGTTTCCGCGTGATCCTGAATAAGGTTCGGATGCGCCAGAAAGGTGCAGAGGATCATCGCCTCCCGGGGACTTTCCGCCGTTCCGCCGGTGAAAAGGGGGCTTCGCGCCAGGAGCGGCGATACGCTCAGGCGAGCGCTCGGCGTCGTCGGTGCGGGCCCGCGAAAATCGCGCCGACCCGCGCCGCCGTGACGTTTGAACCGGCTGGCTCGAGAATCGGGACTCAAGGCCGCAAGGCGGCTTTCGATCTCCTCCCGGTAGTACCTTTTCAGGGTTTCGTCGCGAATCAGCGCAAGTGATTCGCGGAGCCGCTGGTCCAGGGCCGCCCGCCGCTCCGGGGTGTCCAATGGCGCGGCCTCGGTCTCCCGGGCCCAGAGGATATCGACCAGGGGCTTGGCCGCGGCCAGCACCCGCTCGACGGCCGTCCGGCCTCCGGACCGGACGAGATCGTCCGGGTCCTGGCCCTCGGGCAGGAGGGCGAAGCGCAGGGATTTCCCGGCGGTCAGGCTCGGCAGCGCCGTGTCGAGGGCGCGATAGGCGGCGCGCTGCCCGGCCCGGTCGCCGTCGAAGCACAGGACCGGCTCGTCGGAGAGGCGCCACAGCAGGCTGAGCTGATCCTCCGTGAGGGCCGTGCCCAGGGGCGCGACCGCATTGGGAAATCCCGCGACGGAGAGCGAGATCACGTCCACATAGCCTTCCACCGCGATCACGGTGCCCAGGTCGTGCGCGGGCTGCCGGGCGAGATGGTAGTTGTAGAGGAGCCGCCCCTTGTTGAAGAGCGGCGTATCCGGCGAGTTCAGATATTTCGCCGGCACGTCGGCGCTCATGGCGCGCCCGCCGAAGGCGATCACGCGGCCCCGAACGTCGCAGATCGGGAACATCACCCGGTCGCGGAAGCGGTCGTAGGGCACCTTCACGTCCTCGCCCGCGATCAGCAGGCCCGCCTCCGCCATCATCTCGATGGAGATGCCCTTGCCCGCCAGATGGTCGCGCAGGGCGAAGCGCTCCGGCGGCGCATAGCCGATCCGGAAGCGCTTCTGCGTCTCCGGGCCCAAGGACCGTCCCGCCAGATAATCGCGCGCCTTCAGGCCGAAGCGGCCCTGGAGCGAGGCTTCGAAGAACTCCGCCGCCATGTCCATGACGTCGTAGAGCGTCCTGCGCTTCACCTCCTCCGCCCGGTCCTCGTGCGTGAGCTTGGGCAGAGGCACTCCCGCTTCCCCGGCCAGCCGCTCGACGGCCTCGGGGAAGGAGAGCCCCTCCGTCTCCATCAGGAAGGTGAAGATGTCGCCGTGCTTGCCGGAGGAGAAGCAATGATAGAACTGCTTCTGGTCATTCACGTAGAAGGACGGCGTCTTCTCCGCATTGAAGGGCGACAGGCCCTTCCATTCCCGCCCCGCCTTCTTCAAGCGCACGCGCTTGCCCACGACGGCCGAAACCGGCAGCCGGGCGCGGATCTCCTCGAGGATTTGGGGCGGGTAGCGCACGAGGCGTGTATCTCCAAACTTGCTCCATAAACTAGGGCGTTCGCGCCGGAGGGAGAAACATCGCGGCCAAGCTGTTCTGTGCCCGCAATCCACAGGCTTGGCTGCGTTTACGGACCTTGGTTCCGGCTTTTCTCCTCATCCGGCCTCTCGAAGGACCGGGAGCCCCTGCCTTCGGCCCGCCCATGGGTCGTCGTCCCCGGCCTTGTACCGGCAATCCCGATCCTCCGAAGCGTCACGCTCTTCGCATCGGGAGGGCCAACCGATCCCCGGATCACGTCCGCAGACGGCCAGGGCGCCGAAAGGATGCGCCATCTGGAGGATATGAAGCCGCGATCAAGGGCAAGGCGGGCTCCTTCGACGGGAAGCCCGGAGGTGCGCCTCACTCGCGCGACCATTCGGTCGCCAGCACGATATGGGTCGTAGCGGTCGCCACCCCCTTCACCGCGGCGACCTGATCCCTGATCGCGTTGAGGATCGCATTGGAATCGCAGGCCACCATGACCATGAGATCGATGGAGCCCGTCAGGGAGTGGCAGGCCGTGATTTCGGGAATGCCGGACAGCACAGGCACCACCTGCTTGCAGCGGAAGCCCGGCTCGAAGGTCACGGCGATCATGGCCTTCACGGCGGGATCGTGCTCCAGGCCGAGATTCACTGTGTAGCCCTTGATGATGCCTTCGCGCTCCAGGCGGCGCATCCGCTCCTGGGTGGCGCTGCGGGACAGTCCTACGCTGCGGGCAAGACCCACGAGGCTCTCACGGGCGTTCTTCCGCAAGGCCGCAACGATGATCCTGTCCTTGTGGTCCAGCATGGCGCCCCGTCAGCCGCGAAAGTGAATGCGACCGGCATTTAGCCGGTCAGACCGTCATCTTGTCGAGTGAAACCGGCAGAGGATTCGTGGAAGCTCGGGCAGCATTCCACAGGAGTTCCCAATGTTCCCCGATCTCTTGAACGCAGTTCTTCTGCCCATCGACATGCAGAAGGCTTTCGACGATCCCTCCTGGCCACGCCGCTGGAACGGGGCCGTCGACGCCAACGGGCTGTCGCTGCTCGGTGCTTGGCGGGCGGCGAAGATGCCCGTCATCCATGTCAGGCACGATTCCGTCGAGCCCGGCTCGACCCTCGCGCCCGGCCGGCCGGGCAACGCGTTCCGGGACGGTTTCGGCCCGCAGGGAGATGAGCCGCTCGTCGCCAAGAGCGTGAACTCGGCCTTCATCGGCACCGATCTCGAGCAGCGTCTCCGGCGGCTCGGGACCGATACCATCTTTGCTTACGGCATCTCGACCGACATGTGCGTGTCGACCACCGTGCGGATGGGGGCCAATCTGGGCTACCGCATGATCCTGGTGGAGGACGCCTGCGACTGCTTCGACCTGCCCGACGGCCGGGGCGGCACCATTCCGGCCGAGGTTATCCATGCGGCCCATGTGGCGACGCTGGGCTTCGAGTTCGCCAGGGTCGTCACCACGCGGGACCTGGTTCGGGCGCTCGCGGGGACCAGGGCGGTTGCAACCTGAAGCCGCACGACCGCCGGACGATGTGCGCGGCCGGAGCGGAACCGGGCGCGGAGAAGGTGAATCCCTGGCGATCAACCCTCACCGAGCCGCGCCATTTCGCCTCGGCCCCACTCCACCGGGGGAACGGGATTAGCGCTTCTCGCCTCCCCTGGCGCAACGGATGGCTTGAACCATCGCTTCGACCGCGGCGTCTTGGTCGAGAGCGCTTTCGCGCACCAGGGTCCGCCACGTAAAGAAGCTGAGTGCGAGCCTGAGCACCGCACGCTGCTCCGCACTCAGCGACTCACCGAGAACGGTGCCGTAAGCCGCCATGTACGGCCCGAAGCGCAGCTCGGCGATTTCCCTTGTGAGGGGATGATACTCGGCATCACGCAGCACACACGCCGCCATATCGGCATTGCGCTCGTACCAGCCATAGATCGCGAGGAGGCCAACCCGGAGGCGCTCGCCCTGGTCCTCCACCCCGCTCCAGACTGCGGAATCGGGCAAAGGATCGCGCTCCATCGCCATCCCCGAGCAGGCCATGTGAAGACTGCGCTCGTCCGGAAAATGCGCATAGAACGTGTGCCGCTGAACGCCGGCCCGCTCAGCCACCATGCTGACGGTCGTAAGCGCCGGCCCGACAGTGCTGTGCAACTCCACCGCGGCCTCGACGATGCGGCGTCGGGTCTCCGCCTGCTGCTCTGCGCGCCGCTTGAGGGTGTATGTCCGTGCCATGGCCTATTTCGGTACACACGCATGTGCAATCATATTGACGGGGCCTCCGAATTTCAATACACACGCATGTACAATTAAAAACGTGCCGGCGTCCATCGTTCCCTTATGGCCGACGGTATCCATCCAGATGATTGCGTGGAGGAAGTCATGGAAACCAAGATCAGTGAAATTGCGAACGGCATCTACAGGCTCTCGACCTACGTGCCGCAGATCGCCCCGCCGGCCGGATTCACCTTCAACCAGTTCCTGATCCTGGGCGACGAGCCGCTCATGTTTCACACCGGCCTACGGAAGATGTTCCCGCTGAACCGGGACGCGGTGAGCCGCATCATTCCGCTCGAGCGTCTGCGCTGGATCACATGGGGCCATTATGAGGCCGACGAGTGCGGCGCGATGAACGAATGGCTCGCCGTCTCCCCGCAGGCGCAGCTCGCCCACGGCTACACGGGCTGCAACGTGTCGGTGAACGACATGGCGGATCGCACGCCCCGCGAGCTGAAGGACGGCGAAGTGATCGACCTGGGCGGCGGGAAGAGGGTCCGCTACATCGACACCCCGCATACGCCGCACGGCTGGGATGCGGGCGTCGTTTATGAAGAATCGACTGGGACCCTGCTGTGCGGCGACCTCTTCACCCAACTCGGCGATGGACCGGCCCTGACCGACGGAGACATCGTCGGTCCGGCGATCGCGGGCGAGGACCTGTTCAAATATTCCGGCCTCAGCCCGAACATGGGAGCGACGATCCGGGACCTCGCGAAGCTGGCGCCGCGCACCCTGGCCCTGATGCACGGCTCGTCCTTTTCGGGCGATTGTCAGGCCGCGCTTCACGCGCTCGCGGATGACTACGACCGTCGCACCGCCGACTTCAGGCAAGCGATCATGGAAGGCAAGAATGCCTAGACTATTGGCGAAGGGCTCTTGAGGATTCGGCGCACTCGCCCCCTAGGAAGATCAAGGTACGGAAAAAATACATGCTTCGATTTGCCTGGCTGGCCATTCTCTCGCGATTGCTCGCCGCCATTCATGTTCGGAAAGAGTCAGAAACCGCTCCGGTCGCGGTTCGCGCAAACTGGCGAACCGCGATCCTGGAAAAGCGGTGAGCGGACGAGCCGCCCCTCGGCAAGCAGGAGCGGTCACCCCTTCGGGAGCATCTCCTTGACCAGGCCGCTGGCTTTGGCGAAGTCCATGCGTCCCGCATACTTAGCGCGCAGCGCCCCCACGACCTTCCCCATGTCCTTCATGGAGGCGGCGCCCGTCTCGGCGATGGCGGCTTCGATCGCGGACTTCGTCTCGGCCTCGTCCATCTGCTTGGGAAGGTAGGAGGAGATGACCTCGACCTCGTTCTTCTCGGATTGAGCGAGCTCAGTGCGGCCGCCCTGCTCGTACATGGCGATCGATTCCTGGCGCTGCTTCACCATTTTCTGCAGCAAAGCCAGAATCTCTTCGTCCGACAGCGGCTCCTTGCCGGTGCCGCGGGCCTCAATGTCCTTGTCCTTCAGGGCGGCTTGGATCAGGCGGATCGCGCCTAGCCTGCCCTTGTCCCCGGCCTTCATGGCCTCCTTCATGTCGGCGGTGAAACGTTCGCGCAGCATTGCGGATCTCCTTTGAATTTAAAGCGGCTCAAGCGTTGACGGGACGCGAGCGGCCCCTTAAGTCACGGGGACAGTTCACGGCGGCCCGGTACGGGCCTGCTCAAGCACGGCCTGTCGGCCCCGGACTTACAAGAGATCATGACGATGCTGCAAGACAAAGACACGGCGGGTGGCTGGGAAGAGCCGCGCGCAACGGCCGTTCTCGTGCTTCAGGACGGCACGGTGCTGGAAGGCTTCGGCGTCGGCGCAGAGGGCGAGGCGACCGGCGAGGTCTGCTTCAACACGGCGATGACGGGCTACGAGGAGATTCTGACCGACCCCTCCTACGCCGGGCAGATCATCACCTTCACCTTCCCGCATATCGGAAACGTGGGCACGAACGAAGAGGACATCGAGAGCGTGAACGCCGCCTCGTCCTCGGGCGTGCGCGGCGTGGTGCTGGCAGCCTCCATCACCGAGCCCTCCAACTGGCGCGCCTCCCGCGACCTCGACGCCTGGCTCAAATCCCGCCAGATCGTCGGGCTCTCGGGCATCGACACCCGCGCGCTCACGGCTCTGATCCGCGACAAGGGCATGCCGAACGCCGTCATCGCCCACAACCCGAAAGGCGCGTTCGATCTCGAAGCCCTCAAGGCCAAGGCTGCCGCCCTCCCTTCGATGGACGGGCTGGATCTCGTGCCGCTGGTCACCAGCAACCAGCGTTTCCACTGGGACGAGACCACATGGACCAAAGGTGAAGGCTACGGCCATCAGCAGGCCGAGCCGAAACACCACGTCGTCGCGATCGATTACGGCGTGAAGCGCAACATCCTGCGCCTTCTCGCCCGCGCCGGCTGCAAGGTGACCGTCGTGCCCGCCACGGCAACCGCCGAGGACGTGCTGGCCCTCAACCCCGACGGCGTGTTCCTCTCCAACGGACCAGGCGACCCGGCCGCGACCGGCGAATATGCCGTGCCGGTGATCCGGAAGGTGCTCGAGAAGAGAATCCCAACCTTTGGCATCTGCCTTGGCCACCAGATGCTGAGCCTGGCCGTGGGCGCCAAGACCAAGAAGATGCACCAGGGGCATCACGGCGCGAACCATCCGGTGAAGGACAAGACCACGGGCAAGGTGGAGATCACCTCTATGAATCACGGCTTCGCGGTGGATCCGGGAACGCTCCCAACGAACGCCGTGGAAACCCATGTGTCCCTGTTCGACGGCTCGAATTGCGGCATCGCGCTGACCGACCGTCCCGCGTTTTCGGTGCAGTACCATCCCGAAGCGTCCCCCGGCCCTCAGGACAGCCACTACCTCTTCGATCGCTTCGTAAAGCTGATGGATGAGGGCAAGGCGAAAGAATAGTCCTGGCGTTTCCGGATAACGAACCGTCACATTTCGGAGGCCGGCCGAGAACCGAGCCGGCCTTCGGCGGCCCCATACAGGTAGAGGCGCTCCCTCGAACCGTTGCGCGGCAATCGCGAATTCCGCCGTTCTTCCTCTTGCGGCCGCATCCGGTTATATCTTATAACATATACGCTGCTTTGTCAGCGCTTTGCGTAAGCGGTCCAAGACGCCGATATACGCGACAAATGCGTATGTTGCCTCCGTCGCCTGGACCGCAGTAACAAACGGTTAACCATAAAAATCAATGATTCCAGGTCATGTTTCGGGGGTTTCACCGATGGATTTCGATTCCGATTCCGGCGAATTCAGCCGCTGGCACAATCTCTTCACCTTTCACCTCGGCGTTGCCGTCACCCTGTCCTGGCTGACCTCGCTCTATGCTGCCGCCTACGCTCCCTGGGTGCGCAACATCCGCCCGCTGATTGACCCTTCCAATGTAGGCCAGGTTGAGAGCACCTGGTCCTATCTCTTCGTCTTCCCCGTGGTGCTCACGACGGCATGGCTGATCTCGATCTTCGGCCAGAACGTCTTCGCCAAATTTCGTCTGCTGCGGAACCAAGCCGTCGAGTTCGGAATCGCGGGAGCGGTAGCCTTCGTCATGTTCTATCTCTCCATCGACCGCGCCGTCGCGGCGATGCTGCTCGGCATGTGAGCCTTACGTCACGGTCCAGCTCGATCTTTCGCCCGGGCCATGCGTTCCCCCTTGCAACGAAAAGGGAGATCCGCATGGCTCAGGCAAAAGGATATGGCGATCCGAGCGGCTACAACGCACCGCTCGGCACGGAGACATACGTCTTTCAAAGCAACGGCATCGTGCCCAACTCGTCCCTGCCGCTGATCGTCCGCCGCGGCGCCGTTTCGCCGGCCCAGGACGACCCGGCGAAGGCCTTCAAGGCCACCTTTGCCAAGAACGGCTGGACCAATGCGTGGTTGGACACCATCCACGATTACCACCACTATCACCCGAACACCCACGAGGTGCTGGGCATCGCCTCGGGCTCCGCCTCCGTGCGCTTCGGCGGGGAAGAGGGGGAACTCGTCGCCGTCTCCGCAGGTGACGTCGTCATCATCCCGGCAGGCGTGGCCCATGCCCTGATCAACGCGAGCGACGACTTCGCCGTAGTCGGCGCCTATCCGGACGGCCGGGACTACGACACGGTCCGGGATGATCCCGGAGCGCTGGCATCCTCCCAGCAGCGGATCGCACAGGTTCCGCTCCCCGCTGCCGATCCTGTTGACGGAGCGAACGGCCCGTTGACGAAGCTATGGTCCTGAGCGAGATGACGGAGGCTTGAGCATGGGCTAGAACCTAGCCCATGGCGAGCTGGCGGGACTACTGGAACCAAGACACCCCGATCTATTCGGGCGAGCGGCACAAGCTGTTGCATTACAGGCTCGTGGCGAACGACATCGTCGGTCTCGTCCCGTCGCCCGAGGCGAGCGTGCTCGATTACGGCTGCGGCGAGGCCCTCTTTGCCGATCAGGTCGCGGCCAAGTGCGCGAAGCTCTACCTGAGCGATGCCGCGCCCCTCGTCCGGGAGCGGCTGCAGGCCAGGTTCGGCGGGAACGAGCGCATCGCGATCCTGTCTCCCGCGCAGGTTGCCGGTCTCGCCGATGAATCCCTCGACCTCGTCGTGGTGAATTCGCTCCTGCAATACCTGTCCCTCGACGAGCTGCGCTCCTTGCTCAAGCTCTGGCGCGCGAAGCTGAAGAGTGACGGCAGGCTCGTCATCGCGGATGTGATCCCGCCGGACGTGAGTCCGGTCACGGATGCCAAGGCGCTTCTCTCATTCGCGTGGCATGGCGGTTTCCTGATAGCGGCCCTCACGGGCCTCGCCCGCACCGCTTTCTCCGAGTACCGCAAGCTCCGCGAGGAGATCGGCCTTGCGCAATACAGCGAGGACGAGGTGATCGACATCCTCCAGGATGCCGGGTTCGAGCCGCGCCGCGCCGCCCGCAATCTCGGTCACAACCAAGCGCGAATGACCTTCATCGGGCGGGCGGCCGACGCCGCCTGAGCCCAGGGCTGTTCCGCTTGCGCCGAATCATCTCTTTTCCGCTCGCCGAAGAATGCTCTAAGCGAACGTCCAGATCTTGTGAGCCAGAAAGCTCCAGAGCATCACCACGCCTGTGGTCGCCACCTGCGCCGGCAGGTAGGGACCTCCGAGCCATTCCACCAGAACATGCATGAGAAACCATGTCAGAAGGAACCCGACGAAGGCGACCGCCGCGAAGCGCCATGTCGCCTCCCGGTGCGGGCGGCTGCTTTTGTAAGTATGCCTGCGGTTCAGCGCATACGACACCGACCCGCCCGCCACGTAGCCGGCGAGCGTCGCAGGGACGGGATGGGCCCCTCCTCCCTCGACGAGAAGGATGAGCAAGCCGAAATGCACCAGAGCCGCCGCCAGCCCTACTCCGAAGAAGGCTGCGAACTGACGGGACAGGCGGTGGAAGGGAGAAAGCGCGTTCACCCCTCCTCGTTAGCGTCTCCCGCGGGCTTCGTCACCTCGCCGCGCTGAAGGGTCCCGGCAATCCGGCGGATGACGGCGCGTGGTAGGAGCTTGGCTCCCAGTGTCCCCAGCCGGTTGGACGCTCCCGCGACCACGATGGCCCTGCCCGCTTCGTAGCCGTCGATCCCGATCCGGGCCACCTGGGCCGCGGACATCGCGCCCTGGGTGAACCGCTTGGTATTCTCGAGGTCCGCCGTCGAGGAAAACTCGCTCTCCGTCGGCCCGGGACAGAGGGCCGTCACCGTCACGCCATGAGGCTTGGCCTCTTCGTGCAGCGCCTCGGACAAGGACAGCACATAGGCCTTGGTGGCGTAATAGACCCCCATGTAGGGCCCGGCCTGGAAGGCCGCGGTGGAGGCCACATTCAGGATGCCGCCTCGCCCGCGCTCCAGCATACCGGGCAAGAGCAGGCGGCAAAGGGCCGTCAGCGCCGTGACATTCACGTCGATCATGGCGATCTGCCGCTCGAACGGCATCGTCGCGAAGGTCCCCCTCAGGCCGAATCCCGCATTGTTCACGAGGGTATGAACCTGGATGCCCCGGTCCCTGAGCATCTCGACGAGATCCTGGGGCGCCTCGCGGTCCTCGAGGTCGAGGGCCATGACTTCCACGGGGATGTCATGGGCTCCCTGGATTTCCTCGGCCAAGGCTTCCAGGCGCTCGTGCCGTCGGGCCGCGACGACAAGGGAATAGCCTCTCGCGGCGAAAATCCGGGCAAGCTCCGCACCGATCCCGCTCGATGCCCCGGTAATCACCGCCCAGCGCGCGTCCTCAGCCATCCCTTATCTCCCTCGGGTTCCTGCCGCTCAACGGCCTGCGATCATGCCGCATGCGGGTACCTGTCGCCAAATGATGGCTCGGGCCTTTGAATTTGCAGCGTGTCCGTGTAAGAGCCTCACTCAACCTTCAATCTGACACATCCCGGCTGCGCTTGAAGTGCCGCATAGAGCGGCCGCGCGGCTGGACACGCCTGGGTGGGCCAATGCCGAAGCGGACAGACATCTCCTCCATTCTCATCATCGGCGCAGGGCCGATCATCATCGGTCAGGCCTGCGAGTTCGATTATTCGGGCACGCAGGCCGTCAAGGCCCTGAAGGAGGAAGGCTATCGCGTCGTCCTGGTGAATTCGAATCCCGCGACGATCATGACCGATCCCGATCTCGCGGACGCCACCTATGTGGAGCCGATCACGCCCGAGATCGTGGCCAAGATCATCGAGAAGGAACGCCCGGACGCGATCCTTCCCACGATGGGCGGCCAGACGGCGCTGAACTGCGCCCTCTCGCTGAAGAAGATGGGCGTCCTCGAGAAGTTCGGCGTCGAGATGATCGGCGCGACGGCGGAGGCCATCGACAAGGCCGAGGACCGCCAGCTCTTCCGCGAGGCCATGACCAAGATCGGCCTCGACACCCCGAAGTCCCGCTTGGCCAACGCATCGGCTCTCAAGAAGGCCGACAGGGATGCCTATCTGGCCGAGCTCGCGCGGCTCGAAGCCATGGATATGCACCCGGGCGACAAGAAGCGCATGATTGCCGCCTACAAGCTGAAGTGGGACGCGGGCGAGAACGACCGCCGCAAGCGCTACCAGGAGCACGCCATGGGCGAGGCCCTGCTCGCCCTCGCCGAAGTGGGTCTGCCCGCCATCATCCGTCCCTCATTCACCATGGGCGGCACCGGCGGAGGCATCGCCTACAACCGCGAGGAGTTCCTCGACATCGTCGAGCGCGGCCTGGATGCCTCCCCCACCAACGAGGTGCTGATCGAGGAGAGCGTGCTCGGCTGGAAGGAGTACGAGATGGAGGTCGTCCGCGACAAGGCGGACAACTGCATCATCATCTGCTCCATCGAGAACTTCGATCCGATGGGGGTCCACACGGGCGATTCGATCACGGTCGCGCCGGCACTGACGCTCACGGACAAAGAATACCAGATCATGCGTGACGCCTCGCTGGCTGTTCTGCGCGAGATCGGCGTCGAGACCGGCGGCTCAAACGTGCAGTTCGCGATCAACCCGGAGAACGGGCGCATGATCGTGATCGAGATGAACCCGCGCGTGTCGCGCTCCTCGGCGCTCGCCTCCAAGGCGACGGGCTTCCCCATCGCCAAGGTCGCGGCCAAGCTCGCCGTAGGCTATACGCTCGACGAGATCGCCAACGACATCACCGGCGGCGCGACGCCCGCATCGTTCGAGCCCACCATCGACTACGTGGTCACGAAGATCCCGCGCTTCGCCTTCGAGAAGTTCCCCGGTGCCGAGCCCACCCTCACGACGGCCATGAAGTCCGTGGGCGAGGCCATGGCCATCGGGCGCTCCTTCCCGGAATCCCTGCAGAAGGCCCTGCGCTCCCTCGAAACCGGCCTCACCGGCCTCGACGAGATCGAGATCGAGGGCCTCGGCAAGGGCGACGATAAAAACGCCATCAAGGCCGCCCTCGGCACCCCCACCCCGGACCGCATCCTGAAGGTGGCCCAGGCCCTTCGCCTCGGCATCAGCCACGACGAGGTCTACGAGTCCTGCAAGATCGACCGCTGGTTCCTGGAGCAGCTCCAGGACATCGTCGACATGGAAGCCAAGGTGAAGGCCCACGGCCTGCCGAAGACGCCGGGCGCCTTCCGCCAGATCAAGGCGCTGGGCTTCTCCGACGCGCGGCTCGCGGTGCTGGCCGGAACGACCGAGGCGGAGGTGCGCGAGGCGCGCCGCGCCCTCGGGGTACGCCCGGTATTCAAGCGCATCGATACCTGTGCGGCGGAGTTCGCCTCGCCCACCGCCTACATGTACTCGAGCTACACCGCTCCGTTCGCGGGCAACCCCGCGGACGAGGCCAATCCGTCGGACGCCAGAAAGGTGATCATCCTCGGCGGCGGCCCCAACCGGATCGGCCAGGGCATCGAGTTCGACTATTGCTGCTGCCACGCCTGCTTCGCGCTGAAAGACGCGGGCTTCGAGACCATCATGATCAACTGCAACCCGGAGACGGTCTCGACCGACTACGACACCTCCGACCGGCTCTATTTCGAGCCGCTGACGCAGGAGGACGTGCTGGAGATCATCGAGACCGAGCGCTCCAAGGGCACCCTCCACGGCGTGATCGTGCAGTTCGGCGGCCAGACGCCGCTCAAGCTCGCCCGCGCCCTGGAGGAGGCGGATGTGAGGATCCTCGGCACCTCCCCCGACGCCATCGACCTCGCCGAGGACCGGGACCGGTTCAAGCGCCTCCTGGACAAACTGCATCTGAAGCAGCCCAAGAACGGCATCGCCTATTCGGTGGAGCAGGCCCGCCTGATCGCCGCCGATCTCGGCCTGCCCTTCGTGGTGCGCCCGTCCTATGTGCTCGGCGGCCGCGCGATGGCGATCGTCCGGGACGAGACCCAGTTCGAGGATTACCTGCTCGGCACCCTGCCCAGCCTGATTCCCTCCGACATCAAGGCTCGCTACCCCAACGACAAGACGGGTCAGATCAACACGGTTCTCGGCAAGAACCCCCTGCTCTTCGACCGCTATCTCTCGGATGCCATCGAGGTCGACGTGGACTGCCTCTGCGACGGCAAGGAGGTGTTCATCGCCGGGATCATGGAGCATATCGAAGAGGCGGGCATCCACTCCGGCGATTCCGCCTGTTCCCTGCCACCGCGCTCGCTTTCGGAGGAGATCATCGCGGAGCTGGAGCGCCAGACGAAGGCCCTGGCCCTCGCTCTCGACGTGGGCGGCCTGATGAACGTGCAATACGCCATCAAGGACGGCACGATCCACGTTCTCGAGGTCAACCCCCGCGCCTCGCGCACGGTGCCCTTCGTGGCCAAGGTCATCGGCGAACCCATCGCCAAGATCGCGGCCCGGATCATGGCCGGCGAGCCCCTGGCCAGGTTTGCCCTGACCCCGAAGGAGCTGCCGCATATCGGCGTCAAGGAGGCCGTCTTCCCCTTCGCCCGCTTCCCGGGCGTGGACGTACTGCTCGGGCCGGAAATGCGCTCGACGGGCGAGGTCATCGGCCTCGACCGGAGCTTCGGCGTGGCCTTCGCCAAGAGCCAGCTCGGCGCCGGAAGCCAGCTGCCCAAGACGGGAACCCTGTTCGTGTCGGTCCGCGACTCGGACAAGCCCCGCATTCTTCCGGCGGTCCGGATGCTGGAAGAGGCCGGTTTCCAGGTCCTGGCGACCGCGGGCACCCAGAAGTATCTCGCGGAACAGGGCGTCAAGGCCAAGCGCATCAACAAGGTGCTCGAAGGCCGCCCCCACGTGGTCGATGCCATGAAGAACGGCGACATCCAGCTGGTGTTCAATACCACCGAAGGTGCGGGCGCCTTGTCAGATTCTCGCTCACTTCGGCAAGCTGCCCTCTTGCATAAGATACCTTACTACACCACTCTTGCAGGAGCGATCGCTGCAGCCGAGGGCATCAAGGCCTATCTCGGCGGCGATCTCGAGGTTCGAGCGCTTCAGGACTATTTCGCCTGAGGCCTCGGGCCTGCACAATGGAACTGCGAAGCTTCAGTGGAGTTTTCGTTGACTTGCGAGGGCGCTGGAAACAGCGGCCTCGTACCTCTTTTTGGACGAGATAAACGATGGACAAGGTCCCTCTGACGATCAAGGGTTTTGCGGCGCTCGAGGAAGAACTCAAGCATCGGCAACAGGTCGAGCGCCCGCGGATCATCCAGGCGATCGCGGAAGCGCGCGCGCTCGGCGACTTGTCGGAAAACGCCGAATACCATGCCGCCAAGGAAGCCCAGTCCCTCAACGAGGGCCGTATCCTTGAGCTGGAGAGCCTGATTTCCCGTGCGGAAGTCATTGATATCTCCAAGCTCTCGGGCGACCGGATCAAGTTCGGTGCGACCGTGAAGCTGGTGGACGAAGACACCGAGGAAGAAAAGACCTACCAGATCGTAGGCGA
Organism: Microvirga makkahensis; assembly: GCF_009830105.1. GTDB lineage: Bacteria > Pseudomonadota > Alphaproteobacteria > Rhizobiales > Beijerinckiaceae > Microvirga > Microvirga makkahensis. Next base: position 474,430 of record NZ_WURB01000001.1, read on the forward strand.
GCCCGAGGCCGACGTCCGTTCCGGCCGCGTCTCGGTCGCCTCCCCCATTGCCCGCGCCCTGATGGGCAAGACCATCGGCGATACGGTGGAGGTGTCGACCCCCGGGGGCGGCAAATCCTATGAGGTCGTCGGGGTTCAGTTCAGAGTCTGATGCGACGAGGGGGCAGCCAATGAGAGATCAGATCATGCCCCCTCCATCCCGCCGCTCATTTCTGAAAACCCTCGCCTGCACCGGTCTTGCGGGTGCGGGCCTGCTGGCGCACGCCCCGGCCCGGGCCCAGGCCTTTCCCCGGGCGTTCTCGTCGTTCTTCGTCGATGTCGAGCCGCTCAAGGCGAAAGGATGGGGTCCGTTCGCCGATCTCATCCGGCAGGCGGCCCTTGACGAGCTGCACCGCTCCTTTGCGGACCGGATCGACCCGCGCGGCCCACGTTTCGTCCTCCTCATCACTGACGTATTCCTGACAGCCTCTCCCGACCCCGGGTCGGGCTCGCGCGGCCGTGGCGGCGGGGGCGGAAACCACGACGGCATGGACGGGGAAGCCCTGGCGATCGGCCCGAGGGGCCAGATCCTGGCCCGCCATCCGCAGCACGCGGTGCTCGACGTGGCGAGGAGAAGCACCGACCCTGATGAACCGGGCCGCGCCGTCGCCTTGGCGCAGCATTATGTGCGCTGGCTGCGGCGCAGGCTCTGACCCGGGCCGGGGCTTACTCGGCTACTTCCGCAATGTCGTCGATCGGCACCAGCGGCTCGTCCTTGATCAGATCGAGGGTGAGCGCTGTCCGGACGTTGCGCACGTTGGGCAGGGACGTGAGTTCGGAGACGAGGCTCTGGAAGGAAGCGAGGTTCGGGGCCACGCATTTCATGATGAAATCGATGTCGCCCGACAGGGTCCAGCATTCGCGGACCATGGGCCAGTCCTTCACCCGCTGCTCGAATTCCTGAAGCTCTTTCTTGCCCTGGATATCGAGCTGCACCATGGCGAAGCACACGATCTCGAAGCCCAGACCCTTGGGGTCGAGAATGGCCCGGTAGGCCTTGATGATGCCGGCGCTTTCGAGCGCGCGCACACGGCGCAGACACGGGGGCGCCGACAGTCCGACACGGCGGGCCAGCTCAACATTGGTGATGCTGCCGTCGGCCTGCAGTTCCCTCAGAATAGCCCAGTCAATCGAATCGAGGCGTCCGCGCACGGTCACTCCAATGGAGCGCATATCGGACGGGCCTCACGGCCCGGATCATGCACCCCTCAAGCAAAAAACTCGTCTTGGCTGAGTAGACCGTGTAAAGGGTCTGCACAAGCGGGACGGGCGATTAAGTCGCAACGAACCATCTGAACTCCACAGGCTCGTTGATCGAATGTTGCGCGACATTTCCAGCCCCCTTACCTGGGTCCTGAGCGACGGCAAGGCCGGTGACGAGCTTCAGGGCCTGAGCGTGGCCGAGGCTCTGGGGATTCAGCCGGAAATCCGCCGCGTCAGGCCCCGTGCGCCCTTCACCTGGATGATGCCCTGGGGTCCCATCGATCCTCGGGAGAGGCCGAGCCGGCCTGGCAGTCCCATCGCCCCGCCCTATCCCGATCTCCTCCTCGCCTCCGGCCGCCGGGCGGTGCCTTATCTGCGCTTCGTCAAACGGGCCTCGGGAGGGCGGACCTATACGGTTTTTCTCAAGGACCCCCGCACGGGGCCGAACACGGCCGACCTCATCTGGGCACCGGATTACGACCGCCTGCGCGGGCCCAACGTGCTGACCACGCTGACCCCACCGCACCGCGTCTCCGCCCGGAAGATCGAGGAGGCGCGAGCGCATCCCGATCCGCGCCTCGCGGCCCTGCCCAGACCCCGCGTCGGAGTGCTCGTCGGCGGCGACAGCCGGCATCACCGGTTCACGGATCAGGATATCGGTCGCTTCGTCCAGCACCTGTCCACCCTCGCCCGATCGGGCGCCGGGCTGATGATCACGGCCTCCCGCCGCACTCCGACCCCCCTGCGGATGGCATTGATCGCCCTTGCCGCCCGTCATGGGGCCTTCTTTTGGGACGGGACCGGCGAGGCCCCCGGAGAGAATCCTTATGTGGCCCTGCTCGGTCTCGCCGATTTCATCGTGGCGACGGCAGATTCCTTCAACATGATCGGAGAAGCGGCCGCCTCGGGAAAGCCGATCCTGGTCTTCGAACCTTCCGGCGGACATCCGAAGCTCGGTATTTACATGGAGCGTCTGAGGGCCCATGGAATTGTGCATCCGTTCGAGGGCCATCTTGTAGGACAGGCCTACGAACCCCTAAATTCGACGCCTAGGATTGCTGCTGCCATTGTCCGGGGCTTCAGCCTTCACTGCCGCTCCCTTGGTTTGCCGGACATTGCGTTTTCACTGGAGACGTCCTGATGGCCCATTCTCACGCCAAGCTCATCGTCATCGGCTCGGAGCCCTCAGGCTACACGGCAGCGATCCATGCGGCGCGCGCTCTGCTCGAGCCCGCCATGATCTCGGGCCTCAAGCCCGGCGGAGAGCTCATGATCACCACGGATGTCGGGAACTATCCGGGTTTCGCCAAAGTGATCCGGGACTCCGCCACCGGTCACAAGCCTTCGACCGAACTGTTCGGTGGATGGCGCGACATGAAACCCGGCGGGTATCTCCAGGTGAAGCCGGGCTCGACCAGCACCAATATTCCCGGTGGCTTCGGGGCCTTCTCTGAACCAGATGACCTCACCGAGTGCGTGTATTCAAACCAGTCTGCCTTGAACGACAATGCTTTGAGCGCTGAGAATAAACACGCGGCGTAATGCACATTCATCCGATGCCCCTTTAGATTCCTGAGATTTCACTATGAACACGCATCACACCAAGGTCCTGATCATCGGGGCCGGACCGGCTGGATATACCGCCGCCATCTACGCTGCTCGTGCCAACCTGAAGCCGCTCCTTGTGACTGGCATGCAGCCCGGCGGCCAACTCACCATCACGACGGATGTCGAGAACTACCCTGGGTTCGCGGAACCCGTTCAGGGACCGTGGCTGATGGAGCAGATGAAGCAGCAGGCCGAAAATGTCGGCGCCAATCTGGTTTACGACACGATCGTCAATGTCGATCTCTCAAAGCGGCCGTTCCGGGCTGAGGGTGACTCGGGCGACGTCTACGTGGCCGATGCTCTCATCATCGCAACGGGAGCCCAGGCTCGATGGCTGGGACTGCCCTCGGAAGAGTTCTTTAATGGGTACGGGGTTTCAGCCTGTGCGACCTGCGATGGTTTCTTCTATCGCAACAAGAACGTTGTGGTTGTTGGCGGCGGCAACACTGCGGTCGAAGAAGCTCTCTATCTTTCGAACATCGCCGCCAAGGTCACTGTAGTCCATCGTCGTGACCGCTTCCGTGCGGAACCAATCCTTCAGGACCGTCTCCTGGCCAAGCCGAACGTCGAGGTGATCTGGAACCACGTCATCGACGAGGTTCTCGGAAAGCAGGAGCCTATGAAATCGGTGACGGGCGTTCGGATCCGTGATGCGAACACGGGCGAGACGAAGGAGCTCTCCACAGACGGCCTTTTCGTCGCCATTGGCCATGACCCCGCGACCAAGCTGTTCCGAGATCAGCTCGACATGGATGAAGCTGGCTACATCAAGGTTGGCTCGTGGTCGACGAAAACGTCCGTTTCCGGGTGCATGGCGGCCGGCGATGTTATCGACCCGGTGTTCCGGCAGGCCATTAGCTCCGCCGGTATGGGGTGCATGGCGGCCCTGGAAGCCGAAAAATTCCTGGCCGAGCATTCACCTGATCCGGTCACCCGCTCGATCGAGAAGCAAGAAGAGCAGATGATCGGCGCCTGGGATTAGAACTTCGGCAGGGCGTTCCCGTTTGCGAGCGCCCTTGCAGAGTGCGGAACCCACGGGCTTAGCATTTCGGTTACACAATCCAGAAGCACCAAAGCCGGGCCCAGGCCTGGCCTTGGAGCCGCGGAACGGCCGAAGCCGACGCGGGGCAAGAGGTCGTGCCCTCTCCTGTCTTGCGGGATTCGGGTTTAGCGGGATCCGCCCTCGAAGTCGAAGGTAGCCTCAGCAACTTGGCGTGGAAGGGTTACCGGTACCAATATGCGTGCAATATCACTGCCCTAACTGCGGCGAGAGGTTTGAGACTTCTGGTCTCACGGCCGAGGAGGCTTGTGATGCCGAAAGGCGTCACCAGCGCCTGAGTACCGTCCACTGCCCGAGGTGCCCCCGCACCGATCTGGCTAGGGGCTGGTCGCTGTTGGTCCAGATGAACAGGGTCGCGACCGGACTGGCGGCTTCGGGCCCGAACAGGTCGGCAAGCTGCTGGACGCGAGCCGTTATGATCGCGCCCTGTCCCACCGCGAGGCGCTGGTTCGCGGGAACGCCGACAAAGCCGAAGAGCGCCGCCTTCCCCTGATACGCGCGGCCAGGGCCACCTGCGCCCCATGAAGGGGTGAGGGCGTGATGGCGGGCCAATCCTTATTGACGAGCTGGATGCTGCCGCCGGTTCGGACGAAGCGTTCCAGGTCGGCGGGACCTTCTTGCAGAAGGGGCAGTTGTAGTCCGCGGCGGCAACGCCGAGCAGCCCGTTGGCGGCCGCCATGGCCACCACGTACTAGTCGAGAGAGCGAATCTCCTGCCCGCCGAAAGCTGTCCTCCGTTGCCGGTCAGCATGCCCGACAGGCTTGGGATCATCGGCCGCGCGCAGGGTGTGAAGGTGAGCAGGAGGACGAAGCCGAGGAACGCCGCCAGGGTCGCGAGGCCGACTGACTTTGTCACGGACAAGGAGCAGATGCCCAGCTTCTCGGCACATCCCTGGCAAGTGCCATGGATCGTGCGCGATGGAGCCGCGCCCCGAGTTCGGCGGCGGGAATCGTCACCCGGCGGCATCCAGGTAGACCCCGGTCTCGCCGAAGGTGGGATCGACCCTGCGCTTGCCGGACCGGTCCGGATCGAAAGCGGCCGCTCGCCCGAGGGCGTCGCGGTGACGGCTGTCCTGTTCCGGTCGAGATAGACATCCGGAGTGATGGACCCATCGAGGTGCAGGTTGCGGCCCGGCCCACTCGAGGCGCTCAGACCGAAGAGCTCGTCGGGTCGCAGCCCGTCAAACTACGCCCCTGCCCCGGCCGGGCCGACGAACAGGGCCATGAGCACGGCCACGGTGAATCGGTTTGAGCGACAGGGGGACCTCGCAACCGGAACGACTTTCCTCAGACTAGCGTCCGGCTCCCCCGTCCCGGGAAGAACGAGGTGCGAGGATATCGTGGATCGTCCTTCCTCAGTACAAGCGGAGTGACCAGGACAGCCGACTCCGTTCAGCCTTCAAGGATAAGAGGCCACGGCGCCCGTTATGCGGGTGATCGCCTCGTCGACCGTAGCCCTGGGACAGCCGAGATTGACCCGCATGAAGCCCTCACCGTCGGCTCCAAACTTGGAGCCATGGTCGAGCCACACCCCGGCCCTGGTGAGCATGAACGTCCGGAGCTCCGGGGCCGTCAGGCCAAGCCCCCGGCAGTCCATCCACGACAGGTAAAGCGAGTCCGACGGAAGGACCCTGATTCTCGTCGTGGCGTCGTTGATCGCGCGGGCGAAGTGTTCGCGGTTGGCTCGGACGTAGTCCAGCATGGCCTCGAGCCAGGGCTCCCCATGGGCGTAAGCGGCCTCAGCGGCGACCATCCCGAGCACGTTCACCTGACCGGAGCCGTTCCTCTCGAGCTGGCGGCGAAGCTCCCCGCGCAGCCGTGGGTTGGGCACGATGACGTTCGCCGTCTGAAGGCCGGCAAGATTGAAGGTCTTGCTCGGAGCCGTGCACGTGAAGCTGTTCTGCGCGAACGCATCGCCAAGGGACGCGAAAGGGACATGCCGCTTTTGCGGGTTCAGGACGAAGTCCTCGTGGATCTCGTCCGCAACGACCAGCACGCCATGACGCGCGCAGATCTCGCCCATCGCCCGGAGTTCCTCCTCGGACCAGACATTGCCTGTGGGATTGTGAGGGCTGCACAGGATGAAGATCTTCGTGTTGTCGCGGATCGCGGCTTCGAAGACCTTCTCGTCGAAACGGTATCCGCCCTCCGTGAGGACGAGCGGGGCGTAGGCCAGACGCCGGCCGTTCAGGACCGGATCGTCATGGAAGTGTGCATAGACTGGCGGCTGGATGAGGATCGTGTCGCCTGCTTGAGAGAATGCCTGGATGATCGTCTTCAATGCGGTGACGACACCCGGAGTTTGCAGGAGCCAGTCCGGCGAGACGTCCCAGCCGAAACGCCTGGCCTGCCAGTTGATGACGGCATCGACATAGGATTTCGGTACGCCGCCTGGATAGCCGAGGATGCCGTGCCGGACGGCATCCGTGAGGGCATCGAGGACGGTCTGGGGAGCCTTGAAGTCCATGTCCGCGACCCACATCGGCAGCGGGTCGGCAGCGCACTCCTCGGGCGTCAGCAGCTTGCCGGAGCATGCCCACTTCACCGAGTTCGAGGAGCGCCGGTCAATGATCTCATCGAAATCGAAATCCTTGTCGGCCCGCTCGGGACTGCGGCGATGGAGGATTGTCACAGGGCTGTTCACTTGCATGTCCTTTGATCGGGTGGTGAGGTCAGCGCGAATGGCAAGGGCAGTGTCACCCGGTTCGGCGCCAGCGCACTCGGGTCGGGTGGCGCACCGGGGATCGTCAGCCCGCCACCCGGCCGGCGCGGGATGACGCCGTCACGATGAGGGCCGCGACCGCCACCGCGAGCGGGACGAACGACACCCACAGGACCGTGTCCCAGCCGTAGGCCGTCAGCAGCCCACCGGACGAGAACGAGCCCACCGCCATGGTCCCGAACACCAGGAAATCGTTCAGCGGCTGCACCCGGGTCCGCTCCTCGGGACGGTGGCACTCCAGCACGAGAGCCGAGGCGCCAATAAAGCCGAAATTCCAGCCCACGCCCAGCAGGATCAGGGTCAGCCAGAAATGCGCCACATCTACCCCCGTCAGGCCGATGACGGCGGATGCGGCGGTCAGGGACAATCCAGCGGTCACCACGCGGGGCGCGCCGAAACGCGTGATCAGTCGCCCAGTGAAGAAACCCGGCCCGTACATCGCGATGATGTGCCATTGCAGGCCGAGATTCGATGATTCCTGCGACAGGCCGCACAGGCGCATCGCCAAAGGCGCGGCCGTCATCAGGAAGTTCATGAGCGTGTAGGAGACCACACCGCAGATCACGGCGGTGATGAAGAGGGGCTGGCGTACGATGATCCCGAGCGGGCGCCCCCCGGCCACCTCCGCCGCGGTCGGCATCGGCACCCGCACCCCGAGCAGGATGAGCGCGGAGACGGCCGAGATGGCGGCCTGTGCCAGATACGTTGCTGCGAACAGGTAGGGCTGCCACAGGTCCATGGTATAGGTGACGAGCTGGGGACCAATGACTCCGGCGAACACCCCGCCCGCCATCACCGCGGAAAGGGCGCGCGGGCGACGCGCTGCCGGAACGCAGTCGGCGGCGGCGAAGCGGAACGAGAGAGCCACTGCGGCGTAGGCTCCGCCGAAGAACATGCCTAAGCAGAACAGCCAGAACGAGCCCAGCACGACCGCAAGGGAAGCCAGCAGCCCGACGAGCACGCCAGATCCTGTCCCCGTCAGAAATGCCGCGCGGCGGCCATGGCGCCGGGCGATGGCCCCGGCCGGCAGGGTGCAGGCCGCCATCCCGACCACGAAGATGGAGATCGGCAGCGTCGCCAGCGCTGGGCTTGGAGCGAGCGTGCTGCCGACGATGGCGCCGGTGGCGTACACGACCGCCGAGTTGGCGCCGGCGAGGGCCTGCGCGACCGCGAGCCTCCCAACGTCCGCCTCCCCGGAGCGGACCGCGGGCACGATTCCGGTTGCCGCATTGGCGTTCACTTGCGACATGATGGCCCTCAGGCTGCGAGCAGGCCGTGCCAGCGCGTGTCGCGCGACGACGGGCGACGGTGCAGGCGGCGGTCGAGAAGCTCGGACGCCTTCACGGCCTCGCCACTGCGCATCAGGGCCAGGAGGAGCATGTCCTCGATCATCTCGCGCTGGGCGCCGCTGCCGCCGATGCGCACGACCTCGGCTGCGACCGGTTCCAGAATGCGGGCGCAGACCGCATAGTCCTCGTCCGCGAAGGCGAGCGCAGCGCGGCAGATCGCCGGCACCACGGGCCCTGCGGCCAGGCCTCCCGCCTCGATCAGCTCCATCTGGGCCCTGATGCGCTCTTCGACCGCGGCCTTGTCACCGGTTGCCGCCGCGATAAGGGCCATGTGGACATCGGCGAAGGCAAAGCCCGCCTTCTGGAAATAGTTTCCGGAATAAGCCGCCGCGTCCTGCCACAGCCCTGCCGGCACCGGGTAGCCGTAAGCCTTCAGCCGCCACAGCAGGGAGGCGGTGTCGCTGACTACGTTGACCGGCATGCCGGCCGTTACCGAGGGTTGGATGTAATCCGCGTAGATGGCGAGCGCCTGCTCCGGATCGCCCCGCTCCAGGGCGCCCAGCGCCGAGTGCCAGGCGATGTGGCCGTGGAGAATGCCGCTGCGATCGTAGCCCGGCAGCCAGTCCGCGATCAGCCGCTCCGCCTCGTCGTGCGCACCGCCCTCGTACATGGCGTGCGAGAGCGCGTGAGCCGCATTGGCGTTGTTTCTGCGCAGATCGTAGCCGCGCTGCGTGAGGGCCCGCCCATGCGCCACATTGCCGTTCTCGGCATGCGACCAGCCCCGGTAGGTGAGGAACCACCAATCGTCGTCATCGAAGTGCCGGGCGTGGCGCTCGCAGAGATCCACACGCGCCTGATCGTGGTCCGCCGTGCCGGAGAAGGCGAAGAGCCCGAAGGCGCCGAGCGGCAGCGACAGGATCAGCACATCCCGCGGCCAGGTGTCGAGGTGCGCGAGCGCCCGCGCGAGTGCCTTGGCCGAGAGGCCGTTGATGGCCAGCGACAGGATCGCCACATGGCTGCGCTCCCGTTCGGTCCCACGCCGGGCGACGATCTCTTCCGCGGCCGCGATCCGCGCCTTGGCCTTCGCCAGCTCGGTGCGGATGGCGTGCAGGCGGGCGCGGGCCGCATGGGCGAGAGCAAAATCCGGGTCGGCCACGATGGCCTCGTCCAGGACCTCCGCGGCTCCGGGCCAAGCCGAAAGGAGCAGATCGAGACCTTCCCGGTAGCGTTCGGCCGCGTGGTCGGACGTGGTCGAGAGGGGCAAGCCACGGCTGTCGAGGCGGGTCATGGCAGATTCCTCATGATTGGGATCGGGCGCATCGGCGCATATCTCCGAAACCTATACGCGATCTTCTCCTGTCAGTATTTTGATAGCTCGCCAATTTGTGTAGATTATCCGCCAAACTGGAGGTCGGGCAAACGGGAGATCGGGCATGACATGGGGGACGATCGAGGCGCCACCTGGGACGGTACCGCCCCAGCCGATCACCGTGCGAGCCCAGTTGATCCCGGCACGCCACTTCTTTCCGGAGCATGCCCACCGTTGGAACCAGATGGTGTACGCGATCTCGGGGGTGCTGACGGTGGCGGTGGAGGGGCGCTCCTTCGTGATCTCGCCGGAGCAGGCCGTCTGGCTGCCGACAGGTCTGCGGCACCGGGTCGGATCCCTGGTGGGAGCGGAGTTTCGCAGCCTCTGGATCGCCGACGAAGCTGGCCGTGACCTCCCGAAAATTGCGACCGTGTTCAGCGTGACGCCGCTGCTCAGGGCTCTCATCGTCGAGGTGACCGCTATCGAGGCCGAGGAGGATAGCGACGGCTATGCCGGCCGCGTGACCGACTTGATCCTGGATCAACTCCGTCGGGCGCAGCCCCTCCCAGGCGCACTCCCGTGGCCCCGGGGAGGATCATCCCTGACGGCGCTATGCGAGGCGCTCTACGCCGACCCCTCCGACCCGCGGGGACCGGAGGCCTGGAGCCGGGAGCTCGGGATGTCGGAACGGACGCTGGGTCGCCGCTTCGAGGCGGAGGTGGGCATGAGCCTGCGCTCCTGGCGGCGGCGCCTGCGGCTGTTCAAGGCGATCGAACTCATGGGCGGCGGCCTGGACGTGACCCGCACGGCCCTGGAGCTTGGATATGGCTCGACGTCCGCTTTCGTATATGCGTTCCGAACGGAGATGGGGCGCAGCCCTCAGGCTTACATGCGCGGACGCGGGGCGGATCGGCTTGAATGACCGCTTTGGGTCGATTGTGTTGAAAAACTCTCGGGCACTGCTTCTTGGATCTATGACTAGCGCCAGCGTACCGAGCGAGGCCTAGCATCCTGGGAGCCCCAATGGCCGCAGGCCTTCGCCAGGATATCCGCCACCTGTCAGGGCGGCAACTTGCCGATGTAGAACCGGGAATGCCGGTTCATCATGAAGGCAATGGCGCGCCGTGATCCATGATCCGTCTCCACGGTGATCCAGCGTGGACGTTGTTGGGCGGCCTCACGGTGATCTCGCGCCGGACCGGCTTTTGCAGTTGCCCTTCCAGATCAGGGAGCCGTAGGCAAACAGCTACGTGCCGGGCCCGCCGGGATGCGAGGCGACGAGATCTTGCACGCGCATCGTAGTCCTCGTTGGTGTGGCAGGCCCAATTTGGGTCCAGACCGGGATCCTCCAGAACTTGATGAACCAGCACCACATGCTCGGGTGTAAGCGCCATTCGACGAGTTCGCATCGGATCACCCCGCTGGAGATGGCTGTCCCCCCACGGGAGGACTGCTTCTCTCATACGCAGAAGTTTCCAAATGGAACGTCCGCGCGGTCCAGGCTTAGGAAGCAGGTGCTACGGTGCTATCCAGGTGCCGACCCATGACCCGGCCGTCCGCCGGAAGAAGCAGCGCTGATGTCCTTCCGGCGAAAGGTCGAGCCACTCCAAACGCTGGAGTTCGACCTCAACCACGCAGAAATTGCGGAAGGCCTGCTCGTTCCCCTCGCGGTGTTCCAGTGTGCCGCCCGCCCCGCGCGGTGAAGCGATTTCAGTCCCGGGCGCATCCGGGGTCTGGAACAGCGCGAGCGTGTGAGACCGGCACCTGTCCCAGATCGGCTTCTTGTCCTCTGGCTGGGCGAGAATGACCGCCCGGCCCTCCAGCCTGATCTGGATGCCTCCTTGCGGATCGTAGCCCACGAGCGAAACCCGCGGGTCTCGCCGGATCTCGGCAACCTTCGGGGACCGGAGATCGGTCACGAAGGACACGGTGGACCGCGCCTCATCCACCTGTCGGAGGACGACGGTGCGGACCTTTGGCGCGCCATCCGTACCGATGGTGGCCAACTGCATCGTCGTGAAGGGAGACCGCGACCGCGTCGCGGCCCCGAGGTTCTGCCAAAGTTCCTGATGGACGCTCGCGATCATAGGATTCCCTCTTGCAGAACGCGCCTGCCAGTCACGTGCAGGTGAAACCGATCTTGCTTCCTCATCGGGGTCATACCGCCCGCGTCACGCCCCCGTCGATACGAATGTTCTGGCCGGTGATGTAGGCCGCGCCCTGCGAGGCCAGGAATGCGATGGTCGCGGCGACCTCCTCGCTTGTGCCGTAGCGCTTCATCGGCACGCTGTCGCGGCGCTCTTCGGTGGCCGGCAGGCTGTCGATCCAGCCGGGCAGCACGTTGTTCATCCGCACATTGTCCGCCGCATACTGGTCGGCGAAGATCTTCGTGAAGGACGCCAAGCCAGCCCGGGCGACGGCGGAGGTCGGAAACATGGCACTCGGCTCGAAGGCCCAGGCCGTCGAGATGTTGACGATAGAACCAGCCTTCTGCTGCACCATGATCGGCGTCACCAGACGGGTCGGGCGCACCACGTTCAGGAAATAGACGTCGATGCCCTGATGCCACTGCTCGTCCGTGATCTCGAGAATGGGAGCGCGAGGACCATGGCCGGCGCTGTTGACCAGCACGTCGACCCGGCCCCAGCGTTCCATGGCCAGATCCACGAGACGCTTCAGGTCGTCGTTGGATTGGTTCGATCCGGTGACCCCGATTCCGCCAAGCTCCTGCGCCAGGGCCTCGCCCTTGCCGGAGGAGGACAGGACAGCGACCTTGAACCCGTCGGCTGCCAATTTGCGGGCCGTGGCGGCGCCCATGCCACTGCCGCCTGCGGTGATCAGCGCCACTTTTTCTACTGACATCCTCGTCTCCATCTCGTTGGCGTGGCGGCTGACCATGCCGCCTGTCTCGTATCTTCCAATTGTGATATCAGGGATAGGCTGGCCGCACGAACCAGTTTTGCGCTCATCTCCCAGTAGAAAATCTATTGCATGGCAGATAGTATCCGGCACCTCCCTTCCCTGAATGGCCTTCGTGTCTTCGAGGTCGTCACGCGGCACCTGAACTTCCGGCTCGCCGCCGAGGAGCTCGGCGTCACCCAGGGTGCGGTCGCCCAGCAGATACGCGGCCTGGAGGCGGAACTCGGGTTGAAGCTGTTCGAGCGGCACCCCCGGACCCTGGCCCTCACGGAGGCTGGCCGAGGCTATGTCGCCAACATCCGCCGCGCCTTCGAGCTGATCTCTGACGCCACCGAGATGCTCAGACCGGAGCCACAGCACCTGACGATCAGCGTCACGCCGACCTTTGCCTCGAAATGGCTGATCCCGCGCCTTCCGGACTTCACCGCAACCCATCCCGACATCGATCTCAGGATCCTGGCCAGCGACCGGATCTCCAATTTCCAGACCGACGCGGTCGACCTGGCGGTCCGCTACGGGCGGCCACCCTTCGGGCCGGGGCTGAACGCGGATCTCCTCTTCGAGCAGGTCGTGGTAGCCGTCGGGAGCCCGCTCCTGATCGAGAAGCTGGGACGGCCGGAAGAAGGCATGAACCTCGCGCGATACCCACTCCTCCATGATGCCCATGACTTCTGGCCGCAGTTCCTCGACCGGGCGTTCCCGCAAGGCATCTCAGCCCCCACCAAGAACATCCGCTTCAACCAGACATCGCTGGCCATAGAGGCGGCGATCGCCGGTCAGGGATTGGCGCTCACCAGTCAGTTCTTCGTCGAGGACGATCTCGCCGCCGAACGCCTCGTCCGCCTGTTCGCCACGGAACTGCGGGTCGGATCGGATTTCTACATCGTTTCTCCCCGCAAGCCGCGTCATGCCGGATCCGTGGCAGCAGTCAGGGCATGGCTCGCGTTCGCGGCTGGACAAGGTACTTGTGCAACGGCTCCCACCCGGTAGCGCAATGCTGACCCGTGACAATCGTCGAGCCCGCGCTGGCTGAAGCTCCGGAACGGGTCACTCTCGGCCGATCCCCTGCCCCTCGCGAGCGTCCGGCGCTCCTCTCTTCGGCAGACTCTTGGTCTATCTCAGCTCATTGCCGTTTCGAGACCTTCCGCGCGTGGAGACTGTCGCGTTCTATATCCATCAACGGCTCACGGCGAAAATTCGAGCAAGGCAGTTTACGGAACAGGGAAGCCTCGGGCTCTGGCCGAGTAGGCCTCAACCGGCCATCGTCACGATCAAAGGTCCGTTTCGGGTTGCGACAATTGTATGTTCGTACTGAACAGTCGGAGCTTTGGGGCTGCTGTAGAGCGTCCATGGATCATCACCATCCTCTGCCCACTCCGCGCCAAGGGACAGGAATGGCTCGACGGTGAAGACCAAGCCGTCGCTCATGAGGCGGCGTTCGGAAGAGTCGGGCCATGTTGCGATCTCCGTCGGCTCCTCATGGAGCGACAAGCCGACACCATGGCTGGCCAAGTTCCTGACGAGACTATAGCCATTTTTCCGCGCAAAGGTCCCGATGGCTTGACCGATGCCAGCAACCGGTTTGCCGGCTCCAACCTGCCGCAGGCCCGCCCACATGGCCCGTCGGCCATCCCTGCAAAGACGTTCAATCGAGCGGGTTACGGGTGGAACGGCGAACGAGGCTCCCGTGTCGGCAAAGAAGCCGTTCTTCTCGGCTGAAACGTCGATGTTGACCAGGTCGCCGCGCTCAATCCGTCGGGTCCCCGGGATGCCATGCGCGATCTCCTCGTTCACGCTGATGCAGGTCGCCCCAGGAAAGCCGTAGGCCAACTCCGGAGCCGGGCGCGCGCCGGCAGCCTCCAGGAGCTTTCGCCCGATCTGGTCGAGTTCAGAGGTGGTCATGCCCGGCTCAAGGGCCTTGCCCATCGCCTCAAGTGTATGGGCGACAATACGCCCGATTTCCTTCAGGCGGGTGAGGTCGTCTTCATTCGAGATTGTCATCTTAGTTTCTTCCGAAAGCCAGGACATAGCGCTAGCGAACCTGACTTACAAACCGAGAGAGCGCGCCAAAATCCGCAGAATTGCCCTTACGGAATCGGATGGGTGCCGTTTCGGCGTATGATCCTTGAACGGCCAGGTTCAGCTCTGGGTCGAAGTGTAACCCAGAACGGGAAAGCACCCTGGCCTTCTTCGGACATGGAGAATTTGTGCAGCCGACGGCTCACCGCCATCTGCCGCGGCCGAGGCCATCGCGAACGGAATTCCGCGGGCCTTGCCAGCGCTGGCGCACGCACGACCGGGACAACCTGGATATGGAATGGGTGAGCCCCAACTCGCATGCTCCAGCCGCGAGCAACCGTCACCCGCATCGAAGCCGGGCGCCAAGGCAAACGTTGAAGCGCGCGCGGCGGTCCAAAATGCCTTGGAGCGCAAAGGTGTCGTTTTCTTTCCGCAGACGGAGGAATGCCGCGAAGGCTTGCGCATGCCTCGTGACGCAAGCTTCAGGCCATACCCAGGAACCCGTCGGCAGGAAAGGCAACGCCGCAGGAAATACCGAGGATCCCGGCTCTCCGTGCCTCCAGACCTGCTCGACAGCCTCACGCCGCCGCAGAGGCGGAGCAGAGGCGGAGCAGCGACAGAGGCTTGTCCGCTCCGGCGCTTGGAACGGACTGGCCAACAGGCAGCGACAATATTGCCCGGCAAGCCCATCAAAGACGGAAGTGGCATGTCGGCCCTCGCCCGCTGATCTGTGGATCCTGACGCTATATTGGTCGCGGACACAGTCTCGGGCGGCCAGGGCGCGTGGGGGAAGGCTTGAGGGCCTGGGGCCTCAGGATGCCGGCAGCGAGGTGTCCTTCAGCTCCCAAGCACATTTCCCGCCACGAACCTCAAGCCCTTGCTCTTGTTCGAGCGACACCGACTGCCTCGGCTCGCCTCGAGATGGTACCTGATGAATTGCGCAGCGGTGCTTCCGGGGCCGTGAGGTGATTTGCGGGCCAAAAAGCCTTTTTAGCCTCTACACTTGTGACATGTAGCCCGGACCCGCTAGAGGAGATTGCATGCGCACCGCGCCTTGGTTCGGAGAAGCGGCTGGCGACGTCACGGACGACGTTGACCGGCTGGCGGTGACATCGGCAGGCATGGGTTGCATGGCTGCCCTGGGCGCCGAACGCTACCTAACAGCCCTTGAAGCGACCTAGGAAGCCGCAGAATAGGTTTTATTCACAATTGGTTGACCCTTGGGCAGGATTCCTATTGCATCCTGCCTCCAGCTCGGAAGAGATAGGGAGCCCTGCGCCAGAGGAATGCAGGGCATTCAGGGGAACGCCGTGGATTGGGATAAAATCCGGATTTTTTATACCGTCGCCGAAGCGGGCAGCTTCACTCGTGCCGGTGATGACCTGGGCCTGAGCCAATCCGCCGTCAGCCGCCAGATCAGCGCCCTCGAACGTGAGCTGAAGGCGCCCCTCTTCCACCGCCATGCGAGAGGTCTGATCCTCACCGAGCAAGGCGACCTGCTCTTCCGTGCCGCCCGAGACATGCGAATGCGCCTGGAGACGACCAAGGCGCGCCTTGTCGAGACGAGCGAACGCCCCTCCGGAGAGCTCAAGGTGACCACCACCGTAGGCCTCGGCTCCATCTGGCTCGCTCAGCGGATCGCGGAATTTCTGGACCTCTACCCGGACGTCCGGGTGGAGCTGATCCTCTCCAACGAGGAGCTGGATCTTGCGATGCGCGAGGCGGACGTTGCCATTCGCCTGCGGCGCCCAGCCCAGCCTGACCTCATCCAGCGGCGCCTCTTCACGATCCATTTTCACGTCTACGCTTCGGCCGACTACATCAAGCGCTTCGGAGAGCCGAAGACCTTGGAGGACCTCGACGAACACCGCATCGTCTCCTTCGGCGGCGATCAGCCGTCCTATCTGCTGGCGGTTCACTGGCTCGCGACGGCCGGACGCGAGGGCCGAGAGCCGCGCCAGTATCACTATGAAGTCAACAACATCACTGCCCTGAAGCTTGCCGTAGAAACCGGGGCAGGAATTGCCGTGCTGCCCGATTATGCGGTGGAGAGCAACTCAAGCCTGGTTCAGGTTCTGCGAGACGTCGAGATGCCGTCCCTCGACAGCTATCTGGTCTATGCGGAAGAAATGCGTTCGGTCGCCCGCGTTCAGGCCTTCCGCGATTTCCTGATTTCCAAGGCGCAGCGCTGGACCTATTAGGTTCCAGACTTTCGAATCCCCGCTTGCTACGAAAAGCGTGGCACTTTTACGTCAGCCTTTCGTCTAAGCCATGCAACGGGCGCAGCCCTTTTATGAGGCATGTTGCATTGCAAATAAGTCGAATGCAGCCGATATGAGCGGTGGCTGATTTCAACGCGGCACCGCTTTTCTTCCTCCCGGCGTTGCCGTGTCGGCCGTTCCCTCTGGAAGGTTTTGACTTCTTTGTCGAACCTCACTTTATGCCGGGCCTTTGGCCCGGCTTTTTTTTGTTGGTTCGGCCGAGCCTAATGATGAGTCGCGACCTCGTCCTTCAAGACGCGGCGCAGAACCTTCCCCACATTGGTCTTCGGCAATGTCTCCCGGAACTCGATCCGCCGCGGCACCTTGTAGCCGGTGAGATTCTCGCGGCAGAAATGGCGCAGTTCGTCAGGGTCGAGGTTCGGGTCCTTGCGTACCACATAGGCGACGACCACCTCGCCCGCCTGCTCGTCCGGCAAACCGATAACCGCGGCCTCCATGACGCCGGGATGCTTCACGAGCACCTCCTCGACCTCGTTCGGATAGACGTTAAAACCCGAAACCAGGATCATGTCCTTCATCCGGTCGACGATCTTCACCTGTCCGTCGGGGAGGAGCGTCGCGATATCGCCAGTGCGGAAATAGCCGTCCTGCGTCGTCGCCCGCGCGGTTTCATCCGGCCGCTTCCAATAGCCGGCCATGACCTGCGGCCCCTTGACGCACAACTCGCCGCGCTCGCCCGGAGGAAGGATGGTTCCGTCGCTCGCACGCACCGTCACGTCGGTGGACGGCAGCGGATAGCCGATGGTGCCGGTGAACTCCTCGATGTCGAGGCGGTTGGCGCAGACCACGGGCGAGGTCTCCGACAGCCCATAGCCCTCGACGATCGGCTGTCCCGAGATTTCCCTCCACTTCTTCGCAACCGTCTCCTGAGTCGCCATGCCGCCAGCGACGGCGAAGACCAGCTGCGAAAAGTCGACCTCCCGGATGCCCGGTGCATGGGCGAGCGCGTTGTAGAGCGTGTTCACTCCGGACATGAGGGTGAACCGGCTCCTCTGGAGCGTCTTCACGAATCCGGCGATGTCGCGGGGATTGGCGATGAGAAGCTGGCAGCCGCCGATCTTCGTCATGAAGAGCGAGCACACCGTGAGGCCGAAGATGTGATAGAGCGGCAGCGCAGTGACCATCACATGGTCCTGGCGCTCACCGAAGAACGGGCGCATCCACGCCTCGCATTGCAGAACATTGGCCGCGACATTGCGGTGGAGCAGAACCGCACCTTTCGAAATACCCGTCGTACCGCCCGTGTATTGAAGGAAGGCGGCGTCGTCCCGCGTGACAGGCACCCTCTCCGGCCTCTTTCGCGCGCCTTCGCTCAGGACCGCCTTGAAGGGCAGTGATTTCGGCAGGCTGAACGGCTTGACGGCCTTCTTCACATAGCGCGAGACGAGGTTGACGATAGCGCCCTTCGCACCCAGCAGATCGCCGGGCTTTACCACAACCACGCGGTCGAGCCTGAGATCGGGCAGCGCCTCCTCCACCGTCGCACCGAAGTTCTCCAGGACGAAGAGGAAGCGCGCCTCGGAATCCTCCAGCTGATAGGTCAGCTCGCGGGGAGTGTAGAGCGGGTTGACGTTCACCACCGTGCCGCCGGCCATCAGCACACCGTAGAGGATGACCGGATAGGCCATCACGTTCGGCAGCATGATCGCGACCCGATCCCCTTTCCTCAGGCCCTGCTGTTGCAGCCAGGAGGCCACCGCATCTCCGCTGTGGCCGAGTTCCGCATAGGTGATGCGCTTGCCGAAGCTCTCGGCAGCAGCCCGGTCCGGAAAATCGACTGTCGCCCTGGTGAAGATGTCGTTGAGGGTGCCGATGCTGGCGTCGTCGATCGCCTGTGGCACTTGCGCTGGATAGGATTTGAACCAGGGCCTGTCCGAGGGGGAAACTGCCGTACCCATGGATGCGGCCGGTTGGGGTGTGGCGTTCATTCTTTTCCTCCCGCGCTAGGGCGAGTTTGCTTCAGAGAAGATAGCATCTCCCTTAAAGCTTAACTTGGCGCGGAAGAACGGATTTGTCGATGGATTAGTTTAGACATGAACGATCTCCGGGGATCGTTCATGTCTGAGGTTTCTCAATGGGCCTTCTGCAGGACCATCTCGGCCGGCTTGCCGCTGAGCTCTGCCATATGATCGAACCGGGTCGAGAAGGTGCCGACGCCTGCCGTGACCGAGCGCAGCTCGACGATCAGGTCGCCGATCTCCGCTTCCGGAATGGTCGCGCTCAGCACATCCCAGCCCGCCCATCCTGGGCGCCCGTCATAGCCGAGGATCTGGCCGCGGCGGGCGGTGACGAGGCTCGTGGCCTTCGACAGGGCCTCCGTTGGGATCGTGATCTCCACGGAAAGGATCGGCTCCAGCAGCACAGGCTTCGCCTTCGGCAACGCCTCGGCCAAGGCGAGCCTCGCCGCCGCCTGAAAGGCGGCGTCGGACGAGTCCACCGTATGATAGGAACCATCCGTGAGGCTCACGGCGAGATCGACCACCGGAAAGCCCAGCGGTCCGCTTTTCAGGGCATCGCGCACGCCGGTCTCCACGGAAGGAATGTACTGGCGAGGAACGACGCCGCCGGTGATGCGGTCCTCGAAGGCGAACCCCTCCCCGCGGGGCAGCGGCTTGATCTCGATCATCACGTCGCCGTACTGGCCATGGCCGCCGGTCTGCTTGCGATGACGGCCCCGCGCCGATGCGGGCAGACGGATCGTTTCGCAATAGGCGACTCGTGGCTTGGCGATGTCGACGCCGACCTGGAAGCGCGAGGCGAGCTTCTCCACCGCCACGCGCAGGTGCATCTCGCCCTGTCCGAGCAGTCGGATCTCGCCCATCTCGGGTCGGCTCTGGACCACCAGGGACGGATCCTCCTCCGTGATCTTGGCGAGCGCGCTCGAAAGGCGCACATCGTCCTTGCGGTCTCGCACCTTGAGGGCCACCGCATAGACGGGCTCAGGAGGCGCCGGCGAGACGATGGTATCGGGGCGCGACTTGCCGGACGCGAAGCTGTCACCGGTCGCAATGCCCTCGAGACGGCCGAAGCCGACCGCATCGCCCGCACCCGCTTCGCCCCGCCGCGTGGTGTTGCTGCCGACCATCGTGAGCAGGCTGGCGACGCGGCTTTCCGCACCGCGAGACCCAAGCACCATGTCGCCTTCGTGAAACGTGCCGCGCATCACGCGAGCCACGGAAAGCTTGCCGCCCTGGCCCAAATGCATGGTCTTCATCACATGGGCGAGTGGTGCGCCCTCCTCCGGAATTCCGAGGCGGGCACGGGTTTCGGTCAGTGTCGGCGCCTCGTGGCGCAACGCCTTCAAAAGCCGCGTCACGCCATTGCCGCGCTCGGCGGAGCCGATGAGGGCGGGAACCACGTGGCGCTCGCGAAGCTCCTTGGAGAGGTCGTCGAAGATCCGGTCCCGCGGGGGCTCGATCTCGGAGATCAGATCCTCCATCAATTCGTCGTCGTAATCGGCCAGTCGCTCGAGCATGGCAAAGCGCGCCTCGCGCTCGCGCAGACCTTCGCCATCAGGCATCTCGACTACTTCGCTGGGCGCATGCTCGCGATAGATGAAGGCGCGCTCCAGGGCGAGATCGATGAAGCCGACCGCAATGCCGTCCTTCCAGAGCGGAATCTGGCGCAGCAGCAGCGGCGTGCGCGATGCCTGCTGGAGAAGGCTCAAGGTCTCGCGGACCCTCTTCGCCGCCGTATCGATCTTGTTGATGAAGAGGAAGCGCGGAATATCCGCCTCCTCCAGATCGCGCAGAAGGATCTCGAGCGCGGGAATCTTGCGCTCGTCGGACTCGCACACCACGATCGCCGCGTCGCAGACGGGAGTGATGTTGCGCATCTCGTGCAGGAATTCGGTGGAGCCGGGACAGTCGACGAAAGTCATCGTCTCGCCGAGGAATTCGACGGTGGCCACGTTGGGCTCGATGCTCATGCCGTGAGCGCGCGCCTCGGCGCTCGAGTCGCCGACGCTGTCGCCGTTGGTCACGCGGCCCGCGCGCGAGATGGTACCGGTGCGCTCCAGGATGGCTTCGAAGAGCGTGGTCTTGCCGCTCTGGAATGGGCCAACGATGGCGATGCATCGCGGGCCCCTGGGTCCTCTGCCGTTGGGTGCCATGGTAGTCTCCTCCCTGCCCCCGTCAGCGCGCTCTTGGCGGTCGCGTCAAGGGAATGCTCTGCCTGTCGGGAGGAGTTGGCAAGGGGTCATTTGCGCAAAGAGGGCGGCCGAGCTTTCGCCTGAGCTCTCCTCCGGCGCGCCCGATCGAGGCCTATGGGGCGGCGCTCAATTCGAAACTGCCGACCCCCAGAGCCAGATTGAGGCCTATTTGGCCGTTCACCGAAAGAGGCTGGAGGGAGATGGACCGGCGCGATCCGCCCACCAGAACATTGGCGCCGAGTCCCGCTCCAACCGTCGCTTCGGCAGTGGCGCCGACGTAGTTGCCGGCCAGCACGCCGGGAACCGCAGGCCCCGAGGCGAAGACGGCCCAGGTCAGAACCCCTCCGCCTGTCGCGCCGACATCCAGGCCGAATCGGCGGATGATGCCCAAGTAGTGCTCGCTATAGCCTTTCTGGGAATCGAAGGTGCAGGCCATGCCCTTCTCGGACGTCAAGATGAGGCCCAGGCCGCCCGAGAGATTGCAGGTCAGGACGCCGATCTGGGTCCGGCTTTGCGCCTGCGCAACGGGGGCGCTCATCCATGAGGCGACGGCAAGGGCTGCGGCGGGGAGTGCCGCGCGGAGCATGGTGATCTCCTGAGCTTGGGGATCGTTTGGCGATCAACAGCTCTGCCGATACTCCCGTTCCATGAACCGCCGCATCATTTCACGCGGGCGTGGAATCCTGATGTTCGCCGCGGCGCACGACCGCCATCGAGAAGATCGTGACCGGTCCAGCCCGGAGAAGGTTCATGGCCGAGACGATCATCTCGGCCAGACGCTCCGGAGTGACGGTGTCGCCTTCGATGTCGAGGAGAAAGTCCCTGGCCTCGACATAGCCGCCATTGGTGAAGTCGACCCTGAAGTCCGACTTCACCCGAAAGGCGGATTGCTGGTCGATCCGATAGGGCTCCGCCTCGGGATCCGGATGGAATGTCCGAGGCAGGCTCATCAGCGGAGCGATCCGCAGAACCGCTGGATGCGGTTGCAGGCATCCTCCAGTGCCGCATTGGACGTGGCGTAGGAGATGCGGAAGTTGGGGCCGAGACCGAAGGACGAGCCGTGCACAGCGGCCACACCCTCGGCTTCCAGCAGTTCGGAGACGAAATCCTCGTCCGTCTCGATCACCTTGCCCGACGGCGTGGTTTTGCCGATGGCCTCTGCGCAGGAGGGATAGACGTAGAACGCCCCTTCCGGCATCGGGCATTTCAGGTACTTCGTCTGGTTCAGCATGGAAACCACGAGATCACGCCGCTCCTCGAAGGCTCGTCTGAAGACCTTCAGATGATCCTGAGGGCCGTCGAGCGCCTCGACGGCGGCCCATTGGGAGATCGCGCTCGTGCCGGAGGTCTGCTGGCCCTGGACGAAGTCCATGGCTTTGATGAGATGCTCGGGGCCTGCGGCATAGCCGATGCGCCAGCCGGTCATGGCATAGGCCTTGGAAACGCCGTTCATTGTGAGCGTGCGGTCGTAGAGCCCCGGCTCGACCTGGGCTGGCGTCACGAACTCGAAATCGCCGTAGGTCAGGTGCTCGTACATGTCGTCGGTGAGAACCCACACATGCGGATGACGCATCAGCACGTCCGTGATCGCCTTCATCTCCTCGCGGGAATAGGCGGCGCCGGTCGGGTTCGACGGCGAGTTGAGGATAATCCACTTGGTTTTAGGCGTGATGGCGCGCTCCAGCGGCTCCGGCTGGAGCTTGAAGTTGTGCTCCATCGTGCAGTCCACGAAGACGGGCTTGCCGCCGCAGAGCACCACCATCTCGGGATAGGACACCCAGTACGGGGCCGGAATGATGACCTCGTCGCCTGGGTTCAGAGTGGCGAGGAGCGCGTTGTAGATGACGTGCTTGCCACCGGTTGAGACGATGGTCTGCGAGGGCTTGTAGTCCAAGCCGTTCTCCCGCTTGAACTTGCGGGCGATAGCCTCGCGCAGAGGCACGATGCCGGAGACGGGCGTGTATTTCGTCTCGCCGCGACGGATGGCGGCGATGGCCGCTTCCTTGATGTTGTCGGGCGTGTCGAAATCCGGCTCGCCGACGGAAAGGCTGATCACATCCCGGCCCTGGGCTTTGAGATCCCGCGCTTTCTGCGTGATCACGATCGTGGCAGACGGCTTGATGCGCGAGAGGGCGTCAGACAAAAAGCCCATGGGAATCCTCCGGTCGGGGCGTTAGGAAGGGAACGTGACGGGGCCGGACCCTAATCCGCCCAAGCTGTCCAAGCAAGCAAAACAGCCCCCCTTAAAACGGGATTCTCAGGAGGCGCCTTTTCATGACCTTTCCCCTCACCCGCCGCATGGCCCTTAGCCTGTTCGCAGGAGCCACCCTGCTCTCTCAGGCTGCCGTCGCGCAGCCCTATCCCAGCCATGTGATCAAAATGGTCGTGCCCTATCCGGCGGGTGGTCCGACGGACGTGATCGCCCGCATCGTGGCGGAGGAAATGGGCAAGGATCTCGGGCAGAACGTGATTGTCGAGAACCTGGCGGGCGCCTCCGGCGCCATTGGCACCCGCGCCGTCGCCCGGGCGGAGCCCGACGGCTACACCATCGTGTTCGGGAACAATCAGACCCACGGGAACAATATGTTCCTGCTGAAAGACCCCGGCTATGACGCCGTGAAGGACTTCGCTCCCCTCGCGGGCGCAGGTGCCTTCGAGCACGTCTTCGTGGTGAAGAACGACCTGCCGGTAAAATCGATTCCGGATCTCATCGAACTCGCCAAGAAGGATCCGGGCAAGCTCAATTACGGCTCGACGGGCGCCGGCTCCGGCTCGCATCTGGCGACCGAACTCTTCATGACCCGCACAGGCATCAAGATGACCCATGTGCCCTTCCGCGGCGCGGCGCCCCTCGTGACGGAGCTCATGGCCGGGCGCATCGACGTGTCGAACTCGACCCTGCCGAGCGTGCTCGCGCAGTTCCAGGCCGGTCAGATGCGCGCCATCGGCATTGCGAGCCCGCAGCGCAACCCCCTGGCTCCGGACGTGCCCACCCTGCGGGAGCAGGGCGTCACCGATGCGGACGCCGAATCCTGGGCAGCCTTCTTCGCTCCCGTGAACACGCCCAAGCCCATTCTCGATAAGCTCTCGAGCACGATCATCACGATCCTCAACAAACCCGACGTGAAAGAGCGGATCACGAAGCTCGGCTTCACTTTGAACGTGCGCGATCCCGAAGCCTTCAGACCTTATCTGGCCAAGGAGATCCAGACCTGGGCGGAGATCATCAAGGCGGCAAATATCAGCGTGGAATAAGAACGCTTAGAATGCCTGTTTTTGTTGGATGGCCGGGTTCGTCCCGGCCATCCTCTTTTCGGTGAATTCTTTGTCAGCACGCCATCCGGCGCGTTAATCTTAGTTAATAAGACGTTAACGCCTGCTCTTGGCAAGATACCCGAAAGAAAGACTTCAGAACACGCCGGAACTTTCTTGTAATAGATGGGTTTTTTTCTCCAAAGCCACTTTGGCACTTCATGGGGGAAGAACCAATGAAGACATTCGAGCCTAGAAACCGTGTTGCCTCCCGGGCTCATCGGATGAACCTTCGTCAGCAAACCCGCTGCTCGCTGGCGCTGATCATGCTGATGGGACTTGCCACCCTTGCCGTTCTGGCCACCACTCAGACCCTGTCGGCTCACGATACGAGCGCTGTCCACCTGTATCCCCTTCGATAACGCGCGAGTGAACGGCGCCGAGGTTGACGCCTCGTGCCGGGAGGTTAGCTCTTCGGCTCTGGACCGACGGAGAGCCTGCAATGACCAAACTTCGCCTCGCCCTCGCCTGTGCCGTGCTTCTCGCCGCAAGCCCGACCGCCCTGGCCCAGGACACCCAGCGCCTCCGGACCGACAAGGGCGAGGTGATCGTCGAAACCCTTGCCCGCAACCTTCAGCATCCCTGGAGCCTCGCCTTCCTGCCCGACAGCCGAATGCTCGTTACCGAGAGGCCCGGGCGGCTGCGCTTGGTGGATGCGCAAGGCAATCTCTCCGAGCCGATCAAGGGGTTGCCTCCTATTTCGGCGAGAGGCCAGGGCGGCCTCCTGGACGTGGCGCTCGACCCGAACTTCGCCCAGAATCGGCTGATCTACCTGAGCTTCGCGGAGGACAGGGGCGGAGGCCGCAACGGCACGAGCGTCGCACGCGGACGTCTCAGCCAGGACGGAACGCGGCTCGAGGACACTCAGATCATCTTCCGTCAGGAGCCCTCCTATGCGGGCACCTATCATTTCGGCTCGCGCCTGGTCTTCGGCCGGGACGGCAATCTCTTCGTGACCCTGGGCGAACGGAACGACCTGCGTGAGCAGGCCCAGAACCCGGGCAACCATCTCGGCACGATCGTCCGCATCAAGCCCACCGGCGGCGCGGCCCCGGGCAACCCCTTCGTCAACCGGGAGGACGCCCGCCCCGAGATCTGGTCCTACGGCCACCGGAACATTCAATCGGCCGCCCTTCACCCGACGACGGGCGAGCTCTGGATCGTCGATCACGGCGCGCGTGGGGGCGACGAGGTCAACATTCCGCAGAAGGGCAGGAATTACGGATGGCCCGTCATCTCGTACGGGGTGCATTACTCCGGCCAGAAGATCGGGGAAGGCACCCGTAAACCCGGTATGGAACAGCCGGTCTATTACTGGGACCCCTCCATAGCGCCCTCCGGCATGGCCTTCTACACGGGCGACAAATTCCCGGCCTGGCGCGGCAGCATTCTGATCGGAGCCCTAGCCGGCAGGCTCGTCTCGCGCCTCGAGACCAACGGCAGCAGGGTGACCGGGGAAGAGCGCATGCTGCAGAACCTCGGAGAACGCATCCGGGACGTGCGCCAAGGCCCGGATGGTCTGATCTATCTCCTGACG
Organism: Microvirga makkahensis; assembly: GCF_009830105.1. Taxonomy (GTDB): domain Bacteria; phylum Pseudomonadota; class Alphaproteobacteria; order Rhizobiales; family Beijerinckiaceae; genus Microvirga; species Microvirga makkahensis. Next base: position 499,878 of record NZ_WURB01000001.1, read on the forward strand.
GATTCGCGGCAGGGACGCATTCTGCGGATGAGGCCTGCGGAGTGATCGATACGCTAGGCTCGCGGCCCGAAGGGAATAAGGGCCGCGCCCGCCAAGCAGATCGCTCCACCCGCCATATCCCACCTGTCGGGCCTGGTACCTTCCATGATCCAGAGCCACAGGATCGACGCGACGATGTAGATCCCGCCATAGGCGGCATAAGCCCGCCCGGCGGCATCACTCGGGGCAAGCGTCAGCAGATACGCGAAAACGGCCAGAGCCCCCATCCCTGGCACGACCCACAGGGGCGATCCGGCCAGACGCAGCCACACCCAGAAGGAAAAGCATCCCGCGATCTCGGCCAGCGCTGCGGCCGCATAAACGAGCAACGTCATCTCGCGAGGCCCTGTCTCTTTACCGTCCCTGAAAGATGAAGGCCGCCCCCGAAGCGATCAGAACGAAGCCGATGAGGTGGTTCCAGCCTAGAGGCTCCTTGAGGTAGAGCACCGAGAAGCCCGCGAAGACGATCAGCGTGATGACCTCCTGCATGGTCTTCAGTTCGGCCGCCGAATAGACGGCCGAACCGATGCGGTTGGCCGGAACCGCGAACCAGTATTCCACGAAGGCGATACTCCACGAGGCAAGCACCGCGATCCAGAGAGGCGAGGTCTTGAACTTCAAGTGGCCGTACCAGGCGAAGGTCATGAAGATGTTCGAGGCAATCAGAAGAAGAACCGGCGCGGTCTGAGGGTTCATGAGGACACAAGGGGATCGATGGGAACTGGCCCTCTGCCCTATTCCTCCCCGCGACGGTGTCAAGAACCCTGAACAGGGCGCGGGGTGATGGAGCTCGGGGAACTTGGCCGGAACCGAACCGAATGCCGTTTCAGGGGTTTTCCTGTCATCGATGGCAGCAAAGATCGTTTCAAGAGGACTTCGATGGATATCGCGCTCGACAAGGTCTGCGAACTCATTCTCCGGGCCAGGGCCATTGACGTGAAGGAGGGCCCCACAGATCCGGCTTCGGGTTCCAACCCTATCGACGATGGTGCGGTCGATGCCCTCACCGCCTCTCCGGACGATGCCACGGAAGCCGAGCTTCGCGACGTGATCGCCGGCCTCAACGACGATGAGCGCATGGATCTGATCGCTCTGGTCTATATCGGCCGGGGGGACATGGAGCCGGAAGAATGGGGCGACGCCGTGCGCCTCGCCCGTGAGCGAGAGGAAGCAAGCAGCCTTTCGACGGCCGACTGGCTGATCGGCATTCCGAATCTCGCCGATCTTCTGGACGAAGGCCTCAACGCCATGGGCCGCAGTTGCACATAGGCTGCGGCTCATGGAAAAGCGCCCCCGCTTCTGATCGGACGAATATCTGTCTGCCGAGCCCCGAGGCTTCCGCCGTGTTGCGATGCTGCGGTCACAAACCCGCGAAATGCGGCTTAGCAAGGAGGCGCAGCGCTCAGCGGACTGCGACGGTGCCCTATTTGCGACATGGATTGAGCGAAGAGTCCCTTTTGCCGAACGATTGATCGCTGAGGGAGGACGCCATGACTCCGCGCAATCCGGAAGACAGTTCGAAATCGGATGTGGAGAGCAGATCTCTGCAGGACCTCCATGATCCTCTCGACGGCCGGTCGCGCGCGGCGGCAGCTCCCGAGCCCGACAGCCCTCCTGTTCCAGCGCTCCGACAGGAAGAGAGCGTCGAGGCCAAGCTCACCCTTGATCGTCTCGAAGCCTATATGAAAGGGCCGACGGTTTTCTCTGCGTGAGGAACCGGAAGGCCTCCGGCACTTTTCCTGCCCGCCACCATTCACTCTTCGCTGTCATGCTGCACGGCCGACGCTTTCGCCCGGATCTGCTTCAAGGCGACAAACTGTCCATCAGCGGGTTCAGGCGCTGCCCGCTCGACGGCTGCGTGCCGATATCGCTCTCGCCGGAAGCGGTATAAACTCCCAACATGATCCCTTATGCACCGAAAGGTCAGCTCGGGCGTTGTCGATACCTGGAGAGGGCTTTTAGCTTCTCCTGACATGTTCGGCCCCCATTCAACCGCCATTCGACAGGACCCCCCATGAGCATTGGCCTCATCGCGCTGCTGGACGATATCGTAGGCTTGGCCAAGGTCGCGGCCGCATCCCTCGATGACGTGAGCGCGCAGGCAGCCAAGGCCGGTGCGAAGGCGGCGGGTGTCGTGATCGACGATGCAGCCGTCACGCCACGCTACGTGGTCGGCTTCTCGGCTTCCCGCGAGTTGCCGATCGTCGGCAGGATCGCGTTAGGCTCCCTCAAGAACAAGCTCATCTATCTTCTGCCGGCGGCGCTGCTTCTCAGCTTTGCGGCGCCCTGGGCGATCACCCCGCTGCTCATGATCGGAGGCGCTTATCTCTGCTACGAGGGTTCGGAAAAGGTTTTCGAGGCTCTCTTCCCCCATGGCGCCCATCAGCATGAGGCGGTGCTGGGTGAAGCGGTTCAGAGTGCCCGGAGTGTCGAGGACGAGAAGGTCAGCGGCGCCATCAAGACCGATTTCATTCTCTCCGCCGAGATCATGGCAATCACGCTCGGAACGGTTTCGGATGCCTCATCCTGGACGCAGGCGATGGTCCTGGCCGTGGTCGGAATCGGCATCACCGCCGTGGTCTATGGCGGTGTCGCCCTGATCGTGAAGGCGGATGATGCGGGCTTGGTGCTGGCCACCAGCGATCGTCCAATTTCAAGCCTCCTGAACCGCGGGGCACGGAACGCGCCGACCGGCGCCGATCGCGCCCTGGCGCCGCTGACGCAGGGCTTCGGGCGTGGTCTCGTGCATGCCATGCCGGTTCTGCTGCGCCTCCTCGGGATCGTGGGCACCGCTGCCATGGTTTGGGTCGGCGGTGGCATCATCATCCACAGCCTCGAAGGCTATGGCTTCACCTGGCTGGCCCACGTGATCCACGACGTCGCGGCCGCAGCGTCTCATGCGGTGCCGGCCTTCGGCGGCGCCGTGGAATGGCTCGTCACGGCTGCGGCCTCGGGCCTTTTTGGGCTCCTCCTGGGAGCCGTGCTGATCCCATTCCTCCACTACGTGGCCGTGCCGCTTGTGAAGACCTTAAGAGGCGGGAGCCGCAAGGCCGGAAAGCACACGGCCTGAAAGAGAAAAGGGCTGCTCTGCGAGCAGCCCTTTTGCTTCGTCATGCACATGGCAGCGGATGATCAGAGCTTCCCGAGTTTGAGAAACTGCGTCTCTCCGGAGGAACCGTCCACGCCGTCGCTGTCGGTGATGATATAGGCGTCACCCGCCGCATCGACGGCGAAGCTCTCCACCTTGTCGAGCACATAACCCTTCGGAGCCTGGAGATCGCGCAGCAGATCGCGAAGCTCGGACTTCTTCACGAGCGGCAGCTCTCCACCGAGAGCCCGCGGCTCCATCTCGGAGACTGCAACCGAATAGAGCTTCTTGATCTTGGCCTTCTCGGCAATCTGGTTGTCGCGCTCGATGACGATCATGCGATCCCCTGCGGCCGTGATCTCCGACAGGCCGACCCAGCCTGTTTCGGTCTTGCCGAGGGGATAGCGCACGGCGCCCCAGCTCTTGTCCGAGGGCTTGTAGGCGAGGAGCTTCACCGTCCCGTTGCCGTCATCCGCCCATTCGCGCTGCACGGCAAGCCACACGGTCTCGCTGTCGCCCGAGCCTGTGACGGTGACGCCCTCGTATCCGAAATTCTTGGCCCCCTCCTCGAGCCCTGCGGGCAAGGCGATCTCCTCCCGGATATCCCCCTTCGCGTCGACCTTGAGAAGGAGGTTTCTGAGACCCTTCCCGGGATTCCCTTCGGATGCCAGCCAGAATCCCCCGTCGCTCGCCAAGGCGATGCCTTCGAGGTCGAGCTTCTCGGCAGCCTGGCCGTTGCGCGTCACAAGCACCTCTTCCGTGATCAGCGCGGGTTTCCGAGTGGCGTCGATGACCAGAATGCGAGGCGCAGCCGGATAGGCGCTGTCGGTCACCGCATAGAGCTTGCCTGCCTGTGTCTTGTCTGCAGCAACTCCGGAAAGGGCTCCCCAAGCGATCGGCAGACCATCTGGCTTTCTGACCGAGCGGATCGTCGGATAAGCCGGCGCCGCGCGCTCGGCCCGCTGGTAGATCATCACATGAGGCGCGGCCCCTCCCTCTCCGTGCAGATCGGTCTCGCTGGTGGCAACGAACAGGTTGCGGGATGGAATAGCCAGCAAACCTTCAGGCCCGATACCTGTCGGCAGGATCTGGAGAAGCTCGGGAGCCGCGCCCGTGTCGCGGTACACAGCCACGATGGATCCACGCTCGGAACCCGCGAAGATCAGACGATCCTGCCCGAAGAGAGCTGTCTCGATCCCCTCGACCTCGATGCCCTTCTTGTTGCGTTTTTCGGGATAGTGGCCCAGAGAGACGACCTCGTGCTCCAGGCTCGCGCCGGACTCATACGCAACGGATCCATCCTTATCGAAGATGGTAAAGCCCCGCGAGCCTCCCTTCCAATCGCCTTCGTTGGCGGTGACGAAGCGGTTGGCGTCGAGCCAGCGCACGGCATCGGGCTCACGAGGAACGCCGTCCAGCGCGCCGGTCAGATCGATTTTTCCATCCTTCTTGACGTCGATGTTCTTCAGGTCGACCTTGCCGGCGGAGAAATGGGTCTCGACCTGGCCGGTCCTTCCGTCCACCACGACGATATGGTTGTTCTCCTGCAATGTCGCGACGATCTTGCCCTCACTCGACACGTCGACGAACTCGGGTTCGGGATCCTCGCCGACGACACTCGCAAGGTTCGCCATATCGACGGTCCTGAGGGCAGCGCAGTCGAGTTCGTCACCGTTGAGAGCACCGATCACCAGCGCACCGGCGGGCAATTGCGGCAGCGCGCCGTCATTGACCTCTTCGTTGCGCTCGTTCTCGATGGCGATGGCGAGAATCCCGGCATTCGCCGCAATCGAGTCGGGCTGTCCGGGCAATGCGCATTCGGCGGACACCTTCCGGCTCGCCAGATCCACCCGCACGAGCTTCCCGCTTGGATTGGTGAAGCTCTCGGATGTGTTGACGGCCACGTAGGCTGCTTTGCCCACCACCTTCACCGAAGTCGGCTCGCCGCCGAGGACCAGCATGCCACCGGCCTTGGGCTGCGCGGGATCGGCGATGTCGATGAAGCCCAGCGCCTTGCCTGGGCTATTCGTATAGACGAGGAGCCTGCCGTCCTCGCTCGCGGAAATGATCTCGGCCACGGTCTCCGCCTTGTTGTCGGCATCGGCCGGCAGGTTAGCGGTGATCGGGAAGCTTGCGATACGGTCGAAATATTCGGTGGCCGGAGCGCCGAGGGCGGTGCCCGACATCAGAATGGCGGTAAGCGCGCCGACGACAAGAGAACGGTGCATGATATCCCCGCGATATGGTTGAGCTTGGCAGGGCCGTTCTGCGTCAGTCCCATGACGGCGGGATGACGGTCAGGAAGAGAACTCCGCGCCCTTCCCATCGCCGCCCTCTTGTACCATATTCGTTCTATGGCCAAATCACCCAAGAAGCCCAAGCTTTCCACCGGGAAGGCGTCGAAACCTGAGCTGAAGCCGCTGGATCCCTATCTGGCCGATCTTCTCAATCCCGCCGTCAACCGGGAGCGGGAGGCCGCGGAAGGTTTTGCCGAGCGCGCCCAGGAGACCTTCGTCCATGGCGACGTCGCGGACGTGGACCCTGCGCTTGCGAAGAAGCTCGGCCTGAAAGGCCCCGACGACGGACCGGATGCCGCGAGCGAGCTTGGCGACGTGTCGCCCGGGTCAGGCGTGTCGGCGACGGTCGACGCGCTCACCAAACTGCTGACGGAGGGCGATCCGCGTTTCAAGAACGGCAAGCCCTGGGTGCCGCACCGTCCGCCGCGGCCCGAGAAGTCGGAGGGCGGCATCCCGTTCAGGATCAAATCCGATTTCACGCCCTCCGGCGACCAGCCGCAAGCGATCCGCGAACTCGTGGATGGTGTGCGCCGCAACGAGCGCGATCAGGTGCTGCTCGGCGTCACCGGCTCCGGGAAAACCTTCACCATGGCCAAGGTGATCGAGGAGACTCAGCGCCCCGCCCTCATCCTCGCGCCCAACAAGACTCTTGCGGCGCAGCTCTACGGCGAGTTCAAGTCGTTCTTCCCCGACAACGCGGTGGAATACTTCGTCTCGTATTACGACTATTACCAGCCCGAAGCCTATGTGCCGCGTTCGGATACCTTCATCGAGAAGGAATCCTCCATCAACGAGCAGATCGATCGCATGCGCCACTCCGCGACGCGCGCGCTGCTCGAGCGTGACGACGTGATCATCGTCGCGTCCGTATCCTGCATCTACGGTATCGGCTCGGTCGAAACCTATACCGCCATGACCTTCTCCGTGAAGGTGGGCGAGCGCATCGAGCAACGCCAGCTCATCGCAGATCTCGTAGCCCTGCAATACAAGCGCATTCAGAGCGATTTCGCCCGCGGCACCTTTCGCGTGCGCGGCGACGTGATCGAACTGTTCCCGGCCCACTTGGAGGACCGCGCCTGGCGCATCGGCCTGTTTGGAGACGAGATCGAGAGCATCGTCGAGTTCGATCCTCTCACGGGCAAGAAGACCAACGATCTCTCCTTCGTAAAGGTCTACGCGAACTCGCACTACGTGACGCCACGCCCGACCTTGCAGCAGGCCGTCAAGGGCATCCAGGACGAATTGCAGCACCGCCTGCAGGAGCTCGCCCGAATGGGCCGCCTGTTGGAAGCGCAGCGGCTGGAGCAACGCACACAGTTCGACCTCGAGATGATCGAAGCCACCGGCGTGTGCAACGGCATCGAGAACTATTCGCGCTATCTCACGGGCCGCAAGCCCGGCGAGCCGCCGCCGACGCTGTTCGAATACCTTCCAGACAACGCCCTCGTGTTCACGGACGAGAGCCACGTGACCGTGCCGCAGATCGGCGGCATGTATCGCGGCGACTTCCGCCGCAAGGCGACGCTCGCCGAATACGGCTTCCGCCTCCCCTCCTGCCTCGACAACCGTCCCCTGCGCTTCGAGGAATGGGACGCCATGCGCCCGCAATCGATCCATGTGTCGGCAACCCCGGGCAAGTGGGAGATGGAGCAGACCGGCGGCGTGTTCGTGGAGCAGGTCATTCGCCCCACGGGCCTCGTCGATCCGGTAGTGGAGATCCGCCCTGCGCGCAGCCAGGTCGACGATCTTCTGCACGAGGTGAAGGAGCTTTCCGCGAAGGGCTATCGCACGCTCGTGACCACGCTCACCAAGCGCATGGCGGAAGACCTCACGGAATATCTGCACGAAAACGGGGTGCGCGTGCGTTACATGCATTCCGACATTGACACGTTGGAGCGCATCGAGATCATCCGCGACCTGCGCCTGGGCGCCTTCGACGTGCTCATCGGCATCAACCTGCTGCGCGAAGGTCTCGATATTCCCGAATGTGCGCTCGTCGCCATTCTCGATGCGGACAAGGAAGGCTTCCTGCGCTCCGAGACCTCGCTCGTGCAGACCATCGGCCGCGCGGCTCGTAACGTGGAAGGCAAGGCCATCCTCTACGCGGATCAGATCACCGGGTCGATGGAGCGCGCGATCGCGGAGACGAACCGCCGCCGCGAGAAGCAGCTCGCCTACAACGTCGCGCACGGCATCACGCCGCAATCGGTCAAGAAGAACATCGCCGACATTCTGGAAAGCGTCTACGAGCGCGATCACGTCTCCGTCGATACGGGCCTCGCCGACAGAACGGTCGGCCACAACCTCAAGGCCGTCATCGCAGATATGGAAAAGCGCATGCGCGAAGCCGCCGCGAATCTCGAATTCGAGGAGGCCGCTCGGCTACGCGACGAGCTCAAGCGCCTTCAGGCGACCGAGCTGGCCATCAGCGACGATCCCATGGCGCGCCAGACCGACGTGGAGAAAGAGGCCGGCAAGTACGGTGGCTCGCGCAAGTACGGCCGCAACGCCAACCTGCCGCCCAAGGGCGTGCCTCCATCTGCGGAGGGCGCGAGCGGGGGCGACGAGGATGCGGGCTCCTACGGTCCCCTCGGCAAGGGTCGGTCGGACGAGGGCACCCGCATCCGCAAGCCAGGCCTCGACGAGATGGGACCCGGCACCGACCGGGAGATCCCGCTGAACTTCCGCGAGCGCCCGGCGGGACGCTCCACGCAGGGCTTCGCGGGTCAGAAGCCGAAATACAAGGGACGAAAAGGGCGGTGATGCCGCCCCTTCGTTTTCAGTCGAGAGCTGCCTTACTCAGGGAACTTGCGCTGCGTAACGGCTTCTCCCAACACGCCGCCCTTGGCGTCGAGTGCCCTGATGGTCCATCGGTAGGTGTGAACCTCACCTGACGGCGGGCTCGGCGGATTGTAACCCCACCCGGCCGAAATCGTGTTGCAGGGAATGATGTTTTTCCCGGCCTGATAGGCCGCCTTGCCCCCGCCGTGCGGATAGTTCGGAACGTTCAGATCGACCATTTTCAGGTCGAAGCTCGCGGTCCCCTTCGGCACGCCCGCGAGCTTGAATTCCGGAGAGGTGCCGCACCACCGCATGGTCGCACCGAATTTCGACTGCGCCAGCGCCTGGGTGCCCAGGACACCAAGGCCTAGTGCGGCGACGAGAATGACTTTTATCATGAGAGCCCCCACGTTCCGGATCCGCCCGGAACGGAGCACTCAATCAATCGCCGTTCAGGAGGCAGGTCAACACGAGCACAAGGGAAAGGTGAATATCATTCACCGGACATGCGCCTGAGACGTTTCCATTTGCGCGGAGCCATCACTTCCCTAGGGTCTGCCGTGTCTCCCGTGAAGAGCCCCATTCTCTTCACTCCGGGACCGGTCACCGCCAGGACGCGTCGGCGGGGCCTGCTCGGGCCCGCCGACGCGCAAGACCAAGATCCCCGGGACTGGCCGGAAATGACGAGGGTAAGGCGAGAACGATGCGAGACCAGCCGGACGAGCCGCTCTTGGGCGGCAAGTGTCACGCGCCGCGCCCCCGTCACCTGCTAAGGGGATACCAGATGACGGGGGCTTTCCCGGCACACGCGCTCCGGGAAGGAAGGCGGGCCCTCGTGAGAGGCAGGCATAGAAAAGGTCCATGCCCGCCGGTTTTGAAAGGTCTCCCGACAGCCGCCGACGATGGCGAACCTAGCGTGCCTCCCATCCCGCGGATGTGCGGCGGCGCACGGGCTTGGCCATCGATCAAGGGGTCAGACAATGATGTCCGTTCCCTGGATTGCTCCGGCGTTCGCCGGACAGCAAAAAGGCGGCACGGGAGGCCGCCTCTCCGCACCCCCTTGAAGCGCGCCTGCTCAGAGCCGTCCCATCAGCAGAAGGACGATGAGGATGAGCAGGATGACGCCGAGCAGGCCGCTCGGGCCATAGCCCCAGCCGCGGCTGTAGGGCCATGCGGGCACGGCGCCGATGAGCAGGAGAATGACGAGGATGAGCAGGATGGTGCTGACGCCCATGATGTACCTCCAAAAGGGGTGTGTCCGCCTCGATGCTGCCTCCCGTTCCATGGATCAACCACGAACGGAACCCGCAGCCCTCGGTCGAAACTGAGCTGTTGGAAGGAAAACTTGGCCGTTCGGATTTAGTTCCCAGGGGCGGGCGCGGGGGCCCGGGAGGAATCTCTGCCGTGACGGAACGATCGACACGGCTTGGCGTTACCTCAGCGGCGATTGGGTGCCGCCGCGAGCGCGACCCCTGCGGGAGGTCGCCGTCTCAAAACGGATCAGGACGACCCGATGCAAAAAAAGAATCCAAAGCACATGTCTCAATACGATCCAGAGCCTGTTCCGGGCCTCAGAAAATCATCGTCACCGGCACTCAGCCGCTCGGTCCAGACCCAGCTCGGCCAGCGCCTGCGGCAGTTCTACGAAGCGCTGGCGCTCGGCGAGCAGCCGGTTCCGGATCGCTTTATCGAGATCATCAATCGCCTGGACGAGCGGAAGCCGGAGAAGCAGCAATCATGAGCATCGACATCGATCTTCGCGACTCCATGCTCAAGGCGACGCCCAATCTGCGCGCCTTCGCCATCTCTCTGACGAACAACGTGGACCGCGCGGACGATCTCGTGCAGGAGACATTGATGCGGGCAATCGCCAATATCGAGCGCTTCCAGCCCGGCACCAACATGCAGGCGTGGCTCTTCACCATCCTGCGCAATCTCTTCCATTCCGAATACCGCAAGCGGCGGCGCGAGGTGGAGGATGCGGACGGCAAATATGCGGCTGCCCTTTCCGTGCAGCCCGACCAGTTGCCGCATCTCGATTTCGAGGACCTGCAGAAGGCGCTGGCGCGCCTGCCGCACGACCAGCGCGAGGCACTGCTGCTGGTGGGCGCCTCGGGCTTCTCCTACGAGCAGGCCGCCGAGATCTGCGGCTGCGCGGTCGGGACCATCAAGAGCCGCGTGAACCGGGCACGCAACCGCCTCGCGGAATTGATGCATTTCGACGATATGGACGAGGACATCGGCCCCGATCGCGTGACCCTCTCGGTGATGCACGCGGTCGCCTGACGAGACGCCTCTCGGCTCAACGCCGTAAGCCCGGCGAAGCGGCAGACCGCTTCCGGGCTTTCATTCATCGGATATCGCGGGACTGGCGTTCGCGGCATCGGGAGCCGCAACCGGATTACCGGCGCCGGAACTGCTGGTTACCGCGCTGCGGGGGACGCGGACCCGACGATGCACCCGAGTCCTTGTGGCGGAAGATGAGCCGGCCCTTCTCGAGGTCGTAGGGCGACATCTCGACAGTCACGCGGTCGCCCGCCAGGGTCTTGATGCGGTTCTTCTTCATCTTGCCGGCGGTGTAGGCGATGACCTCGTGGCCATTGTCGAGCTGCACGCGGTAGCGCGCATCCGGCAGAATTTCAGTCACAAGTCCTTCGAAGGTGATCAGCTCTTCCTTTGCCATGCAAAGCCTTCCTCGTAACAAAAAGGCCGCTCCTCAGGCGGAACGGCCGATAAGCAAGAGAGCGTGCCGGGCACGCTCTCCAGTATCAAACCTTACGCGTTCTGCAGGTTCACTGCAGAAGTACGGCCGGTGCGCTGATCCGTCTGAAGCTCGTAGGAGATCTTCTGACCCTCGCGCAGGCCACGCATACCGGCGCGCTCGAGCGCCGTTGCATGGACGAACACATCCTTGCCGCCGTTGTCGGGCTGGATGAAACCATAACCCTTGGTTTCATTGTACCACTTCACGGTTCCCTGTTCCATGGGAAATCCTTTCACTGTCGCTTGCACGTGGGCGAGGGCCGAAGCCAAGCCGCCCGTTAGTCGATATTGGTAGAGAGAAGGAACGTGCGCTCGGCAGTGCCAAAGCGAAGTAGCCCAGTCGTCCGGCCAAATGTCGATGCAAGAATAAGTAGGGGAAGGATTTGGCAATTGCAAGGCAGGACGGCTAAGCCTTGTTGGGTAGCTTCGTCAAGCGGATCGGCCACCACGAAGGCCGGAAATGAAGGCTTGCAGAGCCTGTTCCCCATCCTCCGTGAAGCGGATCTCGTCGCCATCCGCCTCGATGAGCCCCCGCTCCGTCAGCTCGGACACGGCCGCATCGCTGGCCTTGTGGCCGGCCCCGTCGCGCTGCACCACGCTCCTGACCATCTGGCCGCTGGACAATTGGTGATAGGCCGCGAAGGCGAAGACCGCCAGGGCCTCGTCGCTCAAATCGAATAATTGCGCCATGGAGCACCTCTGCCTTCAGGATCGCTGCGTCACCCGTCAATGCGCTCCCCGCGGACCCGTTCAAGCGGGGCATTGAAAATGTGGGGCGAGGAACGGCTTTTGCGGCCTCACGTTGTCGGAGCAAGGCCGCGCCCGGAGGCCGGCCCATTCCCAGCACAGGAAGGAGCGCTCCCATGGCGAACGATCGCTACCGCGACGATGACGACGGCTACATCGCCCGTCGAGGCTTCGGCAACGAACGCGCCGGCTACGACCGCAGCCGCGAGGCCAGCTACGAAAGGACGCCCAGGCGCGATTACGGGGATTCCGCAGGCTACGGCTCCGGCGGCTCCACCCGCGACTGGCACGACGTGGTCGGGGAGGACCGCGACTACGATTCCTCCTCGATCTTCCGCTCGGGGAGCAATCGGGACTGGGCCTCTCCCCGGTCCGGCGGCTCCTACGGACGCGACCGGGAAGGGTACGTTTCGGACACGTTCGGGCGCGGCTCGCGCGACTATGACGAGGACAGGAGTTTCCTCGACCGCGCCGGAGACGAGGTGCGCTCCTGGTTCGCCGACGATAACGCCGAGCGCCGCCGTGACAGGGACACGCGCCAAGCCGGTCAGTATCGCGGCCGCGGCCCGAAGGGCTACCAACGCTCCGATGCCCGAATCCTGGAGGACGTGAACGACCGCCTCACGGAGGATCCACATGTCGACGCCTCCGAGATCGAGGTGTCCGTGTCGAACCGCGAGGTCACCTTGAGTGGCATCGTGAACAGCCGCTTCGAGAAGCGGCACGCGGAGGACCTCGCGGAATCCGTCTCGGGAGTCACCCATGTGCAGAATAACCTGCGCGTCCAGCAGGCGGCCGAGATGGGCATGGGCGGCAGCATGCTCTCGGGCGCAGGCGCTGCGGGCGCCGGAACGGTCGGCCGTGCCGAGGCGAGTACCGCAAGCACCGGCGGCACCCGCGGCGGAAAACGCGGCGCCTGACCCGGCCCGCCCTCCAGGAGGACCGCTTTTCCCCTGGAAATCCGCTGTTCATCGGCCTGGATGCGCCCTGCCCTCTTGGGAGCGGGGCGCTCCTGTCGTACCAAGATCTTGCCTTTTCCCGCATGCGCACGAGGTCATAGTGACGGGAAGGATGAGGACGACCATGGCAGGAATCTCCGTCACGCTCGAAGGCGACAACATCCAGATCGCGTTCCAGAAGGATGAGCAATCGACCGCCGTGGTCATGGATCCTCATGCCGCCCGCTCTCTGGTCAAGGCTCTCAGCCAGCTCCTCATCGCCATCGGCGAAAGCAGCGAGGACCAGGAGGAGGCCCCGGAGGAGCTGGTGGAGGTCACCTCCTCCACCATCGACGTGGGAACCGACGAGCATGGGTTTGCGGTGGTGGGCCTGCAGGCCGGGATGATGCCGCCCTTCCTGTTGCGCCTCAAGGACGACGAGGCCCGGCACATCGCCAACAGCCTGCTCGAAATTCTGAACAGCCCGAGGGATGTGCGCATCTCTCACGGGGATCATTGATCGCAGCGATCCTCGCAAGCGTCCAGGCCGGGGCGGCGCGATCGAGGACTGCTTTCGCGGCGCCAGCGGAGCCGCTGCGGAACTTCATATCTGCCATACGGTTGTCGAACGCGGGTCATCATCGGCTCCGCTTTGGACAAAGCCTATGGCAGCTCACGACCCAGACCTCACCTCCAATGCTTTCCACAGCGTTCCCACCATGAATGCAAAGGCGGAGCCGACACTCAAACATCCGGAGTCCGAGGCCTTCTACGCCGAGGCTCTGCGAGAGCTGAACCAGCTCGGCCTCCCTTTTCTGCTCGCCGGCACCTACGCACTTTCGGCCTATACCGGCATCACCCGCCCCACCAAGGACCTCGACATCTTCTGCAAGGCCGGCGACTACACGCGGGTCCTGTCGCACTTCAAGAACCTCGGGTACTCCGTCGAGATCGAGGACGACCGCTGGCTCGGCAAGGTGTTCAAGGGCCAGTACTTCTTCGATGTGATCTTCGCCTCCTCGAACGGCACGATGCCGATCGGCGATCCCTGGTTCGAGCATGCGCGGCAGATCGAGGTGTTCGGCCATCCGGTCCGCATCGTCGGTCCGACAGAGCTCGTCTGGTCCAAGTGCTTCATCCAGCTCCGCCACCGCTATGACGGGGCGGATGTGGCACACACGATTTTGAAAGCGCACGATCAGATCGATTGGCACCGCCTGCTGGCCTACATGGAAGTTCATTGGGAAGTGCTGCTCATGCACCTGCTCAACTTCCGCTGGATCTATCCCTCCGAGCGCGACAAGGTCCCGCGCTGGGTCATGGACGAGTTGCTCGACAGATTGGCCAAGCAGCTCGACCTGCCGCCGCCGCAGATGAAGGTGTGTCGAGGGCGGATGTTCTCCCGGATCGATTACGAGATTGACGTGAAGCAATGGGGCTTCGCCGATGTCGGCGGCGAAGGTGAATGGCGGAATGAGTGATGTTGAGAAGACCTTGAAGATCGCGGCCATGGGCGACCTTCACGTGCGTGAAGACAATGGCATCTCCTATCGCGACTTGTTCAGCGACATCTCCAAGGAGGCGGATGTTCTCGTCCTTGCCGGCGACCTGACGGATCTGGGCAAGCCGAAGGAGGCGGAGATTCTCGCGCAGGACCTCAAGGCCTGCTCGATCCCGGTCGTGGGCGTGCTCGGAAATCACGATTACGAATGCGGTGCCCACGAAGAGGTGGCGCATATTCTTCGCAAAGCGGGCATGAAGTTGCTCGACGGGCAATCGGTGGAGATCGACGGTGTCGGCTTCGTCGGCGTGAAGGGATTTGCGGGCGGTTTCGGCCGGCGCATGCTGGGCTCTTTCGGCGAGCCGGCCATCAAGCAGTTCGTGAGCGAAACCATGAACGAGACGCTGCGGCTCGAGAACGCCATGCGCCAGGTGCGCGCCAAGCGCTCCGTCGTGATTCTGCATTACGCGCCGGTTGCCGACACCATCGAGAGCGAGCCGCTGGAGATCTATCCGTTCCTCGGCTCCTCGCGCCTGGCCGAGACCATCGACCGATTCAAGGTCAGCGCCATCGTGCACGGCCACGCGCATCGCGGCCGTTTCGAAGGGCGCACTCCGGGCGGACAGCCCGTCTACAACGTCGCCAAGCACATCGAGAAACCGACGGGCAAACCTTACGCAATCCTCGAAATCTGATCCTTGGTTCCTACAATCGCGTTCCCGGATCGGTCGGGTTCCCGGGCAGGTAGTCGGGTTCGGAGCCCGGCCCTTTGGGATCGGTGATTCCCGGATCGTTCACGGGATAGGGCGTGCGCGGACCGGTCGGCCCCGTATCCGGCAGATCGTCGGGATCGGAGCCGGGCGGCGGCATGTCGCTTGGAATGTTTCCACCCGGCAACGGCTCGTCTGTCGGCATTCCTGGATTGACCATCCTTATCGTCCCTGTCGAATTGTCCGTGATCAGGTCAACCGGCCCATGGAAATCGGGTTCCGAATGTTGAACCTTTCGGAACCCCTGCCCCACTCGTCCGTTCCACCGCCGTCCCCCTTTCAAGACAATGGAGAGCGTCATGCCTGACATTCAGCAGGCCAAGATCCTCATCATGGCGACCGATGGCTTCGAGCAATCGGAGCTCATGGTTCCGCGGCAGAAGCTTTCGGAGGCAGGCGCGACGGTCGAGGTGGCCGCGCCGAAGTCGCGCATGAATCAGGCCGAGATCCGCGGCTGGGACGAGAAGGACTGGGGCAAGAGCGTGAAGGTCGACAAGGATGTCGAGAGTGTCGATCCCTCTTCCTACGACGCGCTCGTACTGCCCGGAGGCCAAATCAATCCCGACAAGCTGCGCACCGAACAGAAAGCGATCGAGATCATCCGCGCCTTCTACTCGTCAGGCAAGGTGATCGCCGCTATCTGTCACGCTCCTTGGCTTCTCGTCGAGGCAGGCGTGATCAAGGACAAGAAATGCACCTCCTACCACTCCATCAAGACGGACATCGTGAACGCCGGCGGCGAGTGGCGCGATGAAACCGTCGTGGCGGATCAGGGCGTGATCACCAGCCGCAACCCGGGCGATCTCGAGGCCTTCGTCAGGAAGATCGTCGAGGAAGTTCGCGAGGGCTCGCACGCCGGTCGCCGCCAAGCTGCCGAGTAACCGTTCACGCACTCGCGCATACAAAAAGCGGCCGGTGGAAACCGGCCGCTTTCGTATTCAGGCGCAACGCGAAACTCTAAGCCTGCTGGATCGCGGAGATCTTCCAGGGGCCGCCCTGATCACGGCGGAACGTCCACAATTCCCTGGCTTCCTCCGACTTGGACGGATCTCCTTCAATCACCCGGCCTGTCGCCTTGTCGGTCAGCACGTCGATCAGCGAGAAGCGCATGGCGACGGTCGCATAGTCGGTCGCGCCTTCGCGCCACGCCTCGGACAGGTCTCCCTGAAGAAGACGCACGTCGGAGACCTTGTTCACGACGCCACGCGCGTTGTTGTCGTTGAGTTCCTCCTGGATGTAGCCCGCCATCTCAGGCGTGGCCATGCCCCAGAGCTTCTCGATGTCCTGGCGCGAATAGGCATCCTGCAACTCGACGAGGGAGCGCTCGAAGGCCGCGTAATCCTGCTCGCCGATGCCGATCTCGTCGCGCACGCCGGCGCGGCGGCGGGACGGGTTCATGCCGCCCAGGGCTCCGCCGAGAGCGCCGCCGCCCAAGCCGCCCAGGCTACCGAGACCGCCCGCCATGGGGCCGCCTGCGGTGGGACGGCTGCCTGCCGGAGGCACGCTGCCGCCCGTCATCGTGCGATGATGCCCCTGCGGCCCCGCATAGGATGGCTCCTGGCGCCGGCGGAACCACTTCATGGCGAAGGAGATCAGCAGCACGATCAGGCCGACCTGGAGCAGCAATCCCACGATGGAGGCGAGGCCCGCGAGGCCGCCGAAGAAGCCGTTGCCCATGAGCATGCCGAGCAGGCCCGCGCCGAAGAGGCCGGCCATGAGGCCTGTGCCGAAGCCGAAGCGGCGCGGCTGCGCTACGTTCGGTGCCGGAGCGCCGGGCCGGTTGAGGTTCTGGCCCTGGTTCGGAACCTGCGAGCGCTGGATGGGCGCGGCGGCATCGGGGGCCGTGCGGGTGGCCGGCGGCGGAGTATAGGTGCGCGCGCCGCGCGATCCGAAGCTGCCCCGCCCGCCGACGCGAGCCTCGGCAGCGCTGCCGGCCAGAACCAGGGCGGCGGCCAAAGCGACCATGACGCGGCTTCGGCGAGAAGCAAATTTCATCATCGTTTCGTTTCATCCCATCGGAGCACGACGCTCCTGCTTCCTATGTGGTGACGGCCCGGCCGCTGCAAAAGGGCCGAGCCATCGATTCCAGTGTCTCATCGACAGGAATGATCGGAAAGGGTTACCGATTCTTCCCCTGCTTGAGCGCGTCGATGCGCTTGGAGGCTTCGGCCTTGTCGAGCTGTGGGTCAAAGGCCTTTGGTTCGTGAGCCTGCTCGGACAGGGTCTTGAGATAAGAGGCCTGGGCGCCTGTCATCGGCTCGTGGCCCGTCACCCAATCCTCGGGATCCTTGATCCGGTTGTCCTCGGCATCCGGA
The DNA here is from genome assembly GCF_009830105.1 of Microvirga makkahensis. Classification (GTDB taxonomy): domain Bacteria; phylum Pseudomonadota; class Alphaproteobacteria; order Rhizobiales; family Beijerinckiaceae; genus Microvirga; species Microvirga makkahensis. Next base: position 517,117 of record NZ_WURB01000001.1, read on the forward strand.
TCGACCTTCGGGTTGCCGGCCTCCTGAGCGTGCCGGCGCTCCTGGACCTCATGCTTGGAGGCTTTGCTGCGCGATGTCATGCGGGTCTCCTATTGTTCCTCATTTGTTCCGAGATGAGAACATCTGAATCAGGGCCTTGGTTCCGTTGCGGAAAGACGGACTACCTCCGCCGAATCGTCCCCATTATCCACAGGACGCGCGCTCGACTCCCGGCCGAGTCTGCGTTCTCAATTTGTTCGTATTCTCGACCTTGGATGCGGCAACCATGCGCAAGCCGGCTGGACTGGAGCGGCTCTATGTGGATTTCGATTCCTTCTTCGCCGGTGCCGAGCAGCACCTGCAACCCCCTCGTCGCGGCAGACCCATGGGGGTTCTTCCCGTCGATTCGGAGCATACGGCCCTGATCGCCGTCAGTCGCGAGGCGAAGGCGCTCGGCATCAGGCGGGGCGCCACTATACGCGAGGTGCGGCGGCAATTCCCGGATTTCGTCTTCGTCAATGCGCGGCACGGGCCCTATGTGCAGCTTCACCGCGCCATTGTCGAGATCATTGACGCCGTGGTTCCGATCAAGGCCGTCTGCTCCATCGGCGAGGTGGTCTGCGCGCGCCCCTGCCCTCCGAGCAGACGGCGGGGCTGGCGCTCGGCCGGCGCGTCAAGGATGTGATCGCCGCGAGGCTTGGCTCCACCCTCACCTGGTCCGTGGAGCTCGGCCCCAACGACCTCCTGGCGAAGATCGCCGCCGAGATGCACAAGCCGGACGGGCTCGCCGCCATTCATCCGTGCGATCTGCCCGGCCCCCTCCTCTCGCTGGGACTCACCGACATTCCCGGCATCGCGCGGGGCAATGCGGCCCGCCTCGCCCGCGCCGGGATCGCCGACATGACGGCCCTCTGGCGGCTCCAGCCGAAGGGGAGATGCGCCGCCTCTGGGGCAGCGTTGAGGGCGAGCGGATGTGATGGAGCTGCACGGCTACACGGTCGAGCGGCGTCATTCTCGGGCGCCGCTCCTGCGTCATCCTCATGGCAAGCCTTCCCATGGCAAGCCTTCCGCATTCCCACGTGCTGCGCGGAAAAAGGCCCGTCCCGGGACATCCGGGATGGGCGGAGCAGGACGAAACGGAGCGCCCCTCCGGAGAGGCCGTACGCAAGCCTTACGCGGCCTTGGCCTTGGGCTGCACCTCGGCGGTGTAGTCGTCCATCAGCATTTTGGTGATGCCGCCCGGGGTGTAGGTATAGGGGCCGACCTCCGACACGGGTGTCACCTCGGCCGCCGTGCCGGTGATGAAGCATTCCTGGAAGCCCGGGAGTTCCTCCGGCATGATCCGGCGCTCGGCCACTTCGATGCCGCGGCGCGTCGCGAGCTCGATCACCGTCTGGCGGGTGATGCCGTCGAGGAAGCAATCGGCGATGGGCGTATGGATCACGCCGTCCTTCACGAAGAACACGTTCGCGCCGGTGCACTCGGCGACGCGGCCCTGCCAGTCGAGCATGAGAGCATCGGCATAGCCCTTGCGCTCCGCCTTGTGCTTCGAGATGGTGCAGATCATGTAGAGGCCGGCCGCCTTCGCCGTGGACGGCGCGGTCGCCGGATCGGGACGGCGGTATTCCGCCATGTCGATGCGGATGCCCTTCATCTTCTGGGCCGGATCGAAATAGCTCGGCCACTCCCATGCGGCGATGGCGAGATGAATCCTGTTGGTCTGAGCGGCCACGCCCATCATTTCCGACCCGCGCCAGGCGACGGGGCGCAGATAGGCGTCCGTCATGCCGTTCTTCTCCAGCACGAGACGCTTGGCGGCATCGATCTCGGCCGCGGTGTAGGGGATCTCGAAATCGAGGATCTGGGCCGATTTCCTGAGACGCTCGGAATGCTGGGTCGACTTGAAGATCTCGCCCCCATAGGCGCGCTCGCCTTCGAACACGCTCGAGCCGTAGTGGAGACCGTGCGAGAGGACGTGGAGCTTGGCTTCCCTCCAGGGTACGAGCTGCCCGTCGTACCAGATCCATCCATCACGTTGATCGAAGGGGGTCGCGGACATCGTCTTCTCCTTAACTGCCGACCTTAAGCAAACCGGGGCCGTGAAATTTCCGGTCGCATTCGCGATCTTTAGGTTGCATTCATTTCACGAAAGCGACTTGACGAGTAACAATCGCCCTGAGATATGTCAACAAGGCTGACATAAAATCGGATAAGGACGGTGCCAGACGCGATCCCGGCTTTCAAGCGACACTCCCCCGACCAGAGCCGCAACGGGGAAATCCTGGCCGAAATGCCGGCCTATGATCTCATCGAGCTGCTCTTCTTCGCCTATCGCGACTTCGTCAGCGATCCGGACAGGATCCTCGGCGAGTATGGTTTCGGTCGGGCCCATCACCGGGTTCTGCACTTCGTCAGCCGCCAGCCGGGACTGACGATCGCCGAGCTTCTGGACATTCTCAGGATCACGAAGCAGAGCCTGAACCGCGTCCTCAAGGAACTGATCGAGAAGGGCTTCATCGAGAGCCGGACGGGCACCGCCGACCGCCGCCAGCGTCTGCTCTTCGCCACTCCGCAGGGCCATGACCTTGCCCTGAAGCTCGCCAAGCTCCAGACCCGCCGGATCATGCGGGCGCTGGCGGATGCTGAGCCCGCGGCCAAGGAGGCCGTGAGCCGGTATCTCCTGTGCCTCATCGATCCGGATGACCGCGAGCACGTCAAGCGTCTCGTATTCGGGCCCGGCAAAACCTGATAAAGCAGGCGGGTTCCTTACTTCAGCGCCCCCGGAGCCCATGGAAGCGACCCGTATCGATATCCCCGACCACGCCCCGCACGTTCTCGTGGTGGACGACGACCGGCGTCTTCGTGACCTCCTCACGCGGTTTCTGTCCGAGAACGGCTATCGCGTGACGGCGGCATCCAGCGCCGCAGAAGCCCGGTCCAAGACCGAGAACTTCCTGTTCGACGCCCTCGTCCTCGACGTGATGATGCCGGGCGAATCCGGCTTCGACTATGCCCGCAGCATCCGGCAGAGCTCACAGGTGCCGATCCTGATGCTCACCGCGAGGTCCGATACGTCCGACCGGGTGACGGGTCTCGAGATCGGCGCCGACGATTATCTCCCGAAGCCTTTCGAGCCCCGCGAGCTTCTGCTGCGACTCGGCAACATTCTCAGGCGCGCTGGTCCCGCGGCGGGCCTGCAAGGCGGGGATGTGCCCGAGATCATCCATTTCGGTCCGTTCTCCTACCGCTTCGACCGCGGCGAGCTGCGCCGCGGCGAGGAGGTCGTGCGCATCACCGAGCGGGAGCGCGAGATCCTGACGATCCTGGGCTCAGCGACCGGCGACAACGTCCCGCGCGAAGCCCTTACGGGCAACGGCGGCGGCGCCAACGAGCGCACGGTGGACGTGCAGATCAACCGTCTGCGCCGCAAGATCGAGAACGATCCCGCCAATCCGGTCTTCTTGCAGACCGTGCGCGGAATCGGCTACCGTCTTGTGATCGACCGATGAAGATCGGCGCTGCCCTCCATTACACGCCGCTCGATCATGCGGCGCGCTGGTTCGGCCGGATCCTGCCGAAGGGGCTCTATGCGCGCGCCCTCATCATCATCATCGCGCCGGTCATCCTGCTGCAATCCGTCGTCGCCTACGTGTTCATGGAGCGACACTACGAGCTGGTGACGCGCCGCCTGTCATCCGCCGTCACGGCAGATATCGCAGCCCTCATCCGCATCTACGAGAGCTATCCCCAGGACAGGGAAGCCTCGACGCTCTCGCGCATCGCCTCCGAGAGCCTGCAGCTCGACATGGACATCCTGCACAACACGGATCTCCCGCCGCCCGGTCCGAAGCCGTTCTTCTCGATTCTGGACGAGACCCTCTCCAACGAGCTGCGCCGCCAGATCGACCGGCCGTATTGGCTCGACACGGTCGGACGCTCCAATTTCGTGGAAGTGCGCATCAAGCTCGATCAGAACACCGTGATGCGCATCCTCGCGCGGCGCAGCCAGGCCTATGCGTCGAACTCCCACATCTTCCTGGTCTGGATGGGCGGCTCGTCCTTCGTGCTGCTCGGCATCGCCATCCTGTTCCTGCGCAACCAGATCCGACCGATCCTTCGGCTCGCGGAGGCCGCCGAGGCGCTCGGCAAGGGCCGCGAGATCGAGTTTCGCCCGCGCGGCGCGCGGGAGGTGCGCCAAGCCGGTTACGCCTTCCTCGAGATGAAGCGCCGCATCGAGCGCAACCTCGAACAGCGCACGACCATGCTCAACGGCGTCAGCCACGATCTGCGCACCATTCTCACGCGCTTTAAGCTTTCGCTCGCGCTCATGCAGGAAACGCCGGAGATCGAGGATCTCAAGCGTGACGTCGACGAGATGAGCCGGATGCTGGAGGGCTATCTTGCCTTCGCGCGGGGAGAAGGCGGCGACGCGGGCGAACAGGCAGGAGAGACGGACCTGCGCCAGCTCCTCGCGGAGGTGCAGGCGGATGCCGAGCGCCAGGGGCACGCCATGAAACTCGATATCGTGGGAGACCCCATCATCATCGTGCGCCCTGACGCCTTCCGGCGCCTGCTCTTCAATCTCGTCTCCAACGCCGCGCGCCACGGGGACCGCATCGCGATCACCGCCGATCACGAGACCCGCTGGCTCGTGCTGCACGTGGACGACGACGGCCCGGGCATTCCGGTGAGCATGCGCGAGGAGGTGTTCAAGCCCTTCGTGCGCCTGGACGAGGCACGCAATCAGGATGAAGGCGGTTCCGGCCTCGGCCTGTCCATCGCCCGCGACATCGCGCGCTCCCACGGCGGCGACATCAGCCTCGGCGACAGCCCGCTCGGAGGCCTGCGCGCGACGGTGCGGCTTCCGGCCTGACGGAGCCTCGCCACGTCCTGGTCATCCCCGGACTTGATCCGGGGATCGGTCCCGACCAACCCGATCGAAGAGGCGCGACGCTTCACGCGATCGGGATCACCGGCACAGGGCCGGTGATGATGTGGAGGTTATTCCGGCCCCCTCGCCCTCAATAGAGCCGCCCACCCACAGGAACATCCCTGTCGGGCCTGATCAGCATCACGTCGCCATTCGCATCCGGCACGCCGAGCGTGAGAACCTCCGACATGAAGGGTCCAATCTGCCGCGGCGGGAAATTGACCACCGCCAGCACCAGCGATCCGACGAGGTCGTCGATTGCGTGATTCACGGTGATCTGCGCGGACGAGCGCTTGGTGCCGATCTCCGGGCCGAAATCGATGGTGAGCTTGAAGGCGGGCTTGCGGGCCTGCGGAAAAGGCTCCGCGGCGACGATGCGGCCGACGCGGATGTCGACCTTCAGAAAGTCGTCGAACGTGATCGTCGGCGTGAATGCCTGTACCTGGTCCATGAGATGCCCCCTTCTGCGGTCAGATCGCGGCTGCGGGATTGTCCGCATCGCCTTCATTGGTGTCGCGCCTCTCGCGCCGCGTGGAGCGACGGCCCTCCCTCAGGGCACGCCCGAAGGCGCGGAACGGTGCGGTCAGGCGGCGCAGATCCTCTGCGCCTTCGAGCACGCGCTCGCCGCGCCGCAATTCGCGGTCGAGGCGCGCCATGGTCCTGGCGAGCGCCGGGTCGTCGTCGTCGAGCCAGGTTCGCATGGTGTTGGAATAGACCATAACCGCGCCCTGCAGCTTGAGGGTGCCGAGCGGCCCTTCCGTGCCGATCCGCGCCGCCGCCAGCATGAAGCGCATGGAATTGACCGCGACCTGATGGAGGGCCGCCATCGCGAGCGGATCGTACTGGACGTCGCGGAAGATGCGGCGGAGCGCCTCCTTGTAAGGCTCCAGGGCATCGAAACGGCGCATGAACACGTCGAAGATGCGCTCGCGCGCGGGTTCTCCGGCCAGATCGTCCGTGGTCTCCTCCAGCACCTTGCGGTCGATCCGGCGCGAGAGGCCGCCGAGCACCGCGCCTTTCGACGGGAAGAGATCGCGGAACTCCGCCAGCGAGACGCCCGCAGCCTGCGCGATGTCGCCGATCTCGATGTCGCTCCAGGCCCGCGTGGCGGCAAGCCCCAAGAGGGCGTCGATGATGGCGTTGCGCTTATCGGCCGGGGATTCCACCGTCATGGCATTCTCCTGAACATGCAATCGTCCCGTTGATCTAGAGCATCGGCCCCAGAAGTGGACTTGCACTTCTGGAATTGATCCGATGCTTCCTGTTTCAAGCTGGGCTCCCGTCCGTCTGTCAGCCCGCGAGTTCCTCCGCACGGCGCTTGGCCGCGGCCACGGCCTCGCGCATGAGGCCTTTGAGACCGTCCGGATCGCGCATGAGCACCTCCAGCGCCGCCGCCGTGGTGCCGCCCGGCGAGGTCACGTTCTGGCGCAGCGTCGCAGGCGGCAGATCGCTCTGGAACAGAAGCTCACCCGCCCCGGTCACGGTGGCGCGCGCCAGACGCTCCGCAAGATCAGCGGGCAATCCGGCGGCAGCGCCCGCCTCCGCCAGGCACTCGACCAGGTGGAACACATAGGCCGGGCCCGAACCGGACACGGCGGTCACCGCGTCGATGAGGCTCTCCGAGGGCAGCCACTCGACGATGCCGTTGCTGGACAGGAGCGCATCCGCCGTCAGCCGCTGCTCTTCGGAGACCTCCGCATTGACCGCGGCACCCGTCGCGCCGCGTCCGATGCTCGCCGGCAGGTTCGGCATGGCGCGCACGATGGCGGAAGCGGCGGGAAGCCTGCCCTTCAGGTCGCCGATCGTCTTGCCTGCCAGAATGGAGATGATGAGCGTCCGGGGCCCGAGATATCCGTTCAGGGCCGGCGCGGCCTCGTCCAGCATCTGCGGCTTGATGGCGAGCACGAGGACTTCGGGGGCGGAGACATGGGAGGGATTGAGAGCGGCGCCCTTCTCGATGCAGAAGCGCGCCATCTCGTCCGAGGGGCGAGGGTCGATGACCGTCACGCCGGACGGCTTCATGCCCACCTTCAGCCAGCCCTCCAGCATGGAGCCACCCATCTTGCCGGCACCGACGAGAACGAGGGACGAGGGCAAGCGGTCGGGATTGAGCGACATGAGGAACCTTCCGGCAGGTGAGAGATGCGCGAGGCCGCTACTATTCACAAGCCGCCCTGCTCTGTCGAGGCTCGTTCGGCCGTTGCGGATCGGACATGAATCCGATCTCACGCCCCATGCGGCAGGATTTGGATTCCGAGCATCATTTCACGCAAAACCGGCTCCCCACTTCTGCGCCCCATGCCCAGGCTCAGGCCTCGCCCTCGGTCTCGAACAGCACGCTGTCGAGCGCCTCGCGCGCCGACTTGCCTGCCCAGATGACAAACTGGAAGGCCTGGAAATAGCGCTCGCACGCCTCCACGGCCACGCGCAGCATGGTCTCGCATTGGCCCTGCGTCGGATCAGCGCCGCCTGCCAGCAGGAGAGAATGGCGGAACATCACCACGTTCTCCGTGCTCCACAGATCGAAATGACCGACCCAGAGCTGCTCGTTGATATAGGAGATGAGCTGGAGCACGTCCTGGCGGCGCCGCTCCGGCACCTTGAGGTCGAAGGCGCAGGCCACGTGAAGGGCCTCCACGTCCTCGATCCATGTGAAGGCGATATCATAATCGGCCCAGCGCCCGGCCACGGAAACCGACATTTCGTCAGCTTCCGCGCGATCGAAAATCCAATGACGCAGGGAAGCGAGCCGCTCGACAACGTCGAGGGGATGTTCCAGGCGATCGATTTCGATGTGATGCTGAGACATGTCGATCCAAAAAGCTGTTTTGCCTGCAATATGGTAAACACAAGCAGGCAATATGATTTCGTAAATTCGAACAATATTTGCAAAGAGCTTCTCGAATACACAGAAGCACCCGAGATTCTTGCCACGTCATGCCCGAATCAGCGCATGAATCACAGTCTTAGATTTTGCCCCTGCTCACAATGCGCCTTCAGGACCTGTCCACAACAGGAGGGATGCGCCAGAAGCAGGGGGCACTACCCCCAACGGCTAGGAGGCAGAGGAACCGGCCGGACCGCCGGATTGGGCGAGCTTTTCCTCCAGGACCTTCAGGCGGGACTCCAGTCGCTCGTTCTCGGCCCGGGTGGCCAGCACCATCTCGCGCAGCACCTCCACCTCCTCGCGGGTGGCGACGTCCATATCCTTGATCAGGCGCTCGAACTGGCTGCGGACCACGGTTTCGACCTCGCGCCTGACGCCCTGCGCGGCGCCCGCGGCATCAGTGGCCAAGCGGGCGATTTCATCGAAGATCCGGTTGGAGGATTGGGTCATGATCGAGGGTCCACACCATTGACGGGGGCATTTAAGCCCAGGAAAGCCAGATGTGGGCGTATTCGCCCGAATCTGCAACAGGGTTGACGATCCGTCCCCACCCGGTCCAATGGCACAGCGTTCACCGAAGGGCCGTCATGCCGCTGTCATTTCCCATCCTCGATCCCGTCGCCTTCTCGATCGGCCCCTTTGCGGTCCGCTGGTATGCGCTCGCCTATGTGGCGGGCCTTCTGGGCGGCTGGTTCTATGCCAAGCGCCTCGCGGCCAAGGCGGAACTCTGGGGACAGCTCCGCCAGCCGAAGCCCACGGACATCGACGACCTCATCGTCTGGGTCGCGCTCGGCGTCGTCCTCGGCGGGCGCACGGGCTATGTGCTGTTCTACAATCTCGAGGCCTATCTCCGGAACCCGCTCGAAGCGCTTGCCGTGTGGCGTGGCGGCATGTCGTTCCATGGCGGCTTCCTGGGCGCGGTACTGGCCCTCGTCCTCTTCGCCCGCTCGCGCGGGCTCAACGCGCTCGCCCTGCTCGACATGGCGGCCGTGGTGACCCCCATCGGCCTGTTCTTCGGGCGCATCGCCAACTTCATCAACGGCGAATTATGGGGCCGCCCCGCCCCGGACTTGCCCTTTGCGGTCGTGTTCCCCCACGCGGGGCCGGAGCCCCGGCACCCGAGCCAGCTCTATGAGGCTTTCGGCGAGGGCCTCCTGCTGTTCGTCGTCATGGGGATCGCCGCCCGCGCCTTCGGCTTCAGGCGTCCGGGCCTTCTCGGCGGCATTTTCGTGCTGGGTTACGCGACGGCCCGCATCGCGTCCGAGTTCTTCCGCGAGCCCGACGCGCAGCTCGGCTTCCTCTTCGGCTCGTCCGTGCAGGGCCTGGGAGGTGGCATCACCATGGGCATGCTGCTCTCGGTCCCCATGGCGATCGTGGGCATCGTCTTCATCGTCATGGCCCTGCGGGGCTACACCAGGCCCACGAAGACCGTCGAGGCTGCATGAAATCTCTCGGCGAGCATGTACGCGAACTCATCGCCCTCGAGGGGCCGATCACGGTCGAGCGCTACATGAGCCTTTGCCTGAGGCACTACTACGCCACCCGCGATCCGCTGGGCGCAGGCGGCGACTTCACCACGGCGCCCGAGATCAGTCAGATGTTCGGGGAGCTGATCGGCCTGTGGGTGTTGGAGGTCTGGAACGCCATGGGCCGCCCTCATCCGGTTCATCTCGTGGAGATGGGGCCGGGACGCGGCACCCTGATGGCGGATCTCCTGCGCGCCACGAAGCTGCTGCCGGATTTCCAGACCGCCGCGCAGGTTCATCTGGTGGAAACGAGCCCTGTCCTGCAGCGGCGGCAGCAGGCGGCGCTCGCATCCTCCGCGCTTGCCATCCATTGGCACGAGGGGCTGGAGGATGTGCCTGAAGGCCCGACGCTTCTCATCGCCAACGAGTTCTTCGACGCGCTGCCCGTGCGCCAGTTCATCGCGACGGAACGGGGCTGGTGCGAGCGCCTCGTAGGCCTCGACGGCGAGCGCCTGATTTTCGGCCTGCGCGCCGAAGCCGAGGAGCCTCTCGGCAAGCCGTTGCGGATTGGCGACGTGCTCGAATGGCCCTCCCTGTCCATCGACATCATGCGGGAACTCTCCCGCAGGCTCGCGCGGGACGGGGGCGCCGCCCTCATCGTCGATTACGGCTATTGGGGGCCCGCCTTCGGGGACACGCTGCAGGCCCTCAAGCAGCACGCCCATGTCGATCCGCTGGCCGAACCGGGCGAAGCGGACGTGACGGCCCATGTGGATTTTCACCGCCTGGCGCAGGCCGCCTCGGCACAGGATCTACGAGCCCACGGTCTCGGCACGCAGCGCGATTTCCTCCTGGCCCTCGGGATCGAGGCCCGCGCCTCCTCCCTCAGGAAGCGTGCGACGCCCGCCCAGTCCGCCGATATCGACGCCGCACTCGCGCGCCTGACGGAGCGCGGGGACACGGGCATGGGAGACCTCTTTAAGGTATTGGCCGTTACCCATAAGGGTCTCGAAGCCGTTCCCGGATTGCCGCCTCTTTCCTTTTCCCCTTGAAGTTCGAGCCGCATGTTCATCCAAGCCCCCGCTCTGTCCTCGCTGCCTGCGATCCGCCACGCCTTCTTCACCCGTCAGGGCGGCGTGTCGGAGGGCATATACGCCTCTCTCAACGGGGGCGTCGGCTCCTCCGACGAACCGGAGCGGGTGCAGGAGAACCGCCGCCGAATGGCGGAGACCCTGAATGTCGCGCCGGATGCGTTGATCAGCGTCTATCAGGTGCACTCGCCGGATGCGGTTCTCGTGGAAGGCCCCTGGGGGCCCGAGCGCCCGAAGGCCGACGCCATGGTCACGAGGGTGCCGGGCCTGGCTCTGGCCATCACCACGGCGGATTGCGGCCCTGTGCTCTTCGCGGATCCCCGAAGCGGCGTCATCGGTGCGGCCCATGCCGGCTGGCGCGGGGCGGTGACGGGTGTTCTCGAATCCACCCTCCAGGCCATGGAGCGCCTCGGCGCGGAGCGCAGCCGGATCGTCGCGGTGCTGGGCCCGACCATCAGCCATGCGGCCTACGAGGTCGGCCCCGAATTCGTCCAGCGCTTCGCCGAGGAGGCGCCCGGGCACGAGCGCTTCTTCCGGCCCGGCGAAACGCCGGGCCATGCCATGTTCGATCTTCCCGGCTTCATCGGTGCGCGCCTGGAGGCGGCGGGGATCGGCAGCTTCACCGATCTGGGCCTGTGCACCTATTCCGACGAGGAGCGGTTCTTCAGCTATCGCCGCACGACCCATCGCCGGGAGCCCGATTACGGCCGCCTGATCTCGGCGATTGCGCTCACTCCCTGATGCCCGCCACGTCCGGCGTCTCCCAGGCGAGATGCTGGCCGCCGTCGACGGCGATCATCTGACCGGTGACGCTGCGCGCGCCCGCAAGATAGACTACCGCCTCCGCAATCTCGTCCGGCGTGCCGCCGTGTCCGAGCAGCACCGCGCGGGCCTGCTTGTCGAAATCCTCGTCGCCCTGACGCTCGTTCGCCAATGTGGGCCCTGGACCGATGGCGTTCACGCGGATGCGCGGCGCGAGCGCCTGGGCCATGGTCCGCGTCGCCGTGAACAGGGCCGCTTTCGTCAGCGTATACGAGAAGAATTGCGGCGTGGGCTTCCAGACCCGCTGGTCGACAATGTTGACAATGGCGCCCTCGCGGTCGGGCGGCAGCTGGCGCGCGAAGTCCCGCGCGAGAAAGGCGGGCGCGCGAAGGTTCACGGCGAAGTGCCTGTCCCAGCGGTCCGGAGAGAGGGTCTCGACCTCGTCCGGCTCGAATTCCGATGCGTTGTTGACGAGCAGCGTCAACGGATGCCCGAGCGCCGCAACCGCATCGTCCACCAGGCGGTCGACCGCGGAAACCTCGGCGAGATCGCCCCGCACCACCGCTGCGCGGCCACCCTCCGCCTCGATCTGGGACGCCATCTCCTCCGCCACATCCGTGGACCGGCGGCAATGAATCGCGACCCCGTAACCCTCCCGTGCGAGGCGCTCGACGATGCTTCGTCCGATTCTCTTCGCCCCCCCGGTGACGAGCGCAACCTTAATCATTTTTAACCTCTTGAAACGATAGCACGTGGCGCTCCTTGGCAGCTTCGCCAAGAAAAAGACATTTTTCGTCCATGCCCGCGAACTTACGGCCGAGTTTTGCGTTGTGGAGTCCAGCGAGGCCATAAGGGGAAATCCAAAACACAACGCCACATTGCCGCCACAGTGCCTTTGGGGTGTTGTGGTTGTCATGTCACAGCCCTCGTCCGGTTGTCGCTCTATAAACGGATAGTGCTCCGCTCGAACCAAGCGACCCTTGGCTTGCGCGGAGTATGACATCGATAAGGAAAGAGAAACCATGAAGAAGATTCTTCTCGCCAGCGTCGCCTTGTTCGGCTTCGCCGGTGCTGCTTCGGCTGCGGACCTGCCCATGCGCGCCGCTCCTCCGGCTCCGATCGTGGCGGCTGCCCCGATCTTCACCTGGACCGGCTTCTACGTCGGTGTGAACGCCGGTTACGGCTGGAACGACGATGCCGAAGACATCGTGTTCGATCCCACCACGACCATCGTTGGCGACAGCGATGAGGACGGCGGCTTCATCGGCGGCGCCCAGATCGGCTACAACTACCAGATCGGCTCCTTCGTGGTCGGTCTCGAAGGCGACATCCAGTACGCAGACTTCGGCTCCGTGACCTATGCTTTCCCGACGGGCACCGTCACGCTCGATTCCGAGGACTGGTTCGGCACCGCCCGCGCTCGCGCCGGTGTGGCCTTCGACCGCGCCCTCATCTACGCCACCGGCGGTTTCGCCTTCACCGACAACCGCAGCGGCTGGACCCTCGGCGGCGGCCTCGAGTACGCCTTCACGAACAACCTCTCGGCCAAGATCGAAGGTCTGTACGTGAACCTCGACGAGGACGATTTCGATTTCGATGGTGTGACCTACAGCACCGGCGAAAGCGACTTCGGCGTTGTTCGCGCTGGTCTGAACTTCCGCTTCGGCACCTACTAAGATCCGTCGCAGCCGCGACAGAGAAGGCCCGGGAAAACCCGGGCCTTTTTTCGTGTGTCTTACGGAGCCACTCTCGTCTGGGCATAGGCCGGGACACGCGCCTCGAAATCGGCGAGCCAAGCCACGAGCTTCGGATGCGTCTCGCGCCAGCGGCCTGTGAACCGCAGGTCGAGATAGCCGAGCATGCAGGCCAGAGCGACATGGCCGATATGCAGATCGGCGGAGGGCGTCGACAGATGCGCCTCCGCATAGGCCAGCCCGCGCTCCACCTTGCCCACCTGATGATCCACCCATTTGGGCTCATGCCTGTCCTGCGGGCGGAAGCGGCCCTCGTAGACCTGCAGCAGCGCTGCATCCAGGATGCCGTCGGCGAGCGCCTGCTCGCGCAGGGCCGCGAAGCGAGCCTCCCCCGCCGGGATCATGCGTCCGCCGCCTGCCAGGAAATCGAGATATTCCACGATCACGCGCGAGTCGTAGAGCGTCTCGCCGTTCTCCAGAACCAGCGTGGGAATCTTCCCGAGCGGATTCTGCTGCCGGAGGTCGTCCTCCGGGTTCAACGTGTCCGCATCGACGATCTGGATGCGATCCGTGAGACCAAGAAGAGAGGCGGCGATCTTGACCTTGCGCCCGAAGGGCGATGCGGGAGAGGAACGAAGAACGAGCATGGATTGGGTCCTGTGGAAGGTGCCTGAAACGGCTGCCTTCATGCCCCCTCCCGGGCGGAGCCGCAATCCGCCTTAGGCAGGAGGACCGAAAGCCTCACAGCGATATGCGCCGTAACCGCCGCGGGAGAGGCGCTCCGCGAGCGCAGGCAGGAGGATCTCCGCCTCGCCCCTCAGCGGCCAGGGGGGATTGAGCACGAAGAGCCCGCTGCCGTTCAGGCGCGACGGGTCCCGGGGATCGTCCACGTAGAGTTCGAGGCGCAGCCCGGGGCGCGGACTCTCGGCATGCAGCCTCTTCGCCACCGCATCGACCGGCGCCACATCCTTGATCGGGTACCAGCCGGCATAGACGCCGGTCGGCCACTTCCTGAGCGCTGCCAAAAGCTCCGTGCCCATCCGCTCCAGTTCCCCCGTCTTCTCATAGGGCGGATCGATCAGCACGAGCCCACGCTTCTCCTTGGGAGGAACGAGCGCGTGAAGGGCGGTCCACCCGTCGAGGTGCATCACCTTGAGGTTCGACACCGCATTGAATGCCTCGCTCAGCACGGCGTGGTCGGCAGGATGCAGTTCGACGAACACGCCGCGATCCTGGCGCCGCAGCAACTCGCGCACGATGCCAGGAGAGCCGGGATAGATGGTCTCTCCGTGCCGGGCACGCACATCGGCCATCACTTTGCGATAAGGGGCGAGAATCTCCTCGACCTCTGCCGAGAAGGGCTCATCGAGGCGCCCGACGCCCTCGACCCATTCGCCCGTCCGCTCGGCCTCGTCGGCGGTCAGGTCGTAGAGACCGATTCCGGCATGGGTGTCGATGGCGCGGAGCGGCGTCTCCTTGCGCTGTAGATAAACGAGGATCCGCACCAGAAGAGCGTGTTTCATGACATCGGCGAAATTGCCGGCGTGAAAGGCATGACGGTAGTTCATGCATCGAATCCTAGAACAAGGGACCAAAAAGTGGACCCGTTTCGGGGGCCGTTGCTCCACTTCCGGAACGGCGCATCGGTCGTGAATCAGGGGAGCGGGAGCGGCATGGCGTCCTTCTCCGTCGTCACCGGCCTCGTGCCGGTGATCCAGATGGATCGGAGCGCCGCGCCTTTCGGGTCGAGATGGCCGGGCCTGATCCCCGGATCAAGTCCTGGGACGGCCATGACGAGGATCGGCGGATCGGAAAGAGATCCCGCCTTTCATCCGATGCTCTGGAGTATCCCCAAATCTGGATCGACACTATCGAGACTCTTCCCGATGCTTCAGCGCAGCGCGGGAACCGCGATCTCGCCGGCCCGGCACCCGTCGCGATCGACCTCGGGGCACCGGCGGAAGCCGCGCAGATCCTTGTCGAGACAGATCCGGACCTCCTGAAGGATGCGGCGGCGGCAGGACACGGCGATCATGTCGGGTCGAAGCCCCGGGTTGACGCTCATGAAGGCCCGCTCGATCTCGCTCGGGAGAACCTGCGAGCGGTCATGCAGCGCCTTGAAGCTGTCGGGGATGCGTACCAGGTCCCGGGCCTGCCGAACGGCCTTGAAATAGGCACTCGGGCTCTCCCCGGAGCAGCTCCCGTGCTTGCGCCATTGATAGCGGGCGAGATTGTCGTCCGGGAAGAGGCCCGACGCCTCCCCGATCGCCGTGCTCGGGACGAAACGCCCACTCGGCTCGCAGAAGCTGGGATAGCCCTGCTCCAGCTGAGGCCAAAGCCCATGCACGACGAAGCCGAGGCCGCTCCCGCTGCCGCATTGTCGGCTTTTCCGGCCGCTGGCCTCGCAATAGCCGGGCGACCAGGACAGGGCGAGCACGTAGAAGTCGAAGCGCCCCATCGGGGCTCCTCTCACCTCACGCGGCTGGGCCGCGCAAGGGAGAGCAAAAAGACAGGCGCCCGCCAGGGCGAGCCACCGTCCAAAGCTCAAGGCGCGGCCTGCTTGCAATGAGGGGCGTAGGCGTAGTGGCGGTCGAAGCCGTCCACGCAGGAATCGGTCCCCCAGCCGATGCCGAGAAAGCCCAGATCCTCCCGGATGGAGAAGTTCACCTTGTGCCTGTAGCCGTCGGACACGATGGCCGTGCCGGTGCAATAGCGGCGGGGGATGTAATCGAGGCCCCAGGGGCGCCATGCAACCTGCTCGATCCGCTCGAAGCCCAGGATCTTCAGGTCGGAGTTCCAGAACCGGCGCTCCTTGGTCTCGAATTTCGAGGCGATGTTGCCGAGGACCGCCGGATCGTTGCAGGCCGGCAGGCTGGCGTCGTACCCTCTCAAGGAAAGCTCGTGGGCCCTCTCCCGCCGCTCAGCCGGGGTTATCTCGCGAGCGAGCACGGGTGCGCTCACCGTCAGGCAAGAGATAAGAACCGCCAGCCACTTCATTTCCACTGCTCCAAAGGTCGACAGATTGACGTCACATCGACCATGTGGGCGGCGGCCCGGAAGGTCAAGGCTCCGCTTGCGGTTTAATAGGCGGCGTGTCCGTTCAGCACCAGGGGGCGTCCTGCGGCCGGTCCCCCGGACCTCGGCGGCGCATAAGTCTGCTGGGGCTGCCGATAGCCTTGCTGCGCGGGATATCCGCCATATCCGGGGGGCGGCGGAGGCGTATAGACCTCCGATCCCGCATGGCCGGAATAAAGCTGGGCGGGCGGCACGGGAGCAGAGATCACGGGAGGCGCCACGGGAGCACCCATCGGCGAATCGGAGGCGTAGCCGGCCGCGGAGCTCTCCTCCGGCACGTCCTGCTCCATGTCCGCGGACGGCAGATGGCCCTGCGCGCTCTGAAGGATCTGCTGGCTCCGTTCCGGGTCGATCCGCGGCGTGAACTTGAGAGCCGGCTTGCAGACGCGGCGGTCCCCGCGTGGATCGTGACGCGCCAGATCGATGTGAAAGTGATCGTAATGGTAGGCGTCCGAGCCCGGGCCCAGCACCGTAGTGAAGTAACGGCAGGCGCCCACGAAAGCCTCGCGGAGAAAGTTTTGCTCGGCGGGATCTCCCCGCCAGCCCTTGGCCACCTTGATCTCGCGCCCGTCGGCCAGGATGAAGGCCATCACGTCGAGCGCATTGCCGAAGGAATGTTCCGAGAGCTTGGCACCCCGCCGGTTGTTGCGCGGGCGGCAGGAATAGGAACCCGCCTTCAGGTCCACGATCGGGACGCCGAAATACAGCACAGCGGCAGGCTTCACGATCTCGTCGAGCCAGGTGTCGATGCGTGGAATGATCGGGCAGGCCAGGGTCACCTTGGATTTCAGGCCTACCTCCCCATTGTTGAAGGCGGCGACCTTGAAGGGATAATCCATGCCGCAGACGCCGGGGCCGTCGATCCTGGACGAGAGAGCCATATAGGCCGAAGGCTGAACCAGACGCTGCGATAGGCAGGCCTCCTCGGCCTGCGCCCGCCACGGCTCGCGCTGTTCGAACCGGAACAACCCGCAACCGCTCAATCCGAGCCCGACAAGTGACAGGGCAGCAAACGCAACTAACACACGACGCATGGACCGAGCTTGCCCCGTCCCGGTAAACATCCGGTCAACGCTCCCCCGCCCGTCCCTCGGCACACTCCCGCCGAGCCTTGTCCTCTTCGGGAGCAGAAATTTTTTGTCGCGGGGCCTTGTCGCTCGGCCTTCAATGAAGTCAAGGGGTTAATGATTTATTAACCATTTCGGCAGATCGTGTCGGCCGCCATCCGTCCTGCCGAGGCCTTTTCAGGCCCCCTCCATCCTGATAGGCTCCCCTCTATTCAGACAGGGGGTCTGTCATGAACATGACAACGAATTTCGACTGGGTCGGCACTCTCAACATCGCTGCCGCCTGCCTTTCCTTCTCGTTCATTTGCGCAACCGTCGCCGGCGTTCTTTAAGCTGGCAGCCGGCCATCGGCGGCTGGAGCAACGAGCTTCATTTCTTGACAGCGCTGCCGCTTCCGGCAGCGTTTTTTATGCCTCCGGGCAGGGACTGGCCGTGATGCTCCACGACATCACGTTGATCTCCATCCGGCACTGCGCGAGCCTGGGGCCCTCCGACGTCTTCAGACAGATGGTCTCCCCCGGAGCGAAGATCCGTCCTTGGGCACGGCAGTAACAGTCGAGAGGATCATGGCCGGCGGCCGGCGTCTGCTGGGCGGCGGCCGGACCGGCCAGGAGCGTGAGAAAGAGCAGGACGTTGGGCATGAGCGCCTCCGCATGTCGTCCACGCGGAATGGTCCTCCTGCTGGCAGAGCAGGTCAAGCGCCAAAGGATCAGCCGCTCCACCGCTCCGTCGCGGCATCGTCGCTGCCCTTGGCCTCAACCCAGGCGCCGACCGTGCCGTCCTTCAGGTGCTCCCGCTTCCAGAACGGGGCGCGGGTCTTCAGGTAATCCATCATGAACTCGGCCGCCTCGAATGCCGCGCGGCGGTGGGCGCTCGCCGCGAGCACCAGCACGATGGTCTCTCCGGGGCGGATCAGGCCGAAACGGTGAATGACCGTGAGCCCCATAAGCGGCCAGCGCGCCTCCGCCTCGTGGGCGATGCGGGCGATCTCCGCCTCCGCCATGCCGGGATAATGTTCGAGCTCCAGGGCGGAGAGCCTGCCGCCCTCGTCCCGGCAGAAGCCGGTGAAGGCGACCGTCGCACCAATGTCGCCGCGCCCTGCCGCAAGGACCGCCGTTTCGGCGGCGGCGTCGAAGGGCTCCGACTGGATTCGGATCGCGGCCACCATCCCCTACCCGCCGGTCATGGGCGGGAAGAAAGCGATCTCGCGCGCGCCGGCGAGCGGAGCTTCGGGCTTCACGTGCACATGGTCGATGGCGGCGCGGACGACGGCTTCATTCTCGAAGGCATACTCGTATTCCTCGCCCTTGCCCTTCAGCCAGCGCACGAGATCGGCGACCGTCGCGATTCCCTCGGGGGGTTCGACGGTTTCCTCCGTCTTGCCGATCCGCTCGCGAACCCAGGCGAAATAGACGAGCTTCATGGAGTCAGTCCTCATCGACGAGATGCTTGATGCCGGTCTTGAGATAATCCCACCCCGTATAGATCGTCAGCAGGGCGGAGATCCACAACAGGACTCGACCGATCGGAATGGTGCCGGGCAGCACCGTTTCGCCCGCCGGCCCCGCGATCAGGAAGCCGAGGGAGAGGAGCTGGAACGTGGTCTTCCACTTGGCGACCCGGCTCACCGGCACCCCCACCTTCAGCTCCGCCAGGAATTCGCGCAGGCCCGACACCAGGATCTCGCGGCAGAGGATGACGAGAGCGGCCCAGATGTCCCAGCTCTGGATCGTCTTGTCGGCGACCAGCATGAGCAGGCAGGCTGCGACCAGGAGCTTGTCGGCGATGGGGTCGAGCATGCGTCCCAGGGCCGATTGCTGCGAGAAGGCTCGGGCGATGTAACCGTCGAAATAGTCGGTAATCGCCGCCAGGGCGAAGACGGCGAGTGCGAACCAGCGCGACCAGTGATCCTCGGGCCAGAACATCAGGCCGACGACCGCCGGCACGGCCGCCAGCCGGCCATAGGTCAGCAGGTTGGCGAGATTGAAGGCTGAGGATCGGCGCATGGAACGTGCTGTGCTCATGAGTTAGGCAGGAAGCACGCCTCGGCTCGGTCCGTCAACCGAGAGGCTGCCCACAATGCCGCGAACGGAAGCTCTTTACCCCCGTTCGTGAAAGAAATCGTACACCGCACGTGCCGTGGCCGCATTCACGCCAGGGGCCTTCATGAGGTCCTCCAGAGCCGCGCGCTGGATCGCCTTCACGGTTCCGAAATGGTGCAGCAGCGCCCGTTTGCGAGTGGGGCCGATGCCGGGGATTTCGTCGAGCGGATTCTTGACCAGCTCGCGCTTGCGCTTGGCCCGGTGGGTGCCGATGGCGAAGCGGTGCGCCTCGTCCCGCAGACGCTGGACGAAATAGAGAGCCGGGTCGCGGGGCGGGAGCTTGAATGGCGGCTGGCCCGGCTTGAAGAAGGTTTCTCGGCCCGCGTCCCGGTCCCGTCCCTTGGCGATGCCGACCAGGGTCACGTCGTCCTCGCCCACGCCGACCTCCGCCAGGGCCCGGCGGGCGGCCTCGAGCTGGCCCTTGCCGCCGTCGATGAGGACGAGGTCGGGCCATGCGGGAAACGCGTCGTCCGGCCCGGAGGACCTGTCCGCCTCCTGCTGGTCGGGCGTCCTCGGCTCCTCCTTCACGAGCCGCGCGAAGCGCCGCTGGAGCATCTCGCGCATCATGCCGTAATCGTCGCCGGGCTTCAGGTCTTCCGACTTCATGTTGAAGGTGCGGTAATGCTGCTTCATGAAGCCGCTCGCCCCCGCCACCACCATGGCACCCACCGCGTTGGTGCCCATGATGTGGGAGTTGTCGTAGATCTCGACCCTCCTGGGCGTCCTGCCCATGCCGAAAGCCTGGCCCAGCGAGATGAGCAGCTTCTGCTGCGAGGCCGTGTCGGCCAGGCGCCGGCCGAGCGCCTCCTTGGCGTTGCGCAGTACGTAATCGATGAGCTGACGGCGCTCGCCGCGCTGCGGCGCGTGGATTTCCACCCGCGTCTCGCTCTTGGTCGAAAGAGCCGCCGCCATCAGCTCCGCGTCCTCGATCTCGTGGGAGAGCAGGATCAGGCGCGGCGCGGGCTTGTCGTCGTAGAACTGCGCCAGGAAGGAGCCGAGCACCTCGTCGCGCGTCATGGACTTGTCGGCCTTCGGAAAGTAGGCCCGGTTGCCCCAGTTCTGCCAGTTGCGGAAGAAGAACACCTCCACGCAGAACTGCCCCGCCTGCTCGTCCAGGGCGAAGACGTCGGCCTCCTCCACCGATTGCGTGTTGATGCCCTGCACACCCTGGATCGCGGAGAGCGCGGCGAGCCTGTCGCGGCAGCGCGCGGCGCGCTCGAACTCGAGCTCTTCCGCCGCCTGCTGCATCTCCTCGGTGATGCGCTGTTTCACGGCATTCGACTTGCCCGACAGGAAGGCGCGCGCTTCACTCACCAGCGAGGCATATTCCTCGGGCGAGATCTCGTTGGTGCAGGGACCCGAGCAGCGCTTGATTTGATAGAGCAGGCAAGGCCGCGTACGGTTCTCGAAATAGCTGTCGTTGCAGGAGCGCAGGAGAAACGCCCGCTGCAGGGCGTTGATGGTGCGGTTGACCGCCCACACGCTGGCGAAGGGGCCGTAATAATCGCCCTTGCGTTTGCGTGCGCCGCGGTGCTTCACGAGCTGCGGAGCCGCATGATCGGCGGTAAGCAGGATGTAGGGCAGAGACTTGTCGTCCCGCAGGAGCACGTTGTAGCGGGGCTTGAGCTGCTTGATGAGGTTGGCCTCCAGCAGCAGCGCCTCGGTCTCGGTCGCCGTGGTGACGAACTCCATGGAGGAGGTCTCGGCGATCATGCGGGCGATGCGGTTGGAATGCGCCTGGCCCCGCGCATAGGAGCCCACGCGGTTCTTCAGGCTCTTCGCCTTGCCGACATAAAGCACGTCGCCTTTCGCATCGAGCATGCGGTAGACGCCCGGCGCGTTGGGCAGCGTCGTCCAGAACCGGCGGATGACCTCCGTGCCCCGC
The DNA here is from genome assembly GCF_009830105.1 of Microvirga makkahensis. GTDB lineage: Bacteria > Pseudomonadota > Alphaproteobacteria > Rhizobiales > Beijerinckiaceae > Microvirga > Microvirga makkahensis. The sequence continues at coordinate 538,055 of NZ_WURB01000001.1, forward strand.
TGGACGGAACTGGGGTTCACCTCCAGGTCGAACTCGACATCCGAGCCGCTTTCCACGGCTACGGTGTCCTCATCCTCTTCGTTGTCCAGGATGTCCGGCGGAACGTCGTTGTAGGTGTTGCGACTCATGGAGGAGATGTAAGCGCTGGCCGCTCCAGAGGAAAGTGCGGCGAACGCACCGGACCCGAACTGGAATGCGCCTCCGGATCGCTGCTTCTCCCTCTCGCCATGGCCGGGCCTGTCCCAACCGTCACGCGTCTGACGGGGCTGCGCTCTTCGGTCCGGGGATCACCGGCACAAGGCCGGTGATGACGTGGGAAGGACGCCATGGCATTCCTGATCCGCTCCCCAACGATGCGCCAGCGAACTGGCGCAGTCAGCCCATTCGGGATAAACGGCTAAGCCTGCTCAACCGGAGCCTCACATGCGCCTGTCGATCATCACCTCAGCCGTCGTCGCGGCCCTTGTTGGCTTCGGCAGTACGATCGCCATCATCATCGCGGCGGCGCAGGCCGTGGGAGCGGATGCGGCGCAGACGTCGTCCTGGGTGGCGGCCCTGTGCCTCTCCATGGCTGCCACGAGCGGTTACTTGAGCGTCCGCTACCGGATGCCGGTGGTCACCGCCTGGTCCACTCCCGGCGCCGCGCTGATCGCGGCCTCCAGCGGCATTTCCGTCCACGCGGCCGTCGGCTGCTTTCTGATGGCCGGGTTCCTCGTCCTGCTGGCCGCCTTCATCAAGCCGTTCGGGCGGCTCATCGAGAAGATCCCGACCTCCATCGCCGCCGCCATGCTCGCGGGCGTCCTGATCCAGTTCGTGATGGCGGTCTTCGCAAGCGCGCAGGGAGCACCGGCCCTCGTTCTGCCGCTGGTCGGCCTGTTCCTCGTGGCGAGGCTGTTCAACCCGGCGCTCGCGGTGCTGGCGGTGCTGTTCGTAGGCCTGCTCATGGCCTTCGGCGGCGGACTGGCCCGCCCCCTCTCCTCCGACTTCAGCCTCTCGACCCTCACCTTCATCGCACCGGCCTTCGAGCCTGCCGCCCTCATCGGCCTGGGACTGCCCCTGTTCCTGGTGACGATGGCCTCCCAGAACCTGCCAGGATTCGCCGTTCTGCGCGCATCCGGCTATGCGCCTCCCACCCGTCCGATCCTCGCCGTCACGGGCCTCGCCTCCATGGTTACCGCCCTGTTCGGAGCCCATACCAGCAACCTGGCGGCGATCTCGGCGGCGATCTGCACCGGGCCCGACACGCATCCCGATCCGGGCAAGCGCTGGATGGTCGGGCCGTTCTATACGTTGAGCTATCTGGTCTTCGCCGCCTTCAGCGCGGCGCTGATCGGCCTGATTGCCGCCCTGCCCCCGGAACTCATCAGGACCGTTGCGGGCTTGGCCCTCATGGGAGCTTTCGCGGGCGCCCTGGGATCCGCCCTTTCCGAGGAGGCCAAGAGGTTTCCTGCGGTGCTGACCCTGGCCGTGACGGCCTCGGGCCTCACCCTCGCCGGCATCGGCTCCGCATTCTGGGGCCTCGCCGCGGGAATCGTCGCCCTGGCTCTCGAAGCCGCCCTCCTCCGCTCCCGCAAGCTTGGCTGATCTGGACGGCGGCCTCCCTCGCGGTTAATATTTCGTTACCGGAACGAAAAACGGGAGCCTTCATGGCCGGGACGAAACGTCGGGGGCTGCTTGCCGCCATTGGGAAGGCGATGGCGTTGACGATGACTCTTGGCGCCTGCCAGACCTCCCGCCTCAGCGGTTCGCCCGAGGGCGTGCCGGTGGCAGTGGAGAGCATCGACGGCGCTTCCGCCCCGGTCCAGACGGCCCTCCTCGGAGAACTTGCCGCCGCGGCTTCCGAGCGCAAGGTCGAGCTTGTCGACTCCGGCGAGGACGCCCGTTACCGGGTTCGCGGCTATATCTCCACCGTCACGGAAGACGGGGAAACCAAGGTCTCCTACGTCTGGGACCTGTTCGACGCCCAGAAGCGACGCGCCAAGCGGCTCGAAGGCTCACAATCCGCCGCGTCGGGCTCCGGTTCGATCGCGCCGCTCGACGGGGAAACGCTGGCCAAGCTCGCCGAGGCGAGCATGGACGAGATCGCCGATTTCCTGAGCGCCTCCAAATCCATTCAAACCGCCGAGGTTACGGAGGATGATTCCCCTGTTGCCCTGCAGTGACCGCATGCCCCCAAACCGCAATTGCGGCACTTAAGCCGCACAAGTCGTATTGTGACGGTTTGATATCGCTGCTAAGAGCCTTGCGCCTGGTCGCGCATCCATCTCGGCATTGCGCAGTGGGCTCACAGGTCACACAAAGCTGAAGTTGCTTGCATGAAGCTCGTTGCGGGAAATTCCAACCGTCCCCTGGCCGAGGCCATCTCCGCCTATCTCAATGTTCCGCTCGCCAAGGCCCAGGTCAAGCGTTTCGCGGACATGGAAGTGTTCGTCGAGATCCAGGAGAATGTGCGCGGCGAGGACGTGTTCGTCATCCAGTCGACCTCGTTCCCCACGAACGACCACATCATGGAGCTCCTGATCATCACCGATGCGCTCCGCCGCGCCTCGGCGCGCCGCATCACGGCGGTGATCCCCTATTTCGGCTATGCCCGCCAGGACCGTAAGCCTGCCGCCCGCACGCCGATCTCGGCCAAGCTCGTGGCCAACCTGATCACCCATGCGGGGGTCGACCGCGTGCTGACCCTGGACCTGCACGCCGGGCAGATCCAAGGCTTCTTCGACATCCCGACCGACAACCTGTTCGCCGCGCCGACTCTCGCCCGAGACATCAAGGAACGGCTCGACGGCGGCAACCGCATGGTGGTTTCGCCCGACGTGGGCGGCGTGGTGCGCGCCCGCGCGCTCGCCAAGCGCATCGACGCCCAGCTCGCCATCGTGGACAAGCGCCGCGAGCGCCCCGGCGAGTCGGAGGTCATGAACATCATCGGCGACGTGTCCGGCCGCTCCTGCATCCTGGTCGACGACATCGTGGATTCCGGCGGCACCCTGGTGAACGCGGCCGAGGCCCTCCTCAAGAATGGCGCCAAGGAGGTCTACGCCTACATCACCCACGGCGTGCTCTCCGGGGGGGCGGTGTCCCGCATCGCCAGCTCCAAGCTCAAGGAACTGGTCATCACCGACTCGATCATGCCGACCGAGGCCGTGAAGGTCGCCCATAACATCCGGGTCATCAGCATCGCTCCCCTGATGGGCGAAGCCATCGGCCGCACGGCGACCGAGAGCTCGGTTTCGAGCCTGTTCGACTGAACAAGCGCATCGCCTTGGCGGGGAGCCTCAGGCCTCCCTGCCGCGGTTGGCCAGAATTCCGCCGCTGACGATGCAGGCGAGGCCCGCGAACGACACAGCGGTCAGCACGTCCCCGAACAGGATGGCGGCGAGCAGCACCCCGAAGCCCGTGCCCCAATATCCGATCTGGCTGAACACCACCGGACCCGCGATCTGCTGCAGGCGGAAGTTCATCACCTGAGACAGGGCGGACGCGGCGCTCAAGATCACGATCCACGAGAGAATTCCGGAATCGGCGAAGCGCCATTCCAGAGGCGCCTCGAAAACGGGTCCCATCAGCGCCACCATCATCCCCGAGCTGAGCGAAGCGCCGCATGAGAAGGCAAGCGCGGAGGTGCCCTTCGGCCACCAGGCCGAGCGGATGATGTTGCCGGTCGCCGCGCAGACCGGGATCGCCAGACCGATCGCCACCCACACGGGCTGGCCGATGTCGATCTGGAGGATCTGCTGCTGAACGAGCGCGATCATGCCTAGGAAACCGAGCACGATTCCGACGAAACGGCGCAGGAACATGCGCTCCATTCCGAGCCCGGCTGCGAAGGTCATGGTCAGCAGAGGAGACAGGCAGTACACGATCGAGGTGTAGGCGGGCCCCACCCGCTCGACGACGTAATAGGATAGAACCGTCGGCACCGCGAAGCTCACGATCCCGAGAACGGCATAGAGAAGCAGATGCTCCGGCTCCATCGGGATCCGCTGCCGTGCGGAGGCAAGCCACGGCAGCAGGAACAGGCCCGCGCCCAGATTGCCGAACACCCCGAGCTGGAACGGCTGAACGCCGGCGGCGAGCGCCATCTTGGACATCATGATCCGGCCGGCGAAGAGAAATCCGCACAAGCTCAGGAGAGCGATCGGCGAGCCCGAGGCGGCCAGGACGCGCAAAGAGATCATCGAACCCATCTTTTAGTGCCTCCTGGAGCAAGCCCCTGCGGCAGCGGCAGGCTCGCTGCGAAGTGGAGGCCGAGGACTTTACCTCGCCCCCTGCCCCGATTTATCTTGACGTCAAGTTAACGGCGGAATTATCTCGATGTCAAGACAACCTGAGGAAGCCCCGGCGATCCCGGGGCAGGACGGGATCGACCGTCGCCAAGCCCAGTGGCGGGCCGAACTGCCGGACGTGGACACGTCCGGCATGGCGATCCTCGGTCGGGCGCGCTGGATCACTCTGGCCGCGCGGCCGCCGATCGAAGCGGTGTTCAAGGCGCACGGACTCGACAGCGGAGAGGCGGACGTTCTCTTCACGCTGCTGCGGTCGGGCCCTCCCTACCGGCTGCGCCCGACGGAGCTGTTCCGGTCCCTGATGATTTCGTCGGGCGGTCTCACGGACCGTTTAAACCGGCTGACGAAGGCCGGCTTGGTGCGGCGGGCCGCCGCGGAGGGCGATGGCCGGAGCCTGCCCGTGGAGCTGACGCCGGAAGGCATCCGCCGCGCGACGGCCGCCTTTCGGGAGGACATGGCCATCGAGGCGGCCATGCTCTCGGGCCTGAGCCAGGATGAGCAGGGTGACCTCGCACGGCTTCTGCGCAAGCTCGCCCTGACGATCACGGGCACCCCTCCGTTCGATTGAGGGAGCGGCGAAACGGGGCGCTCTTTCTTGCATTGAAAGGCTTTATCGCCTATAAGCCGCCTCGCGCCCGCTCGACACCCTTGGAGGCACGGGCGCGGACCTCATGGCCGCCTTAAGGCGGCCATCGGTTTTTCAACCCATTTCATAGGACCACGACCATGAGCGAAGTAAAGCAAATCAAGGCCGTGGCGCGCGACCGGGCCGGCAAGGGGGCCGCCCGGGCCGTTCGTCGCCAAGGCCAAGTTCCAGCCGTCATCTACGGCGCCGGCCAGCCGGCCCAGGCGATCGCCCTCGACTTCAACCAGACCAAGCAGCTGATCTTCGCCGGTCACTTCCTGACGACGATCTTCGACATCGATGTGGACGGCCAGACGGTCCGCGCCATTCCGCGCGACTATCAGCTCGACCCGGTGAAGGACTTCCCCGTTCACGTGGACTTCCTGCGCGTTGCCGCCGGCCAGACCATCAAGGTCGTGGTTCCGGTGCACGTGGTCGGCCAGGACAAGTGCCCGGGTGTCAAGCGCGGCGGCACGCTCCAGATCGTCGAGCACTCGGTCGAGCTTCAGGTCTCGCCCGACTCGATCCCGGACTACGTGGAAGCCTCGGTCGAGGGCCTCGACATCGGCGCCACCGTCCACCTCGAGGACATCAAGCTGCCGAACGGCGCCAAGGCGACCTCCACCGAGAACCTCACCCTCGTCACCGTCGTGGCCCCGACCGGCATGAAGGAAGAGGAAGAGGCTCCGGCAGCAGCCGAAGGCACCGCCGCCTGATCGGCTTCATCGGGCGTTCAAGCCCATTGACCGGCTTCGACGCTCCGACCGCAAGGCCGGAGCGTTTCTTATGAGAATGCCTGAACGATGCGCCTTTTCGTCGGCCTTGGTAATCCCGGATCCCGCTACGCCAGAAACCGCCACAATATCGGTTTCATGGCCGTGGAGGAGATCGCGCGCGTGCACAATGCAAGCCCCTGGCGCAAGCGTTTTCAGGCCGAGGCCGCGGATGCGGTGATCGGCGGCGAGAAGGTGCTGCTCCTGAAGCCGCAGACCTTCATGAACCTGTCGGGCCAGGCGGTGAGAGAGGCGCAGGGCTTCTTCAAGATCCCGCTGAACGACGTCACGGTCTTCTACGACGAGCTCGATCTGCCGCCGGCCAAGCTGCGCGTGAAGATCGGCGGCGGCAATGCGGGCCACAACGGTCTGCGCTCGATTTCCGCTCATTGCGGCAACGATTACCGCCGCGTTCGGCTCGGCATCGGACATCCCGGCCACAAGGCACTCGTGCAGGGCCATGTGCTGGGCGATTTCGGCAAGGGCGAAGAGGCCTGGGTCGACGACCTGTGCCGCATCATCGCCGACAATGCCACCCTTCTCGCCAAGGGCGAGGACGGGAGCTTCCAGAACAAGGTCCACCTCGCCATGGAGGCGAGAGGCTGGACGGATGTGAAACGGCCTGGAGAGCGGGCCGAACAGAACAAGGAGTGAGGCCATGGGCTTCAAGATGGGCATCGTCGGCCTGCCGAACGTGGGCAAGTCCACCCTCTTCAACGCGCTGACGCAGACCGCCGCGGCGCAGGCCGCGAATTATCCGTTCTGCACCATCGAGCCCAATGTGGGCGACGTGGCGGTGCCGGACGAGCGCCTCGACCGGCTCGCCGCCATCGCGGGCTCGGCACAGATCATCCCGACCCGCCTCACCTTCGTGGACATCGCGGGCTTGGTGCGCGGCGCGTCGCGCGGCGAAGGCCTCGGCAACCAGTTCCTGGCCAACATCCGCGAAGTGGATGCGATCGCCCACGTGGTACGCTGCTTCGAGGATACGGACATCACCCATGTCGAGGGCAAGATCGACCCCATCGCCGATATCGAGACTATCGAGACCGAGCTGATGCTGGCCGATCTCGACAGCCTCGAGAAGCGCGTCACGGCGCTCGAGAAAAAGGCCAAGGGCAACGACAAGGAGGCGAAGGAGACGCTCGACCTCGTCAACCGCACCCTGCCGCTGCTGCGCGAAGGCAAGCCAGCCCGCATGGTGGAGCGCAAGCCCGAGGAGGAGCGCCTGTTCCAGATGCTCGGCCTCCTCTCCTCCAAGCCCGTCCTCTACGTGTGCAACGTGGAGGAGGCCTCCGCCGACAAGGGCAACGAATTCTCGGCCCGGGTCTTCGAGCGCGCTGGGCAAGAGGGCGCCAAAGCGGTCGTCGTCTCGGCCAAGATCGAGAGCGAGATTGCCGTTCTGCCGCCCGACGAGCAGAAGGACTATCTTGAAGCCGTTGGCCTCGAGGAGCCCGGCCTCAACCGCGTGATCCGCGCGGGCTACGAGCTGCTGGGCCTCATCACCTATTTCACCGTCGGCCCGAAGGAGGCCCGCGCCTGGACGATCACCAGGGGCACCCGGGCGCCCGCCGCGGCCGGCGTGATCCATACGGATTTCGAGAAGGGCTTCATTCGCGCCGAGACCATCGCCTATGCCGACTATGTCTCGCTCAAGGGCGAGGCGGGCGCGCGCGATGCCGGCAAGCTGCGTCTGGAAGGCAAGGATTACGTCGTCCAGGACGGCGACGTGATGCACTTCCGCTTCAACACCTGAACCCGAACCGCAACCAAATCTGTCAGAATCCTGAACGGGCTCTTTTCGGCCCGTTCAGGACGCTTCTGCTTTCATGTCCAGCGTGGAGGTTGGATCGATGCAGGACATTTTAGAGAAAGTCTTTTCGATCATCGTTTCGCCGGGCCTGGGCAGCGCCGAGTTCTTCGTCGCCGTCCTCGTGGCCTGCGGCCTTGCCATGATCGCCATTTCGTCCTTCCTGCCGAAGACGGCCGCCGACGATCTGGAGTGGTGGGAGCGTTGAGGCGTCGCTCCGCCATGCGGATGCCGGGTGGATTCGCCGGATTTCATTTCCGGATTTCATGGAACCCGTTCGAGGAGAATGCCACAGGCCCGCTCCTGTACGGATAGCCGTGCGCAACCGGGGCGGATCGATCCTCCACCTTGGGCGTTGAGTTCTACGGAACCCGTCGCAGTACCTTCATGCAACTCCATCGCCGCCATTCCTGGGATCTCTCCCCTTCCGAGGCCATTGCCCTTCAGCAGGAGCTGAGGCGGGAGGTCGTATCCGACCGTCCCATCGATCTCGACAAGGTCAGGCTCGTGGCCGGGGTCGACGTGAGCGTGAAGAACGAGCATTCGCAGGCCGCCGTCGTGGTGGTGACGTTTCCGGGCTTTCTCCTCGTCGAGGCCGTTCTCGCGCAGCGTCCGACGCCGTTTCCCTATGTGCCGGGCCTCCTCAGCTTCCGCGAGGGTCCGGTGCTGGAGGAGGCCTTCGAGAAACTCCAAACCGAACCCGACGCGTTCCTGTTCGACGGCATGGGCATCGCCCATCCCCGCCGCATCGGCATCGCCAGCCATATGGGCCTGTGGCTGCAACGCCCGACCATCGGCTGCGGCAAGACCCTGCTCTGCGGGCGCTACAAGGATCTCGCGGAGGAAAAGGGATCGGCTGCATCCCTCATCGACAGGAAGGAGACCATCGGCGTGGCCCTGCGCACCCGCACGGCCAAGAACCCGATGTTCATCTCCCCCGGGCACCTGGCCAATATTCCGACTGCGGCGGAGCTCGTCCTGCGCTGTTCGCCAAAGTATCGCTTGCCCGAACCGATCCGTCTGGCGCACAACGCGGCCGGACAGTTCAGCCCCCCTCCGGTCTGAGCTTCGGCAAAGCGAAGAACACCGCACAGATCGAGCCATGCCCCGTTACGCATTCGAAGATTTCACGCCCGGCCTCACGCAGATGCTCGGCCCCTTCACCGTCACGAAGGAGGCGCTGCTGGCCTTCGCGCAGGAATACGACGCGCAGCCCTTCCACGTGGACGAGGTCGCCGCCAAGGACAGCTTCATCGGCACGCTCATCGCCTCGGGCTGGCACACCTGCAGCATCAACATGCGCCTGTTCGCGGAGGGGCTGCTGCTCGATTCCACCTCCATGGGCGCTCCCGGCATTGAGGAGGTGAAGTGGCTCAAGCCCGTGAGGCCCGGCGATACGCTCCGCTCGCGCATATCCGTTCTCGAAACCCGGCCATCGAAAAGCCGCCCCTCCCTCGGGCTCGTGCGTTTCCAGTTCGAGATGCTCAATCAGGCGGACGAGATCGTGCTCACCCAGACGAACTGGGTCATGTTCGGCCGCCGCGATGCCGAGCCCCTCAAGGGCTCGGGCCCCAGCGTCCTCGCCGCCGCCGCTTCCGCCATGCCGGACCACACCCCGGCGCGGGAACTGCCGCACATCTCCTCCAATCCCTATTTCGAGGATCTCGTGATCGGCGAGAAGGAGGAGCTTGGCTCCTACACATTCGAGGCCGACGATATCATCGGGTTCGCCAGGCAGTTCGATCCGCAGCGTTTCCATGTGGATGCCGAGGCCGCCAGGGACAGCCTGTTCGGTGCGCTCTGCGCCTCCGGCTGGCACACGGCCGCCGTCTGGATGAAGCTGATGGTCGGCCATCGCAGCCGGATCCGCACCAATGCCCTGGCCCACGGCGCACGACCCGCGCGGCTCGGCCCCTCCCCAGGCTTCACGAACCTGAAATGGCTGAAGCCCGTCTATGCGGGCGATACACTCACCTACCGCTCGGCCGTGGCCCGCAAGCGCGTGTCGAACTCGCGTCCCGGCTGGGGCCTGGTCTTCCACCACAATTGTGCCACGAACCAGCATGGAGAGGAGGTCTTCTCCTTCGAGGGCATGGTATTCTGGGAGCGGCGGCCTTAAACGGCCCTTGAGCCTTCAGCCCGCGCGCGCGTCTCTTCGTCGAGAATGGTGCGGATCCTCGCAAGCAAGGGATGGGCGGATGTGTGCTTTTGCCCATAGCCGAGATTGAAAGCGTAGTCGAAATCCGCGGGGTTCCTGCCCTGAATGTGCTGGAGAATGGTCTCCAGCTTGTCGAGCCCCTTCGCGAGGATGGCTTCGGGCGTCTGAGCCGCCTCGTATTCCTCCCACAGCGATAGAATCTCGGCGCGTTTTTCTGAATGAAGCGATCTCGTGAGCACCGCCAGATCCGCTCGCTCCCGAGCCGACTTGCTGTTGCCTTCCGTCTGCATGATGGCGGGAACATCCCCGCTCAGAGCCTCGCCGAGATCGTGCACGATGCAGAGCTTGATGAGCCGCAGGACATCGATGTCCCCGAACTCGTCCGCGAAGACGAGGGCCATCAGGCACAGGCGCCATGTGTGTTCCGCCGTGCTCTCCGGCCGTCCGGTGGAAGTGAAGCCGCTGCGCAGGGTGCTCTTGAGCCTCTCGGCCTCGCGCAGGAATTCCAGCGCTCCCGGCAGGCGGTCGCCCGGCATCGCCGATTCTCCTCTAGTGTCCTTCGAAGCTCACGAGGCTGCGAACCTCCACGCCGAGATCGCGCAGCTTCTGCGCGCCGCCGAGATCGGGCAGGTCGATGATGAAGCAGGCGGCGACGATCTTTGCGCCCATCTGGCGCAGGAGCTGCGTCGCGGCCACCGCCGTGCCGCCGGTGGCGATGAGATCGTCTACCAGGATCACCCGCTCGTCCTGGCCGATCGCGTCCGTGTGGATCTCCATTTCGTCCACGCCGTATTCCAGCGAATAGGCGATGCGCACCGTCTCGTGGGGCAGCTTGCCCTTCTTGCGGATCGGCACGAAGCCCGACGAGAGCTGATGGGCAATGGCGCCGCCGAGGATGAACCCTCGCGCCTCGATTCCCGCCACCTTGTCCACCCGCCCGCCCGCAAAGGGATGCACAAGTTCGTCCACCGCGCGGCGGAAGGCCCGCGCATCGCCGAGCAGAGTCGTGATGTCGCGAAACACGATGCCGGGCTTTGGATAATCCGGGATCGAGCGGATCGCGGCTTTGAGATCAGTGAGGAGACGCTGGTCCATCTTTGAGCCTGCCATAGGTGAAGGAACCTGAGGTGATCAGAGGAGCTTAGCAATGGCCGAACAACCCTCTCGAACCGTTCTGACCAACATCGACATTCCCTTTGGAAGCCTTGTTCTGTTCTTCGTCAAGGCCTCCCTTGCCGTGATCCCAGCCGCCATCATCGTCAGCTTCATCCTGGCCTTCCTCGGCTGGATGTTCGGCGCGATCTTGGGTTTCGGTCACATGGGCTGGATGATGCGCTAGAGCCCCGAGGCTTTCAAAACCCTGCCCGCCACGGCATCAAGCCTCCTCAAAAGCTCGGGATCGCGCGCCGCGGGCGCTGTCATGATGGCCCCGTCGAGCGCCCGGTCGGACCCAACGGGGCACGGCTCGTGCTCGACCGGGAAGTCGCGGGCGATCCGGGCGATGAGGCCCGCCACCTTGGCGGCGTTCTGCCGGGCGACGGCAACCACGGCCGCCACGTCCACGTCGTCGTGCTCGGGATGCCAGCAATCGTAATCGGTCACCATGGCGATGGTGGCATAAGTGATCTCGGCCTCGCGGGCGAGCTTGGCCTCGGGCATCGCTGTCATGCCGATCACGTCGTAGCCGAGTTCCTTGTAGGTGATGGACTCGGCGTAGGTCGAGAATTGCGGCCCCTCGATGCACACGAGGGTGCCGCCGGACGCGTGCGGGATGTGCTCCGCCGCCGCGGCACGCGCGATCCGCCGCTGCAGCAACGGACCGACGGGATGAGCCATGGGCACGTGCGCCACGCAGCCCCTGCCGAAGAACGAGTTTTCGCGCTTGTGCGTGCGGTCCACATACTGATCCACCAGCACGAAGAAGCCGGGATGGTACTCCTGCCGGAAAGAGCCGCAGGCGGAGACGGAGATCAAATCCGTCACCCCTGCCCGCTTCATCACGTCGATATTGGCGCGGTAGTTGATGTCGGAGGGGGAGAGCCGGTGGCCGCGGCCGTGGCGAGGGAGGAAGGCCACCTCGGTCCCGCCGACCCTCCCCATGCGCAGCACGTCCGAGGGCTCGCCCCAGGGAGAATCGATAGGTACCTCCCGCACGTCCTCGATCCCCGGCAGGTCATAGACCCCCGATCCCCCGACGACCCCCAGAACCGCCTTTGCCACGCCTGTCCATCCTTCCGCCCGGTGTCTCGAAGGAAACCATAGCGGTTGTCGGGCCGGAATCCCAAGAGCCTCTCGCGCATCCTGCGGCCCTTCGGGTCCAGGCCGACCTATGCAATGTTCAAGGAGCAGAGCATCGGGTCACAAGAGCAAGGCCCCGTTCCACCTCCGACGTTCGAGAATCCTGGTCTCTGTAGGGCTCGAATTCCCCAAGTCATCACCGGCCCCGTGCCGGGGATTGCGATAGCAAGAGGCATAATGCTTTTCGGAGCGAGATGGCCAGCACAGGCTCAGCAAAGCGAGACCGAGAAGAGCTCGTCCGTCTCACGGCAGGGAAAGAGCGTTTCCCTGATGATCTTGAGGCGTTCCACGGGCGCGGCGACCGAAGCCGGAATCGCCTCCACGGCCGCGACCGCCGCCTCCGGCACCGCATCCGAGGTCCGGTAGCGCGCCAAGGTCGAGTGGATGAGATCATAGCGGATGGGCTCATGACCTGGAGGGGGAGGAATCTCAGCGGCGATGGCGTTGCGGACCCTGTCGATCAAACCCGTTTCATCGGTGGCGACGGCGATGATGGCCGTGTCCGTGACCTTCAGCCGGGTGAAGCGCAGTTCGAGCGGGCCATGGCCCCGACAAGATTCCTCGAGCAGGGACCGGCAGGGCTCGGCAATGCTGCTCCAATAGCCTTCCTTGTCGAAGATCCCCTTCACCTGAACCAACGCATAGAGCGTGACGTGGAGCGCCTCGGGCGGGGTGAGAAAGAGGGGAACGGTCCAGCGGCTGGCGACGGCCTCTTGAAGGCCCACGAGAGCGGACCGCGTCTCGGAGGCGAGGTGCGGCTGGACGTGATAGGCGAGGCACGGCCGGCCCCAGGTGTCGTCGGCGATGGTCTGGAACATCCGGCCGGCATAAATTTACCCCGGCAGGATGTCACCTGAAAAAAAGGCCCCGAAAACCGGGGCCTTTCATGATCAGGGATTGTGCGTCATCGGAGGCGTGGCGTGGCCTTCGACCTCGCCGCCCACCCGAGCCCAGATCTTCTTCTTCGTGAAGTAGAGCAGGCCCGAGAGCACCAGCAGGAACAGCATGACCTGGAAGCCCAGGCGTTTGCGGGCCTCGAGGTGCGGTTCGGCCGTCCAGGTCAGGAAGGCCGTGACGTCCTTGGCATATTGCTCGACCGTCTCCGGAGCCTGAGGCTGGCCGGCCTCGTTCTTCGGATACTCCACCTGGCCGTCGCTCAGCGGATTCGGCATCGCGATCACGTGGCCCGGGAAATAGTGGTTATAGTGCCCCCCCTCGGGAACCTGGAAGCCTGCCGGAGGCTCCTCATAGCCGGTCAGCAGCGCCACGAGGTAGTCGGCGCCGTTCTCCGAATACTGGCGGAACACGTCCGTGATGAACCAGGGGAAGCCGCGCTCGTAGGTGCGGGCCTTCGCGATCAGGGACAGATCCGGCGGAGCCTTGCCGCCGTTGGCCGCGGCCGCGGCGTTCTCGTTCGGGAACGGAGCCGGGAAGCGGTCGGCCGGACGGCCGGGACGCTCGAACATGTCGCCGGACTCGTTCGGACCGTCCGTAATCTGGTATTCCGCGGCCAGCGCCTTCACCTGCGCCTCGGAGAATTCCGGGCCACCCTCCTCCGCGAGGTTGCGGAAGGCGACGTAGGTCAGGCCATGGCAGGAGGCGCAAACCTCGCGGTAGACCTTGAAGCCGCGCTGGAGCTGGGCCCGGTCGAAGGTACCGAACGGACCCTGGAAGCTCCACTGCTGCTGAGGTGGGACCGGAGTCTCGCCGGCGGCGAAGACCGGAGCCGAGAGGCTGAAGATCGCTGCTGCGATGAGAAGAGTACGCTTCATCATTTTATCTTTCCCCGACTCTCGCATCAGCCCTTGGAGTGCGGCTCGGCATTGGCGCCGGCCGGCATCCCAGCTCCGCCCTTCTGCACGCCCATCACGGATTCGAGGATCGAATTCGGCAGCGGCAGCGGACGCTCGACGAAGCCGAGCACCGGCAGGACGATGAGGAAGTGGGCGAAGTAGTAGACCGTGCAGATCTGCGAGGCGATCACGTACCAGCCCTCCGCCGGACGGGAGCCGAGCCAGCCGAGCAGGACGCAGACCGCCACGAACAGCCAGAAGAACTGCTTGTAGAGCGGGCGGTAGGCCGTGGACCGCACCTTGGAGGTGTCGAGCCAGGGCATGAAACACCAGATCACGATGGCCGAAACCATGGCGATGACGCCGCCGAGCTTGTCGGGGATGGCGCGCAGGATCGCGTAGAAGGGCAGGAAGTACCACTCGGGCACGATGTGCGCGGGCGTCACGGCGGGGTTCGCCGGGATGTAGTTGTCCGCATGGCCGAGATAGTTCGGCATGTAGAACACCCAATACGCGAAGAAGAGCATGAACACCACGACCGCGAAGATGTCCTTGATCGTCGCATAGGGGGTGAACGGAACCGCGTCCTTGCCCGACTTGATCGGGATGCCGGTCGGGTTGTTCTGGCCCGGCACGTGCAGCGCCCAGATGTGCAGGGCGACGACGCCCACGATCATGAAAGGCAGCAGGTAGTGCAGGGAGAAGAAACGGTTGAGGGTCGGGTTGCCCACCGAGTAGCCGCCCCAGAGGTAACTGACGATGGTATCGCCGACGACCGGGATCGCCGAAAACAGGTTGGTGATCACGGTGGCGCCCCAGAAGCTCATCTGTCCCCAGGGAAGCACGTAGCCCATGAAGGCGGTGGCCATCATCAGGAGGAAGATGATCACGCCCAGGATGTAGAGCACTTCGCGCGGCGCCTTGTAGGAGCCGTAATAGAAGTTACGGAAGATGTGGATGTAGACGGCGACGAAGAACATCGACGCGCCGTTGGCGTGCAGATAGCGGATCAGCCAGCCGTAGTTCACGTCGCGCATGATGTGCTCGACGGACTGGAAGGCCATGGCCGCGTTCGGCGTGTAGTACATGGCGAGGAACACGCCCGTCACGATCTGCGAGACGAGCATGAAGACCAGGATCGCGCCGAAGGTCCAGAAATAGGTCAGATTCCGCGGCACCGGGAATGCGATGAACGAGGAATGGATGAGGCCTGCGAGCGGCAAGCGGCTTTCGAACCACTTACCGAAGGCGCTCTTGGGAACGTAAGTTGTGGGATGTTCGCTCATGATGGTCGCCTGATCGTCCCGGGGTTACGCCGTGGCTTCTTGGCCGATGATGATCTTCGTGTCGGACGCGAAGGAGTAGGGCGGGATCGGCAGGTTGATCGGCGCCGGACCGCCGCGAACGCGGCCGGACGTGTCGAACACCGAGCCGTGGCAGGGGCAGAACCAGCCGTTGTATTCACCCTGCTGGCCGAGCGGCACACAGCCCAGGTGGGTGCAGTTGCCATAGACGACCAGCCATTCGGGCTTGCCTTCCTTGACGCGCGCCGCGTCGGGCTGCGGGTCGCGCAGCGAAGCCACGTTCACGTCCTGGGCGGACTTGATCTCGTCGGCCGTGCGGTGGCGGATGAAGATCAGCTTGCCGCGCCAGAAGACCTTGACGATCTGTCCTTCCGCGATCGGGGCCAGGTCCACCTCGACAGGGGCGCCTGCAGCCACCGTCGCCGCGTCGGGCGCCAGGGACTGGATGAAGGGCCATACCAGGGTTGCTCCGCCGACAGCGGCGGCCGCGCCCGTGGCGATGTAAAGGAAATCGCGCCGTGTCGGCTCAGCGACATGAGTGGTGGTCTCGGCCACTTGGCTCTCCAGCATTGATTAAAAACGAGAACCGCGCATCGGCAACACCTTGCAAACCAAGGCATTCGGCACGCTGGTTCCGAGGTGAAGGAACAAGCATACGCGTCAACGCGCACGCAATGCGACTGGGAGTCGCCGCGCGGTGGCTCTTTGGCACGGTCAAGCCCGCCTGTCCATAGGCGGATTGGAGATGTTCCAACCTGTTCCCTGAGAAAGAGGCCTAGAACGAGACCGCCTCCGGGGCCTCCTCGCCGTCCCTCGCGCCCAGGAAGCCGCCCGATTGGCGCCGCCAGAGCCGGGCGTAGAGCCCGCCGGCCCGGAGAAGCTCCGCATGGGTACCCTCCTCCACGATCCGCCCCGCCTCGAGGACGACCAAGCGGTCGAGGGCCGCGATGGTGGAGAGGCGGTGGGCGATGGCGAGCACCGTCTTGCCCTTCATGAGGGTGGACAGGGATTCCTGGATCGCCGCCTCGATCTCGGAATCCAGAGCCGACGTCGCCTCATCCAGCACCAGGATCGGCGCGTTCTTCAGAATGACGCGGGCGATCGCGATGCGCTGGCGCTGCCCGCCGGAGAGCTTCACGCCCCGTTCGCCCACATGGGCGTCGTAGCCGCGCCGGCCCCGGTGATCCTCGAGTCCCATGATGAAATCATGGGCATGGGCGAGGCGCGCCGCCTCCATGATCTCCCTCTCAGTGGCCTCGGGCCGTCCATAGGCGATGTTGTCCCGGATCGAGCGGTGGAGGAGCGATGTGTCCTGGGTCACCACGGCAATGGAGGAGCGCAGGGAATCCTGCGAGACCCTGGCGATGTCGTGCCCGTCGATGAGGATGCGCCCACTCTCCACGTCGTGAAGGCGCAGGAGCAGCGAGGTGATGGTGGTCTTGCCCGCGCCGCTGGTGCCCACGAGCCCCACCTTCTCCCCGGCCCGGATCGTGAGGGTGAGCCCCTCGATGACACCCTCCTCCTTGCCGTAGTGGAAGGAGACGTTCTCGAAACGGATCTCTCCCCGCATGATCTTGAGGTGCGGCGCCTGGGGCGCATCCACGAGCCCGTGAGGGCGGGCAATGGTCTGCATGCTCTCCTGGACCGTTCCGATATTCTCGAAAACATCGCGTACCGTGTGCATGACCCAGCCGGACATGGCGAGGATCCGCATCACCAGGGCAAGTCCGGCGGCGACCTCGCCGCTCGTCATGGTGCCCCGGCTCCACAGGAGCACCGAGAGGGCCCCGGTCGCCGCCAGAAGCAGGCTGTTCATGACCGACAGGAGTCCTGCGACGACGGAATTGAGCCTCAGGGACCGGAGGAAGGCGTCCGTATTGGCCTGGACGGCCTCCTTGACGGCCGAACGCTCCTCGTCGGCCCGAGCGAAGAGCTTGACCGTGAGAATGTTGGTATAGCTGTCCACCACGCGCCCGACGAGCGCCGAGCGGGTATCGGCCACCTTCAGGGAGCGCTCCTTGGCCCGTGGGACGAAGAAGCGCAGGAGAACGGCATATCCGATGATCCAGAGCCCCATGGGCAGGGCAAGCCATGGGCTGACGCTGGAAAAGACGCCCAGGGCCGTGACCGCATAGATCGCGACGTAAAGCAGCGTGTCGATCAGGGTTACGGCGATGCTTCGGACGGCGCCTCCGCCCTGCATGATGCGGTTGGCGAGACGGCCCGCGAAATCGGCCTGGAAGTAGCTCACCGCATGGCCCAGCGTGTAAACATGCGTCCGCCAGCGGATCATGTTGGTGCTCTGCGGGATGATCACCTGATTGGAGACCAGCTCATGCGCGAAGTTCAGGGCCGGCCTGACGAAGAGGACGAGGGTCGCCATCACCAGGAGAGTGGTGCCGTGCTCGGCCCATATCCGGTCCGGCGTGGAACTCGCCAGGATGTCCACCAGCCGGCCCAGCAGGATGTAGAGGGACGATTCGAACAGGCCCGCGATCAGCGCCACGAGAAACAGGATGGCGAGCCAGAAGCGGATGGGCCTGAGATAATGCCAGATGAAGGCCCCCACCTTGTTCGGCGGCGTCTCGGTTTCATCGAACGGCGCGAACGGATCGACCCGCTTTTCCAGCCACCGGAACATTCCCTTCCCCGCCTTCTCCGTCCTGGTCCCTGCTTAACACGGGCGGGAGGGAAAGCGTTCACTTGACGTGGGCCGCTCCTGCACCGATGAGGGTGTCATGCCTCGTCTCGCCATATTCCAGCCGGACATTCCGCAGAACACCGGCACCATGCTGCGTCTTGCCGCCTGCCTCGGCGTTCCCGTGGAGATCATCGAGCCCGCGGCCTTCGACGTGTCGGACCGCAACCTTCGCCGCTCCGGCATGGATTATCTCAACCACGTGACGATCACGCGTCACATCTCCTGGCGCGCCTTCGAGGAATGGCGGCGCGGCGGCGGAGGCAGGCTGGTGCTCGCCACCACGAAGGGCGCCGTGCCCTACACGGATTTCCGTTACGAGCCCGAGGACATCGTCCTGGTCGGTCGAGAATCCGCCGGGGTGCCGGACGAGGTCCATGCGGCAGCGGATGCCAGGATCGTCGTGCCCATGCAGGCGGGCATGCGCTCGCTCAACGTGGCCGTGACGGCCGCCATGATCCTCGGCGAGGCCTTGCGGCAAACCGGGGCCTTTCCTATTCCCGCGCCAACCGACATGTGAGGCGACCACCCATGACTGATAAAGCCGACATCGAACGCCTGCAGATCGAAGCCCCTCTCTGGTTCGCCTCCCTCCGCGACCGGATCTGCGCCGCCTTGGAGGCGATCGAGGACGAAGTCGCGGCGCCCCTGCCCCCGGAGGCATCGGAGGCGGGGCGCTTCGAGCGCACCCCCTGGGAGCGCAAGGATCACAGCGGCGCCCCTGGCGGAGGCGGCGTGATGTCGATGATGTGCGGGCGCGTGTTCGAGAAGGTGGGCGTACATGTTTCGACGGTTCACGGCGAGTTCGCGCCGGAATTCCGCGGCCAGATCCCCGGCTCGGACCAGGACCCGCGCTTCTGGGCCGGCGGCATCTCGCTCATTGCCCATCCGTGGAACCCGAACGTGCCCACCGTCCACATGAACACGCGTTTCGTGGTGACGACGAAGGCTTGGTTCGGGGGCGGGGCGGACCTCACGCCCGTGCTCGACCGCCGCAGGACACAGGACGACCCCGACAGCATCAGCTTCCACGCGGCCATGGAAGAGGCCTGCCGCCGCCATGCGCCGCAAGGCTCCTACGAGAGGTACAAGGCGTGGTGCGACGAGTATTTCTACCTCAAGCACCGGCACGAGCCGCGCGGGATCGGCGGCATCTTCTACGATTATCACTGGACCGGGAATCCGGACGAGGATCTCGCCTTCACCAGGGACGTGGGCGAGGCCTTCCTGAGGATCTATCCCGAAATCGTGCGCCGCAACGTGACGAAGAGCTGGACGGAACAAGACCGTTTCGAGCAGCAGGTGCGCCGTGGACGCTACGTGGAGTTCAACCTGCTCTACGACCGCGGCACCATCTTCGGCCTCAAGACCGGCGGCAACATCGCCTCCATCCTCTCCTCGATGCCGCCGACGGTGCGGTGGCCCTAGGCTGCGCAGCCTCCATGTCATGGCCGGGCTCGTACCGGCCATCCCGGTGGGAAGAGCGCGGCGCTTGACGAAAGTGGGATCACCGGCACAAGGCCGGTGATGACGTGAAGTGCTCAGGTCCGCGCCAGAACCCGCTCAAGCAGCTCCTTCGCGTAGGCCTCGTCCGTGCGGCACCCTTCCGCGAGCCATGCCTGACGCGCCAGGCCGAGAATCTCGCCGATCCTCGGCCCCTTCGGAATCCCGCGCGCGACGAGATCGGCACCGCGCAGCGGAAAGGCCGGCACGGGCTCTGCGCCGCTCCCGAAGAGGTCGAGAGCATCCCGTGCCTGCTTCTCGATGCCGGGCGATGGCTCTCCATCGATCGCCGCCAAAACGACGCTCGACGTCTCGACCCCGTGGACGGCCACGAGACGGCGAATGGCGGCCGCGTCGATCGGCCGGGCCCAGGTCTTGAGAACGGCGAGCAGCCGCGCATAGGCCGCGAGCTTCTTGTGCTCGTCGTTGGACAGTCTCAGATGCTCGCGCAGGCGATCCGCATCCTCCTCGACCATGACGGCGAGCGCCGCGAGACGCCAGACCGGCACCGGATGCTCCCTGTCGAAGGTCGCAATCCTGCGGAACCGCCCGAACTCCGCTGCACCCGCGAGGAGCCAGATCAGGAAACCGTGACGGGCGAGCACGCCGAGCGTATCCTCCGCGCGCTGTGCCACGAGGAGCCTGAGAAGTTCGTGACGGATCCGCTCCTTGGAAAGGATCGACAGTCCCTGCCGCTCGGCACCGGATGCGGCGAGCCCCTCCGGATCGGGCTCGCCGTTTGCGTACTCCGCATGGAAACGGAAGAAGCGCATGATGCGCAGGTAATCCTCGCGAATGCGCGTGCGCGCATCGCCGATGAAGCGCACCCGTCGCGCCTGGAGATCTGCGGTCCCGTTCGTGTAGTCGTAAAGCCGCCCGTCAACGCCCAGCGACAGGGCGTTGATGGTGAAATCGCGCCGCCTGGCGTCGAGCACGAAGTCGCGCCCGAAATGCACGACGGCCTGACGCCCGTTCGTCTCCACATCGACACGCAGGGTGGTGACCTCGAAGGGCTCGCCATCGACGATCACCGTGACGGTGCCGTGCTCGATGCCGGTCGGAACGGACCTGAACCCGGCCTCGTTCGCGCACTTCACCATGGCTTCGGGCAGCATGGTGGTGGTGCAGTCCACTTCCGTCACGGGACGCCCGAGCAGGGCGTTGCGCACGGCTCCGCCGACGATGCGCGTCTCCTCGCCCTTGCCGTTGAAGGCTTCGAGAAGGCGGCGCAGCTGCGGGCGCTCGAGCAGGCCAAGAAGCGCCTTGTGATCGAGATGCTGGTTCACTGAAACTGCCCCGGGACGACTCGCCCGTTCTCGATATGCGTCGGCACGAAGGCGCCAGTCTGGCCATCCATCGTCATGCCCGTGACGACGATCGAGACGATGACCATAATCAGTCCGGCGATGGCGAGCCAGAGCGATTGGTCGCTCCACGAGGACCAAGCCAGAGCGTTGCGGCGACGGATCACGAGATACGCGGCAAAGAGAACGAAGGGCAGGAGAAACAGCACCAATCCCTGCAGGAACGCGCGTGTCACTGTGTGTAGAGCCTTTCATAAAGATTGCGGATGATCCCCGCCGTCACTCCCCAGATGTAACGTCCTTCGTAGGGCATCGCGTAATAGCGGCGCAGCCGGCCTTTCCACTCGCGGGAATGCAGCTCGTGACGGGCCGGGTCCATGAGGAAGCTCAGCGGCACCTCGAAGGCATCGGCCACCTCATGGGGGTTGAGGTTGAGCGTGTAGGACGGCGAGACGCGCGCCACGACGGGGATCACCAGGTAGTTGGTGGTGGAGAGATAGGCGTCGAGATAGCCGAGCAGGCCGATGAAGCGGCTGTCGAGCCCGATCTCCTCCTCGGCCTCGCGGCAGGCGGCCGCCAGGATCGAGTCGTCCGTCTGATCGACCCGGCCGCCCGGGAAGGCGATCTGCCCCGAATGCTGGCGAAGGGCCGCGGAACGCTCGGTCAGGAGCAGGGTCGGCTCCTCGCGCATTACGACGGGCACCAGAACGGCGGCGGGCTTCGGGTCGAGAGGAAACGTCAGGGGCACGTTGTCGAGGCTGTGGTCGCCACGGGGGTTGGAGAGCGCATCCCCAAGATGCGGCGGCTCGGGCCGCAGCCGCTCGGTGGCCAGCGTCAGGAAATCTGGCCTGTCCAGGGGGGCGGCCCTCATGAAAGTTCCTCCAGGTCCGCGGCGGAGGCAATGGCAAAGAACGCATCCTTCACCGCGATCCCGAAGAGGCTCTGTCCCCCGACCCGCCGCTCCTCGGCGAGTGCGATCAGGTCCATGGCGAGGGAACGGGTGACAAGGGCCCACAGATCTCCACGGACCTTCACATAGGGTTTCACGCCTCCATATTCATCCTCCGCGAAGCGCAGGGGATTGGCCGGCCCGACCTGCACCAGATCGTCGACATTGGTGCGCAATGCGATCTGGCGGGAATCCCCCTCTCCCTCGACCGCCATCTCGACCGCGAGAAAGGGGGCGTCCTCCACGACGATCCCCACCCGCTCGACGGGGGTGACGAGCACGTAGCGCTCGGGATCCTTGCGCAGGACGGAGGAAAACAGCCTGACGAGGGCAGGCCGTTTGATGGGCGAGCCCATGTAGTACCAGGAGCCGTCGGCAGCGATGCGCATGTCGATCTCGCCGCAATAGGGCGGATTCCAGCGCTCCACCGGCGGGGGACCCTTCCGCTTGGAATCGGAGCCGAGCGCCTCCGTCAGGCGGGCCAGTGCGCTACCGGGGGTCGGGATGTTGGAAACGGTCATGACGCGAGTGTGAACAAGAAAGTGAACTCCGAGGATCGACGAAGAGCTGTCGCAGGATAATTCCTAAGCATAGGGTCTCGAGCCGCTACATCCAATCCTTCGGCCCCGTCCTCTGCGGCGCATCGACCCTTGCCACTCGATAGGGATCGAAGGCAGACTAGATATCTGGGGCGTAGGAAACGAGAGGGAGAAAGACCTCATGACGGCCAGCATTTCTCAAGCGCCCACCGCCCTGGACGACGCGATCATCCGCAACGCGGAGGCAACGCTTGAGACTGTCGGTCGCGCCAGGGAGGCCATCCATTCCGTCATCTTCGGCCAGGAAGACGTGGTCGACCAGACCCTCATCACCCTGCTCGCGGGCGGCCACGGTCTGCTCGTGGGCGTCCCGGGCCTGGCCAAGACCAAGCTCGTCGAAACTCTCGGCACCGTCCTCGGACTGGATGCCCGCCGCATCCAGTTCACCCCCGACCTGATGCCGTCCGACATCCTGGGATCGGAAATCCTCGATGAAGGGGCCGACCGACGCCGGTCCTTCCGTTTCGTAAAGGGCCCTGTCTTCACCCAGCTTCTCATGGCGGACGAGATCAACCGCGCGAGTCCGCGCACCCAGTCCGCCCTGTTGCAGGCCATGCAGGAGCATCACGTCTCGGTGGGCGGCGAGCGGCACGACCTGCCCCAGCCCTTCCACGTGCTCGCCACGCAGAACCCGGTGGAGCAGGAGGGCACCTATCCCCTTCCCGAGGCCCAGTTGGACCGGTTTCTCCTGCAGATCGACGTGGGCTATCCGAGCCGGGACGCAGAGCGGCGCATCCTTATCGAGACGACCGGCGCGGAGGACCATAAGCCCGTCGCGGTGATGAACGCCGATGCGCTCATGAACGCCCAGCGGCTCGTGCGCCGCCTGCCTGTCGGCGAAAGCGTCGTCGAGGCGATCCTCGACCTCGTGCGCTCGGCCCGTCCCGAGAACGAGAGCATCGATGGCGTGAGCGACCGGATCCTGTGGGGTCCCGGCCCCCGCGCCAGCCAGGCGCTGATGCTGGCGGTGCGCGCGAGAGCCCTCATCGAAGGCCGCATCGCGCCCTCCATCGCCGACGTGGCGGCTCTGGCCGAGCCGATCCTCAAGCATCGCATGGCCCTCACCTTCTCCGCCCGCGCCGATGGCGAGACGCTGTCGAGCGTCATCGGCCGCCTCACCGCCCGGCTGGCGGGCTAGGAACCGCGTCATGGCCCGTGTCCGGGTCCTTCCCGAGGGTGCCCGCTCGCCGGGGCGTCACGAAACCGAGAGCGCGCTCTCGCTCGCCCGTCGCATGCCGCGCCTCGTGCTCGAAGCGAGACGCGTGGCGGCGAATCTCGCCCACGGCATCCACGGCCGCAGGCGCGCGGGCGTCGGCGAGAGCTTCTGGCAGTTCCGACCCTTCGTGACGGGTGAAGCCGCGCAGCGCATCGACTGGCGCCGCTCGGGCCGGGACGACCGGCTCTATGTGCGCGAGCGCGAATGGGAGACGGCGCAGACCCTGTGGGTCTGGATCGACCGCTCCGCCTCCATGGGCTACTCATCGGAGTTCGCCCAGGCGCCGAAGATCGAACGCGCCGTCGTGCTGGCGCTGGCCTTGGCCGATTGCTTC
Source organism: Microvirga makkahensis (assembly GCF_009830105.1). Taxonomy (GTDB): domain Bacteria; phylum Pseudomonadota; class Alphaproteobacteria; order Rhizobiales; family Beijerinckiaceae; genus Microvirga; species Microvirga makkahensis. The sequence goes on from NZ_WURB01000001.1 coordinate 561,705, forward strand.
GTGGAATCGGGCGAGCGCGTCGGCATGCTGGGCCTCATGGCGCCCCGCGCCACCCGGCGCATCGCCGAGACCATGGCGCAGAATCTGGTGGCGGACCGCTCCTCGCTGGAGGACGATCTTCCCCCCGGCGCTCCCGTCGCGCCCCAGCACGAAGTCATCCTGGTCAGCGATTTTCTCTCGCCCGTGCCCGACATCGCCTCCGCCGTGGAAGGTATCTCGGCCCGCGGCGCGCGCGGCCATCTCGTCATGATCGTGGATCCGGTCGAGGAGACCTTCCCGTTTCAGGGACAGGCGGTTCTGCACGACCTGGAGGACGGCCTTTCCCTGCGCATCGGCGACGCCGAGTCCTGGGGCCGCGCCTATCGCGAGCGGATCGAGCGGCATCGGTCCGAACTGCAGGAGATCACGCGCCGCCGGGGCTGGACCTTCACGATCCACCGCACTGACCGGCCCGCGAGCGAAGCCGCGCTCCGTCTGCTGACGCTGGTATCGGCGGCACGCGGCACGAATCTGCGAGGGCGCTAGATCATGCTCGGCCTTCCCCTCACCTTCACCGTTCCGCTCGTCCTGACGGCGCTCGCCGCCCTTCCCGCGATCTGGCTGCTCCTGCGCATCACGCCGCCGCAGCCGAGGCGCGTGGATTTTCCGCCCCTCAAGATCATCGCCGATCTGCGGCCGGAGCAGGAGACACCCGCCCGCACGCCCTGGTGGCTGCTGCTCATGCGCCTGGCTCTCGCGGCTTTCCTCATCCTCGCCGCCGCGGGGCCGATCTGGAATCCGCTTGCCGAGGACAGCAGCCGTGGGCCGCTCCTGCTCGTCATGGACAACGGCTTCGCCGCCGCCCACGACTGGCGGGACAGGATGAATCTCGCCTCCGAACGCATCGAAGCGGCAGGCCGCGACGGGCGCACCGTAACCCTCGTCGCGACGGCGGAGCAGCCTGCCGCTCTCGAGCAGACCGATCCGGCGGCGGCGCTGGAGCGCCTGCGCTCCCTGAAGCCGCAACCGCACCTGCAGGATCGCGCAGCCCACCTGGAACCCATCCGGCGCTTTCTCGAAAGCACCCCCGACGCCGACATTGTCTGGATCAGTGACGGGGTGGCGGGCGTTGACGGGCAAGGCTTCATCGACGGCATGGCACAGATGGCGGATGACCGGCGGATCACGGTGCTCAAATCCGAGCGCGCTTCCACGCTTGCTTTGGCAGGCATCGAGAATGCCGGCGGCCGCTTGAACGCGCGTGTGGTGCGGGCGGAGCCCAACGGCCGCGACTCCGGCACCTTGCGCGCGCTGGACCTCAAGAACCTGCCGCTCGCCGACATGCGCTTCAGCTTCGAGCCGGACGCGACCGAGACGACAGTCGCCTTCGATCTGCCGACCGAGATCAGGAACGCCATCGCCCGCATCGAGATACTCGGCGAAGGCTCCGCCGGCGCCGTTAACCTGATCGACGAGCGCGGCAAACGCCGGCGCGTCGGACTCGTCTTCGGCGGCACCGCCGATCAGAGCCAGCCTTTGCTGTCGCCGCTCTATTACATCGAGCGGGCGCTCTCTCCCTATTCGGAGATCCGCCTGGGCCGCGGCGGCGTCGCCGATGCGGTGAATCAGCTGATCGAGGAACAGGTCTCCGTGCTCGTGTTCGCCGATGTGGGCGGCCTCGACCGCGAGACCATGGACCGGGTCACGGAATTCGTGGAGAACGGCGGGCTCCTCCTGCGCTTCGCGGGCTCGCGCCTGGCGGCCGGCAACGACGAACTCGTGCCGGTGCGCCTGCGCCGCGGCGGGCGCAGCCTCGGCGGCTCGCTGTCGTGGGACACGCCGAAGACCTTCGCACCCTTCACCCGCGAGAGCCCCTTCTTCGGACTGAGCGTTCCGGACGAAATCGGCATTCGCCGTCAGATCCTCGCCGAGCCCGACGGCGACCTGCCCTCGCGCACCTGGGCGTCGCTCGCCGACGGAACGCCGATCGTGACCGCGGACAAGCGCGGAGACGGCCTCATCGTGCTCTTCCACGTGACGGCGGACACCACTTGGTCGAACCTGCCGCTCTCCGGCCTGTTCGTCGACATGCTGCGGCGGATCACGGCTCTCGCAGGCGCACCCAGCGACGTGAGCGCCGAAGCGCGCAACGCGGAGAACGAAACCGTCGCTCCGCGCCTGACCCTCGACGGCTACGGCGCGTTCGCGACACCGCCCGCCAATGCCCGCGCCGTGCCTCGCAGCTACGGCGAGCGCGCCACTGGAGAGCATCCGCCGGGCTTCTACGGCCCCGTCGATTCGAGCCTTGCCGTGAATGCTCTCCTGCCGGGAGACAAACTCGCACCGCTCAACGTCACCCCGCTCGGCGCGCGGATCGCACCACTGGCGGGCGCTCAGACCATCGATCTTCGCATGCCACTCTTCATGCTCGCTCTCATCCTGCTTCTTGCCGACACCCTGGCCTCGCTCTGGCTCGGCGGTCATCTCTCGAACCTCTCCAGACGGCTGCGCAGGGCGGGCGCCGCAGCCTCCGTCCTTTTCGCGGCGACGCTGGTCTTCTCGACCGCCTTCGATGCGAGAGCTCAGGACCTCGGTTTTCGCCGGACGGACGAGAATGCGAACCCTGCCCTCGTCACACGGCTGGCCTACGTGATCACGGGCGACGCGGACGTCGACGAGACGAGCAAGGCCGGGCTCACGGGCCTGACGCAGATCCTGTCGCAGCGCACGGCTCTTTCGCCGGGCGATCCCATCGGCATCGATCTCTCGCGGGACGAGGTGGCCTTCTACCCGCTGATCTACTGGCCCATCGTCGCCACGCGGCCGATGCCGTCCGAAGCGGCGATCCGGCGTCTCGACGCCTTCATGAAGGGCGGCGGCACCGTGATCTTCGACACGCGTGACGCCTTCAGCAACCGCCCCGATGGAGCCGTCAGCGCAGAGGGCCAGTACCTGCGCCGGATGCTGGCCACCCTCGACATTCCCGAGCTCGAGCCGGTGCCTGCCGATCACGTGCTGACGAAGACGTTCTACATCCTCGATTCCTTCCCCGGCCGCTATGCCACCGGGCAAACCTGGGTGGAGGCCCTTCCGCCGCAGGCCGAGGGCGAGGAGAACCGCCCTGCCCGCTCGGGCGACAGCGTCTCGCCGATCATCATCACCTCCAACGACCTTGCCGCCGCCTGGGCCGTCGGCCCGCGCGGGGAATATCTCTTCCCCGTCGTCGGCAGCGACCAGCGCCAGCGTGAGATGGCCTATCGCAGCGGCATCAACATCGTGATGTACTCACTCACCGGAAACTACAAGGCCGATCAGGTGCATGTGCCCGCGCTGCTCGAGCGGCTGGGGCAGTAAGGGGGGTTATGTCAGTCCTTTCGATCAGCTTCTCCCCCCTCATTCCCGCTTACGCGCTCTGGCTCGTCGGCGCCGTCGCCGCGCTGCTGGCGCTGCTGGCCATCTTTTCCCGCGGTCCGGTTGCGATCCTCAGGGCCGTCGCGCTGGCGCTCGTGCTCCTCGCGCTCGCCAATCCCTCGCTCGTGCAGGAAGAACGCGAGAAGGTGAAGGATATCGTCGCTGTCGTGACCGACCGCTCGACCTCGCAGACGCTCGGCGACCGCTCCGCGATGACGGATCAGGTGAGAGCCGAACTGGAACGCCGCTTCGGCTCGATGGCCGATGTGGAGACGCGGTATATCCAGGCGGACGACAGCGGCGGCGACGAGGGCACGCGCCTTTTCGCCGCCCTTTCCAACGGCTTGGCCGACGTGCCGCCGGACCGTCTCGCGGGCGTCATCCTGATCACGGACGGTGTGGTGCACGACATCCCGCCCAATGCCGATGCGCTGGGCTTCCGCGCGCCGCTTCATGCTCTCATCACGGGGCGCCCCGACGAGCGCGACCGGCAGATCAAGCTGATCGAGGCTCCGCGTTTCGGGATCGTCGGCAAGGAACAGACCATTCGCGCGCAGGTGATGGAGCGCGGCGGCACGGGCTCGGCCCTCGTCACGCTCCGCCGCGACGGGCAGGTTCTCTCGCGCCAGCAGGTGCGCGCCGACACGCCGTTCTCGCTGCAGGTCCATATCGAGCACGGCGGCACCAACGTGGTCGAACTGGAGGTGGAAGGCCTGCCCAACGAGCTGACGCAGGCCAACAACCGCGCGGTCGTGCCCATCGAAGGCATCCGCGAGAAGCTGCGCGTGCTGCTCGTCTCCGGCGAGCCTCATGCCGGCGAGCGCACATGGCGCAACCTGCTGAAGTCCGACGCCAACGTGGATCTCGTCCACTTCACGATCCTGCGCCCGCCGGAGAAGCAGGACGGCACGCCGATCAACGAACTCTCGCTGATCGCCTTCCCCACTCGCGAGCTGTTCCAGCAGAAGATCAAGGACTTCGACCTGATCATCTTCGACCGCTACGCGAACCAGAGCATCCTGCCCTCGAGCTATTTCGAGAACATTGTTCGCTACGTGCGGGAGGGCGGCGCGATCCTCGTGGCGGCGGGTCCGGAATTCGCCAGCTACGGCAGCCTCGCGCAGACCCGCCTCGCGCCAGTCATCCCGGGCATTCCCAACGGCCGCATCGTCGAGCAGCCCTACAAGGCCAGCATCACCGACACGGGCAACCGCCATCCTGTGACGCGGGACCTGCCGGGCTCCGAAGCGTCACCGCCGGCCTGGGGCGAGTGGCTGCGCATCATCGGCTCGGAGGTGCAATCGGGCGCGACCCTGATGTCGGGCGCGAACGATCTTCCCCTGCTCGTGCTCCGCCGAGAGGAGAAGGGGCGCGTGGCGCTGCTTCTCTCGGACCATGCCTGGCTCTGGGCGCGCGGCTACCAGGACGGCGGCCCTCATCTCGATCTGCTGCGCCGTCTCGCTCACTGGCTGATGAAGGAACCGGCGCTGGAAGAGGAGGCCCTTCGCGCCTCCGCCGACGGCCGCACCATCCGCATCGAACGGCAGACCATGGGGGACACCGCCGATCCCGTCACCCTCGCGGCGCCGAGCGGCGCGGAAACCAGCGTCCCGCTGACCGAGAGCCGGCCGGGCCTCTTCACCGCCGAGGTCGAGAGCAAGGAGCTCGGGCTTCACACCGTGCGCTCGGGCGAGCTCGTCGCCTTCGTGAGCATCGGCCCGGCCAATCCGCGCGAATTGATGGACGTGTTCAGCAACACGGAGGCGCTCAGCCCCATCGCGGGGGCGACCGGAGGTTCGGTGCGGAGGGTGGCCATGGAGGGCGACCAGAGCATCACCGTGCCGCGCATCCTCACGGTGCATTCCGGCTCGCGCTTCTCCGGCGGCGACTGGATCGGCATCAAGCCGAGCGAGAGCGCCATCGTCCGCGGCGTCTCCGTCTTCCCCCTGGCGCTGGGCTTCCTCGGCCTCGCCCTCCTGATCGGCGCGACGCTCGCCGCCTGGCTCGCGGAAGGCCGTCGCAGGGCGTAGCGCATCGCGCGAAAAAGTGGACCCGGTTTTCACGAGCGTGGCCCTTCGGGTCGCTTCGAACGATGCACTGTTCCAGAAATGGAGCATCGTCCCCGAGAACGGGCCCCCTTTCGACTCTTTGTCTAGGTCATGCCTCTCTCGGAAGCGGTGTCACGATCCCCCTGGCGCGGGCCAGGGCTCCCTCTTCCAGCTCGAGGGCGAGGAAGCGGGCGGGATTGACCGGTCCGGGCAGTTGCAGGAATTGGGGCGGAACGCGCTTGAAGCCGAAGCGGCTGTAATAGGGCTCGTCACCCACGAGGAGCACGAGCGCGTGGCCCTTCGCCTTCGCCGCCTCCAGCGACCGGCGCATGAGCGCGGCGCCGATGCCCCGGCTCTCGAAGGCGGGTTCGACGGTCAGCGGGCCCAGCATCAGGGCGGGCTCTTCCCCGGCCATGACCGGCGTCAGGCGCACGGAGCCCACCAGGAGGGTGCCCACCATAGCGGTGAAGGAGAGATCGAGCAGGTGGCTGGCGCCCTCCCTCAGCCGGGAAGCCGTGCGGGCGAAGCGGCCTGGGCCGAAGGCGCGCTCGTGAAGGCGCTCGATGGCCTCGGAATCGACGGGTTGCTCGGAGCGGATGATCAGGGAAAGCTCGGTCATGAACGGACTCGGAAAGGAGCAGATGACGGAAGAACGGCTGGATGGTCGCGTCAGCCGTGTCGTCGTCGCTGAATCCGGATGAGGGGCATGAGCGTAGCGTGTCCTGGGGTCTTTTGGCCATAGCAGCCCGGCGGACGCCACGCAAATCCTTCTGTGTCACCAGATGGACGAAGGCGGCTGCCCTTCAAGGATTTCGGCCAGTCGGCGGCGGGTCGCCTCCGTCGTACCCTCCGGCAGTCGGTCGACGGGAAAGAACCCGGCCTCCGCGATCTCCCGGTCGGGCCGCTTCTCCCCCAGGATCGTGAAATGCCGGATCACATAGACCAGGACATGATCGCGCCGGGAGATGCGGCGGTTGAAGAACACGCCCGCCAGAGCCGGCGGCTCGTCGATGGCGATGCAGGCTTCTTCGCTAAGCTCGCGAGCAAGGGCGTCGAGGGCAGTTTCCCCGGTCTCCACCCCACCTCCCGGCAGATGCCATCCCGCCACATAGGTGTGCCTGATGAGGAAGACTTGGCCCTTCCCGTCGAGAACCACGCCCCGCACCCCCAGGGTCACGCCCCGCGAGAACCGCCAATAGGTGTGAAGCCCCCAGGATATCATGCGCGAGGATTTGCTCGATGGCGCGGAGTCGGACATTGGCTCAATAAATCATGAGAAGATTACAGGACGATGAACGAAGACATTCATCCCATGCATGGCTGACGCATCAGAATAACACGTGACCGGCATTCTACTAAGGTCTAATACGGCGATAGCACAAAGGTGTTCCAATGTTTCTGTCGCTGATCCTCTCGTTCCTCACCCGCTCCGCCCGCTTCGCCTGGTCTCCGGCCCTCGATCTCGAGGACCGCACGATCTACTCGACCTTGATCCCGGGCGCGCAGTACTGAGCCTGTCCGCGCAGGTCGCGGGCCGGGCAGGACAGGCTCGGCTCCCGTTCACGGCCTGTTTGGAACAGCTCCGAACAAGCTGTCAAATTCCTGCCTGAACTGACGGAGCGCAAGGCCGTCGCGCTCGCCATCGCCAGCGAAGGAAACGGTTAGCGGTTCGCCAGGACTTCGCGCTCCCTCGCCTGATCTTCCCGCCTCGTCCGAGTTTTTCGGCGGCATGGCCGAAAGGGAGCGGGCCAACCGCGACACCCGTTGCGATTTTCACCAGCCCCGGTCCGGCGACCAGCTCCCCTGATGCGCCGCAAGGCAGAGCTCATGGAGCTGCAGGCGACCTTGGGGATACCCTGCCTTGTCCGGTGCCGGATTCCCGGCCCAGCACCTTCATTCTGGCGACCGGCATCGCCGCCTCATGGCCGCCGTGGAAGGGGTCGTGATGCCCTGGATCCGCACGAAGTGCATGGACACCCCGTTCTGGCGCGCCACCTATCATGCGAACGTAGGCGGCGTGCTGGTGCTGCCGGCCGGCATCTTCATCGGCAATGCTTGACGGCGTGGGCGGCACGGGCGAACTGTCGTCCGACTATTTCATTAGGCTGCCATGTTTCGCATCGCCCATCTCACGGACCCCCATGTGGGTCCCCTCCCGCGGCCACGTCTCAAGCAGTTGCTGAGCAAGCGCCTGACCGGCTGGTACAACTGGCGTCGCAGCAGACAGGATCTGCACGACATGGAGCTCCTGGCGGAGCTCGTCGCCGATATTCATGCGCAGAAGCCCGATCACATCACCTGCACGGGCGACACCTGCAATATCGGCCTGCCCGACGAGTGGGAGACGTCGCGGGTCTTTCTGGAGAGCCTGGGCGATCCGGCGTGCGTCACCTTCGTGCCGGGCAATCACGACGCCTATGTGCGCGGCTCGCTCGAAGGCCTGCTCAAGAAGGTTGCGCCGTGGACGCGCGGCGACGACGGACGCGAGGCCGTCTTCCCCTACCTTCGCCGTTATGGCTCCATCGCCATCCTCGGCCTGTCCTCCGCCATTCCGACCCTTCCCTTCGTCGCAAGCGGGCGCGTGGGCTCGAAACAGACGAAGGCAGCGGAGGAAATGCTGGGCCAGTTGGGACGCGACCCGTCCTGCTTCCGGATCGTCCTCATCCATCACCCGCCCCATGTCGGCGGAGCAGAGCCCGGACGCAATCTCACCGATGCCAAGCGCTTCGAGGCCATGATCAGGCGCGTCGGCGCCGAGCTCATCCTTCATGGGCACAATCATGTGGGCTCGCTCGCGCATCTCGAAGGTCCGCGCGGCCCGGTTCCCGTCATCGGCGCCCCTTCCGCGTCGGCGCGCGGGGGAACGCTCACGCACAAGGCCGGCTATCATCTTTTCACGATCGACCGGGATGAAACCGGTTTCCTGCTCCAGGCGGAACTGCGAGGCCTGAAGCCTGACGGCACGGTAGGTGGCATGGGCATGCTGTCCCTCGCGCGGATCCGCCAGTCTCATGAAAAGCCGTGGGCGCCGCATCGATGATGCGATAACGATTCCGGCTCCCGGACAAGCATTCGACCGATTCACCCTGGTTGAGCGCTCAAATCGGGTGGAGCAGTTCTTGGTCTGCGGCGCTCCCCCCGCGCTTTAAGCTCGACAATAACGATTGCACCCTGAACTCAATCTTTCTCTTTTCTGGAACCGCCCATATCGCTCCTCGTTGACCGGGTTGCAGCAGCCACCTGTCAGCTTTGCAAGCCTCGCGGGCTTCGCTCGGTGTACTGCGCTCCCTGAAACAGGAGTTCTCCGATGAAGAAACATGTTGTTCTCGCGGCCTTGCTTGCGTCGATCTCCGCCCCGGCCTTCGCTCAAGCGGTGATGGACAGCCGGACCTACCGCACGATGGCGGCTCAATCCGACGCCTTCGAGATTGCGTCGAGCCAGCTCGCCCTCCAGCGCTCCCGCAATCCCGCCGTGCACAATTTCGCCCAAGAGATGATCCGGGCCCATGCCATGACCAGCCAGGCTCTGAACGGCGGCCGCGCAGTCTATTCCGCATCCGGTGAATTCATTCCCGGGTCCCTTGGCGGCACCCTGGCGGGCGCCGGGATCGGCGCGCTGGTCGGCGGCCCCGTCGGCGCCGCGGTCGGCGCAGGCGTCGGTGCCGCAGCCGGCACGACCGCAGGCGCGGCCGCGACTTCGCCGAATGCAGCCGGCGGCACGGCGGCCGGCACCCTGGCAGGTGCGGGGGTCGGCGCTCT
>NZ_WURB01000010.1 GCF_009830105.1 Microvirga makkahensis
ATCGCGCAGGAACTCCACAACCTCCTGCAGATCCTCCTTGGCCTCGTCGATCCCCGCCACGTCCTCAAACGTCACACGCCCATGCGCCTCCGTCAAAAGCTTCGCCTTCGACTTGCCAAAACCCATGGCGCGGCCTGCGCCGTTCTGCATCTGCCGCGACAGGAACACCCAGGCGCCGATGAAGAGCGCGATCGGCAGGATGTTCATGAGAACGGCGATGAACCAGGGGGTCGAGTCCGATTGCGGACGAGCCGTGATCTGCACACCCTTTTGCTGCAGCTTCGTGACCAGGTTGGGGTCGTTGGGCGCGTAGGACGAGAAAGCCCGGCCGTCGTTATAGGTGCCGCTGATCTCCGGACCGGAAATGATCACGCTGGTGATGCGCCCGGCATCGGCGTCGTTCAGGAGCTGGCTATAGGCGATGTCGCTGCCGCCGCCCCGATGGCCCGGGCTCTGGAAAAGGGTGACGAGCGCCAGCACCAGCAGGAAAATGACAACCCACAAGGCGAAGTTGCGGAAATTTGAATTCATCGGATCAGGTTCTGCCCCAGAGGGAGATGAAGCACGAGAAAGACATAGGATCTCCCCATGCGGCTAAACTCAATTTAGGCATACCGTTCTCCATTGCCAAGGGAATGCGGCGTGCATACGGCATCATCCGTCGGTCTTGGCTAAGAGAATTGGCTAACGGCCACGCGAGCGGGGCGGTTCCGGCCGAAGCCTCAGGCGCCCGGCCCGGTCGAGGTGAAGGACAGCCCCCCCGATCGTCAGGCGCAGGCCCCTCCCCGCCGGAATTGCCGCGCGCAGGCGCTCCAGGCAGGCTTCGAGCCGCTGCAGGCGGCTGCTTTCGAGCCCGATCAGACCCAGAGCCTGCTCCAGGATCCGCAAGCCGATCTCGAAAGGCTCCCCGGCGAGGCAGGCCGCCCGGAAGGAAAGCTCTCCCTCTCCCGCCACCGGTTCCGCAGCCTTCAACGCTTGGTGGGCCTTGATCTCCAGGGCCTCGTCTGCCCGGGCAGCCCGCCCCGCCAGAAGCGCCAGACGGTCGGCGGTCAGCCCCTCCGCGGCCAGCAGTGGCATCAGCCGACGCCAGCGGGCCCGGGCGAAGCGCTCGTCCGCATTGGACGGATCGCTGACGAAGGCCCAGCCGCTCTGCCGGCAGAGGTCGACGAGCCTTGCCTTCGGCCAGTCGAGCAGGGGCCTCGCGTGGACGATCCCGTCGCGATCCAGCTCCCGGCGCATGCCCTTCAAGCCCCTGAGCCCCGAGCCCCTGGCGAGGCGCATGAGGATCGTCTCCGCCTGATCGTCCAGCGTGTGAGCGGTGATCAGATGAGAGGCTCCGGCCTCGCGGGCCAAGTGGACGAGCAGGCGATAGCGCGCCTCCCGAGCGGCATCCTGCAGGCCGGTCGCGGGTTTGTCGCCGGTCCAGACGAGGGTGCGGTGGGACAGTCCCAGGGCCTCAGCCTCCCGGGCGACGAAGGCGGCCTCCCCGGCTGCCTCGGGCCTCAGGCCGTGGTTCACGGTGGCGACCAGGAGGAACGGGCGGCGCTCGGAGCCCCAGCGGGCGAGCAGATGCATCATGGCGATGGAATCGGGCCCGCCGGAAACGGCGGCCAGAATGCCCGCGGCCTGGTTCAGATTGGAAAAGAGTGGCTCCGGATCACAGGTCGGGAGCAAGTCGTCAGGCGGAGGAGCGGCCACGGTTCGGGTGCTCGACTGATCGCCCATCAGGTGCATTTGTTGCGCTTCTGCTCGCGTTGGGAGGCCTGGCGCACATTGGCGGCCTGAGGATACTTGCGGTCCAGCTCGGCGAAGACGGCGCAGGCCCGGTCGCGGGCGCCCATTCCGTTGAGAGCCATGCCGAGGCGGAGCATGGAATCGGGGGCCTTGGCCGCGTTCGGGTGGTCTGCGGAGACGTTCAGGAACTGCTCGGCGGCCTCCCGGTACCGGCCCCGCTGCAAATAGGTCTCGCCGAGCCAGAACGTGGCCTCGGGCACCAGCCCGTCACGGGGGTTGGACTGGAGGAAGCGGCGAAAGCCCATCTCGGCCCGATCATAATCCTTCTGCGAGAAGGCCGCGTAGGCTGCATCGAAGTCGACCCGAGGATCGCCCACGCTGGTCGCCGCCACGCTCGGGCCGGGCCGGGCCGGAAGCGCCCCCTGCGGCAGGGGCATCCCGTCGCCGAAGGCGCCGGAGGCGGCCTCCTCTTCCTGGATCAGCTCGCCGATGCCGGCGAACTGCCCGCCTCCCCCGCCCGGTCCGGCATCGGCCAGGGGCGCGGAGGGAGGGGTGGTGCCCAACGGGCGCGGAGCGCCCGGGGCATAGGGATCCTGGGACGGATCGAACACATCGCTGCGGCGCTCAGGCGGCGTCTGAGCCTGCGGCTGCGCGGGACGTGGCGCCGGTGCCGCGGACGGCGCGGACTTGGAGCCGCCGCGGCCGCCGATCTCCTGGAAGCGGAACTCCACGTCCTCCTGGAACTTGCGGAGCTGATCCTTCAGCTGGCGGTTCTCATACTCGAGCTGCTCGATCTGGCCGGACATCTGGCGCATCTGGTTCTCGAGGCGGTTCAGGCGCACGATGGCATCGGCCGCGTCCTGCGCGGCGGCAGGCGCCGCACAAGCGAGCGCCAAGGTGAAAAAGACGAGGAGGCGTCGTAACATGCTTGTTTCCGTATAGGGTCGGATGCGAGGAGTGCCGATAACACAAAAGCGCCGCCACGGCGATAATGTGGCGGCGCTCTGCTGCTTCACGACCTTTCGGCCCGACGATTAGGAGCTGGCGCCACCGAGCACGGTGACCGCGCGGCGGTTCTGCGACCAGCAGGAGATGTCGTTGCACACCGCTACCGGGCGCTCCTTGCCGTAGGACACGGTGCGGAAGCGGTTGCCGGGGATCCCGCGGGAGATCAGATAGTCGCGCACGGTCTGGGCGCGGCGGGCCGAGAGCGAGAAGTTGTACTCGCGGGTGCCGCGCTCGTCCGCATGGCCCTCCACGATGAAGGTGTAGTTCGGGTAGCGCTGCAGCCACTGGGCCTGCTTGTCGAGGGTGGCGATGGCGGTGGGAGTGAGATCGGTCGAATCGGTCTCGAAGAACACGCGGTCGCCCACGTTCACGACGAAGTCCTGGGCGCTGCCGGGGGTTGCGGCGCCGCCGGCGCCGAAGCCGCCGGATCCGTCGGCCATGCCATCCTTGTTGGAAGAACACGCTGCCGCCCCGAGGGCGAGGACCATGGCAGCGGCGAATTTGACGGCGCGCAGCGACATCATTGGCAATACTCCTTACACATACGTTTGCCGAACGTTGTGTCTTTCATATCGGGCGGATGGTTAAAGGAGGGTTCCGTCAACCTTATGGGAGGGAGCCGGGATTAAGGTGAATTATGGCCAAGTTGTGGAACTTCCGCTCAGGGTTAACAGGAAGTGAAGTCGGAACGGCCCCGCCTCCGCTCCGTGAGCCGATTGCCCGTCTCACGCGTTGAAAGGTCATGAATCTCATGACGAACCAGCCCGGATTATCGGCTCAACCCTATCGCGCGGCCCTCGACGAGCTCCGCATGGAGCGCGCCTTCTCGCGCATCGCCGACAGCGACCTGCGCCAAGGCAACGCGATCCGGCTGCTCAAGAATTCCAAGGAGAACTACCCCGTCTGGCTGGAGGCGATCCGCTCGGCGGAACGGGTGATCCATTTCGAGAACTTCATCATCGCGGACGACGAGACCGGCCGGATGTTCGCGAATGCGCTGATGGAGCGGGCGCTGGCCGGCGTGAAGGTCCGGGTTCTCTACGACTGGCTCGGCTCGTCCTTCCGCGCCCTCCCCCCCTTCTGGCGGAGGCTGCGCGAGGCCGGAGTGGAGGCTCGGGTGTTCAACCCGCCCCGGCTGACGGATCCGTTCTGGATCCGGCGCAACCATCGCAAGCTTATCACCGTGGACGGCCGCATCGGCTTCGTGTCCGGCCTGTGCATCTCCGACAGCTGGGAGGGCGGCAGGGAGACAGAACCCTGGCGCGACACCGGCATCTCCGTGGAAGGCCCGATTGTCTCCGATCTCGATGCGGCTTTTGCCGATAGCTGGACGCTCTCGGGGATGCGGGCGATTCCGAGGTCGGACCTGCCCGTCGCCGAGGGGGTCCCGCACGCGGGCAGCATGGCGGCGCGGCTGATCAGAGGCGAGCCCGGCATGTTCCGCACCTATCGCGTCGACCAGTTCATCGCTGCCACCGCGCAGCGCAACCTCTGGCTCACGGATGCGTATTTCGTCGCCACCACGTCCTACGTGCAGGCCCTCGGCGAGGCGGCGCGCGACGGGGTCGACGTGCGCCTGCTCGTGCCGGGCTCGAGCGACGTGCCGGCGCTGCAGCCCATCGTTCGCGCAGGCTACCGCTCGCTCATCGAGGCAGGCATCCGGGTGTTCGAGTGGAACGGCTCGATGCTGCACGCGAAAACGGCCGTGGTGGACGGGCGCTGGGCGCGGGTGGGCTCCACCAATCTCAACTTCGCGAGCTGGGCCACCAACTGGGAGCTCGACGTCATCGTGGAGGATGCGGGCTTCGCCGAGGCCATGGAGGCGATGTATCTGGAGGACCTCGCCAACGCCACCGAAATCGTTCCCGGCTGGCAAGCCCGCCGCAGGCGGGCCCGGAACATGCGGTCCCGCCGCAGCCACCGGTTCAAGAGGGGCGGCGTGCGCAGGCTGGCCGCTGGCGCCCTCGCGCTCTCGAGCAGCATCGGCAAGGCGATGAGCTCTCGCTCTCTCACCGCAACCGAGACCAGCAGCATAGCCATCATCGGCTCCGCCCTTCTGGCCCTGGCTGCCCTGATCACCGTCTTCCCGGTGCTGATCATCTCTCCCATCGTGATCGGCCTCGTCTGGTTCGGCCTGGCTCTCCTCATCCGCGCCCTTCGCCTCAAGCGGCGCGTGCGCCTGAGGCGGCGCAAGATCGCGATCCGGCGCCGCTTGAGCAAGATCAAGGAAGAAACGGTCTCCGCTGAGAAATAAGGGAAACCAGCCGTCAAGCCTGGCATTGACAGGATGCTCCCGTGCGGGAGACCTGACCGAAGGAGACGACAATGGCGACCGGCACCCTCAAGCCCTCTTCCTACGATCCTCTTGATCGTGCGGAATCCATGAGCGCCCTGCTGGCGCGCAACTGGTGGGCCGTGGCCCTGCGCGGCGTCTTCGCCGTGATCTTCGCGCTGATCGCCTTCTTCTGGCCGGGCGCGACGATTCTGTCCTTCGTTCTGTTCTTCTCCGCCTACATGCTCGTCGACGGCGTGTTCGGCATCGTCTCCGGCATCCGCGCGGCCTCCCGCAACGAGCGTTGGGGACTGCTGGTCCTGGAAGGCGTCCTCAACATTCTCGTCGGCATCGTCGCGTTCCTGATGCCCGGGCTGACGGTGGTGTTCTTCGTGACACTGCTCGCCGTCTGGTCGCTGATCACGGGCGTTCTGATGATCGTCGCCGCCTTCAAGCTGAGTCCGGCCTTCGGACGCGGCTGGCTGATCCTCAGCGGCCTCGTGTCGGTTCTCTTCGGCGTGGCGCTTCTGATCGCGCCGCTCGTCGGCGCCGTGGTCCTGACCTGGTGGCTCGGCGCCTATGCGCTCCTCTTCGGCATCGCGCTCATCGCTCTCGCCTTCAAGCTGCGCAGCCGGAAGGACGATTTCATCGGAAGCGCCTCGCTGCGTGCGTGAACCCGCTTGACCCCGTCATGGCCGGGCTTGTCCCGGCCATCCCGGTCAAAGGACGCAGCGCCTGACGGAAGCGGGATCACCGGCACGGGTCCGGTGATGGCGTGGGAGGCCCGCCGAGCGGGCAGAATCACATCGACGAAAAAGGGCGCCTCTCGGCGCCCTTCGTTCTGACTTTACTGCCGCGTCTCGCTGAGCAGCGGAGACCAGGTCGGGTCCGATGCGAAGGAGGGCGTCGGGATCGGCTGTTCCACACGGCCCGTGATGTCCACCATGTAGAGCTTGCCGCCCGATTGTCCGCCGGGATCGCGGAAGAACATGATGTACTGGCCATTGGGAGCCCAGACCGGGCTTTCGTTGTGGAAGCCTTCCGTCAGGATGCGCTCGCCAGATCCGTCCGGCTTCATGATGCCGATGGCGAAGCCGCCGGCATGCTGCTTCGTGAAGGCGATGTAGTCGCCGCGCGGGGACCAGGCCGGCTGCGAATAGGCACCGTCGCCGAAGGAGATGCGGCGCTGGTTGGAGCCGTCCACGCCCATCACGTAGAGCTGCTGCTTGCCGCCACGGTCGCTCTCGAACACGATCTGCGTCCCGTCCGGCGAGAACGAGGGCGAAGTGTCGATGGCGGCCGTCGAGGTCAGGCGCGTGGTCGCCTGCGAGCTCAGGTTCATCATGTAGATGTTGGCGTTGCCGCCCTGCTGCAGGCTCATGACGATGCGCTGGCCGTCGGGCGCGAAGCGCGGGCTCGAGGTCATGTCAGGGAAGTTGCCGACGATCTGGCGGGAGCCGGTTTCGAGATTGATCACCTGCACGCGCGGCTGCTGGCCTTCCACCTGGGACATGAAGGTGATCTCCTGCGTCACCGGCGAGTAGCGGGGCGTCACCACGAGGCTCTCGCCCTGGGTCAGGTAGCGCACATTGGCGCCGTCCTGGTCCATGATGGCAAGACGCTTGCGGCGGTTCTCCTTGGGGCCGGATTCCTCGACGAATACGATGCGCGTGTCGAAGAAGCCGCCGAAGCCCGTGACCTTCGTGTAGACCGCATCCGAGATGATGTGGCCGACGCGGCGCCAGAAATTGGCGTCCGTCACATATTGCTGGCCGGTGAGCTGCTGACCGGAATCGATGTCCCACAGGCGGAACTCGGCGCGCAGACGGCCCGCCGGATCCCGCGAAACGCGGCCCGTCACGAGAGCCTGCGCGCCCGCCATCTTCCATGCGTCGAAGCGCGGCGCCGCATCGAAGGACGGGCGCTCTGGGAAACGCGACTTGTCGAGGACGGTGAAATAGCCGGAGCGTTGCAGGTTGCTGCCGATGATGCCGGACACGCGCTGGCCGAGATCGCCCTCCCCCGAGAAATCGGCGATGGCGATGGGCATGGGCTGGAACTGCCCGCCCGGCCCGACGCGGAACGAAAGCTGCGCATGGGCTTCGGGTGCGAGCGCCGCCATCGGAACGATGATGGAGAGCGCGAGGAGAAGGCGGGAGACGAGGCGGATGATCATGATGTCAGGTCTCAAGCGTAATGGGCTTAAAGATCAGGAAAGGTCGAACTGGACGTTCAGGATTCGCCAGTCCGAATAATATTGCATGTACTGGGGCGGCACACGGTAGGGGGCGCAGCGCCGCACCGCGCGCAGGGCGGCGCCGGCCACGGCCTGATCCGTGCTGCTGCTGCCGGCGCGCAGGACCGTCGGTTCTCTCGCGAGCGTACCGTCCTGGTTCAGGCGTATGTCGAGCAGCGGCGGCGTCCCATCGCCCCCCGAGGCACTGATCGGAGCGGTGTAGCAGCGCTGAATCTGCTCCTGCAGGATGCCCATGAGCGCATCGCGCTGGCTTGGGTTGAGCTTCGCGGCCGTGCCGGTCGCCGTGCCGAGCGAGGCGGTCTTCTGAACCTCCGCTCCCGTGGCTCCGCTCGACTGGCTCTTCTGCTTGTTGTCGAGGAACTGCTTGAGATCGCCCATGTCGAGCTTCTTGGCGAGCTGCGCTTCCTTGCGCGCCTTCGCTTCCGCCGCGGCCTTGGCTTTCGCCTCCGCGATCTTCTTGGCTTCCGCTTCGGCCTTCGCCTTGGCTTCAGCCTCCGCCTTCGCCTTCGCCTTCGCCTCGGCGACGCGCTTGGCTTCCGCTTCGGCCTTCGCCTTGGCCTCCGCGCGTGCCTTGGCTTCCGCTTCGGCCTTGGCCTGCTCGATCTTCGCTTTCTCGATGGCTTCAGCCTCGGCCTTCTCGGCCGCCCTCTTTTCGGCTTCCGCCTTGGCCTGCGCAGCCTTCTGTTCCTCGGCCCTGGCGGCGGCGGCGGCCGCTGCTGCGGCGGCGGCCTCCTCGTCGGCGACCATCATGTCGTCGGGACGCTTCGGAGGCGCGGGCGTGTCGAGCTTGTCCTCGCCGGGAGCGCGCTGCTCGGTCTTGTCGGCGATGCGATCCGCGCGCGGCTTGGGCGTGGGCTGCACCGACTTGGCGTCCGTCTCGCCCTTGGTAATCTGCGAGAACTGGTTGTCGGTGATGATCTCGACGGGAATGCCCTCCTGCGCTTCGGGAAACTCGGAGGCGTAAGGCAATCCGACGAGGGCGGCCGTCAGCAACGCCACATGCGCGACGCCGGAGATCCAGAAGCCCGGTTCGGAGGGGTTGAAACGATCCTTCAACGCCACTTGTCTTTGCCCCTTGCGTTCATCCCGCTCAATCTTGATCCACGGCGGTCACGAGCGCGACGCGCTTGTAGCCCGCGGTCGTCACGATGGACATGATCTGGGCCACGCGCCCGTAATCGACCCTCTTGTCGCCGCGCACGAAGATGCGTTCGTCGAAGCCCGCCTTCGACACCTCGGCGAGCTTGCCCACGATCGCATCGTCCGTCAGCTCGGTTTCTCCTAGGAAAACCTGCCCCGTCGCCTTGATGGAGAGCGTCACGGGCTTGGCGTCGGAGTTGAGCGGCGCGGCCTTCGTTTCCGGCAGGTCGAGCGGCACGCCCGCGGTCATCATCGGAGCCGCCACCATGAAGATGATGAGCAGCACCAGCATGACGTCGATGAACGGCGTCATGTTGATCTCGTTGATCGCACCACCGCGTTTCCCGCGCCGGCGCCGGCGTCCGCTTCCGCCTCCTGCTGCAACCATGGCCATGACGGGCCTCCTCCCTCACGCCGCGCGCGTCGACGAGAGACGCTCGTCGATCTGCCGCGACAGGATGGCGGAGAACTCGTCGGCGAAGCCCTCGAGCCGCGACTGCAGCTTGCCGACCTCGGACTGGAGCTTGTTGTAGGCGAGCACCGCCGGAATGGCCGCGAAGAGGCCGATGGCGGTGGCGAACAGGGCCTCCGCGATGCCGGGCGCGACGACCGCAAGGCTCGTGTTCTTCGAGGCGGCGATGGAGGTGAACGAGTTCATGATGCCCACTACCGTGCCGAAGAGGCCGATATAGGGACCGGCCGAGCCGATGGAGGCCAGGATCATGAGGCGGGAATCGAGACGCTCCACCTCACGCTGGATGGTGACGTCGAGAACCTTGTCGATGCGTTGCGAGAGGCTCTGGAAGGAACGCCCGGAACCCTCGAAGGAACGCTTCCATTCGCGCATGGCGGCGACGAAAACGGCGGCGAGCCCCGTCGCCGGGCGGCTCTGGAGGGACCGGAACAGCTCTTCCAGCGACTGGCCGGACCAGAACACGTCCTCGAACCGGTCCATGGCGCGCTTGGTGCGGGCATAGAGCAGTGTCTTGTCGATGATGATGGCCCAGCACCACACGGAGGCCGCGAGCAGCCCGATCATGACGAGTTTGACGACGAAATGTGCCTGCCAGAACAGGCTAAAAAAGGACAGGTCGTGCGCCACAGGAGCGGCCTGGGCCACATCAGCCGGATTCATCAGTTTCGTCCTCGCTCTTCGAGCAACCTCGGGAGGAAGTCCCAAGGCCCACCGCAGTCAGGTCTAGGAAAATCTTGTTGAGTTACCCTGCTCGTTCGCCCGCGAATCTGTCGAAAATAAGGGCGCTGACTCGCAGGGCAGCCAAGACCTCCAGCCTGTGGCCTTTTAGGCACCCAGTGTGGTTAAGGCTTGGTTTAAGCGGGGCCGGATAGGGGCGAAATCACCTCCTAAGCCCTTGAAGACACGGGTCCGCGCCGTTACGCCGCTGCTGCCCGTAAGGCCCCGTCAAGGCTCGCAGGACTGCCCGTCCCTGTCGTCGTCGTGGCCGGCCCAGCAGCCCGGCTGGCCACCGTGGGATGGGGCTAAACCGACAGCACGCACGGCATCGCAGTTGGGGAAGGATGCCAAGTGCTTCAGCGTCACAAGAAGGAGGCCAGGGGCTCAGGCTCAGCACCCCCCAGCTGAGCACGAAGGCGCATAGGCTCGCCAGAGCGGAAACCCTGAGCCAGGGTGAAAGGCGTCGCCGCTTGAGCGCCCGCTCGTAGCGGCGCGAAATCGTCCGGAAGCGGCTCTTCAGGCGGCGCACCTCCTCGTCGGGATCGCGACTGTGATAATGCCTTCAGCTCTTCGGAAGAACGCTCATCCAGCCCCATCGCACGCGGATTGATATAACTTCTGCGACGGGAATTGTTAAGCCGGACGATGGGAATTCGGTTACCGATCCGGAAGGGTCAGCGCCGCCCGCAGCTTGTCCGGGATCCGCACGGCCCGCCCTTCCCGGACGCAGGCGACCATCACGTCGGCGGCCACGAGAACCTCTTCGCCCCGGCGCACCTCCTGGGCCAGGATCATCGAGGCCCCCCGCATCTCCTTCGACCGGGTGACCACGGTGAGCACGTCGTCCATGAGGGCAGCCCCCAGGAAGTCGATATTCATCCTGCGGACGACGAAGGCGAGCCCGCCCATCTGCGCGTGAAGATCCGACTGCGCCACCTCGACGGCGCGCAAAAGCTCCGTGCGCCCGCGCTCCAGGAAGCGAAGGTAGCTCGCGTGATAGACGCGGGCGGAAAAGTCCGTGTCCTCGTAATAGACGCGAACCGGCAGGACATGCGCATCGCCGTCCATGCGCCCCGAGAGATGAGGCCAGGGACCTTCCGCCTCACTCATCCTCGACTCCGTTGAACAGGCCGAACTGGGCCGTGGTTTCGCGGGTGGGCTCGGGAAGCCCGAGATGCTTGAAGGCGTGCGGCGTGAGGATGCGGCCGCGCGGGGTGCGCTGCACGAAGCCCTTCTGGATGAGATAGGGCTCGATGATGTCCTCGATGGCGTCGCGCGGCTCGGAGAGCGCGGCCGCGATCGTCTCGATGCCCACCGGACCGCCGCCGAAGGAGGAGGCGATCATGGTGAGATACTTGCGGTCCATCAGGTCGAGGCCGATGGGGTCCACGTCGAGCAGGCGCAGCGACCGGTCCGCCAGTTCGCGGGACACGATCTCGACCCCCTCCACGATGGCGAAGTCGCGCACGCGGCGAAGCAGGCGGCCCGCGATGCGCGGCGTTCCGCGGGCGCGGCGGGCGATCTCGTTGGCGCCCTCCTCGCTCATTTGCAAGCCGAGCACCCGCGCGCCGCGGCGCACGATGAGCTCTAGCTCTTCGACGGTATAGAATTCGAGGCGGATCGGGATGCCGAAGCGGTCGCGCAGCGGCGTGGTGAGCAGGCCCGCGCGGGTGGTGGCGCCCACGAGAGTGAATTTCGGCAGCTCGATCTTCACCGAGCGCGCGGCCGGGCCTTCGCCGATGATCAGGTCGAGCTGGTAATCCTCCATGGCGGGATAGAGGATTTCCTCCACCGCCGGGTTGAGGCGGTGGATCTCGTCAATGAAGAGCACGTCGCGCTCTTCGAGATTCGTGAGCTGCGCCGCTAGGTCGCCTGCCTTGGCGATGACGGGGCCCGAGGTCGAGCGGAAATTCACGCCGAGCTCGCGGGCGACGATCTGCGCGAGCGTGGTCTTGCCTAACCCCGGCGGGCCGACGAAGAGCACGTGGTCGAGGGCATCGCCCCGGGCCTTGGCGGCATTGATGAAAACCTGGAGATTGGCGCGGGCGGCGGCCTGACCCGTGAAGTCGCCGAGCGACAACGGCCGGATCGATGCCTCGATATCGTCCTCGCGCTTTTCGGGGCTGAGCAGGCGGCGTGAATCGGTCAAAGAGGGTTACCTTCCGAGGGCTTCATATAGGCGCTGGAACCTTAATACGCCATTCTTAACGGGATCAAAACAGGAACATCCTTTCCTTGTCATTCCCGACCGAGCGTAGCGGCCGGGAATGGAATCCATGATCAAGCGCTGCGCTATGGATCCCCTTCCCGACGGCTTCGCAGCCGCCGGGGCGCAGGGAAGACTCACCGCGCCAGCTCCCTCAAGCCCAGCCTAATCAAAGTCTTCGCCTCGGCCTCCTCGCCCGCCTGCTTCATGGCGGCGGCCACCGCCGCGGAGGCCTGGACCTGCGGGTAGCCGAGATTGACCAGGGCGGAGATGGCGTCGGCCACCGGCGCGGGAGCGCTCTTGTCCTCCACCGCTCCCGTGAGGCGGATCAGCGCCGGATCGACGGGGGCGAAGGCCGGAGCCTTGTCCTTGAGCTCGGAAACGATGCGCTGCGCGAGCTTCGGCCCGACACCGGGGCCGCGGGCGACCGAAGCCTTGTCGCCGGTGGCAATGGCCGTGGCGAGAGCTCCGGGATCGAGCACCGAGAGGATGCCGAGGGCCACCTTGGAGCCCACCCCCTGCACCGATTGCAGCAGGCGGAACCACTCCCGCTCCGAATCCGAGCGGAAGCCGAACAGGCGGATCATGTCCTCGCGGACATGGGTCTCGATGGCGAGCGTCGCCGCCTCGCCGATGGGCGGCAGGTTCTGAAGCGTGCGGGAGGAGCAGTGGACCACGTAGCCGACCCCATGCACGTCGATGACGACGAAATCGTCGCCGTAGGAATCCACCACGCCTTTGAGTTTGCCGATCACGTCAGTCTTTGCTCCTGCTTCCTTCCCCATTCCAGGGAGGGATCGAGGTGGGGGTCACACAGTCGGAGCACAGCGCGCGCTCCAGGCCGGATCAGAGCCATACAACGTCATCACCGGCACAGGACCGGTGATGACAGTCTCACCAGGTTCAGGGCTCACCCGGCTGCGCCAGCCCTGCCTCTCCGCAACTCGGAAGGACAGCCGGGGCGATGCCCGTTCTTCTATAACACCTTGAGGCTCGCCGCCAAGGCGCGGGCCTTGCGGTGGTGGGCGTGGGCGATGGCGATGGCGAGGGCATCGGCGGCGTCCGCCTTCTTGAAATCCGCCTTGGGCAGCAGGATCTTCACCATGGCCTGCACCTGATCCTTCTCGGCGTGGCCGACGCCCACCACGGTCTTCTTCACCTGGTTCGCGCCGTATTCCGCCACGGACAGGCCGTGGAGCGCGGGCACCAGCAGGGACATGGCGCGGGCCTGGCCGAGCTTGAGGGTGGCCTGCGCGTCCTTGTTCACGAAGGTTTCCTCGACCGCGACCTCGTCAGGCGCCCAGGCGCGGATCACCTCCGTGATGCGGTCATGAAGCTGCTTGAGGCGCAGCGCCAGGTCGAGATCCCCGTCCGAAGTCACGACCCCGCAGGCGACGTATGAGAGCTTCGTCCCCTCGACGGTGATGATGCCCCAGCCCGTGTTGCGCAGGCCGGGGTCGAGGCCGAGAATGCGGACGCGTTCGGTCACTTCTGTTCTCCACCGTCACGCCCGGGCTTGTCCCGGTCATGACGCCTATGGGCAATCAGCCTGACATCTTCTGCATGAGGGCGTCGGAGAGCTCGAAATTGCCGTAGACGTTCTGGACGTCGTCGTGCTCCTCCAGCGATTCCATGAGCTTCATGAGCTTCTCGCCGGTCTCGTCGTCCACGGAAACCGGGGTCTGAGGCTTCCAGACGAGCTTGGAGGCCTTGGGCTCGCCGAACTTGTCCTCCAGCGCCTTGGTCACCTCGTTGAGGGAACCCTGGTCGCAGTAGATCTCGTGCCCGTCCTCGGTGGAGACCACGTCGTCGGCGCCAGCCTCGATGGCGGCTTCCAGCATGGCGTCCGCGTCGGCGGCGGCGGCCGGAAACTCCACGAGGCCCACCCGGTCGAACATGAAGGACACCGCGCCGGTTTCGGCGAGGTTGCCGCCGCTCTTGGTGAAGTAGGAGCGGATGTCGGACGCCGTGCGGTTGCGGTTGTCGGTCATCGCCTCGACGATGATGGCGGCGCCCCCGGGGCCGTAGCCCTCGTAGCGGATCTCCTCGTAGTTCTCACCGTCGTTGCCCGACGCCTTGTTGATGGCGCGCTGGATGTTGTCCTTGGGCATGTTCTCGGCGCGGGCGGCGAGGATCGCGGCGCGCAGGCGCGGGTTCATGTTCGGATCGGGCGTGCCCATCTTGGCCGCCACGGTGATTTCGCGGGCGAGCTTGGAGAAGAGCTTGGAGCGCATCGCGTCCTGGCGCCCCTTGCGATGCATGATGTTCTTGAACTGCGAATGTCCGGCCATCGGGGCCTCCGAGGTAACCGCCGAGAGCGGCCCGGTGACAGGCGCTCGTCAGGCTCGTGAATGTTGACGATGGGGCTTATAAGGCGGTGTAGGGCCCGAGGCCAAGCCCCCCGGGACAAAGCGGCGACTTAAAACCCCAGCCAGGACGGGATCGCGGCGATACCGGCCATGACGAGATGATAGGAGGCGCCCAGGATCGTCGCCGTGTAGGCGAGGCCCGCAAGCCCGATGAGATAGCCCAGGATCAGCAGATAGCCGTCCTCCTCCATCACTGCGATGGAGGCGATGACGAGGGCGATCGAGGGCGGGAAATTGGTGCCGGGAAAGGGGATGAGCACCGAAAGGGCCACCAGGAACGCGAAAAGCCCCACCATCCGGTCCCCGATGGGGCCGAACAGAAGGGGCAGTCTCGGCCGGCAATAGCTCTCGAGTTTCTGGAGCCTGGGCTCGGCGATGTCGATCAGGCGCTTGAACTTCGAAACCGAGACCGTCTGGCGCAGGATGAAGCCGGGCAGCCAGGGCCGCTTGTGGCCCAGCATCATCTGAATGCCGAAGATCAGGACCGGCGTGCCCACGATGCCCGCGATTCCCGGCACGTTCGGCACGCAATTGGGCAGGGAGAACAGGATCAGCACGAAACCGAAGGCGCGCTCGCCGAAGGCTTCGATGATCTCGCCAATGGAGATCACCTCTCCCTCGGCGTCCTCGATCACGGCGCGCAGAACGGCGGAGGCGCTCTGGTGCTCGTGCGCCCGGTGGAATTCGCTGTCCTCGCGATAGGAGCGTCTGGCGCTGGCTGGCTGTGTCTTGGCGTCCACCGGTGTCCTCCGTGGCGCAAAGATGGGGATGGGGAGGCGAGAGGTAAAGAGTGGCGATCTTCCCCTTGGCGGGGAGAGGCAGAACCGGATCGCCCTCCCGTCGTCACCGGCCTTGTGCCGGTGATCCCGATTGCGTGAAACGCAGCGCTCTTCGCGTCGCGAGGGCCGGGCTGATCCCCGGATCAAGTCCGGGGACGGCCATGACGGAGAAAGGCGCGCTCAATCCCAGAACTGAGGCCAGGTTTCCTCCAGGTGAGGCCCGAGCCGCACCGACGCCACCCGCACCGCGAGGCCGGTCCGGTCGTCCGTTTCCACCGCGATCCCCGAGAGGGTGCCCTCCCCGAGTCCCGGCTCGAGCCGGGTGCCGGGGGTCTTCTGGAGGAAGCGGCGGATGGGCTCCTCCTTCTGCATGCCGAGGACGGAATCGTAGTCGCCGCACATGCCCGCGTCCGTCATGTAGGCGGTGCCGCCGGGGAGAACCCTGTGATCGGCGGTGGGAACATGGGTGTGGGTGCCGACCACGAGGCTCGCCCGCCCGTCGAGATAATGGCCCATGGCCTCCTTCTCGCTGGTGGCCTCCGCGTGGACATCCACCACGATGGCGTCCGCCACCTGCCCCAGGGGGCAGTCGTCAAGGGCCTGATCGACCGCCGCGAAGGGATCGTCCAGCGCGTCCATGTAGAGGCGCCCCATGACGTTCACCACCAGCACCCGGGCTCCCGAGCGGGTCTCGATGAGGTTCGCTCCGCGCCCCGGCGTGCCGGGCGGAAAATTCGCGGGGCGCAGAAGCCTCGGCTGGCGCTCGATGAACACGAGCGTCTCACGCTGGTCCCAGGTGTGATTGCCGAGGGTGATGGCGTCGGCGCCCGCGTTCAGGACCTCGTCGCAAATGGCCTCGGTGATGCCGAACCCCCCGGCCGCGTTCTCGCCGTTGATCACCACGCAATCGAGGTTCCAGCGTTCGCGAAGCCCCGGCAGCCGCTCGATCACCGCGCTGCGGCCGGCGCGACCGACGATGTCGCCGAGGAAGAGGATACGCATGATGGTCCTTCTACAGAGGCTTGGTCCGAATGAGCTCGGTTTCCGTGATGACGATGTCGAGCAGGCGGTCGTGGTCCTCGACCGGAACCTGCCCGATCTCCTGAACCGCATAAGCGAGGCCGACGGTCAAGACCGGATGCTGCGATTCGAGCGCCGCGATGGCCCGATCGAAATGCCCCTTGCCGTAGCCGATGCGCCCTCCCCTCCGGTCGAAGGCTGCCAAGGGCACGATGAGGCATTTGGGAAAGACCTCCGGGGCGTCCGGCCCGGGCTCGCGCACGCCGAAGCCTCCCTTGATCAGCACGTCGCCCGGCTGCCACAGGCGCCAGCTCAGATGGGGATGCAGGATCTGGGAGAGGGCCACATCCTGTCCACGCTCCAGGAGCGCCGCCATGAGCGGGCGCGGGTCGACCTCGCTGCGGATCGGCCAGTAGGCTCCCACGGGAGTGACGTCTCGAAGATCGGGAAAGCCGAGGGCCCGCTCGGTGATCGCCCGGGCCGCCTCTTCGCGGAACGCCTTGTCGAGCCCGTCCCGGCGGGCGAGCGCCTCGGTGCGGAGCTGTTCTTTCAAGACCGGAGGAGGAAGAGAATGCATGACGTGCGGAGCCACAAAAGCCGTCGGAGAAGCGATCCCGGGAACCTACAAAGTAGGTGGGCGCCGTATGTCCCGGTCCACGGACCGGGTCAGGGACAGCTCCCTTCAGGATCGATAAGGCCCCGGGGAATATGAACTCCTAACGCGCCCCGCAGCCCCGCCTTCCCTATGTAGGGATGAAGGGGTCCGGTTGGAAGGGGAAAAGTGAGCAAGGCTTCATCTTCTTGGAGGGCGCTGGGACGGCGCCTACCCCCGAGGAGGTAAGGAATCGGCACCGTAGTTCTACGGATGGCGCCAGGCTGGTGCCCGATCAAACACTTCCGCCGCCGATTAGCCAAGAACATGCAAGAGCACGGAGGAAGCATGATCCCACCCAGGCAGATCGCCGCGGAACCGCGGCAGGAACAGCCCCATGTCCACTCCCCGGGTATCCTTTCCATGATGCGGGAGGTGCTGCACATGCTCGGCGATATCGATGCCGAGTACGAGATCCGGCTCGACCGGGCCGAGCACAGCGCCGCTGATCCGGAGCTGAAAGCCCATATCAAGAGGAAAATCAGGACCGCCCATCGCGAGCGGCGGGAGCCCTATGTGGAACTCCTGGCCTCGCTGCGCCAACGGCAGCAGGGGCTGTCGCCCAAGACCTGAGGCATTCGCGCCGTCACCGGCCTCGTGCCGGTGATCCCGGTCCTCGGAATGCTTCGCTTCCCCCGGTCGGGGCTGCCATGACGGGGGGGCCGAGAGCCCTATCCTTCCGCCACGCTCGGGGTATTCAGGCTGCGCGCCAGCCACTCGATCCGTTCGGCGGCCCTGTGAACGCCCTCCGCCAGCCTAGCCTCGATCATCCGCGCGCGCTCGTCTCCGGACGAGGATTTCAGGCGGGCCAGCTCCGCCTCGACAGCCGCCAGCCGCATCCGGGTCTCGTGGAGTTCGTCGGCCTGGGCGATGGCAGCCATGACTTGAAGGCGCAGGTCGCCGATCTCGCCAAAGGCGGCGCGCATCTGCCCGATTCTGGCATCATAGGACGCGGCCAGCCGCTCGAGATGCGCCTGCTCGCCCTCGGCGCAGGCGATCCGGTAGGTCTGTCCGGCGATGGCAACCGTCACGTGCGTCATGGCCTAGCCCTCCTCCAGCTCGAGCTCGCCGGCCTGAGCCAGAACGTTCTGAACCGCGAGGATCGCCAGCTGAACGCGCCTGCCCACGTCGTCCGTGGCGGCCTCGAAGCGGTGGAGGCGCGTGAGGGTCCCGTCCAGCTCCTCGGCGAGGCGAGAGCGGTCGTCCTGCATGAGCTGGAGCTCGGTCTCCAGGCTTCCCCGACGCTTTTCGGCATCGAGGCGGCGGGACACCGCAGCTTCGAGAAGCCC
Source organism: Microvirga makkahensis (assembly GCF_009830105.1). Taxonomy (GTDB): domain Bacteria; phylum Pseudomonadota; class Alphaproteobacteria; order Rhizobiales; family Beijerinckiaceae; genus Microvirga; species Microvirga makkahensis. The sequence continues at coordinate 17,919 of NZ_WURB01000010.1, forward strand.
CAGGGCCGCATCGAGCCGTTTCATCGCATCGTCGAGGGGGGACGTCATTCTGCCTCCGGGAATCGGGATGAGACTAGCGCATCGTGCACAAAAGTGGATCCGGTTTTCCCTAAAGCACCGGACGCGAAAAGAGAAACCGCTTTCGGAATCGAGCCGATGCCTCACTCTTGGGCGGGAGCATCGTTCGGTGCGGCCTTCCGGGTCCGCACGATGTGCAGGACACCATGCCACGGCCGTCCCCGGTCCTGATCCGGGGATCAGCCAGGCCCTTCCTCCTCTGATGAGCGCAGCGTTTGGCGGATCGGGATCACCGGCACAAGCCGGTGATGACTGGAAGGGCGAGCGGGCCGGGAACCGGATCCGCTTCTCGCCGACGCGGCCCTCGGTCCGCGGCAATCCTTCGAAGGATTCCGCCTGACATCTTTGACTCGATCCCCCCGCGTGTTAAGGAGCCCACGCCTTTTCCAGACAGACCCGCCCCTTTGCGGGGCTTCAAGATTTGTGGATCACGCCGTGCTGAACACCGTCCCCGCCGATCGCGTCACCCATTCCGATCTGGCGAACGCCGTGCGCGTCCTCGCCATGGATGCCGTCGAACAAGCCAAATCCGGTCACCCCGGCCTGCCCATGGGCGCTGCCGACATCGCAACGGTGCTATTCACCAAGTTCCTGAAGTACGACGCCGCCGACCCGACCTGGCCCGACCGAGACCGGTTCATCCTCTCGGCCGGCCACGGCTCCATGCTGCTCTACGCCCTGCTCCACCTGACGGGCGTGAAGGGCATGACCATCGAAGAGCTCAAGAACTTCCGCAAGCTCGATTCGAAGACCCCGGGCCATCCCGAGAACTTCATGACCCCGGGCGTCGAGACGACCACGGGCCCGCTCGGCCAGGGCATCGCCACGGCGGTAGGCTTCGCGCTCGCCGAGCGCATGCTGAACGCCGAATACGGCGACGATCTCGTCGACCATCACACCTATGTGCTCGCCTCCGACGGCGACCTCATGGAAGGCATCAGCCAGGAGGCCATCGCCCTTGCCGGCCACCTGAAGCTCAACCGCATGATCGTCCTGTGGGACGACAACGGCATCTCCATCGATGGCCCGCTCTCCATCTCCGACTCGGTCGACCAGGTGAAGCGCTTCCAGGCCTGCGGCTGGAACGCCGTGCGCATCGACGGCCATGACCCGAAGGCGATCCAGCGCGCCATTTCCCGCGCCCAGAAGTCGGACAAGCCGACGCTCATCGCCTGCAAGACCACTATCGGCTTCGGCGCGCCGAAGAAGGCAGGCACCTCCAAGGCCCACGGCGAGCCGCTCGGCGCCGAGGAACTGGCGGGCGCCAAGGCCGCTCTCGGCTGGAGCCATGAGCCCTTCGTGATCCCGGACAATATCCGCGACGCCTGGGCGAAGGCCGGCAAGAAGGGCCGCCGCCTGCGCAAGGCCTGGGCGGACCGCCTGAGTGCCCTGCCCGCCGACCGGCGCGGCGAGTTCGAGCGTCGCGTCAGGGGCGTGCGCCCCGAGGGTCTCGGCGATGCCGTCGCGAGGCTGAAGGACCGTCTGGCGGCCGAGCCCCAGAACGTCGCCACCCGCAAGGCCAGCGAGATCGCGCTGGAGGTCATCACCGAGGCCGTGCCGGAACTGGTGCTGGGCTCGGCGGACCTGACCCCCTCCAACAACACCAAGACCAAGAATCTCACCGCCATCTCGCCCGGCAACTTCGCGGGCCGCTACATCCATTACGGCATCCGCGAGCACGGCATGGCGGCGGCCATGAACGGCATCGCGCTCCATGGCGGCTATGTGCCCGCCGGAGCGACCTTCCTGGTCTTCACCGATTATGCACGTCCCGCCATGCGCATCGCTTCGCTCGCCGGGATTCCCGCAGTCTACGTCATGACCCACGATTCCATCGGCCTGGGCGAGGACGGTCCCACCCACCAGCCGGTGGAGCATCTGGCCGCCCTGCGTTCCATGCCGAAGATGCGCGTGTTCCGTCCGGCGGACGCCATCGAGACGGCCGAGGCCTGGCAGATGGCTCTCGAGCGCACGGACGGGCCGACGACCCTGGCGCTCACCCGCCAGAACCTGCAGCAGGTCCGGAAAGAGGGCGGGGCGAAGAACCTCTCCGCCACCGGCGCCTACGAGCTGTCGCCTGCGAACGGCAAGGCCCGTGCCACCATCTTCGCTTCGGGTTCCGAGGTGGAGATTGCACTCGCGGCCCAGAAGCTGCTGGCCGAGCAGAACTTCGAAGCCCGCGTGGTCTCCGTGCCGTCCCTCGATCTGTTCCTGGCCCAGCCCGAGAAGGTGCGCCACGAGATCATCGGCGACGCGCCGATCAGGGTCGCGGTCGAGGCGGCGGTTCGCTTCGGCTGGGATTCGGTGATCGGCCCCGACGGAATTTTCGTCGGCATGCATGGGTTTGGCGCGAGCGCGCCCTACAAGGACCTCTACAAGCACTTCGGCATCACCGCCGAGGCAGTGGCGGAAAAAGTTCTCAGGACGCACAATCTCTGAGACCGAAGGAGGCTCAACGCCTCATCACAAGGGAGTTAAGACTATGACGGTGAAGGTCGCGATCAACGGTTTCGGTCGCATCGGACGCAACATCCTCCGCGGCATCGTGGAGAGCGGCCGGAAGGATATCGAGGTGGTTGCCATCAACGACCTCGGTCCGGTCGAGACGAACGCCCACCTGCTTCGCTTCGACTCCGTCCATGGCCGCTTCCCGGCCGATGTGGCGGTCGAGGGCGAGTTCCTCGTGATCAACGGCCAGCGCATCCGCGTGACCGCCATCAAGGATCCGGCGACCCTGCCGCACAAGGACCTCGGCGTCGACATCGCCATGGAATGCACGGGTATCTTCACCTCCAAGGAGAAAGCCTCCGCCCACCTCGCGGCGGGCGCCAAGCGCGTCATCGTCTCGGCTCCCGCTGACGGCGCCGACCTCACGGTCGTCTACGGCGTGAACCACGACAAGCTGACCAAGGATCACGTCGTCATCTCGAATGCCTCCTGCACCACGAACTGCCTCGCCCCCGTGGCGAAGGTGCTTCACGAGACGGTGGGCATCGAGAAGGGCTTCATGACCACGATCCACTCCTACACCAACGACCAGCCGACGCTGGATCAGATGCACAAGGATCTCTACCGCGCCCGTGCGGCGGCCCTGAACATGATCCCGACCTCCACGGGCGCCGCCAAGGCCGTGGGCCTCGTCCTGCCGGAGCTCAACGGCAAGCTCGACGGTTCCTCGATCCGCGTGCCGACCCCGAACGTCTCCGTGGTCGACTTCAAGTTCGTCGCCAAGAAGGCGACCACGAAGGAGGAGATCAACGAGGCGATCAAGCGCGCAGCCGATCAGGAGCTGAAGGGCATCCTCGGCTACACGAACCAGCCGAACGTCTCCTCGGACTTCAACCACGACCCGCATTCCTCGGTGTTCCACCTGGACCAGACCAAGGTGATGGAGGGCAATTTCGTGCGCGTGCTGTCCTGGTACGATAACGAGTGGGGCTTCTCGAACCGTATGGCGGACACCGCCATCGCCATGGCGAAGCTCATCTAAGGAGGGCTGCTTCGATGACCGCCTTCCGCACGCTGGACCAAGCCGACGTCAAGGGAAAACGCGTTCTCGTCCGGGTTGACCTCAATGTCCCCAAGGAGAACGGCAGGGTGACTGACGCGACGCGCATCGAGCGCGTCCTTCCCACCATCCGGGAAATCGCCGACAAGGGCGGCAGGGTGATCCTGCTCGCCCATTTCGGACGCCCGAAGGGACGCGACCCGAAGGAGTCCCTGAAGCCGGTCGCGGAAGCGGTCTCGCAGCATCTCGGAAAACCGGTGGCCTTCGCCGACGACTGCATCGGCGAAGCCGCGGCAGGCGCCGTCGCCGCCCTGAAGGACGGCGATGTGCTTCTTCTCGAGAACACCCGCTTCCATGCGGGCGAGGAGAAGAATGACGCAGGGTTCGTCCAGGAGCTGGCGAAGCTCGGCGACATCTACGTCAACGACGCCTTTTCGGCGGCCCACCGTGCCCATGCCTCCACCGAGGGCCTCGCCCGCGCGCTGCCGGCCTATGCCGGCCGCACCATGCAGGCGGAGCTCGACGCCCTCACGAAGGGCCTGGAAACTCCCAAGCGTCCCGTGGTGGCCATCGTGGGCGGCGCCAAGGTGTCCACCAAGATCGACCTCCTGGAAAACCTCGTGGCCAAGGTCGATGCCCTCGTCATCGGCGGCGGCATGGCCAACACCTTCGTGCACGCGACGGGCCTCAACATCGGCAAGTCGCTGGCGGAGAAGGACCTCGCCGCGACCGCGATGCGCATCATCGAGAAGGCACGCGCCTCCAACTGCGCGATCATCCTGCCCGTCGACGGGGTCTGCGCCTACGAGTTCAAGGCGGGCGCCCACAACCAGACCTACGGCATTGATGCGATCCCCGAGGACCAGATGATCCTCGACGTGGGCTCGCAATCGGTCGAGCGCATCTGCGCCGCCATCAACGACGCGGCGACGCTGGTGTGGAACGGCCCGCTCGGCGCGTTCGAGATCCCACCCTTCGACCAGGGCACGGTCGCGGCCGCCCGCCACGCGGCCCGGCGCACGAAGGAAGGCAAGCTCGTCTCCGTCGCCGGCGGCGGCGATACCGTTGCCGCGCTCAACCACGCTGGCGTTACGGAAAGCTTCTCCTATGTATCCACCGCAGGCGGCGCTTTCCTCGAATGGCTCGAAGGCAAGGCGCTTCCGGGCGTGGAGGCCCTGCGCGCTTGACCGTTCCGCTCCGGCGAAGGGGATCGCCGTCCGTTCGCCGGACAACATTACGGGTGGAATGGCTTAAGCTCAGGTTCAGCTTTCACGCGCATTTAAGAAGCCAAGATCAATCGGAGAGGACGAAATGGCCCGCATCACCATGAGGCAGCTTCTGGATCACGCCGCCGAGCACGGCTACGGCGTGCCTGCCTTCAACATCAACAACATGGAGCAGGCGCTCGCGATCATGGCGGCCGCCAACGAGGTCGATGCGCCGGTGATCATCCAGGCGAGCCGCGGCGCGCGCTCCTACGCCAACGACGTCATGCTCAAGCACATGATGGACGCCGTCACGGAAATCTATCCGCACATCCCCGTCTGCGTGCATCTCGACCACGGCAACGAGCCCGCCACCTGCATGACCGCCATCCAGGCCGGGTTCACCTCGGTGATGATGGACGGCTCGCTAAAGGCGGACGGCAAGACCCCGGGCGACTGGGACTACAACGTCAGCGTCACCAGGAAGGTGGTCGAGATGGCCCATCTCGGCGGCATCTCGGTGGAAGGCGAGCTCGGTGTGCTCGGCTCCCTCGAGAGCGGCATGGGCGAGGCCGAGGACGGCCACGGCGCGGAGGGCAAGCTGTCGCACGATCAGCTCCTGACGAACCCGGACGAGGCCGTGAAGTTCGTGGCCGAAACCAAGGTCGACGCACTCGCCATCGCCATGGGCACCTCCCACGGCGCCTACAAGTTCACCCGCAAGCCGGACGGCGCGATCCTGGCCATGCACGTGATCGAGGAGATCCACAAGAGGCTCCCGAACATGCACCTCGTGATGCACGGCTCGTCCTCCGTGCCGCAGGAGCTGCAGGACATCATCAACCAGTACGGCGGCCAGATGAAGCCGACGTGGGGCGTTCCGGTGGAAGAGATCCAGCGCGGCATCAAGCACGGTGTCCGCAAGATCAACATCGACACCGACAACCGCATGGCGATGACCGGCCAGATCCGCAAGGTCCTGTCCGAGAACCCCGGCGAGTTCGACCCGCGCAAGTATCTGAAGCCCGCCATGGAAGCGATGACGAAGCTCTGCAGGCAGCGCTTCCAGGAGTTCAACACCGCCGGTCAGGCCTCGAAGATCAAACGCGTGTATACGCTCGCCGAGATGGCCAAGCGTTACGCCTCGGGCGAGCTCGACCCGACCTTCGGCACCACCAAGCAGGCGGCCGAGTAAAGGCGCCTGAAATTACTGCCTCACAACGTCATGGCCGGGCTTGTCCCGGCCATCCCCGTCTTGGAAGCACCGCGTGTCCGAAGACGGAGATCCCCGGCACGAGGCCGGGGACGACGGAGAACGGTCTCGCTCGACCGCCCATACAGTCGCCTCAATCCTCACCGACAAGCGGGGCCTCGCAAGATGGCCCCGTTTTCGTTATGGATGCTGTCCTTTCCATCCGAGTTCCACGATCGATGTCCGAATCTGCCCGCCTCTACCTCATCACCCCCGTCGTGGAGGACGCCTCCTTCGCTCCCACGCTGGCCGAAGCCTGCAAGGGCGGGGCCGTGGCCGCCGTGCTGCTGCGCCTGCCCGCGGCCGACGAGCGCAGCCTCGTCAATCTGGTGAAGGCCGTCGCCTCCTCGGTCCAGGAACATGGAGCGGCCCTCATCGTCTCCACCGAGGGCGAGGCGGATCTGGCCAACGTGGCCGTGCGCGGCGGCGCCGACGGGGCCCATGTCTCGGGCGCGGACCCGGAACTCGTCCGCGAACTGCGCGAGCGCCTCAAAGGCGAGCGCGCCGTGGGCGTGGGCGGCATCCGCACCAGGGACGACGCCATGACGCTCGGTGAAGCCGGGGTCGATTACCTGCTCTTCGGCGAGCCGCGCCGCGACGGCTCCCTGCCCTCCCTGGAAAGCGTCGCCGAGCGCGCCGCCTGGTGGGCCGAGATCTTCGAGACCCCCTGCGTGGCCTTCGCCCCCGGCCTCGACACGGTCGAGACCCTAGCGGCTACCCAGGCGGAATTCATCGCCCTCGGGGATGCGGTGTGGAGCCATCCGGACGGGCCGCTCGCGGCCGTGAAGGCGGCAGCCGAGATTCTGAGCCGGCCGGAGGCCTCGCATTGACGCGGGTCTGTGGATTCATCGGCGGCGTCCTGCTGCTGGTTTCCGTTGCGGGAGCCCAGGCGGCCGAGCCCGATCTCGCCTATGGGGCCTATCAGCGCGGCCTCTACCTGACGGCGTTCCGCGAGGCGACCCTGCGGCTCGAGAAGAACAGGAACGACGCCGCCGCCATGACCCTCCTGGGCGAGCTCTACAACCAGGGCCTCGGGGTCAAGCTCGACCCGAAGAAAGCCGCCGAATGGTATCTGCTCGCGGCCAGGCGCGGCGACGCGAACGCCATGTCCTCCCTCGGGCTCATGACCCTCGATGGACGAGGCGTCGAGAAGAATCCCGTCGAGGGCAAGGCCTGGCTCGAAAAGGCCGCGGCCAAGGGCAACGCGGTCGCGAGCTACAATCTGGCCCTCCTGCTCCTCACCAGCGGCTCCGACATGGACCTGGAGCAGGCGGTGGAGATGCTGCGCAAGGCCGCCGATGCGGAGATCCCGGACGCGCAGCATGCACTCGGGGTGCTCTATCTCCAGGGCCGGGGGGTGGCCAAGGACACCTCCGAGGCCGCCCGTCTGTTCGAGCGCGCAGCCAAGAACGGCAGCTCCGTGGGCGAGGTGGAATACGCCATCCTGCTCTTCAACGGCGAGGGCGTGGCGAAGAGCGAATCCCAGGCCGCCCGGTATTTCCGCCGCGCTGCGGCCAAGGGGAACGCCATCGCCCAGAACCGCCTGGCCCGCCTGCTGGTGGCAGGACGGGGCGTGCCCGCCAACAAGGTGGATGCGGCCGCCTGGCACATCCTCGCCGCGGCCCAGGGCCTCACCGACCAATGGCTCGACGATGCGCTCAAAGACCTCAGCGCCGAGGAGCGGACCCGCGCCGAAAAGCTCGCCGCCGAACGGCTCGGGATGCGGTGAGACCGCTCCGACCCCTATCCTCTACCCGTGCCCGCCCCGTCATGGCCGGCTTTGCTCCGCCATGCGCCCGAAACCGCGAAGCACGGGATCAATTGAAGCGTCCTTCGGTTATCCCCCTGCTTGACGTCGACCCTCCCGTGGTCCATCGACCCCTTTCCTTCCATTTTGCTCTTTGCCAGGACTAGTCCCATGATCCGCTCGCCCCTCATGACCGTCATGACCGATGCCGTGATGAAGGCTTCGCGCTCCCTCAAGCGCGATTTCGGCGAGGTGGAGAACCTGCAGGTTTCCCGCAAGGGCCCCGGCGATTTCGTGTCCGCCGCCGACCGCAAGGCCGAGAAGATCCTCCGCGAGGCGCTCGAGAAGGCCCGCCCCGGCTACGGCTTCGTCATGGAGGAGCAGGGCATCGTCGAAGGCAGCGACACCAGCCATCGCTGGCATATCGACCCCCTCGACGGCACCACGAACTTCCTCCACGGCCTGCCGCAATTCGCGATTTCCGTGGCCCTCGAGCGCGACGGCCAGATCGTCGCCGGCGTGATCTACGATCCTGCCAAGGACGAGCTTTTCATCGCCGAGAAGGGCAAGGGCGCCTATCTCAACAACCGCCGCATCCGCGTGGCGGCCCGCACCGAGGTGCCGGATGCGGTCGTCGCCTGCGGGCTGCCGCATATCGGCAAGGGCGACCACGGCCTCTTCCTGCGCGAATGCGCCTCCGTGATGGCCCATGTGGGCGGCATGCGCCGCTGGGGCGCCGCCGCCCTCGACCTCGCCTATGTGGCCTGCGGACGCTTCGACGCCTATTGGGAACGGGGCCTGAACTCCTGGGACATGGCGGCGGGCATCCTCATGGTGCGCGAGGCCGGCGGCTTCGTCACCGACGCGGACGGCGTTCCGAACCCGCTCGCCACCGGCTCCGTCGCCTGCGGGAACGAGAGCATGCATCGCGAGCTTCTCAGGCTCCTGAAAAAGTCCAAGGGCTGATCGCCCGCGCGGGCATTTCTGGCCGATATTTCTGTTCGTGTCCCCAGGGGAGGTCGAGCTCGCGCTTGATCCTCGCCTCCGGGGCGGTCACATTAGAGCCGGCCCGAAGCACATGAGCACAGGATAACGATGGCGGACCAACCCCTTACCCCACCGCGGATCTATCTCGTCCGCATGGCGGTCTTTCTGGTTCTGACAGGGTTCATCGCCTTCATCCTGTACCGGCAGATCTGGGCCGCCTTTCAGGCCAATCCCGGCCTCAACGCCCTGATCCTGGGCGTCATGTTCATCGGCATCATCCTGGCCATCCGGCAGGTCTGGCGCCTGTTCCCCGAGGTGCGCTGGGTCAACACCCTCCGGCAGACCGAGGAAGGGCTGGTCGCCCCGACCCCGCCCGTGCTGCTGGCCCCCATGGCCGCCTTCATCAGCAACAGGTCCGGGAACTCCCTGTCCATCGCGGCCATGCGCTCCCTGCTGGATTCGATCGGCGCCCGCCTCGATGAAGGCCGCGAGATCCTGCGCTACATGGCGGGCCTTCTCGTGTTCCTCGGCCTTCTCGGCACCTTCTGGGGCCTGATCGACACCGTGGGCTCGGTCGGCGACATCATCGGTTCCCTGCGAACGGGACAGGACACCGCCGCCATCTTCGACGAGCTGAAGAATTCCCTGGCAGGCCCCCTCCAGGGCATGGGACTGGCCTTCTCGGCCTCGCTCTTCGGCCTCGCCGGCTCTCTGATCCTCGGCTTCCTCGATCTCCAGGCCGGCCAAGCCCAGAGCCGCTTCTATACGGAACTTGAGGACTGGCTCGCTACCACGACCTCCGACATGCCCGCCGACGCCTCCCTGCGGTCCACCACCTCCCATGACCTGACGGTGGCGCTCAACCGGCTCACGGCCGCCGTGAACGACGGCGCGGGCGGACGCGCGGCGACCCAGGCCATGGCGAATCTCGCCGAAGGCGTCCAGGGCCTCGTCCAGCACATGCGCGCGGAGCAGCAGATGATCCGCGACTGGGTGGAGGCCCAGGCCGCCCGCGAGAAGGAGCTGAAGCAGGTGCTCGACCGCATTTCCCGCGAAAGGCTGCCCTGATGCCGGTTTCGAGCGCAGGAGGACGCCGCCGCGGGCGCATGAGCCAGATCAATTACTGGCCGGGCTTCGTGGACGCCCTGTCCACCCTGCTGCTCGCCATCATCTTCCTGATCTCGGTCTTCACAGTGGGGCAGTTCTTCCTGTCCACCGAAATCTCGGGCCGCGACACGGTGCTCGACCGGCTCAACCGGCAGATCGCGGAACTGACCGATCTTCTCTCCCTCGAACGCTCCGGACGCCGCACGGTGGAGGAGAACCTCGCCGCCCTCCAGAGTACCCTGAAGGCCAACGAGGCCGAGCGGGCCCGCCTGCAGGGGCTTCTCGAATCCGGCAATGCGGCGCAGAGCCAGGCGGGCGAGCTGAACGTGGCCCTGGAGGCCGAGAGGCAGGCCACGGGACGCGCTCTCAGCCAGGTGGAAATCCTCAACCAGCAGATCGCCGCCATGCGGCGCCAGCTCGCGGCCCTGGAGGAGGCGCTCGCGGCTTCCGAGAACCGGGACAGGGAGAGCCAGGCCCGGATCGCTGATCTCGGCAGCCGCCTCAACGTGGCGCTGGCCCAGCGAGTGCAGGAACTGGCCCGCTATCGGTCGGACTTCTTCGGTCGCCTGCGCCAGATTCTCGGCAACCGGCCGGACGTGCGGATCGTCGGCGACCGCTTCGTGTTCCAGTCGGAAGTGCTCTTTCCCGCCGGCCAGGCCACCCTGCGCCCTGAAGCTGCAGGCGAACTCGACCGCATCGCGACCGCGCTCACGGAGCTGGAACGCCAGGTTCCGCCAGATATTCCGTGGGTGATTCGCGTCGACGGGCATACGGACCAGCGCCCCATCAACACCCCTCAATTCCCGTCGAACTGGGCCCTCTCCTCCGCCCGCGCCATCGCCGTGGTGCAGGCGCTGATCGCTCGGGGGGTGCAGCCCCAGCATCTCGTCGCCGCGGGCTTCGGCGAGTTCCAGCCCCTGGACAACGGCACGACGGAAGAGGCCTATGCGCGCAACCGGCGCATCGAGCTGAAGCTGACGGAGCGGTGAGGATCAGGCGCTTTTGCCGAGCGCGCGGGCGACGTCCTTCACCTGGACACCGACACGCTTGACCGTATCCAGGATCCGCTGGCGCGGGACTCCCCATTTATCGGACCAGTAGCGCATCTCCCAGTCCTCATGGAGATTGATGCGGGCTGCATCCTGCGGATGCCTCCTGAAGGTGGCCGCCATCCCTGACCTCCCTCGTCGTTTCAGGAGCCGATTTGCTGTCGGCCCTGAAACAACCGCGGGGGCGGGATTTGGTTCGCCGCGACACGCCTACTCGGCGGCGAGTTCGCGCTCCCGCTCGCCCGTGAACTGGAGCCGGGCGAGACGCGCATAGAGACCGTCCTTGTGGAGCAGGGTCTCGTGCGTTCCCTCCTCCACGATCTGGCCCTTGTCCATGACGAGGATGCGGTCCGCCGACCGCACGGTAGCGAGCCGGTGGGCGATGACGAGAGTGGTGCGCCCTTCCATGAGCCGGTCGAGGGCTTCCTGCACCTTGCGCTCGCTTTCAGCGTCCAGCGCCGAAGTGGCCTCGTCGAGAAGCAGGATCGGCGCATCCTTGAGGATGGCGCGGGCAATGGCGAGACGCTGGCGCTGTCCGCCGGAGAGGGTCACGCCGCGCTCCCCGATGAGGGTCTCGTAGCCCTGCGGCAGGGCCTGGATGAAGCCATGGGCGGAGGCGAGCTCCGCCGCGCGGCGCACCTCCTCCTCGGAGGCCTCGGGGCGGCCATAGCGGATATTGTCGAGAACGCTCGCGGCGAAGATTGTGGGCTCCTGCGGCACCAGGGCCATGCGAGCGCGTAAGGAGGAGGGATCGGCCTCGGGGATCGGCACCCCATCGACCCGGATCGAGCCCCATTGCGGATCGTAGAAACGCAGCAGCAGCTGGAGAATGGTGCTCTTGCCCGCGCCCGAGGGTCCGACGATGGCGACCCGCTCGCCCGAAGCCACCGAAAAGCTCAAGCCGTGGAGGGCGCGCTGCTCGGACCGGGTTGGATAGGCGAAGTGCACGTCCCCGAAGGCGACGGTGCCGGGCGAAGGCTCCGGCAGGAGCTTCGGCTCGCGGGGTCTCTCGATGGCCGGCCTGGCAGCGAGGATCTCGCCCAGACGCTCCGCCGCGCCTGCGGCCTGCGACAGTTCGCCGTAGACCTCCGAGAGCTGGCCGAGCGAGCTCGCGGCGAAGACTGCGTAGAGCACGAATTGCGAAAGCCGGCCGCCGGTCATCTCGCCTGCGAGAACATCCTGAGCGCCGTACCAGAGCACGGCGACCACGCTGGCCGAGACCATGAAGATGCCTGCGCCGGTCAGGAAGGCGCGCATGGTGGTGGACAGGCGCGCGGCGTCGAAGGCCTCCTCGGCGGCCAGCGCGAAGCGGGAAGCGGTGAGACTCTCCATGCCGAAAGCCTGCATGGTCCGGACGGCGCCGATGGCCTCCGCCGCATAGGCCGAGGCATCGGCGAGCCTGTCCTGCGCCGCTCGCGAGCGCCGCCGCACCGCCCGCCCCGAGAGGACGAGGGGCAGCACGATCACCGGAATGGCCAGCAGGACGAGGGCCGAAAGCTTCGGACTCGTGATGACCATGAGCACCACGGCGCCGGAGAACAGGAAGATGTTGCGCAGCGCGATCGAGATGCTCACCCCGAAGGCGGCCTTTACCTGGGTCGTGTCGGCCGTGAGCCGCGAGACGATCTCGCCGCTCTTGGTCTGGTCGAAGAAAGCCGGGTCGAGGGAGGTGAGATGCCGGAACACGGCGGAGCGCAGGTCCGCAACGACCCGCTCTCCCAGGGTGATGACGAGGTAGTAGCGAAGGGCGCTCGAGAGCGCGAGCACGGCCACCACCACGATCAGCAGGGCGAAATAGGCATTGATGTAGGCATGGCCCTCTTCCGAGAAACCGAAATCCACCACCCGGCGCACGGCGATGGGCACCACGAGGGTGGCCGCCGAGGCCATGACGAGCGCGGCGAGCGCCCCCGCAATCCGGCCCTTGTAAGCGAGGCCGTAGGGAATGAGCGGTTTCAGGGCACTGAGCGCGGCTTTGGAGCGGCGCTGTTGGTCTGGCAGATCGGCCATGGCAGCCTTTGTTGCGTCAATTCGCGGATTGGAGCGGTTTAACACCTTTGCCCCGGCTTGTTTCAAGGTTCTAAGTGAGGTATAGGCGCGCATTCATCAATTCAGGCTCGATCTTACGCTGCGGGCTGACCAGATGTGGCTGGCCGCGAGAAGGACTATGGCAATGGCGCGCAAAGAAACCGATCATCCCGACTACCACTTCATCAAGGTGGTCATGACCAACGGCACCGAGTACACCACTCGCTCGACCTACGGCAAAGAGGGCGACACCCTCAACCTCGACATCGACCCCAACACTCATCCGGCCTGGACCGGCGGCCAGCAGCAACTGCTCGACCGCGGCGGCCGCGTATCTCGCTTCACCTCGAAGTTCGGCAATCTGGGCATCGGCAGCAAGAAGTAATCCGGCTCTTTCGGATCTTCCAAGCAATGCAATAAGCCCCGCTGCCGCGGGGCTTTTTCGTTGCCGTCATTCTGTCGGCGCGAATGCCTTTTCCAGCAGGCCGATCTGGGCCGCCACCGGGTTCACCCCCTGCGGCTGCGGCGCCGCAGCCTCGACTTCGGAGAGCAGACGCTCGAGGTGAAGGATGCGGGCGTGGAGGCGGGTCGCGAGCCCGATCAGCTCCCGCAGGCGGGCCGGCAGGGCCTCGTATTCCACAAGCGTGGTGGCGGTCTCCACCGAGTTCAGGCGCACGCGTGCCTTCTCGGCGCGGGCTTGGTCCGGGGTGATCTCGCCCTCGGCGACGGCCCGCTGGAGAAGAAGCCAGGAAGCGATTTGCATGAGGCGGGTGGTCAGGCGCATGCTCTCGCTGGCATAGGCCACGCTTGCCTCGCGCCGAAGGAGGCGCGAATCCTCGCGGCCCTGGCCGTCGAGGTAAGCGGCCGTCTCCTCGACCAGCTCCATTCCCTCCTGGAACAGAGCCGTGAAGGCCTCGGACCCCACAAAGCTCTGCCCGAAGCGGACAGGATCCACGTCAAGTTTGATCACGTCGGGTTCACTCACCCACCGTCTCCCAAGGCGCTTCGCCCGGCCCAGAGCCAAGCGATGTTCGATGTCGGAAGGGAATATAGAACGGACGCTTGCAGGATGCTCTGGTAACCTCTTCTTAAGGTTAAGCGCGAGAAGCCCGACAAAAAGCGAGCCGCCGGAGCGGCTCTTCAAGTCGACAGGGAAGCGTCTAACAGGAGTGGGAGGAAGAACCACTCGAAGCGTCCAGCGGGAGAAGACTGGACACCGTCATGAAGCGCCCCAAGCCGTTAAAAATGCGTTAACCTTGGCCGAGCCGGAACAAGGCGCTGGCGGCGGCGCGGGTGTCTTCCTTGGCGGCCTTGGCTTCCTTCAGGCGAGCGACTTCCTTTTCCAGCAACGCGATACGCTCGTCGAGCTCATCGACGGAGAGCATCGACAGGTCCTGGCCGATCTCGTGGGCGCTCAACGCGGTCCGCGGTTCGTCGGCGAAGGGATCGAAGGCCATGGCATTCTCCTCCTGAAGAGATGTCGTTCGAACGTTAATCCGGCATGCACACCTTGCCAACTTCGCCCTATATGAGCGGAGCTTGACCAAAGGAGGGAAAATATGGAGCCGATTCCAGGCACGATGCGCGCGGTGATCGCCGAGGGCAGCGGCGGACCGGAAGTTCTGAAGGCGGTCGAGCGGCCGGTGCCCCAGCCCAAGGAGGGCGAGATCCTGGTCCGGGTGCGGGCCGCGGGCGTGAATCGCCCGGACGTGATCCAGCGTCAGGGTGGCTATCCTCCTCCACCCGGCGCGCCGGACATCCTGGGCCTCGAACTCGCCGGCGAGGTGGTGGGCTCGGACCCGAACGCCAATCGCTTTCCGCTCGGCGCCAGGGTGATGGCTCTGGTAGCCGGCGGCGCTTACGCCGACTTTGCGGTGGTTCACGAAAGCAACGCCCTGCCCGTCCCAGAGGGGCTGTCCTTCGAGGAAGCAGGCGCGATCCCGGAGACCTATTTCACCGTCTGGACCAATGTGTTCGAGCGCGGCGGCCTGAAGCCCGGCGAAACGCTCCTCGTCCATGGCGGCACCTCGGGGATCGGCACCACCGCCATCCAACTCGCCAAGGCTTTCGGGGCGACCGTGATCGCCACCGCCGGCAGTCCGGAGAAATGCGAATCCTGCCGACGGCTCGGCGCGGACGTCGCGGTCAATTACCGCAGCGAGGATTTCGTCGCCGTGGTGAAGGAGCGAACCGAAGGGCGCGGTGCGGACGTGATTCTCGACATGGTCGGGGGCGACTACATCCCGCGCAATCACGAGGCTGCGGCCCAGGACGGACGCATCGTGCAGATCGCTTTTCTCAAGGACAGCAAGGTCGAGCTGGACTTTCGCCGCCTCATGCTCAAGCGCCTCACCCATACGGGCTCGACCCTGCGCTCACGCTCCGTCTCCGAGAAGGCCGCTATCGCCGAGGCGCTTGAGGCCAAGGTGCTTCCCTTGCTGGAGGAGGGGCGATGCAAGCCTGTGATGGATTCGACCTTCGCCCTGGACGAAGTGGCCAAGGCTCATGCCCGCATGGATTCCGGCGAGCATATCGGAAAAATCGTGCTGCGCCTGTAGCGCGCCGGCGGAACAGCGCCCCATCCTCCGCACCGTCGATGCGGCTCGCTCCGAAAGCCCCGCATCGGGCGGGGCCCGGAACGGGCTACTTTCTACGTCCGATGCGTTAGAGTTTGCAACATCGCTCCACGCTCCCTATAATCATCCCGTTTCCCTCACAATGTGAGACGAGATGCTCCGGTCCGGACCGGTTCGGAGCGCAAGAGAGTTTTGCCGTGCGGCGCCGATGTCCGGTGCCCGGCTCCAAGGAGGTTCGCCCCATGTCCCAGGGACCGCTGATGCCAAAGGCGACGGCCGTTTGGCTCGTCGAGAACACATCCCTATCGTTCGACCAGATCGCCGATTTCTGCAAGCTCCACCCGCTCGAGGTGAAGGGCATCGCGGACGGCGAGGTTGCGGCAGGCATCAAGGGCCTCGACCCGATCACCACGGGCCAGCTGACCCGCGAGGAGATCGAGAAAGCTCAGGCAAACCCCAGTCACCGTCTGCGCCTCGCCGAGTCGCGGGTGAAGCTGCCCGAGCAGAAGCGGGTGAAGAAGGGCCCGCGATACACCCCCGTCTCGCGCCGCCACGACCGCCCCAACGCGATCCTCTGGCTCGTGCGCAATCACCCCGAGCTCAAGGATGCGCAGATCATGCGCCTGGTGGGCACCACCAAGACCACGATCCAGCAGGTCCGCGACCGCACCCACTGGAACTCGGCGAGCCTCACCCCGATGGATCCGGTGACGCTCGGCCTGTGCTCGCAGATCGACCTGGATTTCGAGGTGCAGCGCGCCGCCAAGGACCGCCCGCAGGTGGAGACGCAGGAATACGGCGGCACCCTGATGCCGGCCGAGGTCACCACGGCCGAGCCGGCTCGCGACGAGCCCTTCGCCGACATGAGCCGCCCGAAGCCGCAGGAAGAGGACATCGACGTGAACTCGGTCTTCGCGAAACTGAAGCAGCTCAAGCGCTCGGACGACGAGGAAGAGTAAAGCAAGAGGGCCCGGAGCGATCCGGGCCTTTTTTGTCCGGGATCAGTTCCTTGTAACTCTCCAGACCGTGTTCGACAGATCGTCAGCCACGATCAAAGCGCCGCGCGGATCCACCGTCACCCCGACCGGTCGTCCCCGCGTGTTGCCGTCGTCGACCAGAAAGCCGGAAACAAAATCGATCGGCTCGCCGGCGGGCTGGCCGTCGCGGAACGGCACGAAGATCACTCTGTAGCCGACCGGCACGCTACGGTTCCAACTGCCATGCTCGCCGACAAACACCCCTTCGGCGAAATCCGCGCCCATGGCCGGGGCCGAGAAGGCAAGGCCGAGCGCCGCCACATGCGATCCCAGGCTGTAATCCGGGCGAATCGCCGCGGCGACCTTCTCCGGATCCTGCGGCTGGGCGCGCGGATCGATGTTCTGCCCCCAATAACTGTAGGGCCAGCCGTAGAAGCCGCCCTCTCGTACGGAGGTCAGATAATCGGGCACGAGGTTGGGACCGATCTCATCCCGCTCGTTCACCACCGCCCAGAGCTGCCCCGTTCCCGGCTGGATGGCAAGAGCCGTGGGATTGCGAAGGCCGGTCGCGTAGGGCTTGTGCGCACCGGTCCGGGGATCGATCTGCCAGATCATTGCCCGGTCTTCCTCGACGTCCATCCCGCGCTCGGTGATGTTGCTGTTGGAGCCGATACCGACATAGAGAAAGCGCCCGTCGGCGCTCGCGGTCATCGCCTTCGTCCAGTGGTGATTAATCACGGCTGGGAGATCCGCTACCTTCACCGGCGGCCCGCTCGCCTGGGTCTGCCCGTCCTGATAATCGAAGCGCACCAGCGCGTCCTGGTTGGCAACGAATATGGCGCCGTTAACCAGGGCGAGGCCGTAGGGAGCGTTCAGGCCGTCAGCGAAGACGCCCTGTCTCTCGTAGGTGCCGTCGCCGTCTGCGTCGCGCAGCAGCGTCAGCCGATCCCCACCCTCGACCTGGCTCTTGCCGAGGCTCTTGATAAAGCCCGCGATGATGTCCTTGGGGCGCAGCGAAGGCGCGTAGCCCCCCGCCCCCTCCGCGACCAGAATATCGCCGTTGGGAAGAACCAAGGTCTGGCGCGGGATCTTGAGATCCGTAGCGATCGGTTGGATCCTGAAGCCCTCCGGCACCTTTGGGAGATCGTTGCCCCAATTGGCGGGACGAGGGATCTTCATAGATGGCAACAGGCCCCGCTGCGCCTCGGGCAGGTTCGGGTTTGAGCCGTATTGCACTGGGTCGGGCTCACTGTTGCAGGCGGACAGGGTGACGGCCAGGACGCCGATCAGGAGGGCGGAGCGGATCATTTCACCTCCCCTGTCCGAAACCCGGAATACCCGATCCAGGCGGCCGCGAGAGCCAGCAGCGTCGTGATCGCCGAGAGATAAAGCCCCTCCGGCATGGTCGCCCAGGCATCCTTCGCGTGAACGAGGGCATTGACGAAACCGAGCCCCCACATGGCGAGCAGCACGACGAAATAGACGACCAGCCGCCCCTTGCGTGCCGTTCCTCTGCGAAAGAGATTGATGAGCGCCCAAAGCACCGCAAAGGTGCCGACAAGCAGCCCGCCGGCAATGAGCCACGATGAGAAATTGGCCCATTGCACGTGGAAGCTCGACCGATAGGCGAAATCGCTGACCAGCGCACCCAGAAACAGGGGAAGCGGAAAGGCGAGAAGGATCGCGTGAAGGGGATGAAGCGGCCTTGGAGGACCCGGGCTGGATGCGACAACCACAGCGTCTCCTCTCGTTCCTAAAGCCGGTCGCATGACCCGCGTCCGACAGAGATCTCAGCGGGTCAATGCATCAAAGTTCGGGAAGTTTCGAAACCGGTTTCGACCTCCTGACCGGATCCGTATCGATTGCCACAGCCGTCAGATGCTCCATCGTAGGGAGAGCGCATCGTGCGAGACACCGGATCTACTTTTCCGCACGATGCGCTAGCCTGCCACGCCCCTGCTCTTCAGCACGTCGCCGATTTCGTCCAGGATCATCGGATCGTCGATGGTCGCGGGCACGCTCCACGGGTCGCCGTCGGCGATCTTCTTCATGGTGCCGCGCAGGATTTTGCCGGAGCGGGTCTTCGGCAAGCGCGGGACGGTAATCGCGAGCTTGAAGGCCGCCACGGGGCCGATCTTCTCGCGCACCAGACCCACCAGCTCCTTCTCGATTTCGGCAGGGGCCTGCTGCGTGCTGGATTTCAGCACCACGAAACCGCAGGGCACCTCGCCCTTGAGCGGGTCCCTCACGCCGATCACGGCGCATTCCGCAACTGCCGGGTGGGAGGACAGGACCTCCTCCATACCGCCGGTGGAGAGGCGATGGCCCGCGACGTTGATGATGTCGTCCGTGCGGCCCATCACCCAGACGTAGCCGTCCTCGTCGATGTAGCCCGCATCCGACGTGTTGTAGTAGCCCGGATAAACGGAGAGGTAGGATTCCCGGAAGCGGTCCTCCGCCTGCCAGAGGGTCGGAAGGGCGCCGGGCGGCAGCGGCAGCTTGATGACGATCGCCCCCATCGTGCCGGGCGGGACCGCGTTGCCGCCCTCGTCCAGAACCTCGACCGTATAGCCCGGCAGCGGCACCGTGGGCGAGCCGTGTTTGATCGGAAGCGCCCCGAGCCCCAGCGGGTTGCCGACTACTGGCCAGCCGGTCTCGGTCTGCCACCAATGATCAACCACGGGCACCCTCAGGATGTCCTCGGCCCATTTGACCGTGTCGGGATCGGCCCGCTCGCCCGCAAGGAACAGGGCCCGGAAGGATGACATATCGTATTTCTTGAGTAGCTCCGCCTGCGAATCCTCCTTCTTGATGGCGCGGAAGGCGGTGGGCGCGGTGAACAGCGTCACGACTCCATGGTCGGCGATCACGCGCCAATAGGCCCCCGCATCGGGCGTTCCCACGGGCTTGCCCTCGTAGAGGATGGCTGTGCAGCCATGGAGCAGCGGGCCGTAAACGATATAGGAATGGCCGACCACCCAGCCGACGTCGGAGGCGGCCCAGAACACCTCCCCCGGCGCCACGCCGAAGAAGTTGCCCATGCTCCACTTGAGCGCGACCATGTAGCCGCCATTGTCGCGCACGACGCCCTTGGGCTTGCCGGTGGTGCCGGAGGTGTAGAGCACGTAGAGCGGATCGGTGGCAGCGACCGACACGCAATCGGCCTTCCTGCCCGCGGACTTGGCCCTCGCGATCTCCTGCGCCCAGTCGAGATCGCGCCCCTCGATGCGCGAGCATTCGAGCTGCGGGCGCTGATGGATCAGGCATGCATCGGGTTTAGAGGCGCAGAGCTCAATCGCCTCGTCGAGGAGCGGCTTGTAGGGGACGACCTTCGCGCCTTCGAGGCCGCAGGAGGCAGAGAGAATGACCTTCGGCCTTGCATCGTCGATTCGGGTGGCCAGCTCCTTCGCGGCAAAGCCGCCGAACACCACGGAGTGGATGGCTCCGATCCGCGCGCAGGCCAGCATGGCGAAGGCGGCCTCCGGGATCATCGGCATGTAGACGACGACCCGGTCGCCTTTCTCGACGCCCATGTCCTGCAGCACGGCGGCTAGCGCCGCCACTTCGTCCTGCAATTCGGCGTAGGAGATGGTCCGCTTGAAGTCCGTGACCGGGCTGTCGTAGATGATCGCCGCTTGGTCGCCGCGAGCAGCCACGTGCCGGTCGACGGCATTGTAGCACGTGTTGCACCGCGCTCCGACGAACCATTGGCCGTAAGCTCCGGCTGCGGGATCGAAGACCTTGTCGGCGGGCTTGAACCAATCGATCTCCTGGGCGGCCTCGCGCCAGAACCCTTCGGGATCCGACTTCCAGCGCGTATAGACCTCGTGGTAGCGGCTTTGGGTCGATGGCATGGCGTTTCCCCGTTGCTGTTACCGCATGAGACTTGCGTTTGCCTTTGTGGTAGCAGGCAGCGCAGCCGTGGTCAGCGGCGACTTTCGGCGAGTTCCCCGAGTTTTCCAATGATCACCAATCCTCTGTTCTATGCCGCCGCCATCCCGGCGGTCACCCTCCTGGGACTTGCCAAAGGCGGCTTCTCGGGGCTCGGGCTTCTCTCGCTTCCCCTGATGGCGCTGGTGGTCTCGCCGGTGCAGGCGGCGGCCATCACGCTGCCGATCCTGATCGTGCAGGACGTAGTCTCGGTCTGGGCCTACTGGAGAACCTGGGACAAGCGCAACGTGGTGCTTCTGGTGTCGGGAGCGGTCGCGGGCATCCTTATGGGCTACCTTCTGGCGGCACAGGTTCCGGATGCGGCGATCAAGCTCGCCGTCGGCGTGATCTCCATCGGCTTCGCCATCCGCCGGATGCTGCTGGAGCGTGGCGCCACTCCGCCAAAAGCCGCGCCGGCCGATACGCCGCGCGGGCTCTTCTGGGGCTGGGTGACGGGCTTCACCAGCATGATCGCCCATGCGGGCGGACCGCCCTTCCAGATCTACGTCATGCCGCAGAAGCTGCCCCGGGACGTCTTCATCGGCACCGGCGCGCTCCTGTTCGCGATCATCAACTGGATCAAGGTGCCGCCCTATATGGCGCTCGGCCAGTTCACGTCTGAGAACCTGGCGACTGCGGCCGTTCTCTTCCCCGTGGCCATCGCCTCCACCTGGGCAGGCGTCCTGCTCGTGCGGCGGGTCTCGGGCCAGAGCTTCTACACCGCCGTCTATATGCTCCTGGTTCTGGTCGGCGCGAAGCTCGCCTATGACGGGGCGAGCGCCCTCCTCTGACCACATCGCGAAAAAGCCGCCGCTCCTTGAAGGAAGCGACGGCTCTTGGTGGGAATGCCGTAAAGATGATCTTAATGCACCGCCGTATCTGAGCTTCTCAGCCGGGTGATCTCATCCTTCAGTTGGAGTTTCTTCCGCTTCAGCTCCGCGAGTCTCATGTCGTCCATGGCTGGTCTGTTCAGGGCGTCCTGGATCTCGCGCTCGAGAGCCCGATGCTTCCGTTCGAGCTCCGTCAGGTGATTCTGCAGCGGCATGTCAGTTCCTCCTGTCTGATTACTGACAGGCATATTTTGCCAACCACAGTGTGGCGAGTCGAAGGCAAAGACCGCAAAATCGATAGTAGATGATGCGGTCCTCGGCTTGCCCTTGGAAAGCCTTGAGAGCATAATTCCGCCGTCTCGCCGGATCCCTTGGCGCATCGTGCGGAACCGAAGGCCGCGGCTGCTAAAGGGGTCCGGCCTTTCGCTCAAACGATGCGCTCGTCGAAGGAGAGCATCGGATATTTGGATCGATTTTCAATGACCGATTTGGCTGAACTGGAAGCGGATTTGGCGCGCCTCAAGCAGGAGCATCGCGACCTCGACATGGCGATCGACGCTCTTGAGAGCATGATAGCCGGAGATCAGCTCCAGGTTCAGCGCCTCAAGAAGCGAAAGCTCGCCCTGAAGGATCAGATCATCCAGCTGGAAGACCAGCTCACTCCCGACATCATCGCCTGAATGGCCGCGCTTTCCTTCGGCCGCGGTCTTGCCTGCCGGAGACGCCTTCGTTATGTCCGGCTTTCGAATATTTGCGCCTGAGAGGCCGGAGCACATCATGGCGAGCGTCCCCGTTGCCATCATCATGGGCAGTCAGTCTGACTGGGCGACCATGCGCCATGCCGCCGAGACTCTCGATGCGCTCGGCGTTGCCTACGATGCTCGCATCGTCTCGGCTCACCGGACCCCCGACCGACTGGTCGCCTTCGCGAAGGGCGCCAAGGCGGAAGGCTTCCGGGTGATCATCGCGGGCGCGGGCGGCGCGGCGCATCTTCCCGGGATGACCGCCTCCATGACCCCCCTCCCCGTCTTCGGCGTTCCGGTGGAATCGAAGGCCCTCTCGGGTCAGGACAGCCTCCTCTCCATCGTCCAGATGCCCGCTGGCATCCCGGTGGGAACGCTCGCCATCGGCAAGGCGGGGGCCGTGAACGCAGCCCTGCTCTGTGCTGCCGTGCTCGCCCTCCATGATCCCGCCCTGGCCGAACGGCTCGACGCCTGGCGCAAGCGCCAGAGCGACAGCGTGGCCGAACGCCCCTCAGACGAAGGCTGAAGACCCATGATCCGTCCTGGCTGCACGATCGGCATTCTCGGCGGGGGGCAGCTTGGTCGCATGATGGCCATGGCTGCGGCGCAGCTCGGCCTGAAGGTGCATGTCTACGCCCCGGACGAGAACAGCCCCGCCTTCGACGTGGCGGCCGAGGTCACCATCGCCCCTTACGAGGACGAGGCGGCCCTCGTGCGCTTCGCCCGGGCCGTGGACGTGGTCACGTATGAGTTCGAGAACGTGCCGAGCGAGACCGCCTCGATCCTGAGCGCCCATACGCTGCTCGCGCCCAATGCCCAGGCGCTCGCCGTCTCGCAGGACCGGTTCCTGGAGAAGACCTTCATCGCGGGCCTCGGGATCCCGGTCGCCCCTTTCGCGGCCTTCTCCGACGAGGCGGAACTGGCCGAGGCCGTCGGGCGGCTGGAGCGGCCCGCCGTGCTCAAGACCCGCCGCTTCGGCTATGACGGCAAGGGCCAGGTGATGATCCGGCCCGAGACCGACCTTGCCGCCGCGTGGGCCGAGGTGGGCCACGCCTCCTCCATCGTCGAGGGCTTCGTTCCCTTCGAGCGGGAAGTCTCGGTCGTGGCGGCCCGCACCGCCGCCGGAGCCTTCGCGGCCTATGATCTGTGCGCCAACGAGCACCGGCACCACATCCTCGACACCACGCGGGTTCCGGCTGGCGTCTCGGAGGCGACCGAGGCCGAGGCCATTCGGATCGCCCGGACCATCGCCGATGCCCTCGATTATGTGGGCGTGCTCGCAGTCGAGCTTTTCCTGGTCACGGAGAGCGGACAGGAACGCCTGGTGGTCAACGAGATCGCTCCCCGGGTCCACAATTCCGGCCACTGGACCCTCGGCGGGGCCGTGACCTCCCAGTTCGAGCAGCATGTCCGGGCCGTCTGCGGCTGGCCCCTGGGGGCAGCCTCGCGTCTGGGCCGGGTGGAAATGCGCAACCTCATCGGCCACGATGCGGACGAATGGGAGCGCATTCTGGCCGAGCCGGGCGCGCATCTGCACCTTTACGGGAAGGCCGAGGCCAGGGCAGGCCGCAAGATGGGCCATGTGACGAAAGTTTTTCCGGAGAAGGGTTGAACCTTTCGGATTCGGCCGCGTTGCCACCCTGGCTCGGCGCTTTTGTCGGAAGGAACCCTGGACAGGCAAGGCTTCTTCTGCTATCGACGCCAGCCAATAGAGGTGCGCGTGACGCGCCTCGTTTTTCTTTTACACAATCGAAACGGCTCAAAATACGAGGAATTCGCGTGCAGGTTCTTGTCCGGGATAACAACGTCGATCAGGCGCTCCGCG
Organism: Microvirga makkahensis; assembly: GCF_009830105.1. GTDB lineage: Bacteria > Pseudomonadota > Alphaproteobacteria > Rhizobiales > Beijerinckiaceae > Microvirga > Microvirga makkahensis. Next base: position 41,761 of record NZ_WURB01000010.1, read on the forward strand.
CTCTCAAGAAGAAGATGCAGCGTGAGGGCATCTTCCGCGAGATGAAGCTCCGCGGCCATTACGAGAAGCCGTCCGAGAAGAAGGCCCGCGAGAAGGCCGAGGCCGTCCGCCGCGCCCGCAAGCTCATCCGCAAGCGCATGCAGCGTGAAGGCCTTCTGCCTTCCAAGCCGCGCCCCTCTCGCTGAGATCTTGACGCAGGCCCTTTAAGGCCAGCCCATCGGTTGTGAAACAGCGCCCGCTGCGCCAGCAGGGGCGCTGTTTGCATGTCTGGCCACGAGATTGCGACGATACGGCGTCGGCCGTCCATTTCCCCCTCCACCCCCACGTCACCCCCAGTCCTCCGCGTCGTCGCCAGTCTTGTGCCGGTGATCACGATTGATTGGAGCGCCTCGCATGTCAGCCGCTCGCCCGGATCCGAGGGATTGGCGCCGGTGATGCTTTCCTGGCCGATCCGCCTTGCTGTTGCCGTGTTTCACGGCTGTTAAGGTTTATTTGCTAGACCTCCCCCTCAACCTTGTTGAGTCAAAGAAGTTGGAGACGAAGGTGATCGCCCCATCGATTCGCCGCTTTGCGCCCCTGAGCTTGGCCCTGACAGCCCTGAGCCTTGCCGCCTGCAGCACGACCGGAGGCGGTGCGCCCACCCAGCGGATTGCCGTGGTGGAGGAGGACACCCAGGGCACGAGCGAGGTGAACATTGCATCCCTCTCGGACGTCATCCGGCGCAACCCGAACGACCCGAGCGCCTACAATACCCGCGGCGCAGCCTATGCCCGCATCGGCCGCTACAGCGACGCCATCGCCGATTTCTCGAAAGCCATCCAGCTCGATCCCAACCACGCCCCGGCCTACACCAACCGCGCCCTGGCTCTGCGCCAGACGAACCGGAACGACCAGGCGCTGGCGGATTTCAGCCGCTCGATCCAGGCCGATCCCAATTACGGCCCCGCCTATATCGGCCGTGCCAACCTGCTGCGCGTCCAGGGCAATTACCAGGAAGCCCTGAACGACCTCAACATGGCCACCCGCCTTCTGCCCGAATCGGCCGAGGCGCTCCACTCCCGCGGCCTTCTCTACCAGCGCCAGGGCATGCACCAGCAGGCGATCCTGGACTTCGACGCCACCATCGACCGCAACCCCTTCGTGGCCGCGCCCTATGCGGCCCGCGGCCAGAGCTACGTGGCCACGAACCAGCTCGACAAGGCCATCGAGGACTTCAACGCTGCGCTGAACGTGAACGGCAAGGACGCCGATTCCTGGGCTTGGCGCGGCCTCGCGCTCGAGCGCAAGGGCGACCGCCAGCAGGCCATCGAGAGCTATCAGCACGCGCTTGCGATCGACAGCTCGAACTCGGTGGCCCGCCAGGGCAGCTCCCGCCTCCAGGGCGGCGTGGCGAGCCTGTTCCGCGGGTGACGGAAGGGTCTCCGTCGACACCTTTCAAAGCCGGCGCGATGCGCCGGCTTTTTCATAGCTCCTTCTTCAGGAACGACACGTAAGGATCGAAGCCGAACCGGGTGTAGGTGCGCACGGCGCGCTCGTTGGCCACGAGAGCGCCGATCATGAGGCGCTTCAGGCCCGCCTCTCTGGTAAGGCGCTCCGCTTCGTCGAGCAGCATCCGGCCGATTCCCCTGCCCCGCCATTCCGTGTGGACGATCAGGTCCGTCACCGTGCCGTGGCTGCGGACCCCGTCCACCACATAGGCGGCGTCCTGATCGAGCGAGAAGCCCATGGCGCCGACGGCGACACCGCTCTCCTCGGCCAGGACGATCCGCCCATTGCGCCGGGTGAGCCGCATCATGAGTTCGTCGTAATAAGCTCTGGCGCCGCCGTAGTCCCGCCGCCGGTCGCCCACGAGATTGGCCTCGAACAGGTTGAGCTGATGGATCAGCTCGACGACCGTATCGCGATCCTGGGGCAAGGCGGTGCGGAGGGTGATGGGGGGCATGAACGGTCTTCCGGCGTGACGAGTGCGATGCTCTTTAAAACAGCTTTCGGACGCTTCGTCATGTCGTCTGACGCCATGGTCCGGCCGCCCCTGCACAGGACCGGCGACGAGGCGGGAGGAAGTGACGAGGGAATCACGCCTCCTCTCTCGTCATGGCCGGGCGCGCCCCTGCCATCCCGATAGGGAAAGGCGCGACGCTTCAGTCAACCGTCATCACCGGCACAGGGCCGGTGATGAGGCCGGAAAGAGGGGACGACGAGCCGAATCAGAGGCTTTTCAGGATCTCGTCCACCACCTTCTTGGCGTCGCCGAAGAGCATCATGGTGTTGTCGCGGAAGAACAGCTCGTTCTCGACTCCCGCATAGCCGGAGCCCATGCCGCGCTTGATGAACAGCACGGTCTTCGCCTTCTCCACATCGAGGATCGGCATGCCGAAGATGGGTGATGCGGGATCTGTCTTCGCGGCCGGGTTCGTGACGTCGTTGGCGCCGATCACGAAGGCCACGTCGGCCTGCGGGAACTCGCCGTTGATGTCCTCGAGCTCGAACACCTCGTCATAGGGCACGCTGGCTTCCGCCAGCAGCACGTTCATGTGGCCGGGCATGCGGCCCGCTACAGGGTGAATGGCGTATTTCACCTCGACGCCTTCGGCCTTCAGCTCGTCGGCCATCTCGCGCAGGGCATGCTGCGCCTGCGCCACCGCCATGCCGTAGCCCGGCACGATGATGACCTTGGCGGCGTTCTTCATGATGAAGGCCGCATCGTCCGCCGAGCCCTGCTTCACGGGCCGCGTCTCGACCGCGCCGCCGGCGGCGCCCGCCGTCTCGCCCCCGAAGCCGCCGAGGATGACCGAGATGAAGCTCCGGTTCATGCCCTTGCACATGATGTAGGACAGGATCGCACCCGACGAGCCCACCAGCGCGCCGGTGATGATGAGCGCGAGGTTGCCCAGGGTGAAGCCGATGCCCGCCGCCGCCCAGCCGGAATAGGAATTGAGCATCGACACCACGACGGGCATGTCCGCGCCGCCGATGGGGATGATCAACGTCACGCCCAGCACGAAGGACACCAGCACGATGAGCCAGAACGCCGCGTGGCTCTCAGTGCGGATGAAGGCGACGAGCAGCACCAGCAGCAGCAGCCCCAGGCCGATATTGATGAGGTGCCGGCCCGGCAGCAGGATCGGCTTGCCGGACATGCGCCCGTCGAGCTTGAGGAATGCGATCACGGAACCGGTGAAGGTGATGGCGCCGATGGCGACGCCGAGGCCCATCTCGAAAAGCGAGCCGCCATGGATCGTCCCCGGCACACCGATGCCGAAGGCCTGGGGCGCGTAGAGCGCGCCCGCTGCCACCAGCACGGCGGCGAGACCCACGAGAGAGTGGAAGGCGGCAACCAGCTGCGGCATGGCCGTCATGGGCACGCGCCGGGCGACGATTGCGCCAACGCCGCCGCCGATGACGAGGCCGAGAACCATGAGGGCCCAGCCCCCGAAGCCGCTCGGGGGAGATACGAACAGGGTCGTCAGAATGGCGATCCCCATGCCCATCATGCCGAAGAGATTGCCCTGCCGGGAGGTGGTGGGGTGCGACAGGCCGCGCAGCGCCAGGATGAACAAGACGCCGGAGACGAGATAGAGGATCGAGGCAAGGTTCGCCGACATGGCCTCAACCCTTCTTGCGGTACATGGCGAGCATGCGCTGGGTCACCAGGAAGCCGCCGAAGATGTTGATGCTGGCGAGGATCAGGCCGATGAAGCCGAGCGCCCGCGCCCAGACCGGCCCCTCGCCGAGGCCGTCGGCGACATCGACGCCTACCGCCAGCAACGCGCCCACCACGATCACCGAGGAGATCGCGTTCGTCACCGACATGAGCGGCGTGTGAAGCGCGGGCGTGACCTGCCAGACCACGTAGTAGCCGACGAAGATCGCCAGCACGAAGATGGCCAGGCGGAACACGGTGGGATCCACCGCGCCGTGGGTCACGGCTGCGGCGGCGTTTCCTGCGGCCTCCGCCACCTGGTCTGCAATGGCCTGGGCGGCCTCGGCCGAGCGTCGGGCGGCCTCGGCCGAGCGTCGGGCGGCCTCGGCCGCCGCTCGGGCCTGCTCGACAGCCTGTTCAGGCGTAAGCGTTGCCATGATGTCCTCCCCTGGACGGATTTAAGCGGTCGGCTGGAAAGCGGTGTGGACGACGGCCCCGTCCCGGGTCAGGCAGGTGGCCTTGACCAGCTCGTCATCCCATTTCACGGACAGCGTCTTGCTCTCCTTATCGACGAGGGTCTCCACGAAGGCATAGAGATTCTTCGCGTAGAGACTGGAAGCGGTGGAGGCCAGCCGCCCGGGCACGTTCAGATGCCCGACGATCTTCACGCCGTTGTGGGTTGCGATCTTGCCCGGCTTGGAGAGCTCGCAATTGCCGCCGCGCTCCACCGCGAGATCCACGATCACGGAGCCCGGCTTCATGGATTCCACCATGGCCTTCGTCACGAGCTTGGGCGCGGGACGGCCCGGGATGAGTGCGGTGGTGATGACGATGTCCTGCTTGGCGATGTGCGCGGCGACGAGCGCCGCCTGCTTCTCGCGGTATTCCGCCGACATTTCCTTGGCGTAACCGCCCGCGGTCTCAGCCTGCTTGAACTCCTCGTCCTCCACGGCGACGAACTTGCCCCCCAAGCTCTCCACCTGCTCCTTGGCGGCCGGGCGCACGTCGGTGGCGGTCACCACCGCGCCGAGGCGGCGGGCCGTGGCGATGGCCTGGAGGCCCGCCACGCCCGCGCCCATGACGAAAACGCGGGCCGCCGGCACGGTGCCGGCCGCCGTCATCATCATCGGCATGGCGCGGCCATATTCGGCAGAGGCGTCGATCACGGCGCGGTAGCCGGCGAGATTGGCCTGGGAGGACAGCACGTCCATGACCTGCGCGCGGGTGATGCGGGGCATCAGCTCCATGGCGAAGGCGGCGACCCCTGCCTCGGCCATGCTCCTGAGCGCCGGCTCCTGGCCGTAAGGGTCCATGATGGCGATGACGAGGGCCCCCGGTTTCGCGCCGGCAAGCTCGCCCTCCGCAGGACGGCGGACCTTGAGGACGATATCGGCGTCTCGCAGGGCGTCCTCGCGGGAGGGAGCGATGACGGCCCCCGCGGCCTCGAACTCGGCATCCGGGAAGCCGGCTTTGGCCCCGGCGCCCGCCTGAACGGCCACGTCGGCGCCCAGGCCCTTGTACTTCTTGACCATCTCGGGGGTCGCGGCGACGCGGGTCTCCGCTCCCTCGGTCTCGGAAAGAACGGCGATACGCATGATGCCCCCTGCGATCGATTGAGACAAAAAAAAGGCCCTGAAAACAGGGCCTTGGTGCTGGTCAGTAGAAGATGAGTGCAAGCAGCAGAAGAACACCGACTGCGGCTGGGGCGCGAACCCCGATCGATGGAGCGATGGCTCCTATGGCGCCGGAGGCCAGGGAGAGGATGACCCCGAAGATCGCCGTTAGCCAGGCATGCTTGATACCGCCGACCGCCAGAGCCAGCACGTGACAGATGACGACGGCCGTCGCGATCTCGGCGAACCGCACGAACCCGGTGTAGGTCACCTCATGGGCAGGGCCGTCCATATCCGGACTGTAACCCCCATGCGGCGCATGTTTTGTATCGGCCATGATTCAACGCCCTATTAGCATCGGTTGTTAATTGCTGCGTTTAGCGCATGCGGTGAGGAGCCGCAATCTTTCCAAGCAACTCCGAGGAAACTTTATGAACGTCGGGAGCCGTCATTTTATCCCGAGGAATTCACGCCACTGCGGCAGGCAGACCGTCTCGTAATCGTAGCGCTCCACCGCGATCCGTCGCGCCTCCTTCGCCATGGCGGCGGATTTCTCCTTTTCCGCCAGCGTCTCCCGCACCCGCTCCGCCAGGGCCTTGTGGTCGAAGAAGGGAAAGAGGCGCCCGTTCACCCCGTCCGTGACGATTTCCCGGACCGGCGCCGTATCCGAGGCGACGATCCTGCATTCCAGGGCCATGGCCTCGATGGAGGACCAGGACAGGACGAAGGGATAGGTCATGTAGACATGGGCGGAGGAGATCTGGAGCACCCTCACGAACTGGTCGTAGGGCAGGTTTCCGACGAGATGGACCCGGGACCAGTCCACCGGTCGGTCGATCCCGGCCTTGAAGTGCTCGAACCAGGAGAGCCCTCCCGGGGCGGCTCCCGAATAGCTGTTGCCCTTCCCGCCGATGACGACCACCTGGAGCTCGGACTCGATGTCGAGCAGATAGGGCAGGCTCCTGAAGACGATATGGGCCCCGCGCATGGGCTCGATATTGCGGGTCACGTAGGTGACCACCGGCTTCTCGCGGCTCAGCCTCGGACCGTCCTTGCCGATCTGGATTCCCGCCGCCGGGTCCGGCACGAGCCGCCTCGTATCGATGCCGTCATGGATGACGGCGAGCCGGTCCCGGAGATAGGAGGGGAAGGTATCGCGCTGATAGCGCGTGGGCGCGACGGCCAGGTCGGCGGCATCCAGAGCCCCGAGCTGCATGGCATTCTTCAGGCGAAGGCGCCAGATCACCTCGTCGTTGGTGACGGGAAATTCGGGGTCGAAATCGAGGTCCTGCCCTTCGGCGCGGTAGTAATATTCGAAATAGGCCACGTGCCGGGCCTTGGGCCAGACGTCCTTCAGGAACAGGTTCTCGCCCCAGCCCGTATTGACCACCACCACGTCGGGCTCGAAGCCCTGACTCGCCAGCTCGCGCGCCTTCAGCGCGACGCCGTAGGCCCGGCGCAGGCGGGGGACGACCGGGGAGAAGCGCGCCTCGTGCCGCGGGTCCTCGGGACCCGGCACCGGTTCGTAGGGGTAATAGGTCACGCCCGGCAGGCGGCTCTGCTTCACCACGCCCAGCGCCACGACCTCATGCCCCTCGGCGGCGAAGCTCTGCGACAGGCGCAGGAACTGGCCCGGATAGTTCTGGTGAACGAAGACGATCTTCATGGATTGCCTCTGACGCTGGGTTACGACCTGTAAGGCCGCCCCGCGGAGAATGCAACCTCATTACGCTGGAATTGGCAGCCCGGACGCCGCCAGAACCGCTGCCTGCCGCTGCGCCAGGCCGTCGAGCGAGAACCGCTCGATCTCGGCCTCGAACAGCCGGTGGTAGTTCAGCTCGGCCCTCAGATGCAGGAACACGGCGCCGAGGCCCACCGCCGCCCGGTCCATGAAGACGAATTCGCGCGGCACCGTCACGGGCCCCTTCTCCTTCAGCGCCTTGTGCACCTCGAAGGCCTGACGGCGGCCGTACTCGCCGGGCTTCACGCCGTCGGCCACTGTGCGGACCCGGTCGTCGAGAAGCGGGGCGTAGATGAAGCGCGCCCAGATGTTGAGGATGTCGATCAACTCGTTCGACAGGCTCCGGAATCCCCAGGTCTCGTAGGCGTGGACCACCCGGGCCCGGTCGTCCGTCTGAAGGCCGCGGTAGAGATCCACCACGCCGCCGACGAAGCGCGGGTGGAAGATCCGGACGCAGCCGTAATCGAGAAGGTTGATCCCCCTCGCCTCGCGGCCCTCGGAGAAGACCGTGTAATTGCCCAGGTGCGGGTCGCCATGGATGACGGCCGCGTGGCTGAAGGGATGCCACCACGCCTTGAACATGGCGACGGCCAGCCGGTTGCGGATCTCGACCGGGCTCTCGGTGAATTGCAGGATCTTCTCGCCCTCGAGCCATTGCAGCGACAGGAGCCGCCTCGTGGAGAGCTCCGGGTGCACCTTCGGGACATGCACGTCCTCCACATCCGACAGCGCCGCGGCATAGAGCGATGCGTGCCGGGCCTCGCGCTCGTAGTCGAGTTCCTCGCGCACGCGCTCTCCGATTTCCTTGGCGATCTCGCGGGTGTCGATGGCGGGGTCCATGCGCCGGTGCAGGGCGAAGACGAATTCGAGCTGCTTCAAATCGGCCTCGACGGCCGATTGCATGTCCGGATATTGCAGCTTGCAGGCGAGCTTCTCGCCGTCCTTCGTGGTGGCCCGATGGACCTGGCCCAGGGATGCCGCTGCGGAAGGGTTGAGGTCGAAAAACCCGAAGCGGCCCTGCCATTGCGGCCCCAGCTCCGCCTGCATGCGCCGCTTGACGAAGGCCGCCCCCATGGGCGGCGCCTCGCTTTGCAGCTTCTGCAGTTCGGCGGCGTATTCCGGCGGGATGAGATCGGGAATAGTGGCGAGCAGCTGCGCCACCTTCATGATCGGGCCCTTCAGGCCGCCCAGGGCCTGCGCGAGCGCCGCCGCGCTGGAGGCGTCGCGGGCATCTCCGCCGAAGAAACGCGCGCCCGCCATGCGCGCGGCCACGCCGCCCATGTTCGCGCCGACGCGCGCATAGCGCGCCGCGCGGGCCGTGAAGCGGTTCGCCTCGTTGTCGCGATCAGCCATGGGAAGAGGTCTTTCCGATCATTTCATGAACATGCCGGCGAGCCTCTTCGTCGAAGAAGCACCCCGGCACGTTGCGCCAGAACAAGCATCACGCTGTCCTTTCCATGGCTTCCAGCTCGCCGATCAGCCGCTCGATCATGGAGAGGCCGATCTGCCAGAAGGACGGATCGCGCGCATCGAGCCCGAACGGGGCGAGAAGCTCCGTGTAAGGCTTGGAGCCGCCCGCCGAGAGCAGCGCGAAATAGCGGTCCACGAAGCCTTCGTCGGAACGCTCGTAGATGCCGTAGAGCGAATTCACGAGGCAATCGCCGAACGCATAGGCGTAGACGTAGAACGGCGAGTGGATGAAATGGGGGATGTAGGTCCAGAAGGTTTCGTAGCCGGGACCGAGGCGGATCGCCGGCCCGAGCGATTCATCCTGCACTGACATCCAGAGTTCGCAGAGGCTCTCCGCGGTCAGCTCGCCGTTGCGGCGCTCCACATGCACCTTGCGCTCGAAGGAATAGAACGCGATCTGGCGCACCACGGTGTTGATCATGTCCTCGACCTTCGCGGCCAGCATGGCCTTGTGCTGCACCGGGTTGGTGGTCTGATCGAGCAGGCGGCGGAAGGTAAGCATCTCGCCGAATACGCTCGCCGTTTCCGCGAGCGTCAGCGGCGTCGGCGCCATGAGCGCGCCGTTTGGCGCTGCGAGCACCTGATGAACGCCGTGACCGAGCTCGTGCGCAAGCGTCATCACATCACGAGGCTTGCCCTGGTAGTTGAGCAGAACATAGGGGTGGGCCGACGGGACGGTCGGATGCGCGAAGGCGCCGGGCGCCTTGCCGGGGCGCGTCGGCGCGTCGATCCAGCCCTCGTCGAAGAAGCGGCGGGCGATGTCGGCCATGCGCGGGGAGAAGGCGGAATAGGCGGAAAGCACGGTCTCGCGCGCCTCGCCCCACGGAATGGTGCGCTGCTCCACCTTCGGCAAGGGCGCGTTGCGGTCCCAATGGTCGAGCTTGTCCTTGCCGAACCACCGCGCTTTCAGGGCGTAGTAGCGATGCGACAAGCGCGGATAGGCCTCGCGCACGGCCGCCACCAGCGCATCCACCACCTCGCGCTCGACGCGGTTGGCGAGATGGCGCGAATCCGCCACGTCCTTGAAGCCGCGCCAGCGATCCGAGATTTCCTTGTCCTTGGCGAGGGTGTTCGTGATCAGGGTGAAGGTGCGCAGATGCGCCTTGAAGGTCCTGGCGAGAGCGTCGGAGGCATCCTTGCGCACGCTCTCGTCCGGGTCCTGCAGCTTGTTGAGCGTGGGCTCGATGGGCAGCTCCTCGCCGCGCACGGTGAAGCGCAGGGAAGCGATGGTCTCGTCGAACAGCCGGTTCCAGGCGGAGCGCCCGGTCACGGATTTCTCGTGGAAAAGCTGCTCGATCCTGTCGTCGAGCTGATAGGGCTTGTCCTTGCGCAGATCCTCGATCCAGGGCTTGTAATGCGCGAGCGGCGCCTGAGCCACCGCCTTGTCCAGGACCGCATCGTCGATGCGGTTGAGTTCGAGGCCGAAGAACAGAAGTTCGGTGGAGGCTGTGGTGAGGCGCTCCTGCGTATCGCCGTAGAACTTCGCGCGGACGGGGTCGGTCGTGTCTCCTGAATAGACGAGGCCCGCATAGGACATGATGCGACCAAGAAGATCCTCCAGGGCCTCGTAGCGTCGGACCGCGTCGGTCAGGGCCTGGGGAGCGTTCTCACTCCGCGCCATCGCATCGAGCTTGCCGCGATAGGTCTCCGCGAAGGCCTTGCACTCCTCCTCGGCCCTGGCGAGATCGCCCTTGAACGCCCCGCTCTCCATCCCCGGGTAGAGATGGGACAGGTCCCATTCCGGAAGCGGGCCAAGAGCAACCTGAGCGGCGCCGGTAGAGGATGTCTGATGCACGGGAGGAGCTTTCTGGAACATTGCTGGAAGCGGGGTTGGAAAAGGTTGAACCACATATTGGCCGCCTGGCCTTCGGGATCAACCCGGGTGATGGGATCCAGGTCCCTTCCGAAAGGAGGCGACGTTAAGGCCTAGTTTACCCTTGTCGCCCAGCATCGCGGGAGCGATTCCCTCAAGACGCGTCCGCCGCATGCCCCTCCACCGCTTCTTCGCAGACGACATCCGTGCCCTTCGCCAAGGCGCGGCCGGACTCGTCGCGGGCTCCGAACGGGAGAGGACGGCTCGGCTCGCCGACCGGGCGGCGCGCTCGGACCTGCCCGTCCTGATCGAGGCTGAGCCGGGAAGCGGCGCCAAGGATCTGGCCAAGGCGATCCACGCGAGCGGAGAGCGCAAGGCCCGCTCCTTCGTCGCCTTCCCGACAGACGAGGCCCTTTCCGGAACAGAGCCCCTGGAGGCCGTCCTTCTCCGCCACATGAGGGAAGCCCATGGCGGCACGCTGTTCCTCGACAACGTCGAGCGCCTGACCGGGAAAGCGCAGGAGCGCCTGGTGGACGTCCTGTTCCGGGAAGCCGGTCCGCGCGCGGGCCGCCGCCCCGATATCAGGTTCATCGCCAGCGCGGACTTCGACCTCTCGGGCAAGGTGCACGAAGGCCGGTTCCGGCAGGATCTCTATCACCGCCTCCAGGCTGTGACTCTCTCCTTGCGCCCATTGAGAGCCAGGAGAGAGGCCATCGCCGAATGGGCCCGTTTCTTCGCCGGGCGTTTCGGGGCGGACGAGGGCAGGACGGTTCGGGGGTTGTCCGCGGAGGCGCTGGCCCTGCTTGCCCGCTATGACTGGCCGGGCAATCTCCGGCAGCTCGAAAATGCGGTCTATCGCGCCGTCGTTCTGGCGGACGGAGCTTTTCTGACTCCGCGCGAGTTTCCTCAAGTGGCCGCCCACGTGGAGGGCTTTCGCATCGACATCCCGCCGCTCCCGCCGGCGCGGATGCTTGCGCCCGTTCATGCGCAGGAACCTGCCGCGAAAGTCGAGCCGCATGCGTTTTCACTCATTCGTGAAAGCGGAGACATGCTGACATTGGCGGAGCTGGAAGAGCGCGCCATCCGCTTCGCCCTTGTGCATTATCAAGGACATATGTCGGCCATCTCGCGTCATCTCGGGATCGGCCGCTCGACCCTTTACCGAAAATTGAAGGAACTTGGCTTAAACGATGCAGCCGCATGACGTCTTCGTGCGTTAAGCGTGGCAGACGTGTGCCCGCACACTGACGAAATCATTTGATGTGGAGGATGCAACGTCCTCCAACCCCATTGCGTGAAGGAGATGGGTCATGCGTGATCTGCGCAAGACGGCATTGTGGCTCGGCCTGATCGGATCGGCCTCGTTCTTGTCTCTTTCCGCAACGGCGCAGACCATGACGAGCGATTCACCCGACGTCTCCCGGGCCGTTCCCGTACAAGCGCCTGCCGAGCCCGCATTCCGCAACGCGGATCCTCAACCTGCTCCGGCGCAGGAGAATTCGTCTCTCCGGGCCATCCCCTTGCCCGAGCCCGCACCGGTTCATCTCGATATCGTCGATCTGAGGCCAGAGCCCGCCATCGAGATTCCTCTGCCCGAAGCGGCCCCCGTCACGGTCCTCATGCAGCAGGACGTGCTGCGCATGACCGTCGAAGGAATGCTTGCGGACGATGCCATCATGCGCGACCTGCGCCTGTCTCCGAAGGAGCGCGAGGCCTTGAGGTCGTTCTATGCGCAGGCCGAGCGCCCACTGGCCTGGTCGCGTGACGGCGCCTTCACGCAGGCGGCCATGGGTGCGATCGCACGGCTGAAGTCCGCGGATGAGGACGGTCTGGATCCGACAGATTATCCCCTGCCCGACGTGACACTGCGCAAGGCTGCTTCTCCGGCGCAATGGGCCGAAGCCGATCTGAAGCTCTCCGCGTCCGTGATCCGCTATGCGCGCGATGCGCGGGGCGGACGCATCGAGCCTTCCCGCCTGTCGCCGCTGGTCACGCCGACCCTGACGCTCCCGGAGGCCGGCGAGGTTCTCAGGACGGTCGCCGTCGCAAGGGACGCGAATGCAGCGCTGGCCTCCTACAATCCGCCCCATGCGGAGTATCGAGCCCTGAGGGAGCAGCTCGCGGAGCTGCGCGCCAGCCATCCCTCCACACCGAGCGTGCGCGTCCCCAAGGGACCTGCCCTTCGGGTCGGCATGAGGGACCCGCGCGTCCCGCTGATCCGCGCCCGCTTCAACCTGAAGGACGAGAACGACAGCAACGTCTACGACAGGCGCCTGGCCTCGGCGGTGGCCGCCTTCCAGAAGGAGAAGGGCCTGCCCACCAACGGCGTTCTCACGGCGCGGACGGTGGCCGCCCTCTCCGGTCCGTCGCTGGCCCGGCGCGAGGCCGATCTGATCGCCAACATGGAGCGTTGGCGCTGGCTGCCTCAGGACCTCGGATCACGCCACATCATGGTGAACGTTCCCGAATACCGCCTGCGGTTCGTGGACGGCGGCGAGGTCGCGCACGAGACGCGGGTGATCGTCGGCAAGGAACAATCTCAGACGCCAGTCTTCTCCGAGGACATGAAGTACCTCGTGGTCAACCCGTCCTGGACGATCCCGCCGTCCATCATGAAGAAAGAGATTCTGCCCGGCCTCGCCAACGATCCGTATTATGCCGCGAGGAAGGGTTACAAGGTCATCCGCAAGAACGGCCGCCTCATCGTTCAGCAGCCCCCGGGCGAGCGCAATGCACTGGGATACGTGAAGTTCATGTTCCCGAACCGGCACGCCGTCTATCTGCACGACACTCCCAACCGCAATCTCTTCTCGTCCGCCAAGCGCGCCTTCAGCCATGGCTGCGTGCGCGTGGAGAAGCCCTTTGCGCTTGCGGAGATCATCATGGGTGAGGACAGCAAATGGACTGAGAAGAGATTGCGCGGCCTGATCGGCAAAGGCGAGCGCACGATCTTCCTGCCCAAGCCGCTTCCGGTGCACCTGACTTATTTCACCCTCAGGGTCGACGAGAAGGGCTCCCTCAAGTCCTTTCCCGATCTCTACGGCCTGGACCAGAAGGTTCGAACGGCCCTGAACCTCGCGCGCTAGCCATCTCGGCGAGGGCCTCGACCATCGGCCCATGAGCGCCCCTCATGTGCACACGATATTTCCACACGATGCGTCGGCCCGTCTTTTTGCGCGGCACTTAACCTGAAGGTAACCGTCCTCGGCAAAGATCCTTTCACTATAAGCGATTACCGCATTCCCCGAAGTGCGGCGAGTGAGACGAGTATCCCAGTGAGAGTATTGCGTTCGGACGGCTTGGCGCGTCGCGCCGGCATTGGTCTTGCGGCCTTTCTGGCCGTCATGGTCGGCGGCGTACGCGGCACGCAGGATGCCATCGCCAACGGCGACACGCGCACCCTGACCTTCTATCACAACAACACCAAGGAAACTCTCACCGTCACGTTCCGGCGCAATGGCCAGTACGATTCGGCCGCCCTCCAGCAGCTCAACTGGTTCCTGCGCGACTGGCGGCGGAGCGAGGCGACCCGTATGGATCCGCGCCTGTTCGACACGGTGTGGGAAGTCTACCGGGAGGTGGGCTCGAGGGCGCCCGTCCACGTGAACTCGGCCTATCGCTCGCCCCGGACCAACGCCATGCTGCGCCGCCGCTCCAGCGGGGTGGCCAAGAACAGCCAGCACATGCAGGGCAAGGCTCTCGACTTCTACCTTCCCGACGTGTCCGCGGCCCGTCTGCGCGCCGTCGGCATGAAGCTTCAGAGAGGCGGCGTCGGCTACTATCCCAACGCCTATACGCCTTTCGTGCATCTGGACGTCGGCAGCGTGCGCGCTTGGCCGCGCATGACCCGCGACCAGCTCGCGCGCATCTTCCCCGACGGCAAAACGGTGCATATCCCCGCCGACGGCAAGCCCCTGCCGGGCTACGAACTTGCCCGGGCCGAAGTGCTCGCCCGGGGCGGCTCCGTGGCGGGCTACAGCGCCTATGCGGATGCCGAAGAGGCCCTCGCCGCGCAGCAGCCGCGCCGCAAGAGCTTCTGGGCCACCCTCTTCGGCCTCGGCGACGACGAGGCGGAGGACGTGGAGGAAATCCGCACCGCGTCACGTCCCAGCAGCACGCTCATGGCGTCCCGCAGCGCCGCCGGCGGCTATTATGCGGATGACGGCAATGCGTCGCCCATGGCGGCCCTGCGTCAGTACGAGAACAGGAATGCGCCGGCCGCGCGCCGGCCTCCCGCGCAAACCCCCGTGGCGGTGGCGCAGGCGCGGCCCGAGCCCCCGCCGGCCCCTTCGGTCATGGCCGCGATGGCGCCGGCTTTGCGCGAGGATCTTTCGCCGCCTGCGGCGGCTCCCCTGCCTCCCACCCGGATCAGCGGCCCGCCGAGCACGGTCGAGACAGCAAGCGGCCCGACGCTCGCCTGGCAGCAGGGTCCGAGCGCGCAGAGCGACCTGTCGATCGGCAAGGGCATGGCCTTTGCGCCGCTGCCGCCGCGCCGCCCGGGCGCGGGGACGGATGATGCAGCCGAAGCCACTGTTCTCGCCTATGCGCCTCTGCCGCCGGCTCGCCCCGGCTCGCTCGCCGCGACGAATCCGATCCCGGTGCTGAGCGAATTGCGCGGCTCGGCGGAGACCATGGTGGCAAGCTCCGCGCCCCTGCCCCCGCCCCGTCCCGACCGCGCCATCGTCGTGGCCGCCGCAAGCCCCGTCGATATTCCCGTCACCGGCTCGACTCCGAAGATCCCGGCGAAGAATACGAAAGCAGGCATGGCTGCGGCACCCGAGATCAAGGCTCCTCCGACCAAGGCGCCGCAGAAGCCGGTGACCGCGCTGAGCGCCCTGATGTCGGCCGAGCCCAGCATCCATATGGGCTTCTCCAGCAAGCCCGTGGGGGACCTGGCGACGAACAGGTTCACGGGTCCGGCGGTCAAGCCGCTGCCGGTGGTGAGATGAAGAAGGAAGGGCCCCATCCGGGGCCCTTTTCATGTCAGTCGCCGTGCCGGCGGCTGTAGCCGTTGCGCGGCGGGGAGGTCCATCCGGCGGGCGCGGCCTTCGGTTCGTAGATCTCGACGAGCAGCGGATGGCACGCGGCCGCATCGCTCGAATGCTCCGAGCTGCAATCGCCGCCGGGACAGGCCGACAAGGCGCCGAGGAGATCGATCTCCGCGAAGAACTCGAGATAATCGCCCGGGCGCACGGGGCTCGCCTTCATGAAGTACTGTCCCGTGTCGCGGGTGAAGCCCGTGCACATGAAGACGTTGAGCACATCGTGCACCGCGACCTCCACCGCCTCGCGCGGGCGGCCGACCCTGTCGGCGAGCGCGCGGGTGAGGTTCGAGTGGCAGCAATGGTGATATTCGTGGCCGGAGAGGAGCTTGTGCGTATAGGGATCGCAGCGCGTTCCGATCACGTCGTGCACGGAGCCGCCGAACTCGTCGAACCCGTACCAGTCGAGCGTATCGTACGTGATGGTCGCCATGGGCCGCAGGTAAGGCAGACATGACCAGAGCTGGTCTCCGGTGGACAGATGCGTGCCGTGAAGCGCGCGCGTCTTGCCGGAGAAGAAGCGCTCGTCGAGGTCCTGCGCCGCCCACAGGTTCAGGTCTCCGACCTGCGGCCCCTCGATGCTGACGATGCGAAAGAAGAAGCCGGCCGGCACGGAGAAGCAGCGCGCCTCGCGCGGCGGAACGACCACTTCGTCCACCTTCCTCCAGCCCTCCCGCGCCGTCTGGTAGGCGACGAGATCCGGCCTTGGAAGAGTGTCGACCGGATAGCAGATGACCGGCGGGATCCTCCGGCGCTCCCCCGCGTCCTGGGGCTGAGTGACTTCGTTGCGCGCTTTCTTCATGCATCTCTCCTGGCGATCCGCTGGCCGTCGCCACGATATAGGAGGACGGCGCAGACGGCGACAACACAAGAGTTCGGCGACAAGACCTTTCGCCGGAGCCCGAATTCCTGTTCCATGGCAGCGGAACCAGGATCGCACGATGACGAACGCAGAGATCTCCCCACGCCTGCTCGAAGGCTATCCGCACCGGACCTCCGCCGAAATCCGCTACGCGGATCTCGACCGGCAGGGGCATGTGAACAACGCGGTGTTCGCAACCTACTCGGAGATCGGCCGGGTCGCTTTCATGTACGATCCCGACCGTCCCCTCGCCCCTCCGGGCACGAGCTTCGTGATCGCCCGGCTCGTCATCGATTTCCGGGCCGAGCTGTTCTGGCCCGGCACCGTCGAGATCGGCACGGGAATTCTCAGGATTGGCCGAAGCTCCTTCACGCTGGCGCAGGGCATCTTCAACAAGGGACGCCTAGCCGCGACCGCAGAGTGCACCATCGTCCTGGTCGACGGGCGGACGCGCCGCTCGACGCCGCTTCCACCCGAGACGCTCGCGGCTCTGGAGCGGCTTCGCCTGCTGGATCCATCGCAGACGTGAGCCCCCGCATAGAGCCCATTGCCGGTACCCCCTCCGGGCCTCCTTCCCCCCCTTTCGCCCTATGGCTCGTCTGCTTAAGGGTGATCGATTTGCGCGTTCCACGGCTCTAGACATCACGCGTGATGCGTGGAGCAGGCCATGGATGACGAGGATGACGACCGACTTCTCGAGATTCAGCCCCGATCGCCCGCTACCGACGATCTCGCCCGAGCCATGGATTGGATCGGCCTGTCGGCCGCCGTGGGCATGATCGTATTCGCGGTAGTCCTCGCTGCGTGACCGATTCTCGCAGGATGGCTCCCGCGACCGAAAAGTCAGCCCTCCCCCAGGCTTTGCCGCGTTCCGGACCGGAACCTTGACCTCCCCCGGCAATTCCTAACCCAATATACCTCCGAAACGAGCCCGATCAGGAGCGGAACTCTGTGGACGCGCTCTTCAACCAGGCGACAGTCGGCCTTGCTGAGTGCGATCTGAGCGGGTGCATTCTGCGTGCGAACGACTATTTCTGCGCCATGCTCGGGCGCAGCCGCGAGGAGCTGCTCGGGCGGCACCTCAGCGACATCGTTCATCCGGACGATCTGCCGCGGACCGAAGCGCTCCTCGCCGGGCTGATGACGGAGGATCGGTACGAGGTCGAGAAACGCTACCTGAAGCCGGACCGTTCGATCGTCTGGACCCGCAGCGCCGCGAGCCTCATCCGCAACGAGAGGGGCGAGCCCGAGAAGGCCCTGGCCGTATGCGTCGATATATCCGGCTACAAGGAGCTCGAACTGAGCCTGCGGGAAAGCGAGGAACGCTTCCGCCTGCTGGCGAACTCGGTGCCTGATCTCGTCTGGGTCAGCAATGCCGACGGCCAGGTCATCTATACCAGCGATCGCTGGACCAAGTACACGGGACAGCCAGCGGACGAAGCCCTCGGCGAGGGGTGGCTCAGAACCGTTCATCCCGACGACGTCGAGCAGACAATGAAGATGTGGGCGGATGTTCGTGCCCGCGGCGCTCCTTACGAAACAGAGATTCGTTACCTTCGTCACGACGGCGTCTATCGCTGGCACGTCGTCAGGGCCAATCCTTACCGCCACTCCGAGAGCGGCGAGGTTCTGGCCTGGTTCGGCTGCTCCACGGACATTCATGCTCGCAGGCTGGCCGAAGCGACATTGCGCGAAAGCGAGCAGAGGCTTCGCGCCACTTACGAACAGGCGGCAATCGGGATCGGCGAAATCGACACGAAGGGCCGTTTCCTTCGAGTCAATGAGCGGCTTTGCGCGATCAGCGGCTATGATCGCAGCGAACTGCTCGCCATGTCCCTGGAGGATATCACGTATCCGGAGGACTTGAGTGTCGAGGCCGAGATGTTCCGCAAGCAGATGTCCGGAGAGATCGCGTCCTACGCCCTCGAGAAGCGCATCATTCACAAAGGTGGGCACCCCGTCTGGATCGGGGTTTCCGCCTCCCGGGTGGACGACCTGAACGGGCGCCCCCTCTACGGCATCCGGGTCATTCGCGACATTTCGGCCAGAAAGCACGCGGAGGCGAGTCAGGAACTGCTCATCAACGAGCTCAACCATCGGGTGAAGAATACGCTCGCGACCGTGCAATCCATCGCGCGGCAGACCCTGCACAATGCGCGCACGCCAGCGCAGGCTGTGGAGGATTTGGAAAGCCGCCTCCTGGCCCTGTCCCGGGCCCACGATGTCCTGACTCGCGAGAACTGGGAGGGTGCGCGCCTCTCGGACATCGTTGAGCAGGCCATCGCGCCCTACCTGAACCGGGGCAAGGGCCGTTTCCAGGTGAAGGGGCCGGAGACCCGCCTGACACCGCAGCAGGCACTCGCCCTCGCCATGGCGCTCCAGGAACTCGCCGTCAACGCCGCCAAATACGGCTCCCTGTCCAACGACGAGGGCCTGGTGAGCATCGAATGGTATCATGAAGAGGCGGCGGACGGCCTGCACCTGCACCTCACCTGGCAGGAAAGCGGCGGTCCGCCCGTGGAGCCCCCGACCCGGCGGGGCTTCGGCACGCGGCTCATCGAGCGCAGCCTCGCCCGCGAGCTCGATGCGCAGATGAAGATCGATTTTCTGCCGGAAGGAGTCGTCTTCACAGCGGACATCCCCGGCCTGGGCAAGGCGGCCTAGAGCATCGGACTCGAAAAAGGTGGGATCCACTTCGGGGTCCTATCCGATGCTCGATCCTTGAAAGCGCATCGCTCATGCGGACAAGCGGGTCCACTTTTTCGCACGCTGCGCTGGCCCCCAGCGGCATTCATGATCCGGTCGATGCCGATCGCGGGTTTCACGAGCCTTGAGGCTGATGATCCCGGCCGGGGGATGGGACAAGGTTCAAGGCTTCAGGATTCGGAGGCTTCCGACGTGACCCTGACCGGCCACGCGGCAAGCAGCTCAGTCATTTGCGCCGCAGGCATAGGCCTTGCATAGAAATAGCCCTGAGCGCTGTGACAGCCCATCGTGCGCAGCCGCAGCGCCTGCCCTTCCGTTTCCACACCCTCCGCGGTGACGTGAAGGCCGAGACTGTGGCCGAGGCCGATGACGGCCGCTACGATGGCGGCGTTATCATCGTCATGCTCCAAATCGGCGACGAAGCTGCGATCGATCTTGATGTGGTCGACGGGAAACCTCTTGAGATGGATCAACGACGCGTAGCCCGTTCCGAAATCGTCAAGCGCGATCCGGACATCGTGCTCATGAAAACGCTCCAGAATATGGGATACCAAGCCGAATTGTCCGTCGAGCAAAACCTTTTCGGTCACCTCAACCTCGAAACGGTCCGTGGGCACCTTCACCAGATTGAAAACGCGAATGACATCGTCGGCCAAATTCGGCTGGTTGAACTCCACGGAAGAAAGGTTGAAAGCCACGCGGCCGAATTCGCATCCTCCATCCAGCCATCGGCGCATATCGGATGCGATCTTTCCGATCAGCCTCTTGCCGATCGCGGGCGCCAACTCAGGATCGTCGAAGACCGCCTCGAAGACGCTGGGCGTGAGAATGCCTTTGTCCTTGTGCTGCCAACGGGCAAGTGCCTCGAGACCGACGATTCTCCCGCTCGAAAGGCAGATCTTGGGC
This sequence comes from Microvirga makkahensis, assembly GCF_009830105.1. Lineage (GTDB taxonomy): Bacteria > Pseudomonadota > Alphaproteobacteria > Rhizobiales > Beijerinckiaceae > Microvirga > Microvirga makkahensis. The sequence goes on from NZ_WURB01000010.1 coordinate 61,557, forward strand.
TGATAGAAGGGGACGAATTGGTCGTGGGAGATCGCCTCCCGCATGTCTCGTCCCAGCGCCAGGCGATGCTCCGTGAGCAGCCGCATCCCGGGATCGTAGGTCACGACGCGGCCTCTCCCCTCCGCCTTGGCGCGGTACAGCGCGATGTCGGCATCCTTCATGAGCTCCACCGGCTCGGAATCATGATCCGGATAGGCGGCAACGCCGATGCTGGCTCGGTTTATCAGGGTTCGCCCTGCATACGTGAACGGCTTGCGCAGCCTCCTGAGGATGATTTCCCCCAGATTGGCGGCATGGCTCAACCGCAAGGGCTCCACCACCAGCACGGCGAATTCGTCTCCGCCGAGCCGGGCAACCGTGTCCTGCTCGCGCATCATCACCGACAGGCGGTCCGCCGTTTGCTTCAAGAGCATGTCGCCGGCATCGTGGCCGAGCGTGTCGTTGACATCCTTGAAATCGTCGAGGTCGATCATCAACAGGCTGACGCTGGTGCCGTTCTCCTTGGCTTCCCCGAGGGCCTGTTCAAGGTAGCGCTGAAAGAGGACGCGGTTCGGCAGCCCTGTGAGTCCGTCGTGATTGGCGGACCGCCACACCTTCTCCTCCGCCGCCTTGCGGTCGGTGATGTCGAACGTGACGCCGACCACACGATTGGGACCGGCCCTCTCTCCACGGGAGGCCAGCCACAGCGTCTTTCCGCTCGGAAGGGTGTACCGGAACTCCATGGTGTCGCTGCCGGTGGCGCTGATCTTCTCGATGAACTGATCCCGCGCGAGCCGGTCCTCGGGCGGAACCCTCTCGAGAAATTCCGACAAAGGGCCGGAGTCGATTCCAAGCAATTCGATGGAATTGACTGAACGCGTGACATAGCCCGTATCGAGATCGTGCTCCCAGGCGATCATGCGCCCTGCCTGCATTGCCAGCCTCAGGCGTTCTTCCGTCGCGAGAAGCATGTCTTCGGACAGCTTGCGCTGTGTCACGTCCTGAATCATTCCGACCTTGCGGATCGGCTGCCCGTTGTCACCGAGCACCATTCTGACGCTGGATTCGATCCATCGCACCTGTCCGCTGTCCGCGCGGACGATCCGGAACATGCTGTTGTACTGCGGGCCCTTTCCGGGCACATCGGCGAAGGCCTTGCCCCTGACATCGGCAAGATCGTCGGGATGAACGCGCGCGAAGAAGTGCTCGATGGCAGCGGGAACGTCCGGCGTGAGGCCCAGGATGTCCCATATCTCGGCAGTCCACTCCACTGAACCGGTGACGAGGTCCAGATCCCAGATACCCGCGGAGGTGGTCTCGGCGGCAAGACGCAGCCGCTCCTCGCTGGTCCTCAACGTGTTCTGAGCCCGCCTTTGATCATGGATATCCGTGATCGTCCCGACCCACTCCCGCACCGCACCGTCGGCGTTCTTCAACGGGATGGCTCGCGACAGGACCCACCGATAGTCACCGCTTCTGTGCCGGACCCGAAATTCCTTCTCCGCCACCTGGCTCGAGGACAGGGCCCCGCACCAGACCGACGTGACGGCCTCGTAATCTTCGGGATGGACCACATTCAGCCAGCCATGGCCCTCGTATTCTTCAGGCTCCTGTCCGCAGAATTCCTTCCAGCCCCAGCCTCGCAGGATCCGTCCGTCCGGAGAGGCACGCCAGACCATGGAAGCGGTGGCCTCGACGAGCGCACGATACCGCTCCTCGCTCTCGGCGAAAGTCTGCTCGGCCTCTTTCCAGGCATGAATGTCGGTATAGGTGCCGACCCAATGCTCGATTCTGCCCTGTGCGCCGCGAATGGGGCTGGCATGGCACAAGACCCATCGATGCGCGCCGGAGCGATGGAGGAGCCGGTGCTCGAATTCGCAGGCCGCCCCTGTCTCGAGAGCGTTCTTCCAGGCTGCGAGAGCGCCCTCCCGATCGTCCGGATGAACAAGGTCAAGCCATGCTTCTCCAGGGGCCGATCGGGATAGACCGGTGAATTCATGCCACCGCCTGTTATGATGAACGCTGTGATCGTCAACACAGAACAGCCGGACCATGTGAGGCATCGCGTCAATGGCGATCTGAGGCGCCGCTCCGCTCAGCTGGGCGCGCGCCTCGGCAATTTGACCCTGCTCCATCACCGAAAAATCTTCAAAACTATGCTATAACAGGCCACATATAGGGAAATATGGAATTTGTCACATACGACGATAGCATTCCCAAATGAAAGAAAGGCTAAAGACGTGACCGACGCCACGAGCCGATGGGATTGCCGGCTCGAGCGCGGCACCGTGGTGAAGAAGGGGGACTTTATCACACGTCTCGCAGGCATGCCGCGCATTGCGTCTGGCGAAGCTCGTGGAAACAACGCCGGTCCAGGATGGTTTTCTCGGAATATTGAGTGAGATCAAAACGGACGGCCGGCTTCTCGGGCGTGTTCATCAAATGCGCAGAGGATGGGGCGTTGGCTTGGCGCCGAATTGACCCGCGCCACAAGGGAGACGAGCATGTCCTTCAAGGATCTACTGGTTCTCGGAGGAGCCGGCACGGAACCGGCCCGCACGTATGGGAAATGGCTTTCGGGGGTGACCGGCGCCTGTCTGACCGGAGCGATTCCGGTCGTCGGGTCCTCCCTTCCGTACGGTATCCAGGCCGAGTTGCCGGACGACATCGTTGCGCGCATCAGGGATGATGCAGAGGCATCGGCAACCAAAGCCATTCAAGACTTCATGAATACCATGCATGAAAGCGGGGCGAAGGCGGAGACCATCAGATTCGATGCCGCTGCCGGGGATATAGGCTATCCCTTCAGTCGAGTGGCACGCTGCTTCGACCTCAGCATCCTTTCTCAACCCGATCCGAGCGGCCTGGATACGACGCCCATCATCGAGGCCGCTTTGTTCGGCTCCGGCCGTCCCCTTGTCATCGTGCCCTATATCCGGACGCGCCAGGAGATCAAGACCGTTCTCGTCGCTTGGGATGGCGGCGTGCAAGCGGCCCGCGCAGCATCCGACGCATTGCCCCTTCTCATGCTCGCCCGCCACGTGCAAGTCGTCACGATCGGAGGAGAGGAGAACAGACCCCATCACTCGGTGCGAGATCTCGCCCGGCATTTGGCGCGACACGGAGTGGAGGTGGAGGTCAGGCTGCTTTGCGGGGGCGGGATCGATGTCGCCAACGTGCTTCTATCCCATGCCGCTGACAGCGGCGCCGATCTAATCGTCATGGGCGGCTACGGCCACTCGCGATTGCGGGAGCTCGTTCTGGGCGGAACGACCCGTGAGATCCTCCGCTCCATGACGGTACCCGTTTTCATGTCCCACTAGAGCGTCGAAGAGATAGCGCATCGTTTGGTGCGACCGAAGGGCCGCCTTAGTGGAAAACCGGGTCGAATTTTTCGCACGATGCGTTTGCGCATCCCGCTGACCCGAAGGGCCGCCCCGGCAAAAGGCGGAACCTGTTTTCCGCCCGCTCGCTCCGCGCCAGGTCATCACCGGCCTTGTGCCGGTGATCCCGGCCCGTCAAGCATCGCGCCCCTCGTATCGGGATGGCCGCGACCCGCTCATTCCGGACGTGACGATCCTTGAAGAAGGAACTTTCTCTGTTATCCGTAATCTTCCCCGCCTGTACGGCAAGGATACCGCTTGGAACCAACCTGGATCGGATGTGGAATGGTTTCGTTCTTTTCTCCCTATCGTCACGATTTCGTTCGTGTCGCCGCCTGCGTGCCGCAGATCGACGTCGCGAATCCTGACTTCAACGGGGAGCGTACGCTGGCGCTTCTTCGCCAGGGGGACCGGGAGCGCATCGCCCTCATGGTCTTTCCCGAGCTCGGATTGTCGGCCTATTCCATCGACGACCTCCTGCACCAGGACGCGCTGCTGGAGGCGGTCGAGCAGAGCATCGCCCGTCTCGTGGCGGAAAGCGCCGACCTTTTCCCCGCCTTCGTGGTCGGAGCGCCGCTGCGTTGGGAGAACCGGCTCTACAATGCCGGCGTCGTGATCCACGCCGGACGCATTCTTGGGGTCATTCCGAAGGCTTATCTGCCGAACTACCGGGAGTTCTACGAACGCCGCTGGTTCGCGCCGGGCGCCACGATCCGCGGACAGGAGATCCACGTTGCGGGCCATGCAACCCCCTTCGGCACCGACCTTCTCTTCCGCTCGACCGGCAGCTGCGGCTTTACCTTTCATGTGGAGGTCTGCGAGGACATGTGGGTTCCTCAGCCTCCGAGCACGGCGGCGGCTCTCGCGGGAGCGGAGATCCTTCTGAACCTGTCGGCCAGCAACATCACCATCGGCAAGGCCGAGGACCGGCGGCTCCTGTGCGGTTCGCAGTCCATGCGCTGCATCGCAGCCTATGCCTATTCGGCGGCAGGCCCGGGCGAGTCGACCACCGATCTCGCCTGGGACGGCCATGGCGGCATCTTCGAGGATGGCCTGCGGCTCGCCGAGACCGAGCGCTTCCCCTCGGCCTCCACCATGGCTGTCGCGGATGTGGATCTGGGACGCCTGCGGGCGGAGCGGATGCGGCGCGTCACCTTCGGCGATTGCGGACGTGTCCTGGATGTCGTCTCGACGGACTTCCGCACGATTTCGCTCGTCCTCGACGCGCCGGAGGAAGCCCTCCCGCTCCGCCGCCCGGTCGAGCGCTTTCCCTATGTTCCGTCCGATCCGGCGAAGCTCGCCGAGAACTGCTACGAGGCCTACAACATCCAGGTTCAGGGCCTGGCCAAGCGCCTCCAATCGACGGGCACCGAGAAGGTCGTGATCGGCGTTTCGGGTGGCCTCGACTCCACGCAGGCCCTCCTCGTCTGCTGCCGCGCCATGGACAAGCTGGCTCTGCCGCGCACCAACATTCTCGCCTACACTCTCCCCGGCTTCGCCACCAGCGAAGGCACGAAGGGCAATGCCTGGGCGCTCATGCGCGCGCTCGGCGTCAGCGCTGCCGAGATCGACATCCGGCCCGCGGCGCGCCAGATGCTGAAGGACATGGGCCATCCCTTCGCCGAGGGGCAGCCCGTCTACGACGTGACCTTCGAGAACGTTCAGGCGGGCCTGCGGACCGATTACCTGTTCCGTCTCGCCAACCACAACAGAGGCATCGTCGTCGGCACGGGCGACCTCTCGGAGCTGGGGCTCGGCTGGTGCACCTACGGCGTCGGCGATCAGATGTCTCACTACAACGTCAACGCCTCCGTTTCGAAGACCCTGATCCAGCACCTGATCCGTTTCGTCGCGGCATCCGGCGACGTCGACAAGGCAACGGCCGACATCCTACATGCGATTCTGGCAACCGAGATCTCGCCGGAGCTCGTTCCGCAGGATGCCGCGGGACAGCTTCAATCGACGGAAGCGATGATCGGACCCTATGCCCTGCAGGATTTCAACCTCTACTATCTCACCCGCTTCGGCTACCGTCCGTCGAAAATCGCCTATCTGTCTTGGCACGCCTGGAGAGACGCCGAGGCGGGCACATGGCCGCCGAACCTTCCTGCCGGCGCGCACAGGACCTACGATCTCGGCGAGATCAAGCGCTGGCTGCGCGTGTTCCTGTCGCGCTTCTTCACGAGCCAGTTCAAGCGCACCGCCATGCCGAACGGGCCGAAGATCTCGTCCGGCGGCTCTCTGTCGCCACGCGGCGATTGGCGCGCGCCCTCGGATGCAGCGCCGCAGGTATGGCTTGCGGAACTGGAGAGCAACGTTCCCGATGACGAGCCTGCGCCACCATGATCGCGCTCGCGGGTGAGCCCCTTCTGGCGGCGCGGGCCGTCTCGCGGCGCAACGCCACGCAGATCGCCGGAATGACGAGCACCGTGAGCGCCGTCGAGGACGCCAGCCCGAACAGCAGGGAGATCGCAAGCCCCTGGAACCGGGCCGGCGAACGCTCCGCGATGCGATCGGGACCTTCACGGGATGGATTGGACAAGATCGGGCGCCGCTCGAAACCGGCGTTCCGGCGTCTGACTGACGCCGCTGAGCTTTCGCACGGGCACGGCGATCAGCGGCGAACCGGATCCACGTCGCCGAAGAATGTTCTAGCGAGCCGGGCCCTTCCGACCCTTGGCAGATTTGGCCTGCCGGCAGAACAGGCTGTAGAGCGTGGCCATGAGCTGCTCGATGCGCGGATCGGCGATCCGGTACCAGATCGTTTGGCTCTCGCGCCGGGTGGCGACTAGCCCCTCGTCGCGCAGCTTGGCCAGATGCTGCGACAGCGCCGATTGCGACAGCCCCACCGCCTCCGCCAGCGTCGTCACGTTCGCCTCCCCCCATTCCACCAGCCGGCACAGGATCATCAGACGGCGCTCGTTCGCGAGCGTTCGCAGGATATCCGCTACTTCCGTTGCGTTAGCCTCGAATGCCGTTGGATCAAGATTGGGATGTGCCACGAGAGAGGTCCGATCAGTTGAGCCCCGCCTTGAATGATGAAGCGGCGCGGCAGGAAGGCACCGGATCCGGAACCGGATCCGGTGCAGGCCTGCGGCGCGGCAGGCGAAATCAGCCAACCATCCCGAGAGCCTGCATGTAGAGTTCGAGGATCGCCTCTTCCTCCTGGCGCTCGGCATAGTCGCGCTTGCGCAGGGCAACGATCTTGCGAAGAACCTTCGTGTCGAAGCCGTTGCCCTTGGCCTCCGCGTAGACGTCCTTGATGTCGCCGGCAATGCCGGCCTTCTCCTCCTCGAGACGCTCGATGCGCTCGATGAAAGCCTTCAGCTGATCGGCTGCGACGGATTCGGTGTTGAAAGCTGCGTCATCCATGATGAAGCCCCTTGAATTGATGGCGTTGAGGCCAGTGTTACGGTTCATTTGGTTGAAGGGGGTTTAATGCTCCGGCTTCGATTCCTCAAAGCGGCTGAGCTGAGAGGGGGACGCCTCCGTCTGGTAGCGCACTTTCCACTCGTCGTAGGGCATGCCGTAGACATGAGCGCGGCTCTCCTCCTTGGAGAGAGGCACTCCCCTGGCGTCTGCGGCATCCTTCAGCCAGTTCGAGAGGCAGTTCCGGCAGAAGCCCGCCAGATTCATCAGGTCGATATTTTGAACGTCCGTGCGCTCGCGCAGGTGCTCGAGAAGCCTGCGGAAGGCGGCGGCCTCCAGTTCCGTACGGGTCGCGGCATCGAGGTCCTTCATGAACCCTCCCCCTTCTTTCAGTGTTGGCGTAGGCGCTCGCGTGTGCGCGTCCCGAAGATCGTCGGCTTGCGCAACGCCGCCCGCGCCGCCAGCGGCTTCAAAAGCCGGGCGAAACGCCCGGCCCATTCCTCCGCCCCCTCGTCCGAGGCGATCAGGTCCTGCCGGATCTCGATCAAGGCATTGGCAAGCCCCCTGATCGTAGCGTGCCGGTCGACGGTGTCCCCTGCGAGCGCCCCATCATAGGGCTCGTTGTCGCCCACGACGAGTCCCTCCTCGGCCATGAGCCCCTCCAGGAGGGGCTTGGCATAGCGGTCGTCCGCATCCCAGAGGATGCCCACGTGCCAGGGTCGCGGCCAGCCGCGCCAGACCGGCGTATAGCTGTGCACGGTCACGACGGCCGGCGGATGGTCCGCCGCCATGGCCCTGTGGATGGCCTCCGAAACGGCGGCGTCATAGGGATCATAGAAGCGCTCGATCCGCCGTTGGATCTCCGCTTCGTCCACCTTGGCGTTGCCCGGCACAACCGCGCCGTCCGACAGGCGCATGACCAGAGTCGGGTCGTCCCGGCCCCGGTTGGGGTCGATGATGAGACGGGAGAACCGGGTCAGGATCGCCGGAGCCTTCAGACGGCGGGCGAGCGAACGGGTGACCGCGGCAGCCCCGATGTCATAGGCGATATGGCGCTGGAACTCGGAAGCAGGCAGGCCGAGATCGCCCAGATCCGGCGGCACCGCGTTGGAAGCATGATCGCAGAGGAGGAGAAGACCGGATTCGAGGGCACCCTCAATGATCTCGACGGGATGAGGCTCAAGGGCAGGCTCCGGGCTCTTGAGCGCGGCAGAGGAGGACATGGTGGAAGGGGAATAAACAACACGTTGATCGGCGGAGGAAAATCCTTACCCTGCACACCGCTCCCTGACAACGCGACCATCCGCGCAACAATCCGGCGAAACGAAGATGTCCTCTCTATCCACCTCGGCCCGGCCCGGGACCGGCTTTGCCACCGCATTCGCAGCCCTCTGCCTCGGTGCGGTGGCCATGGGCATTTCCCCCATCTTCGTCCGTTTCGCCTCCGCCAGCGTGGGAGGAGCGCCGGCCGATGTGGGCCCCTTCGCCAGCGCCTTCTGGCGGGTGTCCCTGTGTCTGCCGCTGCTTTACGCCTGGATGCGGATCGAGGAGAGGAAGGCGCCCGCCGACGCGCCGCGGGTTCGCTTTTCCAGGGCCGCCATACTGGCTGGTCTGGTTTTCACGGGCGACCTTCTGGTCTGGCACCTCGCCATTCTCAAGACCACCGTGGCCAACGCGACCTTCTTCGCCACCATGGCTCCGCTCGTGGTCGTGCTGGTGGTCTGGCTGGTGCTGCGGCAGAAGGTGTCGCGTGGCACCTTCTTCGGTTTGGGGCTGTGCCTTCTGGGCGGCACGGCTCTGATCGGGCAGAGCCTTCACGCCGATCCCGCGCGCCTGACGGGTGACCTTTTCGGCCTCGCCACCGCCTTTTTCTTCGGCCTCTACTTCATCGTCGCGAGCCGGGCGCGCAAAACCGCGGGCGCGGCGCGGGTGACCTTCGAAACGAGCCTCGTCACCGCCGGCCTTCTTCTCCTGGTAGCGCTCGCCTTCGAGAACCGCATCATGCCGCAAACCTGGCAGGGCGCGGCGGCGCTGTTCGCCATGTCCTATGTCAGCCATGCGGGGGGACAGGGCCTGCTCTCCATCGCCTTGGGGATCCTGCCCCCGATCTTCTCGTCCCTCGTGATCTTCCTCGAGTCGATCGCGGCGGCTGTGTTCGGCTGGGTGATTCTCGGCGAACAGCTCACTTTGATCCAGAGTCTCGGCGGAGCATTGATTCTGCTGGGGATCTGGGTGGCCCGGCCGGAGAGTTGAGCCGAGATGCCGAGGACCGGACCCTCTTCGAACAAAGGGGAGAATTGCCCATCAAAGGCGGTTCGAGGCGGGCCGGGGAGTTTTTAGCGGATGAAACGTCGTCCGAAGCGCCTTTTAGTCTTGATGCCATGCGTCTTCTGGCCGACAAGGATCCGACATAGACTTGAACCATTGTGCGATTTCATTCCTGATCTGCTGACTGAATCGACATCCATGAAGATTCCGATCCTCCCCCCGGCCTCTCGCAGGCAGCGAAGCCTTGCGCTGATGGCGTGCCTGCTCGGCGGCGCTTTTCTCGCGGCCTCTCCGGCACAGGCTGATTTGCGCCTGTGCAACATGACATCGAGCCGCGTGGGGGTGGCGCTCGGCTATCGCGATCCGCAGGGATGGGTGACGGAAGGCTGGTGGAACCTGAACGCCCGCGGCTGCGAAACCCTGCTCAAGGGACAGCTCAGCGGCCGCTTCTATTATATCTACGCCATCGATTACGACCGCGGCGGTGAGTGGAGCGGCCGCTCCTTCATGTGCACCCGTGAGCGGGAATTCACGATCCGCGGCACGGAAGATTGCCTCGCACGGGGCTTTGATCGCAGCGGCTTCTTCGAAGTCGATACCGGTGAACAGAAGAGCTGGACCATCCAGCTCACAGAGGCGAACCGCCCAGGGGGGACACAGCCATGAGACGCTCACGGCGTACGAAAATTCTCGCAACGCTCGGTCCGGCCTCCGAATCCCAGGAGATGATCGAAAAGCTGTTCGAGGCGGGCGCGGACGTGTTCCGCCTGAATATGAGCCATCTGCCGCGCGAGAAGCTGAAGGATCGCGTGGCGACGATCCGTGCGGTGGAAGCGAAGTTCAAGCGCCCCATTGCAATCCTGGCGGATCTGCAGGGTCCGAAGCTGCGCGTGGGCGCTTTCGAGGGCGACAGCGCGATGCTGGAGCCGGGCCAGACCTTCACCCTCGACGCCGACATGGCGCCTGGCGGCAAGAATCGCGTCCACCTCCCCCACCCGGAAATCCTGTCCTCCCTCGAGCCCGGCCATACGGTGCTCATCGACGACGGCAAGCTGCGCCTTCGCGTCAAGAGCGTGAAGCAGGGCGCCGCCGCAACGACCGTCGAGATCGCGGGAAAGATTTCGAACCGCAAGGGCGTGAGCCTGCCGGATACGACCATTCCCGTCGCCGCCATGACGGACAAGGACCGCTCGGATCTCGAGGCCGCCCTCGATGCGGGCGTCGACTGGATCGCGCTGTCCTTCGTGCAGCGCCCGGAGGATGTGGCCGAGGTGAAGAAGGTCGCGCGCGGGCGCGCCCTCGTCATGTCGAAGCTGGAGAAGCCCCAGGCCATCGCGCGCCTCGACGAGATCATGGAGATTTCGGACGCCGTCATGGTCGCCCGCGGCGATCTCGGCGTGGAAATGCCGCTCGAGAAGGTGCCCGGCATCCAGAAGCGCATCGTCCGCGCCGCCCGTCGCCTGGGCAAGCCCGTGGTGGTGGCGACCCAGATGCTGGAATCGATGATCACTTCGCCGGTGCCGACGCGCGCCGAGGTTTCGGACGTGGCGACCGCCGTCTATGACGGTGCGGATGCGGTGATGCTCTCGGCCGAAAGCGCCTCGGGCCAATACCCCATCGATGCGGTGGCCACCATGAGCCGGATCGCGGAGGAAGTGGAGCAGGACCAGAATTACTGGTCGATCATGCGCACCCTCAACACCGAGCCGGAGGCGACGGGCTCGGATGCCATTGCCGCAGGCGCGCACCAGATCGCCGACACGCTCAACCTCAAGACCATGGCGGCCTGGACCTCCTCGGGCTCCACGGCATTCCGGATCGCGCGCGAGCGCCCGAACTCCACGGTGATCGCCCTCACGCCCAGCCAGGACACGGCGCGCCGCCTCGCTCTGGTCTGGGGCGTGCACTCGATCCGCACCAAGGACGCCAGCGACATCGACGACATGGCTTTCCGCGCATGCAAGTTCGCCGTCCGGGAAGAGTTCGCCGACGTGGGGGACCGCATCATCATCGTGGCGGGCGTTCCCTTCGGCACCCCGGGCGCCACCAATATGGTGCGCATCGCCTTCATCAATCAGGAGCACGCCGCCCAGGCATAAGGCGCGGCCAGTCCTCCCGAGAGAACGACACCCTACCCGTCATGGCCGCCCCCGGACCTGATCCGGGGATCAGCCCCGGCATCCCGATCGAAGAGGCGCGGCGCTTCACCCGATCGCGTCGCTCCCATCCCTGTCCATCCTCGCCAGGGGAACGGGAACGGTTTCGATCCGCTCGGCCAGGGCCTCGATAGCGGCCAGCACGGTTCTCCCATCCACATATTGCGGCATATGGCCGATGCCCGGCAGCAGGATGAGTTGCGCGCCGGGAACCGCATTCGCGAAGGAACGGCTGTGCAGATCGCTCCAAACGATTTCGTCGCAATCTCCGGCGATGACGGTGACGGGCATGCGGATCTCGCCGTAGCGCGGGCTCTGCCGGGATACGGCATCGAACATGACGGCGAAATCCTGCATGTTGGCCTCATAGGCGCCAGGCCGGAACGCAAGGGGAATGAAGCCGTTGCGCACGATACCCGGCGTCGGCAGCTGCGGCGCATAGGTCTTTCTCTTCAGCCAGGGCCGCATCACGAGCGTGACGGGAAGCGCCAAGGTGCGCATGGCGAGCCATCCCGCCCAGGATGCGATGAACCGCCGGTACCAGCCGATATAGCCGCCGGGCCAGGGAGTGGTGATGCCGGACAGGATCAGGATGGCCCCCGTCACGTCCCGGTGATCCAGGGCGAAGTACGGCACGATGGTCCCTGACCAGGAATGCCCGACGACCACCGCATTGCGCACCTTGAGCCTGCGCAGGGCCTCCGCCATCAGGGCGGCCTGCCGCGCGGGCTCGGCCGCGCTCAGGCCGCCGCTGCGCTCGCTCCAGCCGTGGCCGGGCCGGTCGAAGGCGATGACCCGGTAGCGCGGCGCAAGATGCGAGCCGAGGCCGAGCATGGATTCGACGAGGTTGGATGACGCACCATGCAGAAGAACGATGGTGCCGCGGGATTCCCCTGCGGGTTCGACATCCCGGTAGTGCAACCTCAAGCCTCCGACCTCCATGAAGCGGCCCGTCGGTGGATAGCGGCGCCCGATGAACCAGCCGTAGGCGTAAGTGAACGCCGCTCCGGCCATGAGGAGAAGCAGGCAAGCAGCCAGAAGGCCAAGGACAAAGCTCATCATGAACCGCGGATCAGAGATCCTGCCCGTCTACATCGGGGATCAGGCGGTTCACAATGGTTTGCACACTCGATTCCTGCGGATTGATCTTCAACACGCGCCGGTAGGCCTCGAGTGCCCGGGCCTTGTCCTCGGAGGCCATCAGGATATGGCCGAGCCCGGTCCAGGCGTTGAAATGGCGCGGCTCGATCTTCAGGGCACGGCTGAGATCGGCCATGGCCGCGACAGGATCGTCGATCTGGTAGAACACCGTCGCCCGTCGATACCAAGCCTCCGCCCAGTTCGGCTGAAGAGCCAAAACCCGGTCGAGCAACTCGATGGCGAGCGGGAAATCCTTTTTCTCGAAAGCCTGCGTGGCCCGGCTGAGCAGCAGGTCCGCCGTGTCGGAGCCGGAGCGGGCGAGTCGCCGCTCGATGAGTTTCGAGATGCCCTCGGCCTCCCGCTCCGAGCCGGCCTTGGAGAGGCGCTCGAACAGATCGTCGAGCGTGACGGGCTTGGGCGGAGGCGGCTGCTCCCTCGCCGGAGCTTTGGGCCGAACGGCCTCCTGCGCACTCGACGGGTACGCGGCCACACTCAGAGTTAAGGTCAGCAGGAACGCAAAAAAGCGCATGCCGGGATTGTAGGGTCCCGGCATGCGCGGTCAATTCATAAAAGCGTGCGCGGCGTTGCCGCGCCCTGCTCAGCCCTGGCGGGCCTTGTAGCGCTTCTGGGTCTTGTTGATGATGTAGACCCGGCCCTTGCGACGCACCAGCTGGTTGTCGCGGTGACGGCCGCGGATCGACTTCAACGAGTTACGGATCTTCATATCCGGTCTCCTGCGGCCCTTCGGGAAGGCCGGAAAAAGAAATGGTGGGCGCGGCTGGGATCGAACCAGCGACCCCTACGATGTCAACGTAGTGCTCTCCCGCTGAGCTACGCGCCCGGGAAACGGTGATGTTTGACGTCCCGTCTCGGCTGTGGGGGGCGATATACCCAGAACTGGGCATATGCGCAAGTCATGATGAGCAACCTTTTTTAGGCTGCCATCATTTTCTCGACCTCGCTCACCAGGTCGCGCAGGTGGAAGGGCTTGGAAAGCACCTTCGCATCCTTCGGGGCCTCCGAATCCGGGTTCAGGGCCACGGCGGCGAAGCCGGTGATGAACATGACCTTGATGTCCGGATCGAGCTCGGTGGCCCGGCGGGCCAGCTCGATTCCGTCCATTTCCGGCATGACGATGTCCGTCAGAAGAAGCTCGAACGGCTCCTCCCGCAGGCGGTTATAGGCGGATAGGCCGTTGTCGAACGGGGCCACCTCGTAGCCTGCGTTCTCGAGCGCCTTCACCAGAAAGCGCCGCATATCGTTATCGTCTTCGGCGAGAAGAATCTTCATCGGCTGCCAAGCCCCGAATCGTGGCGAATGATCTCAGAAATACTTCATGCTCCCGACGGGTAAATAACCCGTGAAAGAGCGACGCGGCGCCCCATCATATTGTCTTGGACAGGCGGCACTGCTGCCTTACACTAACGAAAAAGCCCGTTTCATTTCCAGAACAGCCAGTTTTCATGCGGCCAGCCATCGTTGACGAGTTCGATCCTCCCTTTGTCCTGACAGAGCCAGCGGCGCAGACGATCCCCTTCGTCTTCAATGCCCCCCATGCCGGCGCCGTCTATCCGGCTTCCTTCCTGGCGGCGTCCCGCCTGGACGCCGTGGCGCTGCGCCGCTCCGAAGACGCCTATGTCGACGAGCTCTTCGCCTCCATGACGGGGCTGGGCGCCCCCCTGTTGGCGGCGCGATTCCCCCGGGCCTATCTGGACCTCAACCGGGAGCCCTACGAACTCGACTCGCGCATGTTCGAGGGCAGGCTCCCGCCCTTTGCCAATACCCGCTCCATGCGGGTGGCCGGGGGCCTTGGAACCATCCCCCGCATCGTCGCCGACGGGCAGGAGATCTACCATTCGCGCCTCTCCGTCGACGAAGCGCTGCACCGGATCGAGTGGCTCTACAAGCCCTATCACCGGGCGCTGCGCCAGCTCGTGCGCCGCACGGGGGACCTGTTCGGCCACGTCATCCTCATCGACTGCCACTCCATGCCCTCCTCCAGTGTGCACCGGGACGACGGCACCAGAGCTGACATCGTTCTGGGCGACCGCTACGGCACCTCCTGCGCGAGTCCGCTGATCGATCTCGTCGAGGCCGCGTTGAAGGGGCGTGGCTATACGGTGGTGCGCAACAAGCCCTATGCGGGCGGCTTCATCACCGAGCATTACGGGGAGCCGGCCCTGGGGCGGCATGCGTTGCAGGTGGAGATCAATCGGGCGCTCTACATGGAGGAGCGCAGCATGGCGAAGAAGCCGGGCTTTACCGTGCTGGCGGAGGATCTGTTCCAGGCCTTCACCCGGGTCGTCGCGGATATTGAAGGCGATCTGACGACCCGGCGCATCGCGGCCGAGTAGGACAGGCCCTGAAAAAGAAAAAAGGCCACCGTTACCGGCGGCCCGAAGTTTAGGGAGGAAACGCCCAAGAAGGGCTACGACAAGGCGACGCCATCGCCATATCGCAGTGCAATATTGCCTTCGCGCTGCACAAGAATCAATAAAAAAAACCCGCTTTGCTATGCCTTTGATGCATATCTGCTTGGATGCGGATCGATAGCCCTGGCGTAGAAGATCAGGCTCAGAAGCAACCAGCCGCTCAGGGCCCCGAAGACGAGCCGGTATCCCTCCGGGGAGTAGCCTCCGGTGGCGGAGCGTCCCATCAGGTCGATCAGAACGCCCGTAACGCTTTGTGACAGGAAAGCTCCCCCCATGGTGCCGATGTTCATGAGCGTGATGCCCCTGCCCGTCAGGTGCGGCGGGAACAGGGACTTGCCGTGAGAGGTCAGGATGGGCGTGCAGGACACGCTCAGGCCGAACAGGATGAACCAGACCTGCAAGAGGGCGAGATCCAGGGGCACGAGAACCGCGGCCGCCAGCATCAGGACGGCCGCCGCGCCACCTGCAAGGACCGGCTTCTTGTAGCTGCCCCAGAACCGGTCGGTCGCCCCCCACAGCAGCATGCCGAAGATCTGGGCCCCTGCCCCAAGCAGTAGGATTTGCCCTCGCGTGGCGAGATCCGCCCCATGCACATCCGTGAGCCACGGCCCGCCCCAGAGACCAACGATGGAGACGAAGCAGGAATAGGTGGTCAGATGCATGAAGAAGACCGGACGGAAGGATGGCACCATCACGGCGGCGGCCACGCCCCTGAAGGCGTCGGACCAGCTCTCCCGTCCCTTGGAATCATCCGCATCCTTAGGCACCGCCACCACGATGACGAGCATCAGAACGACGGTGACCGCCGCGACCGCCAGGAACGAGCCCCGCCAGCCGATGGCGGCCGACGAAGCCGCGAGCGGTGCGGTCGCCGCAAGGGTGCCGAGATTGGCGCCGCCCATCTGGATACTGGTGAGGCCTGCGAAACGCACCGGCGGGAAGCGCCGCGCATAGATCACGAGGGGCGCCATGAAGAAGGTCGAGCAGCCGAGCCCCATCAGGGCACGGGCGGCGATCAGCAGGGAAGCGGATGCAGCGAGCGCAAACAGCACGGTCCCGGCCACGGCAATCACGGCGGTGGCGAGCATGACGCGCTTGGGCCCATAGCGATCGATGAGGATCCCGACGGGAATCTGGATTGCCGCGAAGGTGAGAAAGAAGGCGCTCGACAGAAGGCCGGTCTGGGTGGCGGAAAGGGACAGCTCCCGCGCCAGATCATTGGCGATGACGCCGATCGAATTGCGCAGGAACTGGCTGACCGCATAGATGGCAACCAGCGCGGCGATGAGGAAAACGGCCCTTTCCGAGCGGGCCGAGAGAACCTTGGCAGTAGAATCCATGGACGACAGGCCCTCCCGATGCCGCTGCTCACTTGCCGCGCACACCACGCTTGATAAAAGCGGAGCGACGACAGGCCAAGACCGGCCGTCACGTTTCATAGAGGAAATCCGGGCATGGGGCTCATCGACTTCACGCATTTCGTCAACGAGCTCGCCACCTCGTCCGGCCAGGCAATCATGCCGTTCTTCCGCACCGCCATCGCGTCGGAGGACAAGTCGCGCGGCGGCGCCTTCGACCCGGTGACGGAGGCGGACCGGGCGAGCGAGGCCACCATGCGCCACCTCATCAAGCGCAGCTTTCCCACGCACGGCATCATCGGCGAGGAGTTCGGGACCGAGAACGCGGATGCGGATTACGTCTGGGTGCTCGACCCTATCGACGGGACGCGGGCCTTCATCGCGGGCCTTCCCACCTGGGGCACCCTGATCGGCCTCACCTATAAGGGCCGCCCGGTCTTCGGCATGATGCACCAGCCATTCACGGGCGAGCGCTTCTTCGGAGATTGCGGCTCGAGCACCTACCGGGGTCCGGGCGGCGAACGCAGGCTCATGACCCGCCGCTGCACCTCGCTGAAGGATGCGGTGATCTCCACCACGAGCCCGCGCCTCTTCGCGGGCGAGGAACTGCGCGCCTACGACCGCGTGGAGAGCGTGGCCCGCCTCGCACGCTATGGCTGCGACTGCTATGCTTATTGCATGCTTGCCGCCGGCCACATCGACCTCGTGGTGGAATCGGGCCTGAAGCCCTACGACATTGCGGCGCTGGTTCCGATCATCGAGGGCGCGGGCGGCATCGTCACCACCTGGGACGGCGGGTCAGCCGCCAATGGCGGGCGCATCGTCGCGGCTGGCGACCGCCGGGTTCACGCCGCCGCCGTCGAGCTGCTCAGCCGATAGGCCCAGAACCGCCAAGTCGGCACTCGATTCGGCGGCCGGATCGGGCGTGCCCGGAATGAAGGCGTCGAAAGCTGCCCAGAACTGCTCGCGGACCTCGTCGCGCTCCATAAGGAGCTCATGGCGTGCGCCGGGAAGCACGATGGCATGGCCCGCCTTGAGCCGCGCGGCAAAGCGCTCCGTCGCAGGCGTGGCGCAGACCGGGTCGGCGCCCGCTGCGATGATCAGCGTGGGCAGTCGGATCTTCAGCGCGAAGTTCGGCGCCGTGAAGCGCTTCATGAAGCGGAAGGCGGAGTCGAGCCACGCCACCGTCGGCGCGCCGATGGCGCCGGGCCCGACGGCGGTCGCCGCGCCCGCGTTGCGGGAATATCGGGCGGGATCGCTCGTCAGGCGGTTTCCCTTGAACGGCAGGGTCGAGATCGACGTCTCGCCGCCGCCGGGCACGAACATCTTGCCGAGCCCGAGAAGCCTCAGGACGCGCGCGAGAAAGGCCACGCCGCGCGGGCGCTTGACGATGGACAGTGCGATCATCGGCGTGGTGGTCACGAGCCGGCGGAAGGGCAGCCAGTTCTCATAGGCCGCATTCAGCGCGATGGCCCCGCCCATGGAATGGGCGAGCGCAAAATAAGGCGCGGGCATGTGGGGAATCAGGACCTGGTCGCGCACGGCCTCCAGGTCGAGCCTGTACTCGGAGAAACGCCTCACATGACCCTTGCGGGGATTCTTGACCTGCCGCCCCGAAAAGCCCTGCCCGCGCCAGTCGAAGGTCACGACCGCAAAGCCGCGCTTGAGCAGGTCGCCCACCGTCTCGAAATATTTCTCGATGAACTCCGCCCTGCCGTGCAGAACGCAGACGGTCCCCTTCGGCTGGTCTGTCTCGGCCTTCCAATAGGCGACGCGCAGGGCGGTGCCGTCGGCGGCGGTGATGCTGGTGAGCACCGGCTCGCCGGGCACGGGATTGTCGGGAGTTGGGAAGAATTCCACGGTGGGCCTCACGAAACGATGTGACCCCTTTATAGGGCGCTCCTGGCCGCTGGGGCGAGCCTCTTGTACGCAAACCTGTTTATTCCCACATGGAAGCGGTGGCGGCCCGATGGCGTCACGAATTCCGGATCCAGCCTCAAGAAAGGTGGATCTTCACACAATGCATGTTGCTTCTGATGGAGGATATGCCATGCGACAGTTCGATCTTGCTCCCCTCTACCGCAACACGGTCGGTTTCGACCGCCTGTTTTCGATGCTCGACCAGATGGTCGGCGTCGACGCGGCCCCGAGCTATCCGCCCTACAACATCGAGCGCACCGGCGAGAATTCCTATCGCATATCGATCGCGGTTGCCGGCTTCACCGACAAGGACCTCACCATCGAGGTGAAGGAAAACACACTCTCCGTGCGCGGGGAGAAGAAGACCGGTCAAGAGCGCAAGGCTGAAGTGCTCCATCAGGGTATTGCAGCGCGCAGCTTCGACCGCCGCTTCCAACTGGCTGACGGCGTTCAGGTGACGGGTGCCTCCCTTGAGAACGGCCTGCTGCACCTGGATCTCGTGCGCGAGACGCCCGAGGCCAAGAAGCCGAAGCTCATCCCGATTTCCACGGACGGCGCTCAGGCCCTCGAGACCAACCAGGCTGCGTAAAGCCTTCACGAGAGCCTGAAAACAAAAAGAGCGCCCCGGTTGATCCGGGGCGCTTTTCTTTATGGGAACTTGGTCCTGGTCTTCCCGCCGGGGCTTGGAGGTGAGCCCCGTTGGTAAAGGTCTCGTGGGGTCACACATCGCGGGTGAATGCGGCAGGGTTAGGGCAAGGCTGTGGGAAGATCACTCCGCCGCCTGCCGGGAGGAGGCCGAGCGGGCGATGGCGAGCACCCTGTGCACGTCTTCCTCCCGGGTGGCGAAGGAGAGCACGAGGCGGATCAAAGCCTCGTTCGGCCCCACCGTCTCGCCTGCGGGCAGACTCAGCTCCGTCCAGGGATGATACAGCACGCCCGCCTCCTTGAGCGCCTTGTCCATGGCGGCCGGGATGATCGGGAAGACCTCGTTGGCCTGGGTTTCCCAGGCCAGCCGCACGCCGGGAAGCTCCGAGAGCCCCGCCGAGAGGAGTTTCGCCAAGCGGTTGGCGTGGCGGGCATTTTCATACCAGTGATCGCCGGCGAAATAGCCCTCGAACTGCGCCGAGATCAGGCGGCCCTTGGAAACGATCTGACCGGCGCGCTTGGACCGGTAATCGAGCGATTCGGCGAGTTCCGGCCTGAACACCACGATGGCCTCCGCCATCAGGCACCCGTTCTTCGTCCCGCCAAAGGACAGAATGTCCACGCCCTGCTTCCAGGTCATCTCCGCCGGGGTGCAGCCGAGCGAAACGAGGGCATTGGCGAAGCGCGCCCCGTCCATGTGGAAGGCAAGCCCGTGCTCCCTGCAGAGATCGCCGAGTTCCTTGAGCTCGCCGAGGTCGTAGACGAGGCCGCATTCGGATACCTGCGAGATCGACAGGGCCTTGGGCGGCATCTGCTTCACGGCCCGGGGGAGCCCTCGCAGATAGGCCGAGACCCCCTCAGCCGTGAGCTTCGCACCAACCCCCGGCAGGCCTGCGAGCTTGGCTCCGTGCATGAAGAATTCCGGCGCGCCGCATTCGTCGTCGATGACATGCGCCTCCCGGTGACAGACGCACAGGCCGTAGGGCGGCACCGCGGAGGAGAGCGCAAGCGCGTTCGCGGCGGTGCCGGTGGTCACGAGGAACACGGAGACCTCCCGCTCGAAGATCTCGTTGAAGCGCGCCTTCACCCGCCTGGTGATCTCATCGCCCCCATAGGCCGCCATGGCCCCCACATTGGCCTGGGTCAGGGCCTGCAGAACCGGGGGACTGGCGCCCACGATATTGTCGCTTGCGAAATTCATCGATCGTCTCCTTGAACATCGGAGCGAAGGGCGGCCGCCGCCCTTCGCTCCGATGCTCCCTTCTTGAAGCGGCGCATCGCCCGCTGTGGAACCGGGTGGCCCGCGTCAGCGAACCGAAGGGCCACGCTGCACCGGACCGGCGCAGCCTCCCCATGAGAGCCGACATGTCAAGATCGTTGACCCATCGGCGAAGACTTTCGTTTCCGCGCAGCAAAGGTTGCTTTTGTTACATTCCAGGTTGGCTGCTTGTAACTTTTATCTAAAATTTTTCTAAACCCTCTTGTGCCCTTCCTGGTTCTCTGGCAATTTGCCCCTATTAGGACAGCGATACTGTCCCATTTGGGGTGCCTGCACCCCACGGCCTGAGGTTTTCTTGATGCTTCGTCAAATGCGAACGACGCGAGATACCGAAAAACCTGCCCGCAAAGCGCGGGCGGGGCGGGCAACTTTGGGCTGAATTCAAGCCTGGGATGCCCGCGAGGTGCGGGCTCTCCCTCCGGTGACCCGAGCCTCGCAAGACGCGGGAAGCGGCGGGCATCCGGAAGATCCAACCATCCGACGGGCCCGAAAACCGCCTCAAACACCTTGAAGACGTGTTCGGATGTAAGGATCTGCCATGAGCAACGTGCCAACGAAGAGCCTGGAAAACGAAGTGCCAAGCCGCACGGCCACGACGGCGGATACCGTGAAATTCATGCGCGACCCGGGCCTGCCTGCCCCTCAGGGCCTCTATCATCCGCATCACGAGCAGGATTCCTGCGGTGTCGGCTTCATCGCCGACATGAAGAATCGCAAGTCTCACACCATCGTCGAGCAGGGGCTGTCGATCCTGCACAATCTCGACCACCGCGGCGCGGTGGGTGCGGATCCCAAGATGGGCGACGGCTGCGGCATCTTGGTTCAGATCCCGCACAAATTCTTTGCCGCCGAATGCGCCAAGCTCGGCATCTGGCTGCCCGAGGAAGGGCAGTATGGCGTCGGCCACCTGTTCATGCCGCGTGATCCGGAGGGCTTCAAGCTGGTCGAAGAGATCGTCTCAAAGGCGATCATCGACGAAGGCCTGCAGGTCCTCGGCTGGCGCGAGGTGCCTGTCGATTCGAGCGATCTCGGCGAGAGCGTGAAGGCCACCGAGCCCCTGCACCGCCAGATCTTCATCGGCAAGGGCAAGGGAATGGACGACCAGGAGACTTTCGAGCGTCGCCTGTTCATCGCCCGCAAGGTCATCTCGAATGCCGTCTACGACATGAAGGACGAGCGCACCGCCGGCTATTATCCGGTGAGCCTGTCCTCGCGCACCATCGTCTACAAGGGCATGGTGCTCGTGACCCAGCTGCGTCAATATTATCTCGACCTCCAGGACCCGCGCTTCGAGAGCGCCATCGCTCTCGTGCACCAGCGCTTCGCCACCAACACCTTCCCGACCTGGCAGCTCGCGCATCCCTACCGCATGGTCGCGCATAACGGCGAGATCAACACGCTGCGCGGCAACGTCAACTGGATGGCCGCGCGGCAGGCTTCCGTCGATTCGGAGCTCTTCGGCAACGACATCTCCAAGCTCTGGCCGATCTCCTACGAAGGCCAGTCCGACACCGCCTGCTTCGACAACGCGCTCGAATTCCTTGTGCGCGGCGGCTACTCGCTGTCGCATGCCATGATGATGCTGATCCCCGAAGCATGGGCGGGCAACCCGCTCATGAACGACGACCGCCGCGCGTTCTACGAATATCACGCCGCTCTCATGGAGCCGTGGGACGGCCCGGCCGCCGTGTGCTTCACCGATGGCAAGCAGATCGGCGCGACGCTCGACCGCAATGGCCTTCGCCCCGCCCGTTACCTCGTGACCGACGACGGCCTCGTGGTGCTCGCCTCCGAGATGGGCGTGCTGCCGATCCCGGAAGAGAGGATCGTCGAGAAGTGGCGCCTGCAGCCGGGCAAGATGCTCCTCATCGATCTTGAGGAAGGCCGCATCATCTCCGACGACGAGATCAAGCAGCAGCTTTCCAACGCGCACCCCTACAAGGAGTGGCTGAAGCGCACCCAGATCGTGCTGGAGGACCTGAAGCCCGTGCAGGCGCGCGAGTCGCGCACCGACGTGTCGCTCCTCGACCGCCAGCAGGCCTTCGGCTACACGGCGGAAGACTTGAAGCTGCTCATGCAGCCGATGGCCGTCACCGGCCAGGAGGCCGTGGGCTCCATGGGCTCCGACACCCCGATCTCCGCCCTCTCGGACAAGCCGAAGCTTCTCTATACGTACTTCAAGCAGAACTTCGCCCAGGTGACGAACCCGCCGATCGATCCGATCCGCGAGGAACTCGTCATGAGCCTCGTTTCGTTCATCGGACCGCGTCCGAATATCCTCGATCTCGAAGGCACCTCGCGCCGCAAGCGACTTGAAGTGCGCCAGCCGATCCTCACCAACGAGGATCTGGAGAAGATCCGCTGCATCGGCCACTTCGAGGACCGCTTCGACACGAAGACCCTCGACATCACCTATGACGCCGAACTCGGCGCATCCGCCCTCGACGGTGCGCTCGACCGCCTCTGCGACCGTGCGGAAGCGGCAGTTCACGGCGGCTACAACATCATCATCCTCTCCGACCGCATGGTGGGGCCGGATCGAATCCCGATCCCCGCGCTCCTCGCCACCGCCGCCGTGCACAACTACCTCATCCGCAAGGGCCTGCGCACCTCGGTCGGCCTTGTGGTCGAGAGCGGCGAGCCGCGCGAAATCCATCACTTCGCGTGCCTGGCCGGCTACGGCGCGGAGGCGATCAACCCGTATCTCGCCTTCGAGACCATCGCGGCTATGCACGAGTCCGGCGAGCTGCCGCAAGAGGTGGACGCCGACGAGGCGATCAAGCGCTACATCAAGTCCATCGGCAAGGGCCTCCTGAAGGTCATGTCCAAGATGGGCATCTCCACCTATCAGTCCTATTGCGGCGCGCAGATCTTCGATGCGGTCGGTCTCAAGTCCGACTTCGTGGGGCGCGATTTCTTCGGCACCGCCACCACCATCGAAGGCATCGGCATGGACGAAGTGGCGGAGGAGAACGTACGCCGCCACCGCGACGCCTTCGGCGACGCGCCGATCTATCGTAACGCGCTCGATGTGGGCGGCGATTACGCCTATCGTCAGCGTGGCGAGGTGCATGCCTGGAACCCGGATACGGTCGCCACGCTCCAGCACGCCGTGCGCCTTAACGCGCAGGAGCGCTACCGCGAATTCGCGCGCCTCGTGAACGAGCAGGACAACGAGCTCAAGACAATCCGCGGCCTCTTCCGCATCAGGAAGGCGGACGAGGCGGGCCGCACGCCGGTTCCGCTGGAAGAAGTCGAGCCCGCGCAGGAGATCGTGAAGCGCTTCTCCACCGGCGCCATGTCCTTCGGCTCGATCTCGAAGGAAGCGCACGAGACCCTGGCACTGGCCATGAACGCCATCGGCGGCAAGTCCAACACCGGCGAGGGCGGCGAGGAACCGGAGCGCTTCCGTCCTCTTCCGGACGGACGCTCCAAGCGTTCCGCCATCAAGCAGGTAGCCTCGGGCCGCTTCGGCGTGACGACGGAATATCTCGTCAACGCGGACATGATGCAGATCAAGGTCGCGCAGGGTGCGAAGCCCGGCGAAGGCGGCCAGCTGCCCGGCCACAAGGTCGATGCCAAGATCGCCCGCGTGCGCCACTCGACCCCGGGCGTGGGCCTCATCTCTCCGCCGCCGCACCACGACATCTACTCCATCGAGGATCTCGCCCAGCTGATCTTCGACCTGAAGAACGTGAATCCTCAGGCCGACGTTTCGGTGAAGCTCGTGTCGGAAGTGGGCGTGGGTACGGTGGCGGCCGGCGTCGCGAAGGCGCGCGCCGATCACATCACCATCTCGGGCTTCGAAGGCGGAACGGGCGCCTCTCCCCTCACCTCGCTCAAACATGCGGGCTCGCCGTGGGAGATCGGCCTCGCCGAAACGCAGCAGACCCTCGTCCTCAACCGCCTGCGCGGCCGCGTGGCGCTGCAGGCGGACGGCGGCCTGCGCACCGGCCGCGACGTGGTGATCGCGGCGCTGCTCGGCGCCGACGAGTATGGCTTTTCGACCGCGCCGCTGATCGCTGCGGGCTGCATCATGATGCGCAAGTGCCACCTGAACACCTGCCCGGTGGGAGTGGCCACGCAGGATCCGGTTCTGCGCAAGCGCTTCAAGGGCCTGCCAGAGCACGTCATCAACTACTTCTTCTTCGTCGCCGAGGAAGTGCGCGAGTTGATGGCCGAGATGGGCTTCACCTCCATCGACGAGTTGATCGGCCGGTCCGATCTCCTCGACAAGAACGCGGCCATCGACCACTGGAAGGCGAAGGGCCTCGACTTCACGAAGCTCTTCCACAAGCCCGATGTTCCTCCGCATGTGGCGGTCCGCCATCAGGAGCGTCAGGCTCATCCGATCGCGAACGTGCTCGACCGCGAGCTCATCGCTCAGGCCGGTCCCGCGCTGGATCATGGCGAGGCCGTCACCATCGAGGCGGGCGTGCGCAGCTCCGACCGCTCCGTAGGCGCGATGCTCTCGGGCGAGGTCGCCAAGCGCTACGGCCACGAGGGCCTGCCGGACGACACGATCACCGTGAACCTGAAGGGCACGGCGGGCCAGAGCTTTGGCGCATGGCTCGCCGCCGGCGTGACGCTGAACCTGGAGGGTGAGGCGAACGACTATGTCGGCAAGGGCCTGTCGGGCGGCAAGATCGTCATCAAGCCGTCGCCGCATTCGAAGGCTCAACCTGAGCGCTCCATCATCGTCGGGAATACGGTGATGTACGGCGCGATCTCCGGCGAAGCCTATTTCCGCGGCGTCGCGGGCGAACGTTTCGCCGTGCGCAATTCCGGCGCCATCGCGGTGGTGGAAGGCACGGGCGATCACGGCTGCGAGTACATGACCGGCGGCCTCGTGGTCGTGCTGGGACAAACCGGCCGCAACTTCGCGGCGGGCATGTCGGGCGGCATCGCCTATGTGCTCGACGAGGACGGCACGTTCTCCAAGCGCTGCAATCTCTCCATGGTCGATCTCGAACCCGTCGAGGAGGAGGAGGATCTCATGCGCCGCCTCCACCATCACGGAGGGGACCTGGAGACCAAGGGACGCATCGACATCATGGCCAACATGTCAGGCCCCGATGAAGAGCGCCTGATGCAGCTCATCACCAATCACCACACCTATACGGGCTCGGCCCGCGCGAAGGAGATCCTCGACAACTGGGCGACCTTCCGCACCAAGTTCGTGAAGGTGATGCCGGTCGAATACCGTCGCGCGCTCCAGGAGATGGATCGTCTCCGGAACCTGCAGGCAGCGGAATAAGGATAAGGGGCAAACCGATGGGTAAGGTCACAGGCTTTCTCGAATACGACCGCCAGGAGCAGAAGTATCAGCTCGCCGGTGAGCGCGTGCGCCACTTCCGCGAGTTCACCCTGCCGCTCGACGACAGCGATCTGAAGAAACAGGCGGGCCGCTGCATGGATTGCGGCATCCCGTTCTGCCACGGGCCGACGGGCTGTCCGGTGCACAACCAGATCCCCGATTGGAACGATCTGGTCTGGCAGGGCGACTGGGAGCAGGCCGCAGCCAACCTCCACACCACCAACAACTTCCCCGAGTTCACCGGCCGCATCTGCCCCGCCCCGTGCGAGGAAGCGTGCACCCTGAACCTCGAAAACCAGCCGGTCACCATCAAGACCATCGAGCAGGCCATTGCCGACAAGGCGTGGGAGATGGGCTACATCAAGCCTGAACCCGCAGGCTTCTCCACCGGCAAGCGCGTCGCCATCATCGGCTCGGGCCCTGCGGGCCTTGCCGCTGCGCAGCAGCTCGCCCGCGCGGGCCACGACGTTCATGTATTCGAGCGTCAGGCGAAGCCGGGCGGCCTGCTCCGGTACGGCATTCCGGACTTCAAGATGGAGAAGTACCACATCGACCGCCGCGTGAAGCAGATGGAGGCCGAGGGCGTCACCTTCCATTGTGGTATCAATATCGGCGTGGACCGCAGCTTCGCCTCACTTCACAACGAGTACGACGCGGTACTCTTCGCCGGCGGCGCAGAAGATCCGCGCAACCCGAACCTGCCGGGCCAGGATATGAAGGGCGTGCATTACGCGATGCCCTATCTGACCCAGTCCAACAAGCGCGTGGGCGGTGAGGATGTCACCGACGAGCAGATCCTCGCAGGCGGCAAGCACGTCGTGGTCATCGGCGGCGGAGACACGGCCTCCGACTGCGTGGGCACCGCGTTCCGCCAGGGCGCGCTCTCCGTCACGCAGCTCGACATTCGCCCCAGGCCTCCGGAGCGCGAGGACAAGCTGACCGTGTGGCCGTACTGGCCGACGAAGATGCGCACCTCCTCCAGCCAGGCCGAGGGCGCCGAGCGCGAGTTCCAGGCTGCGACGCTCGGCATCGTCGGCAAGAAGGGGCAGGCCACCGGGGTGCAATGCGCGCGCGTGGACGAGAGGCGTCAGCCGATCCCGGGCACCGAGTTCACGCTCAAGGCCGACCTCGTCTTCATCGCCATCGGCTTTGCGGGTTCCGTCAAGGAGGGCCTGCTGGAGCAGTCCGGCGTCGCCATGGACAGGCGCGGCAACGTGGTGGCGGACGACAGTAGCTACAGGACCTCCAACGATAAGGTCTTCGTGGCGGGAGACATGCGCCGCGGCCAGTCCCTCGTCGTCTGGGCGATTCGCGAGGGCCGCCAGGCCGCGCGCGCTATCGACACCTATCTGATGGGCGACAGCAACCTGCCGGTGTGATCGTCGGCACGCTGCATTGTCCTTCCCCGCCACGTCATCACCGGCCTCGTGCCGGTGATGACGCTTCAATAAGGCGCAAGGCTTTTCCGATCGAGATCGCCGGGACTGATCCTCGGATCAAGTCCGAGGCGGCGATGACGGGGAGGAGAGCCCGCAGGGGGAGGGAAAGCGGCGGAACGCGACCCGGCCCTCGGGCGCAGGATTGAGAGCCTGGCTTTCTCCCTGTTGGGGGAGAGCCGGCAGCGCGCCGTTTCCGAAAAGCCCTTCCTCGATTTGGATTCGTCAGCTTCGCGGCCAGCGGAAGTCGTCCGCGCGCCCTGGGCGGGAGCTTGGCGCGATGCCATTGCGCAGCGCGCGCTGCACGGGATAGGCATGATCGCCGTTCAGCTTCGGCACGCCGGAGATCAGGGTTCCGCCCGGCGTCACGTCCTGACGCGTCAGCGGCAGGACGGGGCCGACCAGGGGCTTGCTGGGAAGGGAAACCGGAGCGGCAGCATCCGGCGGTGCGGGAAGAGCGGCCTCAATGCCCGAGACTGCGGTCGGAGCGGTCGCGACCGGCGTGCCGGTGCGGATCGATTCCAGGATCTTCTTGATCTCCACATCCGCAAAGAAGGCGATCTTGCGCGCACCCGCCTTGGTGAAGGAGACGCCATCGCCGGTGCGCAGCCGTGCAGGCTCGCCGTCCACGTTGGGGCCGGTGGAGGTGTAGTGATTTTCGTCGTCCACGAATCCGGGGAAAATATCGACGTAAGCCCCGCCGTGGCGCTGCACATTCTCCTGATAGACGGTGTTCATGGCCAGGAGATCCTCGGAGAGCTTGCTGCTCTTCATGGGCGGCAGGCCGATCCAGACCACGGGAATGTTGCGTTCCCTGAAGGCGTTCAGGATCCCGTCGATCCGCTGCCCGTAGAGTTCCTTCCAGCGGTCGGAGAGCAGCTCGATCCGTTCCTCGCCCTCCTGCAGATTCTGGCGGTCGCTCAGGCCCAGCATGACGATGGCGACGGTCGCCTTCTGGCCGGAATCGAGGGTCGATCTGATGAAGTTCGGCCAATCCGCCGGATCACTGCGCACCAGATTGCTGCCGCTTCGAATCCTGCCCACCACGGCGACATCAGGATTCTCCCCATAGGCCGCCTCGAGCCCCTGGCGCGCGAACTCGGCTAGGGAATCGCCGAAGACCACGATGTGGGTGCTGGGATCCACCTTGGGCTTTTCAGAGCGCGCGACGCTCGTAGCTTGTGGAGCTTTGCGCGGCTTGGCGACAGGAGCGCGCGCCGGCGCCCGCGGTTCTTCGGGGGTTCCGAAGAAGCGTCGCAGGCTGAATCCCTGCCGAGGCTGCGCCGGCTGAACGAGCTTTCCGGGATAATAGCCCGGCGGATAGGCTCTGGGATCTCGGTAGGGCCGTTGCGGCTGCTGCTGCGGCGGGTAATAGTAATAACCTTGCGCCAAGACCGACTGACCGCTTCCCAGGGCGAGAAACAGGCTCAAAGTCAGCAGGCCAAGGATCGTCAGCAAACGCATGGTGGTTCCATGTTGATCCGGACCACCCGTTTTATAGGGCTTTCACCGGATCCGTCAGCGGGCCGCGCGCAATTCGCGCAGGACCGCGTAATCGGCGTAACCGTCGGGAATCAAGCCGCGTCCGAGCTGGAAGTTCCGCACGGCTTCCCGTGTCTTCGACCCGAACTTGCCGTCCATCTCGCCCTCGTAGAAGCCCAGCCGCGCAAGGCGCACCTGCAGCTCGTGGCGCTCGTCCTTGCCGAGAAGGGGCTGGTCCTTGGGCCAGGATCCCTGGATCGGCAGCCCTCCCATGATCCGGTCGCCGAGATGGGCCACGCCCATGGCATAGGCATCCGACGAGTTGTAGCTCTTGATGACGTCGTAATTGCGCGTGACCAGGAAAGCCGGTCCGCCCGCTCCGCCCGGCAGGAATAGGCTCGCCTCCCCCGCCCGCGGCATGGCCTTTCCGTCGGCCCGGCGCAGGCCCAGGGCCTGCCATTCGGCGAAGCTCAGCTTCAGATACCTGAAGTCGAACCGCGCCGGCAGCCTGACCTCGAAGCCCCAGGGCAGACCCGGCTCCCAGCCCTGCCGGCGCAGGTAATTGGCGGTCGAGGCCATGGCGTCGGGCACGGAGGACCAGATGTCGCGCACCCCGTCGCGATTGCCGTCCACGGCATATTTCAAGAAGCTCGAAGGCATGAACTGGGTCTGCCCCATGGCCCCGGCCCAGGAGCCCAGCATCTTGTCGCGGCTGATGTGCTCCTCTTCGAGGATCTGGAGCGCATCGAGCAGCTCCTTCTTGAAGAAGTCGCCCCGGTAGCCCGTATAGGCGAGCGTCGCGAGGGCCCGTACCGCGTAGATTGAGCCGGTGAAGCTGCCGAAATTGGTTTCCATGCCCCAGACGCCGAGAATCACGGAACGCGGAACGCCGTAGGTTTTCTCGATGGCGGTCAGGGTCTTCGGCCATTCGGCGGCCATCTCGCGGCCGCGCCGGAGGCGCTGAGCCGAAACCGAGCCGTTGATGTAGTCCCAGATCGGGCGGACGAACTCCGACTGCTTTTTGGTGAGCGCGATGATCTTCGGATCGGGCTCGACGCCCCGGAAGGCCTCATCGAAGGTGGCGCGCGAGACGCCGCGCGCCTTGGCCGTCGGCCACAGGCCCTGCACGAAGCGCTGGAATCCAGCCTCCGTCCCCCCCTGTGCCTGGACCGGCCGAATCGGGCCCTCCACGCCGATGATGAGGCTCAAACCGAGAAGGAGGGCACCGCCGAGGCGGCGCATCGAGAGAAGCGGCAGCTGCATGAATGTCGCTCGTCGGAATGGGGCGGAATTGACCCCGCCATTGCGACACTAAGAGAGTTAACAGCCGGTTGATAGAGGGGGGTTATGCGGCTTTGCGCGCCGCCAAAATGTGTTCCCACCGCAGGGCCTGATCGACGATCTCGGCCAGATTGTCATGCTGCGGCTGCCATCCGAGGCCCTGGATGCGGTCCACTTGGGCCACGAGCCGAGCCGGATCGCCCGGGCGGCGGGGACCGAGGCGTACCTCGAAATCGACGCCTGAGACTCTTTTGACCACGTCCACGACCTCCAGAACCGAGGCGCCGTGACCGTAGCCGCAGTTCAGAACGGCGCAATCGCCGCCCTCGCGCAAGGATTTCAGTGCGGCAAGATGCGCGCGGGCGAGGTCGTTCACCTGAACGTAGTCGCGAATGCAGGTGCCGTCCGGCGTCTCGTAGTCCGTGCCGAATACGTCGAGATGGGGGCGCTGGCCGAGGGCCGCCTGAGCCGCCACCTTGATGAGATGGGTGGCGTGGGGGGTCGACTGACCCGAGCGGCCCTTCGGATCCGCGCCCGCCACGTTGAAATAGCGCAGGATCGCATAGCGCAGGCTATGGGCCGCATGGGCGTCCTGGAGCATCCATTCGCTCATGAGCTTGCTGCGGCCGTAAGGATTGATCGGGGACAGGGGCCTGTCCTCGGCGAGCAGCGGCGCATCGGCATTGCCGTAGACGGCAGCCGTGGAGGAGAAGACGAAGTTCCTGATGCCCGTCCGAACCGCCGTCTCGACCAGGGAGCGGGTCTTCACCGTATTGTTGAAATAGTAACCCAGCGGATCGGTGACCGATTCGGGCACCACGATCCGGGCCGCGAAATGCATGATGCTGTCGATCCCGTGTTCCTCGACGATCCTGGTCACCAGTTCCTGGTCGCCCACGTCGCCCACGACGAGGGCGGCCTCCGGAGGGACGGCCCAGCGGAATCCGGAGGACAGGTTGTCGAGAACCACCACCTGCTCGCCCGCATCCAACAGCTCGAGCACCATGTGGCTGCCGATATAACCCGCGCCGCCCGTCACCAATACCGCCATATCCGTTCTCCCCGAGATCTGCCCGACCTGGCGCATTGCGCGGAAAGGGAGAGCGCCCCTCCCCGGCCCGATGCCGTCGTAGCCTAACCCAAACGCTTCAGCTTCAATTCAGGTCCCGAGCCGCAAAGAAGACCCGGCCCCGGTGCAACAAGGCAGCGCGCCGGGCGTTAAGAGGAGCCTAAGCTTGACGGTAAACGGTTTTCTTTTGCCTGCCCTGCCTTAGATTGACCTCCCTCTACTCTCTGCTCAAACATGGCTTGATCGATGAAGCGCATTCGCAAAGCAGTCCTTCCTGTTGCCGGTCTCGGCACCCGTTTCCTTCCCGCCACCAAGGCGGTGCCGAAGGAGATGCTGTGCGTGGTGGATCGCCCCGTGGTGCAGCATGTGGTGGACGAGGCCCGGGCCGCCGGGATCGAGCATTTCATCTTTGTCACCGGCCGCAACAAGGCCGTGATCGAGGACCATTTCGACATTGCCTACGAGTTGAACCAGACCCTGGAAGCGCGCGGAAAGACGAAGGAGCTGGAGCTTCTGACGAAGGATCAGCCGAAAGCCGGCCAGACGAGCTTCACCCGCCAGCAGGAGCCCTTAGGACTCGGCCATGCCGTCTGGTGCGCCCGCGAACTCGTGGGCGACGAGCCCTTCGCCGTCCTCCTGCCCGACATGCTCAGCCGTGGCTCCATGGAGCAGATGCTCGCCGCTTACGAGAAGCACGGCGGCAATATCATCGCCGTGGAGGAGGTGCCGGAGGACCAGACCCATCAATACGGCATCGTCTCGGTAGGCGAGGAATTCGGCCAAACCTTCGAGATCACGGGGATGGTGGAAAAGCCCCCGAAGGGCACCGCCCCCTCCAATTACATCATCTCCGGCCGCTACATCCTGCAGCCCGAGATCTTCGATCTGCTCTCCAACCAGGAGCGCGGCGCTGGCAACGAGATCCAGCTCACCGACTCCATGATCCGCCTGATGAAGGACCAGAAGTTCTTCGGCATGAAATACGAGGGTACAACCTACGATACGGGCTCGAAAATCGGGTTTCTGATGGCCAACGTGGCCTATGCCCTGGAGCGCGAGGACCTCGGGCCCGTCTTCCGGCAGGAGCTGGAGGCCCTCCTGCGCGGACAGTGAGCGGGTTTCAGGATTACCCATGGCCGCGCGATTGTGCTAGAGCATCGGACTCAAAAGTGGGATCCACTTCGGGGTCCTATCCGATGCTCAATCCTTGAAAGCGCATCGCTCATGCGGAAAACCGGGTCCACTTTTCCGCACGATGCGCTATAGGGCGGCCATGGCACTCGCACAGACCAAACCCGTTTCGCACGTCCAGCAGGCTATCGCCTCGGCCCTTCGCACGCTCGACACCGAGCGCGAGGGCCTGTCCGTCCTGATGGAAGCCATCGGCAACGGGCTCGCCCCCTCCTTCACCTCCGCCGTCGAGACGATCGCATCCGCCAGGGGGCGGGTCATCGTCACCGGCATGGGCAAATCCGGCCATGTGGGCCGAAAGATCGCAGCCACCCTCGCCTCGACCGGCACCCCCGCCTATTACGTCCACCCGGCGGAAGCCAGCCATGGCGACCTGGGCATGGTGCAGACCGACGACGTGATCCTCGCCCTGTCCTGGTCCGGCGAGACCGCCGAGCTCGCCGACATCATCGGCTATGCCAAGCGTTTCCGGGTGCCGCTGATCGCCTTCACCTCGAACGCATCCTCGACCCTGGGCCAAGCCGCCGATGTCTGCCTGGCGCTGCCGAAGGCCAAGGAGGCCTGCCCCAACGGGCTTGCGCCCACCACCTCCACCACCATTCAGCTGGCGCTCGGCGATGCCCTCGCCATCGCGCTGCTCGAGAGGCGGGGCTTCACGGCCGAGAATTTCCGCGTGTTCCATCCTGGCGGCAAGCTCGGTGCGCGCCTCAAGCTCGTGCGCGACATCATGCACAAGGACGAGCGCCTGCCGATCATCGGCGTCGAGGCCCGCATGGATCAGGCCATCGAAGAGATCGGCCGGAAGGGCTTCGGCTCCGTCATCGTGGTCAACACGGACGGCACGCTTGCCGGCATCGTCACCGATGGCGACCTGCGCCGCAACCTTCGCCCCGATCTCGGCAGCCTGCCGATCACCGCCATCATGACCCGCACGCCGCGCACCATCGCGCCGGATGCGCTGGTGGCCACCGCGCTCGAGATCGAGGAAACCGCGCGCATCACCGCGCTGATCGTGGTGGAGAACGACAGGCCTGTCGGCCTCGTGCACTACCTCGACCTGCTGCGGGCAGGCGCCGCATAACTTTCGCCCTCAGTCCCGATCGGATGCGTCCAATCTGCGTAGAACAATGTCAGGGCAGCCGCGCAGTCGGCCATGGTGAGGCCGTCGCCCATTCCCGTCCGGCCAATGCGCGGTCGACCCATGCACAGGCCGTGTCGAGCATTGGTCTTGCTTCGGTGGGGCCGTAGGGATCGCAATCGGCCTCCGGGCGGAGGCGATCAGCCACGATCCACTGTATCGGCGTCATCACGTAAATGTCGAAGAAGGGTCCATCATCCGCACGTCGAGAGCCGCACGCGGATCGTCCGGGATGAGCCGCACCGGCCCGGGATGACGGAGACCGAGATGATCGATGATGATGCTCGCCTCGGGAATGGTACGCCCGCCATCGACCAGGACCGGGAAGCGTCCGATCGGCCAGAGGGCCGCCAGCTCGGCACTCGCCCGCTCGTTATCGAACATCCGGTATTCGAAGGACGTCCCGTTCTCGTAGAGTGCGGTGACCACCTTCTGGCGATAGGACGAGAAGGGGTGCACGTCCAGTGCCGATGCGAGATCTGCTCGCCTCCGGGTGCTCAAGGATCGTCGACGACGAGAGTCGAGCCTTCCACGCGAACGACCCGGACCTTGGCGCCAGCGAGTCGATCCGCGCCGGTGACACGCCATGAGCTGTCATCGACGCGGATGCGCCCCTCACCGTCCTTGATCGGCGTCTCCAGCGTAAACACGCGTCCGACCAGCGTCTGTCCGCGCTGATTGAGGTGATAAGCGGAAGATTCGGGCGATTCCTTCGAGCGGGTGACGTATCGTCCCAGGAGCACCGCCGCGACCGACAGTAGCGCGAACAGAATGAGGGAGGCCTGCCAGGAGAGATCGAGCGCCGCATCGAGCACGCCCGTCACGATGGCCGCCAGCCCCAGCCATATGAAGAAGATCCCGGGCGCCATCAGCTCGGCGCCGATCAGCACGAGTCCGAGAATGATCCAGCCCCAGGCGCCGAGACCGATGAACGCCTCCCGAATCATGGGTACTCCGCGCCCTTTGTCACCGCGGGTACGCTGCGCGCGGGCTTCGACGCGGTTGCGCCGCCATCGCCGCCGAACACGGATTTCGTGAGCTCCGCGATGCCGCCCAGGGTGCCTGCGAGGCCCGCCGCTTCGATGGGCACGATCACGACCTTCTGGTTGGGAGCGGTGGCGAGGCTGCGGATGGCGTCGATGTATTTCTCCGCCACGATGAAGTTGGCGGCCGCGAGATCACCGCGGGTGATCGCGTCGCTCACCATGCTGGTGGCCCTTGCCTCCGCCTCCGCGAGGCGCTCACGCGCCTCCGCGTCACGAAAGGCCGCTTCCTTGCGGCCTTCCGCTGAAAGGATTTGCGCCTGCTTCTCGCCTTCGGCCCGCAGGATTTCCGCCTGCCGCAGACCTTCCGCCTCCAGCACCGCGGCGCGCTTCTCGCGCTCGGCTTTCATCTGCCGGGCCATGGCACCGGCGAGATCCTGCGGCGGGAGAATGTCCTTGATCTCGACGCGGGTGACCTTGGCTCCCCAGGGGGATGCCGCCGCATCGACCACGCGCAGAAGCCGCTCGTTGATCTCGTCGCGATGGGACAGGAGTTGATCCAGATCCATGGATCCGACAACCGTACGGATGTTGGTCATGGTCAGCACGAGCAGGGCCTGGTTGAGATCCGCCACCTCATAGGAGGCACGCGCCGCATCGAGCACCTGATAGAAGGCGGCCGCATCGATGGTGACGCCCGCATTGTCCCGGGTGAACGCTTCCTGGCTCGGAACGTCGAGCACCTGCTCCATGACGTTCACCTTCTTCCCGATCTGCTCGATATAGGGAATGATTAGGGCGAGGCCCGGCGTGAGCGTGCGCGAGTAACGGCCGAAGCGCTCCACCGTATAGGCATACCCTTGCGGCACCGTTCTCACCCCCATCGCGATCGTCACCACGACCACGAGCACGAGAACGATCACGAAGATATCGAAACCACCCAACATCCCTTCCCCCGAGCAACGAAGTTGCAAAGCAGGCAGACTACCCGATGGGAGCAGGAACTCCTATAGCATCGGCCCCAAAGGTGCCTCCACCTCTGGGCCCATCCTGCGCGCCCTCTTTCAAGCAGCGTATCGTTCTTGACGAAAATCGGGTCCATTTTTTCGCAC
The DNA here is from genome assembly GCF_009830105.1 of Microvirga makkahensis. Lineage (GTDB taxonomy): Bacteria > Pseudomonadota > Alphaproteobacteria > Rhizobiales > Beijerinckiaceae > Microvirga > Microvirga makkahensis. Next base: position 96,495 of record NZ_WURB01000010.1, read on the forward strand.
GATGCGCTAGCGGGTGCCTTCCAAGCTGCTATTCTGCACCTACCATCGCTGAATAACACACCATGCCGCGTTATTTTTGCCAGGATCATCCGGATCAGCTCGAACTCGAAGCGCTCGTGCTCGATTCACGTCCCGGCGCAGTTCTGCTGGCTCATTCGCCCTTCTTTCCGGGCGGCGGGGGACAGGTGGCCGATAGGGGTTTTCTCGAATGGTCAGGCGGCGTGCTGAGCGTCGAGAGGATCGAGCCCGATCCGCATGGACTCTGGCATGTGTTTGCCGAGCCCATCACCGTTCAGGGAATGGTGATGGCCAAAGTCGAGGCGGAATTTCGCCGGCTCATGTGCGAATTGCACACGTTGGCGCACGTGCTCAACAGCATCGTCTATCGGGATTTCGGTGGCGCGCTGCTGACGGGCGCGCAACTGGCGGCCGACGGCACCTTCCGCGTCGATTTCGATATGCCGGGAACTCATCCCGACTGGCTGCGGTCCTTGGACGGCCCCATCAACGACGTCATCCGTCACGACCTTGCGATCCGCACCTTCCACATGCCCTGGACTGAAGCCGAGGCGGAGGCGGGCATGTTCCGCAGCAAATCCGTCTCGCCTCCGCCGCAGGAGGATGGATCGGTGCGGATCGTAGAGATCGCCGGCCTCGACCGGCAGGCCTGTGGCGGGACGCACCTAACTTCCACGGGTCTGGCCCGTCCCGTTCGGATTCTGAAGGTCGACAACAAAGGAAAGCAAAACCGGCGCATCCGCGTCGGCTTCGCCGATTGATCAAATCCAGCCCTGGAGTTCGCGCTCTACGATGTGGTTGATCACGCGCATGCCCTCGGGGCTGTCGTTGAGACACGGCAGATAGGCGAATTCCTCACCGCCATTGTGCATGAAGATCTCCCTGTTCTCGCCGTTGAGCTCCTCCAGGGTCTCCAGGCAATCGGCGGAGAAGCCCGGCGCCACGATGGCCATGCGCTTCACGCCGCTTTTCGCCAGTGCTTCCACTGTCTTGTCCGTATAGGGCTGGAGCCACTCCGCCTTTCCAAAGCGCGACTGGAAACTCATGCGGAACTTGTCCGCAGGCCAGCCGAAGGCTTCGCGCATCAGTCGCCAAGTCTTCGCGCAGTGGCAATGATAGGGATCTCCCTTAAGCAGGTATTCCTTCGGCACGCCGTGGAAGGAGACGAGGATCACCTCCGGCTCGAAGGTGAGCTTGGCGAGTTCCTGCTTCATCGATGCGACGACGGATTCGATGTAGACCGGATCATCGTGATAGGGCGGCGAGACGCGCACCGTCGGCTGCCAGCGCATGTCCATGAGGGCGCGGAAGGCCTGATCGCAGGCCGTCGCGGACGTTGCCGCCGCATATTGCGGATAGAGCGGCACCAGCAGGATGCGGTCGCAGCCCTGGTCGAGCAGCGCCTGGATTCGCTCGCGCACCTCGGGCTTGCCGTAACGCATGGCCCAATCTACGGAGATCTTGTCGCCGGCGATGCTCTTCAGATGCGCGGTGACCTTTTCGGCCTGGTTGCGGGTGATGGTTTTCAGCGGACCTTCGTCGAGCTCGTTGTTCCAGATCGAGGCGTAGTCGCGGCCCTTCGCGCTGGGGCGTTTGGTGAGGATGATCAGGTTGAGGATCGGCCACCAGAGCAGGCGCGGGGTCTCGATCACGCGGCGGTCGGAAAGAAACTCCTTCAGGTAGCGCCGCATGGGCCAATAGGTGGTGCCCTCCGGCGTTCCGAGATTCATCAGAAGCACGCCGATCCGCCCCGCCTTCACAGGCGGATGATCCGCCGGACGTACGCCCTGGCTGGTCTCGGTCATGCTCACGCGTTCATTCATGGATCGAAGCCCCTTGGCCGCGGGATCCGGGGCGGATCCCGCTCGGAATGGGTCCTAGATAGTGGCTTTCTTCCCGTTACGCCAATGCGTTCTGTTTCACTTTGACGTGGTTCAAGACCGCTCTCGGATCGGCGGGCTCAGGTTCGCCGTGGCCCTGAGCGGCGCATCGATGGCGACGCGCAGACCGGCCGGGTCGTATTCGACCTCGACCTTGGCGTTGAGCTGCGTCGTCAGAACCCGGTGCAGGAGGCGCGAACCGAAACCCTGCCGCTCCGGCTGCGAGACGCTCGGCCCGCCCCGCTCCTGCCAGGTCATGGCGAGACGCTTTTCGCCGCCATCCTCCTCGTGCACGTCCCATGTCACGGAAACCTTGCCGTTGCGCACGGAAAGAGCCCCGTATTTCGCGGCATTCGTCGTCAGCTCGTGAATGGCCATGCCGATGGGAACGGCGATCTCGGACGGCAACTCCACGGCAGGCCCGTGGAGCGTGACCCGTCCGCCGGACGCATCATTATAGGGAGTCAATTCCTTTTCCAGGATGTCCCGCAGGGGTGCAGTCTGCCACAGGGCCTCGGTCAGCAGGGAATGGGTGTTGGCGAGCGAGACGATGCGCCCCACGAAGGCCTTGTAGAAATCGTCGATGCTCGAGGTCGAGCGAGCCGTAGCGCCCACCACCGCCTGTACGGTCGCCAGGGTGTTCTTCACCCGGTGGTGCAGCTCGCGGATCAGGAAGGATTGCTGGTTCTGCGCCTGTTTGCGCTCCTCGATCTCGTGCTGCGCCTCGCTGTAGAGGCGGCCGTTCTCGAGGGCGATGGCCGCCTGCGCGGCAAGGCCTGTCACGAGGCGCTCGGCACGATCCGTGAACGCTCCCGCCCGCTCGTGGGCGAAGAGGAGCAATCCTTGAATCTGCCCATTCCGCGAGGAGATCGGAACCGCCATGATGCTGCGCGCCCTGGCCCCGTCCGGGGAAGAGGCCCCGCCGCCCGGCCCTCCGAATTCCGGATCGTCGGAGACGTCGTCGAACCGCAGGACCCGGCCCTGCTCGAAGACGGCTCTGCAGATCTTGTCGCTGGGGAGCTTCGTAAAGGCCGTGCGGGCTCCTCCCGACGTGTAGAGCCCGTAATCCTCGGTCCGCGCCTCGCCCCCGGAGCCATCCCTGCGGTTGGAGAAATAGGCGCCGGCCTGCGCGCCGGTGAGAAGCACCGCTGCCTCGACCACGCTTTCGACGAGGCGGTCCAAGTCGAGTTCGGCCGCAAGCGCCCGGCCCGTCCGGTTGAGCACCTCGAGCGCCGCCGTTTCGGCCTGCAATTCGCTGGTGCGCAGAGCGACTTCCTTTTGCAGGAACGCCTCGTTGGCGGCTTGCTCCCGGAACTGCTGGGACGCCAGGGAGGTGAGCGCGGCCAGAGCCAGAAGAGCGATCAGCGCGAAGGCGCCGTAGAGCTTCATCTGGACCGTCCAGGGCACCCAATAGGCATCGTCGGGAATGCTGACGCTGACATAGAGCGGCCGATCGCCGACCCTGCGGTAGGCTCCGGTCCGCTTTTCGCCGTTGCTGAGAAAGTAATAGTGTCCGGCGGCGCGGTTCCGCTCGATCGCTGCGTCGAGAGCCGCCTTGTCGATGGGAGCGAACGACAGGCCGTCGGGCGGCAGGGGCAATTGCGCGATGACGCCACCGTCCGAGGTGCGCAGCAGCGTGATGCGGTTGCCCTTCGGCAGGCGCAGCTTGCCCCAATAGGCCTCGAAATAGGACAGCGCGACGGTGGCCGAGATGATGCCGTGGAAGGTGTTGTTCGGGCCGCTGAGGCGGCGGCTGATCATGAAGGTCGGGCGCTTGGTGATCCGACTGATGATCGGCTCGCCGACGAAAAGCCCCTGACCCGGTCGGACCTGAGCCTTGAAGGCATCCCTGTCCGACACGTTCGATGGCGGGGCCGGAAACTGCGCCGTGGTCATCCGCAGGCGCCCCGTCGAGTCGCTGAGCCAGAGATTGTCGAAATATGGCAGCGTTTCCTTGACTTCCTTGAGATGCTGCCAATGCGGCCTCGATGTCTCGATCCGATCCCAGCTGCCTCCCTCGAACTGCATGCTCAGCTGCCTGAGGGTGAGATCGGTGACCTCGAGAAGGCGAGCCGTATGATCCGCCAGGAAAAAGGCGTTGCTGGCGATATCCGCCTCGTGGCGCTGGATCAGGCGGCTGCGCTGCTCCCAGGCGATGTAGCCGAAGGTGATGAGGATGAAGGCAACACCGAAAAGACCCATGATCAGGGTCAAGCGGCCCCGCGCCAGCCGCTGGCGGCGGCGCTTGACGGACAGGCTTCTAGGCTCCGGTCGCGGTGAAAACTGCAATGAAACAGGTCGTGTTGGTGCTGCGATTCGCATCAGGCGGGCCACCATGACACAGCCTCGGCGAGAGATGGAGGGGTAAAATTAGGCCCCTCCCCCCTTGAAAAAGAAACGTCGGGATCTCTCGCGATCCCGGCGGCGATTGCCTGCGCCTCGGGGGTCAGCGCAGGACGATGCGTCCCTCGACCTTGGGCGCGACTTTCCCGGCCTTGGCCACATACTCGATCACCTGGCTCGCCATGAGCTGGCTGGCCGATACGTCGATGAGGGACTTGGCGTCTGCGAAGACCCGGTAGCCGTCGCCGCCGCGGGCCATGAAGTCGTTGGTGGCGAGCCTGTAGGTCTTGGCAGGATCGAGCGGTTCTCCGTTGATCTTCACCGATTTCACCCGGCTGCCCACCGGCTCCTTCACATCGACCTCGGCCACGATGCCGGAGACCTGCGGGAAACGGCCGCCGAGCTCGCGCACCTGGCTCACGCCGTTCTCCAGCGCCGCCTTGATCTGCTCGCCCTTCACCTCGAGCAGCACCGTGGTGTTGCCGAAGGGCATTTCGGACAGAATGTCGCGCCGGGTCAGTCTCTGTCCGGCCTCATATTGCTTGTCCGCGCGAATGCCGCCGCCATTGGTGATGGCCACGTCGGCTCCGACGGAGGCCCTGAGGGCATCGGCGATCAGGTTCCCGATGGCGGCTTCGCCGCCGCGCACCGTGGCCCGGCGGCTGTCGAGGGGCGTCTCGGTGACGCCGATCTCCACATCGAGTTCCTTGGAGAGCTTGTCCTCGTAGCCCTTCACCACGGCCTCGATCTCCGGATCGGGCTTTACGCCGGCGCTGTCGACGATGCGGAAATTGGGCATCCAGGTGACGCGGGTCTGGCCGTCCTTGGTGGTTTTCGTGACGGCCAGCTCGACCACGTTGATGTAGTTGGCCTGGGATTCGGACTCGGACAGAACCACCTTGCCGTCGTAGAAGGCCAGAAGATGCTCGTCGTGACCGCCGATGATCACGTCCACCCCGGCGGAGCGGGCGATGATCATGTCCACTTCGAGCGGGGTATGAGCGAGGGCGACCACGATGTCGGCGCCCTTCTCGCGCAATTCCTTGGCCTTGGTGCGGGCCGTGTCGATGGTGGAGGCGAACCTGATGTCGCCGGGGCTCGACGCGATGGGCGTCTCCTCCGTGGTGAGGCCGAAGAAGCCGACCTTGACCCCCTGCACCTCGACCATCTTGTCGGGCTTGGTATTCACAGGCAGGCCGTTGCCGTCGATGATGTTGGTGGCCAGGACGTCGAACTTGGCCTCTCTCATGCGGGCCCGGAAGGCGTCGGGGCCGAGGTCGAACTCATGGTTGCCCGGCACCATCGCATCGACGCCCATGCGGTTGAGGATGTCGATCACGTGCGCACCCTTGTCGAAACCCGACAGCAGCGAGGGCGAAATGGTGTCGCCCGCATGGACGAAGAAGGCATTGCCCTTCGCCTTCTCCTCCTTGATCACGGTCGCCAGCCGGGCGAAGCCGCCGCGCCCCTTCTCGGCGCTCATGCGGTCGATGTCGTTGGTCTGGACGAAGCGCAGGGTCACGGTTTCCTGCGCCAGAGCGGTGCCGGACAGGAGCAGGGACAATCCCAGGAGACCGGCACGCAGGGCAGCGGAGGGTCGGCTAGTCGATATCATCACGGATCCTCGTATCGGGCGGCGCCCAGAGCGGACGGCCGGGAGCCTAGACAGGAAGCGTGTCACAGAAACAATATCCTGTCGATGTCCTCCGCGCCTCGAACGCGGACACGGGGTGATGCCATTTTCATCCCTGCCGGCTAGACACCATCTGACACGACGCCCATGCGTTCCCCTACCCGAAAGGCACGGCTTTCATGACAGGTCCCATCAGCCAAGCCCTTGCAGAGTTCCGCCGCAACCGTCAGGCCGCCTCCTGGCTGGCGCTTCCCTTCTTTCAGGATGGCAGCGCCGACCGGGTCGCCGCAAAGGTCGACACCGTGATTGCCGGCGGCGGTCATGTGCTTCCGCCGCCCGAGGCGGTCTTTACCAGCCTCAGGCTGACCCCTCTCGACAAGGTCAAGGTCGTGATCCTCGGTCAGGACCCCTACCCTACCCCGGGGGATTCCCATGGGCTTGCATTCTCCTACCGCGGCGCGCGGAGGCTGCCCGCCTCGTTGCGCACGATCCTCGCCGAAATGTCGTCGGATCTGGATGCCCCCATGCCGGCATCGGGCGACCTGACGAAATGGGCGAAACAGGGCGTGCTGCTCATCAACACGGCGCTGACGGTCGAGGCCGGGAAATCGGGCGCGCATATGAGGTTCGGCTGGTCCGACCTGGTCGATCAGGCCGTCGCCGCCGTTTCCGCGCGGCAACCCGCCGTCGCGTTCCTGCTCTGGGGTGCTCCTGCCCGCAAGCGCGCCGCGCTCGTCGATCGCGGGAAGCACCTCGTGATCGAAGCGGGGCATCCCTCTCCCCTCAACCGCCTCAACGACTTCAAAGGGACCCGCCCCTTCAGCCGCGCCAACGACTGGCTGGTCGAGAAGGGCCTGGAGCCCATCGACTGGCGGCTCGCCTCCTGATCATACGGGAATGCGGCGCCCCACGAAGAGCCTTGCCGGGAAACGGGCCGGGGAGTAGGTCTCTCGCGGAATGCGACCGCGACACCCTGGAGATCAGCATGACGGAATCACTGTTTGGACATGTGGAGCCCTTCGCGGGTGACCCGATCCTGTCCCTGAACGACAGCTTCAAGGCCGATCCCCGGGCGGAGAAGGTGAATCTCAGCATCGGCGTCTATACGGACGAGAAGGGCCGCATTCCGGTGCTGGGCTCCGTCAGGTCCGCCTATGAGCGGATCGGCTTCGCGGAGCGGCCCTATCTCCCCATGGAAGGCCATCCCGGCTATCGCGAGGGCGTGCAGAAGCTGGTCTTCGGCGGCGGGCACCCGGCCCGTGCAGAGAAGCGCATCGCGACGATCCAGACCATCGGCGGCACGGGAGCGGTCGGCATCGCGGCCGACTTTCTGGCCAAGCACACGCCCGGCCGCACCGTTCTCGTCAGCGACCCGACCTGGGAGAACCATCACGGCCTGTTCCAGCGGGCAGGCTTCAGGACGACGACCTATCCCTATTGGGACCGCGCCAACAGATCGGTCGATTTTACGGGCATGGTCAGGGCGCTGGAAGCCGCCGAGGCGGGGTCCATCGTGATTCTCCAGCCCGTCTGCCACAACCCGACCGGCGTGGACCTGAGCGAGGAGCAGCAGACCGCCGTGACCGACGTGCTCGTCGCCAAGGGTCATATCGTGGTGTTCGACATGGCCTATCAGGGCTTCGGCACCAGCATCGAGGCGGATGCCGCTTTCGTGCGCCGCTTCGCGGAGCGCGCCAGCTGCCTCGTGGCCAATTCCTTCTCGAAGAACTTCTCGCTCTACGGGGAGCGCTGCGGAGGCCTGAGCATCGTCTGCCGCGACGCGGACGAGGCCGAGCGCGTGCTGGGACAGCTGAAGCTCGCGGTGCGCCGCAGCTATTCGAGCCCGCCGATGACCGGCGGCCTTCTCGTCGCAACCGTGCTCGGCGACGACACGCTGCGCGCCCGGTGGATCGCCGAGGTCGACGGAATGCGCACCCGCATGGATGCCATGCGCAGGCTCCTCGCCGAGCGCATCCGCGCCCTGTCGAACGAGGTGGACGTGGATTTCCTCCTGAGCCAGCGCGGCATGTTCAGCTTCACGGGCCTGAGCGAGCAGCAGGTCCGCGACATGCGCGAGAAGGACGGCGTCTATCTCGTGGGATCGGGCCGCATGTGCGTGGCGGGTCTCAACGCGGACAACGTGCCGAAGGTCGCCGAGAGCTTCGTCGCGGCAAGCCAAGCGTAGGGCTTGCCGAACCTTACTCGCCATTGCCGGCCCTGTGCCGGTGATCCCGACCCGCGAAGCGCGGCGACATTCCGATCGTCATGGCCGGACCAGGTCCGGCCATGACGGGAAGTGCGTGAGATGTGCGGAGCGATCTCGATCTCCTCTCACTCCGCCGCAACCGGCACCGGCTGCGGCTGCCCGGCGCGGAGCTTGGCGAGCAGCTCCAGCTCCTCCGTTCTCGCCTTTTCGAGGTTGCTCTCCTTGATATGGCCGAAGCCGCGGATCTTCTGCGGGATGTTGGCGAGGCCTACGGCAAGCGCATGGTTCCCCGCGTCGAGCCTTGCCAGGATCTCCTCGATCCGAGCCTCGAACTCGCGGATGAGCCGGCGCTCGGTGCGGCGCTCCTGCGTGTAGCCGAACACGTCGAGGGGCGTGCCGCGCAAGATTCTGAACTTTGCCAGAACCCGCATGGCGTTCATCATCCACGGGCCGAAGCTCATCTTCTTCGGAAGGCCGGTCGCCGGGTCCTTCTTGGCCAGGACCGGCGGAGCCATGTGAAACTCGTACCTCAGATTCTCGCCCTCGAAGGTGGCGGCCACCTGGCGCTCGAAGTCGCCGTTCGTGTAGAGGCGCGCCACTTCGTACTCGTCCTTGTAGGCCATGAGCTTGAAGAGCGAGCGCGCCATGGCGTCGGTGAGCGCGGTGGAGCCAGGAACCGCCTTCGCTTCCGCCTCGCGCACGCGCTCCACGAGCGCGCGGTAGCGCCTGCCGTAGCGCTTGCTCTGGTACGCGGACAGAAACTCCTGGCGGCGATCGATCACCTCATCCAGCGTCTCGGAAATCTTGCGCGACTCCGTCGGCGCCTTCAGCTCGCTCATCATGGCGGCGATGGGCCCGGGCTCGGCAGCCGCGCGGCGGCCCCAGGTGAAAGCCTCGAGATTCATCTTCACCGCTTCGCCGTTGAGTTCGATGGCCTTCTCGATGGCGGCTGCCGACAGCGGCACGCGGCCCGTCTGGTAGGCATAGCCCAGCATGAACATGTTGGCGGCGATGGCATTGCCGAGAAGCGCGGTGGCGATCGCCGTCGCATCGACGAAGGCGACGGCGTCGTCGCCAGCAGCGCCCCTGATCGCGCGCTTCAGGCGCTCGGTGGGCAGCGAGAAATCGGCGTTGCGCGTGAACTCGCCGGGCATCACTTCGGCTGTGTTCACCACGAGCGCGGTCTGCCCCTGCTTAACGGAGGCGAGCACCTTCTTCGTACCCGTCACCACGAGGTCGCAGCCGAGAACGAGATGGGCCGATTCCGCGCTCACGCGTATGGCGTGGATATCGTCCTGGTGATTGGCGAGGCGCACGTGGCTGTAGACCGCGCCGCCCTTCTGGGCGAGGCCCGCCATGTCGATCATGCCGAGACCCTTGCCCTCGAGATGGGCCGCCATGCCGAGGATCGCGCCGATGGTGACGACGCCCGTGCCGCCCACGCCCGTCACGATCACGTTGAAGGTGCGGTCGATGCCGGGCAGCTCCGGATCGGGCAGCGGCCTGAAGGTCATGCCGTCGGCGGAGACCGTCTCCGGTGCCGCCTTCTTCACCTTGGCTCCGTGCACCGTCACGAAGGACGGGCAGAAGCCCTTCACACAGGAGAAGTCCTTGTTGCAGCTGGACTGGTCAATCTGGCGCTTGCGGCCGAACTCGGTCTCGACCGGCTGCACGGCCACGCAGTTCGACTGCACGGAGCAATCGCCGCAGGCTTCGCAGACGAGATCATTGATGATCACGCGCTTGTCCGGATCCGGATATTCGCCGCGCTTGCGGCGGCGGCGCTTCTCGGATGCGCAGGTCTGATCGTAGATCATCACCGTGACGCCGGGGATTCCGGCCAGCTCGCGCTGCACGGCGTCCAGTTCGTCTCTGTGGTGAATGGTCATGCCCGCAGGCCAGCGGATCGACTTGGGATACTTGTGCGGCTCGTCGGTGACGAGCGCGATGCGCTCCACTCCCTCCTCGCGCACCTGACGGGCGATCATGTCGACGGTGAGTCCGCCCTCGTGCTTCTGCCCGCCGGTCATGGCGACCGCGTCGTTGAAGAGAATCTTGTAGGTGACGTTGGTCTTGGTGTGGATCGCCCACCGCAGGGCCAGAACGCCGGAATGATTGTAGGTGCCGTCCCCGAGATTCTGGAACACGTGTCCGCGCTTTGAGAACGGCGCCTCGCCGATCCAGTTCGCGCCTTCGCCGCCCATCTGCGTGAAGCCGTCCGTGGCTCGGCCCATCCACTGCACCATGTAATGGCAGCCGATGCCCGCATAGGCCCGCATGCCTTCAGGGACCTTGGTGGAGGTGTTGTGCGGACAGCCTGAGCAGAAATGCGGCACGCGGGTCGCCACGTCGCCGGTGACCTTCAGCACCTCCTGCGCGTGGCGAAGCCGCGCCACGCGGCCGCGCAGGTCGTCGTTGTTGTGATAGACGAGCAGCCGCTCGCCGATGACGATGGCGATGTCATTGGGATCGAGGGCGCCCTTGACGGGGAAGAGCCAGTTGCCGCTCTCGTCCTTCTTGCCGATGCAGAGCGGCTGGTTCGCTGTGCCGTAGAGCTCCTCGCGCAGCTGCACTTCGATGAGCGAGCGTTTCTCCTCGACGACGATGACCTTGTCCAACCCTTGCGCGAATTCCAGGAGCTCGCGCTGCGAGAGCGGCCAGGGGCACGCGACCTTGTAGAGGCGAAGGCCCATGTCGTTGGCCTTCACCTCGTCGAGGCCGAGTTCGTCGAGCGCCTCGCGCACGTCGAGATAGGACTTGCCGACGGTGATGACCCCGATCTTCGGATTGCGCCCACCGGACAGGACGATGCGGTTGAGATTGTTGGCACGCACGAACGCCAGCATGGCATCGCGCTTGAAGTCCTGGAGGCGCGCCTCCTGATCGAGCACGCCGTCGCGGCTGCGGATGTTGAGCCCGCCCGGCGGCATGGCGAAATCGTCGGGAATGACGATCTTCACGCGATCGAGCGACCCGTCGACGGAGGCGGTGGATTCGATGTTGTCCTTCACGCACTTGAAGGCCACCCAGGTGCCGCAGAAGCGGCTCATCGCGTAGCCGTACTGGCCGTAATCGAGAATTTCCTGAACCCCTGCCGGGTTCAGGATCGGGATCATCACGTCGACGAAATGGAATTCGGACTGGTGAGCGACGGTGGAGGATTCCGCCGTGTGGTCGTCGCCCATAAGGGCGAGCACACCGCCATGCCTGGAGGAGCCCGCCATATTGGCGTGGCGGAACACGTCGCCGGAGCGGTCGACGCCCGGGCCCTTGCCGTACCAGAGGCCGAACACACCGTCGTACCTGCCGTCGCCGCGGATCTCGGCCTGCTGTGAACCCCAGACGGCGGTGGCGGCGAGTTCCTCGTTGAGGCCGGGCTGGAAGACGATGTTGGATTGCTCGAGCCACTTCCTGGCCCGCCAGAGGTTCTGGTCCAGGCCGCCGATCGGCGAGCCGCGATAACCGGAGACGAAGCCGGCCGTGTTGAGGCCCGCGAGCCTGTCCCGCTCGCGCTGCATCAGCAGCATGCGGATGACGGCCTGCGTGCCGGTGATGAACACGTGATCCTTCGTGAGATCGTACTTGTCGTCGAGCGTAACGCTACGAAGCGCCACATGACCTGCGGTCATGCCGTTCCTCCTTGGAGCCCTCTTGCCCCCGCCCGCCGGTTGCCCCGGTTCTTGCTGGTTCCACTAATTACGTCAGCAAGGCTGACATAATCGCCGGATCACGTCAATCAAACCGTCCGGCGGCGATCCGGCCCAGGCCTTCGTTTTGCCTCCATTAACCTTGATGCCTCTAGATCTTGAATCGGCTTCCGGAGCCTCGGAAGCGTCGCTTTAGAAGTCAACGCATGAACATCCGCCTTGGTCCCATCCTCTGCCTCGCGCTTCTTCTGACAGGGCTCAGCGTGCCGGCCCTTGCGCATCCCCATGTTTGGATCACCGCCAGGGCCGAGGTGGTGTTCGCTCCCGACGGCAAGGTCACGGGCATTCGGCACGAATGGACGTTCGACGAGGCCTATACGGCCTATGTCACGCAGGGGCTGGACAAGGACGGCGACGGCAAGCTGACGCCGGAGGAGCTGCAGGAGCTGGCCGATGAGAACGCAGGCAGCCTCTCCGAATTCGAGTACTTCACGACCTTTAAGGTGCACGGCAGGCCGCAGGCGTTCAGCGACCCACGAAACGCCCGGATGACCATGAGCCGGAATCAGGTCACCATGACGTTCCTGCTGCCCTTGAAGGCCCCAGCCCCGGTGAACGGCGCTCTCGCCATCGAGATCGACGACCCGACCTTCTTCGTCTATTTCAGCCTCAACGATCAAACCTCTGTGACCTTGGCCAACGCTCCTCAGGGCTGCGTCACGACTATCGCCAAGGCCAAGCCGCTCGATGAGGCGATGCTGAAGATCCTTCAGGACGAGGGCGCGATCCAGGCGGCAGCGCCGGGCGCGAGCTTCAGCGTCGAATATTCGAACAAGGCGATCATCGCATGTCCGTGACCTCCGCTCCGCTCGCCTCTTCTGCCCCCGGTCAGACGCGGCTCCGGCAGAGGCTCGTCCTGATGGTCCTAGCGTCCGTTGTCGTAGCGGCGGCCATGGGGCTGCTCGCGCTCTGGCTCGGTCCCATTGATGCGCCCGCCCCGCGCAGCCCCTTCGGCATGGGCATCCGGGAGGCGGCCCCGTCGGGCGATTTCGGGGCTTGGCTCCTGTCCGTGCAATCCGGCTTCTACGCCAGCCTCCGGGCGAGCGTGCACGCCATGAAGGAGAGCGGCGCTGCCCTCGGCTCGCTCCTCGCCGTCGGCTTCGCCTACGGGGTCTTCCATGCGGCGGGGCCGGGGCACGGGAAGAGCGTGATCTCGGCCTATCTGGTGGCCGACGAGAAGGCGCTCCGCAAGGGCTTCGCCCTGAGTTTCGCCGCGGCCTTCGTGCAGGCGGCGGTCGCCATCCTCATCGTCGGCACGGTCAGCCTTGTCCTGCGCGCGACTGCCTCCACCATGAACAAGCTCGCCATGAACGTGGAGCTCGCGAGCTTCGTCGCGGTCGCCCTGCTGGGGCTCGTGATCACATGGCGCAAGAGCGGCAAGGTGCTGGGCGTCCTGGCCCTCGCGCGCGATCCCCTGGCGCCTACGCAGGAAGCCGGCTGCGACCATATCCACATGCCGCCGCCTGAGGAGATCGGCCGCCTCACCCGCTGGCGCGACATGGCGGGCGTGGCGCTCGCCGCCGGCATCCGCCCCTGCGCGGGGGCGCTGATCGTGCTCGTATTCTCCCTGGCCCAGGGTCTCTTCGCGGCGGGGATCGCCGCCACCTTCGCCATGGCGCTCGGCACCGCGCTCACCACCAGCGCCATCGCGGCGGTCGCGGTCTTCGCCAAGACCCTGGCCCTGAAGGTGGCGGGCGGACGGGGAGCTTCGGGCGCCGTCGCCGTGGCCGGACTCGAGCTGCTGGCCGCGGCGTTCGTCCTGGTACTGGGCGTCAATCTGCTGATCGGCCTCTGGAGCACGGCGGGCGGTCTGTAAGCCCCCTCCGCGAGGGATGCGCCTGGGGCAAGTCCGGCGGCGCCTCCCTGTTTTACACATATTGCTGCACCTGCGAGAGGCCGCTATAGCGGGCCGATCTTTCGGAGGTCGGAACTTGAGCGCGTCCGTTACATCGCCACCGCATGCCCATCGTCTGTACGAGGATGTCGTCGCCGGGCTCACGGGCACCCTGGTCGTGGCCCTCGGCATCGCCTTTCTCTCGAAGGCCACGCTGCTCACGGGCGGCACCGCCGGGCTCGCGCTGCTGCTGCAATATGCAACCGAGTTCGAGTTCGGGCCGCTCTTCCTCGTGGCGAACCTGCCATTCTACGCGCTGTCCATCCTGCGCATGGGCTGGAAGCTGACGATCCGGACCTTTCTCGCCGTTCTGCTGGTCTCCTACCTGACCAAGCTGACCTCCGTCTGGATTGGCATCGCGTATCTCGAACCGGTCTATGCGGCTGTCGTCGGCGGCATTCTCATCGGGCTGGGCCTGCTGATCCTGTTCCGCCACCGGACAAGCCTCGGCGGCGTGAACATCCTCGCCCTCTACGCCCAGGAGCGCTACGGCCTGCGTGCCGGATACGTCCAGCTCGCCGTGGACGGCCTGATCCTGCTGGCCTCTCTGTTCGTCATCAGCGTGGAGCAGTTCGCGCTCTCGCTCCTGGCGACGACGATGATCAACCTCGTCATCGCGACCAACCACAAGCCCGGCCGCTACATGGGCGTAAGCTAGAACTCATGTATGAGCTGAGCGGGCGCGAGGCCGGTCAGAGCCCCAGCGAACCGCCGTCCGAACGCGGATCGTGCACGGCCTCGACACGGCCGTTGCGCGGGTGCCTCACGAGCATGCCCGCATGGCCCATCATATCCGCATAAGGCTTGGCCAGTTCCTCCACCGGATGGCTGTAGCTTTTGAGCGCACGCAGCAGGCTCGGATCGAAACGGTCCTCGACCTTCAGCGTTGCGGCGGGCTCCTTCCATCGCTTGCCGAAGAGCCAGCGCGGCGCATCGACCGCATCGGCGAGGCTCATGCCGAAATCGGCATAGCGCGTGAAGATCTGGCCTAGGATCTGCGGTTGCCCCTCGCCGCCCATGGTGCCGTAGGAGAGCACGCGCCCGTCGTCGAAGGCGCAAAGGCCGGGACTGAGCGTGTGGAAAGGCCTCTTGCCGGGCTCCAGGGCCTTCAGGCTCTTCGGATCGAGCGAGAAGCCGAAGCCACGATTGTGCCAGTGAACACCGGTAGACGGCAGCACGCAGCCCGAGCCGAAGGCCCAGAACACCGACTGGATGTAGGATACCGCCAGCCCGTCCCGGTCGATGCAGCCCATCCAGACCGTGTCACCCTCGGCGGGCCGCGGCGGATAGGGGGCGGCACGGCGCGTCTCAATCATCGCCGCCTCCCTCTCGAGCAATGCGGGTGTCAGGAAGGAGGCCGGATCGGCGCTCAGATCGCGCGGGTCGGTGACAACCTTGTCGCGGATCGCGAAGGCGCGCTTCGCCGCCTCGATGAGACCGTGGTGATGCTCCGGCGTCTCGCCATGCTTCACGTCGAGCCGGTGAAACAGGCCGAGCATCAGCAGCGTGGCGAGCCCCTGGCTCGGCGGCGGCATGTTGTAGACGGTCGAGTGCTTCAGCTCCACCGAGAGCGGCTTCACCACGCGCGCCTGGAAGGTCTCCAGGTCCTTTCGCGTGATCGGGCTTCCGATGCGCTCCAGATCCGCCGCGATCTCGCGTCCCACATCGCCCCGGTAGAAGTCCCCAAGGCCCGCATGGGCGAGCTGTTCGAGGGTATCGGCAAGCCTGGGGGAATGCCGCGTCTCGCCTGCGGGCGGCAGCCTGCCGTCCTTGAGAAAGGCCTCGGCGAAGCCCGGTGCGGCAAAGAGTGCAGCCTCCTCCAGCATGGGGTTGCGTCCCTCGGCGGCCCCGACGCGATAGCCCTCGCGGGCGAGACGGACGGCATCGGCGAGCAGCATGTCGCGCGGCAACTGCCCGCCGAGGGCTTTCGCGAGCTCCAGCGCCAGACCCCAGCCGCCGACGGCCCCCGCGACGGTGAGCGCCGCATCGGGACCGCGCGGCGGAACGCCGTCATAGCCTTTGTCCCGGTAGCGCTTGATGGTGGCGAGCGACCCGGCGGGACCCGATGCATCGAGAGCATGGACCCGGCCCTTGGGCTCGCGCACCAGCCAGAAGCCGTCGCCGCCCAGCCCGTTCATGTGCGGGTAGACGACGGCGATAGTGGCGGCCATGGCGACCATGGCCTCCACGGCGTTGCCGCCCGCCGCCAGGATCGTCTGGCCGGTCTCGGCGGCGAGCATGTGGGGGGCGGCAACCGCCGTGGTGGAAAAGACGGGAGTTTCGGGCATGGGCTTCAAGACTAACACGACGGAACGGAATGTCAGGCGAACCTTGCACCGGAGGGGGCGTTTAGGGTAGTCCCTTCCGGCAGCGAATGGAGTAATGGAACCGTGGCTCAGGCGAAAAGCACCAACTGGCGCAATCTCATCACCGTCGTCAGCATCATGATCCTGGTCGGTGCGGAGGTGTTCGGCGTAGCCATCTCCGCCGGCTGGGCCATCGCGGGTCTGTTCGAGCTGGGAGCCATCGTGGGTTATGTGCTCATGGGCCTCTTCAGCCTGCTCGCCGTCTATTTCCTCGTGAATCTCTGGCGCCGCTGCGTCGCCGTCGAACCCCTCGCCGAGTAATCAGGGGCACACCCTCATCACGATCGGGTCGGCATCCGGGGGCACGTAGGCCTCCATCGGGCGACATTCCCCGTCGATGCAGACCCGCCAGTCCGCCGTCGCGCCCGAGCGACGCATGATCACCTCGGCTTGAGGCGGAACATCCGGCTTCCAGGCCCATGCGCCGCCGACGAGCCTCGCCTCGGGCGGCGGCTCCATCCCCGCGCCCGAGCCCCTCACCCGCGCCTGAACGAGTTCCAGCCCCGCGGGCGTCGCCCGCCAATCCTCCTCCCAGACGATCTTTTCGACCGAATGCGTCCAGGCGAGGGTCATCGCGCCCGCCATCAGGGGCGCGACGACCTTGCCCGCGACGAGGCAGATCATGAGCGGGCCGCCGCCGTCCGGATCCGGCGGGCGCGCCAGAAGTGGATGCCGAGCACGAGCACGGCCAGCGCGAAGCCGATCTCGTCCGTGACCGGCAGGGCCAGCACCAGAAAGGCCGCCGCGACGGCAGCCCCGAGGCGCTCCCACCAGGGCATCGCCACGTTCAGATAGCCGACCGAGGCCGCGCCCCACAGCAGCACCGCGAGGCCCGCCTTCACCACCATGTAGGCGACGTTCGCCCAGAACGCGCCTCCGGAAACGCCGTCTACATGCTGCATCATCAGGGCCGGGTCGTAAACGGCCATATAGGGAATGACGAAGCCCGGCAGGGCGATGCGCAGGGCCTGGAAGCCGATCCTGAAACCCGACGCCTTCGCGATAGGGGCCGCCGCAAACGCCGCCAGCGCCACGGGCGGCGTCAGATCCGCCATGATGCCGAAGTAAAAGACGAACATGTGCGAGACGATGAGCGGCACGCCGAGCGTCAGCAGCGCAGGGGCTGCCAGCGACGAGGTGATGATGTAGTTCGGAATGGTCGGAATGCCCATGCCGAGAATGAGGCTCACGAACATCGTGAGCACCAGCGACAGGATGAGCGAATCGCGACCGATGGACACTACCCAGTTGCCGAAGATCGTGCCGATTCCGGTAAGCGTCATCGTGCCGATGACGATGCCCACCACCGCGCAGGCCAGGCCGACGGGCAGCGCCTGACGGGCGCCGTCGGCCAGGGCATCCCGGCAGGCCTCCAACGTTTCGGGTCCGCCGCGCACGAAAAGGCTGATCAGGACGAGAATCCCGACCAGCACCAGTACGAGGGTTACGCCGACCCAGAGAAAGGCCGCGGCGACGAGGCCGAGGCCCACCCAGAAGACGAGGCGCACGGTCTCGCTCACGAGGCCCAGCGCAAGCGCGCCCGCGAGGATCAGCACCACGGTGAGCGCAAGACCGATGGATCCTGCGAAGAGAGGCGTATAGCCGGAGAAGAGGAGATAGACGAGAACCGCCAGCGGCAGGATGAGATGCCATTTCTCCTTCAGCGCGCGCGCTGCGCTCGGCAGCTCCGATTTGGCGATTCCGAGCAGTCCTGCCCGGCCCGCCTCGAGGTGGACGGCGAGGAACGCGGACCCATAGTAGAGGATGGCCGGAATGAGCGCGGCCTTTACGATCTCGACGTAAGGCACGTCGATGGTTTCGGCCATGATGAAGGCCACCGCGCCCATGACCGGCGGCATGATCTGGCCGCCCATGGAGGCGGTCGCCTCGACGCCGCCCGCGAATTCGGGCCTGTAGCCGAACCGCTTCATGAGCGGGATGGTGAACTGCCCCGTCGAGACCACGTTGGCCACGCCCGAGCCCGAGATCGTTCCCATAAGCGCCGAAGAGAATACGGCCACCTTCGCCGGACCTCCCCTGGCGTTGCCGAACAGCCCCATCGCCACGTCGGTAAAGAGCTGGATCATGCCCGCCCGTTCGAGGAACGCGCCGAACAGGATGAAGAGGAAGATGTAGGTCGCGGAGACCAGGGTCGGAGTCGCATAGAGTCCCTCCGTACCGAAGGACATGTGCTCGATCACCTGCTCGAGCGAGTATCCGCGATGATCGAAGGGCGCGGGCAGATAATTGCCGAACAGGCAGTAGGCCAGAAAGATGCCGGCGACGATAGGGAGCGCCGGCCCCATGACGCGCCAGACGAGGTAGAACAGCACCGCGATGGCCGTGATGCCGACCACGAGGTCGGCCTGCGTCAGCTCGCCCGAACGCACCACGAGCTCCTCATAGAGAGCCCAATGGTAGACGCCGATGCCGAAGCCGACGAGGCCGACGATCCAGCCGAGCACCCGGGTGGCGGGGCTGCGCGCCTTGTGGTTCGCCAGCATCGCGCCCGCGACGAGGCAGAGAAAGCCCACATGGAGGGCGCGCACCACCTGGCTCGGCAGGCTGCCCGGAAACTTGAAGATGAGCGCATAGGCGATGGCGAGCGCTACGAGCGCCAGCGCCCCGTCGATCACGCTGCGGCCCTTCAGACGCTGGAAGACGAGCCATCCGGCCCAAGCCGCGAAGACCGCGCCGGTCAGATGGAGCGCCGAGACGCTCCCGAAGATCGGACGATCGAGAGGGATGCCTAAGGCCGTGACGATCTGGAAAGCCGAGAAAGCCACCGCGATCCAGAAAAGGAACTTGCCTGGAATGCCTTCACCGAAATTCTCCGGCAGGCCATGCTCGGGATTGGCCGGCGCGGACGGCTGCTCGAGCGTCGCGATCTCGGACGCATTCATGCCATGGCTCATGGAGGCCCTCTCTTCAACCGATTCACGTTCTTGACATGCGAAAGCCGGGGCAGGTGCGCCGCCCCGGCTCGAATGTAAATCCGTCTAAGGGATTAGGACCCCTTCTTCACACCTTTTTCGTCGAAATAGCGCTGGGCGCCCGGATGAACTGGGACCGGCATGCCGGAGAGAGCGTTCTCGAGCTTGATGTCCTTGGCGGCCGCATGAGCGGCCGCGAGTTCGGGCAGGTTCTCGTAGATCGCCTTCGTCATCTGGTAGACCGTCTCGTCCTTCACGCCGGAATGGGTGACGAGATAATTCACCACGGCGGCCGTATCCACGGGTGCCGTCTGGCCCTCATAGGTGCCGGCCGGGATCGTGGCCTTGATGTAGGGAGAGCCCACTTTGGTCACCACGTCGGCCGGGATCTCGACCACCACGATCGGAACGGAAGTGGCGAGGTCACGGATCGAGGAGACGCCGAGACCGGCCGATTGCAGGGTGGCGTCGAGCTGGCGGTTCTTCATGAGCTCGACGGACTCGCCGAAGGGCAGATACTCGACCTTGCCGAGATCCTGATAGGTCAGGCCAGCCCCCTGAAGGATCGCGCGGGCATTGAGCTCGGTGCCGGATTTCGGCGCACCGACGGAGAGGCGCTTGCCTTTCAGGTCGGCGAGCGACTTGATGCCGGAATCCTTGGTGGCGACGATCTGGATGTAGTTGGGATAGATGGCGGTGATCCCGCGCAGCTTGTCGAGCTTGCTCCTGAAGCCGGCTTCCTCGTTTCCTGCCCAGCCCATGGCCAGGCTGTCGCCCAGGGTAAAGCCGATCTCGCCCTTGCCCTGCTGCAGCAGGACGAGGTTCTCCACCGAAGCCTTGGTGGCCTGGACCGAGGGGCGCGAGCCCTGGACTTTTTCCGTGAACACCTTGGAGAGCGCCACGCCGAGCGGATAATAGACGCCCGAGGTGCCGCCGGTCAGAACGTTGATGAAGTCCTGGGCCTGAGCCGGAAGGCTCGCACCCGCGAGGGCGAGAGCGGTGGCCGCGCCCACGAGGCGGCGCATGACGTTTCGATACATGACGTACTCCCAATTTATGGCACCTGACTCAGCGGTGCTTGTGTGTGGACCTAGTTTTGGCTGCTGACGAAGTTTTCTCAAGAGGCTATGAGGACTTAATCCTGCCACCTTGGTCGGTAGGGGTCCGTCTTCTCCACAACCAAATGCGTCGATCCATGCTTAACCGCCGCCAGTTCCTCCAGACCGCCACCGCCACGGCCGCCCTGGCCGCTCAGGGCTTCTCGAGCCCCGCCCTGGCGCAGCAGGGTTTGAAGATGGGGTCACCGGCCCCCTTCTCTTTCGAGGACCTGAAGAAGCGGGCCGAGGCCATGGCGCGCACCGCCTATACCGCCCCGCCGAGCCCCTCGCCGGACATTCTCTATCAGATCGACTACGACGCCCACGGCAAGATCAGGTTCAAGACCGACCTTGCTCTCTGGGCCGACGGTCCCAGCGAGTTCCCGGTCACCTTCTTCCATATGGGACGCTTCTTCCAGAAGCCCGTCCGCATGCACGTGGTCGAAGGCGGCCAGGCCCGCGAGATCGTCTACGACACCCAATACTTCGACATGCCGGCGGATTCGCCCGCCCGCAAGCTCCCGGACAACACAGGCTTCGCCGGCTTCCGCTTCCAGGAATCCCGCAACGGCAGGCTCGACTGGAGAAAGAATGATTGGGTAGCTTTCCTCGGCGCGTCCTATTTCCGCGCCATCGGCGAGCTTTATCAGTACGGCCTCTCCGCCCGCGGCCTGGCCGTCGATGTGGCCGTGCATGGCAGGCCCGAGGAATTCCCGGATTTCACCCACATCTATTTCGAGACGCCCAAGCCCGGCTCGGACACGGTGACGATCTACGCCCTTCTGGACGGCCCGAGCGTGGCGGGAGCCTATCGCTTCGTGATGCAGCGGGCTGCCGCGGTCATCATGGACCTCGACTGCGCCCTGTACCTCCGCAAGGATATCGCGCGCCTCGGAATCGCGCCGCTCACATCCATGTACTGGTACTCGGAAAAAGCGAAGACCACCGCCATCGACTGGCGCCCGGAGATCCATGATTCCGACGGACTCGCCATGTGGACAGGAGCCGGCGAGCGCATCTGGCGCCCGCTCAACAACCCGCCGCGGATCATCACCTCGGCCTTCTCCGACGAGAACCCGCGCGGCTTCGGCCTGCTCCAGCGGGACCGCAATTTCGACCACTATCTCGACGGCGTCTATTACGACCGCCGCCCCTCGCTTTGGATCGAGCCTCAGGGCACCTGGGGAAGAGGCTCCATCCAGCTTGTGGAGATTCCCACCGACGACGAGATCCACGACAACATCGTGGCCATGTGGGTGCCGGCGGAGCCCGCCCGCGCCGGTCAGGCCATGGAGTTCCGCTATCGCATGCATTGGGCGGCGAACGAGCCCTACCCGACCCCGCTCGCCCACGTGATCGCCACCCGCTTCGGCAATGGCGGACAGGCCGGCACCTTGCGCCCCAAGGGCGTGCGCAAGTTCATGGTGGAATTCATCGGCGAGCCGCTGACCAGGCTTCCCAGCGGCGTGATCCCGAAGCCCGTCCTCACCGCCTCGCGCGGCGAGTTCTCCAACATCCTCACCGAGGCCGTTCCCAACAACGTGCCCGGCCACTGGCGGACCCAGTTCGACCTGACGGTCACCGGCACCGAGCCGGTTGAGATGCGCTGCTACCTGCGCAGCGGAGATGAGGTCTTGAGCGAAACCTGGCTCTATCAGCACCATCCAACGTTCTAAGATTTCTGTTTGTAACCCACAATGTTAACAGTGGCGTATAAAATACTATACGCCACTGGAAACGGCGATCGATTGAGTCTATGTGTGGAGGCATGTCGCACGGTCACCACAACCACCGCCACGAGCACCGGGCCATGGCCGCCGCCCCCACCTTTTCGCTGCTTCGCCTCTCGGTGTGGCAGCGGCTGGCGGGCGCCGCCGCAGCCCTGGGGATTCTGTGGCTGCTGGTCTTACGAGTGTTGGGCTAAGAGCATGTCCGCGCCCGCCACAGCCATCCGCTTCAACGAAGTGACCCTCGGCTATGGCCGCAGGCCCGCCGTGCATCACCTGAACGGGGCCATCTCCGCCGGCAGCCTGACGGCGGTGGTCGGTCCCAACGGGGCGGGCAAGTCGACCCTGCTCAAGGGCATCGTCGGCACCCTGAAGCCCCTCGACGGCCGGATCCGGCTCGACGGCCCCTCCTCCGAAATCGCCTATCTGCCGCAGGCGGCCGAGATCGACCGCTCGTTCCCGCTCTCCGTCTACGACCTGGTGGCGATGGGTCTCTGGTCCCGTTCGGGGCTCTTCGGCGGCATTTCGGCCAAAGACCGCGCGAAGATCGAGGAGGCCCTGGAGGCCGTGGGCCTCATCGGCTTTGAGCGCCGTCCCATCTCGACCCTGTCCGGCGGCCAGATGCAGCGCGCCCTCTTCGCGCGCCTGCTCCTGCAGGATGCGCCGGTGATCCTGCTCGACGAGCCGTTCACCGCCATCGACGCCAAGACCACCGCCGACCTGCTCGACCTCGTGCGCCGCTGGCACGACGAGTCCCGCACGGTCGTCGCGGTGCTGCACGATCTGGACATGGTCCGGCGCGTCTTCCCGGAAACCCTGCTCATCGCCCGCGAGCCCGTGGCCTGGGGCGACACGCTCGAGGTGCTGAGCGCCGACAACCTCCTGAAAGCCCGCCGCATGGTCGAGGCGCATGATCCCCATGCGCATGTGTGCCAGCGCGGAGCCGCATAAAGAACCGGCCGTGCTCGATCCTCTCATCACCCCCTTTTCCGAATTCGAGTTCATGCGGCGCGCGCTCGTGGGCGTGATCGCGATCGCGCTCGGCGGCGGCCCCATCGGCGTGTTCCTGATGCTGCGGCGCATGAGCCTCACGGGCGACGCCATGGCCCATGCCATTCTGCCCGGTGCCGCGGTCGGTTACCTGCTCGCGGGCCTGTCTCTTCCCGCCATGACAGTGGGCGGATTGGCGGCGGGCGTGATCGTCGCCATGGCCGCCGGCCTCGTCTCGCGCTACACCTCGCTGAAGGAGGACGCCTCGCTCGCGGCCTTCTATCTCCTCTCGCTCGCGCTCGGCGTCACCATCGTGTCTCTCAGAGGATCGAACGTCGATCTCCTGCACGTGCTCTTCGGTACGGTGCTCGCGCTCGACGACGGCACGCTGCTGCTGCTTGCCTCGATCTCGACCCTGACGGTTCTGGCCCTTGCGGTTCTCTACCGCCCGCTCGTGCTCGAATGCGTCGATCCGATCTTCCTGCGCTCGGTCAGCCGCTCGGGAACGCCCACCCATCTCATCTTTCTCGGCCTCGTGGTGCTGAACCTTGTCGGCGGATTTCACGCCCTCGGCACCCTGCTCGCCGTCGGCATGATGATGCTGCCCGCCGCCGCCGCCCGATTCTGGAGCAGCGACATCACCATGATGATGGTCGTGTCCATGCTCATCGGCATTGCCTCCGGCATCGCGGGCCTCCTGCTCTCCTTCCATGCGGAATTGCCCGCAGGACCTGCGATCATCCTCTCGGCCGGTGCCGTTTACGTAGCCTCGCTGCTCATGGGCCGCGAAGGCGGCGTGCTCTGGCGTCTCTGGCCGGGCAAGCATCTGGAAGCCTGAAACCCTACCGAAGGATCCGACCATGCTGACGAGACGAGCGACATTATCTCTGCTTGCGTGTTCTCTGGCGCTCACCGGCATGAGCATGCCCGCAGCAGCACAGCCGCCGGAAAAGCTCAAGGTCGTCGCGACCTTCTCGATTCTCGGGGACCTCGTGCGCCATGTGGGCGGAGAACGCGTGGAGGTGACGACCTTGGTCGGTCCGAACGGGGATGCCCATGTCTACGCACCCACGCCTGCCGACGGACGCCGCCTGACCGAGGCCAGGATCGTCTTCACCAACGGCCTGAAATTCGAGGGCTGGATCGACCGTCTCATCAAATCCTCGGGCACCAGGGCCACAAAGGTCGAGGCTGCGAAGGGCGCGAAGCTGATCGAGGGAGACGACGATCACCATGGCCATGATCACGACCACGGCATCGATCCCCATGCCTGGCAGGACATTGGCAATGCCAGGATCTACGTGGCCAATATCCGCGATGCCCTGATCGCGGCGGATGTCGGGGGCAAGGCGGCCTACGAGAGCAACGCCGCCGCGTACCTCTCCAAACTCGACACTCTCGAAGCCGAGGTGAAAGGCCTCGTGGCCAACATCCCCGAAGCGCGTCGCCGGATCATCACCTCCCATGACGCCTTCCGCTATTTCGGGCACGCGTATGGGATCGCTTTCGTCTCTCCGCAGGGTGTCTCCACCGAGGCCGAGGCCTCGGCCAAGGACGTGGCCCGCATCATCCAGCAGATCAGGCGCGAGAAGATCGCCGCCGTCTTCGTGGAGAACGTCTCAGATGCCCGTCTCATGGAGCGAATCGCCAAGGAGACCGGGGCCAGGATCGGAGAGCGGGTCTATTCCGACGCCCTTTCCGAGCCGGACGGCCCCGCCGGCACTTACATTGACATGATGAGACACAATATAAAGGCTTTCAGCGCGGCTTTGTCGAGCTGACCGTTTCCCGCCCTTCCCTTGAGGGGAAGGGTCAAAGCGCGTAAGCGCTTCGGGGTGAGGTTGGCAGCGCGACCTTACCCAAGCTGGTGTTTCCATCCCACCTCGGCCTTCCGGCCGATCCTCCCTCTCGAGGGGAGGATGAAAATCGCGGACCATCCGATGACCGACAAGATCCCCGTTACCGTTCTCACAGGCTATCTCGGCGCCGGCAAGACCACTCTCCTCAATCGGATCCTGACCGAGCCCCACGGCAAGAAATACGCCGTCATCGTGAATGAGTTCGGCGAAATCGGCATCGACAACGAACTCGTCGTCGGCGCCGACGAGGAGGTGTTCGAGATGAACAACGGGTGCATCTGCTGCACCGTGCGCGGCGACCTGATCCGAATCCTCGACGGTCTGATGAAGCGCAAAGGCAAGTTCGACGCGATCATCGTCGAGACCACAGGCCTCGCGGACCCCGCCCCCGTCGCCCAGACCTTCTTCATGGACCAGGACGTGTCCGATGCCGCCCGCCTCGATGCGGTGGTGACGGTCGCGGACGCCAAGTGGCTGTCCGACCGGCTGAAGGACGCGCCCGAGGCCAAGAACCAGATCGCCTTCGCCGACGTGATCATCCTCAACAAGACCGATCTCGTGACGCCCGAGCAGCTGGACGAGGTCGAGGCGCGCATCCGCGCCATCAATCCCTATGCCAAGGTCCACCGCACGCAGAACGCGGCCGTGCCGCTGAACGAGGTGCTCGACCGGAAGGCCTTCGATCTCGACCGCATCATCGAACTCGAGCCCGACTTCCTGGAGGAAGGCCATCATCACCACGACGAGGAGATCCAATCCGTCTCCGTGGCTATCGACGGCGAGGTGGATCCGGAAAAGTTCATGCCCTGGATCTCGAACCTGACCCAAGTGGAGGGGCCGAACATCCTGCGCTGCAAAGGTATCGTGGCCTTCCCAAACGAACCGAAGCGATTCGTCTTCCAGGGTGTGCACATGATCCTCGACGGCGACGTGCAGGGGGAGTGGAAGCCCGGTGAGAAGCACACCTCCAAGGTGGTCTTCATCGGCAGGAACCTGAACGAGAAGGCGATCCGAGACGGTTTCCTGGCCTGCGCGGCCTGACACGCCCCACTCCGAAGGCAGGCCTCCTGCTCCTGAACGCGGAGATCCCTCACTGCGTGAAGCCGGCCCTCGCGAGGCAGTCCTGGACATAAGCCTTGCGGGTGGCCTTCACCTGCTGCCGCCATTTTACGGTCACGTTCTTGCCGGTCCGGTAAATCAGCCGGGCGTCCCGTTCGCAGGCCGCCTTATATGCTGCCCTCTGATCGGAGACGGCCGCTTCTCCTTGAGCCGGAGCCCCGCCCCACGTCTGCGCGGAAGCCCCCATCGAGCCGAGCGTTGTCATGACAAAAGCGATAGCGATGAAAATTTGCATGCCGGAGCTCCCGATCCTCAAAAATCTAGGATGGGGCTGGCACCGGACTGCGGCTATCGCTCTTAGGAATTACCCCTGACGCTCGATCGGAGCCGCGACCGGGCATGGCCTCTCCCCGGATCTCGCCTTGCCTTTCCGCCCTGCAACCATGCTATGGGGAAACCCACCTGAAGGGATCGCTTCGATGAGTACTGGAACCGCTTCATCCTTGACCCAAAGCGTCGCCCCCGTGACGGCGGAGGCGCATGTCACCGCCATCGGCTGGCTGAAGGGCACCGCCGCCTTCGGCCTCGGCGATGGCGGCGTGCTGCTCGCGAAGGACGGCGAGACCCACCGGGTCGAAGCCCATCCCGATGCCGGCGTTCTGGTGGGAGCAAGCGACGGCGAGCGCTTCGTGACCGGCGGCGACGACGGCCGCGTGGCCGTGACGGGGCCGGACGGCTCCACCCGGACCCTGGCGGAGGCCAAGGGCGCCTGGATCGACTCGCTGGCGCTCAGCGCCCATGGTGCCTTCGCCTATGCGGCGGGCAAGCGGGTCTTCGCCCGGGACGACAAGGGCCGCGAGAAGACGCTGGAGGTGCCCTCCACCGCCCGCGGCCTCGCCTTCGCGCCCAAGGGCTATCGCTTGGCCATCTCCCATTACAACGGGGCGACCCTGTGGTTCCCCAATGTGGAGGCGAAACCCGAGATGCTCGAGTGGAAGGGCTCGCATCTGGACGTGACCTGGTCGCCCGACGCCCGCTTCGTGGTGACCTCCATGCAGGAGAATGCGCTCCACGGCTGGCGGCTCATCCCCGACAAGGGCCACATGCGCATGAGCGGCTATCCCTCGAAGACGCGGTCCTTCTCCTGGTCCCATGACGGCAAGTGGCTGGCCACGTCCGGCGCGGACGCAGCCATCATCTGGCCCTTCGAAGCGAAGGAAGGCCCCATGGGCAAGGCGCCGCGCGAATGCGGCGTGCGGCCCGCGAGGGTCAGCCGCGTGGCGTTCCACCCTAACTCTCTTGTCCTGGCGGTCGCCTACGAGGACGGCGGCATCCTGCTCATTCGCCTCGCCGATGCCTCCGAGCTTCTGGTGCGCCCTGCCGTGGAGGGCAGCGGAGTCACGGCCATGGCCTGGGACAAGGCTGGTCGGCGCCTCGCCTTCGGCTGCGAGGACGGTCAGGCCGGTATCCTGACTCTGCCATGAGGTCGCCCATGGCACTGTTCGGCGCTTTCCTGAGAGGCACGTTCGGCCTTCCGAAACCCGAGCGGGAGGCCATCGAGCGCGTGAAGGAGATGGCGCGCACGGCGCTTCGGACCTCTCCCGAGACCGCCTTCGCCGTCAACGAAATCGCCTGCAACGATCCCGGCTGCCCCGGCATCGAGACGGTGATCCTGGTGATGGAGCCCGGGCAGAAGACCCGGGCGCTCAAGGTGCAAAAAGCCCTCGATGAGGTGACGGAACAGGATATCCTCGGCGCGCTTTGATCCTTGAGGAGGTCGCGCGTGTCACGGATCGTTCGGATCGTCGCCTTCGGCCTTGGGCTTCTCGGCGGCGTTACGGCCTCGCAGGGGCCCGAATATTCCCAGCAGTACCGCCAGCGCCTCGGCGGCGCGATCGACGAGCTCGGGCGCGTGATCGCGCAGTTCGACGCGAATGCGGCGGCCAATGGCGAGTCGCAGGACAGCGCCATCGCGCGGCTGCGCTCCAATCCCGACGATCTCGTGAGTCGCCAGGGCATCGCGATGCAGGGCAACGTCGAGCGCCTCGGCCGTCTCCAGGCCCATCGTCAGGCCATGATGCAGGCTGGTCCTTTCGCGCGCATCGCTCTCATGGTGCGCGACGGCGACCGGGATGTGATGGAGGCGGCCTTTCGGGATTTCGAGCCCGCCGTCCCGATGTCGGAAGAGGGCCTGCTTTCCGCCGCCATCGGCTTCGTCGCCGTGTGGGGCGGCACTCTGCTGCTGGCAGGATTCGTGCGCAGCCTGCGGCGAAGGCCTCGCAAGCCGGCCGCAGTAAGAGCCTGATCCCGAGCCCCGTAGGGTCGCACGAGGCGCCAAGTGAGCGCCAAGTGAGATTTGAAACCCGCCGAGGTGTCATCACCGGCCTTGTGCCGGCCATGACGAAGGGAGACGCATCGGGATGGATGGGACGAGCCCGGCCATGACACGGGAGCAGCTCACACCTTACGAGCGAACCGGCCCGCCGAAAAACGCGGCACATGAATGAGGGGAGACGGGTCGACGTGAGTGGAAACGGCTCTAAACCTTCCGCTCCGGTCTCCCGGCCAGCACTACGTAGAAGCCCAGCCCGTCGCTGGCGGGCAGGGTCTGCAGCCGGTCGATCCAGCCGCGCTTCCTGGCCTCCAGCAGCGCCTTGCCGATGGACTGGAAAAGCGTTTCGCCGCCCCCTTCCGGCGGCGGATCGAGGCGGACGGCGACCGACTTGGCATGGGCGAAGCGGCTGCGCTCCAGCATGTCCTGGAGCGACGCCGAAGCCTGCTCGCGGGATGCGCCGCGCAGGTCGAGAACGGCCTCGGCATCGACGACCCCGAGACCTCCGCGCAACTTGTTGGCGTAGAACTCCTCGAAATGAGGCATGGCGATCACTCCGCTCCTCGTCAGGCCCGGGGCGAGCCCGGACCTGACGTGCGCCGTCAGCGCACCAGAATGTTCCGGAACTGCCACGGATCGGAGGTGTCGATGTCCTCCGGGAAGAAACCGGGACGATCATCCAGCGGCGTCCAATCCGTGTAGTAGCCCTTCACAGGTCCGAGATACGGCATCTGCACCTCGAGGCAGCGGCGGAAATCGACATCGTCCGCCTCCACGATGCCTGCATTCGGATTCTCAAGCGCCCATACCATACCGGCGAGCACGGCGGAGGTCACCTGAAGGCCGGTGGCGTTCTGATAGGGGGCGAGCTTGCGGGCCTCCTCGATGGAGAGCTGCGAGCCGTACCAGTAAGCGTTCTTGCCATGGCCGTAGAGGAGCACGCCGAGTTCGTCACACCCGTCCATGATCTCATCCTCGGTGAGGATGTGAGACGTCTCCTGTACGTTGCCGGCATTGCCGAACATCTCGTGCAGAGACAGCACGGCGTCGTTCGCCGGGTGGTAGGCGTAGTGGCAGGTCGGACGGTAGGCGACCTTGTCGCCTTCGCGCACCGTGAAGTAATCCGCGATCGAAATCGCCTCGTTATGCGTGACCAGGAAACCGTATTGCGGGCCCGGTGTGGGGCACCAAGTGCGTACCCGCGTATTCGCGCCCGGCTGGAGCAGGTAGATCGCGGCGCCGCAGCCCTTGTCGTGGGTGCGGGCGTTCTCCGGCATCCACGTCTCGTGCGTGCCCCAGCCGAGCTCGGCCGGTTGCAGGCCTTCCGCCACAAAGCCTTCCACCGACCAAGTGTTCACGAACACGCCCATGGGCTTCGGCTTTTCCGCGCGTTGCGTGTCGCGCTCAGCGATGTGAATCCCCTTCACGCCGACTCGGCTCATGAGCCTTGCCCATTCCTCGCGGGTCGCGGGCACCCCGACCTCAAGCCCCAGGTCCTTTGCTACGTTGAGCAGCGCCTGTTTCACGAACCAGGAGACCATGCCGGGATTGGCGCCGCAGCAGGACACAGCCGTCGTTCCACCGGGGGATTGGCGGCGCGCCTCGAGGATGTTCTCGCGCAGCATGTAGTTGGTGCGCTCCGCGGGGTCCGCGCTCTTGTTCTGGTAGAAGCCGACCCATGGCTCGGCCACGGTGTCGATGTAGAGCGCGCCGATCTCGCGGCAGAGCTCCATGATGGCGCGCGAGGAAGTGTCCACCGAGACGTTGACGCAGAAGCCCTGTCCGCCGCCCTCCGTGAGCAGAGGCGTCAGGATCTCGCGGTAGTTCTCGACTGTCAGGGCTTCCTTGACCAGGGTGATGCCGCGCACGTCGAGCATGCTGCGGTCCGTATCGACGGGATCGATGACCGTGAAGCGGTTCTTGTCGAACTCGAAATGCCGCTCGATCAGAGGCAGCATGCCTTTGCCGATCGAGCCGAAGCCGATCATGACGATCGGGCCGGTGATGCGGCCGTGAACGGGCCAAGTGGTCATCGATGGTTCTCCTTACGAAATCCTGAGAGGAAGAGAGATGTGTCTCCGGGTCAGACGGTTGTGGCGGCATCTAGGATTGAGGAGCCCCCGGGGTCAATGCCCGCGCCCTTGTCCTGGCTTCGTATCGTGGTTTCCGACGGAGCGCGGACGCTGAGGAGACAAGAAGAACGCCAGACATGGATTTAGGGCTCGACATTGCGAAACAAGACCTCGTGAGCGGGTGACAGGCGCATCGTTCGACACGGCCCTTCGGGTCCGCAAGAAGCGCGAGGACAGCGTGCCATGGCCGTCCCCGGACGTGATCCGGAGATCAGTCCCGGCCATCGCGCCTCATGAATCGGGATCACCGGCACAAGGCCGGTGACGACATGGAGGAGCGGGCGAAGAACCCGGTCCGTACGATGCGCTGCCCCGATCACCGCCGGCTTCGCCTTCATGCTGCCCGATCCGGGAGCCGCTTGGCGGCGCCTGGACGAGGCTTGGCCGATCAGGCTGTGGGCCGCAGCAGGCCGGGCAGCCGTCCTTGAGCGGCGGCGGCGACCAAGGCGCCGAGATCCGGCTTGTCCTCCACGGCGCCCGTCGCGGAGACGAGGCCGCGCGCGCCGTCGAGAGACCCGGCCTCGAGCTCGAGCGCGAGGAAGCGGCTGCGCTCGTAAGGCCCGGGGAGCCAGAGGGACCCGGTCTTCTGCGTGGAGAAGCCGAAGCGCGCATAATAGGGCGCATCGCCCACCAGCAGCACTGCCTTGTGGCCGAGAGCGGCCGCGCGGCCCAGCGCTTCGCGCATGAGCTTTCCGCCGAGGCCGAGGCTCTGCAGCGCGGGATCGATGGCAATGGGGCCGAGCATGAGCGCGGGGCGGTTCGGACCGGCGCAGACGTGCCACAGGCGCACGGTGCCGGCGAGCGCGCCATCGCATTCGACGACAAGGGCCAAGCCATCGGCGGGCTTGCGCCCTTCACGCAGGCGCTCGCACGTCTTCTGGAAGCGGGCGGGCCCGAAGCAAGCATCGAGCAGGGCTTCCCGTGCCTCGGTATCGTGGAAGGATTCATCGCGAATCGTGATCATGGCCGTGGCCTCCCAAGCGTTGGGTGAGCGACAGCCCTCGCACCTGCACGACATCCCATGCAGGCCGTCCGGGACAACTTCTGTGAGGTTGGTGCCTGCCTCGGTGGAGCGAGGCAGGCGGGACGTGAGTTAGATCACGTAGGACTTCAGAGGCGGGAAGCCGTTGAACGCCACCGCCGAGTAGGTGGTGGTGTAGGCGCCCGTGCCCTCGATCAGCACCTTGTCGCCGATCTCCAGCGAGACGGGAAGCGGATAAGGCTCCTTCTCGTAGAGGACGTCGGCCGAGTCGCAGGTGGGACCCGCGAGCACGCACGGCGCCATGTGGTCGTCGTCGCGCTCCGTGCGGATCGGGTAGCGGATCGACTCGTCCATGGTCTCGGCGAGACCGCCGAACTTGCCGATGTCGAGATAGACCCAGCGCACCTCGCCCTCGTCGCGGCTCTTCTTCGAGACGAGGACGACCTCGGCCTCGATGATGCCGGCATTGCCGACCATGCCGCGGCCCGGCTCGATGATCGTTTCCGGAATGCGGTTGCCGAAATGCTTCGACAGCGCGCGGAAGATCGACTCGCCGTAGGCCTCCACCTGAGGAATCGTCTTCAGGTACTTCGTCGGGAAGCCGCCGCCGAGATTGACCATCGACAGGTGAATGCCGCGATCGGCGCATTCACGGAAGATCGCGGAGGCAGAGCCAAGAGCCTGGTCCCAAGCTTCCGTGTTGCCCTGCTGCGAACCCACGTGGAAGGACACGCCGTAGGCTTCCAGACCCTGGCGAACCGCATGCTCGAGCACGTCGACGGCCATCTCCGGCACGCAACCGAACTTGCGGGAGAGCGGCCACTCGGCGCCGGCGCCGTCGCACAGGATGCGGCAGAACACCTTCACCTCGGAAGCAGCAACGCCGGCGGTCGCAGCGGCGCGGGCGACCTTCTCGACCTCGGCCTCGCAATCGACCGCATAGAGGCGCACGCCGATCTCGAGGGCGCGAGCGATGTCGCGCTCCTTCTTGATCGTGTTGCCGAAGGAGATTCGGTCGGGCGTGGCGCCGGCGGCGAGCGCAAGCTCGATCTCGACGACAGAGGCCGTGTCGAAGCACGAGCCGAGATCGGCAAGGAGCTTGAGCACCTCCGGAGCCGGGTTCGCCTTCACGGCGTAGAACACGCGCGTGTCGGGGAGCGCACGGGCAAACTTGGAGTAGTTGTCGCGCACGACATCAAGGTCGACGACGACGCAGGGGCCGTCCTCACGTCGGTTGCGCAGAAATTCGCGAATGCGCTCAGTCATGGCGCTCTCCCCACCAAAGGTTCAATGGAGGTCTTTAAGCCTCCGGATTGAAATCTGGACGGTCAGATCCTTCTGCCGTCCGGCGTCAGCGAGGGAAGATGCATCCCGCTTCGTGCGATGGAGACACGAGAAGCGTGAGATGGGCTCTTCACCCGACGATGCTGCCT
This sequence comes from Microvirga makkahensis, assembly GCF_009830105.1. Classification (GTDB taxonomy): domain Bacteria; phylum Pseudomonadota; class Alphaproteobacteria; order Rhizobiales; family Beijerinckiaceae; genus Microvirga; species Microvirga makkahensis. The sequence continues at coordinate 129,086 of NZ_WURB01000010.1, forward strand.
TGGATTGGATGGGGATTCCCCGTCCGCACGCCCGGCAATGAGAAACAAGCCTCTTCGGTGCCGACCTTTGGAGGGCCGGCGAGACCAAAAAAGCCCGTTCGTCGTTGCTTTAAGTCACGTCCCCCGTTGAGAACGAGGTGCGCCGGTTTCGCCTCCGGCTGCCGGTTAGGGGTAGTCGAGAACTAGATTCGCTCTCGGGCGGCTGTCCGGCCTCTTGTCCGGATGCCCACCAACCGGCACGCGACCACAGGCACGTGCGAATTTGGGCAGGGATGAGATAAGACCATTCGCCCCGGATCACAAGAGCCTTTCGAGGCTTCCTCGCAATTTTTTAACCCTGCTTCCGCAGGGGAATGGCGACGCTTCCGTTCAGCCCCTATTAAGAGGCCGAAGCTCAACCATCTGAGGCTTACGGCGTCCTCAGGGCCGCCCTCCTTCTCGCCGATTCAGGACAGACAGTCTCACAGCCATGCTCCATTCCTCCCGTCGCGCCTTTCTGCAAAGCCTGCTCGCTGCCACCGCGCTCTCCGCCTGGGGCGGAGATGCTTTCGCGCAAGCTCCGCAGAACGGCGTTCCGGAGCCGGATCCGTTCGAGTTCGAGGACGTGGTGCGCCGGGCGCGGGAATTGGCGAGCGTTCCGTTCGAGGCTCCGCCCGCGCAGCTGCCTGAACCGCTCAACCGGCTGAGCTTCGACGATTACCGCGATATCCGCTTCCGCGGGGACAAAGCGCTGCTCGCCACCGGAAACGGCCCGTTCCGGCTGCATTTGTTCCACCTCGGCTTCCTTTATCAGCGCCCTGTGACGGTCAACGTCATTCGCGAGGGCGTGCCGACGCCGGTGCCGTATCAGCGCGAGCTGTTCGATTACGGCCGCAACAAGATCGACCGCCCCTTGCCGGTCAATCTCGGCTTTGCCGGTTTCCGGCTGCACTATCCGCTCAACAGCCCGAAGGTGTTCGACGAGCTGATCGCCTTTCTCGGCGCGAGCTATTTCCGATTCCTCGGGCGGGACCAGAAATACGGCCTCTCGGCGCGGGGACTCGCCATCAACGTGGAAGGCGGGGAGCAGGAGGAGTTTCCGCATTTCCGCGAGTTCTGGATCGAGATGCCCAGACCCGACAGCGAACGTGCGACGGTCTATGCTCTCCTCGACAGCCCTTCCGTCGCAGGAGCCTATCGTTTCGAAATCTATCCGTCGGAGGAAACCACGCTCGACATCACGGCCGTGCTCTTCCCGCGCCAGCGCATCGAGAACGTGGGCCTGGCGCCGCTCACCTCGATGTTTTTCGAGGGGGAGAACGATCGCAAGCCCACGGACGATTTCCGCCTCGAGCTGCACGATTCGGACGGACTTCTCATGCACTCCGGCGCGGGCGAGTGGATCTGGCGCCCCCTGCGCAACCCGGCTGCCAAGACCATTTCGTCCTTCTCCGACAACAATCCGCGCGGCTTCGGCCTGATGCAGCGGGACCGGGTGTTCGAGAACTACCAGGATCTGGAAGCCTATTACCACCAGCGCCCCGGCTACTGGGTGGAACCGGTGGGCGATTGGGGCGAAGGCTGGGTGGAGCTGGTGGAGCTGCCGACGCCGGACGAGACGCACGACAACATCGTGGCCTATTGGCAGCCCAACCGTCCCTACGAGCCCGGCCAGGAGATCACCTTCTCCTATCGCCTGAGGGCGGCGGCAGCCATCGGCTCCATGCATCCGGGCGGCAAGGCGATCAACACCTTCCAGACCCCGCCCCGTGCCAGCGGCTCGAACGCGCCGAGCGACCGCACGCACCGCCGCTTCATCGTCGATTTCGCCGGAGGCGAGCTGGGCTACTACTTCGACGCCCCCGATCAGGTGCAGCTGGTTCCCTCTACCTCCGTAGGCCGGATCACCAACACCTTCCTCATGCCCAACGACCACATCAACGGCTTCCGCGCCGCCATCGACGTGAAGCTGGAGCCCGGCCAGTCCACGGACCTGCGCGCCTTCCTGCGCGCAGGAAACCGGGCGCTGACGGAAACCTGGATCTATCCCTGGTCGGTGGAGTGACGGAACTGCCTCCGCCGTCTCGGACGGCGTGCTCCGATGAGGAGCCCGATCGGGTAGGTGGGCCGGAGAAGAGCGCCAGACCCCAAGGGTGAGGCCCTTGCCAAGCGTCGTGGAACCGCGCAGAACCGTGACCTGACTTGAGCGCGCAGGAGCCGTCTGCGCGGAAGCGGGGCGAATACGATGAAACGGTATGTCTGGGCAGCTGGGCTCTTGATGGCGTTGTCGAGCTGGAGCACGAGTCCCGCCGCAGCGCAGGATGCGCTGCGGGAGGTCACCTTCGGCACCAACTGGCTCGCTCAGGGAGAGCATGGCGGCTACTATCAGGCGCTTGCGGACGGCACTTACGAGAAGCACGGATTGAAGGTCACCATCGTACCGGGCGGTCCGCGCGCCAGCAATCGCATGCTCATGAGTGTCGGCAAGCTGGACTTCTACATGGGCGGCAACCTCATCCAGGCCTTCTCGGCCGTGGAGAGGAACATTCCGACCATGGTGGTCGCCGCCCATTTCCAGAAAGAGCCGCAGATCCTGATGAGTCACCCGGGCCAGGACCTCGACAGGTTCGAAGATCTCAAGAGATCGAACGACATCCTGCTCTCGAAGGACGGCGCTGCCACCTTCTTCCAATGGATGAAGGCGGAGTTCGGATTCAAGGACGAGCAGGTGAAGCCCTATGGGTTCAACCCGGCGCCCTTCATCGCCAACAGCCGGGCCGTCCAGCAGGGCTATGCCACGTCCGACCCGCTGGTGATCGAGAAGGCGGCGGGCTTCAAGCCCAACGTGTTCCTGCTCGCCGATCACGGATTCAGCACCTATTCGACCACCGTCGAGACCCGTCGCGACCTGGTGGAGAAGGATCCCGATCTCGTGCAGCGCTTCGTCGATGCCTCCACGATCGGCTGGTACAATTATCTGTATGGCGACAACCGACCGGCGAACGCGCTCATCAAGCGCGACAATCCCGAGATGACGGACGAAATCCTCGCCTATGCCGTGGCGAAGATGAAGGAATACGGCATCGTCGATTCGGGCGATGCGCACAAGCTCGGCATCGGCGCCATGTCGGATGCACGCATGAGGGATTTCTTCGACAAGATGGTGAAAGCCGGCCTCTTCAAGCCGGATCTCGACTACACGAAGGCCTACACGCTCCGCTTCGTCAACAAGGGCGTGGGGCTGGAACTGAGGAAGTAACCGGCATCGGCCTCGTCAGGCGCCGCGCATCCCATGAACGCCCCGATCCTCGTTTCTCTCGGCCGCGTCGGAAAGGTCTTCGCCAATGGCGTGACGGCCCTCGACGGGCTCGACCTGGATGTCCGCGAGGGCGATTTCCTGTCCCTCCTCGGCCCATCCGGCTGCGGGAAATCGACGGTGCTGCGCCTCATCGCGGGCCTCACGGAGCCGACGTCCGGAATTGTGACCTGGCCCGGCTCTTCCGACGCGGACCATCGCGGCGAGGTCGGCTTCGTGTTCCAGGAGCCGACCCTGATGCCCTGGGCCAATGTGGCGGACAATGTGTGGCTGCCGCTGCGCCTGCGCGGCGTTTCCCGACGCGAGGCCAAGGACCGCATCGCGGAGAGCCTCGCTCTCGTGCGTCTGGAGGATTTCGCGAAGGCTTACCCGCGCGAACTCTCCGGCGGCATGAAGATGCGTGTCTCGATTGCCCGGGCGCTCAGCGTGAGGCCGCGACTTCTCCTCATGGACGAGCCCTTCGCTGCCCTCGACGAGATCACGCGCTTCAAGTTGAACGACGACCTTCTAGAAGCGCGGAGAGAGCTGAACTGCACCATCGTGTTCGTGACCCATTCGGTTTACGAGAGCGCCTATCTGTCGAGCCGCATCGCCGTTCTGTCACCGCGCCCGGGACGGGTCGTCGCCGAGATCGCGGGCGCATCCCCCTGGGAACGGAGCGGCGATTTCCGAACGAGCCTCGCCTATTCGGATCTGTGCCGGCAGGCGTCGCGGGCCCTGACGAGCAGCATGACGGGCGAGAGGCTGCAATGACCCGCGATCCTCTCAAGCTCGCCCTGCCGCTCGCGGTTTTCGTCATGGCCATCGCAGGATGGGAGATCTATGTGCGCGCCGCCGATGTGCCGCCCTATATCCTGCCTGCGCCGAGCCTGATCGCGGCGACGATGAAAGCCGACTGGCCGCTTCTGTCGGCTTCTCTTCTGGTCACGCTGAAGACTACTCTCGCTGCCCTCGTTCTGGCGGTCTTCGGCGGTGTGACCCTGGCGGCTGCGTTGAGCCTCTCGCGCATCGTCGAGTATTCTCTCTATCCCTTCGCCGTCGTGCTGCAGGTCACGCCCGTCATCGCCATCGCGCCGCTGCTGCTCATCTACATGCCGCAGGACGTGGCGGTGCTGGCCTGTGCGTGGCTCGTCGCGTTCTTCCCGATTCTCTCCAACACGATGCTGGGGCTTCAGTCGGTCGACCGGAATCTGCTGGAGCTGTTCCGGCTCTATGGCGCTCCCGCGCACGAGGGTTGGAGCGCGCGGTTGGGCTCCCGGTTGAAGGCCTTCTGGTATCTGCGCCGCCCCGCCGCCCTGCCCGCTTTCCTCGCAGGCCTGCGCATCGCGGGCGGCCTCTCCCTGATCGGAGCCGTCGTCGCGGAAATGGCGGCCGGATCCGCAGGAGCCGGATCCGGATTGGCCTATCGCATCATCGAAAGTCAATACCGGCTCAATATTCCGCGCCTCTTTGCGGCACTCGTCCTCCTGGCGCTGATGGGCGTTATCCTGTTTCTCGCCTTGAGCGCCCTGACCAGGATTCTGCTGCGACATTGGCACGAAAGCGCTCTGCCCAGGGAGGCTTGATGCGAGATCTGTTGATGGCAACGGATCTGTCATCGAAACGTCATGACTTCCTGCTCATCATGCTACGACTGATGCACCAGAGGGGCATTGCATGGACAAGGACACCATTCATCCCGGCGTGAAAAGCGTCGGCTGGGCTCTCGTCCAAGCAGCCCGCCTCCATCGCAGCCGCACGGGCGACAAGCTCTCCGAACTCGGACTCTTCGCGGGCCAGGAGCAGGTTCTTCAGGCCCTAGCCAACGCCGGTCCCATGACCATGGGCGATCTCGCCGCCATTCTTCGCGTACGCCCGCCGACAGCCTCCAAGACCGTATCCCGCCTCTCCTCCCTCAAGCTGGTCGAGCGGCACACGGAGCCGGGCGATGCGCGCATCGTACGCGTCAAGCTCACCAAAGAGGGCAAGCGCAAGGCTGCGGCCATCGATGCTCTCTGGGAGGAGGTGGAGGCCGAGCTTCTCGCAGGATTCGACAACAAGGACCGCAAGCGCCTGCGCAAGCTGCTGCGCAAGGCCGCGAAGAACCTCGCCGGCATCACGGGCGCCGATCAGACCGGCTTCGAGACCGATGAAGATCTCGAGGATCTGGGCTCGGAGGAGCCCGAGCTCGCCGCCACCGCCTGAGCTGTCCAAGGCTCATTTCCGCTGACGCCGCACGGTCTATCGCATCCGGCCGCAACTTGCTCTATCGTGATGTCACGAAGAGCAGGAACGGATCCTTTCGCATGAGCGATGCACCCGTCAGCACCCTTCCTGGAATCGGCCCCGTCACCCGGGGACGGCTGGAGGAGGCCGGTATCCGCACGGTGTCCGATCTCAGAGCCATCGGCTCCGTGGCGGCCTATCGCCGTCTCAAGTTCATGCTCCCTCGCCAGGTGAGCCTTAACGCCCTCTATGGGCTCGAAGCCGCCCTACGCGGTTATCATTGGCTCGATCTGCCCCAGGATGTGAAAACAGCCCTTCAAAGGGAGGCCCGCCTCGTCGAGAAGGGCCTTCCGAAGAGACCCGCATCACGCTGCACGATTGCCTGAAGACCAGAGAAGAAGCACCATGAGCAAAACCGACGTCCTCATGACCGCTCCGATGATGCCCATCGTCATCGAGGCGCTCGACGAAGCCTTCAATCTCCACCGGCTTTGGGAGCATGAGGATCGCGAGCAATATCTGAGCGAGATCGGCCCGCGCATCCGCGGCGTCGCCACCAGCACCCTCTACGGCCGGATGGATGCGGCTCTGTTCGAGCGCCTGCCGAATCTCGAGATCGTGTCGAGTTTCGGCGTGGGCTACGACAACGTGGATGTCACCGAGGCCGCCGGGCGAAGCATCATTGTCACCAACACGCCGGACGTGCTCAACGATGAAGTGGCGGATCTCACCCTGGGCCTGCTTCTCGCCACCCTGCGCAAGATTCCTCAGGCGGACCGTTACCTGCGCGAGGGGCGCTGGCTGGAGGCGCCCTTTCCTCTCTCGCCGACTCTTCGCCAGCGGAAGATCGGGATCGTCGGTCTCGGGCGCATCGGCAAGGCCATCGCAAAGCGCCTGGAAGGTTTCGACGTCAGCATCGCCTATCACGGCCGCACGCGGCAGGAGGGCGTCGCGTATGCCTATCATCCGACGCTCGTCGGTCTGGCCGAAGCCTGCGACGTGCTGGTCGTGATCACCCCGGGCGGTGCCTCGACGAAGCACCTCGTCAACGCGGACGTCCTGAAGGCGCTTGGTCCGAACGGCGTTCTCATCAACGTAGCACGCGGCAGCGTGGTCGATGAACGGGCGCTGATCGAGGCGCTGAGATCGCGCACGATCCTGACCGCGGGCCTCGACGTCTATGAGGACGAACCACGCGTCCCACAGGAACTGATCGAGATGGAGCAGGTCGTGCTTCTGCCCCACATCGCCTCGGGTTCCGTCCACACGCGCAACGCCATGGGCCAGCTGGTGGCCGACAATCTCATCGCATGGTTCGAAGGGCGTGGACCGTTGACGCCGGTTTCGGAAACGCCCTGGAACGGTCTGACCAAGTCATAAGCCCCCTTCCCGTGCACTTGCCTCAGCGGTAAAGCGTTCTCGTCAAGCTTTGCCTCGGCGTCTCGCCGAAGGTCTGCCGGTAGAGACTGGCGAACTCGCCCATGTGGTTAAAGCCGCAACTCAGCGCGATCTCCGTCACAGTCCCATGGATCGGGTCTGCCCTGAGAAGCGCCTCATGCGCGCGCTGCAGCCGCACCGCTCGGAGAAATCCCATCGGCGTGGTGTTGCGGAAATTCTGAAATCCGTTCTGCAGGCTCCTCGCACTGACGCCGGCTTGGGCCGCGATGTCGGCCAGGGACAGCGGCTCGGCGAAATGCGCTTCGATATAAACTTCCGCTCTTTTCACATAGTACGGAGCGGCCGCGGGCTGGGGCCGGAGCAGCGCGTCGGAGTAGGTGTGAGAGTGACTGAGGAGAAAGCCGGTCAGCACCGTCTGCTCGAGTTGCTGACGGGCGGCGGGTATGGTCCGGAACAATGAGTGTGGGTTTGCAAGCTCGGCGGTGGCATATTGGAACAGCCGCATCCAGCTTTGTCCACTGGCACTGCTCAGATCGAAGCCGGTGTCGAACCGGAGATCCCTGTCGAGGTCACGAGCCAGCAGCCTCGTGCAGTATTCCGCCGCCTTGCGTAGATTCATCACGAGAATGGAGGTCACGCAATCGTCGAAATAGCTCAGAGTTCTGGGATCCCCGGCGGTCAGTACGAGCCCACGCTGGTCGGAAACCTCGAACTCTTGCCCGTCCATGGCCATGCGAGCTTTCCCCTTGGGGGCCAAGACAAAACCCACCCGCTCATCCATCGACTTGTATTGGATATTGACCCCGACCGAGCACCCATAGCCCACCACAAAGGTACAGAAATCCTGCGAGCCATGGACGCGGAAAGCCCCGTCGAATGCACCGCCCCTGTCTAACGGTCTCAGCCTGTTGGGGGTCATCAGCGAACTTGTGAGATCCTCCATCTCATCAAGCTGAGATGATCTGACCGTAAGATCGATTACAGAGCCATCGTGAGCGACAGGCGTTGTGCCGGGGCCGTTTGTCGACTTCGGAAACGTCGTCTGTTCCAGATCCGGGGAAGCACCTGCCATGATCCTGCCCGTCTCGACAGTCAATCCCAGGACTTTTGGCTCTATTGGTGCATCTTCTGGGTGAACCGTTCGCGCAAGAGTACGATATCCGCGTTTTTCCGACAAGTCTTGCGCCACTCCGATTTCCGCTGCGGAAGACGGATGGCATCTTCATGAGGTCGTTTGCGAGGCTCTTCCGTTTTGCCGACACCGACTGGCCAAAGCCATCATGCATCCTTGGAAAGAAACGATGCCCGACAATCAGAACAGCATTGATCTATCGCGAAGGCTGCTTCCAGGTTTCATTCCGTACTGGAGACACAGGCTTTGCCTTTCCGGTTTGACTGCAGCCGGCCGCCCTCATTCGGCCCGCTTTCACCTCATTCGCGGGCGCATTCTGCTTAGTATCGGCCAATACGATCAGGCAGCCAGCGATTTTCGCCATGCATTGCGGTTGGATTGGCGCGACGAGCAGGCGATCCTCTGGCTCAACAAAGCAAAACGCGCCATGCAACGTGCGGTCGATCAGACGCCACGCGCTCAACTTTAAGAAGGCAAGCGCCTCTCAGAGCGCAAATCCTCCATCCACCAGGTGGATATGGCCCGTCGTGTAACTCGATTCATCGGAAGCGAGATACACGGCGAGCGCCGCAACCTCCTCAGAGGTGCCGAGCCGTCCCATCGGCTGGCGGTCGATGAAGGCCTGGCGCACGACCTCGGTACTTTGACCGGAGCTTGCCGCCAGATCCGCGATGCGCTGATCGAGCGATGGCGACTGCACGGTGCCGGGGCAGATGGCATTGGCACGAACGCCGCGCTTGATGAAATCGGCGGCCACCGCTTTGGTGAGGCCGATCACCGCCGCCTTCGTCGCGCCGTAGACATAGCGGTTCGGAATCCCGCGAACGGAAGATGCGCCGGAGGCGATGTTGACGATGGAGCCGGCACCCTTCTCCAGCATGCCAGGCAGGGCGGCCCTGATGGTGCGGTGCATGGATTTCACGTTCAGATCGAACGAGAAATCCCAATCGTCTTCCGAGCATTCGAGAACCGTGCCGTGATGAACGTATCCTGCCGCATTCACGAGGATGTCGAAGGGCCCGGCGTCGCGGACAAGCGCATCGATTGCAGCACTCGAACGGACATCCAGTCGGTGTCGCGTCGCTCCTTCCAGGCCTTCGAGTTTCTTCTCGTCGAGATCCGTAGCGCATACCCGCGCCCCCTCGCGAAGGAAAGCCTCCGCGATGGCGCGCCCGATCCCCTGCCCTGCCGCAGTCACGAGGGCAGTCTTGTTCTTCAGCCGGTCCGCCATGGTGTTTTCCAGTGCTCCACGAATGCCTCAATGATTGTCGCGAGGCACACCGAAGGTCTGCGCCACCTTCTGATACTTCACCGCAGGTTTGAGCGTCATGCCCTCGGAGAGCTGATCCACCATGGAGCGCTGGATCTCCTGCCAAGGCGTCTGGCTCGCCGGATAGGCATAGCCGCCCCGCGCTTCCAGATCGGCGCGGCGCTTCTCCAACTCCCCCGCAGGAAGCAGAATGTCGGCCGTCCGCTTGTTGAGGTCTATGCGGATGCGGTCGCCCGTCTGCAGCAGCGCCAAGCCGCCATCCGCCGCCGCCTCAGGCGAGGCATTGAGGATGGACGGCGTGCCGGACGTGCCGGATTGGCGTCCATCGCCGATGCAGGGGAGCGAGAGCACGCCGCGCCTGATGAGTGAACCGGGCGGCTGCATGTTCACCACTTCCGCCGCGCCGGGATAGCCGATGGGTCCCGCCCCGCGCATGATGAGTATGGTGTGCTCGTCGATATTGAGCGACGGATCGTCGATGCGGTGATGGTAATCCTCGGGTCCATCGAACACCACGACGCGGCCCTCGAAGGCATTCGGGTCGTCCGGGTTGTTCAGATAACGCTCCTGGAATTCCTGGCTGATCACGCTGGTTTTCATGATCGCGGAGTCGAAGAGCGTCCCCTTGAGGTTCAGGAATCCCGCGTTTTCCTTCAACGGATTGTCATAGGAGCGGATCACGTCGTGATCCCAGGTGAACTTGCCTTTGCAGTTCTCACCAATGCTCGTGCCCGTGCAGGTCAGCGCATCCTCGTGAATTTTTCCCGCACCGATGAGTTCCGCGATGACCGCCGGCAGACCGCCTGCGCGGAAATACTCCTCGCCGAGATACTCACCGGCGGGCTGAACATTCACGAGCAGCGGGATCTCGAAGCCGATGCGCTCCCAATCGTCGTTGGTGAGCGGAACGCCGATATGTTTCGCAATGGCATTGATATGGATCGGCGCATTGGTGGAGCCCCCGATGGCCGCATTGGCGACAATGACGTTCTCGAACGCCTCGCGCGTCATGATATCGGAGGGCTTCAGATCCTCCCAGACCATTTCGACGATGCGCCGGCCCGTCTCATAGGCCATCTGCCCACGCTCGCGATAAGGTGCCGGAATCGCAGCCGAACCAGGCAACGACATGCCGAGCGCCTCGGCCAAGGCATTCATGGTCGAAGCCGTGCCCATGGTGTTGCAATGGCCGACGGAGGGCGCGGAGGAGCCGACAATGTCTATGAACTGCTGATAATCGATGTCACCTGCCGCGTGACGCTCGCGGGCCTTCCACACGATCGTCCCGGAACCGGTGCGCTCGCCATGATGCCAGCCGTTGAGCATGGGACCCACATTGAGCGAAATCGCCGGGATGTTCACGGTGGCCGCCGCCATCAGGCAGGCCGGCATGGTCTTGTCGCAACCGGTCAGCAGAACGACGCCGTCGAGAGGATAGCCATAGAGAACCTCGACGAGGGACAGATAGGCCAGATTGCGGTCCAGGCAGGCTGTCGGGCGCTTGCCCGTCTCCTGAATCGGGTGACAGGGGAACTCGAACGCCACGCCGCCTGCCGCCGTGATGCCGTCACGCACGCGCTTGGCGAGCTCGAGGTGGTGACGGTTGCAGGGCGAGAGGTCGGACCCCGTCTGCGCGATGCCGATGATCGGCTTCCTACCCTGGAGTTCCTTCCCCGTAAGCCCGAAGTTCAGGTAGCGCTCGAGATAGAGCGCTGTCATTCCGGGATTGTCCGGATTGTCGAACCAGAGCCGAGAGCGGAGCTGATCGGGAGAGCGGCGATGGGGCCTGTCAGCCATTCTTGAATCCTCTCAGATGACACAGGTGCTTCGGCCTAATCTGGGACAGGACAGAACCAGTGTCCAACCGGTTTGGCGAAATCGAACCTGCTTTGTCGATTCTCTTGACTACAATCGAAAGCGAAACGTTTCGCGACGCAAGACGACTTTCGATTGGATCGTACAGATTGTCATGAAACATTGAGACAGGTGCCGCTGTCGTGCCGGCCCTCAGGGCGCAGGCGCAGATTCGGCATGATCAGGCTGCATCCACCCATACGGGAATCAGGCCGGTCGCGGCCTCATCCCGAAAGCCCGAAAGGTCAACGCAAAGCACTCGCCGTCTCATCGATCTGCGCCCGGGCCGCAGGCTCAAGATCGAGGGCTTCCGCCAGCTGGTGGAGGAATTCACGCTCCTGTATCGTGTCGGGATCGATCGCGATACGAGCCGCCGCATAGACCTGTGCGGCTTTTTCGGGGTCATTGACGTTGGCGGCCAGTTCCTCCACGTCGGCGGGCGAGGCCATTTCCCGTTCCAGCCAGCGGCTGGCTTGGGGATCGATGCCGGCCTCGGTCAGCCCCTTCACGATCCGGCCGCGCTCTGCTTCGTCGATCCTTCCATCGGACGCCGCAGCCGCGACCATGGTTCTCAAGAAAAGCAGGGCGTCGTCCTCGGTCTGTGAAACAGGATGGAAGCGGGATGTCTCGGGAACGGCGAGCGCCGCCTGGGCCGCAGCCCCGCCCGAGGACGCCTCGCCTTCTACCGTGGCCGGCTCTTGGGATTGCGCAACTTTCGCCCCCCCACCCTGTTGTTTCTGATAAGCCCGGTAGGCAAGACCTCCGATGACCGCGAGTCCACCGAGTTTCACGATGTTGCTCGCGAGTTTGCCCTTCTTGCGCCGCCCAAACAACAGCCCCGCCAAGCCGAGCAGGGCCGCCTGTGTTGCGCCTGGATGCTGTGCCGCCAAGTTCCTGGCCTTCTGAATAAGCTGCTCCGGCGATTGACCGGCAAGATCCGTGACGGCTTTCCCGAATCCCTGTTGCGGCAGCCCGGCATCCTGCTTGACCTCCGGAGAGCCCGGCCGTTCCTGATGGTGCGGTTCCGCGCGGCCCATCGCGCCCACGAACGCATCCAACAGCTTTCTGTAATCGACCATGGGCTCCTCCTGCCGGTTCACTGACAAAGCAAGAACACAACGGAGGTAAGGAAGAATGGTTCAGGTTTGGCCGCGCAAGGAGGCCGCGTCGCGCGCAAGGCGCTCGATCTCGGCGAGATCTCCGCTCCTCATCGCATCGGCCGGGGTGATCCACGTGCCGCCCACACAGGCGACATTGGGGAGAGAAAGGTAAGAAGCTGCGCTCGCGCGGTCGATGCCGCCGGTCGGACAGAATAGGAGATTCGGAAGGGGCCCATGGACGGATTTCAGCCACGCCACTCCCCCGGAGACCGCCGCCGGAAAGAATTTCAGATGAGAGAACCCCATGTCGGCGAGCGCCATCGCCTCCGAAACCGTCGTGCAGCCTGGCATTACCGGGACCGTCGCTTCGCTCAGAGCCTGAGCCAGCTTCGGCGGCGTTCCGGGCGTCACGATGAATTTGGCCCCGGCATCGATTGTCTCGCGGATCTGGCTTTTCGCCAGCACCGTGCCGGCCGCGACCACCGCCTCAGGAACGGCCTTCGCAATGGCGCTGATCGCATCGAGCGCCGCGGAGGTTCTGAGCGTCACTTCGATGACAGGCAATCCGGCTCGCACAAGCGCATGAGCCAGGTCGATACTGATCCGGGCGTCTGTTATGGTCACGACCGGGATCACAGGCGCGAGGCGCAGATAATCGCGAAGAACAGTTCCCTCAGAGGCCATGCCGCTTCCTTCCTTGCACGCGTCGCCGGATTGAAAGCGGTTTTAGGCCTTGGCGGCGTGTCTGCCAAGGTGTTGGAGGGTATTGGGCGCTGTGCGGCTTGTGACCGGGACGACGCCTAGAACAAGCAGATGCAACTGGAGCGATACAATCCTCCATAGCGGCACCAGGCCATAATATCATCTAATGCTGAACATATTATAAATTAGCTTTGGTTATGGTGCAGGCTGTCGTACGGTGCCGCCTATGACCGGACGCATTCGCTCGAACGAGCGGCCCGGACGCACAAGTGCATGCCCCTCACGCGCGAGGGGCATGTTGATCAGTCTGCCCAAGGAGATCCACTTCGTCATTGCGGGAGTACGCCATGCGTCCTGTGACGCATGCTTCTTCTGCCCCTGCCCTGCCGATCTCGTCGATCGACGCGCAGGCGTCGAGCTCACCTCAAATCCGGCACGTTCCCGCAGGCGCAGGGGAAAGATTCGGGTTTTCGGGGACACCTACGCGTTCAGGATCGCCGGGGCTGAGACCGACAACTTTCTCTTTGTCTGGGAGGCCCACGTGCCGCCGCAGGCCGGACCTCCGCCGCATATCCACCATGCCCGGAAGGAAGTCTATTACATCCTCGAAGGGGAAGTTGGAGGTCGCGGACGGAGAGCGCACGTTCACTGCCAATGCGGGTTCTCCCGTGGACATCCCCGCTGGCGCCGTGCACAGTTTCCGCGACATCAGTTCGACCCCGGCAAGAATGCCGGTGTGGATGGCGCCATCAGGCTTCGAGAACTTCTTCCGTGAGGTCGGACAGCGGCCGCGTCAGGATAAGCAAGCGCCGCGACCCGGCTCCGAGGAAATGGCAAGAACCATCGATGCCGCAACCCGATACGGCATGGAACTTCGCTTGCCTGAAACGGCGCCGTCACGGACGAGATGAGACGGTTCGGAGCAGGCCCCGAAGGGTTCCCAGCTCCCCGTACGAGACGAGTGCCCGCATATGCTCGTTTACCAATTCGGGGACCCCTCGATCTGCCGTCTGGCGCCTTGAGGTGAAGCGGGCATTCTCCAGCAATCGCAACGATTGATCCTTAATCTGGTGGCCTTTGCTACCTAATCCCGGAACGTCCCAGTCTGACCGAGGCCGGACATTGGGCACGGGTGGAAACCGCCTCCAACGGGGACATTCGCACACAATCAGCGGACAGCCCCGATCTGCCAAAGTGGCTCTGTGTTAGCGACGATGCACGATCAGGCCATCCGTTATGATCGACTGGCTTCGAGCAAGCAGTGTATGGTTGTTCCATGATCATAGGCTGATCCGCGCGGGCACCCGGCATTGCGACAGCGAGGGCAGGTTAAGGGGCGATGCGCAGGCGGAAGCCCAACCGCACATCGCCCGTGGCAGCGTTCAGGTCAGGCTGCGCGGGACGCGAATGACCGTGTGATCAGCTCTCGCAGACTGCGCTCCTCATCGTTCATATCCCGCGAGCGGATCGCGCCGAAAGCGGCGGCCGCAGCCGCCGTCAGCTCCGGCGCATCCTCAAGGCTGTCCGGGCCTTCCAGGCGGAAGGAGACCGACGAAAGCGGGCCAAAGAGCAGCGCCCGCTCCAGATCCGGCCATTTGCCAAGGTCAGGCTCTACGTTGGCATTCCGGGCAAAGAGCAACGCCAACACCTGCATCGGGATGCTCTGAGGGCCTCCGCGCAGAGCACGGCTCCGAGCCAGCCCGGCAGCCAGCACATCGCTACTCGGCGCCGGGATCACGCCTGCCCAGGTGTAGGCGATCCAGCGCGCCTGCAATTCAAGAACGGGGAAAAACGGTCCGACCTGATCGTAAAGGCCGACGAAGGCGAGTCCTTCAAGCTCTGGATGGAAAGTATGATCGCATAGGTCGATATGCGTGTCGTCGAGGCCGAGCACTGCTGCCATCTCCGGCGCAAGGAAGGGCAGCGACAGACGATAACCCGTGCCGAACAGGATCGCATCGAACGCATCCGTGGTTCCATCGGCAAAGCGGACGGAGCGTCCATCGACAGCCTCGATCCACGGCCGGACAGCAATGCGACCTTCGGCTACGAGCGGGAGGAAGTTTTGCGATTGCGTGATCCCGGCCGTGAAAACGTTCTCGTCGGGTGTCCTCGCACCGAACTGATCGGGCGATCCGGCCACGCGCAGCACTGTTGCCTTCAAACCAGCCGCGAGAACATCAGGTGGCAAGACCTCGCCTGCGAGAGCGGCCGCTCGCGTAAACATGACATGGTCGGTCGGTACCCCGGCCACCAGCTTGGGAAGAATATAGCGCTGCCGCCGATAACACACCGTGACGCTACGGGCGCCGGACAAGGCGATGTCGGACGCAATTTCCAACGCGCTGATCGAGCAGCCGGCGACTAGCACGTCTTTGCCGCGGTAAGTCTGACCGCTGTCGTACTGGCTGGTGTGGGCAGCCCTAAGAGCCCCCGTGAAACCATTGAGTCCCGGCACTGCGGGAACCTCAGGGACCACATAGCGGCCTGATGCGACCACCACACGGGCAAAATGCCCAGTCTGGATTTCGCCATCCCGACGCGAGCGAAGGAGCCACCCGCCGCCATCGGCCCTTTGAAGCTGCTCAACCCAAGTGCGATTCCGGATGCGGGGCATGAGCCCGAACTGTTGGGCATAGCGCTCCAGATAGGCGTGGATGTCCTCCCGGCTGGGGTAGACGGGTGATCCCTCCGGATGGTCCAGATCCGAGAAGCGCGTCAGCACGCGGCTGGTGTTCGTGCGCATGCCGCGCCAGGTGCCGCTCAGGGGTGAGGTCGCGTTCCACTGGCCGCCGAGGTGGTCGGCTGCTTCGAACAGAATGGGCTCGAAGCCATGGCTCGACAGCCAGCGTGCCGTCACCAGGCCGGCTGGACCGGCACCGATGATGCCGACGGCGTTGGATGGCATCTGACGGGGGGCAGTATCAGTCATCTCGAGCTCCTCAGTTAGGGGAGCCGATGAAATATGCCGATCTGCATTCTGTGTTTCCTAAATGATTCCTAAGTGCACGGCCTGCTTTCCTAAAAGATTGCTAAGAAGCTATGCTCGGCTGGAAAGGGGCATCCATCGTGCTGATTCACGAAGAGTTCGCAGCCTTCATGGCCAGCCCTGTGATGATCGTTCTGGGCACTCGCGACGGCTCGCTGGTGCCGGAGATCGCGCGGGCCGTTGGAGCCGTCGTCCACAGAGAGGAAGGCCGCATCGATCTGATGATTTCTGAGTGGCAATGGCCGCGAACGGTGCTCAACGTTCGGGCCAATGGCCAGCTTGCGGTTACCTTTGCCCGCCCTTCGGACTACGTGTCTTATCAGGTGAAGGGGCAGGCTACAGTGGCCCCGGTCTCAGCTGAACACATCACCCTGGCAGCCGGCTACAGGAAAAGCATGTGCGCGGCTTTGGGGGAACTTGGTCTTGAGAGGCGCATCGTAGCGCCTTGGCTCATCAATCGAGACCTAGTTGCGCTGCGCCTTACGGTGGAGGAGATCTTTGTACAGACGCCAGGCGCAAAGGCAGGCCAGTTGGTCGAGCGGCAACCATGACGATCAGGCTTCGCGACCTCGTCGCATGTTTCGAGGGTGTCATTCCATCCATCATTGCCACCGCCGCACCCGATGGGACGCCGAACATTTCCTATCTGTCGCACGTGGTGCTGGTCGACGACGAGCGGGTGGCCCTGTCCAATCAGTTCTTTTCCAAGACAGCCGCGAACGTGCGGGCCAACCCCACCGCCGCCGTGCTGATTGTCGATCCCCGTGACGGAGCGCAGTACCAGCTCTATGTGGCTTTCGAGCAGACCCTCGACAGCGGCGAACTCTTCGAAGAGATGGCGGCCCAGCTCCGGGCGACCAGCACCCAGATGGGCCTGGGCGAGGTCATGCGGCTGCGCGGGGTCGACATCTATCGGGTAGAAGCAGTGCATGCCGTCCCCTCGACGAGGCCGAGACTAAAAGTTCCCTCGCGGGAGGCAGGGCTGCAGCTTATGACCGTCGCTGCGATCACGCGAAAGATTTCGGAGGCGGTCGATGCGGGTTCCATCGTTGATGCTGTTTTGGATGGGCTGCGCGATAGGTTCAACTTCACCAACGCCATGCTGCTGCTGAAGGACCCGACTGGCGAGCGGCTCTTTACCATCGGCAGCCGCGGCTACGATCGCAGCGGGATCGGCTCCGAGGTATTGGTGGGCGAGGGCGTGATCGGAACAGCGGCCTCGGAACGTCGGCCTGTTCGGGTCAGTGACATGAGCCGGATCCGACGATTCGGCTCTGCGGTTCATGCTTCTTCGTACGAGGAGAACCGCACGCGTACAATCCTGCTTCCAGGAATGCAGGATACCATGAGCCAAGTCGCGCTGCCGATGATCGCGCATGGCAGCTTGCGTGGCGTGCTGTTCCTGGAGAGCTCCCGGCGGCTCGCCTTCACCAAAGAGGATGAAGTGGCACTCGTGGTCGTGGCGACGCAAGCCGCCGCAGCTCTCGCGCTCGCCGAGACCGAAGCTGGTGAGGGACAGCCGAGTGAACCGACCGTGGCGGCTGAGCCTGTCATGGCAGGGCGACAGTTCCGCGTCGTCCATTATGCTTATGATGACAGCATCTTCATCGAAAACGAGTATCTGATCAAAGGTGTGCCTGGTCGGCTGCTGGTTCATCTGCTCCGCATCTACCTCCGTGAGGGACGGACGGAGTTTACGAACCGTGAAATCCGGCTCTCAGAAGAATTGCGCTTGCCGGACATCAAGGACAATCTCGAAACACGATTGCTTCTGCTCCGCCGTCGGCTCGAGGAGAAGGCCGTGCCCATACAATTGCTACGAGTTGGCCGTGGCCGGATCCGTCTGGAGGTCGCCGGATCCGCAGTATTGGAAGAGGCCGCTGACTAGAGCGGTTTCGACTTGGACGGGCTCACATCCGCTATTCCTGAGGCGGTTCCGGCACTCCTCCGCTGGAAAGCTGTCGAGCATTTCTCCGATGGTCTCCCAGAACGCCTCCTCGTCGCGTGGCCCGAGGTGCGCAGAAGCGGCTTGAGCTTGGAAAAGAGCTGTTCCATCGGGTTAGGATCGGGACTGTAGGGCGGCAGATGCAGCAAGCTGGCTCCGACCGCTCGGATCGCCTTTTCTATGCGTCAGGTCCATGCGCTTGAGCATGAGATGAATGGTCGAGAGGGCCTGCACCTCGATCCCGCGGGCGCGCAGTTCAGTTTGGATCTCGGCGAGCGTGATGCCGGACTAGGCGTCCACCGGGGATCGCAGCAGATCCTGATGTGGCTCATGCACCGGGCGACGGTGGCCGCCGATCCGCTCAGGCATTACTGAGCCGGTCTCGCGCAGCCGCCGCATCAGCCTCACGGCGGTCGAGGGACTCACCTCGGTGCGGGCGGCAGCCTGGCGGATCGAATTGCCGTTCTCAACCGCCCGCACGATGCGCCGGCGCAGATCCTGAGACAATGGGGTGGTCATGGCGAACCTCTGTGCTCACGCCCGTGACCGCCATCGAGTCAGATCTTCCGATTCTGTTCAACCCCAAACCGCTCTAGGGGGTGTTGGTGAGTGGACGAGTTCAAATGAGCATTTGAGGCCGTACTGAGAGCCCCAAGGTGTGGTTGTCCGAGGGGTCTGCCTTGATTCTTCCCAACCAGCCATGCTTGAGAACTCAATCGAATGGGAGGCGTTCAGCGCTTGCTGCACGGGGGCAGGATGGATTGGCGGCGACTCGATTTGAATCTCCTCAAAGTGCTCGGGATCATGCTCGAGGAGCGCAGTGTCAACCGAACTGCGGAGAGACTGTTCATAACACCGTCCGCCGTGAGCCACGCTCTATCTCGGTTAAGGGGAGCGTTCGCGGATCCGCTTTTTGTGCGTACACCAGGGGGCATGATCCCAACCGCTCGGGCAAGAGCGCTTGAACGCCCACTGTCCTTGCTGATCTCATCCCTCAATGGACCTGAACAGGGGGAGCATGACACCTTTGAACCTAGCCGCACCCGGCGCGCGCTCAGGATTGCTGCGCCGGGTGCGCTTGAACCCACACTGATTCCTGCGGTCATGGGACTGGTACGGTCTAGGGCGCCTCAATGGTCTCTGACGGTCGAAACATTCGAACGTAGAAGCTATGAGGTCGATCTTAAGAGCGGACGTCTTGACTTTGTCTTGTCGGTTGGCGGTCATACTCCTATCGGAGTGGAGATTGCGCCAACCTTGCTTTGGCAAGACGAACTCGTCGCCGTAGCCGGCCGCAAGTCGGCTCTTTATGATGGCCCCGATACAGTTTCTCTGAACTTGTACCTCGCGCAACCCCAAGTTTATCCTGTTCCTTGGCCGGTAACGCAAAATTATCTTGACGTCTCACTTGCACGGAGTGGACGATTTCGGACATTTTCGCTCTCTGTTCCGAGCTATGCCGGTTTAGGGCAGGTCCTCGAAACGAGCGATCTCATCGCCTCAATGCCCGACCGGACTGCTGCTGCGATTGTGAGAGGCTCGCCTACGCTGCGCATCATTCGAATTGAGCCGCAACTCCGATCGGATCTGACTCTCCTCTGCTCGGTGAGAGATCAGAAGGAACCAGCACTGAATTGGGCAAAGGGCATCATTCAGGAGGCAGCCTCGTTGGTCCCGAGAGGCATCCCAGAGACCTCTACCTGATACATCCCGCTGAAGTTCGCACTGAGGTGAAGTATCCTTCACGGAGGCTACAGGGTACTCCGAGCCCCTTTACGTCAAGATCGCGGGTCCGCCGGCGCCGAATCTGAATGTTGTTCATGATGCCCTGACAATAAGTCAGTTGGCTCAGTATCCCCCTCAGCGCTATGGCGATACCTGGAACGCAGATCTGGCGTCTCCATAGCGGCACCTGGCACGATCGAAGGAGGATAAATGTCTAAGGCTCTAAGAGGCATATTGCGCCAGCTTGATGCTCTCATGTTCACTAGGCGAATTCTCTCCGCCTGCATGATCGCAGCTGCGCCAGCAGCAGCATATTCGCAGCCCAGACTTCACGAGCTCTCAAGTGAGCCTTTCCGAGCGGAAGTTGCTGATCGACACGTCACCTTCTACGCCGTTGATAGTGAGGCTGGAGTACAATACGCATTCAACCCCAAGGACATTGACGAGCGGCATCCTCCATTCTCCTCATTCAAGATCCCAAACCTGATGATCGCACTGGAGACTGGGGTCGCATCAAATCTCAATCATGTGCGCAAGTGGGACCAGAATCGACGTCCTGCCGCCGAGTACTGGCCCGTGGATTGGAGACAGGACCAAACACTCGGTTCTGCATTCATGCGTTCAGCTGCATGGTACTTCCAGGACCTTGCTCTAGAAATCGGAGCCAAACGTTACCGAGAGTATCTCCAGCGATTCCGTTACGGCAATGCCAATGTCCCAGAGGGCAGTGACACGTTTTGGCTCGACGATCCTGACGCAGCCCGTCGGCTGTTAATCTCACCTCGAGAGCAGGTAGCGTTCATCAAGAATGCAATCGAGGGTCAGTTTGAGCTGCGGACAGATACGCTCACTGCTTTCAAGAAGGTGGCAGAGCTGCAGAATGAGGGTGGCTATAAACTATATGGAAAGACCGGCTCAGGACCGGTTCAAGCTGGCAACCTTGATGGTGCGTTTCAGGGCTGGTTGGTGGGGCTTGTAGAGAGGCCTCAGAAAAAACCCGTGTTCTATGCCCTGTATGCTCGTGGCCCGGGCTATTCATCTATTCTCAAGTTTCGACGGGATTTCGCCGAGACTCTACTTAAGGAAATCGGCGCTCTTCCTGTTAACTGGTAGGCTAGATTGGAGTTTCTCGATCCAAGTACCTGTCATGAAGCAGGCACCTTAGGAGCTGGACTCAGGTTGCGCCTATTCCATCCTTGGGTCCAAGCGCCGTTCGAGGCTCCAGAAGACCCGGCCCTTTCTCGGTAACATCAGAGCTCCGAACAGCTCTGTGGAGCTCTGGAACCGATATGCAGCATTCCCCTATTGGGATTTTGAACATTGCTGTTTCGGATCTGGGCCGTAATGGAGCGGTATCACCATGTAATGGGGCTCGTTCGACAACCCTGAATGATCGGGTTGAAACTCAGTGAGTTCAGCTTAAACGGCGCACACTCTCGCATACGGCAAAAGGCATGATCCTGTGGCGGAACATGCCCCTCTCAATGGGTTAGAAGGCCTTCATTGTATTTCACCTGGTCCTCTCGGCACCCGTCCTGTTTATCGAGGCTTTCGGTTACGGATCTCGCGCCGTTTGCACTGCGATGCCAAGTCGGCGGTAAGGTTCGATCAGATAGTCCGGCAGTCCATCCTCCACGACTAGCGTGCTGATCTCGGTGATCGGGGCAATGACATAAGGCGAGGCAGCGCCAAGTTTCTCGTGAGAGGCAAGCACGACCGTCTCGGCGGCGTGGCGGCACACCGCTCGCTTGACAGCCGCCTCCTCCCAATCGCCGGTGGTCAGGCCAACTTCGGCATGAACTCCCGTAACTCCCATGAAGAAAGTATCGACCCGCACCTGTGCAATCGCCGCGAAAGTGGCGGCTCCGACCGCCACGACAGAATGCTTGAACAAACGTCCTCCAATCAGTACCACCTCAACGGTCGGATGCTCGGCCAGCACGACCGCAACGCTAGGGCTGTGTGTTACGACAGTAGCCTTGAGATCCGACGCCAAATTGCGGGCGACCTGGACAGCGGTCGTGCCTCCATCGAGAAAGACGACTTGACCAGGCTGGATCATCCGGGCGGCGGCGCGACCGATCGCGGCTTTGGCTCCCGGCGCAACCCCTTGCCGTCCCGAAAAGTCGGCGAGAGCCGGTGAAGCCGGAAGCGCGCCACCGTGCACGCGCTGAAGCAAGCCTTCCGCCGCCAGCTCACGCAAGTCGCGCCGGATCGTGTCCTCCGATAGACCGAGCTCCTGACTGAGGGTCTTTGCAATAATCCGGCCGTCGCGCCTCAGCACCTCAAGAATGTGCGCCTTGCGTTGCTGGGTGAGCATGGTCACTCCTTTTGCACGTTTATACTTGACTTTGCACGTTTATGCACGTTTTATTCTCAACGACGGTTTTACCCCAAGCCCTCCTAGCACTCCCAGGACACCTTCAATGACCGTTGCCGACCGTGTGCAAATTCACGATGTGCAGATCCTGTCCGACGACTGGTACGTGCTCAAGAAGACCACCTTCTCGTATCGGCGCGGCGATGGCACATGGCAAACGATGACCCGCGAGAGCTACGACCGCGGAAACGGGGCCACCATCCTCCTTTATAATCTTGATCGCCGCACGGTCGTCCTGACCCGGCAGTTTCGCTTTCCCACTTATGTCGACGGCTATCGGGATCTTCTGATTGAGGCGCCGGCCGGGCTCCTCGACAGGGTCACTCCTGAGGAGCGCATCCGGGCTGAAACGGAGGAAGAAACCGGCTACAGGATCACGGACGTGCAGAAGATCTTCGAAGCCTACATGAGCCCGGGTTCCGTAACCGAGCGGCTTTACTTCTTTGTCGCCCGCTACGATGCCGCTGCCCGGATATCGCCCGGAGGAGGCAACTTGGCCGAGGGCGAGGATATTGAGGTGATGGAACTAGACATTGGGGAAGCGCTCGCCATGATCGGAACAGGTGCGATCAGGGACGGCAAGACCATCATGCTGCTCCAGTACGCTGCGCTCAATCTGTTTCGCTGTTGATCAACGGTGCGTGCAGAAGCGGCGCTAGTTCCGAATTGGAGCGCCACTAGCTGCTCCGAAGCCTTGAGATGCGCGATGGGCCGGAGGCCAACCGACGCAGTTTATCTGCCAACACTGTCACTGAATTCGGGGATTGCCCGAAGCTGCGAGCCTGCAACGCGAATGCCAGCCGGATTCGCTTAAGCCAACATGGTCTAGACTTGAAAAGGAGGTACGTTCCGATGATCCGTTTGACTTCAACTTTGCTCTGCACGTTCGCCATGGTCTCGGCAGCTCATGCAGCACCAGGCGACAAAGCCGTCGCTGAGATGAAAGGCCTTGAAGGGCAGATACTTGGGGCCGTGACCCTGATCGAGACTGCGCAGGGTGTGCTGGTTACCGGAGAGCTGACCCAGCTTTCACCCGGCCCCCACGGCTTTCACCTGCATGCGGTGGGCCAGTGTAAGCCGCCGTTCGCGACTGCTGGCGGGCACTTCAACCCAGATGGCAGGAAACACGGCTTTCATGATGGGGCCGGCTCCCACGCGGGCGATCTGCCCAACCTGCATGCCGCATCTGACGGCAAAGCCGTTGTGGATGCCCTTGCGCCTGGCCTGACATTGTCCGGGGGAGCGAAGAGCCTACTCGATCAGGACGGCACGGCGATTGTCGTTCATGCCAAGGCCGACGACTACAAGACGGACCCAGCAGGGGCCTCCGGCGACCGCATCGCCTGCGGTGTCGTTACCAAGGCCCGATAGCTGGGTCGGCCGCGTTGATACTCATGGCGCAAGGAGCCGATCCTCGCGCTATGAGTGCCTTCGCTGAAGGGGTGGTTCATCGGACTATGCCGCCGGTGAGGCGGGCGAAGCGCGTGTTCCCGGCGGGCACGCGGCCCAGGGCGATACCGGCCCCCGGCCGCGTGGACGAGGTTACCCTCGCGACCCTGGAGAAGGCCTACCGCCGCTATGCCGCGCAACACGAGCTCCAGGTCACGGCGAACTTCCACGACCGGGCGCTCTCCGGGGCCAGCAGCAACCGCCCTGGTTACAAGGCGCTTCTCTTGGAATTGCGTCGCGATGCGTTTGACGTCGTGATCGTGGAGGCGCTCGATAGGCTTGCGCGCAAGCTCTCGGATGTGGTCAGCCTCTGTGACGAGTTGAGGTTTCACGGCATGAGCCTGCACGCGGTCCATGTCGGCATGCTGGGCACGATGGCACAGATGTTCCCGTCCGGCCTTGGCGTCTTCGCCGGACCGACGGTCGGCTTCCTTCTTGGCTGGCTTCCTGGCGCTTTCGTCACCGGCCTCGTCTTTCACGCTTTGCCCAAGCGGCTCCCGGTCGGGGTCTCGGCGGCTGTGGCCTCCGTTGTCGGGGGCGTTGTCGTGATCTACGCTTTCGGCATCGTCGGCCTGTCGATGATCTCCGGGATGCCGATCACGCAAGCGGCGATCGCGAGTCTGGTCTTCCTTCCGGGAGATATCGTGAAGGCGATTGCGACGGGTGTCGTAACCGCTGCGACGCCGGCGCCGATCCGCATGAGCCGACCGGCTTCCTCGGCATGATCGGAGGGGCGCGAGCGCCCCTGCCCTCTTCGGCAACGACGCCCAGCCGCGAGGTGAATGCCGGCTGAAGCATGCCGGCGTCCTTGCACAGGTGTAAGATCCGGGCATTCCGGTGCGGCTGGGCAGGGACCAAACGGCCCCCCGGCTTCCGCAGCACCGCAGATCGCTCCGATAGTTGATGATCCAGCCCTCCCCGGCCCTGTAGCGGCACGGCGATCTCGCGCGTATTCTCGTGCGATGCTCAACAAGCCTGGTGCGATGCTCAACAAGCACGCAAGAGGGCAAGCCGGCTCGTGCCGGTGCGGCAGCAGGCCCCGGACAAGCAA
>NZ_WURB01000011.1 GCF_009830105.1 Microvirga makkahensis
GACGCGACGACATCGTAATCGTGGTCGGCGGCGTGATCCCGCCGCAGGATTTCGAGGCTCTTTCCAAAGCCGGCGCCTCGGCAATCTTTCCGCCCGGCACCGTGATCGCGGATGCGGCCGTGAGCCTGATCGAGGAACTCAACCGCAGATTGGGATACGGACCGAAGCAGGCGGCTGAGTAGCCGAGCGGGGCCCGGCGCTTTCAGGCGACGCCCCCCATCGCCCTAATCTCGGCCCCTTCGACGGACCGCGGCCTGCTCCGTCGTGTGCGCTTGCGCACTATCGCTCGCTCGGAACGATGCATGCGCTATCACGTAACATCGCAGAGCGGATCCCATGAGCAGAATCAGGCAAGTCACGAAGACCGGCAATCTCCTCATCGACGGCGTCCTCGCCGCCGGCAATGTCTGGGACATGACCTCCGGCCCGATCAAGATCAAGATCGAAACGGCCAGCGGCCACAACGGAGACGGAGGATGGTTCAGGGCGGTCGCGGTCAGCGGTCAAAGGCCGCGAGGTCATGGACTGAAATGCGCTCGCGAGAAACGGATCGGATACGCAACCCTGGACGCTGAGCGACGGGCAGGCCCTGATTCAGGCCGTCCGCCCGCTTGCGGCGGTCTGCGGGGCAAAATTCACGTTTACGAATACGTTTGAGGGCGCGGCCGTCGTCTGGTGGAGAGCCTACGGCGGCCAGTTCGCTGAACGCGACCCCGACGCCTCGTTCCATCACGAGACTCCGGTGGAGCCCATCATGGGGATTCAGCAATGCTGGGGATACCTCGTGAACCTCCACGACGGCTTTCAGGATTACACGCCGGGCGGCCTGGGCTTCCAGACCCTTCTGGGGCTCGCCTCGAGAGCCGTCGGCCTGAACTGGACCCACAGGGAGCGGATGCCGGGAGTCGACAGCCCCTACGACAAGGGCAGTTACGGGTTCAACGCATCGCCCTACACTCTCATGAGCTTCAACAAGCTGCCCGCCAACCACTCCTTCTATGGCGGGTACGGCTTCCTCAAGACGCCGAGTGCGATCGATACGGCTGCCCTCCAGGAGATCTATGGGCCCAACATGCAGATCGCGACCGGAAACAACGTCTACTCACTTCCGACCGCCAACGTCAAAGGCACCGGCTGGACCACGATCTGGGACGCGGGCGGGATCGACACGATCTCGGGGGCGCGATCGACGCTGCCGGTCAGCATCAATCTGAACCAGGCATCCCTGAAGGTGGGAGACCCCAACGCGGCCGGCTATTTCTCGCGGCAGATCAATGTCTATGGCGGCTTCACCATCGCGAAGGGAACCGTCATCGAGAACGCCATCGGCGGAGGAAGCAACGATCTCATCGTCGGCAACGCCGGCGCCAACGTGCTCAACGGAGGACTTGGCAACGATACGCTGAAGGGGCTCGGCGGAAGGGACGTGTTTCTCTTCAAGTCCTCACCGAACAGCAATACCAACGGGACAGGATCCTCGACTACAACGTGGCGAGCGACACGATCCAACTGGCGAGGACATATTTCAGCAAGATCGCGACCAAGCGCGGAACCCTGAAAAGCGCGGAGTTCTGGAAGGGAAAGAAGGCTCACGACAGCAACGATCACATCATCTACGATCCCGGTACAGGAGCCCTCTATCATGATCCCGACGGAACCGGATCCGCTTCCGCCATCACGTTCGCGACGATCGGCAAGAACCTGAAGATGAGTGCGGCGGAGTTCGCCATCGTCTGATCGGCATCTTCCGCCGTATCCCGGCACGACGACAGAGGCAGGCGACGGAATTGTCCACCTCAGCTCGCCTTTGCGGCCGGAGCCGCCCCTTCGAGAGCCGCGAGAGCCTCGGCCAGGCGCCTCCTGGCACGCTCGATTTCGCTCTGATTGAGCGCATCGAGATCGAGAAAGAGGTCGAGCCCCGTCACATGTTCGATGATGACCTGCGGTCTCTGTGCGAGTTCGCCCAGGAGGCCTTCCACCGCGTAAGGCACGACCTCGCGCTTGATGCCCTTCATGACGATAGGCTCGAGGGGCCTCGCCCGCACCATGTCACGCACGAGCGCGTAGGTTTCGTAACTAAGGCAAATTCCTCCAGGTTCGGCGATGGTCTGCAGGCGCGCGGCGAGGTTCGCCTCTGCGCCAATGATCGTATAGGCCATGCGATCGTCGCTGCCGAAATTGCCGACGTTACAGAAGCCAGTGTTGATGCCCATGCGCACCCACATGGGCAGGTCGATACCCCGTTTGCGCCAGATGGCGTTGAGCTGCTCCATGCGCTGCTGCATGTCCACGGCCATGCGCAGGCACGCCCTCGCATCTTCCTCGACGCCCTTCGTGTCCGGGTCGCCGAAAAAGATGAGGATGGCGTCCCCGAAGAATTTGTCGATGGTCGCCCCGTGCCTGAGGGCGATGGTCGACATCTCGGTGAAGTAATCGTTCAAGAGTTGTGTCAGGTCCTCCGGTTGCAACCGTTCCGAGATCGAGGTGAAATCCTTGATGTCAGAAAAGAAGATCGTGAGCTTCTTGCGCTCTGTGGCGATGGCCACGTCCTTCTGCCCGCTGAAGATGCTCTTGTAGACCTGAGGCGACAGATACTTTGCGAGCTTCATCGAGATTCCTGCGAGAAAATCGTTCGCCTCCGTCAGTTCCTGATTCATGCCGCGGATCAGCCTCTCCTGTCGGCGCTGCAGAAGAATGCAAAGAAGTCCCGCCATGGAGGCGAGCGAAAGATAGATCAGGGAATACTTGAATGAGAAGATGTTCGCGAAGATCGGCTGACTGACCGAAATCTCCTGGATGCCGCGCACATCGCCGACCTTCCAATCGGTCTTCGGGCTGTCGGGATGGGTATTGTGGCAGCTCACGCAGACCGCTTCCATGATGACGGGAGCCGCCGTCCTCACGTTCTTGTTGAACAGCGAACCGGAGACCTCGACGACGGGCTGCTTGGGGTTGGCCCTCAACTGCGCAATGGCGTTCCGTTCGAAATCGTCCAGCGAATGCGCCTCGCGACCCTTGAAGGGCATGTCGGAGACGAAATGATATTTCACAGAGCCGTCAGCGGCGCTGATGAGTTTTCCGAGTTCGATGGAGAGAGTGGCCGGGATCGGGATGGCACCCGGCACCTCTCGGTAATTGTGAGTGACTGTCACCGGGCCCGGAGACTGGAGCACGCGCCGGACGACGTCGCTGCCGTAGAAACTGCGCATGTCGTCAATGACGCGGCTGGTCTCCCTCGCCTGCATTCGCAGGACATTCTCCGAAAGAATGCGCAGGTCGAGCCAGACGGCAACGGGCAGACCGAGGACGCCCAGGACCACAGTGACGATCAGCAGCGTCCCTATGGCGCGCTGCTGATAGGATGCCCGTTCACCCAGTCCAGCCATCGCCAGCCTCACTGTCGAACTTCTTCTCAGTGATGCCGATCATTTGCCTTTGTCGCTGGGCGCGCAACTCCTAAATTTGCGGGGCCGCGACGCTTCCGGCCGCTCGGTACGATATCCGGCCTATTGCGACCGTTCGATGGCGCGCTTGATCACCTGCTGCACTTCCCCGTTCGACAGGAAGAGGTCGTGATTGATGATGCCGCTGCCGAACTCGGACGCATCGGCCACGCGCACGCCCAGGGCTTCCAGGCGCCCGCGCTCGGCGGCGCC
Source organism: Microvirga makkahensis (assembly GCF_009830105.1). Taxonomy (GTDB): domain Bacteria; phylum Pseudomonadota; class Alphaproteobacteria; order Rhizobiales; family Beijerinckiaceae; genus Microvirga; species Microvirga makkahensis. The sequence goes on from NZ_WURB01000011.1 coordinate 3,657, forward strand.
AGCGCGGACGATTCCGCCCGCAAGTCGGCTCGACACGGCGAGCGCGCGATCGTTGGTGGAGCTGATAACGGTGATCTTCTTCGCATCCGGTCCCAGCCGCTCCAGGCCACGGGCGAAGAGGTCGATGTCGATATCGGGAGCCGCCAGCACGATGGCGCCGATGCGCTCCATGACGCTCTCGCCGCCATCCGCACGCAGCATGCGCAGGGCCTCCAGGGTCAGCAGGGTGCCCATGCTGTGCGCGACGATGTGGATGCGACCGCCGCTCGGTGTTTTCGCGATGGCCGCAAGAACGTCCTCCAGCGCATCGCGCGACCACATCGCACTCTCGCGGTCGGCCACATAACTGAAGGTCGAGGCGGCCGAAGGCCACGTGAAGAGACCCGTGGCGCCCGGGAACTTGATGCCCTCCGACAGGTCGATGGTGGACGCGGCCGCCGTCTCGAAGCTTTCCCGGTAGCCGTGAATATAGAGCAGCAGGTCGCGCCCGAAGGCAGCCTGCGCGAAAGCCTGCGCGCCATTGGTTCGGTTGACGGAATCGACCTTCGCGATAGTCCATTCCGAACTGCCGATCAGGGACTCCGAAGGCGGGCTCAGGCGCGCTTCCGCATAGATGACATCGGGCGCGCGCTCGCTGCTGAACCAGGGCTCCTTCGGCGGATCGCCGACCGGAAGCCGGGTGGTGGCGATCAGCAGTTTCGGATCCTTCGTCAACCCCGGAAGGGGCGCGGAACGCGGACTCGTCAGGACATTGTCGTCGCCGACGCACCCGGACAGGGTGAATGCGGCAAGGCAGACGACGGCGAGGCGAGAGATGGAGAACTGCATGAGGCCGGACGAACAATCCTGAGAGAGTGATGGTGCTGTGTTGCCCCCGATCATGGCATGCACAAGGCAGTGCCGGGCGTTCCACCCATTCCTTCCCGATCACGGTAAACCATTGGTGAACGGGAGGGACGATGGGGCGCCTTGATGGCTCTCGGCTCGCATTGTTACGTTGGTGCCATGGCTCTCCTCCTCCGAATCTTCCTCCTCCTCATCAGCATTTTCATCTTTCCCCTCGGCGCCCATGCCCTCTGGTGGGTCATGCGCGAAGATGTCGCGCCGAACTGGCGCTCGGCCGACTGGTCGAGCGCAAAGCTGCTGCCGGAGCCTTCCGAAGCGCCTCAGGCCATCGTCGCGGTCTATGCGGCGCGGGTGGGCCGCTGGCGCGGCATCTTCGCCCATCACACCTGGATCGTGGTGAAGGAGGCCGGCGCGGACCGGTACACGCGCTACGACAAGGTCGGCTGGGGCAGCCCGGTGCGCACCAATGGCTGGGCGCCCGACGGGCGCTGGTTCGGCAATGCGCCGCATCCGGTGACGGTCATCGAAGGCGAGGCCGCACAGCGCCTGATCCCGCAGATCCGCAAGGCTGTCGCGAGCTACCCCTACAACTCCTATGGGGCCTATAATGCCTGGCCGGGCCCCAACTCCAACACCTTCGTGGCCCATGTGCTGCGCGCGGTGCCCGAACTCGATGCAGCCCTGCCGCCGACCGCGCTCGGCAAGGATTGGCGACCGTTGCAGGACCTCGTCGGCCTCACGCCAAGCCGCACCGGCATTCAGGTATCGCTCGGCGGCTATGCGGGGCTGGCGCTGGGCTGGGTCGAGGGCGTCGAGATCGATTTCATGGGGCTCGTCGCGGGAATCGACATCCGCCGCCCTGCCGTCAAGATCCCTGCCTGGGGACGGATCGGCATCGACTCGATCACCTGGTGAAAGCGTCTGAAGAATCCGCTAAGGCTAGCCGCATGACCGGGGGATCTCACAGGACGACGGGTGTGACGGCCGAAGCCGTCGCGGGCGGCGATCGCGCGGCGCTGGCGCGCGCCATCACGCTCATGGAATCACGCCGGTCCGATCACCGGGAGGCCGCGCGCGTCCTGTTGCAGGAGCTCATGCCCCGCACCGGAAGAGCCGTGCGCATCGGCATCACGGGCGTTCCGGGAGTTGGGAAATCCACCGCCATCGATTCCCTCGGCAGCATGCTGACGGAGAAGGGCCACAAGGTCGCCGTGCTGGCCGTCGATCCCAGCTCGACCCGGACCGGCGGCGCGATCCTCGGCGACAAGACCCGCATGGCGCGCCTTGCCACGGACCCGAACGCGTTCATCCGCCCCTCCCCGTCTTCCGGAACGCTCGGCGGCGTGGCCGCGAAGACCCGGGAGACCATGCTCCTGTGCGAGGCCGCAGGCTTCGACGTGATCCTGGTGGAAACGGTGGGCGTGGGGCAGTCGGAAACGGCCGTAGCCGACCTGACGGATTTCTTCCTCGTTCTCATGCTTCCCGGCGCGGGAGACGAACTGCAGGGCATCAAGAAGGGTATCGTGGAGCTTGCCGACCTGATCGCGGTCAACAAGGCGGACGATGCGGGCGCGAAGGCCAAGGCCGCCGCTGCCGAGTACAAGGCCGCCCTTCACATCCTCGCCCCCGCCTCCTCCAGCTGGACGCCACCGGTGCTGACGATCTCGGGACTGACGGGCCTCGGCCTCGACGAGCTCTGGTCGAAGGTTCTGGATCACCGCAATCGCCTGGAGGCGACCGGAGAACTCGCCGCCAAAAGGCGCGCTCAGGACACGAAATGGATGTGGGCCCTGGTCCACGAGCGCCTGCATGAGCGCCTCACTCTGGACCCGGCGCTGAAAAAGCGCGTGCCGGAAATCGAAAGGGCCATCGCCGAAGGCACCTTGTCCCCCAATGCCGGTGCGAGCGAGATCGTGACGCTGCTGGGGCTTTAGCGCCTGTCCCGGATGCGGGTGCCGGCGCGTCCGCACACCTCCTGCCGCTCTCGCCGACCTCTTCCCTTGTGGGTCCGCGGCTCCTCCTTACGTCATCGCCGGCCCCGTGCCGGTGATCCCGCTTGCTTGAGGCGCGCCCCGCTTGTCCGATCGGGATGCCGGGACTGATCCCCGGATCAAGTCCGGGGACAGCTATGACCGTGGAGGAAATGGGACGGGCCGGGAGGGAAAGGACTCACCCCAGCAGAGCGGGATTCAGGCGGAGGCTTCCGACCTCGATGCCGTTCCAGTTCCTGAACACCGGCTGCGCCATTTTACCGATTGCGGCGCGCTCCTCGTCGTTGAGGGGGAGGAGGCGCAGGATCAGCCCCGCCATGATGGCCTCCGCCGCCCGGGCATTCCCGTCGTCGGCCTTGAGCGCGATCCCGTACCCAAGCCCCGGGAGCGCAGCGCAATAGACGCCTTCCGCCCCGACCTTGACGAAGGCGCGTTCCCTCAGGGTCTCCATGAGCCTGGTGTCGAAGCGGCCTGTGCCGGCCACCATGAAGGGGTGAGCGGCCACGGCCTTGCGAATCCGCTCGGCGGCAGCCTTCCCCTCGCTCGAGAGGCCCACGCCCGTGCCGAATTTCGCGAAGCCGAAAGCCAGCGACGGCAGCGGAATGGCGTAGGTGGGGATCGAGCAGCCGTCGATTCCGCTGTTCTCCATGGTGTGGCAGGCCCCCGTCGCATCCTCCAGGGCCTCGCGCACCATGCGCTGCACCGGGTGGTTCGGGCTCACATAGCCCTTCGGGTCGTGCCCGCCGTCGCAGGCCAGGCAGATGAAGCCCGCGTGCTTGCCCGAGCAGTTGTTGTGCAGAGCGCTCGGAGCGCCCCCCTCCGCCGCCAGGGCTCGGTTGGCAGCCTCGCCCATGGGCCAATGGGCGCCGCATTCCAGGCAGCTCACGTCCTGCCCGGCCTTCGCCAGCATGGATTGGGCCACCCGCACATGCTCCGGCTCACCCGAATGGGAGGCGCAGGCGAGCGCGATCTCTTCGTCGGTCAGGCCGTACTTGTCCGCGACCCCGCTCTCGAGCAGCGGCAGGGCCTGCAGGGCCTTGACTGCGGAGCGCGGAAAGACGCGCCGGTCCACGTCTCCGATCGACAGAACGGTCGAACCGTCCGCATCGACGACGGAAACGCTGCCCCGGTGCCGAGACTCGACGAGCGGCCCGCGCGTGACCTCGACTAAGAAAGGGTTATCCATAAATGCCCCGTTTTCAAAACGGCGGTCTTTTGGGCGCGCTTTGCCCGGATGTCAAAGGGAGTTTTGTTGCAAAAAGGCCCAGACGCCTTTGCCTTCCGGCTTGCGGCCAAGTCTGGAGCGCCCTAAACCCTGGCTCTCATGACAAAGGAGAGATCCTGATGCGCATTGCGATGATCGGATCGGGTTACGTCGGCTTGGTGTCCGGAGCCTGCTTCGCGGATTTCGGCCACGAAGTGTGCTGTGTGGACAAGGACCCGGGCAAAATCGAGGCTCTCAACCGCGGCGAGATCCCCATCTTCGAGCCGGGCCTCGCCGATCTCGTCGCCAAGAACGTGCGCGAAGGACGCCTGACCTTCACCACCAACCTGCCCGAGGCGGTCGGCGGCGCCGAGGCCGTGTTCATCGCGGTCGGCACCCCCTCCCGCCGGGGCGACGGCCATGCGGACCTGTCCTACGTGTACCAGGCCGCCCGCGACATCGCGGGGGCCATGGACGGCTATACGGTGGTGGTCACGAAATCGACCGTGCCCGTGGGCACCGGCGACGAGGTGGAGCGCATCATCCGGGAAACCCGCCCGGATGGGGAATTCGCCGTCGTCTCCAACCCGGAATTCCTGCGCGAGGGCGCGGCGATTGCCGACTTCAAGCGCCCTGACCGCATCGTCATCGGCACGGACGATCCGCGGGCGCAAGGGGTGTTGAACGAGATCTACCGCCCGCTCTATCTCAATCAGTCGCCGATCCTGGCCATGTCCCGGCGCACCGCCGAGCTGACCAAGTACGCGGCCAATGCGTTCCTGGCGACCAAGATCACGTTCATCAACGAGATCGCGGATCTGTGCGAGCATGTGGGCGCAAACGTGCAGGACGTCGCCCGGGGCATCGGGCTCGACAACCGCATCGGCTCCAAGTTCCTGCATGCGGGCCCCGGCTATGGCGGCTCATGCTTCCCGAAGGATACCCTGGCCCTGATCAAGACGGCGCAGGATTTCGAGGCGCCCATGCGCCTGGTGGAAACGGTGGCCGCCGTCAACGGCCAGCGCAAGCGCGCCATGGGCCGCAAGGTGATCGCGGCCTGCGGCGGCTCGGTGCGGGGCAAGACGATCGCGCTTCTTGGCCTGACCTTCAAGCCCAACACCGACGACATGCGCGAGGCCCCCTCCATCGACATCATCACCGCGCTTCAGGATGGGGGCGCCCAGGTGCGGGCTTACGATCCGGAAGGCATGCAGGCGGCGAGCGCCATGCTGACGAACGTGGAATACGCCCGCGATGCCTACGATTGCGCCCGCGGCGCGGACGCCCTCGTGATCGTCACCGAGTGGGACATGTTCCGGGCGCTCGATCTCAAGCGCCTGAAGGCGGCCCTTGCCGGGCCCGTGGTGGTGGACCTGCGCAATGTCTACCGCCCTGAGGAGATGCGCCGGAACGGCTTCACCTATGTGAGCATCGGACGGCCGTGACATTTCGAGCGGGCGGGATATTCACGCGGACACTGCCCCGTGCCATACCTCCCGTTCCATTCCATGATCTGAAGCCGACGCCTTTTGGAGCGCCCCATGCAGACCTTCTTCGTCGAGATCAAATGCAAGCTCGGCAAGACCTACGCGGTCGCCAACGCCCTCGCCGACCGGGAGATCGCGTCCGAGATCTACTCGACCGCCGGCAATTACGACATACTCGCCAAGTTCCACGTGGACGACGACGTCGATATCGGCCACTTCATCGCCGAGAACGTGCAGGTGATCCCCGACATTGCCGATACGCACACGATCATCACGTTCAAGGCGTTCTGATCACCAGGTGACCGCGCTGGTTTCCGTGGCCCCGGCCGCCGGGCGGGTGATCTCGGCGAGGTAGGGGCCGATGTCGTCATAGCGGTCCAGGCGGCGCACGATCTTCGAATCGATCTTGTTGTAGAGCTCGGCGACCGTGACAGGGCGGCGCTTGCGGCCCTTCCCTTCCATGAACAGACCCGCATTCGCCCTCGCCGCCTTCGGGAACAGCTTGGAGGCCTTCATGTTCGGATCCTGGTCCAGCACCTCGAGGAAACGCACGGCGCTCCTCGCCCCAAGGAAATGCGCAAGATAGAGCTCCGCCTCGGCGAGTTCGCGCTCGCCCTGGGCGATGAGGGCACGCTCGACATCCTTGATCAGCTCACCCGCCATGAGGGCCGAGAAATAGGGATCGGTGCGCAGATTCATGATCCACCCACGATCCTTGTCGCTCACCACGGGCTCGCCGTTGACGATACGGATGGCTTCGGCTGCGGCGGTGAAGCCGTAATCGGCCGCGTGCAAGGAGACGATCTCGAGCCAGGTGCTGTCGATGAACTGGAACAGTCCCTCGGCGGAGGAGGTGGGAGCCTTGGCTTCGGGCGAAAGGCTCGATTCCACGTCGGCGAGCGTCATCATGTAGACTGGATCGACCCCCGTGACATGCGCGGCCTTGAGGATGGAGTGGACCAGCCAACGCGGGATATTGCGCCCATTGAAGGGAATGATCTCGTCCGGATTGCCGGCGGCTTCCGGAGAAATCTCCTCATGATCGGGCTTCGGCTGGCGCTTCTTGGACAGCGAGAACGCGCCGTCGAGGATCGCCTTGAAGAGACCCGGCTGCTTTCCGAGTTCGGGCGTATAGGCGACCGAGGCCTTCACGGGACTGGCCACGGCCAGCGGCTTTGCGGGGGAGGAGTGATTGTAGTCCGCCATAGCGGTGGGCAGGGTGGCGACGGCGGCAGGACCCGCCGTCACCCCCTGGAACCCGGCCATCAGCCCCAGAGCAAGAGCGACACGAATCGTTCGGCGGCGACCGCCCCGGCGTGGCTCCGCAACAGGTTGCGGCACGGCGCATAGCAGCGTTCTTGCATTGCTCGGCATCACACTTGTTCCCGCTGGGTTCGGCTTGAGTGCCGAACCACCCCTTGTGTCATTCTGGGACAAGAGTTGACGGGTAGATGTGTCGAGAATCGGACAGCTTGGCCGTAAGAAGCCAATCTTATGGGTTACAGATGCGTCTTTTCCCCGGGAAATGATCCCTAAAACACGGATTTTCAGGAAGAGGACTGGGCGACGAGCTGTGCGTTCGTCCGCTCGAGACGTTGGGCCAGTTCGCGCATCACGGCCAGGGACATCTGCGGAAACTGGGCCAGCAATTCGAGGAAAACGCGCTTGTCGATCCGAAGAGCAGTGGTCGGTTCGGCAGCCATGATCGTCGCGGAGCGGGGTGTATCGGAGAGGATGCCCATCTCGCCGACGAGGGCATTGCCGGAGAGTTCGGCTACCTGGATCTCCCCTGTCGGTGTGTTGAGGAGCACGCTGGCCCGCCCGTCGAGGAGCACATAGGCGGCATCGGAGGGGTCGCCCTGCGAGAAAAAGCGCTGGCCGGCGCCAAACTGCACCCGCTCGCTGGTGAAGGCCAGAAGCTTCAGGCGGGCCGGGTCGATATCCCGGAACATGGGAACCTGCCTCAGGGACTGCACCTCCGTCTCAAGGGTCATGCCACCTCTCCTGCAATGCTCTGGGCAGTCTCGCCCCCAGGCCCCTGGGCCTGCCGCTGCGGATCCGCCATTTTTTCTGTGACGATACGTCCGTCTCTGAAGCGTATCAGAACATCGAAAGCCGTGATCTGTCGATCATTCGACAGCACCATGAACAGGCTTTGTTGCTTGAGATGCTCGACAAGCGCCCGAAGAATTTTCCCGGCACGCTCCTCATCGAAGGGAGCCAAGGCCCCATCGACGATGAGGATGTCGGGACGCTTCACCAGACAGCGCACCAGATTGATGCTTGCGCGCTCCTGCGGCGACAGAAGCCGGCCCGCCGCGCCCACCTCGTGATCGAGACCGATCCGTTCGACGTCCTCCAGAAGATCGAGTTCCCGAACAACCGCCGCGATGGCCTCGGCGACCCGGTGGCGGGCGTCGGCCACCTGATAGTTGACCCGGCCGAACAAAAGATTGTCCCGCAAGGGTGCGGCCATGCAGATCCCCTCGGGATCGTAGAATTCCACTCCGGTCGCCTCGGCCTTTTCGAGAGTGTCGCGTACGAAGCTGCGGGCCTCGACGATCTGCTTCTTCAGGCTGTCGTCGAGCAGGCCGAGACGATGCCTTGCCTCCACATAAGCAAGCGGCAAGGCCAGAAGCCGGGTCCGCTCCTCCCGTTTGGGATCGTGGCCACCCCTCGCCCGGCGGCGCAGAATAGCCTGAAACTCGGGCAGCTCCTCTGCGCCGATGAAGGAGAACTGGGCAAAGAGCGAGTGACCGGGTGGCAGACCCTGGAAGATTTCGGTCATGGTCTCGGCGATCTGCAGGCCCATCCTGACAAGCCGGTCCGTGAGCCCCGCCCTGTCGATGGCGCTGCGGAACAGCGGATTGTCCGCCAGATTGCGCCCCGAGAACTCATCGGAGATCGGAACGCCGAACAGAAGATTCTCGGCGATCGAGGCCTGGTCGTTGTAGCGGTCGATATCGAAGGGCTCGACGAGATCCGCCATGCCGCTCGACTGGAAGGTTTCCCGCAGTCGGTTCCGGGCCTCGACCAGACGCTCCGCGAGGGCGGCATGCCGCTCCGGATCGATCCGCCCGGCGAGACCGAACAGATAGATGGAATCTCCCATCCCGATCTGCTCCAGCAGCCCGACCAGCACGCGATCGAGATCCTGCTCGCCCTCCAGGCCCAGCCGTGCGAGGTCGATCCAGCTATCGGCGATGCTCTCGAAGGGATTGCCGGTTCTCGCGGCCTCCGCGATGCGCCGCGCCGCCTCGCGCCGGTCTGCCTCGGCCCTGGCCAAGGGCTTGAAGCGCAGGCCATAGACGAGATTGTCGCGAATGCTGCCGGGAAAGATGATGGGATCGACGCCCGCATAGGCGATCTTGCGTCCCGCGACGGATACGGGGAGCTGCGTCAGATCGCGGCCACCGATGGAGACGCGTCCGGCAAATCCCGTGATACGCCGGGCGAGGACGCGTGCGAGCATGCTTGCCGCGGGACTGCCGTTGGATGACAGCGCCACCTTGGCCGGAAGCTCCAGCGAGAAGGACGCATTCTCGACGACCATGTCGCCGTGAGGCCCGGGAAGGCCGAGCCCTTCCACGACGAGGCTTCCCACGAGCGGCTCGTCCTCGGCTTCCGCTTCGGATTCGATCAGCGGCCCCAGCCGCTCCTCCGCGAAATGCTGGGTCACCTGATCGTACTTCACCTGCACGTCGAGGCGCTGCTGGTCCCAATCGATCAGCTCCTTCAAAGGAGGAGGCAATTCCCGGTAGGCGCCGATGACGGCGACGAGCTGGCCTATGTCGAGCGTGCCGCGAAGCGCGAAATAGCCGCCGACGGCGTAGAACAGGAACGGCGTGACCTGCGACAGGAAATTGTTGAGGAATTTGACCGCGAATTTTCTGTTGTAGATCTTCAGGCGGATCGAGAAGAGGCCGAAGAGGCGGTTGCCGATCTCCGCCCTCTCCCAGGCATAGGCATTGTGAACGTGCACGACCTCGATGCCGTCGAGCACTTCGCCGATGCGCCCAGCGAGTTCGCGCGAGGCCAGCTGGCGCTCCTTGCCAAGGCGCAGGAGCTCTCGCCGCAGACGGGGAATGACCGTGAACTGCACCGCGATCACCGCAAGAGCCATGAGGCCGAGCCACACGTTCTGCACCATGATGAAGACCAGTGCCGTGAGAGCCTGCATGCCGAGCAGGACCGGCGTGATGAAGGCATCGCCGATGAACCCGCCGATGGGCTCGACCTCGTCCTTGATGATCGTAGCAGTCTCGGAGGATTTGACGGTGCGCAGGGCTTCCGGCGTGAAGCGCAGCACCATTGCGAAGAGGTCGAACCGCATGCGCCGGAGCATCCGCTCCCCAAGGATACCCTTGGCGAGGTTGATCCAGTATTTGAAGCCGTTGTTCACGACGACGAAGAGCAGAAACAGGCACGAAAGCCCGAGCAGGAGGCCGACGCGGCCCACCTGGAAGCCGTCGAAGAGCCGAATGGATCCGCCGCCGAGCCATTGCGGCCAGTCGAAATGCAGCTGCAGGAAGGGTGCCGTAACGTTCCCTTCTCTGAAGGCCTCGCCCTGGATGGCCTCATTTACGATCCGGCGTGGCAGGTCCAGGGAAATGAAATAAAAAGGTTGAGACAAAAGCACGACGAAGCATATGAATAGCTGGTCGCGTTTGGAGTGAGTCCAGATATACCGAAAGAGGCTCTTTTCCATTGCCGTAGAGTTATAACCTTCAAAGCTGAAGAGAACCTCTTCCCGATCTTTGGCCATGCCATAGGTGATCAGGGGTGGCTTGAGAAGAGGTAGAGACGGAGGATGCGTCGTCAACCGACGTGCCTTCCTACCGAGGGGCGTCCGGATGGCGGATTTGGTGACCAGTTTGAGCAAGGAGCCCGAATCGCCCCTCCTCCGGAGCCAGCCGGCCAGAGGCGTCCGGGTTCTGATCTACAGCCACGATACCTTCGGTCTCGGCCATCTGCGGCGATCGCGGGCGATCGCCAACGCCATCGTCGGCGACTGGCCCGGCGCCTCGGTCGTGATCATCTCAGGCTCGCCGGTCATCGGGAATTTCGAATTCGGCAGCGGGGTCGACTACATCCGCATTCCCGGCGTCACCAAACTGCCGGACGGCGACTATCGCAGCCTCAACCTCAACGTGAGCCTGGACGAGGCCGTGGGTCTGCGGCAGGCGCTCATCCTCCAGACCGCCAAAGCCTTCCAGCCGGACGTGTTCATCGTGGACAAGGAGCCCACGGGCTTCCGGGGCGAAGTGGTGCCCGCGCTCGATTATCTGCAGGCGGCCGGCTGCCGCCTCGTGCTCGGCATTCGCGACGTGATGGACGAGCCGACGCTTCTCGTTCCCGAATGGGAACGGAAGGGGGCCAAAGAGGCGCTCGTCCGCTACTACGACGAGATCTGGGTCTACGGCCTGAAGGACGTCTATCAGCCGCTCATGGCCCTCGATCTCCCGGAAGAGGTGAACGGGCGCATCACCTACACCGGCTATCTGCGCCGCGAGGTGCCCCCCACCCCGTCGCTGACAAAGTACCCGAAGATCACCAAGCAGCCGTTCATCCTCGTGACGACCGGCGGCGGTGGGGACGGCGACGATCTCATCGACTGGGTGATCTCGGCCTACGAATCCGATCCCGATCTCGAGCAGCCCGCCCTCATTCTGTTCGGCCCGTTCATCGACCGCGACAAGCGCCGCGCCTTCGTCGAGCGCATCGCCAAGCAGCCGAAGCTCGACTTCGTGTCCTTCGACAACAAGATCGAACGGCTCATGAAGAAGGCGGACGCCATGGTGGCCATGGGCGGCTACAACACGTTCTGCGAGGCGCTGTCCTTCGACAAACGCACGCTCATCGTCCCGCGCACGAGGCCGCGCCTCGAACAATACATTCGCGCGGTCGAAACCGAACGACTCGGCCTCGTGCGCATGCTGAGCGATTACAAGGAGCCGCGCACGCCGGAGCGGATGGCACAGGCCCTGCGCAATCTCTCGTTCCAGCCGCGCCCCTCCGAGGTCACCATACCGGACCTCCTCGACGGACTTGACCGGGTGCAGGAGCGGCTTAAGGCTCTCCTCGAGCCGATCCCTCTGTTCAAGCCCGCCTATCATCAGGCGGCCGAGTAAAACGTTCCGATGCCTCCCTCACCCGAAGCCCGGCGGATCGCCATTACCGTGAAAGGCTATCCGCGGCTGTCCGAGACCTTCATCGCCCAGGAGATCCTGGCTCTCGAAGAGCGCGGGCTCGATCTCGAAATCTGGTCTCTCCGTCATCCGACAGAGCGGGCCGTCCATCCCATGAACAAGAAGATCAAGGCGCGGGTGGCGTATCTGCCGGAATATCTCTACGAGGAGCCCCTGCGCGTTCTCAAGAGCGCCGCCTGGAGCCTCCGGCAGAAGGGATTCGGCGCGGCGTTGAAAGCCTTCTGGCGTGATCTGAAACGGGACTTCACGGCCAACCGGGTCCGGCGTCTGGGGCAGGCCTTCGTCATGGCGCGGGAACTGCCCGCCGACGTGCGCCACCTTCATGTTCATTATCTTCACACCCCCGCCTCCGTCGTGCGCTATGCGGCTCTCCTCACCGGTCGCACCTGGACCTTTTCGGCCCATGCGAAGGACATCTGGACCACGCCCGACTGGGAGAAGCGCGAAAAGATGCAGGAGGCCCTGTGGGGCGTGACCTGCACCGCCCAGGGCGTGCAGACCCTGCAGGCGCTGTCGGGCCCCGATCGTGTTTCGCTCGTCTATCACGGCCTCGATCTCTCGCGCTTCCCCGCGCCTCCGGAAAACCGTCCCGCGCGGGACGGCTCCAATCCCATGGACCCGGTGAGGATCGTCTCCATCGGCCGGGCAGTGGCCAAGAAAGGCTATGGCGATCTCATCCAGGCGCTCGCCGCCCTGCCGGGCGATCTGCACTGGCGCTTCGCGCATGTGGGCGGCGGCGAGCTTCTGGCCGGCTTCAAGAAACAGGCCCAGCAGGCCGGCATCGCCGACAGGGTGGCCTTCCTGGGCGCGAAGGCGCAGCCCGACATCATCGCCCTGCTGCGCGAGGCGGACCTTTTCGTGCTGCCCTCCAGAAAGGCGGCCTCTGGCGACCGCGACGGATTGCCGAACGTGATCATGGAGGCGGCGAGCCAGAGGCTTGCCATCGTGGCGACGGACTTCGCAGGGATTCCTGAATTCATCCGCAGCGGCGTGGAGGGCGAGCTCGTTCCCCCCGGCGACTGGGAAGCGCTGTCGAACGCGCTCAACCTTCTGGCCCGGGAGCCTGAGCGGCGCAAGATCCTCGGCGAGGCGGCCTACCGTCGTCTTCGTCAGGACTTCTCGATGGAAGGCGGCATCGACGTTCTCGAATCCCGTTTCCGCGCGCTCGTCGACAACCCGTTGAAACAGCGGAGTCCGTGTGAGCGCCCGTAAGTCTGCCGCGTTCTATGCCCCGCTGAAGAGCCCGAACCATCCCCTCCCCTCGGGCGACCGCACCATGGCGCGTCTTCTGGTCAAGACGCTCGACAGGGCGGGCTTCGCGCCTCATCTCGCGAGCGAGCTGCGCACATTCGACAAGGCTGGCGACCGGCGCGTGCAGGATGATCTGAAAGAGCGATCCCTGGCGGAAGCCGCCCGCCTGATTGCGCATTACCGGGCCCTGCCGCAGGAATGCCGGCCAAGCCTGTGGTTCACCTATCACGTCTACTACAAGGCGCCGGACTGGATCGGGCCGCGCGTCAGCAAAGCCCTGGGCATCCCCTACGTGATCGCCGAAGGCTCGCGGGCCGGCAAGCGCGCAGGGGGCCCGTGGGCTCTGGGCCATGAAGGTGCGGAGGCGGCGCTCGATCGGGCCGACGCCGTTTTCGTGATGACGGCCAAGGACCGCATCGCGCTGGAGCGCTCGCGTCCGCCGCACCAGGCATTGATCGATCTGCCTCCCTTCATGGATGCCGAGGAATGGCCCGGGCCGGCATCCCCGCGGGTTTCCGGCGAGCCTCGCCTCCTGACGGTCGCCATGATGCGCGACGGCGACAAGCTCGCCTCCTACCGCATCCTAGCGGATGCCCTTAAGGCTATCGCACGTCGCCCCTGGTCGCTCGACATCGTCGGAGACGGCGAGGCACGTCCTGACATCGAGCTGCTCTTCGAGCCACTCGCGGGGCGCGTGCGCTTTCATGGACGGATCGAGAGCACGAGCGGACTCGCCGCTCTCTACCGACAGGCGGACCTGTTCGTGTGGCCTGCGGTGAACGAGGCCTACGGGATGGTGCTTCTCGAGGCGCAGTTCTTCGGCTGCCCCGTCGTCGCAGGCGATTTCGGCGGCGTCGCAAGCGTGGTGAAGGACGGGGAGACGGGATTGTTGACTCCGGCGGGGGATAGCGCGGCATTCTCCGATGCCGTGAAAGATCTGCTTGACCATCCTGCGCGGCTTCGGGCGCTCGGCACCCGCGCCCAGCACTTCGTCAGCGAGGAGCGCAACCTCGATCGGGCCGCCATGCGCGTGCGCGAGGTGCTGCGCTCGCTTGCGCTACCGGGAGGAGCACAGGCATGCGTGTTCTGATCGTCGTCACGCATCTCTTGGGAGCGGGCCACCTCACGCGGGCAGCAGCCCTCGCGCGCGCCTTCTCGCAGGCGGGTCACGCGACGACACTGGTTTCAGGAGGAAGCCCTGCGCGACCCGCGGGCCTCGACGGCGTCGCCTTCGTGCAACTGCCGCCCGTGCGTATCCTCGGCACGGATTTCACGACCTTGCTCGATGAGGATGGCGCACCCGTCGACAATTTCCGGCTGGCAGAACGGCGCATTCTTCTTCTCGACACGTTGAGGACGTTCAGGCCCGATATCGTCATCACCGAGCTCTTCCCCTTCGGGCGCCGCGTTCTCGCGGGCGAGTTCATGACCTTTCTGAAGGACGCGCGGAGCCTGGACCCGGGTCCCCGCATTCTCTGTTCGATCCGCGATATTCTCGCCCCTCCCTCGAAGCCCGAGCGCATCGAGGAGACCCATGCGCGAATCCTGGAGAATTACGAGGCCGTTCTCGTTCACGGCGATCCGCGTATCGTGCCCCTGGAGGCTACATGGCCGGTGGACGAGCGCATCCGCCCGCTGATCCGCTATACCGGCTATGTGGACGAAAACCCGGAGCCCCTGGAACAGGGAGACCGCAAGGGCATCCTCGTGTCAGGCGGATCGAGCGCCGCAAGTCTGCCACTCTACCGCGCCGCCATCGCGGCCGCGCAGGAGATCGCCGACAGGCCGTGGCGCATCCTGATCGGACGCGGCGTGACGGACGCCGACTTCACCGCACTTCGCCACGGCGCGCCCTCTCATGTGACGATCGAGCGCGCAAGGCCTGATTTCCGCAACCTTCTAGCGCACGCCGAATTGTCCGTCAGCCAGGCCGGCTACAACACCGTCGTCGATCTTCTGCGCAGCCATGCCAAGGCAGTGCTCGTCCCCTTCGAAGCGGGACAAGAAACAGAGCAGCGCCTGCGCGCGGAACGCCTCAAGGCGCTTGGCCTTGCCGAGATCGTGCCGGAGGCGGACCTCTCGCCCCAGCGCCTTGCCGAGGCCGTTCGGCATGGCCTGTCGCGCCAGCAATCGCTACCCCCCAGCATCGATCTGGACGGCGCGCGCGAAAGCGTCGCCGTCGCGGAGAGCCTGGTGCCGGCCCACCCTGCCCTCCACCGCCCCGTCGACTGGTCGCCCCTGGATCGGGCGCTCGACCGTGCCGGCGATCGCGGCGGCACCGTCCGGTTCTGGTGGCGAGACGACGACGCGGTTGCGGACACGCCCCAGCTCGACCGTCTCATGGCCCTGAGCCGCAGCGCCCGGGCCAGCGTCGCCCTGGCCGTGATCCCGAGGAGCCTCAAGCCCTCGCTCGGCGAACGCCTGCGCAGGGACGATGCGGCCTTCGCCCTGGTCCATGGCTGGTCGCACGCGAACCATGCTCCTGCCGGGGAGAAGAAGGCGGAATTCGGACCTCACCGTTCCGTCGACGCCATGGCCGCCGAAGCGGAGCGGGCCCTTCACGTCGCACGCGACCAGTTTGGCCATAAGCTCCTCCCGGTCTTCGTGCCGCCATGGAACCGGATTTCGCCCGATCTGGCGCAGCACCTGCCGCGGGCAGGTTTCACGGGCCTTTCCGCCTTCAACGATCGGAAGGAGGCTAGGTCCGCCGAAGGCCTGCTGCAGGTCAATACCCATATCGATCCGATCGACTGGCACGGCACGCGAAGTCTGGACGATCCGAAACGGATCGTCGCAAGGCTCGCCGCCGCCATCGACCGCAGGGTCATCGGGGAGGCTGACAGGGAGGAACCCATCGGGCTCCTGACCCATCATCTGATCCACGACGATGTCATCTGGACGTTTTGCGAGAAACTCATGATGCATCTTGCCGCCCGGGAGATCCCCTTCCTCCGTCCGGATGATGTGTTTTCGAGGAGAAACAGGATCACAGCTTCGGCGTGATGCGTTATGATGAGTGCCTGCTGGAGGAGCCCATGGAAGCGCCGCTCCTGTCGATCCGTCAGCTGACGGTCGACTTCCATACCGATGCCGGTGATTTCCGGGCGGTGGACGGTCTGACCTTCGACATTCCGAAGGGCAGGACGGTAGCGCTCGTGGGCGAGTCCGGCTCGGGCAAATCGGTGACGGCCCAATCCATTCTCCAGATCCTGCCCAGGAAAGCGCGGATCTCCGGCGGCTCGATCCTCTTCGACGATCCCAACCTCCAGGCCCCGGTCGATATCGCGTCCCTCAAGCCTGAGGGAGAGGCCATGCACCAGCTGCGCGGCGGGCGCATCGCCATGATCTTCCAGGAGCCGATGACCTCTCTCTCGCCGCTGCACACCATCGGCGATCAGATCTCCGAGGCGCTTCTGATCCATGCGGATGTGAGCAAGGCGAAGGCCCTGCAGCGCACCACGGAGGTGCTGGCCCGGGTCGGCTTTCCCGATCCGAAGCGGGCCTTGCGCAATTACCCCTTCGAATTATCCGGAGGCCTCCGCCAGCGCGCCATGATCGCCATGGCGCTGATCACGCGGCCCGCTCTTCTGATCGCGGACGAGCCGACGACGGCGCTCGACGTGACCACGCAGGCCCAGATCCTCGACCTCATCAAGGAGCTTCAGGCCGAGACGGGCATGTCGGTGCTGCTGATCACGCATGATCTCGGCGTCGTCGCGAACATCGCCGACGAGGTGGTCGTCATGTATCGCGGCAGGATCACGGAGGCGGGATCCCGCGAGGAGATCTTCCGCAACGCCCAGCACCCCTATCTCCAGGCGCTCATCCGCGCGGTACCGCGCTTTGCCATGGCCGAAGACGAGCGCCTGACCCCGATCCGCGAGGTGAAGAGCGCGACGCTCGCGCACATCCATGCGCCCGAAAGGCCGCAGCCGCAGGGCCCGATCCTGAGAGCGGAAGGACTGACGAAATGCTTCACGCTCCGCTCCGGCCGCTTCTTCGGCAAGCCGCGCATCGTCCGGGCCGTGAACGGCGTCGACCTCTCGCTGCCACTCGGCAGCACGCTCGGTCTCGTCGGAGAGTCGGGCTGCGGCAAGACCACCGTTTCCAAGATGATCATGCGTGCCCTCGAGCCCGACGCCGGGCGCGTCCTGTTCGACGACGGCACGGGCCCGAAGGACGTTCACCGCATCGAAGGAAAGGAGCTGACCGCCTATCGGCGTTCCGTGCAGTTCATCTTCCAGGACCCGTTCTCGTCGCTCAATCCCCGCATGACCGTCTACGAGATCCTGACCGAGCCGCTTCGCATCCACGATATCGGCACGCCCGACGAGCGCTATCATCGCGTGAAGCAGCTGCTCGACATGGTAGGCCTCGATCAGCGCTCCCTGCGCCGTTATCCGCACTCCTTCTCCGGCGGGCAGCGTCAGCGCCTGGGCATCGCGAGAGCCTTGGCGCTCGAGCCGCGCGTGCTGTTATGCGACGAGCCGGTTTCCGCACTCGACGTGTCGGTGCAGGCGCAGGTGTTGAACCTGCTGAAGGATCTGCAATCAGCCCTTGGGCTTTCCTATATCTTCGTGTCCCATAATCTCGCGGTGGTGGATTACATCGCCGACACCATCGCCGTGATGTGCCGAGGCTATATCGTGGAGGAGGCACCGAAATCCTCCCTCTTCCGAAACCCGGTTCATCCCTACACGCAGGCGCTTCTCGCGGCAGTCCCGGATCCGGATCTCGACCGTCCCCTCGATTTCGCGAAACTGCGCGCCGGCCGTTTCTCCGACCCCGCCGAGTGGCCCGAGCCATTCCGCATTCCGGACGGCGAATTCGGCACGATGAAGGAGATCGAGCCGGGCCACAAGATCCGCATCGGACCCGCCGCGGCGCAGGAGGCTGCGTGATGACGAACCTCCCGAGGGACGAGTCGATCGAGGACAGGGACGAGCACCTTGGTTTCACCCCACTTCCCCACCGGGCTTGTTCCGTGAACCCCGATCATGTGAAACGCCGCGCTCGTCCGATCGGGATGGACGGGGCCGGGGCAAGGGTACCGACGTCGCACCGACATAGGCCGTCGCTCGCGCCTCCATCTCCTTCCAGCAACGGGAAGAAAAGTCTCCTGCGCCGTATGAACCGGCTCCTTGGACTGAAACTCCTTGTCGCCGCATGTCTTGCGAGCCTGCTTCCCCTGCCGCTCCTCGCGCAGCCGATGCAGGAAACGCCATTTTTCAAGGACGGCGAGAAGAACCTGCCTCCGGTCGCCGAGCGGGTTCCTTCGGCGCCGCTCGTGGTCGAGGCCGCGGGTCAGCCCGGCGGGGAAGTCGTGACGCTCGTGCCGCGCGCCCGCGACATCCGCTACATCTCGACCTATTCCTACACCCGTCTCGTCGGCTACGACCGGCACCTGCAGCTTCAGCCCGACCTGCTCGAGACATTCGAGAACCAGGGGGATATGGTCTTCACCTTCACCCTGCGCGCCGGCCACCGCTGGTCGGATGGGACCCCCTTCACGGCGGAGGATTTCCGTTACTATTGGGAGGACATCGCGCTCAACAAGGAGCTGTCGCCGGCAGGACCTCCCGAGTTCATGCTGGTTGACGGAAGGCCTCCGCGCTTCGAGGTGCTGGACGAGCGTACGATCCGCTACAGCTGGGACAAGCCCAACCCGCGCTTCCTGCCGCAACTTGCGGGGCCCATCGATCCCGCGATCTACCGGGCCTCGAAATACCTCAAGCAGTTCCATGCGAGGTATGCCGACAAAGCCTCACTGGAAGAGCGAGCCAACGAGCAGAAACTGAAATCCTGGGCCGCACTTCACAACCGCATGGACGACATGAAGGAGCAGACGAACCCGGACCTGCCGACCCTCATGCCTTGGCGCGTCACGAATTCGGCCCCTGCCACCCGCTTCGTCTTCGAGCGCAATCCCTTCTATCACCGGATCGACAAACAGGGTCATCAGTTGCCCTATCTCGACCGGATCGTCATGGACGTCTCCGCCAGCGGGCTCTTCGCTGCCAAGGCCAATGCAGGCGAGACGGATCTCCTGTTCCGCGGCCTTTCCATGGGCGATATCCCCGTGCTCAAGGAAGGCGAGAAGATGCAGGGCTACAAGACGCTGATCTGGCCCTATGCGCGCGGCACGGAACTGGCTCTCTATCCCAATCTCAACACCGTGGATCCAGTCTGGCGCCGGCTCAACCGGGACGTGCGCTTCCGCCGCGCCCTGTCTCTCGGCATCGACCGCAAAACCCTGAACAATGCTCTGCTCTTCGGGCTCGGGACGGTAGGCAACAACACGGTGGTGCCGGAGAGCCCTCTCTTCTCGCCGGAGCTGCGCACGCTCAATGCAGAGTACGACCCGGACCGGGCCTCCCGGCTCCTCGACGAGATCGGCCTGACGAAACGCAACGGCGCGGGCTTCCGTCTGCTGCCGGACGGGCGCGAACTGGAAATCATCGTAGAGACGGACGGCGAGAGCAGTCTCGTGGTGGACGGGCTGACCCTCATCTCCGAGTTCTGGCGCGAGATCGGGGTGCGGCTGTTCGTGAAGCCGCAGGATCGCACGGTCCTGCGCAACCGCTCCTTCGCGGGCCTGACAATGATGGTCGCGGCGCCCGGTTTCGACAACGCCGTTCCCACTGCCATCATGCCGCCGACGGAATTCGCACCCATGCGGCAGGACAATTACGCCTGGCCGAAATGGGGCCAGTATGTCGAGACCAAAGGTATGAACGGAGAGGCCGTCGATCTGCCGGAGGCCAAGCGGTTGTCCGAACTCTACGATACCTGGATGTCGACGGGCGACGAGGCCGTGCAAGCCCAGGTCTGGCGCGAGATGCTCCGCAATCACGCGGAGAATCAATGGGTGATCGGCACGGTGGCCGGCGCCCTGCAGCCCATCGTGGTCCGCAACGGTCTGCAGGGGCTGCCCGCCAAGGCACTCTACTCCTGGGAGCCTACCGCCATGCTCGGCATCTACCGGATCGACGAGATCTACTGGAGCAAGGCCGCCGGAAGAGAGGCCAGCCGATGATCCGCTTTCTGTTGCGTCGCCTCGCTACCATGGCCGTTACGCTCATCATCATCTCGGCCCTCGTGTTCTTCATCATCAAGCTGCCGCCGGGAGACTTCCTCACCAACCTGATCCACGAATTGCGGGCCCAGAACGACACCGCCGCCATCGCCAAGGCGGAGTTCCTGATCAAGCAATACGGTCTCGACCGCCCGGCCTGGCAGCAATACCTGATCTGGATCGGCGCGATGCCGGGTGTCGATGGATTCTCGGGCCTTCTCCAGGGCGATTGGGGTTGGTCCTTCGAATACGACAAACCCGTCGTGGAGGTGGTGGGCGATGCCCTGTGGCTGACGCTTCTCGTGAACCTCGCGGCGGTGATCTTCATCCACCTGGTCTCGATTCCCATCGCCATCTACTCCGCCACGCGGCAATATTCCCTGGGCGACTATCTGGCGACCTTCATCGGCTATATCGGGCTCGCGACCCCGAGCTTCCTGCTCGCCCTCATCCTGCTCTACTACCTGAACCGCTGGTTCGGCCTCTCCATCGGTGGCCTCTATGACGCGAAATTCGCGGGAGAACCCTGGACCTGGGAGAAGATCAGGTCGCTCCTGACCCATCTCATCGTGCCCACCATCGTGATCGGTCTCGCAGGCACCGCATCGATGATCCGGCGCATGCGCGCGAACCTGCTCGACGAATTGGGCAAGCAATATTACGTGACGGCGAAGGCCAAGGGACTCGGGCCGACGAAGGCTCTCCTGAAATACCCCTTCCGCATGTCCCTCAACCCCTTCATCGCCGATATCGGCAACCTGCTGCCGCATCTGGTGTCCGGCTCGGTGCTGGTATCGCTGGTGCTCAGCCTTCCCACAGTGGGTCCCATTCTGTTGAGCGCGCTGAAGAACCAGGATCAGTTCCTGGCCGGCTTCATCCTGATGTTCGTGGCGGTTCTCACCGTGGTCGGCATGCTGATCTCGGACCTTCTCCTGGCCTGGATCGATCCGCGCATCCGCATGGGAGGCGCGCGATGAATACGCTGCCGACCCGTACGCGTCATTACGTCGACCCGACGCCCTTCGACCCGGGCACGACGGAACCCATCGGCACCGAGAACGAGAGGTTTTATCGCGCCTCGTCCTGGCAGCTCATGTGGTGGAAGTTCCGCCGCCACAAAGTGGCCGTGGCGGCCGCCTTCGTGCTGTTCGCCTTCTATCTCGTGGTGCCCTTCGTCGAGGTGATCGCGCCCTACAACCAGACCAAGCGCCACGGCGATTTCCTCTACGCACCGCCGCAGGGCATTCACCTTATGCACGAGGGACGCTTCGTCGGCCCCTTCGTGTATCCTTACCAATACAGCTTCGATCTTGAGACCTTCCGGCGCGTCTACACGGTCGACACCTCCCGGCCGCAGCCGCTCCGGTTCTTCTGCCGGGGCGATTCTTACGAATTGTGGGGCGTTTTCCTCACGAACGTGCATCTCGTCTGCCCGCCCGAGAATGGCACGATGTTCATCCTCGGAACCGACAGGCTGGGGCGCGATCTCTTCTCGCGCATCATCTACGGTGCGCGCATCTCGCTCACCATCGGCCTCATCGGCATCGCGGTGTCGTTCACCCTGGGTCTCTTCTTCGGCGGGCTCGCAGGCTATCTGGGCGGCTGGGTGGATCACGTGATCCAGCGCATGATCGAGATCCTGCGCTCCCTGCCCGAACTCCCCCTGTGGCTCGCGCTCTCGGCGGCGCTGCCGCCGAACTGGAGTCCGATCCTCGTCTTCTTCGGCATCACGATCATCCTGGGGCTCCTCGACTGGCCGGGCTTGGCGCGGGCCGTGCGCTCGAAGCTGCTCGCCCTGCGCGAAGAGGATTTCGTGAAGGCCGCCGAACTGATGGGCGCTTCGAAGAAGCGCATCATTGCGCGCCATCTCATTCCGAACTTCATGAGCCACCTGATCGCGTCCGCGACGCTCTCGATCCCGTCCATGATCCTCGGCGAGACCGCCCTCTCCTTCTTGGGGCTGGGCCTGCGTCCGCCGGTCACCAGTTGGGGCGTGCTGCTCAACGAGGCGCAGAACCTCGCCGCCGTGCAGCTCCATCCGTGGCTGCTCTTTCCCATGGTTCCGGTGATCGTGGTGGTACTCGCCTTCAACTTCATGGGTGACGGCCTGCGCGACGCGGCCGACCCGTATCATTAGCGCTGCTCCTCGCGATGGCCACGTTCGTCCCGGCCATCTCGATCAAGAAAGACGCGGCGCTTCACGCCTTCGGGATTACCGGCACAAGGCCGGGAATGACATGGACGGGACGCAGATGTCGTGGAGCGGCCCGCAACAAAAAAGGCGCCGCGAGGCGCCTTTTTCACTTACCGGCGGCGGGGGCTCTTTTCGAGCCATGCCACCTGGGCTCCGTCGCGCCGTCCGTCCGTGGAACGGGCGGCGGGGCGAGCCTGCTGCGGGGAACGCTGCCCCTGGGCAGGCTTCTGTCCCTGCGCGGGGCGCGGCTGGCCCGCGACCGGATGACCGCCCTGAGGCTGGCCGCCTGCGGGCTTTCCGCCGCGACCGCGACGACGCTTGGGCCCCTTGTCGGCATTCGGATCTGAATTGCGCGGCTGGCCATGGCCCTGATGCCCGCGGGCATGGGGAGCCGGACGACCGCGCTGCGGCTCGCTGCGACGCTCGGCGTTCTCCGCGGGAGCCGGAGCGGCGGGCAGTCCTTCCGGCAGCGGCATGACCGGCACCTTCAGGCGCGTCAGCTTCTCGATGTCCTTGAGATAAGCCTTCTCCTCGTCGTTGCAGAACGAGATCGCGAGTCCCGAGGCCCCGGCACGCGCGGTGCGGCCGATGCGGTGGACGTACGATTCCGGCACGTTCGGGAGGTCGTAGTTGATGACGTGCGTCACGCCCTCGACATCGATGCCGCGCGCGGCGATGTCGGTCGCAACCAGCACCCGGCACGATCCGTCACGGAAGGCCGCCAGGGCGCGCTCGCGCTGCGGCTGCGACTTGTTGCCGTGAATGGCCGCGCCCACGATGCCGGCCTTGTCGAGGCCACGCACCACCTTGTCAGCGCCGTGCTTGGTACGCGTGAAGACCAGCACGCGGTCGATGGCCGGATCGCGCAGGAGCGTCTCGAGCAGGACCTGCTTGCGGTTCGTCGGCACGAAGATGACGCTCTGGTCCACGCGCTCGGCAGTGGTGGCCACGGGGGTCACCGCCACATGGGCCGGATCGCGCAGGAAGGAATCGGCGAGAGTCGAGATCGTCTTCGGCATGGTGGCCGAGAAGAACAGGCTCTGACGATTCTTCGGCAGCAGGGTCACGATGCGCTTCAGGGCATGGATGAAGCCGAGATCGAGCATCTGGTCGGCCTCGTCGAGGACGAGAATCTCGATGTCGCGGAGGCTCAACGACTTGCGGTCCACGAGGTCGATGAGGCGGCCGGGAGTGGCCACGAGCACGTCGACGCCCTGGGCGAGCGCCTTCTCCTGGCGGGAGATGGTGACGCCGCCGAACACCACCTCTGTGGCGAGACGCAGGTTGCGGCCATAGGCCTTGAAGCTGTCGGCGATCTGGCCGGCAAGCTCGCGGGTCGGGCTCAGCACGAGCACACGGGCGCTCTTGTGCTTGCGCGGCTTCGGATCGTTCGACAGGCGGTGCAGGATCGGCAGCGCGAAAGCCGCCGTCTTGCCGGTGCCGGTCTGGGCGATGCCGCAGACGTCGCGGCCTTCCATCGCATAGGGGATGGTCTGGGCCTGGATGGGCGTGGGCTTCTCGTAACCCTCGGCGATCAAGGCCTTCAGGATCGGCTGGGCCAATCCGAAATCTGTGAAGAGTGTCAAGGTGATATTGTCTTTCGAACGGATGCGGTGAGCCGCAAAGCAGGTTCGGCTTGGATCAGCAAAGGCGCTTCAGGGCTCTCAAGGCGACAGCCCGCGTGATGGAGCTATCGTATGGGTCAAGCGATTGAAGAAGGGGACCGGGTTTTCACCGTTCAGGCGAATTTCCGTCACGCAGTCCCGCTCAAGCGGCTCGTGGTCGAGCGCTGACGCCGTGTTGCTCATATGAGGGCTAAAGGCCTATCCGTCAACCTCTGAGCCTGACATAACAGGCCGCGGCAGCATAAGAAAGCATTCATGTCCACCTCCGCCCGCATGCCCTGGGGCTTCGTCTCGGCCATGTCTCTGACGCAGCTCGTCTCCTTCGGCACGATCTTCTATGCCTTCGCGCTTTTCGTCGAGCCCATGGGACAGGAGCTCGGCTGGAGCAAGTCCGAACTGATAGCCGCCTATTCCCTGGCGCTCGGCACCTCCGCCCTTTGCGCCGTGCCGGTCGGGCGGCTCATCGATCTGGGCTATGGCCGTGCGGTGATGACCGGCGGCTCCGCCTTGGCGGCCCTGCTCCTGGCGCTCTGGTCGCAGGTCGAGAGCTATCCGGCCTTCGTTCTCATCTGGGCGGCCATGGGGCTCTCCATGAGCAGCGTGTTCTATGAACCGGGCTTTGCCGTCCTGGCCCGCAGGCTCGGCTTTCTCGCCCGCCGGGGCATCACCTTCATGACCCTGGTCGGCGGCTTCGCGAGCACCGTTTTCATCCCCCTCACCCACCTGCTCATCGAGCACCTGGGCTGGCGCAACACCCTTCTAATCCTCGCCGGACTCAATCTTATCATCTGTGCGACGATTCATTTCATCGCCATTCCTCCGGCCTTGAAAAAGGCTTCTCACCCGGCGAGCGAGCAGCCGCTCGCGCTTTCGTCCAGCGCCCGCTCCATACTGCTCAGGGCCTCGTTCTGGTGCTTCATCGCCTCCTCGGTTCTCCAGGGCCTCATCGCGGCGGGGCTGCCGATCCACCTGATTCCGCTGCTCACCGAGAAGGGCTACAGCCTCGAGATGGCCGTCGTTGCCTTTTCCATCATCGGGCCCGCCCAGGTAGCAGGGCGGATGGCCATGGCGATGGGAGAGCGCGCTTTCGGGATGAAGGGCATCGGCGTCGTGACCTTGAGCCTGGGCGTCCTCGCGTTCGGGTGCCTGCCCTTCCTTTCCCCAGAATCCTGGCTGGTCGCTCCCTTCGCGGCGCTCTTCGGCGCCTCCAACGGCATGATGACCATCGTCCGCGCCCTGCTGCCTCCCGAGCTGTTCGGCCGAGAGAACTACGGTGTCATCCAGGGAATGATCGCCATGCCGGTCCGCCTGACCACGGCCAGCGCCCCCTTCCTGTTCGGGGCGCTGTGGGCCTGGTGGGGCAGCTACACGGGGGTCATGATCCTCTGGTTGAGCTTTTCGGTGGCTTCGCTCGGCTTCTACCTGGCCGTCCTGCTGTTGCTAAAGGGACGTGAAAAGCCTGAGAATTCGCTTGCGTTAGACGGCTAAAGAACTCATGTGCCTATTGACTGAAGTGGCTTGGTTTAGAGGAAGACGCGTTCCGTGACGGCAGTAACTGATCTTCTCATCGTCGGCGGCGGCATCAATGGTGCGGGCATCGCCCGCGATGCGGTGGGCCGGGGTCTCTCCGTAGTGCTCTGCGAACAAGGCGACCTGGCAGGCTACACCTCGTCCGCCTCGACGAAGCTGATCCACGGAGGCTTGCGCTATCTGGAATATTACGAGTTCCGTCTGGTCCGCGAGGCCCTGTTCGAACGCGAGCGTCTCTTGAACTCCGCCCCCCACATCATCTGGCCCCTGCGTTTCATCCTGCCGCACGAGAAGGGCATCCGGCCGGCCTGGTTCGTGCGCCTGGGCCTCTTTCTCTACGACCATCTCGCCCCGCGCAAGAAGCTGCCGGGCACGGAAACCATCAACCTGACGAAGCATCCCGCCGGCCAGGGCCTGAAGCCCGGCTTCGATACGGCCTTCGTCTATTCCGACTGCTGGGTCGAGGACAGCCGCATGGTGGCGCTGAACGCCCTCGACGCCTTTGAAAAGGGCGCGGACATCCGCGTGCGCACCAAGCTCACCTCCGCCCGCCGCGACGGCAATCTGTGGGTGGCGACTCTTCAGGACGTGGAAACCGGCGCGATTCAGGACCTGCGTACCAAGGTCATCGTCAATGCGGGCGGGCCGTTCGTGGCCGACGTGCTCAACAGCAAGCTCGGCCTCAACACCACCAAGAACGTGCGCCTCGTGAAGGGCAGCCACATCGTGGTTCCCAAGCTCTTCGACACGAAGGAAGCCTTCATCCTGCAGAACACCGACAAGCGCATCGTGTTCGCGATCCCTTATCAGGAGAAGTTCACCCTCATCGGCACCACCGACATTCCGGTCGAGTCCGTTCCGGACAGGAAGATCGAGATCAGCCCGGAGGAGGTGCAATACCTCTGCAACGTGGTGAACCACTTCTTCAAAAGCCAAGTCACTCCCGCCGAGGTCGTGTGGAGCTACTCGGGCGTGCGGCCGCTCTTCGACGACGGCTCGTCCAACGCCTCCGCCGTGACCCGCGACTACGTGTTCGACATGGACGCGCCGCAGGGTCAGGCGCCGGTGCTGTCGATCTTCGGCGGCAAGATCACTACCTTCCGCAAGCTCTCCGAGCATGCGCTCGATGAGCTCAAGATCTTCTTCCCGGGCATGAAGCCGTCCTGGACGGAGAATGCCAAGATGCCGGGCGGCGACATCCCCGACGCCGATTTCGACAGGTTCTTCGCGGACGTGCGCCGGCGCTGGCCTTTCCTGCCCGAGCAGGTGGCGCACCGCCTCGCCCGGGCCTACGGCACGCGCATTGCCGAGCTGCTGGGAGAGGCCAAGTCCATGGCCGATCTCGGGGAGGATTTCGGCGCGGGTCTGACCGCGGCCGAGGTCGACTATCTCGTGCGCCGCGAATGGGCGCGCACCGCCGAGGACATCCTGTGGCGCCGCTCCAAGCTCGGCCTGCACGTGCCGGCTGGCGCTCCGGCCAAGATCGACGCCTATATCGCCAAGCAGCATGCGGCGTCCATCGCGGCCCAGTAGCACTCGGAAGGCATGCCCATGGCTCAGTATATCGGCGCAATCGATCAGGGCACGACCAGCTCGCGATTCATCGTCTTCGACAAGGCGGGGACCATCGTCTCCATCGGCCAGAAGGAGCACGAGCAGATCTATCCCAAGCCCGGCTATGTGGAGCACGATCCGCTCGAGATCTGGCGCAACACCGAAAGCGTGATCCGGGAGGCGCTGGAACGCAAAGGCCTGAAGCCCCGGGATCTCGCCGCCATCGGCATCACCAACCAGCGCGAGACGACGCTGATCTGGGACAGGCGTACCGGCAAGCCCCTTCACAACGCCCTCGTCTGGCAGGACACGCGAGTGGACCCCATCGTCGAGGAATTCGCCAGGGACGGCGGCCATGATCGCTTGCGGGCGAAGACAGGGCTGCCCCTCGCGAGCTATTTCTCGGGGCTGAAACTCCGGTGGCTTCTCGACAATGTTCCCGGCGCGCGGGAGAAGGCCGAAACCGGAGACGTGCTGTTCGGGAACATCGACACCTGGCTCGTCTGGAACCTGACTGGGGGGACGAACGGGGGCTGCCACATCACCGATGTGACCAATGCCAGCCGCACGCAGCTCATGAATCTGGGCGCTCTCGAATGGGACGATGACATCCTGTCCCTTTTCGACATTCCGCGAGCCTGCCTGCCGACGATCAAGTCCTCCAGCGAGGTCTACGGCATCGCCAGGGACAATCTGGCCGGCGTGCCCATCGCGGGCATCCTGGGAGACCAGCAGGCGGCCCTCGTCGGCCAGGCCTGCTTCCAGCCGGGCGATGCCAAGAACACTTACGGTACCGGCTGCTTCATGCTCATGAACACCGGCGAGACCCCCTACCCGTCGAAATGCGGCCTGCTGACCACGATGGGCTATAAGTTCGGGGACGAGAGGCCCGTCTATGTGCTCGAAGGCTCCATCGCGATCGCGGGCGCCCTGGTGCAGTGGCTGCGCGACAACCTGGGCCTGATCCAGGCCAGCCACGAGATCGAGGCCCTGGCCGCCAGCGTGGAGGACAATGGCGGAGTCACCATCGTGCCGGCTTTCTCGGGCCTCTATGCTCCCCACTGGAACTCCCACGCCCGCGGGCTGTTCGGCGGCCTGACGCGCTATGCCACCAAGGCCCATATCGCCCGCGCCGCCCTGGAGGCGACCGCGTTCCAGACCCGCGAGGTGCTGGACGCGATGACGAAGGACACCGGCATCGCTGTGAAGGAGCTGCGCACCGACGGCGGCATGGTGGTGAACGAGCTGCTCATGCAGTTTCAGGCCGACATTCTCGATGTGCCCGTCGTCCGCCCGAAGGTGATCGAAACGACGGCCCTGGGCGCCGCCTATGCGGCAGGGCTCGCCGTCGGCTTCTGGGCCGGCAAGGAAGACCTCGTGCGCAACTGGGCCATCGACAAGCGCTGGTCGCCTGCAATGGAGCCGGGCCGCCGCAGACGCCTGAACGCGGAATGGGACAAGGCCGTCGCACGCTCCCTCAATTGGGCCGATTGAACACGGGAAGGCTGCGGCCCCTGGGGCCGCCCCTCCATCCCCATGAGGTCAGGCGCTGAGAGCGGCGCGGATCCTTTCAGCGTGCGCGGCCAGCACGTCGTTGGCCTCCATCTGACCCGTATGCGGCTTCAAGGGAACCCCCTCGAAACGCGGGATGACGTGGACATGGAGATGAAACACCACCTGCCCGCCCGCGCTCTCGTTGAACTGCTGGATCGTCAGCCCGTCGGCGGCAAAGGCCTCCTTCGCCGCGCGGGCCACGACCTGGACGGATTTCGCGAGTTCCGCAAGATCTTCGGGCTCCGCGTCGAGAATATTGCGGGCCTTCGCCTTGGGGATGACGAGCACATGCCCCTCGCCCCGAGGCATGATGTCCATGAAGGCCAGCACGCGCTCGGTCTCGTAGACCTTGTGGCACGGCAACTCGCCTCTCAGGATCTTCGCGAACACGTTGTCGTCGTCGTAGGTCATCCTGCCCTCCCATCGTTCACGGCCGGTGTGTCTCATAAACCGGGCCCATCGTGCAATCACTCCCATCGGACATGTTGAAACCAGCCGGATCCCTGGACTTCACGGAAGAAAGCCTCGGAGGCGCAATCACAGGTTTGAGTCAATCGGGGCTTGGGAGAGAAATCTCAGAGTCAAACCTGAACGGCTCCATAGTCGCGTAGAAACGTCCGTAGAATATTGGATGTGCATCACGCCTGATGTTAACGCCGCTTCGACAATCCGGAAACTTGTAGAGCCGTGTTCTAGACTCAAAGGACGGAAAATATTTATACGGTACTCGCATTAACTTCTTAAATATAATTGCCAAGACACTCCAGCCTTCCCACTTGTCGCACCCCACACCAGCAAGGGTACAAACAACAGAGCGCCTCCATTATTTAAGCGTGGCAATCAAAACGGAAAACCTTCTTCGATCGAACTGCTTTTTTTCATAAAAATTTTTTGCAAAGGTTCCACCTTCCTCCTCGGAACCATCGAATTAGCGAACGGTTGTTCAACCACGAACATCATTGGTCAAGGAGGCTTAAGATGGCGCCAAGTGGTTCGACTTCGAAGCGCGGTTTCGCATCCATGGATTCGGACCGCCAACGTGAAATTGCAAGTAAAGGCGGCAAAAGCGTCCCCGCCGAGAAGCGCTCCTTCTCGCAGGATCGCGAGCTCGCCTCGGAGGCTGGCCGCAAAGGCGGTCAGGCATCGGGCAATACCCGCGGCAATCAGGAATAGCGACAGTAAATTCCATGCCAAAAGGGGCCGCCCAGCGGCCCCTTTATTTTTGTCTCGCGGGAAGCGCCGGAGCCGTTTCCGTTGACGCAGAGCCGACCCTCTCCTCTGGCTCGCCCCGTCCTTGGGCGGCAAGCCGGAGCCGCTTGGCAAAATATCTTCTGAGGTTTCCGAGGTCAGAGGCCGAAATGCCGCCCGGGCTTGCCCGTGGCCTCGACGACAGCTTCCAGTTGCCCGTTCCCGACCCCGGCCACAGCCCTGAATTCAGTCAAGGACGGCACCGTAAAGACGATGATCCCGAGGTCGATTTGTCGTGCGAGCTCCCCGGCCAGCGCGGACATGAGTTCCAGCGGCGAGAGTCCCAAGAGGGCGGCCGCCTCTCTGGCCACCTCCGAACCGGGCTGTCGCGATGCCCCGATCAGGGTCATGAGGCAATACTCATCGCGCGTGCCGTAGCGAGACCCGACCGGGCGATGGTCGAAGGCCGTCCCCCGCTGGCGCGTCAGGGCGAAGGCAAGCAGCAGGGCATCGGACACGATCCCCTTGGCAGCACCGGGCTGCACATAGGTCGCCAACCCCCGCTCGGGGCCATCGAGAAGGGCGAGATCATACTGATCGTCCAGGCTGCCGATGGATCGAAAGACGTCGATCACAGGCACGGCGCTGGGATGAAAGAGAAAGGCAATAGGATTGTGCCCAACGGGATTTACGAATGCTTCGGTCATCAAACGAACAAGCCTGAAACGCTGGTGAATTCTAAAGATGCCGCTGAACGCCTGGAGCCAGTCCACGGGACCAGGCCTGAACGACGAGGCGCCGCCGCAACATGAGGGGGCATATCACCTCGTCCTGTTGATGATCGTGCACGATCCCGCTCAACATCCAGGCAACGTTCGGCTTCTCGCGGGGGGAGGAACTCGAGGCGAGCCGGGAGAATTCGTCGGGCAGTTCCTCCTGGCACAAGGCCGCATCCATCTCGTTGGTCGCCGTCATCGTCGTCTCCGCATCTATCTCGGCGAGAGAACGTGCCCGGAAGGGACCCGGTTCCTCACGACGCGGCGAGTTCAGTTTGAAGAGCGATCCGCTCTCTCAAAGAAATTCGGAACATCCGCCCAGCCTCGGCGTTGTATGAGCAACCGGTTCGAATGCCCCCTCGAACTGGCACCCTAAAAGGCGCAGTCACCTCGTGACTGCGCCTTTTTGTTCTGGATCCCGTCCGTCCTGAAAACGGCGCCCCGGTGGATCAGGGCGCCGCGGATCGGCAGAGCCGGCGGTGGAGATTACTGCTGGTTGGCGCCGCCGCCCGCACCGGTCGTACCTGTGGTCGAGCCGCCTCCATTGCCTTCGCCATCGGCCTTGAAGGCCGGAGCCGCCTGAAGTTCGGCCTTGGTCATCCGGAGGATCACACGTTCCGGCTCATTGGACGAGGCCGCATTGCCGCCCTCTGCCGAAGCGTTGTTGGTGGCCATGTTCGAGTTCGGCGTGCCGCCCGTCGCCGTCGAACCGGTGGTCGCTACATTGCCGCCCCCGCTGCTGTTGTCCATGGCGTTCGCCTGCTGGCTGCTGGCGAATTCCAGGGACTTGAACGGAACGGCCACATCCTTTTCGCCAATTCCCAGGAAGCCGCCGACGCCCACCACGACGGCCATGACCTGGCCGTTGCGGTCCACGATCACGTCATTGATGTCGCCGATCGACTCGTTGTTGGCGCTAACGACGCGGGTCCCGATCAGATCGGACGCCATCACCTGGCTCGCCTGCATCTGGGTCATGAACTGGCCCTGCGATCCGCCGCCCTGGTTCATTGCGGACGAGCCGGCGGACGGAGAGGTCGTGGATGAGGAGCCGGCTGCGCCGGGCTGCATCGCGGGTGATCCCGAGGTCGTCGAGCCGGATCCCGAAGCCGTCGGGCGGTCGGTCGGCGCGGAGGGCGAGGTCTGGGCGAAGGCGGGCGCAGCCGCGAAAGCCGTCACGACGAGGCAAGCTGCCATATGCTTCTTCAGCATCGTGATATTCTCCTGAATGTTCATTGAATCGCGATATGCGCCAAAATGCGCGAGAGGAAAACGCGCCATCCCACGCACACGTTCCATTCGCATATGTATTCCTACCATAACGCTCTGGAATATACTTAGGTGCGCAAAGATGAATACTTATTCATCTAACAACAAAAGGGCAATCAGACCATTTTCGACAGGCGGCCCGTATTGTATTTAAAGCGAGCGGAACATCCATGATCCGTCCCGCTCTCGGAGAGTTCAGGATAAGGGCCGATCCAGCAGGGCGAGGCAGAGACTCGGCATTCTGTTCGCGCTGGCGCTCGCCAGAGGGCTCACATCGCCCATGCACCCGACCGGGAGCTTGCGTTTCGGCTTGCGGGGCCCGTCTCGCCCTTCCCGGGTCGCGGGCGTGTCCTGGCGGGCCGGATTGCGGAACTCCTCGTTCGTTGCCAGGACTGGAATCTCGGTATTCTTCGAAACCGTCGTCATGCCGGACCTTGGATCGGAGCGGTAGAGCACCTCTCCGTCATCGCCTCGCAGGATCACGGTCGCATGGGTCAGCCCGACGATCTCCACGATGGACACGCTCATCCTGTCCTCCGCCGCACGGGCAATCATCAGCCGGTCGCCTTTGGGCGCCGCCCGATCCTCGATCTGCGCCGCCCTCAGCAGGGAAGATCCGAGAGAGGAGATCCCTGAATCCGCAAAGGCGATGCCGGCGGCCAGCATGGCTGCTCCGGTCACGATGCCAAATCTCGTGGAGGTGAGGAGCATTCCCGTCTCCCTGCTGCTTAGCTCAACCATTCGAGAAAACAACGCGACCTTATCTTTGATGTTCCGGCGCATCTTCGACAGGAAAATCAAAGAAAAAAGCTGGAACCTTTATTTTGCGAGGAGCGTTCTTTAAGCACCGGCCTCCTGGTCCTCCCCGCATTCCCCTTGTGCATTGGCCGGCACCTATAGACGGGCTTCGATGCCCGTCTTTTTTTGTTCCGATTACAACGTGACAAAAGAAAAGCCCGGCTCGGAAGCCGGGCGAATACTTAGCCATAATGGGGCGGCTGGGATGGCGCCTCAGGCGGTCGCGGCGCGGGGCTCACGGCGTTTTGCGCTCTGCTGGAAGAACAGCGCTTGGCTGATCACGGCCGACACGTTTGCAGGCTGGAACGGCTTGGCGATGAGGAAGGCCGGCTCGGGCCGCTCACCGGTCAGGAACCGCTCCGGATAGGCGGTGATGAAGATCACCGGCACTTCGAAGGATTTCAGGAGATCATTGACCGCGTCGAGACCCGAGCTGCCATCGGCGAGCTGGATATCCGCGAGGATCAGCCCGGGCTGCTTGGTGGAAGCAAGCTTGACGGCCTCGGTGCGCGTCCGGGCGACCCCGGTGACGTTGTGGCCAAGCCCTTCCACGAGAGCCTCGAGGTCCATGGCGATCAACGGCTCGTCCTCGATGATGAGGATGTCCGTCGCCATGTCCGCAGCCAACTCACGACCGGCCTCGTCGACGAGCTCGCGCACTGTGTTCGTATCCACATCGAGAATTTGGCCGACCTCCTCTTCGCCGAAGCCCTCAAGGCACGACAGGAGGAACGCCTGGCGCGGAAGCGGAGTAATCTGTCCGAGGCGAACCTCCGCCGGAAGATCACGCTGGATCTGCTCACTGCGCCCGTTGACGGATAGCGAGTTCCAGATGCGGGTGAAGACCTGGAAGAGCTCAACCTTGACGTTACCAGAGGGCCCGATGGTCTCAGGCTCGCTCACCAACGTTTCAAGGGTCGCAGCCACATAGGCATCACCAGCCATCTGGCTGCCCGTGAGAGCGCGTGCATAACGGCGAAGATACGGTAAATGCTGGACGACAAGCTGAGCTGTCGACATTCGCTTCCCCTTATTAAGTGCTTTTGCCTCGTTGTACCGATGGTCCTTTCAACGTGGCAGAGCTGGAAAAGTTCCATTCCTGGAACTGTATTCAGCAACAAGCGTTATTGCTCGAAAATCAGTATAGAGCTACTGCCAAGGTTGGCCATCCCTTAATAGGGTCAAGGGATGTCAAGGGGAATCAGATGACAAGCGATAAGGGGAACAAGCTGGCTCGGGCACTCCCGAGAACATCTGTGAATGACAAGCTTGGAACCGATGCAAGACTCGACAGCGGCAGCCAGAAGCGCATTGGCGACCAGCTGCGCGCCATGTACGACGAATTGATGCAGCAACCCGTCCCGGAGCGCTTCAGGGAGTTGCTGGACCAGCTGGAAAAGAAAAAGGACGGGGCGCAATGAACCCCGAGCCTGACTTGAGGGAGGCTCTGCTTGCTGCGGTACCCAGCCTACGCGCCTTTGCCATCTCCCTTTCAGGTCAGGTCGACAAGGCAGACGACCTTGTTCAGGAGACCCTCCTCCGCGCCCTTGCCAATCTTCACCGCTTTGAGCTGGGCACCAACCTTAATGCTTGGCTCTTCACAATCCTGCGAAACCTCTTTCACTCCGAATACCGCAAGCGCCGGCGGGAGGTCGAAGACCCGGACGGCTCCTATGCCAGTCATTTGAGGGTCCAGCCGGAACAGGGATCTCACCTCGATTTCGAGGATTTCCGCACCGCCCTCGCCCGCCTCCCCTCAGACCAGCGGGAAGCCCTGCTGCTGGTCGGAGCCTCGGGGTTTTCCTATGAGGAGGCCGCCTGCATCTGCGGATGCGCCGTCGGCACCATCAAGAGCCGCGTCAACCGGGCACGCCTGCGTCTGGCCGCACTCCTGAACATGGACGACATGGATGACCTGGGCCCCGACGGCATGACCCGCGCGGCTCTCCAGGGCTGATCGGAGAACGGCTTCGGTCCAATGAAAACGCCGCCCCGTGAGGCGGCGCCTTCATCGATACAGGTGAGTCACCCATTCCATGGGGCTTCACATCGGGCTTCGTCCGCGCAGAAGGCCGATCACGGCCGAAATGGCGAAGAGCACGATCGCAACGAAGAAGATCAGCTTCGCGATCTCGACAGCGGTGCCGGCGATGCCGCCGAAACCGAACAGAGCCGCGATCAGTGCGATGATGAGAAAAGTGACAGCCCAACCGAGCATGGCGTTACCTCGCTTAGTTTCAAGATCAGCTTTCAGCCGATGACCTTCAACCAACGCCAAGCGCGACAGTGAGGTTCCGACCAAAAGACGAACACTCAGTTTTTAGAACCTTGGCATAAGTATTTTTTGGAGATTCTCTGAACATGGAACCCAGCTCTTTCAGGTACGTTTTTCAGAACACCTGGGAGAGATGTCGATGACCCGTTCAGTTGCCCTTCGCACATTTGTCATTTTCATACTTCTTACTTTGCTCGCAGGCGTCACGGGCTTGGCGTCACAGACCGAAATTGCGGAAATCGTCTTCTTGATCGGAGCGTCCTTGTCTGCGTTGCTCCTGTTCATCGCAGTGGCCGCGCAGGCCTCCGCCCCCGCTCCGATTCCGGTGCGCGTGCGGCGTCGCCGCTGATCGCATCATCCATCGTCAAGAAAGAAAGGCGGCTCTCGGAGCCGCCTTTCTGCTGTCAGGATTCGGTCGGATCGCCGCCGTTCGGATGCAGGATCGAGCCCGTGATGTAGGACGCGTCCTCGCAGGCCAGGAACAGATAGGAGGGTGCGACCTCATTGGGCTGGCCCGGGCGCTTGAGCGGCGTGTTCGCGCCGAAACTCTTCACCTTCTCGGCCGGAAACGTCGCAGGGATCAGCGGCGTCCAGATCGGTCCGGGCGCGACGCCGTTCACGCGGATGCCCTGTTCCGCGAGCTTTTGCGCCAGCGAGCGCGTGAAGGCGACGATGGCGCCTTTCGTGGCGCTGTAGTCCAGAAGCTCCGAGCTGCCGCGATAGGCTGTGACAGACGTCGTGTTGATGATGGCCGCCCCTCGCTTCAGATGGGGCATCGCCGCCTGGACCATATAGAAATAGCCGAAGATGTTGGTCCTGAACGTCCGGTCGATCTGCTCGGGACTGATCTCAGAAATTTCACCCTTGGGGTGCTGCTCGGCCGCGTTGTTCACGAGCACATCGAGCTTGCCGAAGCGCTGGATCGCCTGATCCACGGCGGACCGGCAAAAGCCGGGATCGCCCACGTCGCCGGCGATGGTCAGGCATGCGCGCCCCTCCCTCTCCACGAGCTGCTTCGTGGCCTGCGCATCCTCCGTCTCGTTGAGGTAGACGATGGCGATGTCGGCTCCCTCCCGCGCGAAGAGAACGGCGACCGCCCGTCCGATGCCGCTGTCGCCGCCGGTGATGAGAGCCGTCCTGCCCTGAAGCCGGTTGCTCCCGGGATAACGCGGCTCGTAGTCGGGCCTCGGGTTCATCTCGGTCTCATGACCGGGTTGCCGGTCCTGCACCTGCGGCGGAAGCGTCTGCTCTTGTCCGGAGCTCATGGCATCATCCTTTTCTGAGAGAACGATGCGGGCTCTCGTCCGGTCCTCGGGAAAAGGAGGAGCCCGCGTCGAGGCTCAACGCGGGCTCCTTGAAGCGTGTTCCTGTGCGCTCGTTTAAACGTGCGGGGGCTCGGCGGTGCGGGCCGGCGCCATGTTCAGGATGTGATAAAGAATGATCGCTCCGAATGTCGCCGTGCCGATGCCGTCGAGCGTGAAGCCCGCGACGTTCAGCTTGAAGTTGCCCGCCCCCAGGATCAGAGCGACCGCCACGGTGATGAGGTTGCGCGGATTCGAGAAGTCGACCCGGTTCTCCACCCAGATCCGGCCCGCGGTCGCGGCGATGAGGCCGAATACCACGATGGACAGACCGCCGAGCACCGGACCCGGAATGGTGCCGATGAAGGCGCCAAATTTCGGCGACAGGCCGAGCAGCAGCGCGAATCCCGCGGCGATGATGAAGACCAGCGTCGAATAGATGCGGGTCACCGCCATCACGCCCATATTCTCGGCATAGGTGGTCATGCCCGTGCCGCCGGCGGCGCCGGACAGCATCGTGGCCAGACCGTCGCCCATGAAGGCGCGCCCGAGATACGGATCGAGATTGCGGCCGGTCATTGCGCCGATGGCCTTGATGTGCCCGAGGTTCTCGGCGACCAGGATGATGGCCACAGGCGCGATCAGGCTCACCGCTCTCATGTCGAAGACAGGGCTCTGGAAGGTCGGAAGCCCGAACCAGGCCGCTTCTCCGATTTTCGCGAAGTCGATGGGCGTTCCATAGCCCATGAGATTCGCGAAGATGAAGTAGATCAGATAGCCGAATGCGCCGCCGAGGAGCACCGGCAGACGCCGCCACATACCCGGCGCATAAACCGCGACGAGGCCGACCGACAGCACCGTGGCGAGTGCGATCCAACGGGCGAAGTCGGAGCCGTTCGCATTGTCGGGCGTCACGCCCGACGCGCTGTTGATGGCGATGGGCGCCAGCACGAGGCCGATGGCGGCGACGATGGCGCCGGTGACCACCGGCGGCATGAGCCTCTCGATCCAGCGATGCCCCGCCATCTGAACCACAAGGCCGATGACGAAATAGAGCGCACCCGCGGCGATGATGCCGCCCAGGGCCAGAGGGATGCTCGGGTTCGGGCTGCCGACCGAGGCGCCGGTGGCGACGAGCACCGGGCCGATGAAGGCGAAGCTCGATCCGAGATAGCTCGGCACGCGGCCGCCGACCACGAAGAAGAAGATCAGCGTGGCGAGGCCGGAAAACAGGATGGAGACGTTCGGATCGAAGCCCATCAGGATCGGAGCCAGCACCGTGGCGCCGAACATGGCCACCACATGCTGCAGGCCCACGACGACCATCTGGCCCGTCGGGAGCCTTTCGTCCGGCATGATGACGCCTTCGGTCTTCAAGGCCCATTTAGGCAGGAAACTGTCGGTCATATGTTATTCCCCCACACAACGCCGCTTGAGGTGGCACCCTAGTGCCAGGGATGGCGGAATGGCTAGCGGCCGAAATGACTTATTAACCGCTGCCGGAGCTCCATTTCTGGACAATTGCCTGCCCGGCGGACACATCATCTCCGCCCACAAGTCATGAGGAGCAGCAATGCGCAAGGACCATAACGTACCGGAAGGCATGGTGCACAACCTCCGGATCGACAGCCAGTGCCTGAAAGGCAACCTCCTGGGCGACCCGTCCCTGCGGCGGAT
Source organism: Microvirga makkahensis (assembly GCF_009830105.1). Classification (GTDB taxonomy): domain Bacteria; phylum Pseudomonadota; class Alphaproteobacteria; order Rhizobiales; family Beijerinckiaceae; genus Microvirga; species Microvirga makkahensis. The sequence continues at coordinate 41,461 of NZ_WURB01000011.1, forward strand.
CGACGTCTACGTGCCGGCCGGGCACGACGGCCGCGGACTGCCTCTCCTCGTGGACCTCGTCGGCTATACGGCAGGCGGCCCCGCGCATACGAACTGGAAGAACTACGGAGAGAACCTTCCGGAGCGGCTCGACCGCCTGATCGGAACGGACGCGATGCCCCCGGTGGTCGTGGCGTTCCCCGACTGTTTCACCCGTCTCGGCGGCAATCAATATGTCGACAGCGCCGCAATGGGCGCCTGGGAGACTTTCCTCATCCGCGAGATGGTGCCCTTTCTCGAAGAGCGCTTCGGGTGCGGCGGCGAGGGACGCAGGGGGATTTTCGGCAAGAGTTCTGGCGGCTACGGCTCTCTCGTCCACGCGATGCGCCACGGCGGCTCGGTCTGGTCGGTGGCGGCCTCCCATTCCGGAGATGTGGGGTTCGAGTATCTCTATCATCTCGGCGAATTCGCCGGCGCGCTGCGCCACCTTGCCGGTCACGGCATGTCCATCGAAGCCTTCCTCAGCAAGTTCGAGCAGGGCCCCAAAGCCAAGGACCAGGACTGGCACGTGCTGATGCTGCTCGCCCAGGCAGCGAGCTTCGATCCCGACCCGAGCCAGTTCTGCGGCATCCGGCTGCCGGTCGATCTCCAGACCTGCGAAATGATCGAGGAGCGCTGGGCCAACTGGCTGCGCTGGGATCCGCTGCGCATGGCCGATGACGAAGCCTGCCGGGAAAACCTCCGCAAGCTGAAGGCCTTCTACATCGATTGCGGCGATGTCGATCAGTACAACATGGTCTATGGCTCGCGCCAATTGCACCGGAAGCTCGAGGCCGCGGGCATCGCCCATGTTTACGAGGAATTTCCGGACAACCACTCGTCCGTGGATTACCGCATGGATGTGAGCCTGCCCCTTCTGGCGAGGGCCCTCGCCTGACGGGCTCACGTGCCTCCCGGCTCATCCTCGGTCGGCAGGTCGCAATGATTGTGAATATGCGTGGCGGCATGGGCGGCATGGCCCATGCCGACGACGATCTGGTCGAGGCCGCGCACGACATCGCCCGCCGCATAGAGCCCCTTTACGGTGGTCTGGCAATGCTCGTCGACGAGCAGACTTCCCGATCGATCCTGCTCGGCCCCCAGGGACAGGGCGAGGTCGGAGCGATATTTGAGGCCCAGGGCCGAATAGAGCACGTCGAAGCGGTGCTCCTTGCCGCCCACATGAAGCGCGGAAATGCGGTCGTTCTCCATGTCGAGGGTTTCCACGGGAGCCTCGACGATCTTGATGCCGTGCTCGTCGAGCCGTCCTCTCTGCTCCGGCGTCAACTCGAGACTCTGCCCGAGCGTCAGCAGGGTCACGTCGCGGGAATAGGTCCGCGCGATGAACACCGCCTCCCCCAAGCCGTGGGATCCATAGGCGATGACGGCGATTTTCTGGTCCCGGGATTCATAGCCGTCGCAGATGGGGCAATAACGCACGAGGCCGCGCTGCACGGCGTTGGGCACGTCCGGCAGGTCGGGCTCGATATCGACCGCACCCGTGGCAAGGACCACGCGTTTGGCGGAGATCTGACTGGTGCCGCCCCTGTCGTCCTCGACGAGGGCGATGAAGCGGTCCGGCTGCCTGCGAAGTCCCGTCACCCGCCCGCTCCGGATGCACTCGCCGTACTGCTCCAGATTGGCGCGCGCCCGCGCCAGAAGGTCGGGGCCGGAAATGCCGTCTGCGAACATCGGGATGTTGTGGCTGGTCGGGATCCAGGCCGCCCGGGGCGTTCCGCTGTCGACGATCAGGAAGCGGCGCTTGAACCGCGCAAGGTAAAGCCCTGTCGTCAGTCCCGCCGGCCCGCCGCCGACGATCAGGCAATCGAGAATGTCTCCGTTCGCTCCCATCCGGCCGTGGCCCCCTTCTGCTGAACCCAGAGGAAGCACAACTCGCGAGAGGGGCAAAAGATCGTCGCCGAGGCTGTGCGGACTGGTGAATTGGAGTTGAGTGTCCGGAGCCCATTGGACACGATAGGGCACCAGGCCGCAGCACTTCAGGAGCATCTCATGACGGTCACGCTGTCGAACGCCCATCTCAAAGCCCAGATCTCCTCGCGGGGCGCGGAACTGATCCGCCTGTGCGACGAGGAGGGTCGGGAACTCTTGTGGGACGGCGATCCGGCGTTCTGGACGGGGCGCTCCCCCCTCCTCTTCCCGATCGTCGGCCGCCTGCGCGATGATCAAGCGCTCATCGACGGGCGCGTCTATCCCATGAAGCAGCACGGTTTCGCCCGCCTCTCGACCTTCGAGATCGTCGATGCGTCGCTTGAATTCTGCCGGCTCCGCTTGAAGGCAGACGATAAGACACGCGAACAGTTTCCTTTCGATTTCCGGCTGGACATGACCTACCGGCTCGAGGGAGGAAGGCTGATCTTCCTGGCATCGGTCACGAATCCCGAGAGCCGCCCTATTCCTGTCTCGTTCGGCTTCCATCCCGCCCTGCGGTGGCCCCTGCCCTATGGCGGCGAGCGGAACGCGCACGAGATCCTTTTCGAGACGGCGGAACCCGCGTCCCTGCACATGCTGTCGGATGGATTGATCGGGCCTGCCTCTCGCCCGACGCCTGTGAAGGGCGACCGCCTGCCCTTGCGCGACGATCTTTTCGATGACGGGGCGCTGGTCTGGAGCACGCTCGCGAGCCGCAGGGTCCGCTACGGCGTTCCGGGCCGCCGGTCGCTCACGCTGTCCTTCCCCGGCATGCCGCATCTCGGCCTCTGGACGAAGCCCGGTGCGGGCTATCTCTGCATCGAGCCGTGGCAGGGCCACGCGGATCCGGTCGGCTTCGAAGGTCCATTCAAGGACAAGCCCGGAATCGTGATGATCCCGCCAGGAGAAATCCGCGATTTCACAATGGACATTGAGATCGATACCCCGACCTCTTAGCGCATCGTGCGAAACATTGGACCCGGTTTCGCATCGAACGGTGCGCTTGCCATGAGGAGGGCTCCGGATTTTCCCAAAAGCGGATTCCACCTTTCACGCCCGATGCTCTAGCGGCCGTCGATGTCGTGGATAGAGCACCGTCATCTTCGCCCGCGCAGCTGCCCACCTCAACCTCGACCACCTCAAGCGGGATCCGGCCCGGATTGACCAGACGGCGCACGGAGCCGGCCGGGATATGGATGGCCTCGTTCTCATGAACGAGGCTTACGTTCCCGTTCACCGTCACCTGAGCGGTGCCCGCCACCACGATCCAATGTTCACCACAGTGGTGCTGCCTCTGGAGCGGGAGACGCCTGCCCGGCTTCACGACGATGCGCTTCACCCGGAAGCTGGAGCCCTGACCGATATACTGACACCACCCCCAGGACCGGCACGTGCGGACGTGCTCGCTCGCTTCTGGATGCTGCCTGGCGCACATCGCCGCCACGAGATCCCTCACCAGATCGGAGCGACAGCGCGAGGCCACTAGCACCGCGTCGGAACGGGCAACGACCACGACGTCCTCGAGACCGGCCACCGCCGTGAGAATACCCTCGCCGTGAACGAGACTGTTGCGGGTTTCGAAGACCTCGACGTTGCCGTGAAGCGCATTGCCCGCCGCGTCGCGCGGCGACGCATCCCACAGAGCTCCCCAGGAGCCGATGTCGGTCCAGGAGAAAGAGACGGGCAGGACGCCGGCACGTTCCGTTCGCTCCATGACGGCGTAATCGATGGATATTTTCGGGGCCTGCCCGAACGCTCCCTCGCCGAGGCGGATGAAATCGGGGTCGGCGGTGGCGGCTTCGAGAGACTCCTTTGCGGCAGATAGAACCTCCGGCTGGAAGCGCTCCAGCTCCTCCATCATCACGTCGGCGCGGAACAGGAAGTTGCCGCTGTTCCAGAGGCAACCCTGGTCGATATAGCTCTGTGCCGCTGCCGGATCCGGCTTCTCGACGAAACCTTCGACGCGGAAAGCACCGGTCCCTTCGATCGGCCTGCCGGGCCGGATGTAGCCAAAGCCGGTAGCAGGGTATTGCGGCAGGACGCCCAGGGTCATGATGGATCCCCGGCGCGCGGCCTCGAGGGCAGCCTCACATGACGCAACGAAAGCCGCCTGATCGTCGATCACGTGGTCGGCGGCGGCAACGAGCACGACCGTATCGGGAGCATGACAGGCCGCATGGCAGGCCGCGACGGCAATGGCGGCGGCGGTGTCCCTCTGGGCAGGCTCGAGAATGATATCGGCCCCCACCCCGATCTGCGCGAGTTGGTCGGCGACGACGAAGCGGGTCCCCTTGCCGGAAATCACGACGGGGCGCTGGAAAATACCAGGGGCGGCAACGCGCTGAGCGGCCATTTGGAAGGTGGAGAGCTCTCCCAGCATCGTGACAAACGGCTTGGGCATGCTGGCACGAGAGGCGGGCCAGAGCCGCGTTCCCGAGCCGCCGCAAAGGATAACGGGCAGGATCCTGTCGCGGCTCCCGCTCATTTCAGATCCTGCCCATGCGTTCCGACCGCCATCAATAGAGGTCGTCCCACCCGGGGTATGGGATTCGGCGAAGGAGCATCGGAGAAGCTTCCCCAAGGATCAGGATTGCCTGCTCGAATACAACATAATTATATATCATACAACGCCTGCAACCCGCCGCTTGCCCGTATCGTCATCGGGATAGCCGCTACCCTATACCGTAGTTCGCAAGCGCGAGGGGATGCGTCAGTAATGGCAAGATCAATGGCTATGCATCATCGATCAGGCCACCTTATTTATTCGCGGGTCCCTCAGCAAAAACGTGAGGTAAAGAGGCAAAGTAGAATTGACGCCCTGAATTCCGTGAAAAATACCCGCCAAACCATGAGAAAACAAACGAAGAGCCACTAAGTAGGACACGACAGTGGCGATAGATTTTGGGTTTAATTCAACATCATTGGCGATCCACAAGAAGGATACAGCAATGACGAACGCAAGGGTTATGCTGCTCAGGAAATGATTGCGGGCTGACAGCGTCATGCGCTCACGGTAGGCTTCAAAATAATGTCTGTAGTCAGGGTCGCCACGAACCTCTTGCAGAATTTTTCCTTCGTCGAACGACTGCTTCTTTGAAAGCCAGCGCGACTGTAAGCGCTTCATCGTAATTCCGTATCCAGGTGCGTAAATACGAATGCGATGGCCGATATTTGTACTGTGGACGGCAGCATAGATGTAGAACGGGCTCAGCAGAACAAGACTCAGCAAGACAATGATCGTCAAAGCTGGAAACAGCTTTGCGCATGTTGCCAAGCCTGCCACGGTCAGAACACATGCCGTACTGGCGTTCATGACATTCAACAGGCTTCGAGACATGACGCGGGGCGCCTGTTTTGTGATGTTTGCAATTTCCCCTTGGGGAAGCGCAGCGTTGTTGTCTTGATAATGACGGACAATCGACAGGCTATCGACGACGCAGGTCATCTCGTACTCCAATACGACCTTTGCCGCCAATCTATTGCCGAGATATCCCAAGCCGCTTCCTACCGCCAAGACGCCGGCCAGCCCAATGGCGGCCCAGATCAAGCCCTCTTGAATGGCCGTCGGGTCCAGCTGACTGTCGGAGAGAGAGTGAGTTAGTATGTGAATGCCAACAACGAAACTTGCGGCATCGGCTAGCCGACCACTTGTGGTGAGAATGATGCTGAACAGGATACGCCTACCAAATTGCGGCAGAATGGTAATGCGAAGCCAGGCTGCCAGAAGTCTCAGCCGGTCAACCAGGCGTTTGCCGATTTTAGGGCGCCAATTTGCGAATGTCTGACCAGACTTCGCGCCCGCTTTCGTCTCCTCCAGTTCGTCAGCCTCAAGATCATCCGTCATGTGCAATTGCTTCCGTAGACTCCACGAAAAGAGCCGGACGTTATCCGTGGCTTCTTATCAGGGCCGTGCTGAATGCCATCCCGTTTTGTTGGCGCTCGATGGCATTTAATTAATTCAAGACCAATTCCCATGGAGCTTACGCCCACCAACTGAGGAAATTAAACCTTTAAGACCTAAACTTTCATATCATCTGCTCGAAATCTGCCCCATTTCTCAGGCCCGCATGGGCCGTAAGACCAATAACGCCACATCAAATCGCCTGCAACGAGATAAGCCGCACCTCAACAGACGCCCCACGGGGCCTGCCGGTTAATCCAGAAGCTCCTTCTCGGACCATTACCCTCGCAGGAAAAGCCGGATCCTTGACGTCCCTTTGCACCACATGCTAACTGGCCGGTCCATTCTCGTCGTTCATGCGCCCTTATATTCTACGAAAAATTAGCAAGAATACGATTGGTTCGGGCCATGTCTCCAACGATAAGCGTGGTAATACCCACCTTCAACCGCCAGGAAGCGACCCTAAGGGCGATCAATTCTGCGCTGCGCCAGTTCCGCAAGCCGGAGGAAATCATCGTCGTAGACGATGCCTCGGCTCCTCCGTTCTCCTTAGCGCACCCTTCATTGCAAGACCCTTGCATACGGGTCATCAACCTTCCCTCGAACCAAGGAGCGGCAGCCGCTCGCCAGGCGGGCGTGGATGCCGCGGCAGGCGACTTGATCGCCTTTCTCGACTCCGATGACCAGTGGCTGCCTGAAAAGCTGGCCCACCAGCTCCCCTTCCTCTCCCAGGGCCACAGCGATCTTGTGGCAGTCTCATGCGGGTGGATCGAGGAAGGTGAGCGTTCGAGGACGCGCACCCCCATTGCGAGCGCGGACCCTGCCGATTTTGCCAGCGGATGCTGGTTCGCTCCTGGCTCTACAATCGTTATACCGCGCGCGGCTTTCCGGATCGTGGGGCCGTTCGACACAACCCTGAGGCGCCTCGAGGATCTGGACTGGTTTCTGCGATTTGCGCTCTGCGGCGGACGGCTGGAAGTCTCCCCATACCCGGGCGCTCGGATCTCGATCGGACGGCGCGGACGAAGCTCTCCTGTGAGGGAAGCGAGCCTACAGATCATGCGCCGCTATGGCGAGGAGCTTGAACCTGGTCTGCGCCGACGTCTGGCTGCCTACCTTGATCTGGAGCGTGCTGCGGCAGCACGCAACGACGGGCGCCATGCTGCCATGGCAGCTCTTCTCATTCGCTCAATTCTGAACTATCCGCGCTTCCGCCTGCCCCTCCGGGAATGGTGGCAGGAGAAGCCCAATTCTTGATGCCTGAACCTGATGACGTCGAAATTGAGGGTTGACATGCCCTTAGGATAAAGACCATTAGCGCACAACCGGGACCAGAGTAACAAAATGACACAACGAAATACAAAGCGCGTTCTTTGTCTAGTCGGCACAAGGCCCGAGTGCATCAAAATGGCTCCCGTCATCAAAGCGCTCCAACAGGAGAGCTGGGCTGAGCCAGTGGTCGTGAGCACCGGCCAGCACCGCGAGATGGTCCAGCAAGTGCTCTCGCTCTTCAATATCCGGGTCGACCATGACCTGGATGTTATGGTCCCCAACCAAACCCTCTCGGGCTTGAGCAGCAAGATCTTCGCCAAGCTCGATCCTCTTTTGACGGCCGAGAACTTCGATCTCGTTCTCGTCCAGGGCGACACGACATCGGTCATGGTGGCCGCACTCGCGGCATTCTATCATCGCATTCCCATAGGGCATGTCGAAGCTGGACTGCGCACGCATGATATCGAGCGCCCATTTCCTGAAGAGCTGAATCGCGTCGTTACAGGGCTCGTCACTCAACTCCACTTTGCCCCTACTGTTCGTGCGCGGGAAAATCTCCTGAGGGAAGGCAAGCCCGCTCACTCCGTACACGTTACAGGCAATACCGTTGTGGATGCTCTACTGGACGTCGCGGGACGGGATCTGCCCTGCGGTTTCCCGACGAGTCCCGACAGGCGTCTCATCCTGATGACGGCGCATCGCCGCGAGAACTTCGGTCAGCCGATCCTGGAGATCTGCGCCGCACTCCGTGAGATCCACGACCGCTTCCCGGACCTTGAATTCGTATACCCCGTTCACCCCAATCCCAACATTCGCGAGCCCGTATACGCAGCCCTCGAAGGCTTGGAGCGCGTCCACCTGATCGCACCGGCGGACTATGAAGCACTCATCATGCTGATGAAACGCTCGACTCTGATCCTGACCGACAGCGGCGGCATCCAGGAAGAAGCCCCCGCCCTGGGCAAGCCCGTTCTTGTCCTCAGAGACGAGACCGAGCGGCCCGAGGCAGTAGAGGCCGGTGTCGCGAAACTCGTAGGAGCACGGCGCGAGCGGATTGTGGCGGAAGCGGCAAGGCTGCTGACCGACGAGGCGGCATACAGTGCCATGGCGCGGGCAGGATCCCCCTACGGCGACGGGACAGCGGCGCGCCGTATCGTCGCGATTTGCAACGAGTTCCTCTTACGCTAGACGCATACAACCCGACAGCACACGCACCGACACATACCGGATTCAAAATATGACCGCTTCCAATTATTCCTTCAAAACGATCTCCGTTGTCGGGCTCGGCTATATCGGCCTCCCAACAGCAGCCACGCTCGCTACTCGCGGCGTTGAGGTGATTGGTGTTGACGTTAAGGAAAGCGTGGTCAATCGCCTGAATGAGGGCAAGGCTCACTTTTCGGAGCCCGACCTGGACATCCTGCTCGAGGCCGCGGTTACGACCGGCAAGCTGAGGGCCGTGACTGAGCCATTGCCAGCAGATGCTTTCATTATCGCGGTTCCCACCCCGTTCTTGCCGGACAAGTCCGCTGACCTTTCCTATGTCGAGAGCGCCACACGCGCGGTCGCAAAGGTTCTCAAGGAAGGTGACCTCGTCATCCTGGAATCGACGAGTCCCGTGGGAACGACACGCAAGATCTGCGAATGGATTGCGGAAGAACGCCCGGAGCTTGAGTTGCCGCTCAACGGACGTCCTGGCAATATCAACATCGCGTACTGCCCGGAACGCATTCTTCCAGGCCGCATGGTCTTCGAACTGGTTGAGAACGACCGGATCATTGGTGGCATGAGCAATGCCTGCGCACAACGCGCCGAGAGTCTCTATCGGCTCTTCGTGCGCGGCGCCCTGCTGCATACGAAGGCAGCTGTTGCAGAACTCGTGAAACTCATCGAGAACGCGTATCGGGATGTCAATATCGCCTTCGCCAATGAACTTTCCAATGTCTGCGAACAGATGGGCCTGAATGTCTGGGAGGCTATTTCGCTCGCGAACCGGCATCCTCGCGTCAACATCCTCAACCCCGGTCCGGGCGTTGGCGGCCACTGCATCGCAGTCGACCCTTGGTTCCTGATTTCGGCAGCACGGGACAAGACTCCACTGATGGCCGCTGCCCGTGAAGTGAATGACGGCAAGCCTAAGCGTGTCCTTGAGCAGGTCCGTCAGCAAATGGACCGCTTCAAGCGTCCCGTCGTAGCCTGCCTCGGCTTGAGCTATAAGCCCGATATCGACGACCTTCGCGAAAGCCCAGCGTTGCACATTGCGAATGCTTTAGCTCAAGAAGATGTCAATCTCATTGTTGTCGAGCCTCATATCCAGGATCTGCCGGACTCCCTTGCGAACCGCGCCAATGTCGAGAAGAAAGACTTCGACGAAGCGCTTCGCAATGCCGACATTGTCGTTCTCCTTGTTGGACATGCGGCCTTCAAGAACGCTCCGCACGATCTCCTGCTAAGCCGTATCGTGGTCGACACAGTCGGGCTGTGGCAACACTAACTATCGCTACAAAATCGACGTGGCTTACGCCCGCAGGATGCTGACCGGAGGTGCGGTCTTCATCAGCACCCGCTGGCGTAAGAGGAGGTAGCAAAGGAAAAGACGCTGGATTTTACATCTCGCATGCCGTTATACAGTTAAGCGAAGGCGCCCGAAGGATCACACTTGTGGATACGCGCATGATGCGACCGGAGCACAGAAAGCCTGCGCGCCTTCTGCCGAGTGAGCTGCGGTGGATCTATGAGTCCGTTAGGTTGCGCCTGAATTCCCGCAACCTAACCTCCCGGCCCGTCACCAGGCGCCTCCAGGGCTGGCCGAACGTTTCGCCCAGGCAAGATACGCCCCCTGGGAAGACTGCACCGCCAGAAGCCATTCCTCCGAAACAAGCCTTGTCTCGCTCTCCGGACAGGCCGTTGTCCGGCACTGAAATCCGCTCCCTCACGTCGGCGCGGCTTCGCCGCATTCTACAGATCTACAGAATTGCAAGGGACGAAGTACACCTTCTTCGTAATGGCTTTCTGCAAGACCTGCCGTCTATCCAACGTGCGATCGAGAAAGTTCCTCGACGCGGCATATACCTCACAGACAATTCTCTACCGTTTCATTCTGCCGGATATGCCATGCGCTCACATGGTCTTGTGTCAGGCATGCGGATGTGCGGAATCGATACCACGATCATCACCCGTCTTGGCTATCCGCAAATAATTGAAGATTTCCGGCATGTCCGCCCGAGAGGAATCGAGCGAATAGAAGAGGTGCCCTACGATCGGCTCGATGCCGATGCGACACAGCTTACAGCTCTCTCGAACCGGGAATACATTAAATTAAACGTCCAAGCTGTCATCGAGGCCGCAGACAGAATACGCCCCTCTGTCATACATGCGGCTTCCAATTTCGTCACCGGTCTGACCGCAGTGGCTGCGGCCCGCGCCTTGCGGATTCCAAGTGTTTACGAGGTACGCGGTCTGTGGGAAATCACCGCCCTCTCGCGCGAACCTTCCTACATCAATACGTTGCACTACGCTCATGCCGTCCGCCTCGAGACGGAAGCCTGCCTCGCCGCCGATCGTGTCATCGCCATCACGGGAGCCCTCAAAGACGAGCTCGTCCGGCGCGGTGTTCCCAGCGGCAAGATCGACGTTGTTCCGAATGGTGTCGATACCGGCCGCTTCTCTCCGGGCTCTCGAGATGTGGCGCTCGGGCTTCGACTGGGCCTCACCCCGGAACATGTCGTCATCGGGTATGTCGGCTCAATTCTGGACTATGAGGGCCTCGATGATCTCCTACATGCAGTGCGCATCTGTATAGACCAGGGAGTGGCAAATCTTCGTCTGTTGATCGTGGGAGATGGGGCCGCATATGAGAGCTGCGTCGCTCTTGCGGAGGATCTCGAACTCGGCGAGCATGTCATCTTCACAGGCCGGGTTCCGCATCACGAGGCGGAGGCCTACTACTCCTTGATCGACATCACGCCATTTCCTCGGAAGCCCCTTCCTGTGTGTGAGATGGTATCTCCGCTCAAGCCTTTCGAGGCGATGGCGATGGGAAAGTGCGTGGTCGTTTCAAGCGTCGCGGCCCTTGCTGAGATCGTTGGAGATAGACCGATCGGCTTCGTTTATCAGAAGGGCAGCGTTGACGACCTGGCGCGGACGCTCCTGCGAGTGGCGTCGGATCGGGATCTGCGCGTGAAGGTCGGCCAAGAGGCCCGCCTCTTTGTGGCCGCAGAACGAGATTGGCGGTTTCTTGCGCAGCGGGTCATCGAGGTTTACGAGAAGCTGCCTGGTTGGAAGATGGAGAGTGTCTAGGGTGTATGGCTACTCAACGGCACTACCGACGGAGCGGGCCTTGCGCCTAGTGCTTCCATGAGTACTCCCAAGGCAGTTGTCCTTGCAGCGCATCCATGGGACGGCATTCCCTATGGCCTGCATCATATGGCACGGGGACTGGCGCGGCTCGGCTGGCAGGTACTCTATATCGAACCTTACTTTTCGCCCTTGCACCTGATCAGCGGGCGCCGGCGTGGGCGCATGTTCGGCGCGCGGCATCGGGCAACAGACGAGGCGGGCGTATTTGTCCTATCGCCCTTTACCCTCGCTCCCCACGTCAACCTGCCTCTTGTGCGCTCATCGGCGACGCTTCACCTTGCGAGGCATCTGTCCTGGCCGTATTTCGGAAATAAGCCGCTCGCAGGCACACCTTTCTCTGACCCGGATCTTGTCCTTTGCGGGGCGCCAACCCTGACGGAGGTGGCCCTTTCGCTGAATGGGCGACTTAGTCTCTATCGGCTTGCCGACGACAGCAGCTTGTTCGACGCCGTCACTCCAGCGGCAAGACAGGCCGAAGCCGAAGCGATTTCGAGGTTCGACGGCATAATCGTTACGTCAAGTATCCTTGAGGAGCGCGTCCGAAAGCTCAAGGCCCGGCAGGTACTGCTCGTATCGAACGGTGTGGACCGTGCCTTTTTCGAGCGTCCTGCACCTGTGCCAGCCATTATGACTCACCTACAGGAGCCTCGAATTCTCTATGCCGGTGCGATTGAGAGCTGGTTCGACTGGAATTTTATTCTGCATGCGGCGGAGGCGCGCCCCAATTACAGTTTCGTGATCGTGGGCCGCCTCAACGCGCCACCGCCCGCCCCCCTACCGCCGAATGTAGAAATCGTCGGGCAGCGCGTCTACGCGGACATGCCAGCCTTCATGCAAGCCGCGACCGTCGGCATCATACCCTTTGCCTTGAGCGACCGCGATGAGGCGGTTCGCGCCATCAATCCCCTGAAACTCTACGAATATCTTGCAGCTGGCCTTCCTGTGGTCAGCTCGGTTCGCGCCCCGAATCTCGACTGCCGAGGCCTGTTCATCTATTCTCGGAAAGAGGATATTCTCACATGCCTGGATGAAGCGATCGCTCTCCGTAGAAGCTCAACCAAAGTCTCTCTCCCAAAGGACGTCGATTGGGCCGAGATCCTTAAAGACATGCTGAAGAAGATCGGACTTCCCTACGGTGCATCTGAGCGAGGGTAGCCACGGCCTTTACGAATTCCGCCATAGAGGCGACTCTTGTTGGGGCCTTGGCCTCAGACGTCTCAAATTTCACCGGCTGATTTCCGCGGTTGTTGCAGCGACGGCTTTGTCGTTCCTCCCAGGCCAAGTCCTGGCGTCACCCCACCCGATGGTGGCATACTACATGCTGCCCGCGCGCGCCTGGCAGCACCTGCCAGGCGCCCTCGCGTTCTTTGCTCTTGGACGCCCCCCCCCGCGGGCAGCCCGAGCCGTTGGACAGCCAAGGTTCTTTGCATCGCCGAAATGGTGCTGATTGCGAGCAGCCTTCGGATGCTCGATCACGAGTCCCTGTTTCCTGAGCTGAACGCAGTGCCGGTCACAATTGGCGCTTCGCTGCTTGTGTTCGCGGGTTCACCGCAATTCTCCCGGGCGGGACGCTTCCTGGCAACGGTGCCGCCGGTTGCCATCGGGAAGTCTCGTATTCACTCCATCCCTGGGACTGGCGGTGGGACAACAGCCCATTCGGGATCATTGCGTTCAGGCAGTCGGCACTCCCAAGCGCTGTCGCCCTCGCTCTGGCCGCGTTGATCTCGCAGAGCGCAGGGTATGGCGTCTATGCATTCGACCCTGATTATCGGAAGGCGCTCGCAGGCATCTCCGTACCGCACCCTGCATAGAGAATGCCCGAGATCTGCCAGCGGGCGAAGCTGCAATCAGCCGACTTCAGCAAGGAATCCTGCCAGCTCGGCCCCGGGAAGAGTGGCCGATACGTATCTATGGGGCGGCTCTCATGTTGGCCATGACGTTGGCATCCTGTCCGAGATCGGAGAGGAGGTTGGCTTCACGTTCCGCAACGCGGTCCATTCCGCATGTCCGCCACTCTTGCCTGAAACGGAGCAATCTGCAGCCGTGCGGCTTTCCAAGAGAGCGGAGGACTGCCGCGCGTCACGCATAGTCGTGCGCGATCATCTGCACCAGTTCAGCAAAATCACCTTGGCTGCGCGCTGGGGCAATCACCTGAACGCGCGGGAAGGTTTCGCGCGCGAAGCGGCAGGGAAAAGAAGACAGAACTCGGCACCAGCCATGCTGATCCGGGTGATGGGAGATAACGCCGGCTCATTCGCGCCATCAAGCCCCATCGGCCGTTCCGCCATGAAAGGCTCGGCGGCCGGCCATCGTTGAACCACGGCTTTCCGGGCCTCGGATCAAACCGGCATCAGCCTCTCTGAGCCCGGGAGCCGTTTCCATCGACGTGGAATCTTCTCGCTGCTTGGTTCGCCGCATTTTCAGGCGAACCGGATACGTCGCCGAAAATTCCTAGCGGGTCAGCGAGCATCCACCCGATATCGTGGCCTTGGGGCACGGCCCGATAGAGCCATCCCATATCACGTGGCGATTTTCGGCCTTCATCGCCCCAGAGCCTCGACCTTAGCTTTCAGGCTGATAGAGCCTCAGAAAATCACGGTCCGGCTGCGCCTTGAGCGCATCAAAGAGCTGATCCGCAGAGGGTGCACGACGCAGATACTCCGCCGCGACTTCATCAGTAAAATCTCTATTCCGTGTGTAGCGAATTTCCTGAGAGCGATCCTGCACCACGGGAGGAAACTCAAAAATTTCTCGCGAGGCAATTCGGGCAACGAGGCTCTTCTGCGCCGCATCGACGGCCTTCATGCCGAAAACGAAGGGATCAACCGGCTCGATCGGTGGCCGAACGTGATAAAGCATAGGCCCGCTGTCCAACCCCTTGGAGAGCATGTGGATCGTAGCGCCAACCATGTCGGGATTGCCGTCATAAAGCGCCCAGAAATTGCAGGAACTTCCCCGGTAATAGGGCGAAATCCCCATATGAATGTTGATCGTGCGCTTCTCAATCAAGAAATCAACCAAGGGCGGACGGATATAGCTGGCTCCAAGAACAACATAAAGGTCCGATTCCAATGCCGGGCGCAGCATTTCGAGAGGCGCCAAGGACAAGTCTCCCGTTCTCAGGGCAAGCTGGCGAACATTCGGCGGAAGAAATCGTGGAATGCCGAAGACTTCCCTCTCCGCAGCTATGACACGGGTGAAGTAATCCTGCATCACCTCTGAACGTTTATAGAAATCATCCACCGTCCCCGGAAAGACGGTCATGCACTCTTGAACCATAAACACGGTGTCGGCAATTGAAGCCAGACGCTCGGCTAGACGTAAATGGCGAGGATTATTCGAAGTAAAAACTGTAATTTTCATCTTAGGCCCATCTTCTGCATGACATGAGCGTGATCGTCCCGCGGATACTCATAACGGCTCGCATTTGAGGGTTCAAGATTAGCTCGGAAGCCGATCTCTACCCCGAGGTTGTCAAGCACGGCCAGCGTGTCGCTGTTGTAAGAGTTGCAGGGATGACTCATCGTCATCGGAGGACGGCCAATGACATTCGACAGATGATGATAGTTTCGCGTGTATTCTTCCTGCTGCTTCTCGCGAGAGAGCGCCCCCATTGCTGTCGGATGACTGAAGGAATGCAAGCCGATCACGTGCCCTTTTCGATCGAGATCGATCAGGTGCGCATCCGACATCCAGAGCGACTTAGCAGCTTCTTGAACCGAGAAACCTGCATCATTGGCGATCATTTGGTCCATGATCTCGAAATAGCGGGTGGGACCAAGAACATGGTCACGCACATAGCGGAACTTTCTATCATTGTCGGTATAGAATGAGAAACCTGACAGATAGGTGGCCGGATTGAAGCCTTCCGTCTTTGCTCGAAACTCGGCACGATATTCGGAAGCATCGAGCTGATCGAAGAATGCCGTATAGAAATCATCGATATCCGGATATCTCACACTGCGGAAGTAACGGTATATCTCCAGCGGCTCAATATTTCCAAGAAATACGGATGAATAAACAAACCAAAAAGCAGTCAGGCCATAGCTTTCCATAACTGGTGCCGCAACTTCATATTGACAAAGGAGAGCATCATCAAGCGTGATGCACCGATCGCTTGGCTCCAGTCTATCTTTTATTGCCCTCTCTATCCATTCTTGAGGACCCAGGAAGTTCTTCGGCCCCATGAATTCAATAATGTCGGCAAACTGATCAGATGTAATTGCCCCCTGCCCATCAGGATGTTTCTCATCCTTAAAATGATGGAGCATCAATCCATATGGCTTTTGCATCGCCCCCTCCTCAACTTACAGGAAACTCTTTCGATTGCTCAAGCAGGAGAGCAAACTTACATTTTATATTTACGGAATGCACAGAGCCCATCCCTCCTATGGAAGCCATGCGACATCCCACCACAACAGATTTTTGAATCCGAACCACAGCTTGTCGTATAAGCAACCCAGGACTCAGAGGCCTTCCTATGCCCCAAGCCTCATGCAGGTTCAACCCAATTGAGCGCTCTTGTTCAATGACTTAGTGGCACGGCACCAACGCACCGTCACTCTTTGCGCCTTTGGCCACTCCGCGCCGCTTTCATGCTGTCTCAACAAATTGTATAGGCGTGATGGAACTAACGACGCCGGCCGATCCCAAGCAGTTGGAAACCTTCGCAGGAATGAATCCCGAATATGCTCAGCAGAATGGCGCCGGAAAGGACGCCCGAGAGGTCCAGATGTCCGGGACGTGGGCCTCTCTGCTGGAGATCCTTGAGCACAGTGAGCACTTTGAAGCCTTGAGGACTTTCAAGGTCGACGACTTGGACGTGTGGCCCATCGTCAAGGCCACCTTGGTCATGGAAGCGCTCAATCGGGATCAGAGAACACATTTTGTTCAAACGGCAGCAAAACCATGGACCGAGTGGCCGAAACTGGCCTCCGGCTTGCTCACTCCCCACCTGAACTCTGCCAAGGCGCTGTTTCTCGCCAATTCCGCCCCTGCCTTCCGCCAGAATGGGATACTGCTCAATCCTCATCTCGATCCCTTGCGCCATCACCTGGAAGAACAAGGGATCCGGACTCTAGCCGCCTATTACGACATCTCGTCAGTTCAGGACGCAGCCTTTCCAAGCATCGGCCTTGCGGGCCATCTGCAGCTCAGTCGCTTTTCCAGGTTAACGCCGAATGCTTCCCAGGAATTGTCTGCCTGCAGCGCTGAACTATCGCTGGCCATCAGGCGCACAAACATAGGGTCTGCGCAATCTCATGCCAACGTCTCAAGAAGAATATCTGCAACCATCCGCTTGAGGTCAAGATTCAGAAGTATTTTTGCCTCGAACCCCGACCTAAAGCTTGTATTTACAACGAACTACTATGGGCCGAACGGCTGGGCCGCATGCGCGGCCGCGAAGATACTGGGCTTGCGCACAATCGATATCCAACACGGCCTCCAAGGAAGATTTCATCATGCCTACTCATGGCCTGAGATCCATGCGCGCACCCTCGGCCCCATCCCTGATCATTTCCTGACCTGGACCGAGGACGACGCCGCCAATCTTGACCGGTACCCATTGACCGCTGGAAAAGCCACCCTCATCGGACCTAGCCATTTCCAGCTCGAGCGGCTCCTCAGAGACCATGCGGGCACCAATCCGCTTCTGGCAAAAGCATGCCTCGACTATTGCACCGCTGCCGCCGCGCTGACAGAACTTGCCGGGAGAACCCGGCAGGAAGGCAAGAAAGTTGCAGGTCTCTTTCTTCAATACAAGGAAGATGATCGATGGCTTCAGGAACTAAGACGGAGACTCCCAGATAATATTGCCCTTTGGGTCCGCCGCCATCCGGGAGTCCGGCAACTCAATCCTGATCCCCCCTCCATCACCGGCCTGACCTTTGTCGACGACTACCCCCTCCCCTCCATTTTGGGCAACGTGGACGTGACCGTAACCGGTTACTCTTCGGTCGGCATAGAGGCCGCACATGTGGGATGTCCTGTTGTCGCATATTCCCCTTTGGCCAAGGAATTTCTAGAAACGGCTTGTAAATCAACTGGCTTCACCTTGTGCGAGTCAGATATTGACGCCATCGCGTCCGCAATGGCGACTGCGCTAAAAACTCCGGTATCAAAGAGCAAATTGAAACAGGCCCTTCCTCTGATGACAAATATTCTGAGCGAACTTGGAATGGATGAAAAAGCCCCCCCGAGAAGCGACTCGTTGACGATCTCGGCAGAAGCCATAGACGAGCCGCAGAACATTGTCGTTCAGCCTGATGAAGGCTTTCTTCCCAACCTGGATGGCTTGGATGTGGATGTCGTCATGCTTGTTGCGAATGACGGCTGGGACGTTCGAGCGCTCAAGCAGGCCCGCAGCCTGGCCTCCAATGGTGTCTCGGTTGCGGTAGTCGGGCGAGAGGCCGATCCATTTGCGCGAAATCGCTTCAAGGACGCTCATGGGGTCGACATCGTTACGGTTCCCAGGGTTCTCAACGGCACGCGCATGCAGCTCTTGCTAGAAAACGGCGTATGGCAAAGGTTGAACTTTCGTGAACGCCTGTTGGCTTGGTCTGTTCAGAAGATACTTTTCTGGACAGATTTCAAAGTGAAGGCGAAGGTCCTTCCCCCTCCCGTTCACGCAACATTTCTCGAGACGCTTCAAAGACGCGCAGAGCCGCGGGCCCGGCCGGTGTCGTCCAATGAAAGCCTGTGGCTGACGGATCTCCTGCACAGCTTTGACGCCAGCAGAGAAAAAGTAAGCGCCAAGATTGCCAGGCGCTTCGGGCGATCACCGCTAGGCTTGCTCCTTGGCTCCGTTGTGCGCGCTGCCGGCCTCGTGCTGTCCCGCTTTCTGCGGTTCATCATCCGATGCGATAGATATCTCAGCATCCGAATTCGATACATATGGATCAGAGCACTTCGAAAGATCTCATCTAACAGTTCCTCCGTAGCGCTGCCTTTCAGGAAGGTCGCACTGAAGTGGTATGGGGTGGGGCGAAAAGTCTTTAACTACTCTCATTATTTTCTCAGGACACTCGAATATGGCGAGACCGTCGCGCGCCTTCGCCCGCGCGTCATTCATGCACACGACCTCTACACGCTTCAGGCCGCCGTCAGGATCGCCGCCTGGACAGGTGCAAAGGTAGTCTACGATGCCCATGAACTTGAAGCTGATCGAACCAAGATGACCGATATGCGACTGAAGCGCTGGATCATTGATCAGGAGAAATTCTACGCACCGAAGACCGATGCTTGCATTACGGTCTCGAACGCCATCGCCGATGAGATGGTGAAGGAGCTGGGCATTGAGCGTCCGACCATCGTATTCAACGCGCCCGTGACCGACCACCTCCCCGAGGAGTGGCGTGGTAAAACGATCCGGAAGACCCTTGGGCTCGATCCGCAGACGCCGCTCTTCGTCTTTGTCGGTAAGGTCTATGAGCTTTTCAACAGCAACCAGCGCGTTGGAATGATCATCGAGGCTCTGGCACAGTGCGAAGGCTTTCACCTCGCCATCATGGGGCCGCTTGGCTCAACCGCTGCCGAGCAAATTCCGGAACTATCCGCACGGCTCGGCATCGAGGGCAGGTTGCACATCCTGGGCTCTATCCCGGCCGAAGCGATTACCAGCTACATTGCTGATGCGGATGCTGGAATCTACTTCATGTGGCCAGACACGAGAAATATCGACCTTACGATTCCAAACAAGCTGTTCGAGTTTTCCCTGGCCGGCCTCCCGATCGTGGTTTCCGACCTGACATCGACGCGTTGGTTCGTCGAGCAGGTCCACAATGCCATTCTCGTCTCCGAGGAATCCCCCGAGGCGATAGCGAAGGCATGCCGTGAAGCCTACGAGACCCGGGACAAACTGCGTCCGTCACCCGACCGACTGGCATTCATGATCAATGAGTTTTCATGGAGCGCCCAGGAGCGAAAGCTGTTGGCGCTTTACGGCAAGCTGCTGGACGCTCCACCGAACCAGCAGAGACACTGAAGTCGATACGCGTGGAAGCGGCGCTCGGTCGACCGCTTCCACGTCTCCTCCTATGTGAGCCTACCGACGCCATTCAGGGACAGACATGCGGCGATTTCTTGACCTAGCACGTTCAGGGGCTTGACCTCCGGCGTCGACACCCCGGCGCGTGCAGACAGACAAGCGGAGATCGCAGTCTCAATATCTTTGGCCGTCGGATTGACGTAAATGAGCTTGTCATCCCACGACGCTCCAAAGAAATGTCTCGCAGCGGCCTCCGAGTAGGCGATGCTTTGTACGCCGAATGCATATGCATCGAGTACGACGGAAGAGTACTTCGTCGCCACTACGTCTACTTCCTTAAGAATCGTGCTCAGAGAAGATGTCGATGGTTCGATCACAAATGTTCTCGGCCCGGATACTTCTGCAAGACGCTCCTCCAAGGCACTCCGGCTCTTCAATT
Organism: Microvirga makkahensis; assembly: GCF_009830105.1. Taxonomy (GTDB): domain Bacteria; phylum Pseudomonadota; class Alphaproteobacteria; order Rhizobiales; family Beijerinckiaceae; genus Microvirga; species Microvirga makkahensis. The sequence continues at coordinate 61,366 of NZ_WURB01000011.1, forward strand.
CACCCGGGTGCAATCTTATCCAGAACCGCCAGGTTTTCGGGGCGTGTGCGCGCAACTCGTCGAACCAATCGATTTGCTCGCCGGGATGAAGGGCAATGAGGATGTCGACCTCTCCTCCAATGCTTTGCTTTATTCTCTCGATAGCCGCCGTTTCCTCGCAAAGAGCCTGATGAGCGGCCTCGATGCCTCCCTCTTTGTAGATGCCCGGCGCTGTGCCTGTTAGGATCGTCTGATCCAGAAGCCTCCAGACGTTGCCGATCTGCAGAAGGCCCGGCCTCCACTTGCCCGAACCGGTCTGCAACTCCCTCACTTCGTTCTCCGACCAGCAGAAGAATGCAGTAGGCAGCGTGTTGAACCCTCTCTCGGGGGCGTTCGGCCATGAATAAGCATGGTGCCGGACGCCCGCGACGCCATGCTGCACATCGGCGATCGGGATACCGAGCCTGCGGCAAGCCCAGCTCGCGCCGTGGCCGGCAAGACCGTAATAAGCAGAAACAACGACCGCCTTCGGCCTTCGCCGCTTGAACTGGCTGAAGAACCAGAAGGCGCAGATTGCCGTTTCCTTGATAACGCCTTCGATATGCTCCTTGGTGATGAAGATGTCGTCACCCATCATGCGGTGAATATCAGCCCACCAGGCGGAGAAACCCGGCAGGTCGTCGAGATCGAGTGGAGGCAATTTCTTCGCCAGGCGCCTGACGTCCCGGAACTGTCTCTCGATACTCGTGAGGTCCTTCACAGCCGCATTCTGGACCGCCTCGTCATGAGCGGGAAATCCTGTAATGAATCCTGTTGTATGATACCCGTTCAGCGCGAGTGCTGCGCGCAAAGGGTCCATACAGAGCTGGAAGTACGTCGAGCCGATCTTCTTATGGTTTGTTGAATACCCGAGACAAAGCACCGTATCCTCTGCGAGGTACTCTGTGATGTCAGGCCATTCGAAACCATCAAGGAAATCCGAAGCCTGATACTTGGGTCTCGACTTAAGCCCAAAGAGCCTTTGCAGGCTGAATCCTCGCGGGCTGTCGTTCGAAGGCGCGCCCTTCACATGCATGGGGCGGCCTGCATTGTAGATATTGGATGCACGCATCAGGACTTGGGCCTTAACAATTGGCCACACGTCCAGCTCAAGATAGCTCCAGTCATGCTCCTTTTGGCGCTGCGTGCCATTATTCAAGAACCGAAACAGCCGGTCCCATTGAGCGCCGTCAGCAGTTGACTTGGCGGATCCCGCGACGTTCTGGTTGATGCTCATTCCTCAATCCTAGCAGCAGATTGTCGTAGATTGCTGGGACGCTTACCGTAACCGGGACATCAGGGGCGGGCAGCCGAATGCCTGATCGCGGGTGCAAGCGATTTCGTCAAAGCCTTTGATCGAGGTTTGCCTTGGCATCCCGGTGCGTCTCCAGAAATGAAGGCTCGACGCTGGCAATGATCTCCTTCAATCTTTCCTTGGTTAACAGGGGCTGCGCTCCAAAGTCAGCATTGAGCAACTCGGACGTCGCTGTCAGAACTCGATCGATCGCCTGGCGGTCTGCCGCAACATAGGAAACAGCTTCGAGATTTGGCATTCCAAGATCGAAGGAGGTCTCACTCTCAGTCATGAATTCCTCGTAAGGCTTTTCTCCCGCCGTATCACGCGGCGTAAGAAGGAGAGGCCAGCGTCCCTGTTTCAATTCGCTTTCGACGCTCGCGCAGGCGCTCTGCTCGTCCTCATAGATCGCTGGCTCGAGACCGTGGTAGCGGATGAAACGTTCAGCGATCCGGTCCAGCGCAACGAGATGCTCCTCCGGATCGAGCTTTGGAACCACAATAGATTGGCCCGGGACGATAACCGACGCGATCGCGCAGATTTGTCCCGACTCGGTTAAAGAGACGAAGTACCGTCTTGTGTCCATAGGAGCCGCAATCGGTTCGCGACGGGCAAACCTGTTCTCGAAGCCCTGAAGCAGGGATCCGTTGGAGAAGGCCACGTTCGCAAAGCGAGCGGAAACTTTAGGACCTTTCAATGCGTGGGACACACTGGAGTTGAACAGGACATGCTCCATAACCCGCTTCGTAGCACCCATCATGGAGGATGGATTGGCCGCCTTGTCCGTTGATACGGTGAACAGGCGCCCCTTGAAGCCGGCCTCGCCGATCCATGTCATCAGCTTTGCCTGCTTGATGAGATTCGTCTCGAACATCTGCAGCGTCGAATAGGGATCCTTCTCCGAACGGACATGCTTGAGAGCCGCAAAGTTGAGAACGAGATCGTAGGGTCGCTCCGAGCCGATGAAATGCCTCATCGCAGCAGAGCCATAGTCCAGTGGCAGGGTCCTAAAATCGTCGGCCGACCAATCGAATGGCCTGGATCGCAACTGGCGCACCAGTTCCGCCAGCCCGTTTTCGTTATGGTCGACGACGTGGAGAGCGGCGGGCTTGCGCTTTGCCAGTTGCAGAACGGTACTCGCCCCGATGGACCCCGCACCTCCGACAACGAGAATGCGACTTCCCTTGATACCGTCGCGCAACCGCTCTTCCACTGCGGCGATGTCAGTATCAAACAGCGATCCCTCGCGGCCAGTGGCAATCGTATGAATTGGCGGCACAGTCATGTACAAAGCTCGTTTATTGGTAGCAACCCGGCAGTGTTGTCGTATCCGCTTTCCGGTCCAGACGATAGCTCAATCAGGATTGCTTCGCCTGACGCTGCATCAGAAACTCGGCAAACTCAAAATCATCGGCGTCGTCGATGTCAACCGCACGCCTATGGTCCATCACATAGGCTGCCGGCTCCGATGAAAGCAATGTAGAGCGCTGCCGGAACGTATATGGTCTCAGTACATACACGGCACCGTTCACGTAGAACACGGGCTCGAGATCCTGGGTCCGGACATAACCTTGGGCAGGAGGGAGATATGATTGCGCCCTTCCCTGACGGAGGTTGTACATCAGGCGGGGGTGAACGGAGACCTGGGACACAGCGATCGCTGTATCCGCTTGACCCGCCGACTGGACAACGAGGTCGATCGTCCCGTCGATATCCTCGGGCCGCCTCAGCGGGCTCGTCGGCTGGAGCAGGCACAGGTAGTCCGGCAGCCTGCCCTCATCCCTCTCCAGCCAATCAATGGCGTGAGCCACAACATCATAATGCGACGACATGTCGCCCGAAAGCTCAGCTGGTCGCATGAAGGGAATTTCTGCCCCTGCCAGCCTCGCCGCCTCTGCGATCTGCGGATCGTCGGTGGAGACAATCACTCTCCGGATGTTCTTGGCCTCCAAGGCAGCTAACACGCTCCATGCGATCAACGGGCGTCCGGCCAGGAGCTTCACATTCTTACCAGGCAGGCGCTTCGATCCACCACGTGCGGTTATCAATGCAACGCAATCGGTTTGACCTGTCGACATTGGGACGTCTCAATCTCTGCCGTAACTCTCCGAGCGCTCTATGAACCGACCATAAAATGTTATCAAGTATAATTTCGACTGGACTGGCATCTGGATTCGTTGCAAAGAGAGGGTAAATCATTGATAGGGTAGGCACTCAAAGACTTCAGAGTGTCAACAGGCGATGAAAAATCACTCAATCCGCGATATCAGCATCAAACCGGACGAATCCCTTTCGGCCGCCATTGCGCGGATCGAAGCGAGTGGTGGTGAAATTGCCCTGGTTGTTGACGACGCAGGGCGACTGGTCGGCACGATTACAGACGGAGATATCCGTCGCGGCATCCTACGGGGCGCAACACTCGATTCGGTGGCCGCGGATGTCATGTACAAGTCGCCTCGCGTCGCCACCCAGAATACCCCCAGGAGCGAGATTGCCGAACGCCTCCGGAGCGACAACCTGCTGCAGATGCCGATCGTTTCCGATGACGGGATCGTCGTGGACATCGTCTATGCGGACGAACTTCTCCGCCCTGAAATCGCATTACATCCAGTGGTCATCATGGCCGGGGGGCTTGGGACGCGTCTCCGCCCGATCACAGAAACCATCCCCAAGCCGATGATACCCGTGGGAGGCCGCCCCATTCTGGAGGTCATCATTGAGCGGTTTCAACAGCAGGGCTTCCGATCCATTACACTCTGCGTCAACCATCTGGCCGAGGTGATTGAAGACTACTTCGAGGACGGAGCGAAGTTCGGCGTCAATATTTCGTACGTGCGTGAAACGAAGCGCATGGGCACTGCAGGTGCATTATCCCTTCTGAAGCCACGCCCGCTCTACCCTGTCATCGTCATGAATGGAGACATCCTTACCTTAGTCAACTTCGCGCAGTTATTGTCATATCATTATGACAACAAGGCGCTGGTGACGATGGGTCTTAATAAATACCATTACCAACTGCCTTATGGCGTCGTCGAAACGGATCGAAACTGCATCAAGAGCTTTATCGAAAAGCCCAAATACGAATTCTTCGTCAATGCAGGGATCTATGTCATTGGCCCCGACGCCTTCAGTCTTATTCCAGGTGATACCTTCTATGATATGCCCACGCTCTTCGAGCAGGTTCCGCAAAGTCAGCGTGCCGCGTTTCCCCTGCACGAATATTGGCTCGACATCGGACGTCACGATGACTTGGATAAGGCAGATAGCGAATATGAGCGGTTCTTCAACAATCTCGCCATCAAGACTGGATGAGCCATTCCCCCTCCATGCTGCCTCACTCACTTTGAGAGATGCACGAGGATATGAGGTGCCTCCTCCAGGGAAGGCCGATGAAACAAACGCAACAATCCGAATCCGCGTTTCGCATTCAAATCTGACGCTAAGGACGCTCCCATGATACCGCTTGCAGTCCCCAATCTCGCGGGCAATGAGGCCAAGTACCTCGAAGAATGCGTGGAATCGACATTCGTTTCGACGGTCGGCCCCTTCGTCAAGCGTTTCGAAGACATGGTTGCCGCGGCCTCCGGGGCGCCTTTCGCCGTTGCAACATCGGCGGGCACCACCGCCCTGCATGCAGGGCTCCTGACCGTCGGCGTGAAGCCGGGGGACCTTGTGATCTGCCCGGCCATGACGTTCATTGCCTCGGCGAATGCGATTGCCCATTGTGGCGCCATTCCCTGGCTCATGGACGTGTCCCGAGATACCTGGACGCTTGATCCCCAGTTGATGCGGGAGGAGATCGTCCGAAACGCAAGCCTTGTCGAGGGCTCTCTCATTCACACCCAGACGGGCAGGCGCGTATCGGCAATCGTACCAGTCTTCACGCTGGGTATCTCGGCCGACATGGACTCCATCGTAGCAGTCGCCCGTGAATTCGGGCTCAAGATCGTCGTCGATGCAGCCGCCGGCCTCGGCACGACCTACAAGGGCCGACGCCCTGGCGAACTTGGTGCCGACCTGACGATGTTCTCCTTCAATGGCAACAAGACGGTCACAGCCGGTGGCGGCGGTGCAATTGCCGGAACAGACGAAGAGTTGATGAGAGCCTTCCGCCATCTCACCACGACCGCTCGCGTCGGCGCTGATTATGACCATGATATAGTTGGCTACAACTATCGCATGACCAATCTTCAGGCTGCTGTCGGTTGCGCACAGATGGAGCAGCTTGACGGGTTCGTAGCGGCCAAGCGCCGGATTGCGGCAACCTACAATCACGCCTTTCGGGACCTGACGATGCTCTCCCCCTTCCCCGACCCGGCCTATGGTCAAAGTGCAGCCTGGTTCTCTGGCTTCTACTTCGACAGCGAGGATGGCGCGGCAAAGAGCGCTGACGTCCGCCAGATTCTTCGTGCATCCGGCATCGATGCACGTCCGTTCTGGAAACCCATGCACATGCAGGCTCCCTATGCGGAAGCCCCGCGCTCGGCGCTCCCGGTGAGCGAGTATCTTTGGGACAGAATCGTTACGCTCCCATGCTCAACCCACCTCAGCAACGAGGATCAGGAAAGCGTTATTGAGGCTGTGCTCACTTGGGCTTCCACTCGGGCTCTTCAGGGTTCCAGGGAGAGGATCAGCGCCTGAGGGGGCAAATGTGGGAGCGAGGATTCCGCTCCTCCCCGAGCTTGACCTTCAAGTGATGGACGGCTCATCGTAAAATCCTTTAGCGATGAGCCGCTCATCGAGCTCAACTCTCTCTAGAACATTCACGATCCTCTCTGCCGCATGACCATCCCCATAGGGATTGATCATGTTCTTCAGACTGCGGCGGAAAGGCTCGGACAGAGCCGTCTGAACGCCCCTAAAAATCTCCTCGGGTTCGGCTGGCACATCGATGACATTGGCTGCACGGGTGCGCCCTTTCTGTCGGTCACCAATGTTGACGGTAGGCACCTTGAAGGACGGCGCCTCGATCAGACCGCTTGACGAGTTTCCAACAACGGCGACCGCCTCACGCAACATTGCCAGATAGTTGAGGGCACCGAAGTTCTCGATGAGATAGCTGTCCCTATGGACCGAGACGAATTCCCCTATGTGGCGGCGAATGACTGCTCCGCCGGCATCGGCATTCGGAGCCGTGAAGACGACGGGCACATCGAAACGGCCGAGGGCTGAAAGAAGCGCCGCAATCTGCTCCTCCACCTCGCTAGGCTGGCGTGTCACTGGGTGGAAGGTCACCAGCAGCGGCTTGACGGCGAGCGACAGGCCAAAGCGCTCCTCAAGCTCCTTACGGCTTGGCAGCGACGCAAGTCTCACGTTATCCAGAGCCGGAGCGCCGCTGACCGTCACTCGCCATGGTTCTTCGCCCATGCGAATAATCCGCCTTGCGTAGTCCTCCGTCGCAGCAAAGTGCAGATGGGCCATTTTGGTGATCGCATGACGGAACACATCATCGATAGCGCCGAAGGAGAGTTCCCCCCCATGAATGTGGGCGATTGGTATATTGAAGGGAACAGCTGCCGCAGCAACAGCGAACATCTCAAAGCGATCACCCAGGACCATCAGAATATCCGGCCGACATCTTGAGAAGTAGTCTGCGAGAGCGACGATCACCTGTCCCGTCGCCTTCGTCATAGAGGCTTGATCCGCAGAGGTTTCCGACAATGGAATCTCGACTGCTATCGGGCGTCCATCGGACCGAATCTCGTCGATCGTACGCCCCACCTCCGTAAGATGAGCCCCGCTTACGAGAAGTGAGTATTCAAGCTCGGGGGACGCATCGATCCGATCCATGATCTGTCGGTAGATGCCATAATCGGACCGACCAACCGACGCGATGAGTATCTTGCGCATGTATGCTCCGCCAAACTTCGGATTATTCTTGCGGCCCCGTCAGGAAACAAGCTAACAAGTCACTAGTCAATTTTCCAACGAAGGATCTCTGCTGTGAAGACCTTCTTCATCGCTGAAATCGGCGTCAACCACAATGGCCGGCTTGACCTTGCGCTCAAACTTGTCGAGGCAGCGTACGCGGCCGGCGCCCAAGCCGCCAAGTTTCAGACCTTCACGGCCGACGCCCTCGCCGTACCGAACACTCAAACCGTGGCCTACCAGAAGGCGATGAGCGGGGCGCTGGACCAGCACGCCATGCTGAAATCGCTTGAGCTCAGCGAGAAAGATCATCGCATCATTGCGCAGCGTTGCAGAGAGCTCGGCATCGAGTTCATGTCCACAGCCTTCGACAAGCGTTCCATGGATATGCTGTGCGATATAGGGATCAAACGGATCAAGATCCCATCAGGCGAAATCACCAACCTTCCGTACATCAAGGATTGTACGCGACGTGGCCTGCCGATCATCCTTTCTACGGGTATGGCTGACCTGGAGGAAGTGAGAGTGGCGGTTGGAGCAGTTCGCGAAGTCCAACGTGAACTGTCAGTACCGTCTCCGGCGTTAACCGTTCTCCATTGCACGAGCGCCTATCCGGCAGCCCTTGAGGATGTCAATCTGTTGGCCATGCAGACCATGGCGCGGGAGTTAGGCGTGCCGATCGGATACTCCGACCACACCCTGGGCACCTTTGTATCGCCCATTGCAGTGGCGCTGGGCGCGGTCGTTATTGAGAAGCATATTACACTCGACCGGACAATGCCCGGTCCCGACCATGCCGCCTCTATCGAACCAGATGAACTGAAGGCAATGATCGCACAGATCCGCGAGGTCGAGACCCTGTTGGGCGACGGCATCAAGCAGGCGCGCCCAGCGGAATACGAGGCACGCAGGCTTGTTCGCCGTGGCCTGAAGGCTACACGGGTCATCGAAGCAGGGACGGTTCTTCAGGAGAGCGACATCGCTATCCTACGCCCTGCTAGCGGTTTGGCACCTGGCTCTTACGAGACCGTCATTGGAAGGCGCGTCGTGAACTCGCTCGATGCCGGACAGCCTATCACGCAGGACGACCTTGAGGCATCTGAAGGGCTGGCCAGATGAAGCGGGTTGTCTGCTTCGGCGCAGGGGGGCATGCCAAGGTCGTACTCGATGCGCTTGCGCTCGCCTTCCCTGCGGAAGAGGTTGAAGTGGCAGGGCTAGTTGCGCCGTCTGCGAGCACCGGCCCGTCGCTGGGCTACCCTCACCTGGGAAGTGACGCGGCGCTGGCTACTATCGTTGCTCAGCGCCAACTCACGCATTTTATAGTCGGAATCGGCAGCGTACGCGGCGGCGGCACACTTCGTCCGAAGTTGTTTGAACTGGCACTGGACGCCGGCCTTACACCACTGACGGTTATACATCCCAGCGCGACCGTTGCGCGCTCCGCCAGTATTGGCCTGGGCAGCGTTATATTGGCTGGTGCGGTTGTCCAGCCTGGAGTGCAGCTTGACAGCAACGTGATTGTCAACACGCGTGCCAGCATCGATCACGACAGCCGAGTTGGCAAACACACCCATATCGCTCCGGGCGTCACCTGTTCCGGAAATGTCTCCATTGGCGAAAACTCTCATATCGGAACGGCAGCGACTATCATCGAAGGGATCGCGATCGGACACGCCGCAACGATTGGCGCAGGTGCGGTGGTTGTCAGAAACTGTCCAGATAACGCAACCGTTTACGGTGTCCCGGCCCGTGAAAAGGACGCATGACACTCCGGTGCAGACGAAATCCCGATTTAACCCGCAGTTTCAGGGCCGAACCGAGACATTCTCAGGGCGCCCAGGCTTAGGTGTTTGAAGGCTGCAGATGCCAAGGCGCTCTGTGGATCCGCGGAACGTACACAGCCCGGCGAGCGATAAGGTGATCCTTCACTCTTGAGCAGTCCATGACAAATAACCGACGATGGAAGGCCATCCGGCCTGGTGCCTGCTGCCGTCCATTGTTGCAGCATGTCATTCCATCGACTGGAATTTCGGCCAAACCGCGAGCGTGCTCACACCAAGACACATTCCTCAGCCAGTCACCAGCCATTTGAGTTAAATTGATCTCGCTATATCGGAGCCAGTTCCCCCCACTGAGGTTGATCGCTAAAGTGTTTCTGATTGCGCGGGGCCAACTCCTTCTTTGGCCCGCCACGCTCTAAAATGGCGAACCGGATCCGCTTCGCCGAAATGATTTAGCGATAAGAGCGTGGCACTTCAGAACTGAAGCAGGAGCATGGTTCAGCAACAGTGCCTTACGCGCACCCGGATTGTAGTTTGAGCCAAGATATACTGGAGAATCGGCCGAAAATTATCATAACGAGCCAGGGGGACTTCTACTCCTCAGCTGATCTTGTCCCTCACCTGTGAAACAGGAATGATATTGTCCTTCTGACCAGAATATGAAGCGCATCATGGCACGAGAAAAAGCTGAGCAGAGAGAGCTACATGAAGGGTGATCAAACCTCTGGAACTGTGTACCCGGCCACCGTTGCGGACCTTCATGCCCGCTTCGAAGCCCGGCAGGCGACCATCGGCATCATCGGCATGGGCTATGTGGGCCTTCCCCTTGCACTCACGGCAGCCAAGGCGGGCTTCAGCGTTCTGGGCTTCGACATCAACAGCTCGTACGTGGAGCGGCTGAATCGGGGAGAAAGCTACATCAAGCATGTCCCTTCGAAGCTTGTGGCCGAGGCGGTGGCGGACAACCGGCTTTCAGCCACGGCCGATTTCAACCGCCTGCCCGAAGCCGATGCCATCCTCATCTGCGTGCCGACCCCGCTTACGAAGCATCGCGAGCCCGACTTATCCTATGTCGAGAAAACAACCCGCACCATTGCCGAGCGGCTTCGCAAGGGGCAGCTGATCGTTCTCGAGTCCACTACCTATCCTGGCACCACTGACGAGGTGCTCAAGCCCATTCTGGAAACCACCGGCCTGAAGAGCGGCAAGGACTTCTTCCTGGCTTACTCGCCTGAACGGGAAGATCCCGGCAATCCCGATTTCGGCACCTCCACGATCCCGAAGGTGGTCGGCGGCGACGGGCCCGATGCGCTGATCCTGGCGGATGCGCTCTACAGTCAACTTGTAGTGCAGACGGTACAGGTCTCTTCGGCAGCGACCGCCGAAGCGGTAAAGCTCACGGAGAACATTTTTCGAGCCGTCAACATCGCCCTCGTGAACGAGCTGAAGGTAGTCTACGCCGCCATGGGCATCGATGTGTGGGAGGTGATCGAGGCCGCCAAGACCAAGCCCTTCGGCTTCATGCCCTTCTATCCAGGGCCGGGCTTGGGCGGGCACTGCATCCCCATCGATCCATTTTATCTCACCTGGAAGGCGCGGGAATACGACATCACCACCCGCTTTATCGAGCTGGCGGGGCAGGTGAACACCCATATGCCCTATTACGTGGTGGAGCGTCTGGCGGAGGCCGTGGATCGCAGCGGCAGGCCCTTCAGCGGATCCCGCATTCTCGTGCTAGGAGCGGCCTACAAGAAGAACGTCGACGACATGCGGGAAAGCCCGTCCCTGAAGCTCATCGAGTTGATCGAAGCTCGAGGCGCGAGCGTGGATTATCATGATCCCCACATCCCGGAGCTGCCGCCGACGAGAAAGCACAGGTCGCTTGCGGGCCGCCGTTCCGTTCCGCTCATGGTCGAAACGGTGGCATCCTATGATGCCGTCCTGATCGCCACGGACCACGACAATGTAGATTACGGCCTTGTCGCGGAGCATGCGCGACTGGTGGTTGATACCCGTAACAGTCTTGGGAAAGCAGGGCTTGCGAATGAACGGACGGTCAAAGCCTGAGCAGATCCTCCTCATGGCTCTGAGTACAATATCGCTCATGCGAGGCAAGTACAGCGATTATTGTGCTGAATTCGATCTTCAGCATCGCTACATCTGAAGGCAACATCATGCTTTTACGGGCATCCTGAATTCACCGGTTACCGGAAGTGATGGCAGCGGTGCAATCATGCCCTTCGACTTCCTTTGGCAAGAGCTAACAGGTACTGCCCATAACTGCTCTTTGAAAACTTGGTACCGAGCTCGGCGAGATGTTCACGACTGATCCAGCCAGTGGTGAAGGCAATCTCTTCCGGGCACGCAATTTTGAAGCCCTGTCGCTTTTCCAGGGCCCGGACAAATTCCGAGGCCTCAAGAAGGCTATCCGTGGTTCCTGTGTCCAACCAGGCATAGCCGCGCCCCATCAACTCGACCTGGAGCTGACCCATTTCGAGATAAGTGCGATTTATGTCGGTGATCTCGAGTTCACCTCGCGCGGAAGGCTTGAGCTTGGCCGCGATGTCGACCACCTGATGGTCGTAGAAGTAGAGCCCGGTTACGGCCCAGTTGGAGCGCGGGACCTTGGGCTTTTCTTCGATGGAGATAGCCCGGCCATGAGCGTCGAACTCAACAACGCCGTATCGTTCGGGATCCGTTACGTGGTAGGCGAAAACTGATGCCCCGGAACTGCGACCGGCCGCCGAACGCAGTAACTCGGTCAGGCCGTGACCGTAATAAACATTGTCCCCGAGAATCAGGACGGATGGTTCTCCGCCGACGAATTCCGCTCCAATGACATAAGCCTGCGCCAGCCCTTCCGGCTTGGGCTGCTCGGCATAGGACAGGCGAATGCCCCATTGCTCGCCTGAGCCGAGGAGATGACGGAAGAGCGGCAAGTCGTCCGGAGTCGAGATGACGAGAATGTCCCGTACCCCGGCCAACATGAGCGTGGTGAGGGGATAGTAAATCATTGGCTTGTCATAGATTGGAAGCAGCTGCTTCGACACGACGTGAGTCATCGGGTACAGGCGTGTGCCGCTTCCACCGGCCAGGATGATGCCCTTCACGATGATACCCTTCCGTCGTCGGTCTGAGCGACGACAGCGGAAGCGATCCGGTTTGGACCTAGAGAATGCGGTATCTGTGAGTTGATCCCCTGCATTTCCCCTATCCTGTCAGTCCGAGACATGCACCACTCCTCAGTCGAAGCAGACGGTGAGTTCTTCAAGCCGCGGCTGTTTTCGATCCTTGTCCGACAGGATCGCCTGAGCGGACCGCACGGGCCACTCGATGCCGAGGGCGGGGTCGTCAAAGGCAATGCCATGATTGTGGGGTGCTGAGTAATAGGCGGTGGCCTTGTATTGAACCTCCGTGTCCGCTTCAAGAGTGCAAAAGCCATGGGCGAACCCGACCGGGATCAGGAGTTGACGCCCGTTTTCGGAGGAAAGCTCCACCGCCACGTGCTGCCCGTAGGAAGGAGAGGATCGCCGGATATCCACGGCTACATCCATGATCCGTCCCCGTGTCACCCTCACGAGCTTGGCTTGCGCAAAAGGATGGCTCTGGAAATGCAGACCCCGTACGGTACCGGCGGCTGTCGACAGGGAGAGATTGTCCTGCACGAATTCCTCAGTGATTCCTGCCTCGAAAAAGCACCGCCGGCTGTAGACTTCGGAAAAGAAGCCGCGGTGGTCGACGAAACGCTTCGGCGTCACGATCTTCACGTCCGGTATGGCGGTTGGTTGAACATCCAGCATGAGCATTTCCAGTATTTCACCAACCTTCACAGGGACAACTCCCGCATTCCTGCGGCTTCAGACAATGCCGCCGAGACGCTCGCTCTGGTAAACACCCGAGCGGACTCGTTCCCACCATGTCCGGTTGCGGAGATACCATTCCACCGTTTTGCGCACGCCCGTCTCGAAGGTCTCGGCAGGACGCCAGCCTAAATCCCGCTCGATCTTCGTGGCATCGATCGCATAACGCAGATCATGCCCTGGACGATCGGCGACGAAGGTAATCAGTTCTTCCCGGGAGCCGATCCGAGCATCGGGAGCCATCTCGTCCACCAGTCTGCAGATGGCCTTCACCACATCGATGTTCTTACGCTCGTTCCGGCCACCGATGTTGTAGCTCTCCCCGATCCTGCCTTTTTCGGCGACGAGGATGAGCGCCTCCGCGTGATCGTCCACATAGAGCCAGTCGCGCACGTTCTCGCCCCTGCCATAAACCGGCAGCGGTCTGCCCTCCAAGGCGTTCAGGATCATCAGCGGGATCAGTTTCTCGGGGAAATGGTAGGGTCCGTAGTTGTTCGAACAATTCGTCACGATAACGGGCAGCCCGTATGTATGGTGCCAAGCCCGAACAAAGTGATCGGAGGCTGCCTTGGAGGCTGAATAAGGGGAATTCGGCTGGTAAGGATATCGCTCGTGGAAGAAGCCTTCCTCTCCCAGCGAGCCGAAGACCTCGTCGGTGGAAACGTGATGGAAACGGAAGCCGTCGCGCCGCTGTCCGCTCAAGCCCTGCCAATAGCGCAGCGCCTCCTGCAGCAGCACGAAGGTGCCGACGACGTTGGTCTGCACGAACTCTCCCGGACTATCGATAGAGCGATCCACATGGCTTTCTGCCGCCAGATGCATGATCACGTCCGGCTGAAAACGCGCGATGATCTCCTGGATCCGGGCCGCATCTGCGATGTCCGCCCGCGCAAAGGCGTAGCGGCGCTCGCCGGAAACGGGAGCCAGGGAATCCAGATTGCCCGCGTAGGTCAGCTTGTCCACCACCAGTACCTGGTGAGGCGTCGCGCCGATCAGGCGGCGAACGACCGCCGAACCTATGAATCCGGCCCCACCCGTCACCAGGAAGCGTTTTGTCATTTCGACAAACCTTCTGCCGACCGCTGTGAGAGCTTCGGAGCCAAAGCGGAGAATCGCGCCTCCCGAAGATTGCAGCAGTCAAGGATCACCCTTGACCCAAACATCATCGCCAAGGCTTCCCGTACGGATGTCGTGACCAAATTCAAACCAGCACCATGACATTCACCAGACAGCAATCTTACGATCCGCACGATCATCGATGATAACGACTATTATCCGCTGAGACAGAGACTTTGCGAAAACTTCCACACGACTCGCGAAACAGTTCAAGGTTCTGTCTCCCAGCGGGCGAAGTTCGCGCTCCCCAGCCAAGGCTCCGCCACGCCGAACCCTTTTATCCCAAACCAGCACGTCATATCAATGTCGTATCATTACATAGCTTGGTGGCCATTCGGCCTCCATTGCTCCTGAGGCCCCTTCGCTCAAACGGCGACAGAGGTGCTCGATGCGAAGGCCCCTGCCCTCGAACAATGGCAGGCTCTCCTCTTCGGAAGATCAATCAGCCTTTGATCTGCAGTGCAGCGAGAGAAAGGCCCCAGTCGAGCAGACTCTCTGCCCGGGCTGGGCTTGCGGCCTCCACATACACTCGCAATTCCGGCGCATTCCCCGATGCACGGAAGTGAACGATTTCACTGTTGCTTGCGGTGACTCGCAGCCCGTCACGAGCATCGAGACCGGCGACGCCGCCGAGAGGAGAGAACAGATCGCTGCGGAAAGCGACGTCCTGCTGGAGCCGAGAGAGAAAAGATCCAGTTCTCTCGCTTGCGACATTTTTCAAGCGGTTGCTCGCGGCAGCCTTGAAGGAGAAATCAGCCGCGATCTCTGCGAGGGGCTGCGAACGTGCGGCAACTTCGTTTAGGGTACAGAGAATGGGCAGCATGGCATCCCGCGTGGGGAGCGCCGCGAGGCGGCGTCCCTGCCGCTCAACGTCCGAGCCTAGCAAGACGCCGCCATTGGCTTCGAAGCCGACGACGACCTGGGCTCCGGCTTGCACCGCCTCAGCCATTCCTTCGATGACATAGGGTGATCCAACCTTCGTGCGGATGACGGACTTGAACCCTCCGGACGCCTCCAAAGCCGAATTGGAGGTGACCGGCGTCACGATGGCATCGGCGCCGAGGCCGCGCGCGGTAATGGCGCCGACGAGGTCGCCCCGCAGGAACCTGCCTGATCCGTCGGCGATCAAAGGACGATCAGCATCGCCGTCGGTCGAGACGATTGCATCGAGAATGCCCTCGCTGGCCCATTGGCGCGCCAGTGCCTCATCCTCCGGCCGCAACGCCTCGGTATCGACGGGAATGAAGTTCTCTGCGCGTCCCAGTGGAATGGCACGGGCACCAAGCGCTTCGAGAACTTCAACCAGAAGATCGCGGGCCACAGAGGAATGCTGATAGACGCCGATCGTCAGCCCGGAGAGCGCCTCGGCTCCAAAGAAATCTACGTAGCGCGCTTTGTAAGCGGTGCGCAGGTCTATGTCCGGAGCAGTGGAACGCCCCTCCTGGATGGCGCCGGGCACAGCCTGAATGTTCAGCTTGGTGTGATGGGCGAGAATACGGGCCTCGTCCTTTTTGTCGATCTCTCCCTCGGCCCGGTAGAATTTCAACCCATTGCGATCCTCAGGAATATGGCTCCCCGTCACCATGATCGCCGGGAGGCCGCGCTGCGAACCATGGAAGGCCAATGCCGGAGTCGGCAGCGCACCGCAATCCACGGGGACCAGCCCGGCATCCTCTAACGCAGCGCGGCACAATTGCGCGATGCTGGGGCTGCTGCCACGCAGATCCTGCCCGACCAGCACCATCCCGTTCCCCCGGGCCGTGGCACCGTCTTCCTTGAGCATCTCGGCGAAAGCGCACGAATAGGCATAGGCCGGAACGCCGTTTAGCTCCGTGACGAGCCCTCGCAGCCCGCTGGTCCCGAACTTCAGGGAACTTGCTCCGATTCCTGCCGCTTGGTTTTCATCTGTCTGGATCATCAGCAGATTAATAGGGCCGCAGGCTCGGTGACGTCCAGGGACGAACCAGGATCCTTCGGGGTACCTCCGGCAGGCCGCATTGCTCTATCAGATGGCCCTTCCGATCATGCCGGGATCAAGGAACTAGCCACAAGCCTCCGCGGTCTCACCCACAACGTAGCTTTCGCACGCCCCGGCGGATGTGTCGGCTCTTGTCGAAGCAATCGGCGAAATTTCAGGAACTGAGACAGAAAGATGGCTGGGGCGCCAGGATTCGAACCTGGGAATGGCGGTACCAAAAACCGCTGCCTTACCGCTTGGCTACGCCCCAATGGTGGGCGTGTACATAATCGGCGGAGCCGTTCCTGGCAACCCGGTTTTGCGAAGGTCTCAAATTGAAAAGATATCGCCCGAAACGCGCAAATCCCCTCTTGCGGCCCCCGCCCCTCGTCGCTATAAGTCCGGCCTCCCGATGAAAAATCGGTGTCGGAGTGTAGCGCAGTCTGGTAGCGCACCTCGTTCGGGACGAGGGGGTCGTAGGTTCGAATCCTATCACTCCGACCATTCTTTCTCTAGACAGTGACCGAGATCGCCGAGCCCGTTCGGGCTCAGCCACCCCGGGGCGGGTCGACCGCCTAGTGCGTCGAGAAGCGGCCGTTCTCGTCATAGGTCTCGTAATGAAGGGTCTGAGCCGGAATCGCCTCCAGCTGACGCGAGGCTTTTGGCCAGTCCTGGACGGTTTCCTGGGCCTGCGGCATGTAGCGGGGGCGGAACCGCAGATCGACCAGGGAGCGCAATTCCGGAGCCGCCAGGTCGAGCACATTGGCATCGCGCCAGCGGCGGTGCAGTTTGGGGCGGCCCATCATGCGGCCCCAGAAGCCCTGCACCTCCTCCTCCACCTGCAGGATGATGCGACCCGTAAAGGTCTTGCGAAGATTAAAACGTCCCGTCAGAGCCATTCAACTCTCCCAACTCGACCGCATTCTGCAAATACAGCGCTTCAAAGCCGAGGTTGCCTCAACGGGCGAGTAAAACCTCGGCCGTAACGTCTATCGAACCTTGCCGTTGCAAGGCCAATGCAGGGGCGGCTTTCAGGTTCCGGCCCGTTCGCCGGAACCAGGCGCAGCCAGGTTGGAAGGTGATGTTCCGCACAATGGACCTCAAGCCTTTTGGAGCCCTGCGGCACGATGATCTGCGCGAAAAACGAACAAGGAAAGGAGGAACTCAGGTTCCCGGAAGAAACGCGCCTCCTTCTCAGGGACGCGGACGCGGCGTGAGATCGATCGTGACGAGTTGACCGGTTTGAGGATCGAGGATGGTCATGGCAGCCTCCAGTGCTGTTGGCATGAGGAAAACGCCGAGCATGAGGGAACGATCAAAGTGTCCTTCGAACGTGGTAAGCAATTCGTTACCGCAGCGTGCGCCCTCGCACCTGGAAACGGAGAAGCGTGACCTTTAAAGCCGGGGATCGCAAACGGCGCGCATTCAGTCGGCGCCGCAATCCCATCTACCGGAGACACAACCGATGCATACAAGCACGCTTGAGGCCGTTTGGTCGCCCCGCCTTCTCAGCGTTCTGCGAATCGTGGCCGCGCTGATCTTCATGGCGCACGGCACCCAGAAAATCCTGGGCTTTCCCGCTGGCTCCTCGCCTGCCATGTTCAGCCTCTCGTGGATCGCGGGCGTCCTCGAACTCTTCGGGGGAGCCCTTCTGGTTCTGGGCGTCTTCGTCCGCCCCGTCGCCTTCGTTCTCTCTGGGCTGATGGCCTGCGCCTACTGGATCGCCCATGCGCCCAAGAGCTTCTTCCCCGTGCTGAACGGCGGCGATGCGGCGATTCTCTACTGCTTTGTGTTCCTCTACTTCGTAGCTGCCGGGGGCGGAGTCTGGAGCCTGGACAATCTCCTGCGCAAGAACCGCTGAGTAACACCTCGGCGAGCGGAGGCGGAAGGCCGATACGGCCTTCCGCCTGTTTCAGGACCGCTCGCCGCCCGGACGGGTCATGCGCCGTACACGTTCGTCCTCCATTTCGACATGCAACGTTCCGTCATCCTCCTCGTCGAGGGGGTTCGGCATGAGGTCCGTCGTGAGCCCTGTCGTCGTCGAGGCCGCAGCTCCGATCGGGGGGGCGGCTCCTTCCGAACGCCAATCCCGCTCCTGCTGGCCGGGCTCGATGCGCCCCTCGTCGTCCAGGATATCCACCACGCGATCGATCTCGGCCTCGTCCACGCGAACGGTCACGAGGGTTCCACCGTCGCGGATCCCGTCCACATAGGCCTTGGCCTCCTCTTCGCTCATGCCGGAATCGGCCAGCGCTCCCACGAGGCCGCCGAGCGCAGCCCCCGCCCCTGCGCCGACAAGCGCTGAGACCAGCCATCCACCTGCGACCAAGGGTCCCAACCCCGGAACGGCCACCGTGCCGAGCCCGGCCAGAAGCCCTGCACCGCCGCCCGCGATCGTGCCCGCCGCGGCTCCGGCCTCGGCGAAGTCGTGGGAGCGGCTCTCGTCCTCGGCGGAGCGCGCCGCTCTGTGCGAAGAGATGCCGTCGGCGTTGTTGGAGATCAGACTGATCTCGAAATTCTGCATGTGCGCCGCCTCCAGCCGCTGCACGGCTTTGGCCGCCTCGTCATAGGTGTTGAAGAAAGCAGTGATTCTGCGCTCGGCCATGAGTCCGCCTCCAAGGATTGCTCTTCCGTCCTGCAAGGCTAATGAGCGCTTCCTTGGAGGGTTCCGGCTGTTCTTGCGTCGCAGCCAAGTTCCGTTGCAACACTGCGCGCCCTTGACGCCTTCCGATCTTAACGGAATGTTGCTACACTTATAAAAAATAATGCCACGCACGGCGATATGGGGGCTCCCACCATGCGACATATCCATCTCGATGAGGGCTTGCGTTTGCGTTTTCCCGGCCGCAGCGAAGATTTTGACCAAGGCGTCGAGATCGGCATGGTCGCCGTTCTCATGGATCAGGAAACTCTGGAATTCTCGCGCTGGATTTCCAGGTCCAATCTCGGACAGGTGGAAGCGATTGCCAGGCAGATGGGCTATCGCGTCACCGAGGGAGGCGGCGACGAAGAGTGGGTCGAGCTCACGTTCCGCCATGGCAGCATCAAGGCAAAGCCCAATCTCCGGCTCGTCCATTCGGTCGGCTAGAGCATCGGACGGGATCGGCGGGTCCACTTTTGGGATCCAATCCGATGCTCCACTCTTTGGAGAGAGCATCGTTTGGAGCGAAGGACCGGGTCCACTTTCTCCCACCATACGCTGAGCGCGACACGCGGCCTCAAACGAAAGAAGCCGCCTGGAAGGCGGCTTCGATCATGGGCTTTTGCGAAGGCTCTTACTGAGACCGTTCGCTACGGCAGGTGACGGACCAGGCCGCCTGCATCAGGGCCACTGCCAAAGCGGTCTTCACCACGGTTGCGGCGACGAACGGCGCGGCGCCGACGGTCCAGGCCTTGGCGAAGGGCATGACCAGCGAGAGCTGAGCGAGTCCGAACACGAAAACCAGTGCATGGCCGAGGCTCATCATGACGATGACGCGCAGGAGCGAGCGGTCCCAGCCGCGCTCCGCCATGAAGCCCATGACGACGGCGGCGGCCAGGAAGCCGAAGAGAAAGCCGCCCGTCGGCCCCATCATATAGCCGATGCCGGCCGTCGGGCCCGCGAAAACGGGGATGCCCATCGCCCCCTGCAGCAGATAGAGACCGACGGTGGCGCCGCCGAGACGCCAACCATAGGAGGTGCCAATGATCAGCACGACGAGCGTCTGCAGCGTCATGGGAACGTAAGGCAGCGGCACCTGGATCTTGGCGGAGAGGGTCAAAAGCGCCGTGCCGACAGCCATCAGAACGATGGCGCGAAGCGCGGCAAAACGGGCGTCGTCCCGGGAGGGCCAGATCAGGCCGACGAGGGTCGACGAAGTAGATGGCGATGTGGCGCCAGTCGACATGAAACATATCTCCAGTTCAATCCGCCATTCGCAGGCGGCAAGGAAAGCCCTATAGGAGGGGCAGGCCAGCCTCAAGCCGCGGCACGGCCCCGATGTGGAACCGACAGAGATTTCCCAGGATCTTTCATGGCAGACGATCTCACCTTCGATGTCCGTCCTCCGGCCCGGTCGGGCGAATGCGTGCGGGTGAGCCCGCTCATACGCCGAATCGTCGCCAATAACCCAGGTCCTATCACCTTCACCGGCACCTGCAGCTACATCGTCGGCTCGGGCAAGGTGGCCATCATCGATCCGGGCCCGGACAGCCCCGGGCATATCGAGGCCCTGCTCGACGCCGTCCGCCGCCAGACAGTGACCCATATCCTCGTCACCCACACCCATCGGGATCACTCCCCCGCCGCCCGAGCCATCCAGGCCGCGACGGGAGCTCTCGTCGTCGGGTGCAGCCCGCACCGGAGCTCCCGCCCCCTGTTCAGCGGTGAAGTGAACTCTCTCGAGGCGAGTTCCGACAAGGATTACGCTCCCGACCTTGAACTGGCCGAAGGCAGCGTGGTGCAAGGCCCCGACTGGACCCTCGAGGCCGTTGCGACGCCGGGACACATGGCCAATCATCTGGCCTTCGCGCTGCCCGAGGAGAAGGCCCTGTTCTCCGGCGATCACGTGATGGCCTGGTCCACCACCGTCGTCGCGCCACCCGACGGATCCATGAGCGCGTTCATGGCCTCCCTCGACAAGCTCAGAGGACGCGAGGACGCGGTCTATTGGCCCGGCCACGGAGGTCCCGTGCAGGAGCCTCAGCGCTTCGTGCGCGCGCTTATCCATCACCGGCGATTGCGCGAGACTTCGATTCTCAACCGCCTGAAAGCCGGCGACCGGACGATCCCTGAGATCGTGAGCGCCATCTATCAGGGGCTCAACCCGGCCCTCTTGAATGCCGCAGGACTGTCCGTCTTTGCCCATCTGGAAGATCTGATCGCCAAAGAGATGGCGGCAACGGACGGCGCCCCGAGCCTCAAGGGGGAGTATCGCCCGGTCTAGCGCGTCGTGCGAAAAACCGGCGCCACTTTTGCGCAGGATGCGAAGGCGGATTACTTCACCGCCAGGGCCAGATTCGAGGCCTCTTCGAGAAAGGCGCGAATCCGCGTGGCATTCGCGCCGAGATCGTGCTGGCCGATGCGGGATGCGGAGCGGATATCGATGCGCGTCCCGTCGACCCGTGGCCGGACGCGTATCGTGATGTCACTGGGAAGCCTCAGGACAAGCGTGCGGTCGACGGCCTCGAGCCGGCCGACACCCGTCCGTCCTCCGGGAGGCACGGCCTCGATTACCTGCCACCCGAGGTTTTCAGCAGCCCTGCGCACCAGGGGGAAGGCATCCTCGGGCGGGATATCGAGCGAGAGCGGCGCAATCTGGACATAGGCCTCCCGCTGCAACTCGCGCTCCTCTGGCGAAACATCGGGAGGGATGCGGCCGTGGCGAGCATCGAGAGCGACGCGCGAGCGCGAGAAGGCGGGCGGATCATCCGTATCGGTGCTGACATCGTTGATCGCCGGCAGCGTCACGGCCTTGAGGCTCAGCACGGCCGGATAGCCTAGAACGAGAGCAGCCAGCACCAGCCCCTTGATGGCGCTGCCGAGGCCACGCCGTCCTTCCTGCCAAATGCGAAGGAAGGCAATGAAGGAAAGCCCGGCAGCGAAACCGGCAATAGCAAGCCCGATTCCCAGGACGATGAAACCGGATTGATAGTCGATGCGGCCGAATCGGATCAGGAGAACCGAGAGAACCGTCACGACAAGCGCGAACCAGGCCACCGTAGGCGACCATTGGGCCGGACGGGAAAAGGGCTCTTCGATGATGAGACGACGCATTAAGGGGTCTTACAAATCTCTTGGAGCGCGCGCCACTCCTCCTGGTTCAGAAGAGGCTCGCCGGACTGGGATGGCACCTGTTTTTCCAAAGCTTTCAAGCGTTGATCGGTGATCGGGTGGGTCAACAGAAAAGCAGGAATGCTCGTTTCGTTCCCGTCACCCTCCTCCTCGTCCTCATCGACCTCCGCTTCGATGCGTTTGAGCAACAGCGCCATGGGATGGGCGGGCCTGCCCAACGAGACCATGATGCGGCCCGCGAAATCGTCCGCCGCCGCTTCCGCCTGGCGGGAATAGGCGCTGTCGATGAGATAGCGACTCGCGAATACGATGGCGCCGCCGCCTGTCACGTCGCCGAACAGGAGGCCGAAGAGATAGGAGGTGCCGCCCGACTGAAGCATCATGCGCAGACCGTCCCGGGCGGCGACATGCCCGATCTCGTGTGCCAGCACGCCGGCCACCTCGTCGGCTGTCTCCGCCTTCTCCAGGAGCCCGCGGAAGATGTAGATCCGCCCTCCGGGAAGCGCGATGGCGTTGGGGATCTTCGAATCGAGGACCGCGACCTCAAGAGGGGCTTCGACGTCCATCACCCCGCTCAAGCGTTCGGTCAGCTTGCGCAGGGCCGTCGTTCCCTCGGGCGCTTCGCAAAGTCCGTCGCCCAGCAAAGCACGCAGCTGATTGTCGACGGCCTTGCCGATGCGCTGCTCATAAGGCACGGGGATCAGTGGAGTGAGCGTCTCCGCCAGCAGCGGAATGAAGTAAAGCACGCACAGGATGATCGAGATCGCGGTTGCGGCGGACCAGAGGAAAATCTGTCCTCTCCTCTCCCGCGTCTCGCGATCATCGAGGTGAAGGCAATGCAACCGAACGGTTTCCTGAGCGGCACGATCCGTCACGTCAAGACGCGCCAGCTCCGATCCACCTTCCCACGCCAGGCGCAAGACGCCATCGGATGCATCCTTCCGGCGGACCTCGCCGACAGGCCAGGAGGCGATCCATTCGCCTCCCTCATGGAGGTCGAGTCTCGATGCGGTGACCTTGAGAGTGACGGCCCGTCGCCGGGCGCTCGCTCCGTCATAGAACACCGCATCCACCACGCATCCTCTCAGATGCCGATGCCGAATTCGAGCGCATCGGCGAGACCTTCGCCCATGCTGCCCATAGGGCGTCCGACGGCGCCGGCATTGTCCAATGAACGCAGGTTCGAAACCGACGTGGTGTTGGCGACGGCGGCCCACAAGCCACGGCCGAAGAAATAGCGCTGAATGACGCCGAGGCCGAAGAGAATCACGAGATAGGCCAGAGCCCCCAGAATGCCGAGGACCATCGCTCCTCCGGTCCATTCACCAGCCTGCAAGTCGTCCAGCCCCTCCTGGAGGAACCGGCCGGCCAGGAAGGCTCCGATCGCGAAGACGACGCCGAAGGCGATCAAACAGCCGACGGATGAGAAGAGCACCTTGAAGAAAAGGCCGTAGATGGTGCCTGCTTGGAGCCTGCTCGACACCGCCACGTCGCCGAAGCGAAGGCCGTCGATATGCCAGCGGGTGAAGATCGCCATGACGATAGGCCAGATCCCGATGCCGACCAGGATGATCGGCAGAAGCACCATGGCTCCGAACACCTCCTCCTGCTCGGGATAGGTTTCGCTCACGTAGCCGGCGAGCGCGATGGTGCCGGCAAGAGAGGCGAGGCTCAGGGCCCAGAGCCACCAACCGCGCTTGAACAGGGCCCAGCCCGCGCCGGAGAAGTCCCCCTGAATGGTGCCGAAATAGGTGTTGCGCATGCGATAGCGCTCAAGGGACGCCATCGCCCACGGAAGGGCGAGGCCGAGGGTGAGCAGAACGGCGAAATCCCACAGGATGGCCCGAAAGGCATAGGCCCAGCCGGAGCCCCTCATCCAGAAGCGCACGCCGCGAAAGACGGTCCGCGTGGCGCGGTAACGGCGCGCGCGGTAGCTGCCGACATTCGCCAGCACGTAGAGGATCAGGAAGAGAGGGATGCTGGCGAACGCGGCCTGCTCTTCGAGCAGGATCGAGGCCAGGAAGATCCCGATATAGAGCGGTGCCAGAATGGCGATGGCGATCAGGAAGCCAATCAGCAGTTCCTTTCCGGTACCCGTGTACTCAAAGGATTCGCCCTCGATCTGGGTGTTCGCCCACAGATGGCGGCGCAGCTTCGTGATCAGCCAGAAGCGATAGAAGCCGAAGGTGGGAATCTGGAAAAGGCTCCCGGTCACCAGCATCCTGAGAAACTCGCCCCCTCGGCCCGAGAAGGACACGGAAGACGCTTGAGGCGAGGGCAGCGGAACGTTGGAGGAGAGAGTGGCGGTCATGATCTAACCTTCGCGGAAGATAGGCCGCCTTAGCACGGGCCGTCCCACATAACAATATATCATAACCTGAACGTGTCATTCACGGCCGTTTCCATGCGCCGGACTCCTCGTTTGCGTCGGGCACTCTCCGGGCGGGGATGACGACATGGACCGTTTCACCATAAACTATCCGCCCTCAACAGGAGCCTTCCTCTGTGTCTTCCCCTTCCCCCGCCCCTGCGGACCTCGGATCGGATCCGCTTCGCATCTGGTTTCGCGTCATTCGCCTGCATCGCCGCGCGCTCAACACGGTCGCCAGCGAGTTGAAGGCGCTCGGCCTGTCGATTCCCCAATTCGATCTGCTGTCCACACTGACGGAGAGGGAGGGCTTGAGCCAGCAGGAGTTGGCGGAGCGGCTGTATGTCACCAAGGGGAATGTCTCGGGTCTCCTCGACCGGATGGTGGAGGCTGACCTTGTCGAGCGCCGCTCGATTCCGGGCGACAGGCGCTCCAACGCGCTGTACCTCACGAAGAAGGGGCGTGACCTGGCGGAGAAGGGGATCGCGGCGCAGCGCGCCTATGTGCACCGCACGCTGGGCTCTCTCCCCGAGCAGGACCTCGCCGATCTCGAACGCATCGTGCTCGCCTGGCGCGAGCGTGCCCGGGCCGAGGAGGAGGCAGCACTCGCAGCAATGCGGCGATAGGAGCCATGTTCGGCGAGGTGGCGTTCGCCGGCGGTGGCTCCCCTCCCGCGCCTCGCCCCTTCCATGGTGGTCGGTATGAGCGCGGGCGCGTGGTCCGCATGCTACAGCCTCCTGGCCCTGGGCCGGACGGCCAACGCGATGGTGGCGGAGGCCTGTATTCGGGGCACGCCGCAGTTTCGAATGGCGCTCCTGGCGCAACGAGGGCTCGTCCTGGCCCTTTACGATCCAACTCGGGATCGCAACCTATCAGATCGAGCAGAAGCGGCGCTCGCCCGTCCACCCGCGCGGCAGCCGGCGCTGGACTTCGCCCCCTCAAATCGTCCTTGTTCAGGATCTCGCCTCGCCCGCCGAAATCATTGCGGCCCTGACGGCGAGCGCCAGTATGCCGCCCTTCTTGCCGGTCGGCCGCGTCGGAGGCATGGCGGCACTCGACGGCGGGCTCGTGGACAACGTGCCCGCCCAACCGTTGCTTCCGATCGAGGAGCAGGGCGGCAGGGCGCTCGCCATCCTCTCCCGCCTTTACCGCGTCATCCCGCGGATACGGGGACCCATCTCCACCAGCGGTCGGAGCCGGTGCCTATGGCCAATTCGACGTCACCAATCCCGATGGGATCCGCAGGGCCTGAGGGATGGCGAGAGCTTTGCCCGACGCATGATCCGGCAGCCCCTGCGACGCCGCCGGCGTTCATTCTGGATTAAGCCTGTTTCGATTACCCGTTGGACAATAAGCACATGGTCGAGGGTTTGCCTCAAAGAGGTCGCGTCTCTCCCGATCATGACGGCAGGTGCAAGCACCCGCTATGACCAGGAGGAAACCGATGACCTTGCATGCCCCAAATCGAGATCAGCAATCGACCTCGAAAGCAGCCGCTCAGACCATTCCCGCTTTCAAGCCCGTCGCGCTCCCGGCCCTGGCCGCCGCCATGCGTTCGTTGAACACCCGCCCGGCAAAGACCAGGACGTTCGACCCTCCCGCGATCCTCCGCAAGGAGGCGATGCTGGACCGGTAAGCCCGCCCCGCCTGCAATGAAAAAAGCGCCCGAGGTGGCGCTTTTCTCTTGGCCTTCGGATCTCTTGGCCTTCGGACCGGTTCCGAAATGCAGGCCCCTTTTGGGATCGATGATCTAGCGGACGATGACTTTCGTATTCAGCGCCACGCGGTTGTAGAGATCGATCACGTCGATATTACGCATCCGGATGCAGCCGGAGGATACGGCTTGGCCGATCTTCTCCGGCTCGTTGGTGCCATGAATGCGGTAGAGCGTGTCGCGGTTGCCCTCGTAGAGATACAGGGCGCGGGCGCCGAGCGGGTTAGCGGGGCCGCCATTCATGGGACGGACATGCGGCCAGCGCGCCTTCATCTCGGCGGGCGGGTTCCAATTCGGCCATTCCGCCTTGCGGGCGATGCGCGACGTGCCGGCCCAGCCATAGGCCTCGTCACCGACGGCGACGCCGTAACGGATGGCTTTCTTGCCCTCCTGCACGAGATAGAGGAAGCGCTGCTTCGTATCCACCACGATGGTGCCCGGCGCCTCGCCCGTCGGATCGTCGACGATATAACGGCCGTTGCGCGGCTCTTCCTGGGCTGCCGGGATCTGCGCCATCCACTCCGCGTCGCGGGTGGAGACCTGTGGATCTGGAACGCCCTTGTAGGTACACCCGGCCAGCGCGGCCGCCATGGTTGCCATAAGGAAGACGAGGCTCGAGAGGCGCATCGGAACAAAGCTCTACTTGACTGCCGCAGGGGACAGCTTGGGTTGAAGGTACGCTATGACCTTCGAGCGGTTGAAGCCGGGCCATCTAGCGAATCACCGTAACAATGCCACGGTTCCAGCGCGATCACTGTTGCATTGCAACAACATAGACAACCGCTCACGCGGCTGCGACACTGTTTTTCCACCACCGGTCAAGTGCTTGCATGTCCACGCTCTACATCAGCCATCCGTCCAGCCTCGATCACCAGACGCCTCTCGGCCACCCCGAGAGGCCGGACCGCATCCGCGCCATTGAGCGCGCCTTGGAGAAGGAGCGCTTTACATCCCTCGTCCGCGATCAGGCCCCCATGGCGGAGATGGAAAGCCTCACTCTCGCTCATCCTGAGGATTATGTGGTGAGGCTGCGGGACATGGCTCCCCGCGAGGGGCTGGTGAAAATCGACGATGACACGGTGATGTCGCCCGGGACCTACGAGGCAGCTCTCCGCAGCGCCGGCGGCGCGGTGAAAGCCGTCGACGAGGTCGTAGCGGGTCATGTGACGAATGCTTTCGTCGCCATGCGCCCGCCGGGGCACCATGCCGAACGCGCCAGGGCCATGGGATTCTGCTTCTTCAACAATGCGGCCATTGCCGCGCGGCACGCACAGACGAAACACGGCGTGGAACGGGTCGCGATCTTCGATTGGGACGTCCATCACGGCAACGGCACGCAGGACATCTTCTGGAACGACGGCAGCGTGCTCTACTGCTCTACCCACGAGGCCCCGCTTTATCCCGGAACGGGTGCTGTTTCGGAAACCGGCGAGCACGACACCATCGTCAATGCTCCCCTCAATGCGGGCGATGGCTCGGAAGCCTTCCGGGAGGCCGTGGACACGGCGATCGTGCCGCGCATCGACGCCTTTGCGCCGGATCTCATCATCATTTCCGCGGGCTTCGACGCGCATTGGCGCGATCCGCTCGCGGGCCTCAACCTCACCGAGACGGATTTCGCCTGGGCGACGCGGAAGCTGATGGATCTCGCCGACAGACATTGCGGGCGGCGCATCGTGTCGGTTCTGGAAGGCGGCTACGACCTCGAAGGGCTGGCGAAATCGACCGCGTTCCACCTCGACGCCCTGATGGGACGCGAGATGCACGCGTAGTGGCGGTTTCCGTCATGGCCGGACTTGATCCGGCCATCCACGCCTCACGGCAACCGCTCTGCGGAAGGGCGCGGATTTCCGGCACGAGACCGCGGACGACGCCAGCCCCTCAGCCTTCGATCGGCTCCTGGCCGAGCAGGTCGATGCCGAAGCCGGAGAGGCCCACATAGGAGCGGCTCGAGGTAGCGAGATTGCGAATCGAGGCGACTCCGAGATCCTTCAGAATCTGCGCGCCGAGCCCGATCTCCCGCCACTGGCTGGAGCGCGCGGCTTCGGATGTGGTCTCCTCGTGCTCCGAGAAGGATGTGGTCGGTACACCCGCCGTGCCGTCGCGCAGGTAAACGAGGACGCCCCGGCCCTCCTTCACAAAGCGCTGCATGACGGCCGCCACCGTCCTGCCTCCTTCGAACACGTCGGTGAGCGCATTGGCGCGATGCAGGCGAACCGGAACATTGGTGCCGTCGCCGATGCGGCCGTGGACTACCGCGATGTGCTGCACACTGTCGAAGGGCGTCGAGTAGGCATAGCCCGTGAACGAGCCCCAGGGCGTCTCCACCGGGAAGGTAGCGATACGCTCGACGAGTTTCTCGCGAGACTGACGGTAGGCGATGAGATCGGCCACCGAAATACGCTTGAGGCTGTGCTTCTCGGCGAAGGCGTCGATCTGGGCGCCCTTCATCACCGTGCCGTCGTCGTTGGCGAGCTCGCAGATCACGCCCACCAGCGGCAGATTCGCCAGCTTGCAGAGATCGACGGCGGCTTCCGTGTGGCCGGAGCGCATGAGCACGCCGCCATCCTTGGCGATAAGCGGGAACACGTGGCCGGGACGCACGAAATCGGCCGCGCCCATGTTGTTGTTGGCGAGCGCTCGCACCGTGTTGGAACGCTGCTCGGCCGAGATGCCGGTGGTGAGCCCGTGCTTCACGTCAACGGAGACGGTGAACGCCGTGCCGAGCGGCGCATCGTTCGAGGCCACCATGGGGTCGAGCCGCAGGCGGCGCGCCTCCGCGGCGGTGAGCGGCGCGCAGACGATGCCGCAGGTGTTGCGGATGATGAAGGCCATCTTCTCCGGCGTGCAGAGGGAGGCAGCCACGATGAGATCACCCTCATTCTCACGGTCGTCGTCATCCGTGACGATGACGATTTCACCGCGACTAAAAGCCTCGATGGCTTCGGTGACGGAGTTGGACATCAGGGCCTCCTGGGCGGATAGGAGCAGAAAATCGTTGGGGGTGACGGCTCCGCGGGTCTCGCGGGCGATCAGTTGCGCGGTATCTCGCGAAAGCCAAGCATGATCGGAGTTGCACATCTGGGTGATGGCGCCGGGAGTGACGCCGATCCGCCGCGCGAATTCCACGCGCGAGATGCCATTGCGGGACAACCATTCAGCCAGCTTCATGCGGCCGATTTAGCGGATGAGACGATTTTAGTAAAACTAAAAATCGTCGATTAGGGCTGCAGTGCATCCCGCCCTTCATCCCGAGAGACCGACTGGTGGACCGGCGAACCGGACCTCTTCACGCCATCATCGGCCTTGTGCCGGTGATCCCGTTTCGATGGAGCGCCGCGTTTCTCCCTATCGGGGCGGCCGGGCAAGCCTGGCCGTGACGCCCCTATGATCGTTGCAGGCTCGGGATGACAGAGCGTCCTGAATGTCCGCCCTCACCCTCGGCCTCTCCCCGTCGCGCCAATGGCGAGCCGCTCGTTCCGCATGAGGCGGCGCCGAGTTGCTCACCCCTCGAACGGCCAGGACGCCCCCTGACCCACCTGCCCCCGGTGGCGCAGGAGGTGATCGGCGAGCACGCAGGCCATCATGGCCTCGCCCACCGGAACGGCGCGGATGCCGACGCAAGGGTCGTGGCGCCCTTTGGTCATGACGTCGGCCTCGGCGCCGGTGCGGGTCACGCTGGCGCGGGGAGTGAGGATCGACGAGGTGGGCTTCACGGCGAAGCGGCAGACGACAGGCTGGCCGGTGGAGATACCTCCGAGAACGCCGCCAGCGTGGTTCGACAGGAAGGTCGGCGCGCCCTGGTTGCCGGGACGCATCTCGTCCGCGTTCTCCTCGCCGCGCAGCGCGGCGGCGGCGAAGCCCTCGCCGATCTCGACTCCCTTCACGGCATTGATCGACATCATCGCGGCGGCGAGATCGGAATCGAGCTTGCCGTAGAGGGGCGCGCCGAGCCCCGCCGGCACGCCCTCGGCGACGACCTCGATCACCGCACCGATGGAGGAGCCCGCCTTGCGCAGGCCGTCCAGATATTCCGCGAAGAACTCGGCCGCCTTGGCGTCAGGGCAGAAGAAGGGGTTGCGCGAGACTTCGTCCCAGTCCCAGTTGCCGCGATCGATGGCGTGAGGCCCCATCTGCACGAGGGCGCCACGGATGGTGACGCCGGACAGGACCTTGCGTGCCACCGCCCCCGCCGCCACGCGGGCCGCCGTCTCGCGAGCCGAGGAGCGGCCGCCGCCGCGATAGTCACGGATCCCGTATTTCACATCGTAGGTGAAATCCGCGTGTCCCGGGCGATAGGAATTCTTGATCTCCGAGTAATCCTTGGAACGCTGGTCCACGTTCTCGATCATCAGAGCGATAGGCGTGCCGGTGGTGACCTGCTTTCCCGTGCGCTCATCCATGAACACGCCGGAGAGGATCTTCACCTGGTCCGGCTCCTGGCGCTGAGTGGTGAAGCGGGATTGGCCCGGGCGTCGGCGGTCGAGTTCCGCCTGGATCTCGGAGGCCTCCAGCGGGATCATCGGCGGGCAGCCGTCGACGACGCAGCCGAGGGCCGGGCCATGGCTCTCGCCGAAGGTGGTGACACGGAAAAGGTGGCCGAAGGTATTGTGGGACATGGCGCTTCTTCGAAGGTTCAGGGCGTCTTAGAGCCAAAGCGGGCGGGTGTCACCTCCCGCAGCCTCGATGCCTTCCCGAAGGTTCCTCCGGAGCGGCGAACAGAGGACTTGGCGCCGGGACGGGGCTCACTCCTCCGCTCGCCCGAACGGACGCGGCTCGCGCGCGATCAGCTCGGGCGGGGTCTGCCGCTCGATGTCCCGCGTCCGCTCACGCCGGTCGATCAGGATGCGGCCCTGGGCATGCCGGTCAACCCCGCCGATCCGGCGGACCTCGTCTCGTCGAACGGCGTGGAGGATGTCCCGCAGGCCCCGCATCAGAATCCATGTGACGCCGAGCACGGTGGCGGGAACGGCGACGAACCAGAGGGCCTGGATGGTCTCCGGCCAGGTGTGAACCTGGAGAGCCAATCGGCCACGACGCTGTAGGGCTGGTCCATCGCTCGCAACTCCCTCAGATGAAGCGACCACCAGGAGCCCTGGTGGCCGGGGAGTTCAGAAGCCGTCAGGGACGACCGCGCTGACCTTTAGGCCTTCGCCCTGGACATGCGCCATCGCCTCCCTGACCGTAAGGTTGGGAAGGCATCGTTGCGGCGGATGCTTGCGCCGCCCTGACAGGGTTCTGACGCCCCAGAGGCGGGTGCGCCCGGCTCCGGTGACGGGATAACACGGTTGCAGGGTGACGGGTCAATGGGCGGGCCGCACCCGCGCCGCGCCCTCCCGCACGTCGTCACCGGCCCCGCGCCGGTGATCCCGGCCCTCGGAGCGCCGCGCCTTTCCTCGCCGGAATGGCCGGGACGAGCCGACCGTGACGAGAGAGGAAGGGACGGCCATGGCAGGGGGCGAGCCTAGGCTCCTCATACCCACCGGTGCTTGCGGTCCTGGAGCACGAGCACCCGGCCCTGCCAGATATCCATGCTCGCGGCCTGGCGCGAGGAGATGCCGCAGCACAGGGAAAGAAAGGCACGGGCCACGCCGCCATGGGCGACGATCACCGTGTCGCGGGTCAGATCGTCGAGGACGGGACGGATGCGGTCCACGAGCATGGCGTAGCTCTCGCCTCCGCCCGGGGGAACGTAATTCCACTTGTCCCGCTCGCGCAGGGCCGCCAGCTGCGGCTCCGCCCTGCGGACCTCCTTCCAGGTCATCCCTTCCCATGCGCCGAAGGTGATCTCGATCAGGCGCTCGTCCACCCCATAGCCCTGGGGCGGGAGGCCGATGGTTCCCCGCAGGATCTCCATGGTGTCACGGGTACGCCGCATCGGACTCGCCACATAGGCGAGATCCTCATAATGCGGGCAAACGGAACGGAGGCGGCGACCCGCCTCCTCGGCCTGGACGCGCCCGAGCTTGTTGAGCGGAATGTCCTTCTGGCCCTGGAGGCGGCCCTCGAGGTTCCAATCCGTCTCGCCATGGCGAATGAAATAGATCGTCGGGCGAGGCGAATGCATGATTGGTCAGATCACTCCTTGTCGAGGGACAGGTCGGGCGCTTCCGGATTCTTCATGCCCACCACATGATAGCCGGCATCCACGTGCAGGATCTCGCCGGTCATGCCGCGCGCCATGTCGGACACGAGATAGGCGGCCGTCTCGCCGACCTCCTCGGTGGTGACCGTGCGACGGAGCGGCGAATTGTACTCGTTCCACTTCAGGATGTAGCGGAAATCGCCGATGCCGGAGGCGGCGAGCGTCTTGATCGGGCCGGCCGAGATCGCGTTGACGCGGATGTTCTTGGGGCCGAGATCGGCCGCGAGATAGCGCACGGACGCTTCGAGAGCGGCCTTGGCCACGCCCATGACGTTGTAGTGGGGCATCCACTTCTCGGCGCCGTAATAGGTGAGCGTCACGAGCGAGCCGCCGTCGGGCATCAGCTTCTCGGCCCGCTGGGCGATGGCCGTGAAGGAATAGCAGGAGATGAGGAGCGACTTGGAGAAGTTGCCCTCGCTGGTGTCAACGTAGCGGCCGGTGAGTTCGTCCTTGTCGGAGAAGGCGATGCAGTGGACGACGAAGTCGATGGAGCCCCAGAGGCCCTTCACTTCTTCGAACACGGCATCGATCGTGTCGCCCTCGGTCACGTCGCAATGGCCCACGACATGGGCATCGAGCTCCCTCGCCAGGGGTTCCACGCGCTTCTTCAGGGCCTCGCCCTGATAGGTGAAGGCAAGCTCCGCACCCTGCTGACGGGCAGCCTGCGCAATGCCCCAGGCGATCGAACGGTTGTTCGCCACCCCCATCACCAAGCCACGCTTACCGGCCAGGATGCCGGTGGCCTTTGTCTCCGCCATGAGTTCACCTAGATCGTCGCTGGACACGTGAAAAGAGCGGCTTCTTTAGCCGACCCGGCAGGCATGGGGAAGCCCTCTTGGCCGCCAGAAGGCCAATCCAGGCGTTATATCGTGGTTTTCGGTTACTGAGCCTTGGCGGAACGGCGTTTGCGGGCGTAGTCCATCAGTTCCTCGTCCACGACCTGCGGCAGCCTGATCTCCACGGTGACGAGGAGATCCCCATGCCCTCCGCCCTTCATGGGCAGGCCCTTGCCGCGCAGGCGGAAGGTGCGGCCGGAATCGGTCATGGGCGGGATGTTCATGCTCACCGCGCCGGTCAGAGTCGGAATGCGCACGGGGCCGCCGAGGATGGCCTCCTCAAGCTGGATCGGCAGGCGATGGCGGAGATTCGCACCCTCCATGGTGAAACGCTCATGCGGCGCGATCTGGATCGTGAGCAGCGCGTCGCCCGGGTTCACACCCGGCGCCCCCTGCCCCAGCCCGCGCAGGCGGATCACCTGCCCGTCGGTGACGCCCTTGGGGATGACGACATCCACGTCGCGGCCCGTGGGCAGCCGGATGCGTTTCTTCGCCTCTGCGGCCACCTCCTCGAGGGTCACCGTCAGGGTGGCGGACACGTCCGCGCCCTTCTGAGAGTTTGCGCGGCTCTGCTGACGCATGCCATCGGCTCCGGCCGAGCGGAACGCCTCGCCGAAGAGCTCGGAAAAGAAGTCGCTGGTCTCCCCGCCCGTGAAGCCTCGCGCGCCGCGCCGGCCGAACGGGCCGCCGCCGAAGCCGAAGCCTTCGAAGCCCTGGGCTCCCGTACCCCGGCCGCCGAAACCCTCGAAGCCCTGGAAACGCGGCTTGCCCTCCGCGTCGATCTCGCCCCGGTCGAACTGGGCGCGCTTCTCCGCGTCGCCCAGGATCTCGTAGGCGGCATTGGCCTCGGCGAACTTGTCCTTGGCCTTGGGGTCGTTCTTGTTGCTGTCCGGATGGTAGGACTTGGCGAGCTTGCGGAACGCCTTCTTGATCTCCGCTTCGCTTGCGGAGCGGGACACGCCTAGAACGTCGTAAGGGTTTCGCATCTTGGACAATCCATGAACCGTTGGATCGGGGCAGAACCGCCCCACGGAACTCCCGGTTCATATGGGAAAAGTGTTGCTGCTTTGCAACGAGCAGTTCGGCCGAGCTTAAGCCTTCACGATCTTTTTCCCCGGCCTGACGGGTGCCATGGCGGGCTTCGTTTCGTCTCCGGCCGGCCTGATCTCCTTGATCGTCCATTCCTCGCCCGAGAGGCGGCAGGCCGTGCCGCGCAGGACGGCCTGGGTCGGGCCGCTCAGCCGGGCGTCGAAGGCGCGGCAGATTTCGTCGTTCCTCACGAAGGGCGAGCCCGTGGGCGTGAAGCTGCCCTTCACGGCGGTGTCGGGATTGTCCCATGAAACCTGGGTACCGGGGCCCTGGGGGTCGAGGGCAACGCCGAGCGCCGCCTTGGCCCGGCGCCAGTCCTCCTCGTTCAGATCGGGCGAGAGCGGGGACGGCTCGGCGCGAGCGCTCGCAGGCGCGATGGAGCCGGTGGTCTCAGGCTCCCCCACGTCCATGCCCGCCATGCCGAGAGAGAAGCTGCAGGCGGAGGCGGACAGGGCAATCAGGCCAGCCGTCAGAATTTTCCCGGCTTCGCGCAGGAAATCATCTGATCTATAACGGCGCGTATTGGTCCACGGCACGCGTCGGGCCCCCATATCGAAAAGTCACACCCCGAGATAAACCATTGAACCAGTTAATAACCGGTGACTTCACCGAATCGGAAGAGCCCTTCGCCCTGTTCCAGTCCTGGCTGAAGGAGGCGGAGGCATCGGAGCCGAACGACCCCAACGCCATGGCGCTCGCCACCGTGGACGAGACGGGGCTTCCCAATGTGCGCATGGTGCTGCTCAAGGGCTTCGACGAGAATGGCTTTGTGTTCTATACCAACACGGAATCCAACAAGGGCCGCGAGCTTCTGGGTCAGAAGAAGGCGGCGCTCGTGCTGCACTGGAAGAGCCTGCGCCGCCAGGTCCGCGCGCGCGGACCGGTGACCCTGGTGAGCGACGAGGAGGCCGACGCCTATTTCCAGAGCCGCCCCCGCGACAGCCGGATCGGCGCCTGGGCTAGCCAGCAGTCGCGCCCCCTCGAGAGTCGCTTCGCCCTGGAGAAGGCCGTAGCGGTGAACGCGGCGAAATACGCCATCGGCGAGGTGCCGCGCCCGCCCTACTGGACCGGTTTCCGGATCGCGCCCGTCTCCATCGAGTTCTGGCAGGACAAGCCCTTCCGCCTCCACGACCGGGTGGTTTTCACCCGCGAGGGAGACGGATGGCGAAAGGTCCGGCTCTATCCGTGAGAGCTTTATCCATGAGACTTGCGCCTGCGGATCGGTTAAGGATGCGCCCCCGCTCATAGAGATGTCACCATGTCCTCTTCGTCCAACACCTCCCGCCGCATCATGCTGCTCACCGGCGCCAGCCGCGGGATCGGGCATGCCACGGTCAAGCGCTTCTCCGCCGCCGGCTGGAGGGTGATCACCTGTTCGCGCCACGGCTTCCCGGAAAACTGTCCCTGGGAGATGGGGCCGGAGGATCACCTGCAGGTGGATCTCGCAAATGCGGAGGACACCCTGCGTGCCATCGCCGAGGTGAAGGAGCGGCTCGCGACCGAGGGCGGTTGCCTGCACGCGCTCGTCAACAATGCGGGCATCTCGCCGAAGGGCCCCGGCGGCGCACGCATGAACGCCATCAACACGGCCTATGAGGACTGGACGCGGGTGTTCCAGGTGAACTTCTTCGCCTCGATCATGCTCGCCCGCGGCCTGCAGGACGAACTGACCCGCGCCAAGGGATCGGTGGTGAACGTCACCTCCATCGCGGGCTCGCGCGTCCATCCCTTCGCGGGCGCGGCCTATTCCACCTCGAAGGCGGCCCTCGCCGCCCTCACCCGCGAGATGGCCGCCGATTTCGGTCCTCTGGGCGTACGCGTGAACGCCATCTCCCCCGGCGAGATCGATACCTCGATCCTCTCGCCCGGCACGGAGAAGATCGTCGAGCAGATCCCCATGCGGCGGCTGGGCACCCCCGACGAAGTGGCCAAGGCCATCTATTTCCTCTGCACCGAGGCGAGCTCCTACGTGAACGGCGCGGAGCTGCACATCAACGGCGGCCAGCACGTCTGAGTGCTCACCTCGTCATGCTCGGCCTTGGGCCGGGCATCCACGTCTCAGGAAAGGCTGCTGGTCAGGACGTGGGGATGGCCGCGACAAGTGCGGCCATGGCGGGGTGTGTTTCTCAAGCCGCCTGCGCCGGCCACGGCCCCACATAGCGCGATTGCGGGCGGATGATGCGGCCCGCCTTCTCCTGCTCGAGGGCATGCGCCACCCAGCCCGCCGTGCGGCCCGCCCCGAAGAGCGGCGTAAATCCCTCGCGCGGCACGCCGAGGGAATCGAGCAGGATCGCCGTGTAGAACTCCACGTTGGTGTCCAGCCGGCGGCCCGGCTTGCGGCGCTGGAGCACCCTGAGAGCCGCATGCTCGACGGCCTCGGCGAAGGCGATGCGATTGCTCTCGTTCTTGAGCTTCGCGGCGGCCACCTTGAGCACATCCGCACGGGGGTCGCGCACGCGATAGATGCGATGGCCGAAGCCCATGAGGCGCTCGCCGCGAGCCATGGCGCCGTCGAGCCAGCTCTCCGCGTTGTCTGCCGCGCCGATGGCGTCGAGCATGTCGAGGACCGGGCCGGGAGCGCCGCCGTGGAGCGGCCCTTTCAGGGCGCAGAGCCCTGCGACCACCGACGAGAGCAGCCCCGCATCGGTGGAGGCCACCACCCGAGCCGTGAAGGTGGAAGCGTTGAGGCCGTGGTCGATCACCGTCACCAGGTAGGTGTCGAGCCCCTTCGCCCCGCCCTCGTCGGCGGGCGCCCCCTTGATCATTCGCAGAAGATCGGCCGCATGACCCGCCGAAGGATCGGGCGCCACCGGGGGGAGGCCCTTCGCGCCCCTGATCGCCATGGCGGCGGCGACCGCCGATGCGCCGACCGCCAGGAAGGCCGGATCCTCGTCGGCATCCGGCAGGGCCGCGAGCAGAAGGCGCATACCCTCGACCGGCGTGAGGACAGACAGGTTCCTGGCGAGGGGCGAGAGGGTGCGGAAGGCCCTTTCCCGCGCCTCGCCGAAGCGTACGCGCGGATCAGCGGATACGCCGGGCACCAGCCCGTCCCACAGCATCGCCGTGACTTCCTCGAAGGGCACGCGGCCCGCCAGCTCCTCCAGGTCGTGGCCGCGGACGATCAAGCGACCGGCCTCGCCATCCACGTGGCTCAGGACGGTTTCGGCGGCGACGACGTCATCAAGTCCATTGCTCATGAGACCTCTCCTTTTCGAGAGGAGCTTCGCGCCGGACTTGCGAAACCGTCAATCTTGAATCAACATATCAACATATGAGCATCGAGTTGACCTCGGCCGAAGAGGCCTCCGCCCGTCTCGGCATCAGCCGGGCGAGCCTCTATGCCTATGTGAGCCGGGGGCTGATCCGCTCCTTTTCCTCTCCGCACGACCCCCGCCAGCGGCTCTACGCGCTCGACGACGTGGAGGCGCTGGTCTCGCGCAAGACCCGGTTCCGCCGCCCGGCCGCCGCGGCCGCGACGGCCCTCGACTGGGGCCTGCCAGTGCTGGAGACCAGCATCACCCAGATCAAAGACGGGCGGCTGTTCTACCGGAGGCATGACGCCCTTGCCTGGGCCGCGACAGCGCCCCTTGAGGACACGGCCCTCCTTCTGATCGGCGGCCTCGACGGTGAAGCCTTCCGCCTGCCCTCCCGGTTGCCGCGGAACCTTCCGCCCCCCGCAACCGGCATGCACGCTTTCGTCGCGAACGCCGTGCGCCTCCTCTCCGAGCCCGCCCCCAAGGAGATGCGCGCCGCGGAGGTGGCGGCAATCCTGCGGCTCCTGGCTGCCGCGGGCAGCGGCGAGGACCCACGGACGGAGCCCCTCCACCGCCACCTGGCCCAAGCCTGGAAGACGCCCCAGGCTTCCGAAGCGATCCGCCGGGCACTCGTGCTCTGCGCCGATCACGAGCTCAGCTCCTCCGCCTTCGCGGTCCGGGTCACGGCCTCGACAGGCGCTTCGCTGCGCCACGCGATGATCTCGGGGCTGGCGGCCCTGAGCGGGCCCTATCACGGCGGCATGACCGAGCGGGTGAGAGCCTTCCTGGAGGCCCCGGACCGGATCCCCGCCCCGAACTTCCGGCACCGGCTCTATCCCGAGGGCGATCCCCGCACGCCCGCGATCCTCGATCACGTGCCTCTGCTGGCCTCCGACGCGACGATGCTCCAGGCCATCGAGAGCGCAACGGGCGGAACGCCCAGCATCGACACGGCGCTGGTGATGCTGGAGCGCGCCTATGGACTCCCGCGCGGAGCGGCCTTCACGCTGTTTGCAGTC
This sequence comes from Microvirga makkahensis, assembly GCF_009830105.1. Taxonomy (GTDB): domain Bacteria; phylum Pseudomonadota; class Alphaproteobacteria; order Rhizobiales; family Beijerinckiaceae; genus Microvirga; species Microvirga makkahensis. The sequence continues at coordinate 99,458 of NZ_WURB01000011.1, forward strand.
GGGCGCACCGCCGGCTGGCTCGCCCACGCCATCGAGCAGCGCAGCCAGGCCCAGCTCATCCGGCCGCGCGCCCGCTATCGCGTGGGCGAGGAGCGACCCTCGCCGTGACAAGCGACCGCCTCTATCCTTCCCGCCCCCTCCTCGCCGCCTCGGTCGCGGTGATCCGCGACGGGCGGATTCTGCTCGCAGCCCGCGGCAAGCCGCCGTGCGAGGGGCTCTATTCGCTCCCCGGCGGCATGGTGGAAACCGGGGAGAGCCTCGGCGAGGCGGCTTTGAGGGAGCTGCGGGAAGAGGTCGGCGTGGAGGCGGAGCTCATCGGCATGATCGCCCCCGTGGAATTCATTGAAAGGGACGCGCAAGGCCATATAAAGCATCATGTCGTCATCGCCGCCCACGCAGCCCGCTGGGTTTCCGGCGAACCCCAGACAGGACCGGAAGCAAAGGACATCCGTTGGGTTACGGAACGGGACATCGTGGATCTGCCCATGACGGCGGGGCTCAGCAGCATTCTGGAACAGGCCTTCAGGATCGCGCGGGAGCGCGCGCGCCCATGAGGAGGACCATCCTGCTGCTCACCGCCCTGGCGCTTCTGCCCGTCCCGCTGCAGCCTGCGGCGGCGCAGAGCTTTTTCGAGCGCCTGTTCGGTCCCCCGCGGGATCCGAACGCACCACGGCAGGGCTATCAGCCGCAGCCTCAATATCGCCCGCGTCCGCAGCCGCGGCCGCAGCAACGGCGGCCTCAGCAGCCGCCCCCCCAGCCGCAGCCGGACCAGCAGCAGGCCGAGCCCGCTCCACCGGTGGAGCCGCCGCCCGCGCCCTACGAAAAGGAACTCCTGCGGCTCGCCGAAATCATGGGCGCCCTCGCCATGCTACGCCCCCTCTGCACCGCGCCCGATGCGCATGAATGGAGCCGGCGCATGCAGATCCTGCTCGAGACGGAAGGCACGACCCCGGGCCGACGCGAGCGTCTGGCGGGGGCCTACAACAAGGGCTATCAGGCCTATGCCCTCACGTACCGCATCTGCACCCCATCCGCCCAGGAGGCCTCGGCGCGATTCATCCATGAGGGCGAGGAGCTCGCCCGCAACATCACCAGCCGCTACGGTGGCTGACGAAACACCGGCCGAGTGCCCCTCCGTTCAAGGAGAGTGACGATTTAGCACAGCCAAATTCGCAATAAATCAAGGGTTTTATCCACATTTTTCGGCAATAACCCTCTCGCATTAACCTCCTTGCAAGGTGATGCTGGCGGTGGGACGGCGCTATATCTAAGGTCGATTCAACCGACCCGCGCGCCGCCCCCATAAAGGGGCATGGATCCATGAACGATAACGACGTCCCTCTCAGTGAGCTGCCCGAACTCAGCTCCATCAAGCAGGCTGCCCTGAGCTATGTGAACGAGGCTTTCGCCGAGGCCGAGCTCGACGGGCTCGACGCCGATTGCATGGCGCAGGCCGCGCTCTTTGCAGCTTTCACGGAACTCGTCGCGACTTACGGCGAGGACGCGGTGGCGCAGTACGCCTCGTCGCTCGCGGACAAGATCCGCAGCGGGGCGTTCTCCATGGCGGGCGCGCTGAAGCATTGAGCGGTATGGCACCGGGGTAGCGTCATCCCGAGGAGCGAGCCTGCTCGCGTCGCGAAGGACGAGACTCTCCGGAGAGCAGCCCCCTTCAGGACGAGCCTGTGCGGCGCCGGCCTTCACGAGGCCGCCGCACCCTCAAGGGCGCAGCGTCTCCTCGAACCGCACCACCTCGCCCTGCGACGGCGTCTCGAGTCCGCCGTCCCACATCACCACATGCCCACGCACGACGGTGCCGACGGGCCAGCCGGTAACCTTCCTGCCGTCATAGGGAGTCCACTGGGATTTCGAGGCGATCCAGCCGTTGGTGATGGTCTCGGTGCGCTTGAGATCCACCACGGTGAAATCCGCATCGTAGCCAACCGCGATCCGGCCTTTTCGGGCGATGCCGAACAGGCGCTTGGGGCCTGCGCTGGACATGTCGACGAAGCGTTCCAGCGTGAGCCTGCTCGCGTTCACGTGGTCGAGCATGATCGGCACGAGCGTCTGCACGCCAGTCATGCCGGAGGGCGTGTTCGGATAGGCCTTGTCCTTCTCCTCGCGGGTATGCGGCGCATGGTCGGAACCGAGGATATCCGCGATGCCTTCGTCGAGCCCATGCCAGATCGCGGCGCGATGATATTCGTCCCGCACGGGCGGGTTCATCTGCACATAGGTGCCGAGGCGTTCGTAGTCGTCGGGCGCGACCAGCGTCAGGTGATGCGGCGTGACCTCGACGGAGACGAGATCCTTGTGGTCCTTCAGGAGCGCGATCTCCTCCGCCGTGGTGACGTGGAGCACGTGAATGCGCGCGCCGGTCTCACGGGAGATGCGAACGAGACGCTGCGTGCAGGCGAGCGCCACTTCCGCCGAGCGCCAGACGGGATGTGAGCGCGGGTCGTTCTCGACGCGAAGTTCCTTCCGAGCCCGCAGCATCGCTTCGTCTTCCGAGTGGAAGGCGGCGCGGCGGCGGGTGCGGCGCAGGATGTCGGCGATGCCCTCGTCGTCCTCGACGAGCAGCGAGCCGGTGGACGAGCCCATGAACACCTTGATGCCCGCGGCACCCGGCAGGCGCTCCAGCTCCGCCACGTCCTTCGCGTTCTCGTGCGTGCCACCGACCCAAAAGGCGAAGTCGCAATGCATGCGGTGATGGCCGCGCCTCACCTTGTCGGCGAGCGTTTCGGGGCTCGTGGTCTGCGGGTCGGTGTTGGGCATCTCGAATACGGCCGTGACGCCGCCCATGACCGCCGCGCGGGAGCCCGTTTCCAGGTCCTCCTTGTGATCGAGGCCGGGCTCCCGGAAATGCACCTGCGTGTCGATGACGCCAGGAAGGATGTGCAGACCACGGCAATCGATCTCCCGGTCCGCCGAGGCCCGCGAGAGATCGCCGATGGCGGCGATGGTGCCGGCTCGCACGCCGATATCGCGCTCGACGCGTCCGTCGTGATTCACCACGATGCCGCCCTTGAGAATCAGGTCGAAGGTTTGGGGCATGGCGATCTCATCCCTTGAGGCTCGTGCGAAGGGGGCATATGTCACGCTCATCGCGAATAGCAACTGGAGCGGGACATGCCGTCAGTCCATTTAGCCGACCGGGGCGTGGTAAGGGTTTCGGGCGAAGACGCCAAGAGTTTTCTCGACGGTCTCGTCACCTGCGACCTGGACCGGGTCTCGCCGCAGGCCGCGCGACTCGGCGCGCTGCTGACGCCCCAGGGCAAGATCCTGTTCGATTTCATCGTGTTCCAGGCGCCCCAGGAGATCGGCGGCGGCTATTATCTCGATACATTCAAGGTCTTCGCCCCCGATCTCGCCAAGCGCCTCGGCTTCTACAAACTGCGCGCGAAGGTGGCGATCGAGGACTTGTCGGAGGCCATGGCCATCGTGGCGGGCTGGGACGAGCCGAGACCTGACGACGAGGTCGGCCTCGTCGCGGAGGACCCCCGCCTGCCCGAACTCGGCTGGCGCGCGATTGTGGCGGCACAGGATGCGGCGGAGTTCGAGAAGGTCCCGGCCGCGGCCTATCACGCCCACCGCATCGGACTCGGCGTGCCCGAGGGCGGTCGTGACTTCCTGTTCGGCGACGCCTTCCCCCACGAGGCCCTGATGGATCAGCTGCACGGAGTCGATTTCGACAAGGGCTGCTATGTGGGTCAGGAGGTCGTCTCCCGCATGCAGCACCGGGGGACGGCGCGCACACGCATCGTGCCCGCCATCTACGAGGGGGGCTTCGCCGCCGATGTCGGCGTGGAGGTGACGGCCGGCGACAAGGCACTCGGCAGGACCGGAACCGCGATGGAAGGGCGGGGCCTCCTGATGATCCGCCTCGACCGCGCCGCCGATGCGCTGGCGGCCGGACACCCCATCCTCGCCGGCGGAATCCCCGTCCGCCTGGAAAAACCGCGCTGGGTGAACTTTCCCTACCCTGGGGACGGTGCTACTCAATCGGGAGCAGGACCGGCCTAGGAGCCGATTCCGGGAACCGGACCGAGCGAAACTGCGTTAGCCGCAAACGGACCTCTGACGTGCCGGAAGTCATGCGCGAAGAGTTCCATTCCAAGGGTTTCTCGATGATTGCTGTACAAGCGCGACCGACGGCGCAAGACAAGGAACGTTTCCAGCTTCTTGTCGATGCCGTCACGGATTACGCCATCTATATGCTCGATCCCAACGGCATCATCGCAAGCTGGAACTCCGGAGCGCAGCGCTTCAAGGGTTACGTCGAAAGCGAAATTCTCGGAGAGCATTTCTCCCGGTTCTACACCGACGAGGACCGCGCCGCGGGGCTGCCCCAGCGCGTGCTGGAGACCGCGGCCAGGGAAGGCAAGTTCGAGGCCGAGGGTTGGCGCGTGCGCAAGGACGGCACGCGCTTCTGGGCCCATGTGGTGGTCGACCCGATCCGGGACGCCCATGGCAATCTTCTCGGCTATGCCAAGATCACCCGAGACCTCACCGAACGCCGTAAGGCCGAGGACGCTTTACGGGAGAGCGAGGAGCGCTTCCGCCTGCTCGTGCAGGGCGTCACCGATTACGCCATCTACATGCTCGATCCCGAAGGTCACGTGTCGAACTGGAACCCGGGGGCGCAGCGCATCAAGGGCTATACCGAGGACGAGATCCGGGGCCAGCACTTCTCCCGCTTCTACACGGAAGAGGACCGCGCCACGAACTTGCCGTACCGCGCTCTCGAGACCGCCAAGCGCGAAGGCAAGTTCGAGGCCGAGGGTTGGCGCGTGCGCAAGGACGGCACGCGCTTCTGGGCCAGCGTCGTCATCGACCCGATCTACGATGAGCGCAAGGAACTGATCGGCTTCGCCAAGATCACGCGCGATATCACCGAACGCCGCAAAGCGCAGGAGGCGCTGGCAGAGGCTCAGGCCGCCTTGTTCCAGTCGCAGAAGATGGAGACCATCGGGCAATTGACCGGCGGCATCGCGCACGATTTCAACAATCTGCTGACCATCATCGTCAACAACCTGGACCTCCTGACCCGCCACGTGAACGGCGCCCGCGAGACCCGCCTCATCGAGAGCGCGCAGCGCGCCGCCGAACGCGGGGCGAGGCTGACCCAGCAGCTTCTGGCCTTCTCGCGCCGCCAGCCTCTCCAGCCGACGCTGCAAGATCCGAGCACACTCATCGAAGGCTTCGAAAACGTCCTGCGCCGCGCCTGCGGCGAGACGGTGAGGCTCACATTGTCCCTTCCCGCCCGCATCAGCACGATCAACGTGGACGGCGCGCAGTTCGAGGCCGCCCTCCTCAACCTCGTCGTCAATGCCCGCGACGCCATGCCGGAGGGAGGCGAGCTGACGATCGCCCTCGGCGAGACCTCCGTGGATGACCAGCACGCGGCAGCCTGGAGCATTCCCGCGGGTCCTTATGTGTCCCTGACGGTCCGGGATACAGGCCTCGGCATGAGCAAGGAGGTCGCGGCGAGGGCCTTCGAGCCCTTCTTCACCACGAAGGAGGTCGGCAAGGGCACGGGCCTCGGCCTGAGCCAGGTCTACGGCTTCATCACGCAATCGGGCGGGCATATCGAGGTGAACAGCGAGCCGGGCCAGGGCACGACGATCTCCATGCTGCTCCCGGCCCATGGAGACGAGCGGGGCGCGTCCGACGAGGAGGCATCCCCCGATACGGTCAGGCCCGCTCGCGACACCGCCGGAACCGTGCTGATCGTCGAGGACGAGCCGGCCGTTCTGGACGTGGCGACGGAAATCTTCGACAGCCTGGGCTACGACGTGCTGACGGCGTGCGACGCCAAGCAGGCGCTCGAGGTGCTGGAACAGGACGTGCCCATCCATGTGCTGTTCAGCGATGTGGTCATGCCCAACGGCATGAACGGCGTCGAGCTTTCCCGCAAGGCGCGCGAACTGCGGCCGGGCATCAAGGTTCTGCTCGCCTCCGGCTACCCCATGTCGGCCCTGCCGTCCGAGGGATTCGAGGCGGGGATATCCTTCATCAGCAAGCCCTATCGCTGGACGGAACTGGCCGACAAGCTGCGCGCGCTGCGGGTCGGCTCCTGATCACTCATCCATTACGTTGATGGCCGGAATCGCGATTTTTCATTGGTCCGCCCCGAGGACTTGCGATTAGCATTCCCGCTCCATCGGAATGGGAATGCCATGTATCAGCCGCCGCACTTCCGCGAGGACCGCCTAGACATCCAGCACGCGCTCATCAGGGCGCATCCGCTCGGTCTTCTCGTGACCGTCGGGAAGGCGGGTCTCGCCGCCAATCCCATTCCCTTCGCCCTTGACGAAGCGGCCTCGCAGCTGGGGACGCTGCGGGCCCATCTGTCCCGCGCCAATCCGCAATGGCGCGATTTCGACCCCGCCCAAGAGGCTCTCGTGGTCTTCCAGGGCGCGGAAACCTACATCACACCGTCCTGGTACGAGACCAAGCGCGAGCACGGCAAGGTCGTGCCCACCTGGAACTACGCCATCGTTCAGGCCCATGGGCGCATGCGGGTCATCGAGGATCCGGCATGGCTCCTGGAACAGATAACGTCCATGACCTCGGCTCAGGAAGCCGCCCGGCCGGAGCCCTGGGCGGTCGACGACACGCCGCCCGAATTCCTCGCAGCGCAGTTGAAGGGCATCGTGGGCGTGGAGATCGAGATCACGCGGATCGAAGGCAAGTGGAAGGTGAGCCAGAACCGCCCGGAGGCCGACCGCAGGGGCGTGGCGGCAGGCCTGCGCGCCCTGGGCGACGAGAGCGCCCTGCACATGGCCGAACTCGTCGACACCCGAGGCGCGTGATGCGGATCGTAGCCCGCGACCGGCAATCCGTCGATGCCTGGGTCGCTCTCAGACATGAGATGTGGCCGGACACGTCCCGGCCGGATCACGTCGCGGAAGCCGAAGCCATCCTGGCCGACCCGGAGCAGTCCGTCGCATTTCTCGCGCATGATTCCCAAGGCGCGGCGGTGGCCTTCGCAGAGGCGGTCCTGCGCCACGACTACGTGAACGGCTGCGTTACGTCCCCGGTCGCTTTCCTCGAGGGGATCTACGTCCGCCCATCGCACCGGAGACAGGGCATCGCCCGTCTCCTGGTCCAAGCGGTGGAAAGCTGGGCCGAAGGTCTCGGCTGCGCGGAACTCGCCTCCGACGTGGAGATCCACAACGGCACCTCTCAAACCATGCACCTGGCCGTCGGCTTCGAGGAGACCGAGCGGGTCGTGTATTACCGAAAATCCCTTCCCCGCCGGTGATGTGCATTCCGGCGAGGCGGATCTTTCCGTTTTCATTTAAGCCCGCTACACGTTGCCCATGACCGACGGACTGATCCTGCACCCCGATAACAGGCACCGCTGCTGGTGGCCCGGCACGGACCCCTTTTACGTCGCCTATCATGACAACGAATGGGGCGTGCCCGAATTCGACGACCGGGCTCTGTTCGAGAAGCTCATCCTCGACGGGTTCCAGGCCGGCTTGTCGTGGATCACGATCCTGCGCAAGCGCGAGAATTTCAGGCAGGCCTTCGCAGGCTTCGATCCGGCCGTGATCGCGCGGTTCGACCAGTCGCATGTGGAGGCGCTGATGCTCGACCAGGGCATCGTGCGCAACCGCGCCAAGATCGAGGCGACAATCGCGGGCGCCCGCGCATGGCTCAGCCTTCAGGAGCGCGGCGGCTTCTCCGGCTTCCTCTGGAATTTCGTCGACGGCCGCCCGATCCAGAACAACCTGAAGAGCCGGAGCGACGTGCAGGCGGAAACGGATGTGTCACGGCGCATCTCGAAAGCCCTGAAGGCGGAAGGATTCAACTTCGTCGGCCCCACCATCGTCTATGCCTTCATGCAGGCGGTGGGCATGGTGAACGACCACCTCGTCGGCTGCTACCGCCATGCGGAATGCGCCGCTCTCGCCGAGACGCTCTGAATGGCGAAGGAACCCCGCGTCTGGCAGCGGATGCTCTCGGGCCGCCGCCTCAACCTGCTCGATCCCTCGCCGCTCGACGTGGAGCTCGACGACATCGCGCACGGCCTCGCCCGGGTAGCGCGCTGGAACGGCCAGACCATCGGCGGACACATTTTCTCCGTGGCGCAGCACAGCCTGCTCGTGGAAGCCATCGCCGATCATCTCGATCCGGACATGCCATGCGCCACGCGCCTCGCCGTACTCCTGCACGACGCACCGGAATACGTGATCGGCGACATCATCTCCCCGTTCAAGGCGGTGATCGGCGATGCGTACAAGACCATCGAGGCGGGCCTGCTCGGCGCGATCCATCTCCATTTCGGCCTGCCCGCCGCCCCCAGCGCCGCCCTGAAGCGCTTCATCAAGCAGGCCGACCGGCAGGCTGCCTATCTCGAAGCGACGCATCTCGCGGGCTTCGGGCGCGAGGAGGCGATCAAGTTCTTTGGGCGACCGGAGTCCTTGCCCCGCGGCGTTCATGCCCTTCTCGAACCCTGGCCCGTGGCCGTGGCGGAAGAGCGCTTCCGGGAACGCGTTCTCTCCGCCACGCCCTGAGGCCATGCCGGTGCTCCACGTCTGCCCCCTCTCCCGCCTGAAAGAGACCGTCGCCGCCATTGGCCCGAGCCATGTGGTGAGCCTCCTGACCATGGGCATGGCGATCGAACGGCCGGCTTCCATTGCGCCCGATCGTCATCTCGTCATCAATGTCAGCGACATCCTGGAACCAATGAAGGGGCATGTGCTGGCGGGACCCGAGCACATAGAGCAGCTTCTCGCCTTCATCCGCGCCTGGGATCGCAAGAGCCCCCTGCTCTTCCATTGCTGGGCCGGCATCAGCCGCTCGACGGCGGCGGCCTATATCGCCGCCTGCGCCCTCGCGCCCGACCGGGATGAGACCGAGCTCGCCCTCGCCTTGAGGGAGGCGGCTCCCTCCGCCACGCCCAATGTCCGGTTTGTGGCTCTGGCCGATGACCTTCTCGGCAGGCAGGGCCGCATGGCGGACGCCATCCGGGCCATCGGCCGGGGAGCCGAGGCTATGGAGGGCACGCCCTTCATGTTACAGATTAACAGGGGCTAGAGCGATTCCATCTTGGAGAGCCGCCCTGATCGGGAATGCTGAGGGGCCTCTTCGTGGATTTCATTGTTGTTGCCATTGCGCTGGCCCTCATTGGTGGGATCGGCGTTGTCGTCCTAGGTATCATTGCGCTCGTGTTCGGCCTCTCGGCGCGCCGAAAGTTCGCTCATTTGGATGAGCGGCTGAAGCTTCTCTCGGAGCAGGTGATCCTGCTTAAAGCGCTGCAGAACAAACCTGAAGCGGAGATGACCGGGGCTCCCGAAGAGGCGATTGCCGAAACAGCCCCTGGGCAAGCGCCACCGCAACCGGCCGCGACCTCCGTTCCGCCCGTCCCTCCCGCCGCAGCCCGGCCGGTCCCGCCCCGCCGGGGCCTGGAGGAGCAGATCGGCTCCCGCTGGGCCGTGTGGGTGGGGGGCGTGGCCCTGGCTCTCGGCGGCATCTTCCTCGTCCGATACTCCATCGAGCAGGGCCTGCTCGATCCCCGAACCCGCATCGGGCTCGGCATCCTCTTCGCCCTCGCCCTCATCGGCGCGGGCGAATGGATGCGCCGCCGCGAACGCAGCTTCGGTCTGCCGGGCATTCCGAGCGCCCATGTGCCGAGCATCCTCACCGCCGCCGGAACCTGCACGGCCTTCGCCTCGATCTATGCGGCCTATGCGCTCTATGGGCTGATCGGCCCCGGCGCGGCCTTCGTGGCGCTCGGGCTCGTCGCCGTTCTGGCCATGGTCGCCTCGACGCTACACGGGCCGATCCTCGCCGCGCTGGGCCTTCTCGGCGCCATGGGCAGCCCGCTCCTCGTCTCCACGGACCGGCCGCAGCCCTGGGCGCTCGTAATCTATCTCGTTTTCGTGGTCCTGCCCGCCTATGGCGTCGCGCGGCTCCGGCTCTGGCGCTGGCTCGCGCTCGCAGCCGCGACCGGCGTGCTCCTGTGGACGGCACCGATCGCCTTCATCGACGAATCGGACGTGCTTCCGGCCATGGTGCATCTGGTGCTCCAGGCGGGCCTTGCCGCGCTCTTCCTCGCGCTGGATCCCTATCGCCATGTGCCAGATGAGGAAGCCCGAGTTGATCGGGCGGCGAGCGGAGCACTGTTCGCTTTCGCTTGCGCCGGGATCGTCGTGGCCGGCTCCATCGCCATGGGCGACGGAAGGCCGGTCTTCGTGGCCGCCATGGCCTTGATCCTGCTTGCCGCGGGCGTGCGCATCGCCAATGCCTCTCCGGCAGCGGCAAGCAGCGCCGCACTGGCTGTGGGCGCGCTCCTGGTCTGGCCTCTCGCCACGGAGATCGGCGACGGTCCCGAAAGCCTGTTCTTCCAGAGCGGGGATGCTTTTGCCGTCCGGCCCCATGCGCTCAGCACCTATCTTATCCTGGCGGCTCTCCTTCCGCCGGCAATTGCGGGAGCCTCCCTGCTGCGCCTGACGCGCTCACAATCCCTACGCCTGCCAGTCGCTGCCTGGTATGCGGGAGTTGCGAGCGCTGGGCCGCTCCTGGCGCTGGTTGCCGCCTACTGGCGCCTGACCGAATTCGAGCGCAGCCTCTCCTTCGCCCTGATCGCGGGGGTGCTGGCCCTCGCCTTCGTGCTCGTCTCCCAATGGCTCATGCGGCACGTGGAAGCGGACCGAAGTGCGGCCATCCGCCTCGGCATCGGGGCGACCGCCTCGGCGGCGCTGGGAGCGGTCGCGCTCGGCCTGACCTTCGCGCTCGAGAAGGGCATGCTGACGGTCGCCTTCGCGCTTGCGGCTCTCGGCACCGCCTGGGCCGCGGAGCGTATCGCCATTCCGGCCTTGCGCTATGCGGTGGGGGCTATCGGCCTCATCGTGCTCGGCCGCCTGATCTGGGATCCCGCCATCGTGGGCGACGCCCCAGGGCCGATGATCTTCAATTGGATCCTTTGGGGCTACGGCGCTCCCGCCGTTGCGTTCTGGCTGGCAAGCCGCCTGCTGGGGCGGACGGGGCACGACAGGATCGTCCAGCTCACCGAGAGCCTCGCCATCGTCTTCGCCGCCTTCCTGGTCTTTTTCGAAATCCGTCACGCCCTGCATGCCGGAAGCCCACTGGCGGCGGATTTCAGCCTCGTGGAGGCGGGCCTGCTTGCGACAGAAGGCCTCGCTTTCGCGATCCTGCTGACCCGGATGGATCTCCGGCGTCCCGACCCGGTCTATCGCTGGGGTTCCCTGATCTTCAAGATCGCCTCTCTCGGCCTGTCCGCCATCGGGTTGCTCGTGATCGAGAACCCGCTTCTGACGAACGACGAGATCTCAGGTGGCATCCTCTTCAACAGCCTGATCCTGGCCTATCTCCTGCCCTCGATCCTCGCGGGCATACTCGCTTTCGTGGAGCGCCGTGCGCGACCCGTTTCCTATGCCCTCGCCTCGGCGGTCTTGAGCCTGCTGCTTCAATATGCCTACGTAGCGCTGGAGATCCGGAGGATCTTCCAAGGCCCCGGGCTGGGCTTTTTCCGGGGCGGCTTTGCCCAGGGCGAGCAGTGGAGCTATTCGGTGGCCCTCCTCGTCATCGGCATTGCCCTCCTCGGTTTCGGCATCATCCGCGACAACCGCTTTGCGCGCATCGCCTCGGCAGTCTATCTTGTGCTCGCCGTTCTGAAGGTTTTCATCATCGACCTATCCAATCTGGAAGGCATGATGCGGGCTCTGTCCTTTATTGGCCTCGGGCTTGTTCTCATCGGCATCGGCTTCGTTTATCAGAGATTCCTCGTCCGCCAGCCGGGCAATGCCGCAATCACATGAGATAACGGCTCAACAACGAATTTTGACGGATAGCTGCATGACCGACACCACTTCCATCAAGACCCTCCCCTTCGAGAAGGCCCTGGCCGAGTTGGAGGAAATCGTGCGGCGCCTCGAGCGCGGCGATGTGCCGCTGGAAGATTCCATCGCCATCTACGAGCGCGGCGAGGCCCTGAAGAAGCATTGCGAACAGCTTCTGAAGAAGGCCGAGGCCCGGATCGAGAAGATCACCGTCGGCCCGGACGGCGCCGCCTCCGGCACGGCACCGCTGGACGTCGAGGTGTAACTTCCTGCCGGCACGCGGTCTCAACGGGCGGGATATCTCGCGAGGATCGCATCGACATCCCGCAGAACGGCTGCAGGGTCGATGCTGAAAGCCTGCCTCGGCCCCTCGGGCCCGCCAATGACAGGTTCGTAATCCGCTCCTATCTCGGCGGCCCAGTGGAGGCCGGTGCTCTTGCGGGCATTCTGCGCCATCAGTTCGATCAGGAGCGGCTGACCGCGAGCCCAGAGAATGTTGGCGAGACCGGCTCCATGGACGGCCATGATGGTTTTCGCTTCGCTGAACCAGTGAATCTGTTCGTGATGGTTCGACCAGGACGCCTCGACGATCCTGAACCCGCGCCCGCGCAGCCCCTCGATCAGCTCGGCTTCCCCTTCCACCTGACGGAGGCGTGTGTGCCCACGGGTGAGATAGACCCGGGGCGCAGCCTCCGGCAGCGGGCGATCCGCATAGGCGGCCTGGAAAATGGAGCGGGCGTAGTCGAGCGCTTCCGGAGTTGCGAACACCCGCTCAAGATTGCAGCAATGGCTGCGCGCATAAAGGTAGCGCTCGGCATGAACCCGCTCCCAGGGAGCCAGCCTCAGGTGGCGTATGGGAAGGCCATTACGCTGCAAACCCTTGACGAAATTCTCCACCAACGGATTGACCGAGCGCGCCGTCACGATGGTCAGTGTCTCACCGGGAGCGAGCACCTTGCGGTGTAGTCCGTAGGCCAGAGGCATCAGCACGTCGGTAAGAAGGTGACCATAGTGCTTGTAGGGCGGAATCGCGGCAACCAGTCCCGGGACCCGCCGCGTGTGGAGCGCGGCCGGCGCCGGATAGGAGAAGTGCCAGTTGCTGTCCGCGGTCGTATCGAACGCGATCTGCCGTCCTGTGTCCGGATCGACGGGCGTCAGCGTATGGCCCGGGATCAGCACATCCGCAATGCGTGCGATCACCCGATGAGCCGAATCCGGATCCGGGAACCGGCAATGCGGGTTCATCACGTCCACGTCGTAGGAGCTGACGAAGGCGCGCTGACGGCTGTAGCGCTCCTGGACGAGGTTGAAGGAACGGATGCTGTCCTCCCGAAGGTCCACCTTCGCAGCACCGGGCCAGCCGAAATCCGGAAAAAAGGAAACCGCCTTCCGGAGCCCCGCGCGGGAGCCTGTCAAGCCTTTCATCACCTTGAAGGCTATGGGCTTGAGATCGAATCTTCGGTGAAGGGCCGAATGATGCCTTGCCATGATGTGCCGTCAAATCCGTCGGAGCTCGTCGGAGCTCGATAGGGCAAGCCCTTCCTCATCCCGGCCCATAGCCTCACTCGACATCAGAACGAGAAGGTAGGGCATCCAGAGGAAGAGGTAATGCATGTTGAAGAAGGCAAACGGGTTCGACAAATCCGTTCCCATGTAGCCGAAAGAGAAAATGATGGATGCCGCTCCGAAGAATCGCAGAGATCGATCTCCCTGCCGGGTCAATTCTCTGGCGTAAAAGCCGATCATCGCCCCAAAGGCCGCGAGAGCCGGGAAGCCGAAATACATCGCAGTCCCGAAGATGCCGTTATGGGGATGGCTCATCCATGCCTTCTGGAACCGGAAGCCAGGCCCGGTGCCCTGCACGGGATGGAGAGAGATCTGGTCTCGCACCCAGCCCCAGATCTCGACCCTGTGCGCTGGACGGCACCAATCCGCCTGCCCGTCGCAGATCACTGACTTGATGACCGGCTCCAACATGCCAAGGCCGGTGATGCAGAGCCAGACGCCACCGCAGGCCAAGAGCAGGGCGGCAGTTCCGCCTCGCTTCTCAAGCCACCATGCCAAGGGCAATGCCAAGCAGAGAGAGAGGATCGGAGCGCGACTCTGCGTCCAGGCCAGGGCCACGAGAAGCATGATCGCGAGGCCGATGCAGGACGATGCAAAACGATGTCCCGGAGCACGCTCCAGCCAGAGTGCAGCAAGCGCGATCAGCGCGACCGCAAGCCCTCCGGCGCCTGGAATTGGGTTGCGCCCTCGTCCGAGGGGGGTCAAGCGATCGAAAACATCACCGGATGAGGCAAAGTGCAGCACGATGGACGCAAGAGCGCTCACCCCGCCGAGAACCGCGACGATGGCCAGAACCTGCCTCGTGCTCAACGCACGGCGAACCTGGGCCATGGACAGGATGAATGCGCCCAGCAGCACAAAGTTGAGGGAGTCGGAGATATCGTATCCCGGCCCTCCGCCAATGACCCCAAGCGCCGTCCAGGCGACGAAGAAGATCCAGAAGAACCAGAGCCAGGTGTTCCGCCGAAATGCCTGCGCCGCGGCTCCGCTGATGAAGGCCAAGAGGGCCATCACGACGATCATGGCAACAGGAAGTACGTGCCCCCGAACCAGAAAGGCCGCAGCAATGAAGATGACGAATGCCGCCGCACTGATGGAATTGGACCAATTCGGGTCAACGAGTTGCTTTCGCAGCCGGACAGCAGCATATGTCAGTCGGGAAGGGACGGAGAACATTGGAAGCGGCATCCTCCTCCCGGAACGGGAATTGGGATATTGTTTCTGGCCGTCTATCATCTGACTTCGATGCTTTCAACCTTTGCGGCGCTTCCAAGCTGGGGCTCCCGGTGAAGGAAAACCTGCATTCTGGTGACCACGTGAGCGCAACGCATACACCTCTTCTTGATACTATCAAGATTCCGGAAGACCTCCGGCAGCTCCCCGAAAACCAGCTGAGGCAGATCGCGGACGAATTGCGCGCCGAGACGATCAGTGCCGTCTCCGTCACCGGAGGACACCTGGGCGCGGGCCTTGGGGTGGTCGAGCTGACGGTAGCTCTCCATTACGTTTTCGATACTCCCCGCGACCGGCTGATCTGGGACGTAGGGCACCAAGCCTATCCTCACAAGATTCTCACGGCCAGGCGCGACCGCATCCGGACGCTGCGTCAGGCCGGCGGCCTGTCAGGCTTCACGAAGCGCTCGGAAAGCGAGTACGACCCCTTCGGCGCCGCCCATACCTCCACTTCGATTTCGGCCGGCCTCGGCATGGCCGTCGCGCGGGATCTGGACGGCAAGCGCAACAACGTGATCGCCGTGATCGGCGACGGCGCCATGTCGGCTGGCATGGCTTATGAGGCCATGAACAATGCCGGCGCCATGCATTCGCGCCTGATCGTGATCCTCAACGACAACGACATGTCGATCGCGCCGCCTACCGGCGCCATGTCGTCCTATCTCGCGCGCCTCGTCTCCGGCGGCACCTATCGGGGCATCCGCGAGACCGCCAAGCAGCTGGCCAAGAAGCTGCCGAAGTTCCTCTATGAGAAGGCGCAGCGCGCCGAGGAGTTCGCCCGCGGCTTCTGGACCGGCGGCACGATGTTCGAGGAGCTCGGCTTCTACTATGTCGGACCCATCGACGGCCACAACCTGGACCATCTGCTGCCGATTCTGAAGAACGTGCGGGACTCCGAGACCGGGCCGATCCTCGTTCACGTAGTCACTCAGAAGGGGAAGGGTTACGCGCCGGCGGAGGCCGCCGCCGACAAGTATCACGGGGTGGCCGCCTTCGACGTGGTGACCGGAGCGCAGGCGAAGGCCAAGGCCAATGCGCCCTCCTATACGAAGGTCTTCGGCGAGAGCCTGATCCGGGAGGCCCAAAGGGACGACAAGATCGTCGCCATCACGGCGGCCATGCCGTCGGGTACAGGCGTCGATCTCTTCGGAAAGGAATTCCCCACCCGTACCTTTGACGTGGGCATCGCAGAGCAGCACGCGGTGACCTTCGCGGCCGGCATGGCGACGGAAGGCTACAAGCCGTTCTGCGCGATCTATTCCACCTTCCTGCAGCGTGCCTATGACCAGGTGGTGCACGACGTGTCCATCCAGAACTTGCCCGTCCGCTTCGCGCTGGACCGGGCGGGACTCGTGGGTGCGGACGGGCCGACCCATGCGGGCTCCTTCGACATCGCCTATCTCGGCTGCCTGCCGAACATGGTGGTGATGGCGGCCGCGGACGAAGCGGAGCTGGTGCACATGGTGGCCACCGCCGCGGCCTATGACGACGGCCCCATCGCCTTCCGCTATCCGCGCGGAGAAGGTGTCGGCGTCGACCTGCCCGAAGAGGGCGTGCCGCTCGCCATCGGCAAGGGCCGCATCGTGAAACAGGGCAGCCGCGTCGCCATTCTCTCGCTCGGCACGCGCCTCGCGGAAGCCCTGAGAGCGGCCGAGGAACTGGAGGCCCGCGGGCTCTCCACCACGGTGGCCGACGCCCGCTTCGCCAAGCCCCTCGACGAGGAGATGATCATCGGCCTTGCCCGCGACCACGAGGTGCTCATTACCGTAGAGGAAGGTTCCATCGGAGGCTTCGGCTCCTTCGTGCTGAAGCTCCTCTCCGACAAGGGGGCGCTCGATCGCGGCACCGTGAAAGTACGCTCCATGGTGCTGCCCGACCTTTATCAGGATCACGACAAGCCCGAGCGCATGTATGCCCAGGCCGGTCTCGACGCCGTGGGCATCGTGAGCAAGGTGTTCGAGGCCCTCGGCAAAGAAGAGCCTCGTCAGGCGCGGGCCTGACAAGTCACCATGTCGCAGCCGCCCCCGGCGTGGTCCGGGGACCAATCCCGGCTATACCGTTCGGAATTGCGCAACGCTTGACGCAAGCGGGATCCCCGGCACAAGAGCCGGAATGACATCCGTCTAAAGCGCCAGCGTGCCCGCCTTCGCGGCGGCGTAGCGCTCGCCGATCCGGTTCCAGTCCAGCACGTTCCACCAGGCCTTGAGATAATCCGACCGGCGGTTCTGGTAGTCGAGGTAATAGGCGTGCTCCCAGACATCGTTGCCCATCAGGACCATGTGTCCATCCATGAGCGGGGTATCCTGATTGGGCTTCGATGTGATCCCGAGCTTGCCGTCTTGCTTCACCGTAACGAACACCCAGCCGGAGCCGAACTGCTTCTCCCCAGCCGTGTTAAAATCGGCCTGGAACCTTTGGAACCCGCCGAAATCCCGGTCGATGGCGCTCTTCAGCTCGCCGGAGGGCTCGCCGCCCGATCCCCCCATGATCTGCCAGAACATGGTGTGATTGGCATGACCGCCGCCGTTGTTGCGGATGGCGGTCCGGAGGGATTCGGGAACCTCGGCGATCTTCGCCAGCATCTCGTGGAGCGGCATCCTGGCCAGCTCCCCGTTCTGGCTCAAAGCGGCGTTGAGGTTGTTGACGTAGGATGCGTGGTGCTTTCCATGGTGAAGCTCCATGGTCCGGGTATCGATGTGAGGCTCGTTCTTGGAGGGGGCATATGGCAGGGGATCGAGCTTGAAGGGGCCGGAGGACGCTTGCGCGAAGACCCGCGGAATGGCAGCGCTCGCAGCCAGCAGGGCTGCACCGGTCAGGAAATGGCGACGGCTGAGCATGGGGGCTCCATTGGCTGAGTGGATCGTTGACCGGATATGTCCGCTCGCCAGGGCAGGTTCCGGGATATGAGAGGATTTGAATTCACATGACGTTGAGATACCCATGACCCGCAAACGCGCCGACATGGTGCTCGTCGAGCGTGGCTTCTTCACAAGCCGCGCGCGGGCGCAGGAAGCCATTGCAGCCGGCCTCGTCACCGCCGACGGAGTCGTCGTGAAGAAACCCTCGGACGCGGTGGCGGACGGCGCGGTGATCACCGCCGTGCAGCCACATCCCTACGTGTCCCGCGGCGGCGTGAAGCTGGCGGCGGCCCTCGATGCCTTCGGGATGGATCCGAAAGGCTGCATCTGCCTCGATATCGGCGCCTCCACCGGCGGCTTCACGGAGGTGCTGTTGATGCGCGACGCCAGGCATGTCTATGCCGTCGATGTCGGGCATTCGCAGCTTCACCCGACGGTGGCGGGCGATCCGCGCGTGACCAATCTCGAAAGCACGGATGCGCGCTCCCTCACGGCCGCTCTCATCCCTCAGCCTGCGGATCTTCTCGTATCCGATGTGAGCTTCATCTCGCTGAAGCTCGTACTGCCGGCGGCGGTCGCTTTGCTGAAGCCGCGCGCGAAGCTGGCCGTTCTCGTCAAGCCGCAATTCGAGGCCGGGCGCGACCACGTGAAGAAGGGCATTGTAAGGGACGAGGCCGTACATCGCGCGGTGTGCGACGACATCGCAGCCTTCGTCGCATCGCTTGGATTTTCCGTCGATGGCGTCGTCCCCTCCCCCATCGAGGGCGGAGACGGCAACCGCGAATTTTTGTTGGGAGCCCATCGTGGGTGAGCAGGTGATTATCGAACGTCTGGGCGCGAAGGCCGACGGCATCGCGGAAACCGCTTCCGGTCCCGTCTTCGTGCCCAAGACGCTGCCGGGCGAAACTGTGACCATTGAGCGCGACGGCTCACGCGCGGATCTCATCCGCGTGGATGCGGCATCGCCCGAGCGCGAGACGCCGTTCTGTCCTTATTTCGACGAATGCGGTGGCTGCGCGACGCAGCACATGAAGCACGGTTTCTATCAAGCCTGGAAGCAGGAGATCCTCGCGCGCACCCTGCGTCAGGCGCGCATTGAGACACCCGTCGAGCCGATGATCGATGCCCATGGGGACGGCCGCCGCCGCGTCACGCTGCACGTGCGCTTTCCCGACCGTTCCATGCATGTGGGCTACATGGCGGCCCGCAGCCACCGGATCGTCGCGATCGCCTTCTGCCCGATCGCCGAGCCCGGGCTGAAGGAGCAGGCTCCGGTCATCGCGCGTGCTATCGGCGAGCATCTCAAGGGCGCCCGCAAGCCACTCGACATCCAGATCACCAACACGCGGACGGGCTTCGATGTGGATGTGCGCGGGCACGGGCCGTTGAAGGACTCGGACCGCCTGAGCCTCATTGGCCTGGCCGAAAGGCTCGATCTCTCACGCCTTTCGATCCATGGCGACGTGATCGTGGAGCGTCGCCCGCCCGCAATCGCGATGGGACGCGCTTCCGTCGTGCCGCCCGCAGGCTCGTTCCTGCAAGCGACGCGCCTGGGTGAGGAAACGCTCGCCAGTTTCGTGACGGAGGCCTGCGGGCGCGCGAAGCGCGTGGCCGACCTCTTCTCGGGATCCGGCCCCTTCGCCCTGCGCCTTGCTGAAAAATCCGAGGTTCATGCGGTGGAGCACGACCAGGGCTCGATGACGGCTCTCGACAAGGCCTTCCGTGCAACGCCGGGCCTTCGCCGCATCACCACCGAGGCGCGGGACCTCTTCCGCCGCCCGCTTCTCACGCCCGAGCTCAACGCCTTCGACGCAGTCGTGCTCGATCCGCCCCGCGCAGGCGCCGAGGCGCAGGCGAAGCAGCTCGCCGCGTCAAAAGTGCCGCTCGTGGTGAGCGTCTCCTGCGATGCCGCTACCTTCGCCCGCGACACCGCCATTCTCACGAGCGGCGGCTACCGCCTGGAACGCGTGATCCCCGTCGATCAGTTCAAGCACTCGCCCCATCTCGAAGTCATCGGCATCCTGAGGCGCGACGCGGTGAAGAAGCGGCGGTGAAGTGGGATTTCCGCCAGCCCCGCTCCCCGTCATCACCGGCTTTGTGCGGCGATCCCGGTCAGGGCGGGCACGGCTCCATGATCGGGCGGCCGGGCTAAACCCGGCCATGACGTGGGGACAGCGAGCACGATCCTAGAACAAGCTCCCCTGCTCGTCCTCGTCGCTGGAGAGCGGCTTCTTCGCCGTCGGCCTGCTCTTCCTCGCCGGCGCGGCTTCCGGCTGCGCCAGAGGCTCTACCAGGCTCGGATCGTCGTTCTCGACCTTGTTCACACGGCTTGAGACCGGCACCACCTCGAGCCAGTCGTCGGGACACGGCCGTACGAGGCGCATCACGTTGGCTCGTTCGTCACGCACATGGAGCCAGGCGGCGATGTCCTCCTCCGGGAGGATCACCGGCATGCGGTCATGCACGGCGGAGAGCACACCATTGGCATCCGTCGTCACGATGGCGGCGGTGTCGATCTCGGCGCCGTCGGGGCTCATGTAGGTCTCCCACAAGCCCGCCATCGGCATGGGTTTGCGCGAGCGCGGGCGGATCAGGAACGGCGTCTTGTCGCGGCCATGGCGCCGCCATTCGTAGAAGCCGTCGGCGAGAAAGATGCAGCGGCGGCGCTTCAGGGCCGCCTTGAAGGTCGGCTTCGTCTCGAGCGTCTCGCCGCGCGCATTGATGACGAGCGGAAAATCCTTCGGGTCCTTGACCCAGGACGGCAGGAATCCCCAGCGCACCAGCGTAAAGTGCCGCGCGCCGCGATCCTCCAGCACGATGGGCACCGGCTGGGTGGGTGCCACGTTGTAGCGCGGAGGAAAGTTCGGCTGCTCCGGATAGCCGAAGAACTCCCGGTACGTCTCGGGAGGCAGGGTGATGGCGTAGCGCCCGCACATGGTATCCATCCTCTCCTCGTCATCCCCGGATCAGGTCCGGAGGCGGCCTTGGTCGATCATCCACATCTCTCGTCATGTCAAAGCCACCTCTTCCAGCGGAAGAAGAGATAGGGCAGCCCGGCGGCAAGCATCATGAGCATGATCGCCCAGGGATAACCGTAATTCCATTCGAGCTCCGGCATGAGCTTGAAATTCATTCCATAGAGCGACGAGACCAGTGTCGGCGGCAGGAAGATCACCGACATGACCGAGAAGATCTTGATGATGTCGTTCTGCTCGATCGTGACGAGTCCGAGCGTGGCGTCGAGCAGGAACTGGACCTTGTTGGAGAGGAAGGTCGCGTGCTCCTCGATGGATTGCACGTCGCGCAGGGCCGTGCGCCATTCCGCCTGATAGCCGCGCGACTTCTGCGGCCTCGGCATGGTGGCGGACAAGAACAGCAGCAGCCGTTCCACGGATACCATGCTCTCGCGCACCTTGGAGATTACGTCCGCCTTGCGCCCGATGGATTTCAGGGCGGCGCGGAAGGACGCGGTGCGGCGCGTGCCCTTCTTCTCGTTCTCGAAGATCGATTGCGACAGGCGGTCGATGCGCTGCCCCACCGTGCCGAGAATTTCGGCCGCGCGGTCGATGATCGTCTCGACTAGTCCGTCGAGCACGGCCTCGGGCTGGTGGCGGCAGCCTCCCGGCTTCGCCGCGCGGGCCATGAACATGCTGAAGGAGCGCGGCTCCCCATAACGCACGGTCACGAGCGCCCGCTCGGTGAGGATGAAGGAGACGTCGATGAGCTTCGGATTCTCGGTGTCAGAACTGCAGAGCACACGCGCGGTCATGTAGCGCGCGTTGTTCTCGCTGTAGAGGATTTCGGACGGCTCGATGTCCGCCATCTCCTCGCGGGTGGGAATTTCGATCGCGAGATGGCGCTCGACGAGCCTGTCCTCGTCCCGGCTCGGATCGATCAGATCGACCCAGATCGCATCTTCGGGGATCGGCTCGCCCGGAGGCAGCACGGCGCGGTTGAGAGCTTCCCCCGTGGAAACCGCCGTTCGCGCCGGCCTATGAATCACGATCATCCCCGCCTCCGCCTCATTGGGTGAGTTGTCGCCTTTCCTTTATGACGATTGCGGCAGCGGTGGAATATCATCGGGCACGAAGAAGTCCGGCATCAGCGGTCTGCCGGGATCGACCCGATACTTCTCGAAATCCGTCACGCCCTCCTCGCTCAGGAACACGTCGTCGATGAGGAAATGGCCGGAGAAGCTCCGGGAGGACTTTTGGAAGACGGCATAGGCCGCATCGGCCAGGATCTCGGGCGTGCGGCTCGCCCGCACGATCTCGTCGCCGCCGAGGAGGTTCTTCACGGCACTCGTCGCGATGGTGGTGCGCGGCCAGAGCGCGTTGACGGCGATTCCCCGCCCCCGCAACTCGCCCGCCAGTCCCAGAACGCACAAGCTCATTCCGTATTTCGCGATGGAATACGCCAGATGCGGCGCGAACCATTTCTCCTTCATGTCGAGCGGCGGCGACAACATGAGGATGTGCGGGTTCTCGGTCTTCTCCAGATGCGGGATCGCATATTTCGAGACCATGTAGGTGCCGCGTGTATTGATCTGGTGCATCAGATCGAAGCGCTTCATGTCCGTCGCCGGCGTGGGCGTGAGGCTGATGGCACTGGCGTTGTTCACCACGATGTCGAGGCCGCCGAAGGTTTCGACAGCCTTGCCGATGGCGCCGCTCACCGCAGCTTCGTCACGCACATCCACCACGAGCGGCAGGGCCTTGCCGCCTGCCTTCTCGATCTCTTCCGCCGCCGTGTAGATCGTGCCGGGCAGCTTGGGATGCGGCTCGGCGGTCTTGGCCGCAATGACCACGTTCGCGCCATCCCTGGCCGCGCGCAGGCCGATGGCGAGACCGATGCCACGCGAGGCACCGGTGATGAAGAGCGTCTTTCCCGTGAGGCTCATCGAATCAACCCGCCAGCGCCAGGTTCGCGTCCTGCAGGAAGCCCGCGCCGCCGAGCACGGAGTCTTCCAGTCCCTTTGCGCCGACCGCGATGTTCTCCGCGAAGAAACGGCAGAGCGCGATCCGGCCCGCATAAGACGGATCGGTATCGCCGCCCGTCCTCAGCGCACTCGCCGCGAGCGCCGCCTCCGCCAAGGCCGCACCGCCCTGTGCAAGACCGAACAGGCGCAGATACGGCGTCGCGCCGGCCAAGGCCTCGGCGGGTGCGTTCGAGGCGACAGACTGGAGCATGTAGCTCGTCGCACGGTCGAGGCATTCGATGGCGTCCCGCAGGCGCGAGGCCGTAGCACCGAAAGCAGGCGTCCCTTCCTTCATGAGGCGCGTGACGACGGCACGCATGGAGGCGATCTGCGCATGCACGGTGTCGCCGCCGGACAGGGGCAGCTTGCGCGTGACGAGGTCGATGGCCTGGATGCCGTTGGTGCCCTCGTAGATCGGCGCGATGCGGGCGTCCCGGTAATGCTGCGCCGCGCCCGTCTCCTCGATGAAGCCCATGCCGCCATGGACCTGCACGCCCAGCGAGGCGACCTCCATGCCTATATCCGTGGAGAAGGCCTTTGCGACGGGCGTCAGCAGGGAAGCGCGCTCGTGGGCCTTCTTGGCGCGCGTCGCATCCTGCTCCAGATGCCCGCGGTCAATGGCCTCCGCTGTCATGTAGCAGATGGCCCGCGCGGCGGCGGTGAGCGCCTTCATGGTGAGAAGCGTGCGCTGCACGTCAGGATGCTGGACGATGGCGCTCGAGCCCTCGATGGCTCCGATGGCACGGCCTTGCTTGCGCTCGCTCGCATAGGAGAGAGCCTGCTGGTAGGCGCGCTCGGCGATCGCCACGCCCTGCAATCCGACCGCGAGGCGCGCGTTGTTCATCATCGTGAACATGCAGTTCAGCCCGCGGTTCTCCTCGCCCACGAGCCAGCCTACGGCGCCTCCGTTGTCGCCGAAGATCATGGTGCAAGTGGGCGAGCCATGGATGCCGAGCTTGTGCTCGATGCTGTGGCAGCGCACGTCGTTGCGGGTTCCGTCCGGTAAAGTCTTCGGAACGAGAAAGAGCGAGATGCCGCGCGTGCCCTGCGGCGCATCCGGCAGGCGCGCGAGCACGAGATGGATGATATTGTCGGTCAGGTCGTGCTCGCCATAGGTGATGAAGATCTTCTGGCCGGTGATGCGGTAGGTGCCGTCGCCCGCCGGTTCCGCGCGAGAGCGCAGGGCCGCGAGATCGGATCCGGCCTGCGGCTCTGTGAGATTCATCGTCGCCGTCCACTCGCCGGAGACGAGCTTTTCGAGATAGCGGCTCCTCAGGTCCTCGGAGGCGTGCCGGGTCAATGCCTCTATGGCGCCATGGGTCAGCACGGGGCCGATGCCGAAGGCCATGGAGGCGGAGTTCCACATCTCGACGCAAGCCGAGTTCAGGAGCGTCGGCAGGCCCTGCCCGCCATATTCCGCCGGGCCGGGAAGCGCATTCCATCCAGCCTCGGTCCATGCCCGGTAAGCCTCCTTCCAGCCGGGAGCGGTGGTGACGACGCCGTCTTGCAGGGTCGCACCATGCTTGTCGCCGTCGCGGTTGAGCGGCGCGATCACGTCATTGGCGAAGCGGCCCGCCTCCTCCAGGATGGTCTGGGCGAGATCGACGGAGAGGTCGCCATAGAGACCATCGGCGACGGCGCGGTCGAACCCCGCCACATGGCGCATGGTGAAGACGATGTCCGACACGGGCGCGCGGTAGGTCATAGCATTTCCTCTCAAGCAGCGGCTTTTGATATTGACGCGTTACCACACGTCATTAAACCCGCCCAAGGTATCATCACTCCTCGGATGGAGATAGTTTAGACGTGAACGATCACGGGTCAATGCGACGGACGGCGCATCTCACTTCCGACGAGGCCGGCTTGGCGGAAGCCGCAGCCATTCTGAACCGTGGCGGACTGGTCGCCTTCCCGACAGAAACGGTCTACGGGCTGGGCGCGGACGCCACGAATGCGCAGGCTGTGGCCGGCATCTACGCCGCCAAGGAGCGCCCCAGCTTCAACCCGCTGATCTCCCACCTGGACAGCTTCGAGGCCGCGAAGGTGCAGGGCATCTTCGACGACACCGCCCGGACACTGGCCGAGGCCCTCTGGCCCGGCCCCCTCACTCTCGTGGTACCGACGGCATCCACCTGCACGGTTTCGGACCTCGCCCGCGCGGGGCTCGACAGCGTGGGCCTGCGCGTCCCCGCCCATCCCCTCGCCCACGCTCTTCTGAAGGCCACCGGCCGGCCCGTCGCCGCGCCCTCCGCCAACCGCTCGGGCCGGGTGAGCCCGACGGATGCGGATCATGTCTTGAGCGATCTCGATGGCCGCATCGATGCCGTACTCGACGGCGGAGCGTCCGATGTCGGCGTCGAGTCCACCATCGTCGCGTGCCTTGGCGGCCCGCCCCGCCTGTTGCGGCCCGGCGGCGTGCCGCGCGAGGCCATCGAAGCCCTGATCGGAATGCGTCTCGAGAGCGGCGCCGCGGGCGAGAAAAACCCGCTCGCACCGGGGATGCTCGCCTCGCATTACGCGCCTCGCGCGCAGGTGCGGCTGAACGCATCGGAGATCGGGCCGAACGAGGCCGCCCTCCTCTACGGCGCCACGCCTCCGCGGGGCGTCGAGCACGCGAAGGCAATGCTCAATTTGAGCGAAAGCGGCGATCTCAGGGAGGCCGCCGCTCATCTCTTCTCGTATCTCCGGCAACTCGATGCGTCGGGTGCCGAAACCATTGCCGTTGGGCCAGTTCCGGACACAGGCCTGGGCGAAGCCATCAACGACCGCCTCCGGCGCGCGGCCGCGGAGCGGTGATCCGCTTCCGCTGAGGCCCTCAGGCCTCACGTCATCACCGGCCCCGCGCCGATGATCCCGTTTGGATGGAGCGCTGTGCCTTTCCGATCGGGACGGCCGGGACGAGCCCGGCCATGACGATGACGCTTACCTCGCCGCGAGCTTCGCGGCGATCTGGGCGACGTGCCGGCCCTGGAAGCGGGCACCATCGAGATCGGCCTGGCTCGGCTGGCGGGAGCCGTCCCCGCCGGCGATGGTGGATGCACCGTAGGGCGTCCCACCCTTCACCTCTTCGACGCCCGACTGGCCCGCGAAGCTGTAGGGCAGACCGACGACCACCATGCCGTGGTGCATCAGCACGGGCAGCGTGGTGAGGATGGTGGCCTCCTGGCCGCCGTGCTGGGTGGCGGTGGAGGTGAAGACTGAGCCGACCTTGCCGATGAGCTTCCCCTGGGCCCAGAGACCGCCGGTCTGGTCGAGGAAGTTCTTCATCTGGGCCGCCATGGTGCCGTAGCGGGTCGGCGTACCGAAGATGATCGCGTCGTATTCCGGCAGTTCCTCGACGGTGGCGATGGGGGCCTTCTGGTCCGTCTTGTAGTGGGCCGCCTGAGCAATCTCGGCGGGAACCAGTTCGGGCACGCGCTTCACAACTGCTTCGGCGCCGGCCTCGCGCGCGCCTTCGGCGGCGGCGTAAGCCATCTGCTCGATATGTCCCCAGGATGAATAATACAGCACAAGAACCTTGGCCATGAGAGCTCCATTTCGATGGGATTTGCCGAGGCGGCGAATGCCGTCCGCGCCACGGCTGCGGAATGACCGAAGGATAATCTTTCCAGCATGCATAACCAGTGATAGATATGCAGGGTTTCCATTGCAGCATTGCAAGAGAAGATGGCCAAGCAACAGCAGCTCGATTGGGACGATTTCAGGCTCGTCAAAGTCATCGCCGAGGCAAACGGCCTTGCCGGGGCGGCGGAGCGGCTCGGCGTCAATCATTCCACCGTGTTCCGCAGGCTCGGCCAAATGGAGGAAAACCTCGGCGTCAAGCTCTTCGAACGGCACCGGACCGGTTACGTGCTGACACCCGCCGGAGAGGAAATGTCCGCGCTTGCTGAGCAGATGGAAGAGAACGTCACCTCGTTCACGCGCAAGCTCGCGGGCCAGGCCGTCGCACCTGCGGGCGAGTTGCGCGTGACCACGAACGACACGCTCCTCGTCCACATGCTGACGCATATCTTCTCGCGCTTCGTGAAGACCTGCCCCGAGATGCGCCTCGACGTGGTGCTCGCGAATCAGGCCCTCAACCTGTCGAAGCGCGATGCGGATGTGGCGATCCGCGCGACCGATGATCCGCCGGAGACGCTCGTCGGGCGGCGCGTGGCCACGATCGCCTGGGCCATTTATGGGCGATTGGAGGATTTCCCCGACCATTCCGAGCCGGCGGATCTTGGTTCCCCGGCGCTCTACCATCGCCCCTGGGTCGCGCTCGGAGACAATCTTGCGACCCTCAAGGCGGCCCGTTTCGTGCGGGACCGCGTGGCTCAGGAGAACATCGTCTACAAGGTGAACACGGTGCTGGGTCTGGCGGAGGCGGTGGAGGCGGGCATCGGCATCGGCCCTCTTCCCTGCTTCATCGCGGATGCGAGGCCCAACCTCGTGCGCCTCTCCGACGTGAACCCGGACTTCTCGGCGGGCCTGTGGCTGCTCACCCATCCGGATCTTCGCCAATCGGCCCGTGTCCGCGCCTTCATGGATTTCATGGCCGCGGAGATCGGCAAGCAGCGGCGCTGGATCGAGGGCAACGGCAGGAGGAAGCCGGCAGATCAGCCGATTTCCACCACCACGCGTCCCTTGACCTGACCGGCCACGATCCGGCTCCCGGCCTCCATCACCTCCTCGAGGGGAATGATGGAGGTCATGGATGCGAGCTTGGCGAGATCGAGTTCCTGCGCCAGCCGGTTCCACGCCTCGATGCGTAGGGGCCTGGGCGCCATCACGGAATCGACGCCGAGGAGCGACACGCCGCGCAGGATGAAGGGCGCGACACTCGCGGGCAGGTCCATGCCTGCCGCCAGACCGCAGGCCGCGACGGCACCGCCATATCTCGTCATGGAGATCACATTGGCGAGGGGAACCGAGCCGATCGTGTCGATTCCTGCGGCCCAGCGCTCCTTTCCGAGAGGCCGCACAGGTCCGGCAAGATCGCTGCGCTCCAGGATCTCGGCCGCGCCGAGGCTCTTCAGGTACGCGGCTTCCTGAGGCCGTCCCGTCGCGGCAATCACGTGCCAGCCTGCCTGGGCGAGCAGGGCGACGGCGACGGAACCGACGCCGCCGGCCGCGCCCGTGACGATGGCGGGACCGCGTTCAGGGGTGAGCCCATGCTTTTCGAGGGCCATCAGGCAGAGCATCGCGGTGTAGCCCGCCGTGCCGATGGCCATGGACTGCTGGGGGGTGAGGCCTTCGGGCAGCGGGATCAGCCAGTCGCCTTTCACGCGCACCTTCTGCGCATAGGCGCCCAGATGCGTCTCGCCCAGGCCCCAGCCGTTCAGGATCACCGCGTCGCCCCCCTTGAACTCGGGATGAGACGACGCCTCTACGGTTCCGACGAGATCGACACCGGGAATCATCGGAAAGCGCCGCACCACCGGCGCCTTGCCGGTGAGCGCCAGCCCGTCCTTGTAGTTGAGCGTGGAGTGGGACACGCGGATCGTGACGTCGCCGTCCATGAGATCGGCTTCGTCGAATTCGCGAAAGCCGACGGTTTGGCCGGCATCGGTCTTGTCGATGACGAGCGCCTTGAACGTTCCCATGCAGATTCCTCCTCCTCGCGCCGATTGTCGGCACGGGAGCGGGTCAGGGCAAGCGCGCGAGCCTCATCCCTTCGGACGAGACGGGGCCTTATTCGGCCGGCTGCAGCGCCGGGCCGCGCTCCACCGGGCGCTCCTTGATCGGCAGGTTGATCAGGGCCGATGCGACGCCCAGCGCGATCGAGAGCCACCATACGAGACTGTAGTTGCCGTAGATCTCGTACAGCTCGCCGCCGAGCCACACGCCGAGGAAACCGCCGACCTGGTGCGAGAAGAAGGCAAAGCCGTAGAGCATGGCCATGTAGCGTGTGCCGAACATCAGCATCACGAGGGAGGATGTGGGCGGCACAGTGGAGAGCCATAGAAGGCCGATGGAGATGCCGAAGAGAATCGAACTCGCAGGCGAGGCCGGGAGCAGGATGAAGACGGCGATCGCCACGGAGCGCCCGAAATAGATCCATGCCAGCAGCCAGCGCTTCGACATGCGGGTGGAGAGCCAGCCCGAACCGAGGGAGCCGAAGGCGTTGGCGAGACCGATCACGGCGAGCGTCCAGCCGCCGACGGAGGCCGAGAGACCGGCATCCTTCAGATAGGCGGGAAGATGCGCGGTGATGAAGGCGAGCTGGAAGCCGCAGGTGAAGAAACCGAGCACCAGCAGCACATAGGAGCGGTGCTGGAAGGCCTCGGTCAGGGCCTGCCTGATGGATTGATTCGGAACGTTGGCGGCGCTCCCCTGAGCCGCGCCCCCCGGACGGGTCGCGAGCGCCAGCGCCAGGGGCATCACGAGCAGGACGGAGCCCCCGAAGATGATGAGCGCCTGGTGCCAGCCGAAGGAGTCGATGAGCGCGTTGCCGATGGGCGGAAAGAGGAACTGGCCAAAGGAGCCCGCCGCCGTGCCCGCGCCGAAGGCCATGGGCCGCCACTGCTCCGGCAGGAGCTTGCCGAAGGCGCCGAGCACGAGATTGAACGACGAGCCGGAGAGACCGAAGCCGATGAGCACGCCCGCGCCGAGATGAAGGATGCCGGGCGTCGTCGCATAGGCCATCACCACGAGGCCGAGGGCGTAGAGCACGGCGCCGATGCAGAGGACCCGGAAGGCCCCGAAGCGATCCGCCACCGCGCCCGCGAAGGGTTGCCCGAGGCCCCAGAGGAGGTTTTGGACGGCGATGGCCAGGCTGAACGTGTCGCGCCCCCAGCCGAACTCCGTGGTCATCGGGATCTGGAACAGTCCCACCGAGGCGCGCGGGCCGAAGGTGATCAGCGCGATCAGGCATCCGGCGAGAACGATCAGTTCCGGGGAGACGCGGGATTGAGCGGTGGGTGCGGACATCGGTGCAGACATGGGCACGGCCCTCGAGCGGCAAATCGGAGGGCGGATACTAACGGAAGCGAAGCATCAGCAACATTGAAAGTTTATTGGCTTTGGCATGAGGAAGCGTGATGGATCGCAGCCTGCCCCGACACTGCACCCCTCTCTCACGTCTGCCCCGGCTTCAGCTTGTAGAAGATATGGCGGCCGATCACGTCCATCTTCTTGAGACGGCGCGCCCAGTAGGGACGCACGTAGTTGGCATGATAATGCGTGGCTCCGCCCACGTCGGCGAGGTAGGTCTTGCCTTCGAGCACGGCGCTCGCCACCCGCTTGGCCCGTTCCCAGGAGGTGGAATCGGTGATGCGCAGGGCCTTGCCCTCGCAGGCGAAGGTGAACTGGCACGCAAGGTGGCGATGACGGTTCTGATAGACGACGCCGCAGATCGTCGAAGGGTAAAGACCGCTCTTCACGCGGTTCAGCACCACCTGCGCGACAGCGGCCTGCCCCTCCTCCGGCTCGCTGCGCGCTTCGAAATAGACGGCCTCTGCAAGGCAGCGCTGCTCCTTGCTTATCTTGTCGGGATCGATCAGATCCGCATATCGCGGAGCCGCCGCCTCGTCCGATTTCGGCACGAGGCTCGTGCCATAGCCGCCCTTGTCGAAATGCGGCGATTGCAGCGAGACGGGCGCAGCGGCGATCTCGATGGGCGTCGCCTCCATGGGAGCCGGGGTCGCCGAGGACAGGGTGACGGCGCGCTTCACGATGGGCGTAGTGAGGCTCGCCGCGGCCCCGGTCGAACCGGCAGCGGCCGCGGCGGGCGACTGCACGGAGACGGATTGGCGCGTGGTGGTGAATTCAGGCGCCTCCCAGGGCTCGAAGCCCCGGTCCATCTCGGGCCCCTCCAGTTCCCCCTCCATGAGGACGGTGGGCGGCAGAAGCCGCTCGTCCTGACCGAAGAGAATGCGCGAACCGCCGGCCTGCGCGAGGTCGGGGCGAAGCTGGCTCGCCCGCAGCGACAGGGTGACGTGCGGCGCGACCAAGGGGTCACCCTTCCCGGAACGGTCGATCACCGGATCGGGCCCCGCATCCGCCTTGCGGTCGTCCTTGGGCGGCACCGTGGTCGCCATGTCGTCGGGCAGGTCGTAACGCGGCACGAACCGCAGGACGTCGCGCTCGAAATCGAGCCTCCCGCCCGCGATCGACATGCTGATGGGAGGAACGAGATCGGTCTGGGCCAGACGCGCCAGCGGGCCCCGGGCTGCGAAGCTCACGCCCGTCTGCGGGTCGTTGCTGGCGGAGGCGGTGAACGAGATCAGGAGGCCCGTCGCGAGCGCCCAGGGCGCCGTCGTGGCACAGATCCATTTCACCCGAGAGCGACGATACCGAAGACGCACGCGAACACCCACTCAAACCAGGGAAGCATCGGACAAAAGGCTTCCGTTCCTTATGGTTATCCGGGGTTAAGGTTGATGGGTGGTTAAGACAGGATGGCTGGCGGCATCAGGCGCCTGCGTCAGCCTGCCGCTTCCCGGCCGTGCGCCGCAGGATGTCTGCCGTCTCTGGATCGGCCGGGAAGAAGGCCTCGATGGCGAGTTCCGACAGGGTCACGTCGACGGGGGTGCCGAAGATCGTCGTCGTGCTGAAGAAGGTGAGCATGCCCTCCTCCGTCATCAGCTGCAGCGGCACGACGATGCCTCCAAGGTCCCTGGGGGAGCCGGAGGAACGTTTCGCTGCATCCGGAACCGGGTAGGCGCGCAGCTCCTCGATCAGAGCGGACAGAGCGGCATCGCCCGTCACGTTCACCTGATGGTGCAGACGCGCGACGAGATGATCGCGCCACTCCACGAAATTCACGATGCGCCGGGCAAGACCCGCCGGATGAACGCTCAAGCGGAGCACGTTCACGGGCGGCTTCAGCAGCACCGGATCGACGCCCTGGACCAGCGAGAGCAACGCGCCGTTTGACGCGACGAGCGACCAATGCCTGTCGACAGCGAGCGCAGGATACGGCTCGTGTCCTTTGAGCACGAGATCAATGGCCTCGCGCATGCTCTTCATGGCCGGATCGTCGAGGGGGCGCTCGGAATAGACCGGTGCAAAGCCTGCGGAGGCGAGCATCACGTTGCGCTCGCGCAAGGGCATGTCGAGCTTTTCCGCCAAGAGCTGCACCATCTCGCGGCTCGGCTGAGAGCGGCCGGTTTCCAGGAAGCTCAGGTGACGTGTGGAAATCTCGGCCTCGAGCGCGAGGTCGAGCTGACTCATGCGGCGGCGCTGGCGCCATTCGCGGAGGTAGTCGCCGAAGTGCTGAACGGCAGAAGCCGTGATCTTTGCAGGTTTCATGGGCAGCACGATAGCGCGCCCTCGCGTCCAACTCCATGACTTCCGAGGTAATCGACGCCGTTCCGCCGCTGGATGATCCTTCGATACGGTTGCGATGGTCAACCGCACATTCGAGAGGAACATGCCATGACGACGCTTCACCCCTCCCCGCTCCTTCGCCAAGCGCTTCTGGCGGACGCCACCACGAGCGGCGCGTTCGGCCTCCTGATGCTGCTCGCCGCCGGACCGTTGAGCCACCTGCTCGGATTGCCGGAAATGCTTCTGCGCGGCGCAGGCGCGATCCTCGTTCCTTACGTGGCGCTGCTCGCCTGGCTCGGCCTGCGAGAACAGATGCACAAGGCTCTCGTGTGGGCCGTCATTCTCGGCAACCTTCTCTGGGCTGCCGACAGCCTGCTGCTCCTCGTCAGCGGATCGGTGTCGCCGAGCGGCGCAGGCTATGCCTTCGTGATCGCGCAGGCGCTCGTAGTGCTGATGTATGCGGAGTTCCAGATCGTCGGCCTGCGCCGGTCGGAAGCCGTTGCGGCCTGAATGTCTGGCCTCGATCGAGAAGGGCCTGTTCTCCCCGGACAGGTCCTCCTCCTCAGGAACCTTGAAGGATGGCCTCGATCCGGGCCGCGAGGACATCGAGAGCAAAGGGCTTGGCGATGACTTCCATGCCCGGCCCCAGGAGCCCGGTGGAGAGGAGATTGCGCTCCACGTAGCCGGTCATGAAGAGCACCTTCAGATCCGGCCGCCGGTTGCGCAGGCATCGGCAAGCTGCCGCCCGTTCAGGCCGGGCAGACCGACATCGGTCAGCAGAAGATCGACCGGTTGTTCGGATTGCAGGATCGCGAGCCCCTGCGGCCCATCCTCGGCTTGAAGAACGCGATATCCCTGCTCGTGGAGCATCTCCACGATGAGATTGCGCACGACGTGCTCGTCCTCGACCACGGTCCCATGGGCCTTGGCGCGAATTTCAAGCGCCTCCGGCAGACGGCGTCTGAGGCCCGCATCTCCGACAGAAGGGCTCGAAGGCCCTCGCGAGCACGTCGTCGGACATGCCGGATCCGGTATCGGACACCGACACGGCGACATACTGGCCGGGCTCCACGTCCCGCTGAGTGGCGGCATAGGCTCGATCCAACGCGACATTCGCCGTCTCGATGACGATGGCCCCTCCCCCGGGCATGGCGTCCCGGGCGTTGATGACGAGATTCAGCAGCGCGCTTTCCAGCTGATTCGGATCGCAGAGAATAGGCCAGAGATCCCGGCCGGTCCTCAGCTCGACCCGTGTCACGGGTTGTGCGCCGGAAGAGCTCGTCCACCGCAGCCACGAGGCTGTTCACATCGACAGGTTTGGAATCGAGCGGCTGGCGTCTGAAAAAGGCGAAAAGACGATGCGTGAGCGCGGCAGCCCGGTTCGCCGAGGACATGGCAGCTTCGACGTAGCGCCCAACTTCACCACTACGCCCCTGCGCGAGGCGAGTTCGAATGAGATCCAGGCTGCCGATCACGCCGGTCAGCAGATTGTTGAAATCGTGAGCGATGCCGCCGGTCAGCTGGCCCACGGCTTCCATTTTCTGCGACTGCCGCAGCGCTTCCCCGACCTGTTTCAGCGCCTGGGCCGACTCCCTCCCGGCAGTGACGTCGCGCCCCACCGCGTGGATGAAACGCTCGCCCGAAACGGCTGTCCAAGCAATCCAGCGATAAGATCCGTCCCCGTGGCGGAGCCGGCTGTCGATGCTGCAGGTACTCGAATCGTGGGCAAGCCGCCGGACCGTCCGGCGGGCATCGTTCAGGTCGTCCGGGTGAATGAGGTCGAGGATCGGCGACCGGGCGAGATCTCCGCTCTTCCAACCGAGCATGCGGCTCCAGGCGGGGTTGGCCGCGACGATCGCTCCCTGGAAATCGCCGATGAGCATGAGGTCGGTCGAAAGACGCGAGAGGCGATCCCGATCCCGCGTCCGCTCCTCCACGCGCTTCTCCAGCATCGCGTTCAGATGGATCAATGCCTCCGCGGCCATCTTCCGATCCTGGATGTCGGTGTTGGTACCGATCCAGCGAATGACGCTTCCGGCGGGATCCCGAACGGGAACGGCTGTCGACAGGAACCAGCGGCAAGTCCTGACGCTCACCTTTCAGAGCCTGATCTCGCTTTCGAAGAGTGTCCCCTGTTGCAAGGCCTGCCCCAGGCCCGCGCGACGGCCGGATAGTCTTCATGATGGATGATGGGTTCCCAAGCCCCCTGCGAGTTCATCGAGAGTAACGCCGAGGAATTCGTGGAACCGTCCATTGAACCATGCCGCCGATCCATCCGGCCCTGCCTCCCAAACCTGATGGGGAACTGCTTCGAGAAGAGCCCGGAACCGTGCCTCGCTGGCGCGCAGCGCCTCTTCCGAGGCCTTGCGGTCGGTGATGTCCCGGTAGAAGGTCACGGTGCCGCCTGGAACGGGGCAGAGACGCAGCTCGAGCCAGCGGTCTTTCCCGAAGCCGAGACAGCGGCGCTCGATCGAGAGCTGCATCTGCTCGGCGAGGCATTTCCGGTATACGTCCTCGAGGACGGATCCCGCCGATGTGGGCCACGCCTCCCAATGGGTCTAGCCGATAATCGCATCCGCCTGCCGTCCATCGTACCTGAGGGCGACCGGGTTCAGCCTTGTGACCCGGAACTCCTCATCGAAAACGACGAAGCCGTCCCCGAGAGCTTCCAGGATCGCCTCCGACCGCTCATTGCTGGCGTTCAGTTCGCGCTCCCGCAGGACGCGGGCGGTCACGTCGCTGCCGTGAACGGCTATTCTGAGAAGCATTCCGCTCCCCTCCCGGACAGGCTGGAACGAGAACTCGACGAACCGCTCCTCTGCGGTGGCCCCGGGGCCCGCTTGGGAAGAGACAAGCACCGGAAGGAAAACAGGAGGAGCGATGCCGACGCGGGCTTGTTCGAGACGCCCCTTGAAACCTCGCCAAAGGGCCAGGGGCGTCTCGTCCAGGGAGAGGCCGGAGACATCCAGGCTTCCGGTCAACCTTCCG
Organism: Microvirga makkahensis; assembly: GCF_009830105.1. Classification (GTDB taxonomy): domain Bacteria; phylum Pseudomonadota; class Alphaproteobacteria; order Rhizobiales; family Beijerinckiaceae; genus Microvirga; species Microvirga makkahensis. Next base: position 134,143 of record NZ_WURB01000011.1, read on the forward strand.
AAAGGTGTCATTCGCCAGGAGAACGGTATCGCTCCGGCTGTTCAGGCAGCAAAAGAAACCGGGCATCTGCCGAAGGATGGCGAGGAGCTGCGCCCCCCCGGCGTTGAGCGCGCCAAGAGCGCGGGCGTCGACCTGGGCGCCATGCAGATCGGGAGTGACGTTATCGTTCATAACGCTCGAACGGTGGGGCATCCTGAGCTTTCAGGGATGCAGAGTCAGTCCTCCCCAGCCGACGCTGCCCCTTTCTGGTTTGATCGGGAAACGATTGCCGCCTCATGCGAAGATCATTTTGTTCAAATGCTATTTGGTTTCGGATCAATCGTCTCGAATAGCTGTTCCGGAAGGGAAGTCGGTGAGACCCGGGCCTGCTTCAGAAATTCCGCCCGTCCACGGGAACGATCTTGAGCTGCGACAGATCCACGTCTTCGAGGCACCGAATGTTGATGGCCGCCGTCGCATCTCCTGTAGGCTTTCTGCCTTCCCCGAAAGGTGCGCAGCCGCACGTGGCGCAGAACCGATGACGGATCGTGTGCGTATTGAAGGTATAGGTGGAGAGGTCCTCCTCCCCGCGAAGGACGTTAAGGGCCGCCCGGGCTACGAATGTCAGGAGATAGCCCTTCCGACTGCAATGGGAACAGTTGCATTCGATCGCCTGCTGAAGATCGGCCTCGACTTCGAACGCAACCCGGCCGCAATGGCACGAGCCTTTGTACAGAGCCATTTCAACTCCTTCCGATATCCTGGTCTCACAGGGCCGTGATCAGCGTGACGATGAGACCTGCTCCGATCACGGCGATGAAGCGATCGCTCATCGTGAGCGGCTCGGCCCTGCCCTGCGCCGCCAGCTGGCTTACGACGATGTCGATGATCAGCGACACCGCGAAGGGCCACGCAGCCGGAGGCACGGCCATCTGCTGCCATTCGGGATTTTGACTGACGAGGAAACCGATGGCGATGCCGGAAACCAGCACCGCCCCGATATAGAGAAACCTGATGTGGGACACGGCCTTTTACGCCTGACTCGCCGCCTTGTTGCCCAGCGCCGCCTGAGCGGCTGCAAGGCGTGCGATCGGCACCCGGTAGGGCGAGCAGGACACGTAGTCGAGGCCGACCGACTGGCAGAAATGGATCGACGCCGGATCGCCGCCGTGCTCGCCGCAGATCCCGAGCTTGATGTTGGATCTCGTCTTCCTGCCGCGCTCGGCCGCGAGCTTCACCAGCTCGCCCACGCCTTCCTGATCGATGGTGACGAACGGATCGGTGGGCAGCAGTCCCTTCTGCGTGTAGGCGCCGAGGAAGGAGGCCGCGTCGTCGCGCGAGATGCCGAGCGTCGTCTGCGTGAGGTCGTTCGTGCCGAAGGAGAAGAACTCCGCCGATTGAGCGATCTCGCCCGCACGCAAAGCAGCGCGCGGCAGCTCGATCATAGTGCCGACCTGATACTCGACCGTCACGCCGGTTTCCTTGGCGACCGCTTTCGCCATGGCGACGATGCGCTCCTTCACGAGATCGAGCTCCGGCTTCGTCATGACGAGGGGCACCATGACTTCCGGCACCACGGGCTCGCCCGTGCTGCGCCCAGCCTCCACCGCGGCCTCGAAGATGGCGCGCGCCTGCATCTCGGCGATCTCGGGGTAAGCCACTGCCAGACGGCAGCCGCGGAAGCCCAGCATCGGGTTGAACTCGTGCAGATCGCGGGCTCGATGCCTCAGCTTGTCGACGGACGTGTTCATCGACTTCGCAACCTCTTCCATCTCCGCATCCGTGTGCGGAAGGAATTCGTGCAGCGGCGGATCGAGAAGGCGGATCGTGACCGGCAGACCGCTCATGATCGTGAACAGCTCGACGAAGTCCTTGCGCTGCATCGGCAGCAATTTGCTGAGCGCCGCGCGGCGGCCCGCCTCGTCGTCGGAGAGAATCATCTCGCGCACGGCGATGATGCGGTCGCCCTCGAAGAACATGTGCTCGGTGCGGCAAAGCCCGATTCCCTCCGCCCCGAAATTGCGAGCGGTCTTGGCATCGAGCGGAGTCTCGGCGTTGGCGCGCACCTTCATGCGGCGCACCTGGTCGGCCCATCCCATCAGGGTGGCGAACTCGCCGGAGAGTTCGGGCTCCAGCATCTTCACCTGGCCGAGCAGAACCTGCCCGTTCGAGCCGTCGATGGTGATGACATCGCCTTTCGTGAGAGTCTGGCCGGCGACGGTCATGGTCTGTTTCTGATAATCCACGCGGATCGAGCCCGCACCGGACACGCAGGGCTTGCCCATGCCGCGTGCGACCACCGCCGCGTGCGAGGTCATGCCGCCGCGGGTGGTGAGAATGCCCTCGGCCGCATGCATGCCGTGGATGTCCTCCGGCGAGGTCTCGACGCGTACGAGAATGACCTTGCGGCCTGCTTTCTTGGCGGCTTCCGCGTCATCCGAGTTGAACACGATCTCGCCCGAGGCCGCGCCCGGCGAGGCGGGCAGGCCCGACGCGAGAATCTTGCGCTCGGCCTTCGGGTCGATGGTCGGGTGCAGGAGTTGGTCAAGAGCCGCGGGCTCGACGCGGGCGATCGCCTCCTCCTGCGTGATCAGGCCCTCGCTTGCGAGCTCCACCGCGATGCGCAGCGCCGCTTTCGCCGTGCGCTTGCCGTTGCGGGTCTGGAGCATCCAGAGCTTGCCCTTCTCCACCGTGAATTCCATGTCCTGCATGTCACGGTAGTGCTTCTCGAGAATGCCGTAGATGCGCACCAGCTCGGCATAAGCCTGCGGCATCGCCCTTTCCATGGACGGCTTGTCGGAGCCCGAAGCGATGCGCGCGGCTTCCGTGATGTCCTGCGGCGTGCGGATGCCCGCCACCACGTCCTCGCCCTGCGCATTGATGAGGAACTCGCCGTAGAGCTGCTTCTCGCCCGTCGAGGGGTTGCGGGTGAAGGCGACACCGGTGGCGGAGGTCTCGCCCATGTTGCCGAACACCATGGCCTGTACGTTCACCGCCGTGCCCCAGCTCGCGGGAATGGCGTGCAGCTCGCGGTACTTGATGGCGCGGCTGTTCATCCAGGATCCGAACACGGCGCCGATGGCGCCCCAGAGCTGCTCCTGCGGATCTTGCGGGAAGGGCTTGCCGAGTTCCTTCTCGACAAGGTTCTTGTAGCGCGGAAGAATGGCCTTCCAATCCTCGGCGGTCATGTCCGTGTCGAGGCTGTAACCCTTGCGGTCCTTGAACTCGTCGAGCACTTCCTCGAAGTGGTGGTGTCCGAGCCCCAGCACCACGTTGGAATACATGGTGATGAAGCGGCGGTAGGAATCGTAGGCGAAGCGCTCGTCGCCGGCGCCCTTGGCGAGCGCCTCGACGGTCACGTCGTTGAGGCCGAGGTTGAGCACCGTATCCATCATACCGGGCATCGAGGCGCGGGCGCCGGAGCGGACAGAGACGAGCAGCGGGTTCTGGGCGTCGCCGAAGGTGCGGCCCGTGAGGCGCCCCACGAACTCGAGAGCATTCTCGACCTGACCTTTCAGCTCCTCGGGATATGAACGGCCATGGTCGTAATAGTAGGTGCAGACTTCCGTGGTGATGGTGAAGCCCGGAGGAACCGGCAAGCCCAGATTGGACATCTCGGCGAGGTTCGCTCCCTTGCCGCCGAGCAGGTTCTTCATCCCCGCCTGGCCCTCGGCCTTGCCGTCTCCGAAGGTATAGACCCACTGCGTCATCGCTTAACCTCTTGGATCGTGAAACGCCCTGCTGCAGCGTTGATCATGGCTTGAAGCATCTGCTTCCCAAACGCAAGCTGAACAGCCAAGGTTCCTTTGTTGCAGGATGACGACCAAAGTGTCACTTCAAGAGCGCAGCTGCCATCCTTATTCACCGTGGCCGGGCTTGTCCCGGCTATCTCGATCAGAAAGGCGCTGCGCTCCACGGATCGGGATCACCGGCACAAGGCCCGTGATGACGTGGCGCCGGAGGAGATAACGCTGGAGGGAAACAAAAAGGCCGGGACGTGCCCGGCCGTGCTGTCTTCTGGATTGTCAGGTCAGACCCGGTAGCGCCCATTGCGCTTCACGTAGACTGTCGCGCCGACCGGGACACGCTCGTAGAGGTCCACGATGTCCTCGTTGAGCATGCGCACGCATCCGGAGGAGACCTGCTCGCCGATGCTCCAGGGCTCGTTGGTGCCGTGGATGCGGAAGAGAGTGTCCCGGCCGCCCTGGTAAAGGTAGAGGGCGCGGGCGCCGAGCGGGTTGTCAAGACCGGCTTGGAGGTGGTCCGGCAGGTCCGGCTTGATGCTCTTCATGGTCTTGGTGGGCGACCAGGCGGGCCACACACCCTTGCGGCCGATGGAGGCCACGCCCTTCCAGGAGAAGCCCTGCTTGCCGACGCCGACGCCATAGCGAATCGCCTTCTTGTCGGGCTGCACGAGGTAGAGCATGCGCTCGTCGATATCGACCACGATGGAGCCGGGTTTCTCGGGACCATGATAGGCCACCGTCTGCTTGGCGTATCTCGCGTCCATCCTCCGGCGATCGACCAGCGGCACATCGAACGGCTTGTCCGGCATGGAGCCGATGTACCAAGCCGCGTATTCGTTCGCCGGCGCCTCGATGGGTGCAGAGGTCTGCTGGGCGGTTTGGCAGGCGGAAAGGGAGGCGCTCAGGAGAGCGCCGAGAAGCAGGCGTCGGATCATGACTCAGGTCTACCGGAAAAGGTGTGACCAAGTACCTAGGGCCAAGAGGGGCTTTTGGCTGTGCCCCTCTTGCAACACCTTGATAGGAAATAACGCTGTTATCCTTCGATCCGGGAGAAATCGGCCACCGTACGGGTCGCCTCCCGGAAGCTGTTGAGGAGACGCAGGCGGTTCGCCCGGACGGCCGGGTCCTCCGCATTCACGGTCACCTTGTCGAAGAAGGCATCGACCGGCTGACGCAGGCGGGAGAGAGCTCGCATCGCGCCCTCGAAATCCTCCGATTCGACGGCGGTGGCAGCCTCCTGGCGTGCCTGGTGGAGAACGACCGCGAGCGCCTTCTCCTCGATGAGACCGTGATCGTTCACGATCTGGAGGTCGGGTGCCTCGTCATAGGCGCGTCCGTCCTTCTTCTCCTCGATGCGCAGGATGTTGGCTGCGCGGCGATAGCCGGCGAGCAGGTTCGCGCCGTCCTCCGTGTCGAGGAAGCGGCCCAGCGCCTCCACGCGGCGGACGATCATGAGCAGGTCGTCCTGTCCTTCGAGCGAGAACACCGCGTCGATGAGATCGTGACGCGCCCCCTGGTCGCGCAGATAGACCTTCAGACGGTCGGCGAAGAAGGAGAGGAGATCCAACGCACGCACGTGCATGATGCGCGCCAGCTTCTCTGCCTCGGCGATCTGCCGCTGCCTGAAAATACCCGCCAGCTCCGAAACCGATGGGTGCTCCACCACAGGGGCAAACGGGCTCTGCTCGATCGCTTCTATGAGCTCTTTCGCCTTCAAGAATTCGGCGAAAAGGGCGGAGCTTGCCGTTCTGGCAAAAGGCTTTGCAAAAAGGCTGGTCAGCGAAAGCTTCAGATTGTTCTCCAAGACCAACCGGATCACGCCCAGTGCTGCGCGGCGCAGGGCATAAGGATCCTTCGATCCCGTCGGCTTCTCGTCGATCGCCCAGAACCCCACGAGCGTGTCGATCTTGTCGGCGAGCGCCACCGCAACCGATACCGGATCGGTCGGCACGCGGTCCGAGGGTCCAAGCGGCTTGTAGTGCTCCTCGATGGCGGCTGCGACCGACGGATTCTCACCCTGCAAGGTCGCGTAGTAACGGCCCATGAGCCCCTGCAGTTCGGGGAACTCGCCGACCATCTCGGTGACGAGATCGGCCTTGGCGAGACGCGCGGCGCGCTCGGCCAAGGCGGGATCGGCGGCGACGACGGGCGCCAGTTCTCTGCTGAGCGCCGCGATGCGCTCTACGCGCTCGTACTGCGTGCCGAGTTTCTCATGGAACACGATGCTCTCGAGTTTTTCGAGACGCTCTTCGAGCTTCACCTTCTGGTCTGTCTCCCAGAAGAACTTGGCGTCCGACAGACGCGCACGCACCACGCGCTCGTTGCCGCCGACAATTGTCTTGCCGCCATCCGCCGCCACGAGGTTGGAGACAAGGATGAACCTGTTCGCGAGCCTTCCGGTCGCCGGATCGCGCAGCACGAAGCATTTCTGGTTCGCGCGGATGGTGGTGCGGACCACCTCCGGCGGAATGTCGAGGAAGGCTTCGTCGAACGAGCCCATGAGCACCACGGGCCATTCGACGAGCCCCGCGACTTCCTCCAGCAGCCCCTCGTCCTCGACGAGTTCGAGGCCCTGCGCGAAGGCGAGGTCCTTCGCATCGTGCAGGATCATGTCCTTGCGGCGGTCGGCGTCGAGCACGACCTTCGCGCGCTCAAGAGCGGGCACGTAATCGTCGAACCGCCTCACGCGGATCGGATCCGGCGCAAGGAAGCGGTGGCCGGAGGTGGCATCTCCGGAGGAGACGCCGTCGACCTCGAAGCGCACGACCTCCGGATCTTCCGTCTCGGGGCCGAAGGTGCAGAGGATCGATTGCAGGGGACGCACCCAGCGCAGGCTTCCGGCCTCGGCGGAGGCAGCGCCCCAGCGCATGGATTTCGGCCAGGGAAAGCTTCTGACGATCTGCGGCAGGATCTCGGCCAGCACGTCCGTGGTGGCGCGGCCGGGCTTTTCGATCACGGCCACGTAGAACTCGCCTTTCTTCGGATCGCTCTCGATCCTCGCCTGATCGATGGAGGCGAGCCCCGCCCCCTTCAGGAAGCCTTGGATCGCCGCGTCGGGCGAGCCGACGCGCGGACCTTTGCGCTCCTCGCGCACGTCCTTACCCTTCACGGGCAGACCCATGATCGTGAGCGCGAGGCGGCGAGGCGTCGAGAAGGCCTGCGCGCCCTCGTAGAGGAAGCCGCGCTCCACCAGCGCATCGGTCACAAGCTTCTTCAAATCCTCCGCCGCGCGGCGCTGCATGCGGGCGGGGATTTCTTCGGAAAAGAGTTCGAGGAGAAGATCGGGCATGGGAGATCTGAAATCTGGGTGTTGAGGGAACGGGTGAGCGCGTGGCTTTTAAGCAGCCACGCCCCCGCCCTCGGTCTTCAGCCATGCCGCGCCGCAGGCCTTCGCCAGTTCTCGGACGCGCAGGATATAGCTCTGACGCTCGGTGACGGAGATCACGCCGCGCGCGTCGAGCAGGTTGAACACGTGGCTGGCCTTGATGCACTGGTCGTAGGCCGGCAGCGCCATGAGATGGCGGCTATCGTTGGAGCCTGACCGCGGCTCGCCCGCTTCGAGATACTTACGGCAGGCGGCTTCAGCGTCGCGGAAGTGGCGGAACAGCATCTCGGTGTCGGCATATTCGAAATTGTGGCGCGAATATTCCTGCTCGGCCTGCAGGAACACGTCGCCATAGGTGACCTTTCGGTCGCCTTCGAGGCCGTTGAAGTTGAGGTCGTAGATCGACTCCACGCCCTGCAGATACATGGCGAGGCGCTCCAGCCCATAGGTCAGCTCGCCCGCGACCGGCGAGCACTCGAAGCCCGCCACCTGCTGGAAGTAGGTGAACTGCGACACTTCCATGCCGTCGCACCAGCATTCCCAGCCCAGGCCCCAGGCGCCGAGTGTCGGGCTTTCCCAGTCGTCCTCGACGAAGCGGACGTCATGGACCGCCGTGTCGATGCCGATGGCCTCGAGGGATCCGAGATAAAGCTCCTGGAGGTTCGGCGGGTTCGGCTTCAGGATCACCTGAAATTGGTAATAGTGCTGAAGGCGGTTCGGGTTCTCGCCGTAGCGCCCGTCCTTCGGGCGGCGGGAGGGCTGCACATAGGCCGCGCGCCAGGGCTTCGGTCCCAGCGCCCGCAAGGTCGTGGCCGGGTGGAAGGTACCTGCGCCGACCTCCATGTCGTAGGGCTGGAGAATGACGCAGCCCTGCTCCGCCCAATAGCGCTGGAGCGTTAGGATCAGGCCCTGGAAAGAGCGCGCAGGATTCATGTGCGCGGGTTCGCTCGTCATCAGTCGCGTCCGGTTTCGAGAAAATGTCAGGCGAACCCTTGGGATGACGGGGGCTTCAAGTCAAGCGCCGCCCTTCATCCCCTCCCCTTTGCGAGGAGGGTCATGATGGGGTCCGATCCCCCTCTCGTCACGGCCGGGCCCGTCCCAGCCACCCCGATCGGGAAGGCACAAATCCCCGGGACAAGCCTGGGGGCGAAGCACTTACAACCCCAGCCGCGCCCAGGCGGCCCGCTCCTCCAGCGCCCCCACGACTTCCGCCGGGTCGAGGAGGCTGCCTCCGATCAAGGGGCGGCGGCCGATCAGGCGGGCCAGGAATGGCGGGCGGGCGGGCTCGATCATGCGGAACTGCACATCGTCGCCGTAGCGTTGGCGCAGGATGGAGCGGACGTCGCCCAGGCCGTCGACGAGGCCGAGATCCACCGCCTCGGCGCCGACCCAGAAGGCGCCGGAGAAGAGATCCTCGTAGGAATCGTTGAGCCTCTCCCCCCGGCGGGTCTTCACGAGGTCCACGAAGACCTCGTGAATCTTGGCTTGGAGCCCCTTGAGGCGCGCCACGTCCTCCGGGTTTTCTGGCCTGAACGGGTCCAGCATCGCCTTGTTCTCGCCGGCCGTGTGAACGCGCCGCTCCACGCCGATCCGGGCGATCAGCTCCTGGAAGCCGAAGCCCGCCGATACCACGCCGATGGAGCCCACGATGGAAGCCGGGTCGGCAAAAATCTCGTCCGCCGCGCAGGCGATCATGTAGCCGCCGGACGCCGCGGCATCCTCCACGAAGGCCAGAACCGGGAGCTTCTTCTCCTCCGCGAGGCTGCGGATCCGCCTGAAGATCAGATGCGACTGGGCCGCCGATCCGCCCGGGGAGTTGACGACGATCGCCACGGCTTTGGCGCCCGGCACGGAAAACGCCCGTTCCAGCAGTTGCGCCACGTTCGCCATGGCAAGCCCTGAGCGGAAGGATGTGACGGTTCCGATGGCGCCCGACAGGCGCACGACCGGCACGATGGGATGACGATAGCTGCGGTACCGGCTTGGAAGAAGAACCTGGAGGCTGGCAGGAAGCATGGAGGTGAGAGATGTATGGGCCATAGCCCTCATGTAGTGCGTCAAGCACAGCTTCCCAAGATGAACATACCGTTAGGGAAACCTTCGGCGTTCGTTCAGTTAATCCCCCTTAGAACACTGAGCATGAACCATCGTACCCGCCGCCTCTGGCATGAGCGCGAGCGGCGAAGGAGAGAGTGACATGCGCAAATTGCTTTTCGGTCTTCTCGGATTTGCGACCCTTGGCTTTGCCGCCCTGTCGGCCCCGCAGGCCGAGGCTCAGCCCTATTACGGCTACGGCTATCGGGGACCGGCCGTCGAATACCGTGTCGGTCCCCTACTGGTGCGCCATGAATATGGCCGCCCCCATTACCGCCGCCGGTACTACCGCCCAGCCCCCATCTATCGCCCGACACGCGTGGTTCGCCGCTGCTGGGTCGAACGGCAGCGGGTCTGGAACGGCTACCGCTGGGTCCGCCGCCCGGTCGAGGTCTGCCGCACAGTCCGCAGACCCCGCCGCTGGTAATTTCGAAAAGGGCGCATGACGCATCGGATGGATCCCAAAAGCGGTCACCATCCGATGCTCCGGCGCCTTTTTCACAGGAGATCCGCCTCCCCCCGGTGCAGGGCCTCGGCCTGAGGCGTGAGTCGCCCGTCGGATCCGTTGAGGACGAGAGGCGGCAGGACCCCCAATGGGGCCCGGCTGCCCCTAGTGCCGGAGATGAGAACCCGGATGGCGGGCTTCTCGGCGCTGGGATGCACGAAGCGGAGCCCGATTCCGCCTAAGGGGCCGCTCAGCGCCTCCAGGCATTCGGCCAGCCGGTCGGCCCGGTGAATCAGAACGAGGTGGCCCCTGGGCCTGAGGAGGCTCAGGCATGCCTTGAGCCAGGCCTCGAGCCCTCCCGCGGGAAGAGCATGGGCCGCCGCCCGCCCCCGATTCGGCGAGATTCGCGCCTGCCCCTCCTCGAGAAACGGGGGGTTCGTCAGAACGAGGTCGGCCGATTCCGGAAGGAGGCCGGCCTCCCGGCGAGCGGCCTTGTCCAGAACGTCGGTCACGAAAATCTCGGCCTCAATGCCATTCTCCCGGCAGTTCCGACGACAAAGCTCCGCAAGAGCGAGGTCCCGCTCCACGAAACCGAGATGCACTCCCTTCTCCCGCGCTGCCACCATGAGGCCGACGGCCCCGGTGGAGGCGCCCACGTCGAGCACTCTGTCGTCGGCTTTTGCGGGAGCGGAAGCGGCCAGCAGCACCGCGTCGGTTCCCGCCCGATGCCCCTTGGCGGGCTGGGCCAGGGGGACGCGCCCGCCCAGCAAGTAATCTTCCGTGATCTCATCCATGACGCAGCTCGGCTTCGAGGCCCGCCTCCCGGATCAGCCTCCGGGCTTGGTCCGCGTCGTCGTCGGGCACGAGGAGCCGCCTGGGAAAGGCGCCGATCATCCCCTCAAGGGCGCTCATATGGGCGTCCGCCACGAGAACTGGGATATTGGCGTTCTCCAATAAGGATTGTAGGAAGCCGACCATAACGAGATCGTTCGTGCGGACGATTTCGACCATCGGCTGACAACCTTCCTTTGCGGTAAGCGTTTGCATTGCAGCATGGAAAATGCCATGCCACGATGAATGATATTCCTACCGGCCACGCCGGCCGGCAACCCGGGTTTGAGACGTGGGCGTCGTCGTTCCTTTCGAAGATAAGCATCCTGAAAAGAATGCGGGCATCGAGAAGCTCGTCTCCCTTGTGGCCTCCGACATGCAGCGGGTCAATGCGATGATTCTCTCGCGCACGGGATCCGAGGTCACCATGATCCCGGAGGTTGCGAACCATCTCATCTCCTCGGGCGGCAAACGCCTGCGCCCCATGCTCACCCTCGCGACTGCCGGCCTGTCGGAGTACGAGGGCGACGGCCACGTGAAGCTCGCGGCTTCCGTCGAGTTCATGCACACGGCCACGCTGCTCCACGACGACGTGGTGGACGAGAGCGACATGCGCCGGGGCAAGGTCGCCGCCCGCATCAAATGGGGCAACGAGGCGAGCGTGCTCGTGGGCGACTTCCTGCTGGGTCAGGCCTTCCGCATGATGGTGGAGGTAGGCTCGCTGCGCGCCCTCGACATCCTCTCCGCCGCCGCGACCGTGATCGCCGAGGGCGAGGTAATGCAGCTTGCCGCCGCCAAGAACACTGAGACGACGGAGGACGAATACCTCGCTGTGATCAGGGGCAAGACGGCAGAGCTCTTCGCCGCCGCCTGCGAGGTCGGCCCGGTGATCGCCAACCGGCCCAAGGCCGAGCAGGCCGCCTGCCGCTCCTACGGCATGAATCTCGGCATCGCTTTCCAGCTTGTCGACGATGCGCTCGACTACGGCGGCAAGGCCGCGATGCTGGGCAAGAACGTGGGCGACGATTTCCGTGAAGGAAAGATCACTCTGCCGGTCGTCCTCTCTTTCCGCCGCGGCTCAGCGGAAGAACGCGCCTTCTGGAAACGCGTGCTCGAACAGAGCGAGATCGAGGACGGTGATCTGGAGCAGGCTATCGCGATCATGCGCCGCCACAGGGCATTGGAGGACACGGTCGAGCGCGCCCGCCATTACGGTTCCATGGCTCGCGACGCGCTCGCCCTCTTCCCGGCGAGTCCCATGAAGCAGGCCCTGCTGGACACGGTGGATTTCTGCATCGCCCGAGCGCACTGAGCCGCATGGCAGGCTTGTTCTTTATACAGAACAAATCGATTGACATAAAATCCATGCGACCTAAAAGCATTCCTGTCCCGGGCGGCTCCGCCGCTTTGGGACCGCGGTGATTTGAGACGAGCAGCTTGCCCCGCGTGACCAAAGGCTAAAGCGCCACGAGCGACTTCCGCCTCGTGGTTCACGAGGAGCATCGGCCATGACGCGTCCAACACCCATGTCGGCCACCATGTGGCCCCATCCGCCTTCCCGAGTCGGGCGGTGTCGCCGCTTCGCGGCCTGATCGTTCTTCCTTCCCTCGAACCATATGTCCGGCTTCGGGTTGAAGCCTGGAAAGATTCTGCCCGAAAGGTACCCTCATGTCCGTCTTCACCCGTCGCATCCTCCTGTCCGCGACCTTCGCCCTCGGTGCCGCTCTGACCGCGGCATTGCCCGCCGCCGCCCAGCAGAAGAGCATCAAGGTCGGCGTCATGTCTGGAGCCGAGGAAGAGGTGGCGCAGGTCGTCAAGAAGGTAGCGGCCTCCAAGGGCTTGAACGTCGAGCTCGTTCCCTTCTCCGACTACGCCCTCGTGAACGAGGCGCTGGAGCGCAAGGACCTTGACGCCAACGCCTTCCAGCACAAGCCCTATCTCGATGCGCAGATCGCGGCGCGTGGATACAAGATCGTGCCTGTGGGCTTCACGTTCGTGCAGCCTATCGGCCTGTACTCGACCAAGGTGAAGTCCGTCGCCGATCTGCCGAAGGGCGCGAAGATCGGCATCCCGAACGATCCGAGCAACGGCGGCCGCGCCCTGAACCTCCTGGCCCAGGAGGGTCTGATCGAGCTCAAGGAGGGCAAGGGCCTGTCGCCGAGCCTGCTCGACATCGCCGAGAACCCGAAGAACATCCAGTTCTCCGAACTGGACGCCGCGCAGCTGCCCCGCGCCCTGCCCGATCTCGATGCGGCTGTGATCAACACCGATCATGCCCTCAACGGCGGCCTCGACATCCGCGAGGACACGATCGCGGTCGAGAAGCGCGAGGGCAATCCCTACGCGAACTTCGTCGCGGCCCGTCAGGGCGACGAGAACCGCCCGGAGATCAGGACCTTCGTGGAATCCTACCAGTCTCCCGAAGTCGCGAAGTTCCTGGAGGAGCGCTTCAAGGGCGCCATCATTCCGGCCTGGTAAGCGGCTGCCTGCACACCATTGGTGATCCTGCGTCATCACCGGCCCAAGGCCGGTGATGACCAAAGGCGGTCAAATGCCCCCGACGCCTACCGAAGGCTCGTCGCCTCCACCCACCAATCCGGCTTGCTGGCGGCAATGGCGCGAACCGCCTCCGCCGCGGTTCGAGAATCCTCATACAATCCGAAGACAGTCGCGCCCGAGCCGGACATGCGCGCAAGGCGGCAGCCCTCGGTCCGGGCGAGGAGTTCAAGCGCGGCTCCGATCACCGGCTGAATGGCGAGAGCAGGCGGTTCGAGATCGTTGCGCGCAGTCTTCAGAATCTCCAGCAGGGAATGAGCGGATGCCATCTCCAGGACGGGATGTGCCGCGCCTCCCAAGGATTGCCCCGGCTGCAATCCGAGCGCCCTGAACACGGCGGGAGTTTCGACAAGAACGCGAGGATTCACGAGCACGGCGAATAGCGGCGAAATTTGGAGCGCGGGCCCGAGCTCCTCCCCGATCCCCCGCATCATGCGGGCTCGAGGGTCGAGGCAGACCGGCACATCGGCCCCCGTGAGCCGTGCCGCTTCGCGCAAGGATGGATGCGACAGGGGCAGATCGTTGAGCTGCGCCAGCAGCCGCAGAGCCGCCGCGGCGTCCGAGGACCCTCCGCCGATTCCCGCGGCCACGGGCAGGCGCTTGGCCAGATGGAAAGCTCCGACCCTGAGCCCCTCCACACGCTCGGACAGATGGTGCGCTGCCTTCAGAACGAGGTTGTCCGCATCGTTTCCCGCCAGAGCGGCCGTCGGGCCTCTGACCTGCAGCGAAAGCCGGGACCCCGGCACCAGTTGGACATCGTCGGCCACATCCGCGAAGGCCACGAGACTCTCCAGCGTGTGATATCCGTCAGGCCGCCGCCCCAGGACATGGAGCGTCAGGTTGATCTTGGCTGGAGCGCGGGTGGCGAGAGACCGGGACATGCTCTTTCCATGCCCGAGCCACGGCATGATGGGAAGAGACATCCCCCACCTCTTCGTCACCGCCCCCCTTCTCGCTTCGTCGGCACCGGCCCTGTGCCGGGCATCTCGACGGCATGATGGGCGGCGCTCGTCCGATCGGGACCGCCGTGACTGATCCCCGGATCAAGTCCGGGGACGGCCATGGCGGAGAACATGTGATCGAATGAGGAACTACCCGCCGCTCTGCGACACGGGAGCCGGCGCCGGAGCGGGGGCGGTTTCAGCAGCCGCTGGCTTCGGCTCCTCCTCCAGACCGCTATCGATCTTCTTGAGGATCTTCACAAGATCTTCCGGCTCGGGATTCGAGGCCTTGGCGTGGTCCCACTGGAACTTCGCTTCGAGCTTGCGGCCCACCTTCCAGTAGGCATCACCGAGATGATCGTTGATGGTCGGATCGCCGGCCTTCAGCTCCACGGCCTTCTCGAGCTCGCGCACGGCATCCTCGTAGCGGCCCATCCGGTAATAGGCCCAGCCGAGGGAGTCGATGATCATGCCGTCGCGGGGGGCGAGTTCCACTGCCTTTGTGAGCATCTCGAAGGCTTCTTCGATATTCTCGTTCCGGTCGACCCAGGAATAGGCGAGATAGTTCATCACCTGCGCCTTGCCGGCCGGCAGGGTGTCGGGCACCAGCTCCAGCGCCTTCTTGAGATCCGCTTCGGCCTTGTCCCATTGCTTGGCCCGCTCATAGGACGTGCCGCGATAGAAGAAGAGGATCCAGTGGCCGCGCTGGGGCGTGCCGACGAGCTCGATGGCCCGGCTGTACGTCTCGGCCGCCTCCGCGAACTTCTTGCGCGAGCGCTGCACGTTGCCGAGCGCCATGACGACCTCCACGTCGTCCGGGCGCTCCTTCATGAGCTTGTCGAGATAAGCCATGGCCTCCTCGCCGCGCCCCATCTGCTCGTAATTCTGGCCGATGGCGATGTCGGCGCTCGTGCGCACGGCCGAGTCCTTCGGCACGCGGTCGAATATTGCGTTGGCCTGCTCGTACTGCTTGAGGCGCTCATAGACGTCGCCCAGGGTAATGAGGGCCAGCGGATGCTCCGGCTTCAGGTCGAGTGCGAGCTGGAGATAGATGATCGCGGTCAGCTCGTCGCCCTGGGTGTTGCCCACAACGCCGAGTCCGTAGAGCAGCTCGGCCGCACCATCCTGGGCATTGGCGACGAGGGGCATGAGGGGCTTGTCCTGCTCCAGCGCCGTCAGCGCCGTCATCACGATGGGATGACGCGGAGCGAGCTCGTCGAAGGCCTTGTAGACGGCGATCGCCTCGTCCTTCTTGCCGCGCTTGGCCAGGAAGCGGCCATAGGCGTCCACCACCTGCAAGGTGTTCTTCTCACCTTCATAGGCAGCCTTGAAACGCTTCTCGGCCTCTCTGGCGTTGCCGACCACATCCGCAATGAGGGCCGCGTGGTACTCCCGGAACTGATTGAAGGCCTGCTCGCTCTTGAGCTTGTCCACGGTCGCCAGCGCCTGCTTGCCGTCCTTCGAGCCCGCATAGGCCCAGGCCGTCAGAAGCGTTGCGGTGAGGTCGGCCTGGCGGCCGCGCGTTCCCTTGGCGAGACGGGCGCGGGCATCGGCGTATTTCTTCGCCTTCATGGAGCGCACCGCAAGGGCGAACTGGGCCAGGTTGTTGGACGAATCGCGCTTGGACAGGCGTTCGGCCGCCCGATAGGCCTCCTGCATGGAACCGTTGCCGAGGAACGCGACGAAGCCGCGCTCCAGCAACTCCTGATTGCGCGGATCGGCCTCGATGGCCTCACGGAAGAACAGCGCTGCGGCCTGAGTATCACGGGCGGAGCCGGCCACATAGGCCGAGAGGAAGTTGCCCTCGAGGCTCTGCGCGGGCATCAGAGTCTCGTTCGGGTCCGTATTGACCGCCAGGGCCGGCGAGCCCAGGAGTCCTGCCGCCATCAAAACAAGTACAGACAAACCCTTGCGGGTCAAAGATAATTTGAACGTTGGCACGAAGCGCGGCTCCAATCATCGCGACATCTCGGGAACAGGATGTAAGGAGATGTGCGCCAAATCAGGCCGGAGAATGGCGCGTCGCCCGAACTGTCGCAAGGGGGGAGATTGACGCTGTGGGCGTAAAAGCCGCCCGAGGGGGAGGATTTGATCCGACAAAGACGGAGCAAAAGAGCCCTCGCGGGATGGCCGGGCAGTCCCGGCCATCCCGATGCGACGGGCGCGGCCTCTCTCGTGCCGGCCCTTACATATTGACGTAGTTGGGTCCGCCGCCGCCCTCGGGGGTGATCCAGGTGATGTTCTGGTTGGGGTCCTTGATGTCGCAGGTCTTGCAGTGGACGCAGTTCTGGGCGTTGATCTGGAAGCGCACGCC
>NZ_WURB01000012.1 GCF_009830105.1 Microvirga makkahensis
CCACCTCGGACTACGACCGTGAGAAGCTCCAGGAGCGCCTCGCCAAGCTCGCGGGCGGCGTCGCGGTGATCCGCGTCGGCGGCGCCACCGAGGTCGAGGTGAAGGAGAAGAAGGACCGCGTCGACGATGCCATGCACGCCACCAAGGCTGCGGTGGAAGAGGGCATCGTTCCCGGCGGCGGCACGGCTCTGCTGCGCGCCAAGGCTGCGGTCGCCAAACTCTCGAGCGACAATGCCGACGTGAAGGCGGGCATCAACATCGTGCTGCGCGCTCTCGAGGCTCCGCTCCGTCAGATCGCCGAGAACGCTGGTGTCGAGGGCTCGATCGTGGTCGGCAAGATCGTCGAGAACAAGTCCGACACCTTCGGCTTCAACGCTCAGACGGAAGAGTTCGTGGACATGCTCCAGGCCGGTATCATCGATCCGGCGAAGGTCGTCCGCACGGCTCTCCAGGACGCGGCCTCCGTGGCCGGTCTTCTAATCACGACCGAGGCCATGGTCGCCGACGCTCCGAAGAAGGAATCTGCTCCGGCCATGCCCGGCGGCGGCATGGGCGGCATGGGCGGCATGGACTTCTAAGTCCAGCCACCACGCGAGTACACAGAGAGGCCCTGGAGAAATCCGGGGCCTTTTATTTGGGCTCAAGTGAGCTAGAGCATCGCGCGGAAAAGCAGATCGAGTTCTTTGCAAGATGCTCTTAATTCTGGAAGACAGCATCTTATAGGCCTGTGGTGGGGGCCTTCGATCTCACCCTGCAACGGTAAAGGTCTCTCAATGGGCGTAGCCCAATCTAGGCAGCGCTCAATCATCCATCTCCCTGCGATACGTCATTGACGTCGAAGGAGTGAGACTGGCAGGAGCCGAGGGATTCAGGGTCAGCGGCACATTCCACGGCACAGTGCCAGCGGAATGCCCTATACGACTGCGGGAAGTCCTTGGCGGCCCTATACCGGCGCTCTACGCATGTTCGACTGATCCGCAGGGATGCAATGGCTACGATCCGAAAGCTGCGTCCTTCACAAGAAGCAGCGTATACGGACCTGGACTTCAGTCGTCGGTTGCAGTGACTTTCCAAGGGAAGCCAACCTAGAGGCCGAGTTTGAACGGTCTCACGCTTCTTTGAGTATGGCCTCACTGTTCCTGAGGCAGCCCTCATCAGCGGCCATCGTGATCCACGGATGTTGAGCCGATATACGCGCCTGGGGCCGGAAAAGGTGGCTGAGAAGCTAGACCAGGTGGCGGCCGGCTGACTCAAAAAGAAAAGCGCCCCGAAAGAGGCGCTCCCAAGTGGTCAGCCGTAGGGGCAAATCATGGCTGATGAGCAACACTAGACGAACAATCAGCGAAGCGGCAGTAGCTAAAGGTTCTACCACTTATGGCTACCTGTTCACCTGTAAACCAAATCAGATGCTCCTGAGCAGACCGTAGGGGCATACGGGCACAGGGCTGCAGACTTGGACCATCAGAGTTCAGGCGCGGCCCTTTTCATGGCCGGCGTCTTGTCCAACAGCAACAATCAGGAGCTTCGTTCGTTAGAAACCCGAAGGTGCTTCCTCCCGAAACCTTCTCACTGGCCCCATCGGTTGAGCACTTCCCGGTGGGGCCTTTTCATATCTGAAGCTCCTATAAACCCTGCTCATCCGGAGCTTCAGGCTTTCCAGCGTCTTCAACACCTCTGAAGGGAACCGTCAGAACCGTCTGATCCGCCTCGTCTACGATCTCAACCACGAAGTCATTCTGTTGATCAGGGGTCAGGGTTTTCCAGTAGGGCACAGCCTCGATGAAGGCTCTCGCTATGCGCAAGGCAACGCCTCTCACTTCGTCAGTATCAGCCAAGTTAAAGCTTTTCGGATACCTGACACGAGTCTGCTGGTTTGAGACGAAGAACCTGAACCGAGGCATGACGGGAATATTAGCTCCGCCAGCCTCAAAATTAAGACGCTCTTAGGGATTAGTTCACATTTGCGGATGGTCAATTCAGCCGCTTGCGAGACCACCGCCCTGCCAGCATCAACTCTTTTTCGTAAGCCAATGCGGCTCCCATGTTGCGCCACCGTTTCTGGGCCGAAGTAAGTTGAGCCTTTGCCCGCTCACAGACCGCCAGTGCAGCTTCTTCTTCATCAAACAGATTACCGAGAGGGGCGAATGACTGCTGTTCGTATGCCTGTTCTACAGCCCGGTCCAGCTTTGCGCGAACCCTTGCAAGCGCACAGGAGGCTTGACGGTACTTGGTCTGAGCCCTCTCTGCCTCTCGGATCGCGTCACATAGAGCATCGAAACAAATGAGCTTGGTCACATCCCCATTACCGTTCTCCAGAGTCAGGGAGAACATAGCCTCTAACTGTCCGGGAACGACCGCCTTAACATGGATTGAATGATAACTTCTTTGGCCCTAACTATTTTGAGGTAGGCGGCTCCGATAAGTAGGATGCCTTTCCCGCTATTACTCCTCGCACGCCACCCTTAGGCTCGTCCAGATCGCCCTTGCGCCTTGGAATCAGATGGACATGGCAGTGCATCACCGTTTGAACCGCGAACTCACCGCAGTTCATCTCAATGTTGAACCCTGTTCAGGCCCTCAGCACCCGTGGATTGTCCTACATAATCCCGAGCAGGGCTTGGAGCCATCCACAGCCTTGCGCTAGCGAGAACGGCTTGCCCACGCTCACTAATATCTCCGCCAGAAAGTTACGCTTGCGACTATGGCAACTTGGTCATTGTCCTAGACCCATGGAGCAACTCTGACTTAGGCTCCTGTAATGTCAGTACGGTATCCCTCAAGGTCAGGATCGTACTCTAGCTTCTCCCATGGGATTGTGCGGTGATGAACACCGATACCAAGGAAGCCTCCAAACGTTACGTCCACCTTTGTGACGCGACCGCTGATCTTCTCGATGAAGAGACGCTTGACGGTGCCGATGCGCTCATTGTCGCGATTGAATACCGGAGTGCCCTCGACCCTGTCACTTTCAATTTCGGGATGAGGCGATCTTGGTCGCTCGATAGGACCTGATAGATAGTATCCGTTTTCTAGTATTCCCGCGGCCACGACGGCTCTGCTGGTATCAACGTCCCACTCTTCATCAGGCTCGATCCTTCTGACCGCCTTCCAGGGTCCTTCGCCACTGGGAAGATGCCGACCTTGAGGCTCCTCTGTGAAGCCTTGAAGCTGGGGTGTTTTTTCAGACTGGAAGATGTAGTAGGTTCTCATAAGCACCTCCCTCTCAGCGAGATCGCTGCTCTCGTCGTCCGCAGATATTGACTCATGTCCGGTATGAGAACGCAACAGGTAGGTTATTGTAGGCGCAGCGCAGTACATCACACTTAAACTGTAAGCTTAGATTCTCTGCTTGGGACGAATACCCACTCACTGGAATGAAACTCACGTTGTCTTCTCTTTCCCAACCGTAGTAATGATGTATCTCGGGGCTGCTCCTAGTGGTTCGAATAGAGAATGGCACAGGGAGTTGAGCTTGGCCCGAAGCTAGAGGGTTTCTTCCTCCCACCAGCAAGAACGCCCTTTATCATGACTGCTCCTCGGACGTTCAGACGCAGGAGGCACTCGGAGGGGGACAACAGTCTGATCACGTTCAGTGGCCGGACTCCGGTGAGGCTTTGCCTAATAGCAGCCCACC
This sequence comes from Microvirga makkahensis, assembly GCF_009830105.1. GTDB lineage: Bacteria > Pseudomonadota > Alphaproteobacteria > Rhizobiales > Beijerinckiaceae > Microvirga > Microvirga makkahensis. Next base: position 3,635 of record NZ_WURB01000012.1, read on the forward strand.
ACATCCTAAGGACATGACCCATGATTACTGTTACCGACTCCATCCCGGGGTCAGTAAGACCACATACATGACAAAGCTGATGAATGAGGCTCGCACTCAGTCTCTGGGGAGGTCTTTCATCGATCCGGAGCATAAGCCTGTACGCTTCCCCTATGTCGCTCCCCTTCTGTCCGAGGCGGATCGTATCAGTGAGGCTTGCTCTGGCCTGAACTTCCGCAACCCTACAGCCTGTAGAAGGTCGCAAGCTCCATCGCCTTTCCACGCTGATTGAGGAAGGAGCGATCTGCACGACCCATGCCCTCTTCCGTCTCCTTAGCAGAGACATTTACCGGAGGCTGAGGAGCAGAACTACACTCTGATCATTGATGAAGTCTTAGACTGCATGACGATGTTCGAGGAACTGTCGGCATCAGACAGGAAGATCCTGTTCAGGGGCCATCCTGTCTATGCTGATCCTGCTACCAAGCGATTGAGATGGAAACATTGGGATCATCCAACCTACTCAGGCAAGTTCAACGTCATTCGTGCCCTATGCGACAACGGCAACCTGGTGCTGTACCGAGACACAGCCCTGATCTGGGAGTTCCCCACGGACTTCCTCAGGTGTTTCAATCAGGTCTATGTCCTCACCTATATGTTTATGGGTTCTCCTATGTCGGCTTATCTCAGGGTTGAGGGTCTGCCTTTTGAGATGATGACCCCGGTTGATCATCAGCTCACCACTGGGGCACACCTAAGGGTAGAGAGGGCCCTATGTCCTCAGGATGCTGCGAGAACCTGATCGGACGAAGCCCTGATACATTAGCTCAGATGAAGGCTGCGACTGAGCACTGGTTTAAGGCTGTGGCTCAGACTAAGGCCAATGATAACGCTTGGACTTCCTTCAAGAAGGCCAAGAGTCGTCTCAAGGGTAATCGGACTCCAAGAAGGACTGCTGGATACCGCACAATGCCAAAGCGACTAGTGACTACAGGCATAAGCGGTCACTGGCCTGCCTCTGCAATGTCTTCCACAATCCGATGATCAAAGGCTACTTTGAGGACCGTGGGATCACTGTTCATGAGGAGCTTTTCGCATTGTCTGAAATGCTCCAGTGGATTGAGCGCAGTCAGGTCAGAGACGATCAGCCTATCGAGGTTTTCATCCCGTCAGAGCGGATGAGGAGCCTGTTCGTTCGGCGGCGGCACAGCGCCAGTGTCCATGAACTGATGCAGTCTGAGCAGAAATTGGCCGCTTAGCCCTCCGCCTCACCCACTCCAAGCACTATCCAAGAGCCAGCGACCCTGATCGGTCCTGGCTTTTCTCATTGCTACGATCCAACACCAGCGAGAGAACCCAATGAACATCACCATCCGGCCACTTGGCCGGGGGCGCTTTGCTGCATCCTTAGGCCAGCGTCTGCTCTGCAAGAGTAAGACACCTTTGATGACTGCTGCTCGTATCCTGCAAGCCAAGGGGATACCCGATGATGAACGTATCACCACGACACATGAAGGCCCATCTATCATCTCAATATGGTCCACGATGGGTGAGGCCGCAGGTAAGAGCGTTCATGAGGCTGACAAGGAAGGACCCAATCTCGAACGGTACCGCCCTATGACTGCTCAGATGCCCCGCCAGAGGGTGAGCCATGAGGCAAGGACGGCGGTGAGCGAGGTTGAGGTAGGCAGAGCTAGAGGCAAGCCGGAGCCGCTTTCATTCTTTCAGCCCTACTTGTTTGGCGAGCACGCCTCGTACTGACAAATGGCCCTCTCGGAAGCTAGTCACCGCATCCGGGAGGGAACGCTGATCCGTGGGTTTGTCAGGGTATTTTATCGGATTGCTTGGCGCATAGCCTTCTCGGCTTCTACCAGAACATCCAACGCTCTCCACGGCTTCGGCATAAACTTCACATCTCTCATTGCTCTCTCATTACCATCCTCAAGAGGAGCGCCAGAGGTAAGGACGGCCCTAATCCATGGCCACTTCAACTTGACGATCTGCGCAAGATCAACACCGCTCATAAGGCATGGGAGCCTCACGTCAGAGAACAGGAAGGCGACTTCATCAGCATGGTGATGCAGGTAGCGCAATGCCTCTTCGCCACTTGAAGCCTCGACGATCTCTAGATCAGTTTCCTCTAGCAGTGCAGCAGCTAAAGCCCGTAGCTCCTCGTCGTCCTCAACGATCAATGCTTTACGATTGGGGTTAATCCGTTGTCCCATCTTTCAGGCTTTCCTCGGCTAGCAATTGTTTTTCGTGATGCTGTTCGTATGAGCGGATCAGGTCATAAAGCTGCTCAGGCACAGGTAGAGTGAGAAGACTGTTGTACGTCTCGCGCACATACCGATCCACTGCCGGAGCCAAAGCGGTAAGGCGATCCATTGGCGTCATCTCGCCAGTGACTAGGCTCATGATGTTGGAAGCCCTTGCTGAGCCTTTGCGGCTTGTCGCATTAGTACAGTTTGTTAACTTAGGTTAATGGCAATCCAACAATGAGCGACGGAGCGGGTTCCAGCTTGGCAATGAAGTAAGATGTTAGACGTTCGTAGGGAAGTTAATCGGGCTAACGTTACCGTTGTCTGCCTTACGTCCTTGACCTAACCCTAAATCGTTGAGCTTCACCGCGAAACGCCAGAACTTTAACCTAGGTTAATCGGTTTCTTACCGGCACTAAGAGCATTGGAGGCAGGGATGAAGAAATCTCCGCCGGATGACGATGTTGCGTCTCTAGGGATCAGCGACCATTGGAGCATTGGTTCCAGTCAACTCACGGCGAAAGGTGAAGCGGAACTGATGCGTCATATAGGAGCCAAGTTGGAAGCATGTTACGCGCAGATTGTCTCGGAGCCATTGCCTGATCGATTTACGTCATTGCTGGTCATGCTTGATGCAAATACGAGGCCAACGGAATAGAGGCTTCTGATTTGCGTTCTAGTGGATATTACGAGGCTTGATGGATGGGATAATCTAAACTTGCCTGAAATGGAGCTTCGTCGGGAGTATCACGACTTGGAAGGACGGTTGTGGGCGCTGGACCGTCGCTTGGCTGATGCGCTTCACCGAGGAAAACACGCATCTACCGCAGCCGACTTAGAACAAGCTCGGCAAGATGAGAGAGCTATCCTGACGCAACTGGATCGGCTCATGACAAGGATGAGGGCAATAGAAGGTCAGCTTCTACAGATCGCAAAGAAAGAGAAGCTTTACTGAGCTATCCTCTTAGGGGAACATCAGCGCCGAAGCCAGCACACTTGCTATGAAGGCTAGCAGGACCAGGAGCGGCACAAGCACTGAGGACATCACGATCAGTAGCAGGGATAGGCTGAGGCGTCGCATGGTGAGGCTCCCCACGTCAGCAGGTAAAGCCTACGAAAAACCTTGGCCGCAATATGTTGAAGCCAATATCCCTTTAGGATAGGCTTCACTTCTGGGTGTAAGCAATCTCTGGGCCTATTGCTCAACCCTCGTTCAGCCCTGTTCCCCCCAAGGGGTGAGCCTTCGGCTTGTCACAGTAGTTGTCACACTCTGTGCTAAACTCTGCTTCGGAGTCCGACAGCCGCACCCGTGGCGAATTTGCCTTGAACTTCTTTCTGCACCCGCTAGAGTCTTGACTGCGGCTAACGGGATTCCCGTTGGTTTCTAATGAGTTCCTCACTCCTATCTCGTCAGAGGTTGTCTTGGCGCCCCTAATCGGGTAGGGAAGAGATCAGGCCCATCGCCGCAAGCACCCGTAGCTCAGCTGGATAGAGCGTTGCCCTCCGAAGGCAAAGGTCACACGTTCGAATCGTGTCGGGTGCGCCAATATTTCCCTTAAAAGTCAATGTCTTACTGGTTTAGGGCAAGTGCTTGTTGCCTCGACTTTTCGTCGGGTGTGCCAAAGTCATCCCATGAACGCCTTAGCCACGCTTTGCCAATAAAGGCTCTCCAAGGTTCCAAAGCCTAGATCATGATGCCCCGCAACTCGATTCGGTTGCGAGTTCGTGGGCTGGCGGACCACCGTCCGAAGGGGAGGCGGTAGTTATCTTATTATCTCCAAAATAGGGGATCTCATTATTTTCAGAACAGGGGATCAAAACCCGATCAAATGCGAGTCCTATGCCCAGAAAGGGACATAGCCCGCTCTCGGGCTTTCCGGATCTGCTGGCTTGATCAGGTTCCTATCTTTCGCCTCATCAATGATCCGGGTGACCTGAGCGGCGTTCTGTTCGGCGATCTCTAATCGCTGCCGAAGGGAGGCATTGGTCAGCTTCTCGCCTGCTATGAACCTGAGAACCGCGGGTTGGTAACAGGCACGAACTGGCCGACCGCCTGGCCACAGGATGCTCGCCAGGGTTCGTAGCCTCGCGCTGCCGCTCGCGCGGTTAGAGGCCTGCTGCGATGGCGCGGCCCTGGATTCTCCACTCGGATATAATCCTTTCTCGCCCGACGAGACCCCGTGGCGTATCCAGGAGCCAAAAAGAACCAGGGAGTTAACTCCTAGGAGCCTTCCCGAGGGGGCACCAATCATCCGGCCGACGGTTTAAGCTCCTAGCGAGGGAGCATGAAGATGCGCAGTATAATCATCATCGCAATGAGCTTGGCAGTCCTCGCCCCGGGAGGCGCCCGGGCGCAAGACTGGACACCCTCGCTGGACAGCCAGCGAGAGGCCCGATGGGACGCCTGCTACAAGGAAACGAGACTGATCTACCGGACCCGAAACATGTCGCAAGAGCAGTTTCGGGTCACCATCAAGGACGCTCGCAGGAAGCACATGAGAATCTGCATGACCCGCGCAACGCCCCCTCGGCCGATCGCCTCGGTTGAAATTGCCGCGAACAAGCGCCCGTCGATTATCGCCGGGTGGGCTGCCAATCCGTAACGGCACTCTACAGGCTGCGCTCGACAGCGGGCTGCGCCAGGTTGCCAACGCTTGCGATACTATATTACCTTGAAGCGTCGGCTTTCTCGGCAGTGCTTGCAATGCTCTCCCGTCGAGGCCGATCGGCTGGACGGCCCGACGAACAGGGCCGAACAGGAGCCCTGCTTACCTCTCCATGCGGCAGGGCAGTACAGGGGGCGCCTATGAAACCAGCGGAGCAGCGTCGCGCCAGTCCTCGCTTGCACACCCTTCTCAAAGGGCAGATCATCTACGACAATCGTCTCTCCCGCATGGAATGCACGGTGCGGGACCTGTCCGAGGCCGGCGCGCGCCTCGTGTTCGCGCAGCCTGTCAAAATCCCCGCGGAATTCGAACTGCAGGTTCCCAGGAAGAAGCTCGTCCAGCGCGCGCAGGTGATGTGGTATGACGGGCGCAATTACGGCATCAGGTTCCTTGACGATGATGCGGAAGCCGGAGGCCACGTCGAGCCGCTTCCCGTCGCCCGGGAGATATCGGGCGTGCCGGAAATTCTGGAGGAGGCTTGCCAGCGAGTCGCGCGGATTCTCGGCGTTCCGGTCGAGGCGATCCAGTTGAAGATCGAATTCAGGCGATGATTCTGCCGCGGCAGCGGGGGTGAGGAAAAAAACCAGCCTCTTCCGATCGATTCCGTGATCCAGCGGAAACCGGAGCGCTCGTCGCCGACGCTGACCTCCGGTTCCGCACCGTGCGCTACGCCACCATCCACTCGTGGTCCGGATCGTTGTGGAATTTCCAGATCCGCTTCGGGCCCGCCATGACGTTCAGGTAATAGAGCTCATAGCCGTGCGGCGCGCCGACCGGATGATAACCCTTCGGCACCAGTACCACGTCGCCATTGCTGGCGGCGAGCGTCTCGTCGAGGGAACGGTCGTCCGTATAGACGCGCTGCAGCGCAAAGCCCGCCGGCGGATTGAGGCGGTGGTAATAGGTTTCCTCCAGCAGCGATTCGTGAGGCAGCATGTCCCGATCGTGCTTGTGGGGCGGATAGCTCGACCAGTGGCCCGAAGGCGTGATCACCTCCACCACGAGCAGGCTTTCCGCAGGCTCCGTCTCGGGCAGGATGTTGCGGACATGGCGCGTGTTCGTGCCCTTGCCGCGCGTTTCCTGGCCGACCTGGTCGGGGGGGATGATGCGCGCCGGCAGCTTGCCCTCGGCGGGTGCGGTGCAGACCGCGATCTCGCAATCCGTTTCGGCTTCCAGCGACCACTCGGAACGGGCAGGCGCATAAAGCGACCACGGATCCGGCTCGAACGGCGAGGCGCGCCCACCGATCACACCGAAATCCCGGCTCCCCGCGCCCACCCGCGCGCAGCCTGAAAGCATCACGATGCAAGCCTCCCGGTCTCCCGTCTGCTGTTTCAAGCTCTGACCGCTTTTAAGCTGGTAGACCTCGAATCCCACATAAGTCCAACCGGCCGATTCCGGCGTGATGGCGTGGATGCGCCCGTTCGTATCGGGCTTGGACGGTTTGACGAGAAGCTTCGACATCGTGCGCTCTCCTTATCGCAGGCCCGCTTCCTTCAGGAACCGGGTGAGATTGGCGTATCCCATCTTGGCATAGGTGAGCGGATGCGCCTTCTTGGGGTCCTGCTCCGCTTCGATGACCACCCAGCCATTGTAGCCCGGCAGTTCTTGGAAGACCGAGACGAAATCCACCATGCCGTCGCCTGGAACCGTGTAGACGCCCTCGATGACGGAATCGAGGAAGCTCCAGCCTTCGGCCCTCGACCTCTCCATCACGGACTTGCGTACATCCTTGGTGTGCACATGGCTGATGCGGCTGCGGTAGCGGCGTGCCAGGGCGGCCGGATCGGCGCCGCCCCAGGTGGCGTGACCGGTGTCGAGCAGCAGATGCACCGCCTCGCCCGTGACGCGCATGAAGGCATCGATATCGGCTTCCGACTCCACGATGGTGCCCATGTGGTGGTGATAGACAACACGCACGCCTTCCTGCAGGGTCCGTTCGGCGACCTGGGTGATGCGGCGTCCGAACTCCGCCCAGTCGCCGTCCTTCATGACGGGGCGCTGCGAGAGCGGCTTGAGGCGGTCCCCGTGAATGGCGTTCGAGGTTTCGGCGAAGACGAGCACGTTCGAGCCCATGGCCTTCAGGAGATCGAGATGCGGGCGCAAAGCCGTCATTTCCGCATCGGCGTCGCGCTTGAGCAATTCCGCCGAATACCAGCCGGACACGCAGGCGAGACCGAAGGGCGCGAGCGCCTTCCTGAGCGTTTCCGGCTCGCGCGGGAACTTGTTCCCGAGTTCCATGCCCTCGAAGCCCGCCTCCTTGGCTTCCGCCAAGCATACCTCCAGCGGCGTCTCGCCGCCGAGTTCCGGCATATCGTCGTTGGACCAGCCGATGGGGTTCGCCCCGATGCGGATCGTCATCTGTCGTTATCCTTCTGAGTGGTCAGTCGCCCACGCGCTGTGCAGCGACAGCTAATTCATATTCTTTTCGCGCGGCCTTCACCTGTTCGCGTGATGACACTTCGGGCACCGCCACGTCCCACCAATGACCGCCCTCGTCGGTGGAGGCGAGCGGATCGGTGTCGATGACAATCACGGTGCTGCGCTCGGACGCGCGCGCTTTCTTCAATGCATCTTCCAGTTCGGCGATGCTCTTCACCTTCAGCGATTGGGCGCCGAGACTCGCCGCATGGGCCGCGAAATCGATCTCGGGCAAGGTCACGTGATTGGTGTGCCGGAGAAGATTGTTGAAGCTCTCTCCGCCGGTAGCGCGCTGCAGGCGGTTGATGCAGCCATAGCCGCGGTTGTCGAGCAGTACGACCGTGAGCTTCTGGCCCAGCATGACGGAGGTGGCGAGTTCGGAATTCATCATCAGATAGGAGCCGTCCCCCACCATCACGATCACCTCGCGCGCGGGCTCGGCCATCTTCACGCCGAGGCCGCCCGCGATCTCGTAGCCCATGCAGGAATAGCCGTATTCCATATGATAGCCGAGGGCGGCGCTCGCCTTCCAGTGCTTGTGCAGTTCGCCGGGCAGGCCGCCCGCGGCACAGACCACCACATCGCTGGGAGAGGCGCTGCGCTGCACCGCGCCGATCACCTGCGCATCGGAAGGAAGCTCCGCGTTCGTCGGATCGGTGAAGCGCGCCGCGGTCTCGAACCAGCGGGACTTCTCCTCGTGGCCCCTCGCAGCCCATGCCTCGGGTGCCCTCCAGGCGCCGAGGGCGCGGCTCAGTTCTTCGAGGCCTACACGCGCATCGCAGACGAGCGGCAGCGCATTGTGCTTGGCGGCATCGAAGGTCTGCACGTTGAGACCGACGATACGGCGGCTCGGATTCTTGAACAGGGCCCAGGAGCCGGTGGTGAAATCCTGCAGGCGCGTCCCGACGGCGATCACCACGTCGGCTTCCTCGGCGAGCGCATTGGCGGCTCCCGTGCCGGTCACGCCTACTGCGCCGAGATTGGCCGGATGGTCGTGTGGCAGGCTCGACTTGCCCGCCTGCGTCTCGCCGACGAACAAGCCATGCTTGTGCGCGAAGTCAGCCAGCATCTTCTCGGCGCTGGAATAGAGCACGCCGCCGCCCGCCACGATGAATGGCTTCTTCGCGTTACGGATGAGGTCCGCGGCTTGTGCGAGTTCCGACTCGTCCGGGCGGGTGCGGCGCGGCGCCCAGATTTTCTCGGCGAAGAAGCTCTCGGGATAATCATACGCCTCGGCCTGCGTGTCCTGGCAGAGCGCGAGCGTCACCGGTCCGCAATCGGCGGGATCGGTGAGAACGCTCATGGCGCGCTGAAGGGCGGGGATGATCTGTTCGGGACGGGCGATGCGGTCGAAATAGCGGGAGACCGGCTTGAAGCAGTCGTTGGCCGAAACCGTGCCGTCCGAAAAGCTCTCGATCTGCTGCAGCACCGGATCGGGCTTGCGATTGGCGAAGACGTCGCCGGGCAGGAGCAGGACGGGGAGGCGATTGACGTGCGCCACCGCTGCTGCCGTGACCATGTTCGTTGCGCCGGGGCCAATGGAGGTGGTGCAGGCCATCATGCGTCGGCGGCGCGAGGTTTTCGCGAAGGCGATCGCCGCATGGGCCATGCCCTGCTCGTTGTGGGCGCGAAAGGTGGGGAGCCTGTCGCGCACGTCGTGCAGCGCCTCGCCCATGCCTGCCACGTTGCCGTGACCGAAGATGGCCCAGACGCCGCCGAACAGCGGCAGGACCTGTCCGTCAATCTCCGTCTTCTGTGCGGTGATGAACCGGGCAACGGCTTGCGCCATGGTGAGGCGGATCGTGCTCATGAGCGTTTCTCTCGAAATGCGCCGGACGCGATGCCGGCAGCGTTCTCAGGTTTTGCAGTTCATGAAAAGAGGGCGGAGCCGGCAACCGGCTCCGCCCTTCGTCTTAGGCAGCCTTGGCTTGTCCGGACGCGCGCTGCCAGATGTCGACAAGCCGTTGGAAGCGGCCGGCCATGTCGGCGACGGCGGCCTCGTCCGAGATCTCGCCCTTGAGCCAGCGCCGCGCGGCATCGTTGAAGATGGTGCGGCCGACAGCAAACCCCTTCACCCGAGGCTCCGATGCTGCGGCGGCGAAGGCGATTTCGAGCTGATCCTCCGGCGCTTCGAGGCCGAGCAGCACGATGCCGCGGCAATAGGCGTCGTTCTTCGTGATCACGGCGCCGACGGCCTTCCACGCTGCTTTGTCCTGCTGCGGCTCGAGCTTCCACCAGTCGGGCCGAATGCCGAGATCGTAGAGATGCTGGACGATACCCGCGACCGTATTGGTCTTCAGCGGTCCGTGCTTGCCGGCGATGATCTCGATCAGAAGCTCCCGTCCGATGCGCCGCGCGGCGTCATGGATGCGCAGCAACTCACGTTCCTGGCGTGCTTTGATCTCCGGCGGGTCGTCCGGATGGTAGAAGCACAGGCATTTGATAGTGTGGCCCACAGGCCATTCCACGAGTTTCGCGCCGATGCTGCCGCTGCCCTCGAAATCGAGCGGGCGCGAGCCCGGCAGCTCCACCGGGCGGCCGATCCAGAACGGATGATCGGCCGCCCGGAACAGCGCTTCGCGGCCATAGGTGTCGTCGATCAGCATGCCGAAGCCGGGGCGGCCATCGGCCACCTGCGCGGCGGCCTGCACGGCGAGCACTTTGAGGGCGGGGATGCGGTCGACGGACGCACCGACCTCGTTCGCCATCGCCTCCAGCTGAGCGCGGTGATCGATGGCGAACGCCATAAGCGTATCCGCTTGAGGACGGCGGGTCGTCGCCCAATGGATGTGGTTGATGCCCTCGTCGAACCGCAGCGCCTTGTGGCGGCTGCCCTCCTTCAGGAAGTGCTGCAGCTCCGGGAAGGTCGGGATCTCCGGCGAGCAGAGCAGGCGCGAGACTGCGAAGGCCCCGCTCGCATTGGCATAGGCGCAGCACGTCTCGAGCTTCTCGTCCCTGAGCCAGCCGCGGAGGAATCCGGACAGGAAGGCGTCACCCGCGCCGAGTACGTTGTAGACCTCGACCGGGAAGCCGGGACCCTTCTCGCCGTCGTCGAGGGAATCCGGGACGTCGCCGGGAAACACAACGCAGCCCATGGGTCCGCGCTTGCACACGATGGTGGCCTTCGAGATCGACCGGATCGCGCGGATCGCGGCAAGGGTATCCTCCGAGCCGCCGGCGATGTGCAGCTCCTCCTCCGTGCCGACGACAAGGTCGCAATCGGCCAAGACGGGCTTCAGGTGTTCGGTGACCGCATCGGAGCGCACGTAGCGCGACTCGCCCGCGCCATGGCCGAGGAGGCCCCAAAGATTGGGGCGGTAATCCACGTCGAACACCACTTTGCGCCCATGCGCTTTGGCGATGCGGATCGCCTTCTTCTGTGCGGCGGCGGTGCTCTCCCGCGAGAAATGCGTGCCGGTGACGACGACGGCGGCAGCGGAGGCGACGAATTTCTCGTCGATGTCGTCCTCGGTCAGGGCCATGTCGGCGCAGTTGTCGCGATAGAAGATGAGCGGGAAGGAATCCTCGTCCCGGACGCCGAGGATGACGAGGGCGGTCAGGCGCTCCCTGTCGGTGACGATGCCTTGCGTGGAGACGCCCTCGCGCTCCAACTGCTCGCGGATGAAGCGGCCCATGGCCTCGTCGCCCACGCGGGTGATCAGGCCCGATCTCAGCCCGAGGCGTGCCGTTCCGATGGCGATGTTGGCAGGGCACCCGCCGACGGCTTTCGAGAAGGAGGCCATGTCCTCCAGCCGGCCGCCGACCTGCTGGCCGTACAGATCGACCGAGGCGCGGCCGATGGTGATCACATCCAAGGTCGGCTCCATGCTATTCCTCCCACGGCCGGCCTCCTCTCGGAAGCCGTATCAGGGCAGCGTTCTGCCCTTGCGCTTATAGAACGTTTATTCTACTAGCAACATATCCTGGAATATCAATTCCAAATTCGCCGGTAGTCGGCAAAGAACCCGGGGGAAACATGATCAGGATCGCCGTTCTGGGCGCAGGTCGCATCGGCCGCATTCACGGGCGCAACGCCGCCAACCATCCCGACGCCCGCCTGGTGGCGGTCGCTGATCCACATGCCCCCTCCGCCGAGGACCTGGCGGTGGCGACGGGGGCGGAAGTCGCGGCCCTCGACGAGATCGTCGAGCGCTCCGACGTCGACGCCATTCTCATCTGCACGCCGACCGCGACGCATGCCGATCTCATCGAGCGCGGCGCGAAGGCGGGCAAGGCGGTCTTCTGCGAGAAGCCCGTCGATCTTTCGAGCGCCCGCATCGAGACCTGTCTCGCTGCCGTCGAAAAGGCGGGGACGCCGCTGATGATCGGCTTCAACCGCCGCTTCGACCCCAACTTCGCTTCCCTGCGCCGCCGTCTGGCCGACGGAGAGGTGGGCGAGGTGGAGCTCGTGACGATTCTCTCCCGCGATCCCGGTCCGCCGCCGGTCAGCTACATCAAGACCTCCGGCGGCCTGTTCCGGGACATGATGATCCACGATCTCGACATGGCGCGCTTCCTGCTGCTCGGCGACGAGCCCGTCGAGGTGCACGCGGTCGGCTCCTCTCTGGTCGACCCGGCCATCGGCGACGCGGGAGATGTGGATACCGCGGCGGTCATGCTGAAGACGGCCAAGGGCAGGATCGTCCAGATCTCCAATTCCCGCCGCGCGACCTACGGCTACGATCAGCGCATTGAGGTGCATGGCTCGAAGGGCATGATCCGCGCGGGCAACATTCACCGCACCACGGTGGAGGTGGCGAACGCCTCCGGCATCACCGCCGACCCGGTGCAGGATTTCTTCCTGGAGCGCTATGCGGAAGCCTATCGCGACGAACTCGCCGCGTTCCTGAACGCGATTCGCGACGGCAGGCCATGCGATCCTACCGGCCGTGACGGCCTGATGGCCCAGCGCCTCGCGGATGCGGCGACCGAGTCGGCGCAGACAGGCAAGCCGGCGAGGCTGTAAGCCGCAAGCGCTGTCCCGGGACTGCATGGCAGGGGCGGAATCGCTTGCTGAATGCTCGTCCTTGCCATGGCCGTTCCCGGACGTGATCCGGGGATCGGTCCCGGCCATCCCGATCCCGACAAGGGCGGCCCTTCCTAAGCATCGGGATCATCGACGCAAGGCCGGTGATGACGGAAGGAGGGAACGTGATGTCCGGTAGACGAACCCGAGTCGGCTCCGCCACCCGAGGCGCGCGTCTCAGGTGCCTTGCGCGCGCTTCTCCGCCGTGCCCACCGCGAGCGCCATGGCGAGAGCGAAGGAGGCCGAGAGCGAGCGGAAGGCGCCGAAATCCGCCTCCGCCACCTCGAGCCATACATCGGCGCTCGAAACCAGGGGGCTGAAAGCGGAATCGGTGATCGCCACCACGGGAATGTTGTTCCGCGCCGCCGCCGCCGCGAGATCGGCGGTCACCGGCGCATAGGGCGTGAAGCTGATGGCGAGAACCGCATCGCGCACCGTCGCGGTACCCAGCTGCTCCGGGCCGAGCTGTCCCACATGATCGATCAGAATGGTGCGGATGCCGAGCTTGCCGAAGGCATAGGCGCAATAGGCCGCGATGGGAAACACCCGGCGCGCGCCGAGAAGGTAGATCGTGTCGGCCTTCGCGAGGGTCTCGATGGCGCGGGAGAGCTCTTCTGGCTGCACCGAGTCGCGCATCTTCTCGAGCGAGATCGCGGCCGCGTTGGTGAAGCCCTCCAGAAGAGCGGCCGCGTGGACATGGTCGCCTTCCAGATCGCGCAGCACCTTCAGCCGCTCGCGGTAATCGGGAAAGCGCTCCCGCAAGCGGTCCCGAAAGATCTGCTGCAGGTGTGAGAAGCCATCGTATCCGAGGCTCTTGGCAAAGCGCACAAGGGTGGAAGGCTGTACCCCGGCATGCTCGGCAATTCCGGCGACGGTGCCGAACGCGACCTCCTCGGGGTGCTCCATGGCAAAGGCGGCCAGCTGCTTGAGCCGCTTCGGCATCGTTTCCCGGCGGATGAGCAGCAGCGCCCGCAGGCTCTCGTAGTCGCTGGGCGCCTCGTTGGCGCTAGCAGCCTCGGTCATGCTCTTCTCGATCTCCATATGCCTGCTGCCCCAGATTGAGTCGGACCTTGACACCGATCCTCGAAGAATGGAATGAATATTCCAATGTATAAACAAAAAGGTTCTGGCGTTCCATAAAATTGGGCGACCGGAGCGGCAGAGGGAACGGCCCAGGAGAGGACGATCGGGTCTCCAAATCATCTGTTGCCTCTGCGAACTCATGCACGGCGTTCTTTGCAGCCGGGGCCTCCGGTTGCTCACGCACATAAGAATCCTTTTGGGAGGAAGTCATGAAATCGCTTGTAACCGGTCTTGTTGCAGCCGCGGTCCTGACCGCTGCCGCCGCGGTCCCCGTCTCCGCTCAGCAGAACAATCGCATCATCGTCGTCACCCATGGCCAAGCCAACGATCCCTTCTGGTCGGTGGTGAAGAACGGCGTCGCCAAGGCCGGCGAGGACATGAATGTCCAGGTCGATTATCGCGCACCCGAAACCTTCGACATGGTCAACATGAGCCAGCTCATCGATGCGGCCGTGAACCAGAGGCCCGCAGGCCTCGTGGTCTCGATTCCCGACGCATCGGCGCTGGGTCCGTCGATCCAGAAGGCCGTCGCCGCCGGCATTCCGGTGATCTCCATGAATTCCGGATCCGACGTGTCGAAAAAGCTCGGCGCGATGCTCCATGTGGGCCAGGACGAGGTCGAGGCCGGACGCGTTGCAGGCGCGAAGCTGAAGGAAATGGGCGGCAAGGTCGGCCTATGCGTCAACCAGGAGGTCGGCAACGTGTCGCTAGACCTACGCTGCAAAGGCTTCACGGAAGGCTTCGGCGGCAAGGTGACGGTGCTGCCGGTGACAAACGATCCGGCGGATGTGCGCGCCAAGGTGAAAGCGGCGCTCGCGGCCGACGGCTCGGTCGACACGGTGCTGGCTTTGGGCGCAGGCACGGCGGGCGAACCGACGGTGGCGGCGGTGAAGGAATCCGGCAAGACGGGCACGGTCCGCGTCGCCACCTTCGACCTTTCCGCGAACTTCCTCAAGTCCGTTGCGGCCGGGGAAGCCGCCTTCGCCATCGACCAGCAGCAATATCTGCAGGGTTACCTGCCTGTGGTCTTCCTGGCTCTCAACGCGAAATACGGCCTGATGCCCGGCGGGAACGTACCCTCCGGCCCGAACCTGATCACGAAGGAAAAGGCCAATCAGGTGATCGAGCTCTCCGCGAAGGGCATTCGCTGAGACAAAGACAAGTCCGCGGCAGCAGCACGCGCCGCGGACTTCTCATTCCATGTGTCGTTTTTTCCGAGGGAGGCTCTTCATGGTGAACACCACCCAGCCGACCGCCGATCTAACGACGGCTCCCGCCGTCAAGCAGATCCAGGACGAGCGTCTGAAGGAGGTTTCCCTCCTGACGAAGATCATGCGCCGTCCGGAACTCGGGGCCTTGGCCGGCCTGATCCTGGTCACGATCTTTTTTCTCTCCACCGCCGATTCCTCCATGTTTTCGCTGGCGGGCGTGATGAACATTCTCTCGCCTGCGGCACAGCTCGGCATTCTCGCCATCGCGGCGGCGCTGCTCATGATCGGCGGCGAGTTCGATCTCTCCATCGGCTCCATGGTGGCCTTCACGGGTCTCGTCTTCGGCTCCTTCATCACGCTCACCGGATGGCCGCTGCTCCTGGCGATCGCGGCGACTTTCGTCGTGGCCGCCGTCCTCGGCGGCCTGAACGGGCAGATCGTTATCCGCACGCGGCTGCCCTCCTTCATCGTCACGCTGGCCTTCCTCTTCATCCTGCGCGGTTTGTCTCTCGTCGGTCTGAAATGGGCGACTGGCGGCTCCACGCAGATGCGCGGCATCGGCGCGGCGGCGAACGAGGATTGGGTCCGCGAGATTTTCTCTGGCAATGCGCTCGAAGGCCTGTTCGCGTGGCTCGCCGCCAACGACCTCATCGCGAAATTCCCGAACGGGACTCCCACGGTCACGGGCGTTCCGGTGTCCATTCTTTGGTTCATCGGCTTCGCGCTGCTCGCGACATGGGTTCTGCTGCGCACGCGCGCGGGCAACTGGATCTTCGCGGCGGGCGGCGACGCCAACGCGGCGCGCAATTCCGGCGTGCCAGTGGACCGCGTGAAGACCGGCCTCTTCATGCTCACTGCCTGCGCGGCGGCGCTGGTCGCGATCCTGACCGTTCTCGATGCGGGATCGACGGATGCGCGGCGCGGTTTCCAGAAGGAGTTCGAGGCCATCATCGCGGCGGTGATCGGCGGCTGCCTGCTCACCGGCGGCTACGGCTCGGCCATCGGCGCGTTCTTCGGCGCCATCATCTTCGGCATGGTTTCGATTGGCCTCACCTATACCCGCTTCGACTCGGACTGGTTCCAGGTGTTTCTGGGCGCCATGCTGCTGCTGGCGGTTCTGTTCAACAACTTCATCCGCCGCAAGGTGACGGGAGAGCGCTGATGGACGTCCAGGTTCCTCTCATCGAGGTCCGCAATCTCGTCAAGCATTTCGGATCCGTCATCGCGCTGTCCGGCGTGTCGCTGTCCGTTCATCGGGGTGAGGTGATCTGCCTGCTCGGCGACAACGGCGCGGGCAAATCCACGCTGATCAAGACGCTCGCCGGGGTGCACAAGCCCACATCGGGCGAATTCCTGGTAGAGGGACGGCCCGTGTTCTTCAACAGCCCGCGCGATGCGCTCGATGCGGGAATCGCCACGGTCTACCAGGATCTCGCGATGATCCCGCTCATGTCAGTGACGCGCAACTTCTTCATGGGCCGCGAGCCGGTGAAGGGGGTCTGGCCCTTCCGTCATGTGGATTTCGACCATTGCGACGCGGTGACCCGCGAGGAGATGCACAAGATCGGAATCGACGTGCGCGATCCGCATCAGGCCGTGGGCACGCTCTCCGGCGGTGAACGCCAGTGCGTGGCGATCGCGCGCGCGGTCTATTTCGGCGCGAAGGTGCTGATCCTCGACGAGCCGACCTCGGCGCTCGGCGTGGCACAGACCTCCATGGTGCTCAAATACATCCATCAGGTGCGCCAGAAAGGCCTCGGCGTGATCTTCATCACCCACAACGTGCGCCACGCCTATGCGGTGGGCGACCGCTTCACGGTGCTCAACCGCGGCAAGACGCTCGGCACCTATGCGAAGTCGGAGATCGCCATCGACGAACTGCAGAACCTCATGGCCGGCGGCAAGGAATTGCAGGCCGTGTCGGAGGAATTGGGCGGAATGGTATAGGACGAAGTGCCTTGCGGATCTTGAAGGGTGTTGCTGAGGGGGGATCGATTATCGGGTGGCTTTTCTCTTTTGGGGCCGTCTTCCTGTACACGGTGCACCGTCCATATACGGCGCAAGGCACGACCTTGCCTGGATGTCAGCGTGAGGGCGGGCCGTTTACGCTGAGCGAGCACGTCGCATGTGGTGGAGCATGGAATGAGAGGATCCTGTCCGAGCGTCGCAGCCTGGCACTGCTCTGGGCAGCTGAACTCAAAGCATTTGTCTCTTTTCTCATACCAATTCTTGCGCTCGTATCCATCGCTATCGTCCCGGGAGGTCTTTGGGCCTCCTCACTCGCTCTGGCACTCATGGGAGCGTTCCGCATCGTGAAGCGGTTGCATGGATTGGATGTTGCGAGGAGGATTGGGAATACGGCATGACAGCGCTCAGCATCGGCCTCATCGGAACAGGCTACATGGGCAAGTGTCACGCGCTTGCTTGGAACGCGGTCGCTTCCGTCTTCGGCGATGTGCCTCGCCCGCGTCTTGCCATGCTGGCCGAGGCCTCGCAGGAACTCGCTGAAAGAAAAGCGCGGGAACTCGGCTTCGAGCAAGCGACCGGCCACTGGCGCACGCTCGTGAACAGCCCTGAGATCGACGTGGTGTCGATCACAACTCCCAACGCCTTTCATCCCGAAATGGCAATCGCGGCGCTCGAAGCCGGTAAGCATGTGTGGTGCGAAAAGCCCATGGCGACAAGGCTCGAGGATGCGGAGCGCATGCTCGCGGCCGCGCGCGCCTCCGGCAGGGTCGCGGCGCTGGGCTACAACTACATCCAGAACCCGGTCATGCGCCTGATCCGCCGCATCCTCGACGAGGGGCGGATCGGCGCGGTCAACCATGTCCGCATCGAGATGGACGAGGACTTCATGGCCGACCCGGAGGATCTCTTCTCCTGGAAGAGCGAAGCCTCGTCCGGTCACGGCGCGCTAGACGATTTCGGGGTCCATCCCTTGAGCCTGCTTCAGGTTCTCGTCGGCGGCGTGCGCCGCGTGTGCGGTCACATGGTCAAACCTCATGCGGATCGCCCCGTGCCGGACGGCGGCCGCCGTGCGGTCGAGACCTTCGACATCGCGACGGTGCTGATGGAGCTGGGGAGCGGCGCATCGGGGTTGCTCGCCGTCAACCGCTCCGCCTGGGGGCGCAAGGGCCGTATCTTCGTGCAGATTTTCGGCGCGAAAGGCACCATCGTCTTCGACCAGGAGCGCATGAACGAGGTACAGCTCTACACCGCCGACGGCGCGAAGGATCGCCAGGGCTTTTGCACCATTCTCGCCGGGCCGCAGCATCCGCCGTACGACAGGTTCATTCCCGCGCCGGGGCACGGCCTCGGCTTCAACGATCTGAAAGTCATCGAATGCCGCGAGCTGATGCGGCGCATCGCGGGCGAGACGGCCCATCTCATCGAATTCGAGGACGGCATCCGCATCGAGCGCACGGTTCACGCCATGGCGCGCAGTGCGCACGAGGGGCGCTGGGCGGAGGTGGCTCCTTGAACGGTTTCCCTCGCGCAAAATCACCTTTCCTCTTTGGCTTTTGATTGGCGAGCATCTTTTCACGCGAAACCGGTGCCCACTTTCACGTCCGATGCTCTAAGCCGCGTGGGCCTTGAGCACTTCGAGGAAGGCATCCGCATAGCGGTCGAGCTTGGCCTGGCCGACGCCATGCACCTCGCCGAACCCCCGCGCGGTGACGGGACGCTTCGCCGCCATGTCGATGAGGCTGCGGTCGGAGAAGATCACGTAGGCCGGAACGCCCTCCTCCTTTGCCAGACGGGTGCGGAGCGCCTTGAGGTCGAGCAGCAGGGGATCGTCGGAAGGCACAACGGATTCCGCCTCGATGCGCGAGCGGCGGCGGCGGCGGTCAGCGGGCTTGATGAGCACGTCGGAGCGCAGCTCAATCCTCTCCTGACCTTTCAGCACGGCGACACCTTTGTCGGTCAGGGTCCAGCGGCCGTATTCCGCAAGCTCCAGCCCGATGAGCCCGGCGGCGTAGATCTGGCGCAGGAGGGAGCGCCATTCGTTCTTCGAGCGATCCTTGCCGACGCCGAAGGTCTTCAGCTTGTCGTGGCCGAAGCGAAGGATGGCCTCCGTCTCGTCCCCCACGAGGATGCCGATGAGATGCTCGGTGCCGAAGCGCTCGCCCGTGCGGACGATGGCCGAAAGGATCTTCTGCGCCTCGATGGTGCCGTCGAAGGACATGACGCCTTCGATGCACAGATCGCAATTGCCGCAGGGCTCCGTGGTCTCGCCGAAATAGGCGAGCAGGGTCTGCCGGCGGCAGCGGGGCGCCTCGCATAGGGCGACGAGGGCGTTGAGCCGCTGGCGCTCCACGCGCTTCTGCTCGTCGGCCGCGTCGCTCTGCTCGATCTGCAGGCGGCGCAGGCGCATATCGTCGAGACCGTAGAGGGTAAGTGTGTCGGCGGGCGCGCCGTCACGGCCCGCGCGGCCGATCTCCTGGTAATAGGCCTCAATGGATTTCGGCAGGGCCGCGTGCGCCACGAAGCGCACGTCCGGCTTGTCGATGCCCATGCCGAAGGCGACGGTGGCCACCATCACCACGCCGTCCTCCTGCAGGAAGATGTCCTGATTCCTGGCGCGCTCGGCCTGGTGCATGCCGGCATGATAGGGAAGCGCCCGGTAACCCGCCTGACTGAGCGAATCCGCGAGCCGCTCGGTCGCGTCGCGGGAGGAGCAATAGACGATGCCGCTCTCGTGCCGGTGCTTGTCGAGGAAGGAGAAGAGCTGGCGCCGGGCGTGCTCCTTCGCCTGCATGGCGAGCCTCAAGTTCGGGCGGTCGAAGCCGTGGATGAAGAGGCGCGGCTCGTCCTCGAACAAGCGATGCATGATGTCGCCGCGGGTCGCCACGTCAGCGGTGGCGGTGAGCGCGATGGTCTGCACGCTGCCGAGGCGCCGCCGCACGTCGCCCAGCATGGCGTATTCGGGGCGGAAATCGTGCCCCCATTGCGAGACGCAATGCGCCTCGTCGATGGCGAGCAGGTTCACGCCGGAGCGGCCGAGCCACTCGGTGGTGCCCGTATTCGCCAGCCGCTCGGGGGAGGCGTAGAGAACGCGCATGCGCCCGTCGCGCACGGAATCCACCACGCGGCGGTTCTCCTCCGGGTCGTTGGCGGAGTTGAGGCTGCCTGCTTCGATGCCGAAATGGCGCAGGGCCGCCACCTGATCGCGCATCAGAGCGATGAGGGGCGAGACGACCACGGTCAGGCCTTCGCGCGCGAGTGTCGGGAGTTGATAGCAGAGCGACTTGCCCGCGCCGGTGGGCATGATGGCGAGCACGTCCTCGCCGGCCAACACGGCACGCACGATTTCTTCCTGTCCTTCACGGAAGGAGGGGAAGCCGAACACGTCGTGGAGAATCTTGCGCGGGTCGATCACGGATGCGGTGTGGCCGATCAGGGATTCAAGGTCAATGCGGCATCGGGAATCCGCAGGGCTGCCAGCGCGCCTCGGGCGGCGGCCAGCCCCGTCGCAAAAGCGGCCTGGAGCAGGTATCCCCCAGTCGGCGCCTCCCAGTCCAGCATCTCCCCCGCCACGAAGACGCCCGGCAGGCGCCTGAGCATGAGATGTCCATCCACCTCGCCGAAGGGAACGCCGCCTGCGGTGGAAATGGCCCTATCCAGGGATTTCGTCCCCGTCAGCGTCAGGGGCACGGACTTGATGAGCCTTGCCAGCGGCTCGGGCTCCAACGGCAGGTGCGGCGTTGATTCGCGAAGCAGGGCGGTGCCGAGGGGATTCAAGCCCGCCGCCTTGCGCAGGAAGGTGGAGGCGGACTGGCCCTTGCGGGGCCCGCTCAGGCGCTTCGTGAGGGTCTCAAGGGAGAGATCGGGCCGAAGGTCCAGAAACAGCGTGGCGCTGCCCTGCCGCTCGATGGCATTGCGCAGACGGCTCGAGAGGGCATAGACCGCGCCCCCTTCGAGACCCTCCGCCGTGACGATCGCTTCGCCCTTCACAATCGCACCCTCGAAGGTCAGGGCAATGCGCTTGAGGGGCTCGCCCTCGAAACGGCGCATCACATCGGACCAGGCAAGGGTGAATCCCATATTGGCCGGGCGTAGGGGGGTGACCGTGACGCTCTTGCTCTGGAGGATGCCCGTCCAGGCGCCGTCCGAGCCGAGCCGGGGCCAGCTCGCGCCGCCCAAGGCGAGGATCGTGGCGTCGGGTTTGGCTTTCACCGTCTCACCCCCGGGGACCGCGAACACCAGGGCTTCTGCCTCGTCCCAGCCCTGCCACGTGTGGCGGAGGGCAAACCGTACGCCGAGCCCCTCCAGGCGGGTCAGCCATGCCCGGAGCAGGGGCGAGGCCTTGAAAGCCTTGGGAAAAACCCGTCCGCTGGACCCGACGAAGGTTTCCTGGCCCAGACCTTCGCACCAGGAACGCAGATCCTCGGGGCGGAAAGCCTCGATCAGGGACTTCAGCGCGGGGGCGGCCTCGGCGTAGCGGGCAACGAATTGCCCGAACTCCTCGGAATGGGTCAGGTTCAGGCCTCCCCGGCCTGCCATGAGAAACTTGCGGCCGACCGAGGGCATCCGGTCGTAGACAGTCACCCCAACGCCTGCGCGGGCCAGGGTTTCCGCCGCGATCAGGCCGGCAGGGCCTCCGCCGACAACGGCGGCCTGAGAAGGGGTGGGAGGCAGGGACATGCGCTCAGCTGACGCGGAAAGGGGAATGGGAACCGTCTGGACCCTCACGCTGCATCATGGCATTCAGCGCATCGGATCATGGCTTTGCACATGACTGCCACAGGACCTTTTTTCAAGAGGAGCGGTGTCTCAAGCCGCCCCCGAGGGGAATGTCGATGCGTGTTCTTTTCATCTCGGCCCTGGTTGCCCTGGCTCTTTCGGGCTGCGCCGGCAATACGTCCCTCACGGGTGGGGATGCCGTTCTCGCCAGCTCCACGAGCGATGCGGCGGCAGCCGCCAGATTGATCTCCGCCTACCGGGCCTCCAAGGGCTTGAGCCCGGTGAGCGTCGACCCCAAGCTCAACGAGGCGGCGGAATACCAGGCTCGGGTGGTGGCGGCCGCGGGCAAGCTGAGCCACGGCAATTTCGCGAGCCGCATGGATAAGTTCGGCGTCATGGGCTACGCGGCGGAGAATCTCTCCGCAGGTTCCGACACGGTCGACGGCGTCATCGGCCGCTGGAAGGCTTCGCCCGGACACAATGTCAACCTGCTGATGCCTCAAGCCCGCAAGATCGGCCTCGCCCGCGCGGATGCCAACAATCGCTATGGGCGCTACTGGGCCCTCGTCCTCGGGCAATAGGCAGCGGGGCACAAAGGAGGCCCGTCGCGCGTTAGGGCAAAAGCTCCCACTTACGCACATCCCTCATGACACATCAGCAAATGCTCTCCTTCGCCATCGTCGCCGGGATGATGGCGCTCTTCGTCTGGGGGCGCTTCCGGTACGACCTCGTCGCCGTGATGGCGCTGCTGGCTGCCGTGCTCGTCGGCATCGTGCCGGCCGAGGAGGCCTTCTCGGGCTTCAGCGACGACATCGTCATTATTGTCGCCAGCGCCCTTCTCGTCAGCGCGGCGGTGGCGAAATCCGGTGTGCTGGAGGTGGCCCTCAACTGGGTGGGACCTTACCTGCGAAGCGAGCAGAGCCAAGTGATCACGCTGGTCGCGTCTGTGACGATCCTGTCCGCCTTCGTGAAGAATATCGGTGCGCTGGCGATGATGATCCCGGTTGCGTTCCAGATTGCGCGGCGGACGAAGACGCTCCCCTCCAGCTTTCTCATGCCCATGGCCTTCGGGTCTCTCCTGGGCGGCATCGTGACCCTGGTGGGCACCTCCCCCAACATCATCGTGTCTCGGGTGCGAGGCGAATTGCTGGGCGAGCCCTTCGACATGTTCGACTTCACGCCGGTGGGGGTCGGCATCGCACTGGCGGGCATGGTGTTCCTCGCCTTTGGCTATCGTCTTCTGCCCAAGGGCCGCAAGGGGGCCGCTTCCCTCGACGAGGCGCTCAACATCAAAGACTACGTCACCGAGGCGCGTGTCACGGCCGAGTCCGATGTTGTCGGGCAAACGGTCGCCGATCTGCACAAGCTCGCCAATGGCGAGGTCAAGGTGGCTGCCATCATTCGCAACGAGACCCGCAGTTCGAGTCCGCTGCCTGACATGACGATCCGCGAGAACGATCTTCTCATGCTGGAGGGTGAATCCGAGGCACTTGAGAGCACCGTGGCGCGTGCCGGTCTCAAGCTCACCCGTGAGCACCGTCTGCCTGAAATGGACGAGGCGAGCGATGAAATCGGCGTGATCGAGGCGATCGTCGGCCCGAATTCGGTGCTTGCCGGCCTGTCCGCCGCACGCATCGGTCTCTATGAGCGATTCGGCGTGAACCTGATCGCGGTGAGCCGCAGCGGTGAGCGGTTCAAGGAGCGCCTGCGCACCATCACCATGAGGGCGGGCGATGTCCTCGTGCTCCAGGGTAATCTCAAGAAGCTGCCCGATACCTTGCGCGATCTCGGTTGCCTTCCCCTGGCCGAGCGCGAGATCCGGCTCGGCAACGCACGCCGCAGTCTCCTGCCGGTGGCCATCCTCGGCGTCACCATGGTGCTCGTCGCGTTCAATCTGCTGCCCGTTTCCATAGCCTTCTTCGGTGCGGGCGTTCTGCTCGTTCTGTTCGGTTCGCTCACCCTGCGCGAGGCTTACGAGACGATCGAGTGGCCCATCATCGTCATGCTGGGCGCGCTCATTCCCGTCAGCGAATCCATACGAACCACGGGCGGAACGGATCTGATCGCGGGCTGGTTGTCGTCGGCGGCGAACATGCTGCCGCCTACCGGCGCTCTCGTGCTCATCATGGTGGCCGCCATGGCGGTGACGCCGTTCCTCAACAATGCGGCGACGGTGCTTGTGATGGCGCCCATCGCCGCGAGCTTCGCTACCCAGCTCGGTTTCAGGCCCGATGCTTTCCTGATGGCGGTGGCGATTGGCGCGGCCTGCGACTTCCTCACACCCATCGGGCACCAGTGCAACACGCTCGTGATGGGTCCCGGCGGCTATCGCTTCGGCGATTACTGGCGGCTCGGTCTGCCGCTCTCCATCATCGTGGTCGTGGTGGGAACACCGCTCATCATGTTCTTCTGGCCGCTCAGCTAGTACCTCGTGCGAAAAGATCGGATCCGCATTGTCGCTAACGTGTCCCCTCGGGCCGCACCGAACGATGCGCTATCCTGATGATGGAGCATCGGATCTGCCCCGCAAGTGCACATCCAATCCTGGGTTCGAACCTCCAGCGTATCGAAGGGCTCCGTCCCAGGAACCGGTGTCCGAGAGAGGCTCAGTGCAGGAAGGCGGTGAGGAGCAGGGTGGTGCCGGCGGCTGACGAGGCCAGGGCGATGATCATGGACCAGCAATGCAGCCGGTCCCGCTCCTCCTGGTTGAGCAGCGGGCGGATGCGAGAATCCGAGCGGCCGAAGATGAAGCTGGCATTGCGCCCGGGATGCGGGGTGTGGGGCATGATGCAGAAGCTCGACCGCACATGGCCGCGCGCCTGCCCGTAACCGGAATCGTCGGTGCCATAGGACGGCTGATGTGAGGTCTGCGGATTCATGCCTGACGCTTCCAGGGTCGTGTGATGCCCTTAAACTCGCGCTCAAGGCGTGAACGAGCCGTAAAGATCCGGAACAACCCACATCTTTCGTAAATCAAACCTTTCCGCGTCGCGTGCGCGCGGATCCGCAGGAGGGGCGGGAGGGCTGATCGGAGATCCATCACAGAAATCGGGTCGCGGACCATCGTGTCCCGTGCCAGGAGGGAGCCTTCTCATCCGGAACCGGCGCATGTCTCAGGCTCCCATTCAGAAAACCGTTGCAGCCTCGGATTGGGCGCTGCTAGGCCTCCTCTCCGTCGTCTGGGGTGGATCATTCCTGTTCGTCGGCGTGACGGTGCGGGAGCTGCCGCCCCTGACCATCGTGGCGCTGCGGGTCCTGCTCGCGGCGCTCGCATTGCAGGTCGTGCTGCGGGCCATGGGCATGCGCTTTCCCCGGGAGCGTCAGGTGTGGGCGGCCTTTTTCGGCATGGGCATCCTCAACAACGTCATTCCCTTCACCCTGATCGTCTGGGGGCAGAGCCACATCGCGAGCGGCCTTGCCTCCATCCTCAACGCGACGACGCCGCTCTTCACGGTCGTCGTGGCGCATTACTTCACCAGCGACGAGCGGTTGACGGGTTCGCGCCTGGGCGGGGTCATCGTCGGATTCGCCGGAGTTGCGGTGATGATCGGGGCCTCGACCCTGGCGTCGCTGAACGCCAGCGTACTGGCGCAGCTCGCGGTGCTGGGCGCGGCTTTATCCTATGCCCTCTCCGGCGTGTTCGGCCGCCGCTTCAAGACCCTGGGCATCCCGCCCTTGGCGGCCGCCGCCGGGCAGGTGACGGCCTCGAGCTGCATTCTCCTGCCGGTGAGCCTCATGATCGACCGGCCCTGGACCCTTTCCATGCCGAGTACCGGAGCGGTTCTGTCCCTTTTCGCGCTTGCGCTCGTCTCGACGGCCTTCGCGTATCTCATCTTCTTCCGCCTGCTCGCGCGGGCGGGGGCGACCAATGTCGGCCTCGTCACCTTCCTGATCCCCGTCAGCGCCATTCTCTTCGGTGTGCTGATCCTAGGGGAAACGCTGGAAACGCGGCACATGGCCGGCATGGCTCTGATCGCGGCAGGGCTCATGCTGATCGACGGCCGGCCTGTGGCTGCGATCGCCGGGCTGCTCAGCGCGAAGGCGCCGGCTCCGCGCGGAAGCGATTGAACATCATGTCCGGCGCGCTGGTGTTGTGGCGGGAGGGGACGAGCCGTCCCATCCAGGCATCGGTGGCCGTGGCATCGCGGAAATTCATGATCATCTCCTCGCGCCAGGAGCGGGCCTTTTCCTCCCGCACGGCGATGCGCGCCACATCCGCGTTGAACTCGGTCACGTACATGGAACGCAACGTCGCGAAGGGCGCGCCCGCGATCGCCTGGTCGAAGGCGACGTCGAGGGTCATGCGCTCCTCGTCGAGATCGGTGACCGTGACATGGGCCTTGCCGCCCTTGGCGAGGGTGAGCGTAAAGCGCATGGCCCGAGGGTCGAAGGCCACGTCCTGCAAGTTCGCCACGGGGCGCTGATCGAACTCCACCGGGCCGACGATGAAGGATGAGCCATAGGCGGTCCATTCCAGATGCTTCGGCGGCAGCGGCTTGATGCGCCAGTATCCGTCGCCCGGATAGAGGGCGATCACCTCTTCCGCCTTGCCTCCGTGCTTCTTCAAGAGCTGGAGCAGGTGGATGTCGCGCGAAACCTTGTCTGCGATGGTGACCGTGGCGTTGGAGGGGCGCCAGAACTCGCTGAAGGTCAGCCCCGTGATGCGGATCCGGTCATCCTCGTAGAGGGTGTGCATCACGGGATGCGGCTTCGTGGAGGTTTCCTCGGAGATGTCCTCGCAAGCGGTCCAGTCCGGCTCCCAACGGTCCTGGCGAAGGCTGCCTATATAGGCGGGGTGGACGGCCTCGATCCGGAAGCTCCTCACCGCGGGCGAGGCGAAGTTGATGGCCACGTTGTCCTTTTCGGCGCAGAGCACCGGCTCGCTCGTATTCGTGACCCGGACGGCCAGCCCGTCGAGGGTGGCGGCCTGCGCCATCGAGGCGAAACCCCAGAAGCCAAGGGCGAAAAGTCGGGAAAGCAATGCGCGCGCCATCAAACCGTCTCAAAAGATATCGAAGCCGTATGAGCCGCACAGATAGCCCGGCGAGCATTCCCCGTCGAGCGGCCTGTTGATAGGGCATGGCTGCCATCCTATCTCCGGGATTAGGGTTCATGGGAAGCCTGTGATAAAGTGCCTCGAAGCGGCAAGCTCGGCTGTCGGCAGCCTGTTGGTCCCGAACCCCTGACATGAAGGGTCTCCCTGAGTTCATCGATGATGCGCCTTGTTTTAAGCCTGTCGGACAATCCCGCCGTGACCTCGGTCGAGCGGGCGATCATGGAGTTTCGCAGCGCCCGCCCCGTCGTGGTCGACGGGCACGAGGGCAGCGCGCTCGTGGTCGGCGTCGAGGATCTGGACGAGGGCCGCAGCGCCGAGATCGAGGTCCTGGCCGGCGGCCACGCCCATCTCGTCCTTCCGCCGGCTCGCCTGCGCCGCTTGGGCCTCGAGAGGGACAGGCCTGGCCGCCTCGCCCTGCCCGTCGTGGAGCGGGAGCGGATCGAGGTTCTGGCCCTCAGGCTCGACGGGCGCATCGACGCGCCGGTCAGGCCCGCCGGTCCCCTCGACGAGGAGGCCCTTGAGCTCGCCCGTCTGTCCCTGGTCCTGCCCGCCGTGATCGTGGTGCCCCTCTCGGCAGGCATCGAGATCGACAAGTCCGTGGTGCGCGTCACGGGCGCCGCCATTCGCGACTACCGCCGCGCCAAGGCGGCGGATCTTTCCATCGTCAGCCGCGCTCCGGTGCCCCTCGAAGGGGCGCCCACGAGCGAGTTCGTGGTGTTTCGCGGCGGCGAGGGCCTGCGGGATCAGGTGGCGATCATCGTCGGAAGGCCCGATCTCTCCCAACCCGTGACGGTACGGCTCCACTCCGCGTGTCTGACAGGCGATCTGTTCGGCAGCCTGAAATGCGATTGCGGCGACCAGCTGCGCGGAACCGTTCAGTTCATGGCCGAGAACGAAGGCGGCATCCTGCTTTATCTCGATCAGGAGGGGCGCGGGAACGGCATCGCCAACAAGATCCGTGCCTACAAGCTCCAGTCCCAGGGCTACGACACCTACGAAGCCGACGAAGTCCTCGGCTTCGAGGCGGACCAGCGCCGGTTCGACTTTGCGGGCACCATGCTGAAGAAGCTCGGAGTGAGCGCGGTGCGTCTCATGACCAACAATCCGGAAAAGATCCGGGCCCTCTCCGAGGCGGGTCTTCAGGTGATCTCCGATCACCGCGTGCTGGGCCGGCCGACGGCGGAGAACGTGAGCTATCTCGCCGCCAAGCGGGATCGCGCGGGGCATTACATCGATCTGGAAGGGCTGCTGGCCTGCTCCAACAAGGATTGAATGCCGCGCGCGTCAGCCGGGATGTCCCCTTCCGGACGCATCACCGGGCAGGCATGCCGCTTTCGATGATCTTCGCCCAGAGCGACACGCCATAGGGTGTGGCCGCATCGTTGAAGTCGTAGGCGGGGTGATGCACGCCCGCCGTCTCCCCGTTGCCGAGGAAGACATAGGCCCCCGGGCGCTTCTCCAGCATGTAGGAGAAATCCTCGGCGCCCATTTCCGGCGGGAAGTTCGTCTGCACGGCGCCCTCGCCGGCGACGGCCTTCGCGACCGAGGCGACAAATTCGGTTTTCCCGGCGTCGTTCACCGTTACCGGATAGCCGCGTTTGTACTCGATGGAGGCGGTGGCCCCGAAGGTTGCGCAGGTGTTCTCCACGATGGCGCGGATCCGCGCCTCCGCCGCGTCGCGGGCAGCGGGCGAGAGCGTGCGCACGGTACCAAGCAGCATGGCCGTCTGCGGGATGACGTTGAAGGTATCGCCGGCCTTGATGGTGCAGACGGATACCACGACGGAATCCAGAGGGTCGATGCTGCGGGATGCCACGGATTGCAGGGCGGTGATCACATGAGCCGCCGTGACGATGGGGTCGATGCACTTGTGGGGATAGGCCGCATGCCCGCCCTTGCCTTCGATCGTGATCGTGAACCGGTCGGCCGCCGCCATGGTCGGGCCTGCGCGCATGGCGAAATGCCCGACGGGCACGCCCGGCCAGTTGTGCATGCCGTAGACCTCCTGGATGCCGAAGCGTTCCATGAGGCCGTCCCGGATCATCGCGTCGCCGCCGCCGCCGCCTTCTTCCGCGGGCTGGAAGATCACCACCGCCGTTCCGTCAAAGTTGCGGGTCTCGGCAAGGTATTTCGCAGCGCCCAGGAGCATGGCCGTGTGGCCGTCATGGCCGCAGGCATGCATCTTGCCGGGCACCTTGGATCTGTAGGGCAGGTCGGTCGCCTCCAGGATCGGCAGCGCGTCCATGTCGGCGCGCAGGCCGATGACCTTGCCGGACGAATCCGTCTTTCCCTTGATGACGCCGACGACGCCCGTGCGTCCGATTCCGGTCGCCACTTCGTCGCATCCGAAGCTCCTCAGCTTTTCGGCAACGATTCCGGCGGTGCGGTGAACGTCGTATCCGAGTTCGGGATTCTCGTGAAAATCCCGGCGCCATGCGGTGATCTCGTCGGCAAGATCGGCAACGCGGTTGATGATGGGCATGGGAGTTCCTTTGCAAGAATCGAACAGCCGCCAGCGAACCAGAGGCGGGGGGCACCGGTCAACTCGTTGGCAGGGCTCCGGGTGAGGCCCGTCTCAGCGCAGGCGGCGCAGAATGGCCTTCGGGCGTTTGGTGCGGAACTGCCCGCGCTCGACGGCCACGAAAACCAGCACCAGAACGACGAGTGCCGTGAACCACCAGACCTGGGCGGTGCCGATGCCGCAGGCGCCGAAGGCGAAGGCGGATGCGAAGGACGCCATGATGCCGGGGCCGAGGATGGGACGATGCCCTCCTGCGCCGAGGGCCGCCTGGGAGAGCAGCACGGCTCCGGACATGGCCCCCACGATGCCAAGCTCGTACCAGATCTCGAACAGGAGACTGAACGGGGCAGCATGGGGCAAGAGGCCGAACAGGCGTCCGCGCCAGGCCGTCTCGAGACCATGACCGGTCAGAAAGCGCAGGGGCTCCTTGAGCACGAGCGCCTGCCACATGTCGAGCGTTCCGGCCGCGGAACCGGCTCCGGCGAGTTCGGCAACCGGCTTCAGCAGGAAGGGCAGAACAGGTGCGGATATGAGAAGCCCTGCCATCAGGAAGCCGATCAGACGCGAGCCGGTCTGCGGGAGCGCCGCTGTCAGGGCAAAGGCAACGGCGCCGACAGCAAGGCCGATGAGGGGCAGGGGATCCGCCGTGAGGACGGTGCCTACGGCCACGGCCAGGGCAAGCGCCACGGCTTCCAGGTTCCGCCCGCGGGAATGGAGCCATGTCAGCGCGGGCCAGAGCAGCAGGACGAGAACCACCATCCCACGCTCCACCCCCAGCCCGTCGGGCTCGAGGCGGCCATCCTCCCGCAGGAGCATGACGGTTCCGATCAGGGCGGCAAGGCCCACCCCGACCGGGAGCAGATACAGGTTGGCCGAGCGCATCCGTTCCGGCAGGGCCAGATAGCCCGCCACGGCCATCAGGCCCATGGCGATGATGTTGAGGAGCCGTTCCGACGCCTGCGGCACGAAAGGGGTCCAGATCAGCGACAGGGCTGACCAGAGCACCAGAACGAACCCGGCGATACCCGCCCGCGAGGTCGCGATACCGATCGCCTTCTGCAAAGGGGTCTTCGCACTGCCGTCCAGAAAGGCCGCCATGCCGATGAGCGCCACGGCCAGGGGCGCCATCACCACCAGAGCCCGGCGGGTGAAGAGCGCGGCCAAGGGGATGGCGAACAGCAGAATCGCGAAACCGAGGCGCCGCAGCAGGGCGGCGGCGTCGGTGGATGGATGGGCCGTAGGGGAGGCGGAGCGAACCATCAGGCTAGCAATCGGCGGTTGTGCGATCAGGGAAGGGCCAAGCTAATGGACGAAGCCCGCAAAAGCTGTAGGTGTTGCGCAACACATCGCAACCCTTTGCGTGTGCCGCAGACGTCGCAGCGTCTAGGGCGGCCAGCTCGGCCGGGTTGCCGTCACGGATCGGCCAGGTCATCGAGGATCACCCCTCTGCCCGCGCAGGAAGTTGACGATGCCCGAAAAGTCGTCACCCTCGTGGCCCGCGCCGTTGAACAGCGCATAGAGCTGGGCCGCTTCCGCGCCGAGGGGGGTGGAGGCGCCGGAGGCGAGCGCCGCTTCCTGCGCGAGCTTGAGATCCTTCAGCATCAGGGCTGCCGCGAAACCAGGCTTGTAGCCGTTGTTGGCGGGCGAGGTCGGCACCGGTCCGGGCACGGGGCAATAGGTGGTCAGCGACCAGCACTGGCCAGAGGAGGTGGAGGCCACATCGAAGAGGGCCTGATGCGAGAGCCCGAGCTTTTCACCCAGCACGAAGGCTTCCGCCACGCCGATCATGGAGATGCCGAGGATCATGTTGTTGCAGATTTTTGCCGCCTGACCGGCGCCGGCCTGACCGCAATGGACGACTTTCTTGCCCATTCTGGAGAGGATGGGCTCCGCCCGGTCGAAGGCCTCCTTCGCACCGCCTGCCATGAAGGTCAGCGTCGCGCCCTTCGCGCCGCCGACGCCGCCGGAAACCGGTGCATCGAGGCTCAGGAGACCACGCTCCTGCTCGCCGGCCATCGCATGCGCCTTCCGGGCGCTTTCTACATCAATGGTGGAACAGTCGATCAGGAGCGAGCTGTCCTTCACGGACGGCAGAATGTCGGTCCAGACCGAGAGCACATGCTTGCCCGCCGGCAGCATGGTGATCACGATCTCCGCATTGCGTACGGCATCGGCCGCGGAGCCGGCGATGCTCAGCCCGTCGGCACGCGCCTGATCGCAGGAGGCGGGAGAAAGGTCGAAGCCCGTCACATCGTGCCCCGCTTTGACGAGATTCGCGGCCATGGGGCCGCCCATGTTGCCGAGGCCGACGAAGGCGATGTTGGTCATGATTGTCCTCCCGTTTTGTCGTGTGCGGATGTTCGTAAGAACCAGATGGAGCCCGCCGCCATCACGGCGGCGCTCGCTCCATGGAGCAGCAGATTGAGGACGGCATCGGATCCCCGCGCCACGCTCACGAGGATGATGTCGCCGATGGGAATCACGAGGGTCGCGGCCAGAATCAGGCCGAGCGTGCGCCGCGTCGCCATGACGGACAGGATCAGCAGATAAAGCCCGAACGCGAGATCGCGCAGGCCGATGGCGGGCAGGTAGCCGGAGGCTTCCCCGCCCGGTGCGGCAAGGCCGAAGAGAGCGGCTCCGGCGTGCGGGGCGACGAGAAAGAGGATCCCTAAGCCGATGAAGGCAACGCTCAGGATGCGCACGAGCCATGTGCTCGACGCGCCGTTCGAAAGCTCTCGCGTGCCTCCGGCACCCCTCATGGCCCGCGTGCCCTCCAGAGCGCGCCGGCCAGGCCGAAGCCGTAGAACCAGAGCATGAGGGAGCCGAACACCTTGTCGAGGGAAGGGTTCAGGTCGGGAAAGAACACGGCGAAGTGCGAGCCGACGGCCGCCATGATCAGCATGCCCGGAACGGCGACGAGCGCCATGGCGCCGGCAGCCTTCCGAGCGGGCACGTTCAGGATGCGGGGGGCCGACAGGCCGAGTAGCAGGCCCAATGCGGCTCCTGCAACGAAGTTGATTTGGAAGGGCCTGCGTCCCTCGAGAAAGAACCAGGGGCCCGCCAGCCAAAAAAGCGCGAAGATCGCTGCGGCGATGGAAAAGCCGAGGACGAGCGGTTTCAATGTGGGGATCATGCCTCCCGACCTCGTCCCGAGGAGCCGCGGAAAGCGGCGTCTCGAAGGATCCGCATGGCACCGGGGGCGCCCTCGTTCTTCGAGGCGGATTGCCGGCGCAATCCCTTCGGGGTGAGGGCGCGGAGGCCAAGCGTGCCGCTTGTCATCATCGGTTCCCGCGTCCCACGAGGTCCCGCGCCACGATCAGGCGCATGATCTCGTTCGTGCCCTCCAGGATCTGGTGCACGCGTAGGTCCCGCACGATCTTCTCGATGCCGTAATCCGCGAGGTAGCCGTAGCCGCCGTGAAGCTGGAGAGCGGCATTGGCGACCTCGAAGCCGGTATCGGTGGCCATGCGCTTGGCCATGGCGCAGAGCTTGGTTGCATCGAGAGCCTTGGCGTCGAGCGCGGAGGCCGCGCGCCATAGGAAAGTGCGCGCGCATTCGAGCTCGGTCGCCATGTCGGCGAGCTTGAACTGCAGCGCCTGGAAATCGGCGATGCGCCTGCCGAAGGCCTTGCGGTCGTTGGTGTAGGCCAGCGCCTTGTCGAGGGCGGCCTGCGCGCCGCCGAGCGAGCACGCGCCGATATTCAGGCGCCCGCCGTCGAGGCCGGACATGGCGATCTTGAAGCCCATGCCCTCGTCCGACAGGCGGTTGGCCAGGGGCACCCGCACATCCTCGAAAATCACGGCGGCGGTGGGCTGGGCATTCCAGCCCATCTTTCTTTCCTGCGCGCCGAAGGAGACCCCTTTCATGTCCTTTTCGATGATGAGCGTCGAAATCCCGGAAGGCCCTTCCTCGCCCGTGCGCACCATGGTGAGGTAAATATCGGACGTGCCGGCGCCCGAGATGAACTGCTTCACGCCGTTGACCACGTAATGATCGCCGTTCCGTACCGCCTTCGTCTTGAGTGCGGCTGCATCCGAACCCGATCCCGGCTCGGTGAGGCAATAGCTGCCGATGAGCTCCATGGTGCAGAGCTGCGGCAGGAAGCGGCTCCGCTGCTCCTCCGACCCGTAACGGTCGATCATCCACGCGACCATGTTGTGGATCGAGAGGAAGGCCGAGATGGCGGGGCATCCGGTGGCGAGCGCTTCGAAGATGAGCGCCGCGTCGAGCCGCGTCATGCCCGACCCGCCCACGTCGTCGCGGGTATAGATCGCGGCCATGCCGAGGGAGGCGGCCTCCCGCAGCACGTCGACGGGAAAATGCTTTGTCTCGTCCCATTCGAGGGCATGAGGCGCGAGGTTCTCCGCCGCGAAGGCGAGGGCCATGTCGCGGACGGCAATCTGGTCTTCGGTCAGAGAGAACTGGGTCATGGTCCTAAATCGGCATGATGTGGGCGCTCCGTGCACCCCGACTTTGGATCTAGAGCATCGGACCCGAAAGTGGACTTGCAGCTTCGGGTCCGATGCTTGCTCTCTCGCTGGCGCATCTTTCGGCGAAGCGGTCCCGGCTCGCCGGCGAAAGATGCGGCCACGAAAGACGGGATGCGGCTCCACGCATGCGCAAGCGTTCCGGCAAACGAGAAAACGGCCGGGAGGAGGTCCCGGCCGTCGTGATCGTTCTCAGCGCATCGTCGGAATGGAGAATTCCGCGCCTTCCTTGATGCCGGACGGCCAGCGCGAGGTGACCGTCTTCGTCTTGGTGTAGAAGCGCACCGCATCCGGGCCGTGCTGGTTGAGGTCGCCGAAGCCCGAGGCCTTCCAGCCGCCGAAGGTGTAGTAGGCGAGCGGCACGGGGATCGGCACGTTGACGCCGACCATGCCGACATTCACCTTGGAGGCGAAGTCGCGGGCGGCGTCGCCGTCGCGGGTGTAGATCGCGACGCCGTTGCCGTATTCGTGCTCGGAGGGCAGGCGCAGCGCCTCGTCGTAGTTCTTGGCGCGCACGACCGAGAGGACGGGGCCGAAGATCTCCTCCTTGTAGATGCGCATGTCGGGGCGCACCTCGTCGAAGAGGCAGCCGCCCATGTAGAAGCCGTTCTCGTAGCCCTGCATCTTGAAGTCACGGCCGTCGACCACGAGCTTCGCGCCTTCCTGCACGCCGAGATCGACGTAAGACCGCACCTTCTCCATGTGCGCCTTGGTCACGAGTGGGCCGAAATCGGCGGAGGGGTCGGTCGACGGGCCGACCTTCAGGTTCTCGACGCGCGGGATCAGCTTGTCCATCAGGGCGTCGGCGGTGGCCTTGCCGACCGGTACCGCGACGGAAACCGCCATGCAGCGCTCGCCCGCCGAGCCGTAGCCGGCGCCGATGAGCGCGTCCGCCGCCTGGTCGAGATCGGCGTCGGGCATGATGATCATGTGGTTCTTCGCGCCGCCGAAGCAGTGCGCGCGCTTGCCGTTGGCGGTGGCGCGGGAATAGACGTATTGCGCGATCGGCGAGGAGCCGACGAAGCCCACGGCCTTGATGTCCGGATCGTCGAGGATTGCGTCGACCGCTTCCTTGTCGCCGTTGACCACGTTGAGGATGCCGGCAGGAAGGCCCGCCTCGATCATGATTTCGGCGAGGCGCATCGGCACGCCCGGGTCGCGCTCGGAGGGCTTCAGGATGAAGGCGTTGCCGCAGGCGATGGCGGGCGCGAACTTCCACATCGGAATCATGGCGGGGAAGTTGAACGGCGTGATTCCGGCCACCACCCCCAGCGGCTGGCGGATGGAGTACATGTCGATGCCGGGGCCGGCGCCCTCGGTGAACTCGCCCTTCAGGAGGTGCGGGATGCCGCAGGCGAATTCCACCACCTCGACGCCGCGCTGGATGTCGCCTTTCGCGTCGGGAATGGTCTTGCCGTGCTCGCGGGCAAGGAGCTCAGCCAGCGAATCCGTTTCCTTGGCGATCAGCTCCAGGAACTTCATCATCACGCGGGCGCGGCGCTGCGGGTTGGTGGCGGCCCAGGCGGGCTGGGCGGCCTTGGCGTTCTCGACCGCTTGGCGCAGTTCGTCCCTGGAAGCCAGCGCGACCCG
The DNA here is from genome assembly GCF_009830105.1 of Microvirga makkahensis. Classification (GTDB taxonomy): domain Bacteria; phylum Pseudomonadota; class Alphaproteobacteria; order Rhizobiales; family Beijerinckiaceae; genus Microvirga; species Microvirga makkahensis. Next base: position 38,617 of record NZ_WURB01000012.1, read on the forward strand.
GCCGATCACCTCGCCGGTCATGGGCTGGAAGAATTCAGTGGTGCGGCCCGACTTCCCGGGAACCTGCTTGCCGCCGATGAAATGTCCGACTTCGCGCATGGCGTTTCTCTCCTGATGATGGTGTCCTGTTCTAGCATTGGCGAAACTGCACGGCTATGGGCGAAGGTGAAGCTGCATTGTGCAAAAATCCCAATATGCTAGGGGATGGGCATGAACACTTTCGACTGGGACGATCTCCGCTTCTTCCTGGCAGTCGCCCGCGCGGGCCGGCTGACCGTGGCCGCCCGCCGGCTCGAGGCCGATCATACCACGGTTTCCCGCCGGATCTCGTCCCTCGAAAAGGCACTTCAGGCCAAGCTCTTCGAGCGCAGGCCGCAGGGCTATTCCCTGACCCAGCAGGGTGAGCTTCTGCTGGCGAAGGCGGAAGCCATGGAAAGCCAGGCGCTGGCGGTAGCCAGCGAGGTGGGCGGATCGGACCTTGCCCTCACCGGCACCGTGCGCGTGGGCGCGCCGGACGGACTCGGCACGTATTTCCTGGCCGCGGAACTCGGCACGCTGGCCGAGCGCCATCCCCATCTCACGATCCAGCTCGTGGCCTTGCCGCGCACCTTCTCGCTCTCCAAGCGCGAGGCGGATATCGCGGTCACCGTCGAGCAGCCCACGGAGGGGCGGCTGGTTTCGCGCAAGCTCACCGATTACCGCCTGAGGATGTACGCCTCGCAGGGCTATATCGACCGTCACGGCGTCCCCGCCACGCCGGAGGAGCTGTCGGGCAGGCTGCTCGTCACCTATGTGGCGGATCTCATCTACAGCCCTGCGCTGGAATACTTTTCCGGCCTCGAGAAATACGGCCCCCGGCGCTACGAATGCGCCAGCGTGGTGGCTCAGCTCGAGGCCGTGCGGGCCGGGGTCGGCATCGGCATCCTGCACGATTATGCCGCCCGGCAATATCCGGAGCTGCGGGTGATCCTGCCCGGGATCGCCTTCACCCGCACCTATTGGATCGTCACCCACGCGGAAGTGCGCAACCTGCAGCGCATCGCGGAGGTCCACGCCTTCATGCTGGAGCGGGTCAGGGCCAATCGGGCCCTGTTCATGTGAGCCGCGCACTCGCCTGCTTCGTCTTCCCCGGCACGAGGCAGGGATGACGAAGGAGGGCACGAGGCCAGGTATGACACCGAAACGTCTTCACGCCGGGGCCCTAACACCTTAAGTCTGGCGCCAACGAAACCCCAAAGAACCCCAATGGAGACCGGAATGCCCTCCAAGCTCGACCAATTGCGCGCCATGACGGTGGTCGTCGCCGATACCGGCGATCTCGACGCGGTGCGCCGCCTGAAGCCTCAGGACTGCACCACCAACCCGACCCTGCTCTTGAAGGCGGTCGAGACCCCGGCCTACGGGCACATCGTCGAGGAGGCGCTCGCCTGGGGGCGCGGCCAGGGCGGCTCCCGGGAGGGCGTGGTGGCCGCCGTCTGCGACCGGCTCGCCGTGGCCTTCGGCGCCGAGCTCGCGGGCCTCGTCCCGGGCCGCGTCTCCACGGAGGTGGACGCCGACCTGTCCTTCGACACAGAAGCGACCGTCAGCAAGGCCCGCGCCATCATCGGATCATACGAGGAGCGCGGCATCGGGCGCGACCGCATCCTGATCAAGATCGCCTCGACCTGGGAGGGCATCCGCGCGGCGGAAATCCTCCAGAAGGAGGGCATCGACTGCAATCTCACGCTCCTGTTCTCCATGACCCAGGCTCAGGCCTGCGCGGAAGCGGGCGTGTTCCTCATCTCGCCCTTCGTCGGCCGCATTCTCGACTGGCACGTGAAGGCGGGCGGCGGGCCCTATACGGGCGAGACGGACCCGGGCGTTCTGTCCGTGCGCAACATCTATGCCTCGTACAAGGCGCAAGGGATCAGCACCGTGGTGATGGGCGCGTCCTTCCGCAACGTCGGAGAGATCGAAGCGCTCGCGGGCTGCGACCGCCTCACCATCTCGCCCGCGCTCCTCGACGAGCTGGCGAAGGATGAAGGCGATCTGCCCCGCAGGCTCTCGCCCGAGAGCGTGGAGAAGATCCCGGCCCTGCCGCGCATGGACGAAAAGACATTCCGCTTCGCCCTCAACGAGGATGCGATGGCGACTGAAAAGCTCGCCGAGGGCATCCGCTCCTTTGTCAAGGACCTGCGCTCCCTGCGCTCCCTCGTGGCGAAGCGGCTCGACGAGGCGAAGGCGGCGTGAAGCACCCGCCTGTCATTTCCGGGACGCGTAGCGGAACCCGGGATCGCCGGACACGAGCGTGAAACTCCCCTGGGTCATGGCCGCCCCCGGACCCGATCCGGGGGCAATGCCAGCAATCCCGATGCGAAAGGCGCGTGTCGACGGATCGGGATCACCGGCACAAGGCCGGTGACGACGGAAAGGGAACCGTCCCATCCTGCGCCCGATCCCGGATCTTCGCTATGCTTCGTCCGGGGCGACGCGCAAGCCGGCTCTCGTTACTTCTTGCCTTCCAGCGCCTTCTCGCGGATCGCCGAGAGGGACATGGCGGGCGTGATCGCCTCGGGGTCGAGCATGCAATGCAGGATCGCCGGCTTGCCGGAGGTGAGCGCCCGCTGGAGAGCGGCGGGGAAGTCTTCCGTGTTCTCCACGCGCTCGCCATAGCCGCCGAAGGCCTTGGCGTAGGCGGCGAAGTCCGGGTTCTTGAGCATCGTGGCCGAGACGCGGCCCGGATATTCGCGCTCCTGATGCATGCGGATGGTGCCGTACATGCCGTTGTCGAGCAGGATCACGAGGATCGGCAGATCGTATTGGACGGCGGTCGCGAATTCCTGACCGTTCATCAGGAAGTCGCCGTCGCCGGCGAACACCACGACCGTGCTGTCGGGATTGATGCGCTTGGCGCCGACGCCCGCCGGGACGCCGTAGCCCATGGAGCCCGAGGTCGGGGCGAGCTGCGTACCGTAATGGCGGAAGGGCCAGAAGCGGTGGACCCAGGTGGCGAAGTTGCCCGCGCCGTTGCAGTAGATCGTGTCCGAGGGCATCACCTCGCGCAGGTGAGCCATCACCTCGCCCATCTGCAGATGGCCCGCGTGCCTGATCGCGGCGGGATTGCTCCAGGCCAGGTAATCCGCGTGCCCCGTCTTCGTGCTCTCGGACCACGGCAGGCTCGCCGGAGGGTTCACGTCTTCCAGCGCAGCCGCGAAGGCGACAGGCGAGGCGTTGATGGCCAAGTGCGGGGAATAGACCCGTCCGAGCTCGCTCGGATCGGGGTGGATATGAACGAGCTTCTGCCGGGGCGACGGGATGTCGAGGAGCGTGTAGCTCTGGCTCGGGATCTCGGAGAGACGCCCGCCGACGAGCAGGATCAGGTCGGCTTCCTTGATGCGCGCGAGCAGCTTCGGGTTCACGCCGAGGCCGAGATCGCCGACATAGGACGCGTGATCGGCGGGGAAGAGCATCTGGCGGCGGAAGGTGCAGGCGACCGGCAGCTCGAAGCGCTCGGCAAAGCGCACGAAATCCTGCACGGCTGCCTCCGACCAGCGGCTGCCGCCGAGCAGCGCCACGGGCTTCTTCGCGTCCTGCAGGAGCTGCTGCAGCTCGGCCATCTGCGCGGGCGACGGATGCGCCTCGATCACCTGATAGCGCGGCGCGTCGGCGACCTCCGCCATCTCGGTCAGCACGTCCTCCGGCAGAGCGATCACCACGGGGCCGGGACGGCCCGAGGTCGCCACATGGAAGGCGCGGGAGACGATCTCGGGGAAGCGCGCCGGATCGTCCACCTCCGTCGCCCATTTGGCGAGCGGGCCGAAGGCGGCGCGATAATCGAGCTCCTGGAAGGCCTCGCGCTCGCGCATGCCGCGCTCGATCTGGCCGACGAAGAGGATCATCGGCGTGGAATCCTGCTTGGCGATGTGGATGCCCGGCGACGCGTTGGTCGCGCCGGGGCCGCGGGTCACGAAGCAGATGCCGGGGCGGCCCGTGAGCTTGCCGTAGGCTTCCGCCATCATCGCGGCGCCGCCTTCCTGACGGCAGACCGTTACGCTGATGTCGGCATCGTGCAGGGCGTCGAGCGCTGCGAGGTAACTCTCGCCCGGAACGCAGAAGATGTGATCGACTCCATGCAGAGTAAGCTGATCGACAAGAATCTGGCCGCCGGTGCGGGAGGGGGCTGTCATGGAACGCTCGCGAATCCAAAAGGGGAGTGAATAAGGAAACGGAGGGCGTCGCTGCCCTCCGCGTGGTGTTTCAAGTCGATCAGGCGTCCACGTCGAACTTCACGCCCTGGGCGAGCGGAAGCGAGGTGCCGAAATTGATCGTGTTGGTGGCGCGGCGCATATAGGCCTTCCAGGCATCCGAGCCGGACTCGCGTCCGCCGCCGGTCTCCTTCTCGCCGCCGAACGCGCCGCCGATCTCGGCGCCCGAGGGACCGATATTCACGTTCGCGATGCCGCAATCCGAGCCCACTGCCGACACGAAGGTCTCGGCCTCGCGCAGGTTGAGCGTGAAGATCGAGGAGGAGAGGCCGGCGCCGACGGCGTTGTGCAGCTCGATCACCTGGTCGAAATCCGTGTAGCGCATCACGTACAGGATCGGCGCGAAGGTCTCGCGCAGGACGGGACCCGTCTGCTCCGGCATCTCGACCAGAGCGGGACGGACATAGACGCCGTCGCCCGGCATGTCGGTGTAACGTCCCCCGCCATGCACCGTGCCGCCGACACTGCGAGCCTCGTCGAGGGCGCGTTCCATGCCTTCGAAGGCGGCCTTGTCGATCAGCGGGCCGATGAGCGTTCCTTCCGTGCGGGGGTCGCCGATCTTGGCGCTGCCATAGACCTTGACGAGACGCGGAACGAGCTGGTCGTAGACGCTGTCATGGACGAAGAGGCGGCGCAAGGTGGTGCAGCGCTGGCCCGCCGTGCCCATCGCGGCGAACGCGATGCCGCGCAGCGCGAGGTCGAGATCGGCCGAGGGAGCGACGATGGCCGCGTTGTTGCCGCCGAGCTCGAGGATCGCGCGGGCGAAGCGCGCCGCGAGCTTCGGGCCGACCTGACGGCCCATGGCCGTGGAGCCGGTGGCGGAGAGAACCGGAACGCGGTGATCCTCGACCAGGATCTCGCCGATCTCGCGGCCGCCGAGGAGAACCTCGAGGAGTCCCTCCGGCACGCCGCCGAAGCGCTTGGCAGCGCGCTCCGCGATGGCGTGGGTGGCCAGAGCCGTCAACAGGGTCTTCTCCGATGGCTTCCAAACCACGGAGTCGCCGCAGACGAGGGCGAGAGCCGCGTTCCAGGACCACACGGCCACCGGGAAGTTGAAGGCCGAAATGACGCCGCAGACGCCCAGCGGATGCCAGGTTTCCATCATGCGGTGATCGGCGCGCTCGGTGGCGATGGTCAGGCCGTAGAGCTGGCGGGAGAGACCGACCGCGAAGTCGCAGATGTCGATCATTTCCTGAACTTCGCCAAGGCCCTCGGACACGATCTTGCCGGCCTCAAGCGTCACGAGACGGCCGAGGTCTTCCTTCGCGGCGCGCAGCTCCTCGCCGAGCAGGCGCACGAACTCGCCGCGCTTCGGGGCGGGGATCCTGCGCCAGGCCTTGAAGGCGGCGTCGGCGCGGCCGATGGCGGCCTTGGCTTCGTCCGGCGTGGTCTCGCGGACATGGGCGATCACCTCGCCGGTAATGGGAGAAGCGGCGGGGCGGCCGGTGGGGGCGAAAGCGCTGTCCGGCACGCCGAGACGGGCGAGAATGGCGCGGGCTTCCTCCGCCACGCTGGCGGACGAGGTCGAAACGGATGGCAGGGCGGACATGTTCAATCTCCCATGGGAACGGGGGTCGGGCTCCTTCCGCGAGCCCGCCACCTTCGCTCGTTCTTGAAACAGAGACGACGGCGGCCTTCAGGCCACCGTCTTAAAGCATGACCGGGAAAAGTGGGAACTTCTTTTCCCGAATAGGATCATGCGATTTCGGAAAGAAGCCGGGCGGGTTCCCGCTCGTGTACCGACGGGAGCCTGTTCCGAATCCTCATGCAACCGCGTCGAGGCGGATGTTCTTTGCGGCCGGTTCGCGGCTCTCGTCCAGGCGCACGCCCGCATAGACGCGGCCGAAGCGGTTGGCGAGGAAGGTGTCGAGATCGATCTCCTCCTGGCGCACGAAACCCTGTTGTGGCAACTTGCCCTCCACGAGCAGGTCGAGCATGGCGCAGATCCCGGCGGCCGTGGTCACCTGGATCGCGGTGCGCTGGGTGCCTGCGACCTTTTGGCCGTAGATGCTGCGGGCATAGGTTTCCTGCACGTAGCGGCCGCCGCGCTCGCCGGTCACGGTCACGAAGACGATGACCATGTCCTGCATGGTGGCGGGAACCGCGTTCTCCAGGATGTCCTTGAGGACCTCGCGGCGGTTGCGAAGCTGCAGGTCGTTGAGGAGCACGCGCATCAGGGCGCAATGGCCTGGATAGCGGATGGTCTTGTAGTTGAGGTTGCGCACCTTGCCCTCGAGCGTCTCGCAGAGGGTTCCGAGGCCGCCCGAGGTGTTGAAGGCCTCATAGCGCGTGCCGTCGAGGGAGAATTCCTCCAGCTCTTCCATGGCGGGCACTTCGCGGAGCTTCCCGTCGACCACCGCCTCGCAGCGCTCGATATATTCGTTGATGACGCCGTCCGTGCTCCAGGTGAGGTTGTAGGACAGAGCGTTCGAGGGATATTGCGGCAGCGCGCCGACCCGCAGGCGCACGGTGTCGAGCTTGTCGAAGCGGCTGGCGATGTCGTGCGCCACGATGGAGATGAAGCCCGGCGCCAGGCCGCACTGGGGAATGAAGGCGGTAGCAGCGCCTTCCGACAGCTCCTTCACCATGCGGGTGGTCGCCACGTCCTCGGTCAGGTCGAAATAGTTCACCTCGGCGATGCGGGCGGCCTGGGCCACGTGGCCGGTCAGGTGGTAGGGGGCGGCGCTCAGGACCGCATAGCGGCCCTTCAGGGCGTTCTGCAGGGCCACCGCGTCATTGAAGTCGAGCTGGACGGTCTTGATCCCGGTCTTGCCCGCCGCCGAGAGGGCCTCGACGGAAGCGTCGGCAACGGTGACCTCATAATCGCCGGTCTCGTTAAGCATGTCGACGATGGTGGAGCCGATCTTGCCGGCGCCGATGACGAGAATGGATTTCATCTGGTGCATCTCCCTGTGATCCGGGGAGAAGAAGGCAAAGGCCTGCAGAATGCCATAGACAAACTGACCAGAAGCCGACTACTTGTCGGCAAAATGCCGTCATGATTGGTCAGAGTGATGCTCGATGCCACGGATCGTGCCTTGATTGCGCTTCTGCGCGAGAACGCCCGGATCGGCCATGCGGAGGCCGCCCGGCGCCTCAAGCTCTCCCGCACGACCGTCCAGGCGCGGGTGGAGAGCCTGGAGCGGCGGGGGGTGATCGTCGGGTATACGTTGAGGCTCGCCGAGGAGGTCAGCCGCCGCATGGTGCGCGCGCATGTCACCATCGTGGTCGCGCCGAAGGCGTCCGCCGCCGTTGCCATGGCGCTGCAGCGCATGCCAGAATTGCGCGCGCTTCATTCCGTTGCCGGTGTCTTCGATCTCCTGGCAGTGGTAGAGGCGGAAGACGTTCCCACCCTCGATGCCGCCATCGACAAGATCGGTGCCCTGGAAGGCGTGGAGCGCACGCAATCCTCCATTATCCTCTCAACGAAATTCGAACGATGACCTCCTCAGCTTCAAGTGCAGCCGATGTCGTGATTGTGGGCGGCGCCGTCATGGGCTCCTCCACCGCTTACCATCTCCTCGCCGATTCCGGCTTCAAGGGGCGCGTCGTCGTCGTCGAGAAGAATCCGACCTATCACCTCTCGGCCTCCGCCCTCTCGGCGGCCTCGATCCGCCAGCAATATTCCAGCGCGGTGAACATCCGCATCTCCCTTTATGGAATCCACTTCCTGCGCCATATCGGCGAGTATCTCACCGTCGACGGCGACAGGCCCGAGATCGGGTTGAGGGAGGGCGGCTATCTCTATTGCGCGTCGGAAGCGGGCGAGCAGATCCTGCGGGAGAACCAGGCGCTGCAGGCCGCCGAGGGCGCGGATATCCTCTTCCTGAAGCCGGACGAGTTGAAACGGCGTTTCCCCTGGCTCAACGTGGAGGACCTTGCGGCGGGCACCTGGGGACGTTCCGGCGAGGGCTGGTTCGACGGCTGGGGGCTTCTGCAGGCGTTCCGGAAGAAGGCCCGCTCGCTCGGTGCCGAGTATGTGAAGGGCGAGGTGGCCGAGGTGGAGCGGGACGGCAACCGGATCATCGCCGTGCGCCTCAGGGACGGGACCCGCATCGCCTGCGGCACGCTCATCAACTGCGCGGGCTCAGGGGGCAGGGCGATCGCCGAGATGGCGGGCGTCTCCATTCCCGTCCAGGCCAAGCGCCGCTACGTGTTCACCTTTTCCTGCAGGGAGCCGGTGGAGAACTGCCCGCTGCTCATCGATACCTCGGGCGCCTATGTGCGCCCCGAAGGCGAAGGCAACTTCATCTGCGGGGCATCGCCGGAAGCGGATGTGGACCCCGACTGGTCCGACGATGATCCTGCAAGCCAGGAGATCGACTTCTCCTTCTTCGAGGAGTTCATCTGGCCGTCGCTCGCGCATCGCGTCCCGGCCTTCGAAGCCATCAAGCCGGGCCGCGCCTGGTCGGGGCCGTACGACATGAGCCTCCTCGATCACAACGCGATCATCGGCAGGGCTGGCGGGATCGAGAACTTCTATCTTTGCAACGGCTTCTCGGGCCATGGCCTGCAGCAGGCGCCGGCCGTCGGGCGCGGCTTGTCGGAGCTGATCGTCCACGGCGGCTACCGCACCCTCGATCTCTCCGAACTCGGCTACGAGCGCGTCCTGGCCAATCGTCCGCTTCTCGAGCGCAACGTGATCTAAACCGAGCCCTCGTCGAAGGTGCGATAGGCCCAGATCCTGCCGCCGCGGTTCATGTGCCGGTGCATCAGGCCGGGCTGGTCCGGGGAGGGCTGGGAGGTGGCGGCGAGTTCGTTCACACCCTCCCGGTCCGCCCGCTCGTCGCTGCGGCGCGCACCCGTTCCCGTGGTGGTCTGCGCGCCCGCATTCGGCTGGCCGGTCTCGCCCGTGCGCAGATCGGCGGAGCCGAGATCGTCGGTCCCCTCCGCCATCAGGCCCATGCCGGGCAGGGAGCCCGTATTGGTCTGCCCTGCCTGCGAGCCGCCGGTCACCCCCGCACCCAAAGGCGCGCCGGGACCGGCGCCCGCGCCTTGACCTGCATCGGCCTTGAGCCATTCCCGGCTGCCGCTGTCGAGATCTACGGGATCGAACATCTCCAGCACCCGCGCAGCGTCCTCCATGTCGTCCCGGTCCACTTGGGCGGCAATCATTGTGCAGCCGCTGCGCAGGCCTTGCCCGAACACCCGCAGGTCGTCCTGCGGCAGGTTCAGGTCGTGAAGGGCTTCGAGGGAATCGTCTCTGGCGGATAGCGCCCGGAAACCCGAGATGGAGGAGATCTCCCGGGCGTCCTCCGTGCCGACAGCGACGATCCGGTGCCGGGCGATGCCCATTTCCATAAGCGCCTGAAGGGCCTGACGGGCTTGGGCGGGATCCCTGAACAGGGCTGTGATCATCTGAGGCATGTGCGTCTTCCGTTGGGCTATCCCCTCAACGAAGAGTGCTTCCGCCCTGTTCCCATCCCCAGCCGTTAAGTCTTTTCAATGAAAAGGGCTTCCATTTTGAAGCCGGCTATGATTGTCATGTTTGTGTCATTAAAGCGTCATCCGGCTTTCGTGCAGGGATGGTGAACGACAATAACATCCCCGAGGGGGATGGTACGGGAGAGACTAGAATGATGAAAAAATCCCTTCTCGGCGCCCTGGCCTTCGGTCTCGCGACGAGCACTTCTGCTTTTGCTCAGACGGAGATCCACTGGTGGCATGCCATGACGGGTGCCAATAACGAAGTCGTGAACCGTCTGGCCGATGAGTTCAACAACTCGCAGAAGGACTACAAGGTCGTCGTCAGCTACAAGGGGCAGTACGCCGACACCCTGAATGCCGGCATTGCGGCGTTCCGCGCCGGCAACGCTCCGCACATCCTGCAGGTCTTCGAAGTCGGCACCGCGACCATGATGGGCGCGAAGGGCGCGATCAAGCCCGTCTATCAGCTGATGGCCGAAGCAGGCGAGAAGTTCGATCCCAAGGCCTATCTGCCTGCGATCACCGGCTACTACTCAACGGCGAAGGGCGAGATGCTCTCCTTCCCCTTCAACTCCTCCTCGATGGTCATGTGGATCAACAAGGACGAGCTGAAGAAGGCCGGCGTCAACGAGATCCCGAAGACATGGCCCGACGTGTTCGAGGCTGCCAAGAAGCTCAAGGCCGCCGGCCACGACACCTGCGGCTTCTCGAACGCCTGGGCTTCCTGGGCTCACATCGAGCAGTTCTCGGCCTGGCACAACGTGCCGATGGCCACCAAGGCCAACGGTCTCGACGGCTTCGACACGGAGATGAAGTTCAACTCTCCGCTGCACGTGAGGCATCTGCAGAACCTCATCGACCTGCAGAAGGACAAGACCTACGACTACTCGGGCCGCGACTCGAAGAGCGAGGGCCGCTTCACCTCCGGCGAATGCGCGATCTTCCTCACTTCCTCGGGCTTCTACGGCAACGTGAAGGCGAACGCGAAGTTCGACTACACCTCGACCATGATGCCGTACTATCCGGACGTCCAGGGCGCTCCGCAGAACTCCATCATCGGCGGCGCTTCGCTGTGGGTCATGGGCGGCAAGTCGGCCGAAGAGTACAAGGGCGTCGCCAAGTTCTTCGCCTTCCTGTCGGATACTGACCGTCAGGCCAAGCTGCACCAGGAATCGGGTTACCTTCCGATCACGAAGGCTGCTTACGAGAAGACGAAGGCTTCCGGCTTCTATGAGAAGAACCCGGTCCTGGAGACTCCTCTGAAGGAGCTGACCAACAAGGAGCCAACGGAGAATTCCCGCGGTCTGCGCTTCGGCAACATGGTTCAGATCCGCGACGTGATCTCCGAGGAGATCGAGGCGGCTCTCGCCGGCCAGAAGCCTGCCAAGGATGCGCTCGACGCCGCGGTGTCACGCAGCAACCAGATCCTGCGTCAGTTCGAGCGCACCGTTCGCTAAAACTGAATGATTGTCGACCTTTCATCCCGGGCGGCCGAACAGCCGCCCGGGATGATCTTATAGATAACCTCGCAGACCGGTGGATGCCGTCATCTGCACCATCACCGGACGACCGTAAGCGCGATGGAAAAACGAGCTCATATTTCAGGTTGGACGCTGCCGCTGCTGCTGATCCTTCCGCAGATGGCGATTACCGTCATTTTCTTTTATTGGCCGGCCTCACAGGCCATCTGGCAGTCCTTCCTCCGGGAGGACGCCTTCGGCCTCGCGTCCGAGTTCGTCGGATTTGAGAACTACGCCGCTCTCTTCGAGCAGCCCGAATATTACAGGGCCATGGTGACGACTGCGATCTTCTCCTCGCTCGTCGCCTTCTTCTCGCTGTCCTGCGCGCTGCTTCTGGCCACCCAGGCGGACAAGAGCATCCGCGGGGGGCATGCCTTCAAGACTCTGCTGATCTGGCCCTATGCGGTCGCTCCCGCCATCGCGGGCGTCCTGTGGATCTTCATGTTCCACCCGACGCTCGGCACGCTGGCGCGTCCCATCCGCGCGGCGGGCATCGACTGGAACCCGATGCTCAACGGCACGCATGCCATGATCCTGCTGGTGCTCTCCGCCACCTGGAAGCATATCAGCTACAACTTTCTCTTCTTCCTCGCAGGCCTTCAGGCCATTCCGAGGAGCGTGATCGAGGCGGGGGCCATCGACGGCGCGGGCCCCATGCGCCGTTTCTGGACCATCGTCTTCCCGCTTCTGTCGCCCACGACCTTCTTTCTTCTGGTCGTCACGGTGGTTTACGTGTTCTTCGAGACGTTCGGCATCATCGATGCCGTGACGGGAGGAGGCCCAGCCGGTCAGACGACGACCCTCGTCTACAAGGTTTACGCGGACGGCCGCCTCGGCGGCGATCTCGGCGGCTCGGCCGCGCAGTCGGTGATCCTCATGGTCATCGTGATCGCGCTCACCGCCATCCAGTTCCGCTATGTCGAGCGCAAGGTGCAGTACTGATGGTCGAGAATCGTCCCTTTGCCCAATTCATGGCCTACCTGACGCTCGTTCTCGGCGTCGTCGTGGTGGCCTTCCCGGTCTACCTCGCCATCATGGCATCGACCTTCGATGCGGCTACGATCATCAACGGCAACATGCCGCTGATCCCGGGCGACCAGGCCGTCGAGAACTACACGCGCACGCTGTTCTATGGCGGCAAGCAGGCTCGCGAGCCCGTCGCGATGATGATGGTCAATTCGATGATCATGGCGATGGGAATCGCGATCGGTAAGATCATCATCTCGATCCTGTCGGCCTATGCGGTAGTGTATTTCAAGTTCCCGTTCCGCAAGACGGCGTTCTGGGTCATCTTCATCACGCTGATGCTGCCTGTCGAGGTCCGCATCTATCCAACCTACAAGATCGTCGCCGACCTGGGATTGCTCGATACCTATACGGGCCTCGTCATGCCGCTGATCGCATCGGCCACCGGCACGCTGCTTTTCCGCCAGTTCTTCATGACGGTTCCGGACGAGTTGTTGGAAGCCTCCAAGATCGACGGCGCGGGCGCGTTCCGCTTCTTCAAGGATACGCTGCTCCCGCTCTCCATGACGACGATCGCGGCGCTCTTCGTGATCCAGTTCATCTACGGCTGGAACCAGTATCTCTGGCCGCTGCTGATCACGACCAAGAGCTCGATGCAGACCATCGTCATCGGCATCAAGAAGATGATCACGACCACGGACGCGCTGACCGAATGGCAGATCGCGATGACAACGGCCGTGCTCGCCATGGTGCCGCCGGTGCTGGTGGTGATCTTCATGCAGCGACTCTTCGTGAAGGGTCTCGTCGAAACGGAGAAGTGACGCGCGGATCCCGCGCGTCCCCCTCCCGCCGCAGTGGGAGGGCTTCCAAAGGGTTATCGGAATTTTCAGCCCGCTGCCTCGTGCCGCACGGGTTGACGTGAAAAGGAATGAACCAATGGCTGGGGTAACACTCGATACGGTCCGAAAGATCTATGCGGGCAACGTGGAGGCCGTCAAAGGCGTCTCGCTCGGTATCGAAGACGGCTCTTTCTGCGTGCTGGTCGGCCCGTCGGGCTGCGGCAAGTCCACCCTTCTCCGCATGATCGCGGGCCTGGAGACGATCTCCGGCGGAGAGATCAGGATCGGCGACCGGGTGGTCAACCAGGTCGAGCCCGCCGATCGCGACATCGCGATGGTGTTCCAGAACTACGCGCTCTATCCGCATATGAGCGTCTACGACAACATGGCCTATGGCCTGCGCAACCGGAAGACTCCGAAGGACGAGATCGACAAGCGCGTGAAGGAAGCCGCCCGCATCCTCGCCATCGAGCCCTTCCTCGACCGTAAGCCGCGTGCTCTCTCGGGTGGGCAGCGCCAGCGCGTGGCCATGGGCCGCGCCATCGTGCGCAAGCCGCAGGTGTTCCTCTTCGACGAGCCGCTGTCCAACCTCGACGCCAAGCTGCGCGTGCAGATGCGCGTGGAGATCAAGCGCCTCCAGAAGGCTCTCGGCGTGACGTCGATCTACGTCACGCACGATCAGGTCGAGGCCATGACGCTCTCCGACAAGCTCGTGGTGATGTCCGGAGGCCAGATTGAGCAGGTGGGCTCGCCCTCGGAGGTCTATCGCCGCCCCGAGACCCGCTTCGTCGCCACCTTCATCGGCTCCCCGCCCATGAACATTCTTCCCGGCAAGGTGGAAGGTCCCGGCCGCGTGTCGGTGGGCGGGCAGATGATCGCCGTCACGGATATGCGCGAAGGCCTCGCCCCCGGTTCCGCCATCGAGGTGGGCCTGCGTCCCGAGGACGTTCAGGCCGGCAGCGCCCCCGGCGCCAGCAGCCTCGACATGGATGTGGATTTCGTCGAGGAGCTCGGCGCGACCCAGCTCTTTCACGGCAAGGTCGCGGGCACGGATTTCGTGGTGCAGGCCTCGACAGGCCAGATCGCGGCGGATACGCGCAAGCTGACCCTGTCCATTGACCCCGGCAATGTCCATCTCTTCGACCCGCAGACCACCAAGCGTCTGGGCCGGGTCTAAGACGCTCAAGGCTTGCTTTGTGCCGCAACAGCCGTTCCGGGCAAGCCTCGGAACGGCTGTTGCGCGTTCGAGGCCGCCCCGCTACTCCTTAAGAAAAGGTGAGGGATAGCGATGACGGTCAAGCTCGACGGAGCAACGCTTCGGATTCAGGATGTGGTGCGTGTGGCTCGCCCGGATGCCCAGGGGCGCTTCGCGCAGGCCGAGCTGGCGCCCGGGGCGCGCGAACGGATCGCGGCGACGCGAGCCTATATCGACCGCAACTGGATGCATGACGATGCGCCGCTCATGTATGCCTTCAACACTGGCGTTGGGCTGTTCAAGGACCAGCGTGTCCTGATCGCCGACATGGCGGCCTACCAAAAGAAAACCGTCTACGCCCATGCCACCGGCGTCGGCGAGCCCTTCGCCGAGGATGTGACGCGCGCCATGATGCTGTTGCGCGCTAATGCGTTCGCCTCGAACTATTCCGGCCCGCGCGTGGAACTCGTCGAGCGCCTTCTGGCCTTCCTGAACGCGGGGTTGCATCCGGTCATCCCGCAGAAGGGTTCGGTCGGCGCCTCGGGAGATCTCGCGCCCCTGGCCCACATGGCCGGGGCTGTCTGCGGGTTCGAGGAAGCGGACATGATCTATCAGGGGCGTGTGATGCCGGCTCGCGAGGCGATCGGCATGGCAGGCTTCGACCCTGATTTCGAGCTCGGCGCGAAGGACGCCTCCGCGCTGATCAACGGTTCGACCACGTCGCTCGCGCTCGCGTCCCTCGCCACGAGCGATGCCCGTCGCATCCTGAAGCACGCGGATATCGCCATGTGCCTGTCGCTCGAAGCCATGCGTGGCGAGCTGGCGGCATTCGATCCGCGCGTGCACGCGGCGCGCCCGCATCCGGGACAGGCGCGCGTGGCGCGCAACCTCCTGCGCATTCTCGAAGGTTCGAAGCGCTGCTCGCAGGGAGCGCGCGACATCGTCTTCCCCGACGAGCCGCGCCCGCCCGGCACGCCAGCAAGCCCCCGCGTGCAGGATGTCTATTCGCTACGCTGCACGCCGCAGGTTCACGGACCCGCTCTCGAGGCGCTCGAGTATGTGGAGCGCATCGTCGGCACGGAGATGAACTCCGCCACCGACAACCCGCTGATCGTCGACGACGGGCAAGGTGGCTACGTATCGATTTCAGGTGGTCACTTCCATGGGCAGTACATGGCGCAGGCCATGGATTTCTTGAGCATCGCCATGGCCGATCTCGGCGCGATCTCCGAGCGACGCCTCGCGCGCCTCATCGATCCCACCATGTCCTACGGCCTGCCGCGTAATCTCCTCGCCGGCAAGCGCGGGCTCAATACGGGGTTCGCTACCGTGCAGTGCTCCATGTCCGCGCTGGTCATGGAGAACCGCGGGCTTGCGACGCCGGGCTCGGTGGATTCCATCCCGGGCAAGTCCAATGCGGAGGATCACATCTCGAACTCCACCTGGTGCGGGCGCAAGGCGCGCATCGTCGTTGAGAACGTGGAGCAGATCGTGGCGGGTGAATTGCTGATGGCGGCTCAGGCCCTCACTCTCGTGGAGCCGCTCGCCAAGGATTATCCGCTCGGCAAAGGCTCGCATGCCGCCATGGAGGCGATCCGCGCGGTCATCCCTCCGGCGCTCGATGGCGACCGCTGGTACGCGACCGAGATGCGCCAGGCGCTCGACCTCGTTCGTTCCGGCGCCGTCGTGGAGGCGGTCGAGGGCGCCGTCGGGACGCTGGAATGAGAAAGGGCTCGGCATGATCCGAGCCCTCGAGACACGTGACGTTTTCCGCTTAGCGGCAGCGGCGAACCTTGCGGACAACGACGGAGCCGTCCGGGCGGTAGATACGCTCGCGGATCGTGCGGCAGCGCTCTCTCCTGCGCTCCCAGGCCGGCACGCCACACCGGCGCACAGTCCGATAGACCACACGGCCGTTGGGGCGCACGGTACGAACGCGGCGTGTCACGCAGGCGACGTTGTCGACGAGGGATGGCGTTTCGATCTTCTGCGGGCTGAAACGTGCCTGCGCCTCGGGAGCGGCACCGAAAAGAGTGGCTCCGAAGACGACGGCGACCGCAGGAATGATGAAGGCTCGCATGATCCTATTCCTTCTTTGCGAGGAGACCGACGATAACTTGAATGTGTAGGTCATGGTTCCTAGAACAGGGGTGAATGCATGGTTCATCGTGTCAACATCGAGCGTGTTCGACCTCGGGACGGCGCCGAGCTGGTTGCCGCCAATCTCGCGAGCATTGCGCTGCACGAGCCGTGGGTTTCACCCTGTCGTGACCTTGTGAGCTTTCAGGGATATCTCTCCCGCTGCGATGGCGACAGATCCATCGGCTTCATCGCGCGGGAGTGCGAGAGCGACAGAATCGTCGGCGTCGTCAATCTGAGCGAGATCGTCCGCGGCTTCTTCCAGAGCGCGTATATGGGCTATTATGCGGTTTCAGGCATGAACGGGCGGGGCTTGATGAGCGAAGCCGTCGGTCTCGTGGTGACACATGCCTTCACGGAGTTGAGGCTCCATCGCATCGAGGCCAACATCCAGCCCCAGAACGAGCCGTCGCGGGCCCTCGTGAAGCGCCTCGGCTTCAGGCAGGAGGGTTACTCACCGCGCTATCTCAAGATCGGCGGCGAGTGGCGCGACCACGAGCGCTGGGCGATCCTGTCGGAGGATTGGCGTGGTTGGGAGGGGCTCACGCCGCCGCGGCGGGTTTGAGTTTCTTTTGCAGGAAGAAGCGGCTGCCGCCTCTCGGGAAATCCTTCAGTTCCCCGAACCGTTCGTATCCCAGCCGCTCATAGAGTGCGAGAGCCTTCGGATTCAAGGTGTCGAGCCACACGGAATGACAGCCGCGCCCAAAGGCTTCCTCTTCCGCCATGCCGATCAGACGCGTAGCGAGCCCTTGGCCCCGGAGAGATTCCGGGACGAAGATATACTCGATGCTGAGCCATTCCCATCCGGTACGGCCCCACAGGCCGCCAAGAATCTCCCTGGTGTCGGCGTCACGGATCACGACGGCCAAATCCTGGATCCGAAGACCAGGCATCAGGGTTGTGCCGTTGAATTCGGAAAGACCGTTGAGAATGATCTGGCGGACGACATGATGCGGCTTCGCGAGAAGCTCCAGAGAATAGTTCAAGCAGCGATCCTCTTGACGGCATCAAGCAGAACGCGGGCCGCAATGTCGGCATCCTCCAACGTGATCGACTCGGCAGGGTTGTGGCTGACGCCTCCCTTGCAGCGCACGAAGAGCATCGCGGCAGGGCAGAGATTGGCCATCGCCACCGCGTCGTGTCCCGCGCCGGAGGCGAGATGCAGGGGTTCGATGCCGAGCCCTTTTACCGCCATCTCCAGTTGCATCATCAGATCCCTATGCATCGGAGTCGCGGGCGATTCCATGAAGGGCTCGATGGCGAAGGACACGCCGCGCCGTCGAGCGGCGGCTTCGCACTCGGTCACGATGTCTTGCACCATCGCATGACGTACCGCGTCATCCGGCGAGCGGGCATCGAGGGTGAAGTCGACACGTGCGGGAATTACGTTGATCGCGCCCGGCTGCACCTGCGCCACGCCCACGGTCGCGACCGTGTCGGTGCGAGTCGAGCTTGCGCGCTCCACGATTCCGATCATCTCGGCGAGCGCGGCGAGCGCATCGCGGCGCATGGTCATCGGTACGGTACCCGCATGTCCCGCCTCGCCGATCACACGGGCCCGGGCGCGCGTGATCCCGTTGATGGCCGAGACGATGCCCACGGGAAGATTGCGCGCCTCGAGCTGCGGGCCCTGTTCGATATGCACTTCGAGATAGCCGCGATAACGCGCCGGATCGCGGGCGAGGGCCGAGATGCCGAGAGGATCGCCGCCGAAGGCGATCAGCGCATCGCGAAGAGAGACGCCCTCCGCATCCTTGCCCTCGAGCCAAGCAGGATCGAAGCGGCCTGCTAGGGCGTAGGACGTGGAGAGATTGGTGGGGAACCGGACATTCTCCTCGTCCCCGAAGGCCACGATCTCGATCGGGCAGGACGGGGTGATTCCTTGCGCCTTCAAGGCCTCAGCCACGACGATGCCGAGCACGACGCCGAGCGTGCCGTCATAGCGGCCCGCATCCACCACGCTGTCGATGTGAGAGCCGATCAACAGGGCCGGAGCTTCGGGGTCGGCGCTGTCCAGGCGTCCGACCACGGAGCCGAGGGCGTCGATATGGGCGCGCAGCCCGGCCTCGCGCATCAGGCTCAGCGTCGTGTCGGCGGCAGCGCGGTGGGCCGGCGAGAGATAGAGGCGCGTCAGGCGCCCCATCTCGTCCGTGTGCTGGGCAAGATCCTCGATCATCGCCATCACGCGGCGGCCGAGGGTGAAGTCCGGTTGATGTGTCATGGAGATAGAGTTTCAGGAACGGGCCCGCTCCGCAAGAGGCGAGCGGGCCGATCGCCTTGAACCCCGGTTCAGGCCGCGACGCCGAGCTTCTTCTGCAGGCTCGTCGAGGACGTCGTGTATTGGAAGAGTAGCTTCTTCTCGGGATATACGTAACGGTGCACCTTCTGGGCCGCCAGAGCGCCCTCGTGGAAGCCGGAGAGGATGAGCTTCAGCTTGCCCGGATAGGTGTTGATATCGCCGATGGCGAAGATGCCGGGAACATTGGTCTCGAACTTCTCCGTATCGACGGGGATCAGGTTCTCGTGGAGGTTCAGGCCCCAATCCGCAATCGGGCCGAGCTTCATGGTGAGGCCGAAGAAGGGCAGCATCACTTCGCAATCCACGGTGAATTCGGAACCGTCGTCCTTGCGGATCACGGCGCCCTTCAGGATCGGGGCGTCGCCGACGAGGGAGCTGACCTGTCCGAGATGCAGGTCCATGTCGCCCGCGGCGACGAGCGAGCGCATCTTTTCCACGGTGTGCGGTGCGGCGCGGAAGGCGTCGCGGCGGTGGAGGAGCGTGAGGCGCTTGGCGATGGGCTGCAGGTTCACGGTCCAGTCGAGGGCCGAATCGCCGCCGCCGACGATCAGCACCTTCTTGTTCCGGAACATCTCCATCTTGCGCACGGCATAGAAGACGCCGGTGCCCTCATAGGCTTCGATGTTCTCGATCGGCGGCTTCTTGGGCTGGAACGAGCCGCCGCCCGCCGCGATGATCACCGACTTGCAGACGAAGGTGGTGTCGTTCTCGGAGGTCTTCACGCGAAACAGCGGGGCTTCGGGCGTCCCGATGGCTTCCAGGCTCTCCACCATCTCGTTGAGGTGGAAGGTGGGGTGAAACGGCTCGATCTGCGCCAGGAGGTTGTCGACGAGACCCTGGCCCGTGACCATGGGAAACCCGGGAATGTCGTAGATCGGCTTTTCAGGATAGAGCTCGGCGCATTGTCCGCCCACCTTCGGCAGGATATCGATCAGATGACATTTGATATCGAGGAGCCCCAGTTCGAACACGGCGAACAGGCCCACAGGCCCGGCACCGATGATGACGACGTCGGTTTCGATATGGTCGGTCATGAACAGGCTCCTTCGAGAGACGGCCTTTGGAAAAGCACGGTCTCCAGGTCTTGGCAATGCGGCAGGCTCGACGGCTTAGCTTCCAGTGGGGGCCAAGGTGACCTCCAGGCCGTCGAGTTCGGGAGTCCAGATGATCTGGCAGGAGAGGCGGGAACTGGGCCAGCTTACCACCGTGTCGAGCTGGCCCTCTTCCTCCTCGCTGGGCGGATAGAGCTTTCCCAGCCATTCCTCGGCCACGAAGACGTGACAGGTGGCGCATTCGCAGGCCCCGCCGCACAGGCCTTCGATGGGCAGGCCCCAATCCCGGATGATCTCCATCACCCGCCATCCCTCGATGGCCTCGAGGGTATGGCGCTGGCCGGCCCGGTCGGTCACATGGATGACGCCCATGAAGCGGGAATTCCTTCGTGTGAAGTCAGGGAAACGGCGCGGGAGCCCACGCCTTCGCGCTGGATATCGACCTTTCGGTCCGTCGCGTCAATGGTTTAAGGGCTTCGTTTGTTGCCGGATCGGCAGGGCGTGAAACATTGTGCTTCCTTCATCCGTTGACCCCTCGCAAGACGCTGGGGAAGCCCTATGAATCATCGGAGCTGGATTGCCCTTGCCGCCGTCGCTGTGGCTGTCGTCGTTCTGGGCGCCGCCCTGTGGGTCGTGTTCGTTGACCGCGACGAGCCTCCGGGAGCCACGGGCTCGGTTCCAGGTACCGAGAGCTCTCCTTCAGCGACGCCGGTCACGCCCGAAACGCCGGGGCGTGCGCCCTAGACGCCCAATGTCTCGGTCCTGAGGCGCTCATCCGCGATCAGTTCGGCCATGGGCCCCTCGAAACGCATCTCTCCCCGCTCGATCACCATGGCGCGGTCGCTGATGCCGGCGGCGAAGGCCCAGTTCTGTTCGGAGAGGAGCACCGCGACGCCCTCCGCCTTCATGGCCCGGATCGCCTCCGCCATCATCTGCACGATCACGGGCGCGATGCCCTCCGAAGGCTCGTCCAGGAGGATCGCATCCGGATTGCCCATGAGGGTCCGGGCGATGGCGAGCATCTGCTGCTCGCCGCCGGACATCTGGCTTCCGCGCCGCCCGCGCAGCTCGGCGAGGTTGGGGAAAAGCCTGAACAGCCGCTCCGGCGTCCAGGGGGAGCGGCCTGCCCCGGCCGCCTTCCGGCCCGTCTCAAGGTTCTCCTCGACGGTCAGGTCCGTGAAGATGCGCCGGTTCTCCGGCACGTAGCCCAGGCCGAGGCGCGCGATTCTGTAGGTCGGGAGGTGCGAGAGGGAATGGCCCTTGAAGCTGGCTTTCTGGGCGATTGCGGGCACGAGACCCATGATGGCCTTCAAGGTGGTGGTCTTGCCCGCTCCGTTGCGGCCGACGAGGGCCAGCACCTCGCCCGGGCGAAGCTGGAAGGTCAGGCCGAACAGCACCTGTGCGCGGCCATAGGACGCGGTGAGATTCCAGATTTCCAGCAGCGGCTCGCTCATGCGGAATCCATTCCTTTCGGCTTCTCCAGCGCGTGCTCGTCGCCGAGATAGGCGCGCCGCACGTCCGGATCCTGGCGAATGTCCTCCGGCGAGCCTGTTGCGATGGTCTGGCCGCGCACCAGCACGATGACCCGCTCCGCATGGCCGAACACCACATCCATGTCATGCTCGGTGAAGAGGACCCCGATACCCTCCGCATCGGCAATCGAGGCGGTGAGATCCATGAGATCCGCCCTTTCGCGGGCGGCCATGCCTGCGGTCGGCTCATCCATGAGCAGAAGCTTCGGATGTCCGGCGAGGGCGATGGCAAGTTCCACGCGTTTCACGTCGCCATAGGCCAAGGCGGAGCAGGGGTGATCCGCCGCATCCGCCATGCCGACCCGCTCCAGCAGGGTCACGGCCTCATCGCGGCAGCGGGATCGGGCTGGAGACCATAGGGCTCCGCTCTCGCGGCGGCGGCTGACAAGGGCCATCTGCACGTTCTCGGCGACGCTCATGGACAGGAAGGTCTGCGCCACCTGGAAGGTGCGCCCCACGCCGAGCCGGAAGCGCATTTGCGGCGAGGCTGCGGTGATGTTCCGGCCGTCGAGCAGAACCGTGCCACGGTCCGGGCGCAATTGCCCGCCGACCATGTTGAACACCGTGGACTTGCCGGCACCGTTGGGACCGATGATGGCCAGCATCTCGCCGCGTTGGAGCGTGAAGCTCACGTCCCGTGCCGCCGCGACCCCGCCGAAGGACTTGCCCAAATGCTGAACGGAGAGAAGCGTCATGCCCGCTCCTCCCGCCATGCGCGAAGCGTGCCGACGATCCCGCGCGGGAAGACGAGCACGATGGCGATGATGCTCAGGCCCAGAACAAGGCGCCAAAGGGAGGTCAGGGGCATGATCTGATCGCGCAGCACGTGCAGAACGCCTGCGCCGACGAGCGGGCCCGTAACGGTCTGGATCCCGCCGATCAGCAGCATGGTCAGCGCATCGACGGAAGTGGGGATGCCGAGCAGAGTCGGGTCCACGGAGCCTCGCGAGAACGCATAGATCCCGCCGGCGAGACCTGCAGCCGCGCCGGAGATGGTGAAGGCGAGCCAGCGATGGCGGCGAATGTGGAGGCCGATCGCCTCGGCCCGCGCCGTCGAGTCGCGTGCGGCACGCAGCGCATAACCGAATGGCGCGTCGATGACGCGCATCAGCAGCAGAATCACAGCCGCCGTGATCGCGAGTGTGAAGAGGTAGTAGGTTATAGGCCCGCTGGCCCAGGCCGACGGCCACACTCCGACGATGCCATTGTCGCCGCCTGTGACATCCACCCACTGGAAGGCAACGGCGAAGACGATCTGTGCGGCGGCGAGCGTCATCATGGCCAGATAGATGCCAGACAGCCGCACGACGAACGCGCCGATCAGGGCTGCGCCGAGAGCCGCAAGCAGCAGGCCTGCCGGAATTGCCGTCTCCATCGGGAGGGCGAGCCACTTCACGGCGAGCGCCGAACCGTATGCGCCCAAACCGAAGAAGGCTGCGTGACCGAAGCTCACGAGGCCGCCGACCCCGATGAGAAGCTGCAGGCTGAAGGCGAAGAGCGCGAAGATCAGGATCTCGGTGGCGACCTTCAGCACATATGCATCGCCGATCAGGGGCAGAGCCGCGAGAACGCCGATGACGGCGAGGGCCGCCAGTGTCGCGAACGGCGAGCGCTCGCGACTTGCGACGCCCACCGCATGCGTGCCGCCGATCGCCTCGGGGCGACCGAAGAAACCGTAGGGACGGACGGCGAGAACGACGGCCATGAGCAGAAACACCACCACGAGCGTGCTCTTGGGAAAGATCAGGATGCCGA
This sequence comes from Microvirga makkahensis, assembly GCF_009830105.1. GTDB lineage: Bacteria > Pseudomonadota > Alphaproteobacteria > Rhizobiales > Beijerinckiaceae > Microvirga > Microvirga makkahensis. Next base: position 61,585 of record NZ_WURB01000012.1, read on the forward strand.
AGGCCTGTAGCTGCCCGATGAGGATCGCCGCCAGGAAGGCGCCCGGCACGCTGCCCATGCCCCCCACAACGGTAACGACGAAAGCCTCCGCGATGATCGAGAGATCCATGCCCGCATGAGCGGATACGCGGGGGATCTGCAATGCGCCGCCGAGACCCGCGAGGAACGCGCCGAGAAAGAGCGTGCCGGTGAAGAGGAGCGCTTGGTTCACCCCGAGAGCCGCGATCATCTCACGGTCCTGCGTGGCCGCGCGCACCAGGACGCCGAAGCGTGTCCTGCGCAGCAGAAGCCACACGAGTCCGAGGACCACTGGCCCGGCCGCGATGAGCACGAGTTCGTAAGAAGGGAAGCGTCGCCCGAGAATTTCGACGGGCGCACGCAAGCCTGGGGCGCGGGGGCCGAGAATGTCCTCCGGGCCGAAGATCAGGATGGTGACGTCCTGCACCACGAGGACGACGCCGAAGGTGGCGAGCAGCTGGAAGAGCTCCGGCGCGCCGTAGATCCGGCGCAGGAGCAGCACTTCAATCAGAACCCCGATCAGGCCGACCACGATGGCGGAGGCCAGAATGCCGGCCCAGAACGTGACCGGTCCGAAGGAGAATTCGAGCAGTCGCGGCACCAGCGTCGCGGCCGTGTAGGCGCCGATCATGTAGAGCGAACCGTGCGCGAAGTTCACGATCCTCGTGACGCCGAAAACGAGGGTGAGGCCGCAGGCGGTGATGAAGAGCGAAGAGGCGCTGGAGAGCCCGTTGAGAGCCTGAATGGCAAGAAAGGAAAGGTCCATGTCCTGTCTCTCAACGGACGCTGATCGCGCGCTCTGCCGTCAATCCATCAATCCTTCCGCGCCGCTTTCACTTCGGCTTCGCTCGGCATGAAAGGTGCGCCGTCCATGTAGGTCCAGTCGGTCATGCCGCCGGTGGCGCCCTTGAGCACGAGCTTGCCGACCCAGGCGCCCATCGTGGCCTGGTTGTCGATGCCGCGCATGGTGACGGGACCGATGACGGTATCGAATTTCGCGTCCTCCAGCGCCTTGATCATCGCCTCCGTCTCCACGGACCCTGCGCGCTCGATGGTGTCGCGGATCATGTAGACCACCATGTAGCCCAGGAGCGAGCCGAGACGCGGCGTTTCGTTGAACTTCGCGCGGTAGGCATCAACGAAGGCCTTGTGCTTGGGATCGGTGATCTCGTCCCACGGATATCCCGTTACGGTCCAGCCTTCCGGCACTTCGTCCTTCAGGGGCAGCAGCCATTCAGGCTCGCCGGTGAGAAGCGAAAGAATCGTTGTGTCCTCGAAAAGGCCGCGCGTATTGCCCTCGCGCACGAACTGCGTGAGGTCGGGGCCGAAGAGGACGTTGAAGATGCCGTCGGGCTTGGCCTGCTCCAGGGCCGAGACGGTGGCGCCCGCCTCGATCTTGCCGAGTGCCGGATATTGCTCGGCGACGATCTCGGCGCCGGGCACGCGCTCCATGATGAGGCGCTTGAACACCTCCGCCGCCGACTGGCCATATTCGTAATTCGGGGCGACGATGGCCCAGCGCTTGGCGCCGGAGGCTTTTGCCTGATCCACCAGCATGCCGACCTGCATGAAGTTGCTGGGGCGGATGCGGAAGGTGTAGCGGTTGCCCTGGGCCATGGTGATGGCATCGGTCAGCGGCTCGGCGGCGATGTAGAGGATCTTCTTCTGGTTGGCGTAATCCGCCATGGCGATGCCGACATTGGACTGGAACGATCCGAACAGCAGGGACACGCCCTCGCGGGTCACCAGCTCGTCCGCCACCCGGGTCGCATCCCCCGTGGTGGCACCGTCATCCCGGGAGACGATCTCGAGCTTGCGGCCGAGGACGCCGCCTTTGGCATTGATCTCGTCCAGGGCCATCTGCCAGCCGTTGCGGTAAGGCACCGTGAAGGCCGCCCATCGGGCATAGGAGTTGAGCTCGCCCAGCTTGATGGGAGCCTGCTGGGCCTGAGCGGCCGGACCTGAGAGCGCGAGCGCCAGTCCAAGAGCCAGCCAGCGGGTCATCGATGCCTTCGTCATGATGCGGTTTCCTGTATCGAGGATCGGCGTGGATGTAGGGCCTATCGCTACTCGAAGAAAGGCGGAACTGCCAAGGTTTGCGGATTCATACCTTGCATGTTCCATCAGGGGAATGACACATTCGCTGTCCCGTTCCTCGCTTGCCGTGATCCCATGCTTCTCGATGCCGACCCTGCCCGCGCCTTCATGCCCTATCCGGCCGTTGCCGTGCCTCATGCGGAGCGCGGTCCGCTTTCGGGACTGACCTTCGCCGCCAAGGACCTGTTCGACGTGGCGGGCTATCCCACCGGCTGCGGGTCGCCTCACATGCTTGCGATGTCCGGCGTCAAGACCCGCACGGCGCCGACCGTTCAGAGGCTCCTCGATGCCGGGGCGCGGTTCTTAGGGAAAGCGATCACGGACGAACTCGCCTTCTCCATGACCGGCAAGAACGCTCATTTCGGCACCCCGGTGAACGGCGGCGCTCCCGATCGCATCCCCGGCGGCTCGTCTTCGGGGTCGGCGGCCGCCGTCTCCCATGGTCTGTGCGATTTCGCGCTCGGGACGGATACCGGCGGCTCCGTCCGCGCCCCGGCCGGCCATTGCGGGCTCTTCGGCATCCGTCCCACCCATGGGCGGGTGAGCTTGGAGCTCTGCCACGCTCTCGCCCCCTCCTTCGATACCTGCGGATACTTCACCCGTGACCCCGTCACCTTCGCCCGGGTGGGCGAGGTTCTGCTGGGGAATGACACCAATCCGCTGTCCTCCAGCCCCAACGTTCTCCTGGCCAAGGATGCGTTCGGGCTTCTCGGCCAGGACGTCAGGGAAGCGCTGACTCTGGCGGTCCATCAGGTCGAGGCGGCGCTCGGGGCGCCTGAGAGCGTGACCGTGGCCACGGAGGGCTTCACCTCCCTCTACTGGGCTATGCGCTACATCCAGGGCCGGGAGGCCTGGGAGGTCGATGGACCCATGATCGAGCGCTACCGTCCGCCCCTGGGACCCGGCGTCGCCGACCGGTTCGAGTTCTCAAAGGCCGTCACCGATGCACAGGTGACCGAGGCTCAGGTGATTCGCAATGCATTCCGGGCCCGGTTCAACGCCCTGCTGGCGCGGGACACGGTGCTCATCCTTCCGACCATGCCGGACGTGGCGCCGCTCCTCTCCGAGAGCGAAGACGGGCTCAACGATTACCGCAACAAGTCCCTGAACCTGCTCTGCCTTTCGGTGCTCTCCGGCCTGCCGCAGGTGTCGATCCCGCTCGCGTCCCGACAGGGCGCGCCGCTTGGGCTGTCCCTGATGGGGCCGCCCGGTTCCGACCTGAGCCTCGTCGCTTTGGCGCGCCGGATCGCGGACGGGGCATCGGCCTGAATGAACCGCCCCCGCCCCATGCTCGTTACCGGCAGGCGCAGGTGGCGGCGGACGCCTGAGCCAGGAAGGGAACATCATGACCAATCCCATCGTCCACTCTCAGATGCCGCACGTGGCGGTGGCAAGCGCCTGCCTCCTCGGCGAGGGACCCGTGTGGGACGATCGCTCGAATACCCTGTTCTGGGTCGACATCAAGAATCCGGCCGTCTGGCGCTATCATCCGGGTACGAGCAAGCACTCCCGGGTCGAAGCACCGGAGCGTATCGGCTTCATCGCGCTTACGCCCGACCCCGATGTGGTGGTCGCGGGTTTCAAATCGGGCCTCGGGCGCTTCAATCTGAAGACGGGGGAGGCCGAGCCCATCGTGGCGCCGGAGAAGGACAAACCCGGCAACCGCATCAACGACGGTCATGTCGGGCCGGACGGAGCGATCTATTTCGGCACCATGCATGATGACGAAACGGAAGAGAGCGGCTCCTTCTGGCGCTGGGACGGCAAGGAACTGACCGAATTCCATTCCGGCTTCATCGTGACCAACGGACCCGCCTTCAGCCATGACGGGCAGACGCTCTATGGCACGGACACGGTCAACGGCATGATCTATGCCTTCGACGCGAACAAGGGCGGGATCGGCGAGCCGCGCAGGTTCGCCCGTTTCGAGGAAGGCTGGGGACATCCCGACGGCATGGCTGTGGATGCGGAGGGGCACGTGTGGGTCTGCCATTGGGGCGGCTCGTGCATCACGCGCTTCGCACCGGACGGCTCGGTGGAGCGCACCGTGCCGGTGCCGACCGCCCAAGTCACGAAATGCGCGTTCGGCGGGCCCGACCTGACCACGCTCTACATCACCACCGCCGCCGTTGGGCACGATCCTCATGTGGACCCGATGGCGGGCCATCTCTTCAAGGTCGAGACCGGCGGAATCCGGGGCCTGAAGGCCAACATCTTCGAGGGGTGAGACATGGGGATCGAACGCTTCGGCTCGGTCGACGGAGAGGACGTCCTGCAGGTTACGCTCGCCGGGCCGGACGGCACCGGGATGCGCGTGCTCAGCTGGGGCGCGGTGATCCGCGATCTCGTCGTTCCCACCGCGCACGGGCCGCAGGGAGTCCTTTTAGGGCTCAACTCGATCGAGGATTACGTTGCCCACTCGCCCTATTTCGGCGCCATCGTGGGGCGGCATGCCAACCGCATCGGCGGAGCGCGGTTCACCCTGAACGGCGAAACCCACAGGCTCGATGCCAATGAGGGACCCAATCAGCTCCATGGCGGCTCGATGGGCTTCGGCACGCGGCTCTGGAGCATCGTCGAGCACAGCGAGACGGGGGTGACCCTCGGTCTGGTTTCGGAAGACGGGGATATGGGCTACCCGGGACGCCTCGTCGCCACCTGCACCTATACGCTGCTTCCTTCGGCGACCCTGCGGATCGAGCTGACCGCCGTGACCGACCGGCCCACCCCGGTCAACCTCACCACGCATGGCTATTTCAATCTCGACGGCAGTACCGACATCCTTTCCCATTATCTGATGATCGCGGCCGATTACATGACGCCGACACGCCCGGATCTTATTCCCACGGGCGAGATCAGGCGCGTGGCGGGCACGCCGTACGAATTCACCACGCCTCGCCCCATCGGCGCGGCGGAGTTCATGCAGGATCGCACGATCTACGATACGAATTTCGTCCTGCGTGGCCCTTACGGGGTACTTCGTCAGGCCGCGACGCTCGCATCCATCAAGAACGGCCTCACGATGGAGCTCTGGACGACCGAGCCGGGGCTTCAATTCTACGCGGGCCACCTCATCAGAATTCCCGTGTCAGGGCTCCACGGCGCTCAGTACAGACCACACGCGGGACTTTGTCTGGAGCCTCAGCGTTTTCCGGACAGCCCCAATAATGCCCATTTTCCGTCGTCAATTCTCGATCCGGGGCAGGTTTCAAGGCAGGTCAGCGAGTTGAGGTTCTCGGTTTGAACGGGAACTTTGCCATAAGTTGGCCGTTTTTCCTGCAGCGTTGCGTTCCGGAAAAACACCAACCAAGAAGGGAATGCTCCCGATGCCTGTGCTCGATGCGAAAGCCCTGGAGACCGATCCTAAAGGAATGGCTTTCCTGACGAGCGTTCTGCGTCCACGTCCTGGTGCCACCGCGCTTCAACCGAATGAGGTACCTCCGCCTAAGAATCTGCCGCACAATGTGCGGATGTACTTTCGCGGCGTGAGGCGCACCAAGCCGTTTCTTACCCATTTGGTCTAGCAGGCGCTCTTCACGCCTGCCGTTCCGCTCAAGCCGCTAATCCGCGCTTGGCCAGAAGCGCGTCTGCCGTCGGAAGGCGGCCCCGAAATGCCGTGTAGGCTTCAGCCGGATCACGAAGATTTCCGGCGGAATAGATGAAGCGCTTGAGCTTCTCCGCCATCTCCTTGTCGAAGGCGTCGCCCGTCTCCTCGAAGGCCGTGAAGGCATCGGCGTCCAGAACCTCCGACCACATATAGCTGTAATAGCCCGAGGAATAGCCGTCCCCTGCGAAGACATGAGTGAAGTGGGGCGTGCGGTGGCGCATGATGATTTCACGCGGCATGCCGATCTTCTCCAGCGTTTCCTTCTCGAAGGCGGAGACATCGAGATCCTTTGCGTCGTCGCGGCGGTGGAGCTCCAGATCGACGAAGGCGGAAGCCAGATATTCCACCGTTGCGAAGCCCTGGTTGAAGTTGCGCGCGGCCATGAGGCGCTCGAGCAACTCTTCCGGAATCGGCTCTCCGGTCCGGGAATGCGTGGCGTAACGGCGGAGGATGTCCGGTTGCGACAGCCAGTGCTCGTAGAGCTGTGAGGGCAACTCCACGAAATCGGTCGGGACCGCCGTTCCTGCCAGCAACGGATAGGTGACGCTGGAGAGGAGGCCGTGCAGGCCATGGCCGAATTCGTGAAACAGCGTGCGCGCATCATCGAAGCTCAGAAGCGAGGGCTCGCCTGCGCCGCCTTTGGCGAAGTTCATCACGTTGACGATGATGGGCCGCACGTCGCCCGTGAGCCTTTCCTGCGAGCGGAAGGCGCTCATCCAAGCCCCACTGCGCTTGGACGGGCGCGCGAAGTAATCGCCGATGAAGATGCCGACATCAGCCCCCTGGGAATCGAGCACCTGCCAGGCGCGGATGTCGGGATGGTACTTCGGGAAATCCTGCAGCTCCTGGAAGTTCAACCCGAAGAGCCGATGCGCGGTCTCGAAGGCCGCCTCAATGATGCGGTCGAGCTGGAAATAGGGCTTGATGGTTGCCTCGTCGAGATTGTGCCGGGCCATGCGCACCTGATCCGCATAGAAGCGCCAGTCCCACGGCTCGATGACGACATTGTCCCCCTGAGACTGAGCGAGAGCCTGCAGGTCGTCGCGCTCGGCCAGGGCACGGGCACGGGCCGGCGCCCACACGTCGTTCAGGAGCTTGAGCACCGCTTCCGGCGTCTTGGCCATGGTGTCGGAGAGCTTGAAATCGGCAAAGGTTTCATAGCCCAGCAGCTTCGCGCGCTCGACGCGAAGCGCGGCCATCTCGGCGATGATCGCCTTGTTGTCGGTCGCGCCGTTGTTGTCGCCCCGCGAAGCCCAGGCCCGGAAGGCCTGCTCGCGCAGATCGCGCCGCTTAGAGAACTGCAGGAAGGGCTCGATGCTGGAGCGCGACAGGGTGATGACGTATTTGCCGGTCAGGCCGCGTTCTTCCGCCGCCTGTGCGGCGGCCTCTCGCAAGAACGAGGGAAGTCCTGCAAGATCCTCCTCGGTCTCGAGCACGAGCTGATAGGACTTCTCGTCGGCCAGCACATTCTGGGAGAACTGAGTGCCGAGGCTTGCGAGACGCTCCGTGATCGCGGCGAGGCGCCTCTTCTCGTCCGGCGCGAGTTTCGCGCCCGCGCGCACGAAGATGGTGTGGTAGCGTTCGAGGACGCGCGCCTGCTCCGCATCGAGGCCGAGGCTCTCGCGGTTGTCGTAGAGATCGGCGACCCGCCGGTACAGCGCCTCGTTCATGAAGATGCTGTTGCGATGCTTGGCGAGGATCGGCGCCATCTCGCGCTCGACGGCCTGAATGGCCTCGTTGGTATGCGAGCCTGCGAGGTTGAAGAACACGCCCCCCACTCGCTTGAGCGCGGCACCGCTGCGCTCCAAAGCCTCAATCGTGTTGGCGAAGGTGGCGGCCGTCCCGCTTCCGGAGATTGCCGCGATCTCGTCCTGCTGGTCTGCAAGAGCCCTGTCGAAGGCGGGCTTGAAATGTTCGGGCGCGATGCTCTCGAAGGGGGGGATGCCGAAAGGGGTGTTCCAGGTGGAAAGGAGAGGATTGCCTGAGAGATTTGCGCTGGACGCCATCGTTGAAGTGCTCCGCCTGATCGTTCGCTGTTTCGAGTCTTAGAACATCGAGCGCAAAAGCGGGAAACGGTTTTGCGCCCAAGGATGCTCAGAAATCAAAATCCTGAAGCATCGGACGTGAGTTCGAAGTCACGTCCGATGCATTATCCGCCTCAGCCGCCCATCGGAAGAGGCGTGGTGTCCGTGCCGGCCAAATAGCGGCGCAGGAAGGCGAGCGCCCGCTGCGTGGCGTCCTGTTCCGCAGCGCCGCGGAGGCCGTGCCCCTGACCAGGATAGACCTTCACCTCATGCGGCACGTTCTGTCGGCGCAGGAGGGCCTCCACCGCATAGGCATTCGCGACCGGCACGACCGGATCGGCGGAGCCATGCAGCACGAGCGTGGGCGGAAGGTGAGAGGTCGTGGCGATGGCTCCCTGAGGCAGAGGCCCGAAGTAGCTCACCAGGGTTTTCACGCGCCGGTCCATGGAGGAGACGGCAAGCCCTAAGGCTGCGCCCAGGGAAATGCCGACGATGCCGATACGGTCGGCGTCCGCCCCGGGATGGTCGGCCGCGAAGGTCAATGCATCCTGCACGGTATTCATCCAAGGCATGAAATTCTGGAAAAGAGTGGCGAAGGACGCTCGCCTCTCGCCCGTTCGGTCCAGGTAATGGACAAGGTGTACCTGATAGCCGGCAGCGGCCATGCCGCGGGCGCCATCGCGGTATCGCGTATTGAAGCTCAATCCATCGGCACCATGCAGCATGAGCACGGCAGGATGCATGGCCGAACCGGGGGGCTGGAAGGTTTCGACGGCGATGGTCCTGTCGCCGCTCGTGAACGTGTTGCGCTTTTCCGTTACCGGCATCGTTCGGGCTTGATCCTGTTGGGCATGGATGAAGGAAGGGGCGGCGAAGGCCGCACCGACCACAAGGCTGCGTCTCGTGAGCGACATGGAGAGATCATTCCAGGGAAGAGATCTGGACCGCATGGAGATGGGGGTGGGCGGCATTGGTCCCCAGATGGCAAAAGGTCCCATCCGGCACCTGGAATAACGGCCAAGGATCGATTTGCAGGGTCCATACGTTGTTTGCTGACCGGCGGGAAATTCTCGCTGCCACCAGAGACAGAACAGCGATGCCTCCTGCACCCTTGCCACCGCCTACAGAGACTGAGATCCAGCCTCCCCGGGTTCCAGGCCTGTCCGGACTGCTGACATTGGCAGTGGGCGTTGTCGTGCTGGCGGCGCTTTATGTCGGGCGCGAGGTGTTCCTGCCTGTCGTGCTGGCCATTCTGCTCGCCTTCGTGCTCGCTCCCTTCGTCGACCTGATGCGCAAGTGGCATCTGGGACGGGTGCCTTCCGTCATCATCGCGGTTCTGGTGACCCTCGGGATCATCGTGTCCCTCGGCGGCCTCATCGGATTCCAGCTCGCGGGCCTGGCTTCGGATATTCCGCGGTATCAGACCACCATCGAGCGAAAGGTCGGCGCTCTTCGGGAAGGAGCGCTGGGCAAGCTGCCGAACATGCTCCGCGACTTCGGCCGCCGCTTCGACGAGGCGGTCGGCGAGCAATCGCCGGTAGCGGCATCTCCATCTCCCACCAGCACGGCCGATGCACCACCGGAGGAGCCGAAGCCCTTGCCCGTGGAGGTGCATGAGCCGGAGCCGACGCCGGCACAGGTCGCACGCAACGTCCTGATCCCCCTGCTCGAGCCCCTCGCGACCACGGGCATCGTGTTCGTGGTCCTTGTTTTCATTCTCATGCAGCGGGAGGACCTGCGCGACCGCATGATCCGCCTGTTCGGTTCGAGCGATCTCCACCGCACCACAGCAGCCATGGACGACGCCGCACGGCGGTTGAGCCGCTACTTTCTCACGCAGCTGGCACTCAATGCGAGCTTCGGTCTCCTGGCCGGTATAGGCCTGTGGCTGATCGGCGTACCGAGCCCGGCCCTGTGGGGCGTCTTTGCGGCGTTGATGCGCTTCGTTCCCTATATCGGCTCCTTCGTCGCCGCCGCTCCTCCGATCCTCCTCGCCGCCGCCGTCGATCCGGGCTGGTCCATGGCGCTGATGACCTTGGCTCTCTTCGCGATCGGCGAGCCTCTGATGGGGCATGTGGTCGAACCGGTCGTCTACGGGCAGAGCACGGGCCTGTCGCCCTTCGCGGTCGTCATCTCGGCGATCTTCTGGACCTGGATCTGGGGGCCTGTGGGTCTGCTCATCGCAACGCCCCTGACCCTCTGCCTCGTGGTGCTGGGACGCCATGTGGAGAGGCTCGAATTCCTCGACGTCCTGCTGGGCGACAGGCCCGCTCTGACGCCGGCGGAGAATCTCTATCAGCGCATGCTCGCCGGCGATCCGGACGAGGCCCTGGACTCGGCGGAGGTTCTTCTGAAGGAACGCTCGCTCACATCCTATTACGACGAAGTGGCGCTCAAAGGGCTCCAGCTTGCGGCCAATGACGCGACGCGCGGCGTGCTCACCCATCGTCAGCTCGATCAGGTCAGGGACGTGATCAGGGCCCTCGTCCAGGATCTGGGTTCTCATGACGACATCGAGCCGCCGCCGCAAGAGACCGAGGATGAGCCGGTGGCATCGCCCCAGAGCCAGAAGCCTGAGATCAAGGAGCCTGCGGTCGTCGGCGAGATGCCGCACGAGGACAAGATTTCCGAGGCGTGGAAAGCGGAGGGAGCCGTCATGTGCATCGCCGGTCGCGGGCCGCTCGACGAGGCCGCCTCCGAGATGCTGGCGCAGCTCCTGAAGAAGCATGGGCTCGGAAGTCGCCTCGTGCCTCACGAGGCGGCGTCACGTTCAGCGATCTACAACCTTGACGCGTCAGGCGTGCAGATGGTCTGCATCAGCTATCTGGAGATCAGCGGCACTCCGGCGCATCTGCGCTATCTGCTGCGGCGGCTGCGCAAGAAAGTGCCCAAGGCGCCCATTCTCGTAGGCCTCTGGCCCGCGGAGGATGCGGTCTTGAAGAGCGAGACGATGCGCTCGACCCTCGGAGCGGACTACTATGTCTCGTCCATGCGCGATGCGGTGGTGCAGTGCCTGAAGGTCGCAACCGGCGAAGAGGGGCTGCCGCAAACCGTGACGACCGGTCAGGCTGCGAATGAGGCAGCGGCGGCCAAGCGCCTGCCGCTGCCCGCATGAGCTCAAGCCGCCGTTTCCGTCAGGAAGTTCTCGGCGTAGTGGCAGGCGACCTGACGGCCGTCTAGCTCGCGCAAAGCCGGGCGCTCGACCTTGCAGCGCTCCGTCACATAGGGGCAGCGGGTCGAGAATACGCAGCCCTTCGGCGGATTGAGCGGCGAGGGAAGTTCGCCCTTGAGCACGATGCGCTTGCGTCGGACACCCGTGATGCCGGGCGTGGAGGAGAGGAGCGCCTGCGTGTAGGGATGCAGCGGGCGCGCGTAGATCTTTTCCTTGGGTCCGTGCTCGACGGCATGGCCGAGATACATGACGAGCACGTCGTGAGCGATGTGCCGGACCACGCCGAGATCATGCGAAATAAAGAGATAGGCGAGACCCATCTCCTGCTGGAGATCGGCGAGGAGGTTGAGCACCTGCGCCTGGATCGACACGTCGAGCGCGGAGACCGGCTCGTCCGCCACCACCAGCTTCGGCGACAGCATCAGCGCGCGAGCGATCGCGATGCGCTGGCGCTGACCGCCGGAGAACATGTGCGGATAACGGTTGTAGTGCTCGGGACGCAGGCCAACCTTCGCCATCATCGTCCGCACCTGCTCCTTGCGCTCCGCAGAGGAGAGATCGGTGTTGATGACGAGCGGCTCCTCCAGAATCGTGCCGACCTTCTTGCGGGGGTTGAGGGAGCCGTAGGGGTTCTGGAAGACCAGCTGCACCATGCGGCGCAGCTCCTTGGCGTAGTTCGACGGCGGGTTGACCGCATCGATGCCGTCCAGGGTCAGTTCCCCTTCGGTCGGCTTCTCGATCAAGGTCACCATGCGCGCGAGGGTGGACTTGCCGCAACCGGATTCGCCTACCACCGCCAGCGTCTTGCCGGGTTCGATGGAAAACGAGATGCCGCCCACCGCCTGCAGGGCGGCCGGCTCCTTGAACAGCCCGCGCTTGACCTTGTAGATCTGCCTCAGGCCCTTGGCTTCAACAACGGGAGCGCTCACGACGCAGCCTCCGTCTTAATGGGATGATCGTGCTGGATGGCGGCGTCCCGGTCCGGATCGCCGAGCGGGTAATGGCAGCGGATGTGCCCACCGGCCCAGGGACGCAGCTCCGGCCGTACACTGCGTGAATGCTCGGTGGCATAGGCGCAGCGCGGGCTGAACAGGCAGCCTTTCGGACGGTCGTAGAGGCCCGGCACGACGCCGGGGATCGTCGCAAGGCGTCCGCCTTCGCTGCGCTCCGGCAGGGCGGCGAGCAGGGCGGCCGTGTAGGGGTGCTGCGGCGAGGCGAACAGATCCGCGGCGGAGCGTTCCTCCATGATCTGGCCCGCATACATCACCATCACGCGCTGGGCGGTGTCGGCGACGACGCCCATGTTGTGCGTGATCATGACGAGGCCCATGTTGCGCTCCTTTTGGAGCGTCATGAGCAGATCCAGGATCTGCGCCTGGATTGTCACGTCGAGCGCGGTGGTGGGCTCGTCGGCGATCAGGAGCTTGGGATTGCACGCGATCGCCATGGCGATCATCACGCGCTGGTTCATGCCGCCCGACATCTGGTGCGGGAAAGCGGAGAGGCGGCTTTCGGGCGAGGGAATGCCCACCTGCTCGAGCAGCTCGATCGCCCGGCGACGCGCGGCCTTACGGTCCATGCCCTCGTGCAGGCGCAGCGTCTCGGTGAGCTGAAAGCCGATGGTGAAGGACGGGTTCAGGCTTGTCATCGGCTCCTGGAAGATCATTGCGACGTCCTTGCCGGTGAGCTTGCGGCGATCGCGTTCGGAGATCGTCAGGAGGTCGCGGCCGTTGAAGGTGAGCTTGTCCGCCTTCACGCGGCCCGGGAAGGGGATGAGGCCCATGAGGGCCAGCATCGTCACGCTTTTGCCGGATCCGGATTCGCCCACGACGCCGAGAACCTCGCCTTCTTCGAGCTTGAGGCTGACACCGTCCACGGCACGCATGATGCCGCCTTGGGTCGGGAATTCGACCGATAGATTTTCGATTTCGACAAGAGCCATGATCAGCGCTTCAGTTTGGGATCCAGGGCGTCACGGAGGCCGTCGCCCAGAAGATTGAAGGCAAGAACGGTGATGAGGATCGCGAGGCCGGGGAAGGTCACGACCCACCACGCACGGAGGACGAACTCGCGAGCATCCGCCAGCATGGTGCCCCATTCCGGCGACGGCGGCTGTGCGCCGAGACCGAGGAAGCCGAGAGCCGCGGCGTCGAGGATTGCGGTGGAAATGCCGAGCGAGGCCTGCACGATAAGAGGGGCCGTGCAGTTCGGCAGCACTTCCTTGAACATCAGCCGTACTGTGCCGGCGCCGCTCACGCGGGCCGCCGTCACGTAGTCCTTGGAGGTTTCGGTGATCACCGCCGCGCGTGCAAGACGAACGTAGTGCGGCAAAATCACGAGGGCGACGGCGAGCATGGCGTTCATCAGGCCCGGTCCCAGCACGGCCACGATTACGATGGCGAGCAGAAGGCTCGGCAGCGTGAGGACGATGTCCATCAGGCGCATGATGAAGATCTCGGTGATGCCGCGGAAGAATCCGGCGACGAGGCCCAGCACGGTGCCGAGGGCGATGGAGATCGCCACCACGGCGATGCCGATGAGGAGCGACAGGCGCGCGCCGTGGATCATGCGCGAGAGAATGTCGCGACCGATGGGATCCGTGCCGAGCGGATAGGCGATCGATCCGCCCTCCTGCCAGAACGGCGGCTTTAGAGCGAGCGCGGTATTGGTGACGTTCGGATCGTGCGGAGCGATCACGTCCGCCAGAAGTGCGACGAGTACGACGGCCACGATGATCACGAGGCCGGCGACAGCGCCGTGATTGGCGCTGAAATAACCCCAGAATTCACGCAGCGGATGGGGAGGGGTGGCCGTCGGAGCCGCGGCGGCCGGAGCTTCCATGGTTTCAGTGGTCATCGCGTGTGCCTGATGCGAGGATTGATGAGGCCGTAGGCGAGGTCGACGAGAAGGTTCACGCTCATCACCACGACGCCGAGCAGCAGGGCGCCGCCCTGCAGGACGGGATAATCGCGGCGGAAGATGGCGTCGATGAGCCATTTGCCCACACCCGGCCAGGAGAAGATGGTCTCGGTGAGAATCGCGCCGGTGAACAATACGCCGATCTGCAGGCCGATCACGGTGATGACGGGAATGAGGGCATTGCGCAGCGCGTGCAGGGCGACGATGCGGAAGCGCGACAGTCCTTTGGCCTTGGCCGTGCGGATGTAATCTTCGCCGAGCACCTCCAGCATCGCGGAGCGGGTCATGCGCGCGATCACGGCAAGCGGCACGGTGCCGAGAACGATGGTTGGCAGGATCAGATGTTCGACCGCCGACCAGAATGCGCCTTCCTCCTCGGAGAGAAGCGTATCGATCAGCAGGAAGCCGGTGGTCGGCTCGATATAGTACAGGACGTCGATGCGGCCCGAGACCGGGGTGAGGTCGAACTGCACGGAGAAGATCAGAATGAGGATGAGGCCCCACCAGAAGATCGGCATGGAATAGCCGGTGAGCGATATGCCCATCACGCCATGGTCGAAAATCGAATTTCGTCGAAGAGCGGCGATGATGCCCGCGGGCAGGCCGATCATCAGGGCGAAGAGAATGGCACAGAGCGCCAGCTCGACGGTCGCCGGGAACAGGGCCTTGAATTCGTTCAGAACCGGCTCCTGCGTGATCATCGACTTGCCGAGATCGCCTTGCAGGACACGAGACAGATAGATTCCGTATTGAACGAAGATCGGCTTGTCGAGGCCGTATTCCTTCAGGAGCTGCTCATGGCGGGCAGGGTCGATGCCGCGCTCGCCGGCAAGGGTTTCGATCGGATCGCCCGGAACCAGGCGGATCAGGAAGAAGGCAAGCAGCGTGATTCCGAGGAAGGTCGGAATGATCAGGCTGACGCGGGTAAGAATAAATCTGAGCATTGCTTGAACGTAAAAAGGCGGAGCGGCTGAACGAGCCGCTCCGCCACAGGTTGAGTGTGAAGGCTTACTTGCCCTTGATGTCCACGCCGTAGAAGGTGTGACGGCCGAACGGCGAGAGCTTGAAGTCCACGACTTCCTTGCGGACCGGCTTCAGCTGCACGGCGTGGGCCACCGTGAACCACGGAGCCTGCTCCTTGAAGATCACCTGAGCCTGCTCGTAGAGCTTGGCGCGCTCGGCCTGATCGGTCGTGACCTTGGCCTTTGTGACGAGATCGTCGAACGGCTTGTGGCACCACTTGGCGATGTTCGATCCCGACGCGCTTTGCGCCGAGGCACAGCCCAGCAGGGTGTGCAGGAAGTTGTCCGGGTCGCCATTGTCGCCCGTCCAGCCGAGCTGAGCCATCTGGTGCTCGCCCGCCTGAGCGCGCTTGCGGTATTCGCCCCATTCGAAGCTCTTGATCTCGGCCTTCACGCCGATCTTGGCGAGGTCGGCCTGCATCAGCTCGGCGATGCGGCGGGCATTCGGGTTGTATGGGCGCTGAACCGGCATCGCCCAGAGGTCGGTCTCAAGACCGTTCGGATAGCCGGCTTCAGCCAGGAGCTTCTTGGCGGCTTCCGGGTTGTACTCGTCGTCCTGAATGCTGTCATTGTACGACCACATGGACGGCGGGATCGGGTTCTTGGCCGGAACGCCGGAGCCGAGGAACACCGCGTCGACGATGGCCTTCTTGTTCATGGCCATGTTGAAAGCCTTGCGGACGCGCACGTCGTCGAAGGGCTTCTTCGTGGTCTGATAGGCGAGATAGCCGATGTTGAGGCCGGGCTGCTCGAGAATCTGGACGTTGGGATCCTTCCGCATGGCCTCCAGGTCAGCCGGATTGGGATACGGCATGACGTGGCATTCGCCCTTCTGGAGCTTTGCCCAGCGCACGGAGGCATCCGGGGTGATCGAGAAGACGAGGTCGTCGAGTTTCGCCTTGCCACGGAAATAATCGGGGAAGGCCTTGTAGCGGATGATCGCGTCCTTCTGGTACTGAACCAAGTAGAATGGGCCCGTGCCGATCGGATCCTGGTCGATCTTCTCAGGGGTGCCGGCCTTCAGCATGGCATCGGCGTATTCCTTCGACTGAACGCTCGCCCACATCATGGCGAGGTTGGCCAGGAACGGAGCTTCCGGACGGTTCAGGGTGATGCGGACCGTGTAGTCGTCGACCTTCTCCACGGATTTCAGCAGGGCGGGCATGCCCATGTCGCCGAAGTAGGAGTGGTTCGGGCTGGTGACCCTGAAGTAAGGATTGTCTTCCTTCCACTGGCGCTCGAACATGAACACGATGTCATCGGCGTTCATGTCGCGGGTGGGTTTGAAATTCTTGTTGGAATGCCACTTCACGCCCTTGCGGAGGTGGAAGGTGTAGACCGTACCGTCAGCGGAGACGTCCCACTTCTCGGCGAGGCTCGGCTGGACTTTCGTGCCGCCGCGCTCGAACTCGACGATGCGGCTGTAGATCTGCTCGCTGGCATCGAAGGACGTGCCTGTGGTGTTGACGCCGGGATAGAAGTTCTCTGGGCTGCCTTCGGAGCAGTAAACGAGGGTTTTGGCGGCCAGCGGGGCAGCTGCCAGGAAAGCCGGAACGCAGATCGCTGCGAAAAGGGCTGATTTCTTCATTATCTTGGTCCTCTGAGACGGCATTGCACGTGGCCGTTCTGTGACGAAGTTAAGGTGCGAAGCCCCAATAATGTCAATCTGTCCCGGCAACCTTGGCTCATTTTTGGAAGAAATTTACCATTTTGTGCCGGTTCGCGCATTTTCCTTTAAGAATTCGCCGGCTTCAATTTTCCGAGATTCTACGGGATTTGCGACGCCTTTGATCACCCCGCCGTCCACAGCCGGACAATCGATGCCGGTTGCCGCCCCGAACAGGGAGCGGCGGCATAGCTTCCGTTGGGGCAAACACGGAGGAGGGGCCCGAAACGATGCGGGTCCGGGGGCCGTTCACTGACGGGTGGGGTATCTGGCTTCCATGACGGCGTTCAGGCCCACGCCGGCTTCTTTCGAAGAACCCGTGCGCTGAACGGCGCGGAAGATTTTTTCCGCATCGTCATACCGGCCGAGCCTGTAGTAGGACCAGCCTCTGATCAGCATGAGATCGGTCTGCTCCGGCACGATCCGGGCCCGCTCGCTCAGCGCCAGAATGGCTTCCACGTAGCGTCCGTCCCGATAGGCGGCGAGGGCCCGCTGCCCGAGGATGGAGGCGCTCAGCTCAATCCGCCGCCCGCCCGTCTGCGGAGTCTGGGCGGCCGCCACGGCGGCTTCCGCGGTCAGGTTCTTGCGCAGATAGGCGAGGGACTTGCCATAGGCGGCTTCCTCGCGGGTGCGGGCGCTGCCTCGGCGGATGGCCTGATCAAAGGCGTCGACGGCTTCCATGGGGCGGTCGGCTTCCATCAGGCACCAGCCGAGGGTGAGCGCCGTATCGGGAGCCAAACCCTTGGAATTGCGGGTCATGACGCAGGTCCGGTGGCCGCCCCTGCGCAGTCTCGGTTCCGCCTCCACGGTGCTGCGCTCGACGAATGCGCGCGGAGCTTCGGTTCGAACGGAGACGGAGCGAACAGAGACTTGCGGCTCTCTGTCGGCGGGCTGCAGCAATTGTCCCTGTGAAACACGCTGCCGGGATGCGCGAGGGGTGGCGCCGGCGGCAAGATCCGCAATTCGCTCCGAACGGTCGCGCCATTGCGCGACGATGGCATTGAAGTTGGCCCGGTCGTTCAGTTGCTGGGCGGACAAGGCAAGTCCATAGGCGGAGGGCTCGTCATCGGCCCTCCACTTCAGAGCCTGGCGGAACCACTCCCGGGCCCTCTGGTACTGGCCAGTGTTGTAGGAATACCAGCCGATCGCCTGAGCCCCGTCGGGAAAGCGTTGGCTCGCGACAACCGGAACGATCCTCGACACGATGCGAGCCTCGAGGCGCGGCGGCGGGTCCTGAGCCAGCAGGGCCGTTGCCACGTCGAGATAGATCTTCATGTTCGCGGGCGCCCTGTCGCGCCAGTCATAGGCGAAGGCCTCGGCTTCTACGAGGCGCTCCAGGGCGCGCAGGGACATGGCATAGCCTTCCGCCGCCTTGCCTCCGCCATTGCGATCGAGCGCCGTCTTGAACAGTTCGAGTGCGCGCGCAGGATTGCCGTGGTGATAATTGTACCAGGCCAGGACCAGCACGGGGCCGGGCTCGTCCGAGCTGCGGATCAGTCGATCGACGGTGGCGAGATCTTCCGCGGAAGCGGTCATCGTTTCGTCGTTGGCTGCGCGCTCCACGCGGCGGCGTGCCAGCTCTCCGCGGATAGAGTCGAAATTGTCGGGCTCGTCGCCGGTCTTGCGCTCGAACTGAAGCAGGTCCGCCACTTGGTTGTCCGGGAGGAGGGCAAGGGCCTTCTGCAACGTCGCCAGGCGCTCGCCGGGATTGGCGCAGTTGGTGAGGAGATAGGTGTAGACGTCCCGCGTGCGGTCGGGCTGCCCCGTCTTGGCGAAGGCCTCGGCGACGCGCCAGAGCACGTCCACGTTCATGCAGGTCAGAAGATTCGGATTCTCCGTCGCAACGGTAAGCACCGTACGCCACTGGCCGGAATCGGACGCATTGACGAGGCGCCGGCGTGCCTCGACGGTGTCGAGGGCCGTCACCAGCTCGTCCGGCGGCTTCCAGTTGGGATCGGAGCTTTGTCGCTCGGCGATGGCCGCGCGCACCTCCGCGACACGATCCTCCTTGTAGAGGTTCCACAAACGCTCGATGATCGGATCGGCCGCGACGGCCCCGGCCGAGAGCTGGGACAGGTCGCTCGGCGGCGTCCAGTTGGGATAGAGCGCGCGCAGGCGGGCGATCTCCGCGTTCACGCGACGGGTATCGCCCTGAGAGGCGAAGTAACGGAGAGCCGATTCATCCACCTGCGGCTGGTTGCTCGACGGAGCAGAGGGGGCCGTGGAAGGGGGCTGTCCCTCGGCAGGGCCTTGTTGCTGCGCGATTGCCGTAAAGCCCAGGCCGAGGACCGCAATCGTTATAGCGCTGCTAGTTAGACGCATTGCGGATGCTTTTCACCAAGCCAGGACTTCGTCATCAGGTACAGGGTCGACGGATAATAGAGCTGCGGCTGAAAGGTCTTGAGCCCTTCGGGAACAGGCGTTCCGTCCAGTGCGCAAGCCAGGGCGGCCGAGAGGATGGTATAGCCCTGGTCGGTCAGCCGCTCCCGGATATTTCCGGTCACTACATTGACGACGGCCACTCCTTCGTTTCCGGCGGACCAGCGCTGCCTGAGGGCGCGCAGCCACTCCAAATCAGTCATTCCTGCCCTGAGAAGGTAAAGTGGTATCCTTAACGAGTTGTAACCGAACTCCGGAGGAAAACCGTCGGCGGGCTTCGTCTGCATCCTGCGCTGGATGGAGATCCAGTCCGCAGGGAGCCGGATCCGGCCGGAGGTGGCCTGTTGAAGCAGGCCCACTCCCTCTCGCCAGACGCTGTTCCACTTGTATTCGGGCGCGAGGCCCGCGAGCACGGGAAAGGCTTCGAACACCCAATAGGAGAGATTGACCACGGGACCGTCCGGGCGCTCGCCTTCATTGAATCCCTCCGCACCCGGCAAAAGGAAGACGGATCCGCCGATGCGGCCGAAGGTGTTCTTGCCGATGGCCCTTGCAAGTTTCTGCGCAGCGGCCGCATACCGGGGCTCCTTCCAGGCGGTCGCCGCCTTCGCCAGCGCGTAGGCGATGAGGATGTCCCCATCGGTCGCGTTGTTGCTGTCGGTGACGCGGGGCCTGGCCGCCGGATCCCATTTCCAGGCAACGAGACCATCGTCCCGGATCAGCAGTTCGGTGAAGATAAAGGTCCAGATCTTCTCGAAGGTTACGCGGTCATTGGCGGCCAATGCGAGGAGCAGGCCGTAGCCCTGTCCTTCGCTATGGCTGATGTTGCCGTTGGCGTTGTCGACGACCCGTCCGTTGTCCTCGACGAAGCGGGAGCGATAGGCCTCCCATTCCGCGGATGGAAGGGTGCCGACCACGTTCAGGGGTTGCACGGCCAGACCCCAGGAGGGAGTCGCCGCCGGCGCGGCCGCAAGCAGTCCGGCAAGCAGCCAGGGCAGGAGCGTTGAGCCGCGTCTTGCGAAGTTTCTCATGACGGCCGCCCCAAGCGTTTGAGGAGCAGATAGGTTGCCGTTCCCAGAAGCAGGCAGAACGCCACCATGAGCAGAGCATATTGGAGAATGTTCGCCGACATCCAGTTGGCCGCGACGAGGCGCAGGTTCAGCAGAGAGAAGGGCTGCGTCTGGACGAAGTCGTAGTCCTGAATCGGCTCGATCTGCAGCTTGAATTCACGCGGATCGAGCGCGACCGCGCGGCCGGCGACCTTCGACCACAGGAGCGGGTCCGCCATGCGGGCCATTTCCTCTGTCAGTGCCTCTTCCGTGCGGGCAGTCACGAGGGTCCAGATCCCGGCTTCGGGCGTCCGGTTCTGCGCGATGAGAAGAGTCGACCGCTGCGGCGGCTCATAAGGGCTGTCGATCCGCGTTCCCAGCGACAGAGAGTTGATGGACAGGCTGAAAGTCTGCTCCATCCAGTCCTGAACCGTGCCGAGCGTCTGATGCAGGATTCCCTGCCTGCGGAAGGATTCCGACCAGCGTTTGCGGACCTCGTCGGTCGAGGCCGTGCTGCTGCGGTCGGCCGAAAGCGGCTTCAGAGTCATCGTGAAGTCCGTGCTCACGACCTGCGAGGGGGAGGATCCGGACTGGAGAGGGGTTGCCGGCCAGACGAGACGCAGGTGTTCGGAAACCCGCACTCGGCTGAGAAGACCCGATGGGATCTGTTCGACGGCGCCGATGAAGACCACGGATGCGTCATCCGCCGAGGTGGCGCTGGCGAATCGCGTCCGCATGGGAGTTCCCGCAGTGCGTGCCATGCGCGCGAGGAACGTGCCCGCGGCTGCAACGTTCAGCGCGTCGGGACGGCCCAGCACGATCGTCGTCGGGCCATCCTCGTCGGGGAAGTGACCGGTGCTCAGCACCCCGAGGTCGGGCTGGCGTCCGATGCGTCCGAAATCGGGAAATTCGAGGCTGCTGGTGTCGAAGAGGACGAAGCGGTTCGTCTCCGACAATGTCTCGCCCGGCGCGCAGCGATCATCCGCGTCGGTCAAGAGGCCCACTTCCACTGTGATGCTGTTGAGGCCTGCCTTGAAGTGCTTGAGAGGCACCCTGATGGCATGTCGCTTGACGATATCCCCGTGTGCCGTGATCACGAGCTGCGTGCTGATCATGTCGTTGACGAAGACGTTCACATGGCTGCCGGGCTTGACCGCCGCCGTGTAGGCCGCATCGACATAGAGGAGCGCCTCGCCGTATTCCGTCGCATAGAAATCCGGCGGGAGATTCATCATGAACCGGCTCTTGAGACGGCGCCCCGAGAATTCCTGGGTCGAGATGCCGAGATCCGCGAATCGGAAGGAACGGCGGCCGAATGCCGTTTGAACCTCGGGCCAATGCCAGGAGGCCGTATCGATGACGCCGGGATCGATCTTCCCTGTACTGGTGGCCTGTGCGCCGATGACGGCGATGGCCGAATCCAGATCGCTCCAGGTCGGGCCGGAAACGACGAGAGTGGAGCCGAGCGATCCCGGCTCCTGCATCATCATCGTCAGGGGCTGAGTCATGACGGTGTCCGGCACGCCCGGAACCAGCCCGCGCAATTCGCCCGCAAGCCCCATCACCACCTTGATCGTTCCCACGGGGGAGGGGCCTGGATCGGATTCGACCACCTGAACCACAGGCCGGGCATAGCGGCCGCGCAGGGCGATCAGCTGCACGAGGCGCAGCAGACGGTCGCGGATCTCGGGCCGATAGACCTTGGGCGCGACCACCCGGATCGTCGTGACACCGGAAGTGTCGACGCCGACGGCGGGGAGATCCTCGAGGCTGCGCAGGGTCTTGGTGGCGCCCTCGGCGAAAACGAGCTTGGTGGAGGCCGAATCCACATCGGTCCAAAGCTCGTAAGTGGCGGCGATGGTGCAGTCCGTCCTGTGGCGCTGTACGGCTTCAATGCGGATGAAGTTCGACCCCGCACGTAAGAGACCCGGCCGGATGGCGGCGGTCACGGACCTGATGTCCTCGGAGGATTGGACCGGCGTGTCGATGACGGTCTCGCCGTTGATCACGACCCTGAGCCGCGAGCCCTCCGGCATCACCACGACCGCGTTCTTGTAGCCGACCGCGACCGACGCGCCGCTCGTGGCCTCGTCCTGCGTCAGATGAAAGGTCCAGGACTGTGCATCGGTCTCGCCTTCGAGGCGAATGGTTTCGAACGGCAGGATCGGGCGCTCGATGCGGACGGGAGACGGGCGGTTTGGCGGGGCGGCGACAGCGGGCCTTGAATGGGCGCTCGGCGCCGATTCCCCTGGTGCCATCCGAAACGGTGCTGCGGAGTTCCGGGAGGCCGAAGGTGCGGGCGGCGGAGCCGCCGCTCCCGGTGTCGTGGGGGAAGCACGCATGTCGAACGCGGCAGGCAGAGCGCCCGATTGCGAGGGCGGCGCACCGGCGGACGGCCTGGCGGGCGTTCCGCCCATGCTGAACGGCGCGACCTGTGCTGCCGCCGTCCGTGCTCCCAGCAATTCGAAAGCGATGAGGAGGGGAATCAGAAGGGAGCGCATGACACGCCTCTATTTGAGGGCCGACGGAACCGACGGCGCCGGCGGCTTGGAGATGCCGATCCGCTGAAGGCCGAAGAGATAGGAAAGGCCTCGCCCGGTCTGGTAGAGGGAGACCATGAGAAACCACAACGTGCCGCGCAGCACGCCGATATCCTGGTGGCGGCGCTTCTGGAATGTGCTCCACTGATCCGCATTCGCGAAGACGAGATCGGCCACGAGCTTGTGGTGCTCGGGGCTCTCGATCAGGAAGCGGCAGCCCAGCAGCAGGCCCTTGTCGTCCATGCGGATCTTGCGGATCTCGACCGGCATGTGTTGGGACGGCAGTTCGGCATAGGGCATGAATTCAAGAGTGCCGAGCGCACCTTTCTTGAGGCTGGGCTCGTTGGAGGGCGCGACGTGCAGCCGCGCCCCCCCCACGGAAATGTCACGCACCGAGGCTTCGATGATCTCGTCGCCGAACAGGAATCGGCAGGTGCGATCGATACGCACGCGGTGACTCATGCGCCGCGAGGCCCGCTCCGAAACGACCCCCAATGCGCATCCCGCGATGATGAGGTTGAGAACGTTCCAAGCGCCCGTGACCAGGGTCAGGTCGGCCTTGTAGGGCTCCAGCCAAACGCGAACGCCCGTGGCGACGACGCCTAGCAACAGGACGCCGAAGATGATGAAATAGGGCGTGCCGAGTTCCGAGACGCGGCTCTCGAGCATGGACTCGCCCTTGGAGGTGACCTTGAAGGTCGGCCTCTTCGGATTGGCCATCACGGACAAAAGGGCGGGAAGCAGATAGATCGTCTGGATATATTCGTAGAGATCCGAGATCCACGGCCAGCGGTAACGGCCATAGAGATAGTTCTGCATCATGAAGTTCACCATCATATAGGTGAACGTATAGGCCAGGAACTCGCCGCCCGATGCGGTGAAGATCTCCAGCGAGAAGAACAGATAACAGAGCGGCGACAGCAGGAATACGAGACGCGAGAACGGAAAGAGCCAGAACAGGGTGCTCGACATGTACGCAAGGCGCTGCGGGAGCCTCAGTCCGCGCTTCAAGAGCGGGAAGCTGAAGCGCATGATCTGCAACATGCCCTGCGCCCAGCGCGTGCGCTGGCCGATGAAGCTCGCAAAGGTATCGGGCTGGAGGCCGGCGATCAGCGGCTTGTCCACGTACACGCTGCTCCAGCCGCGTGCATGAAGATCGAGTGCGGTCTCGCAATCTTCAGTGATGCTCAACCCGCTGAACCCGTTGGTCTCCTGCAGGGCCTCGCGCCGGAGCACGGCGGCCGAGCCGCAGAAGAAGGCCGCGTCCCATTTGTCCAGGCCCCGCTGGATGACGCCGTAGAACATTTCGTTCTCCGACGGCATGGTTTGGAAGGTGCCGAGATTGCGCTCGAGCGGATCGGGATTGATGAAGAAGTGCGGTGTCTGGACAAGGAACAGATTCTTGTCGGCGCTGAAGAATCCGACGGTCTCCTCCAGAAAGCTCCGTGCCGGGGCATGATCCGCATCGAACACGGCGACGAGGTCGCCGGTGGAATGTTCAAGACCGTTGTTGAGATTGCCCGCCTTGGCATGAAGGTTGCGCGCGCGGGTGAGATACCTGACGTCGAGAGCGGAACAGAGGGCCTGAAGCTCGGTGCGCCGTGCGCGGGCCGCCTCGGCTGCGTGCACATTGTCGGAATTGCATTTCTCGTCCGTTCCGCCGTCGTCGAGCAGCCAGACGGTGAATTTCTCCGCCGGATAACTCATGGCCTTGGCGGCGGCGAGGGTGGTGGCCAGAAGACTCGCATCCTCGTTGTAGCTCGGCACGAACACGTCGACCGTCGGCAGGTTGTTCGGGTCGATCTTCGGCGGCTTGCGCGAGGGCATCGGGCTCGACACCACGAAGAGGCTCAAGAACAGCATCATCACGCTGTACATCTCGGCGATATAGAGCAGGATCGCGGGGATGAAGTTCGTCAGCTCCGTATACGGCGGGATGGTGCTCGTGGTGCGCCAGAAGACGTAACGCAGGACGATGGCCGTCCCGAGAGCCAGCGCGATCACGCGCCAGACGCCCTGGGCGCGAAAGAACTTCAGCACGATCATGCAGGCCACCACCACGAGGCCCGCGACGAGATGTGTCTGAAGACTGATAGGAAGGGCGACCAGCAGGACGATGAGCATCGCCGCCACCGCCCATAAGGCTACGAGTGCACCCCTACGCATCTTTTAGTGTTCTCAGTCAAAATTGTTGCGCAATAAGGATCACGCATAAGCGAACGATTACTGAAGGTCCACCTTCGAATACGAAATACGATTACTATATATTTGCGTTTCTTGGTACGCTGGTGAATATTGTGTTCTGCAATGTAACTACTTTACATAGGCAAGGCTGCTGCCTCACTGCGAAGGTGGAGGGGGCACGACCGGATAGCCGGGTTGCGGGGAGGCGGCAGGTTCCTCGGCCGGAGGAAGGCTCGGCTGGGCCGGCGGCGAGGGAAGGACCGTATCCTTGTCGATGATCCGGGCCGCCGCCGGACCCGGGTCGGCACGCACCTGGATATGCCGCTTGCGTACAACGGCATGAGGGGCGGCGCTGTTCATGCCGAACGGATAAATCGGCGCGTCGACGCCGCCCAGATGCTCGGGCACCTTCGGTGGTGCCCCATAGGGGTTCCAGGAGCCGGACATGTAATAGGCCGAGATGGTAAAGCCGTACATGCTGCGCAGGAGCTGCTCCGGGGTCGCGGCTAAATCGCACAGGCGCAGGCGGACGGAAACAACCCCGCCCGGCACCAGGATGGCCGGTTCGTTGGGTTCGATCCGCTGCCACGCGTAGAGGCATACATCGCCGCTGCCGGAACGGCCGGTAGCGAAGCCGAAAGGGCCGTATTTGTTCTGCACATAGACGAGGGAGGTCTGCATCTCGATCCCGGGCAGGCGTTCCTCCATTTCTTTCCGAAGCCGGTCCTCCGTCATGGGCGGCAGGTTTAGGGCATCATCGACTTCGGATTGCGCTCCGGATCCGCTGGCGAGCGTCACGTGGAAGGCGTTCTGGCCCGGTGTCAGGGAGGCGGTCGACAGGGCAATCTCCTGCTCGATGCCATTCTGATACCTTCGCTGCAGAACCGCTACGATGGACGGGCCGCCGGGTGGCGGCACGATGATCGCCTGGGTGGCCGGGACCTCGCTCATGAGCGTGGCAAAGCCCAGCTCCGATCGGGTCGTGCACGCTGCTGCCAGGAGTGGCGCCATGAGGAGAACGGCCCTGATGCTCCTGCCGAGGCGCCAAGTCGAGCCGTTACGTGCCGCAAGCGCCGGGACGTCCAGGTCGGTCCGATCGTGGAGGCGGGAGAACGGCATGGGCGGGATCAATTCTGGCTGGTGGCCGGGTTCTCGGGATGTGCCCATCCTGGAAACGCTGCTCCTCGAGGACCGACGCATCGGTGGATCTCTAATCAGGCATGGACAAACATAGTTAACGAAAGGTAACCGGAGGCCCGGTTCAGAGATTGTTGTCTTGGAAACGTGAAGGGCGCGGCTTGACGGGCGGCCCGCGGAGCATCAAAGCAGGACAGCGTCGCCCCTCAGTGACCTCCGGCCGTCAGCCCAGGCGCGGTCCATGTGCTGCTTGCCCGATCTGAAGCCGTGGTCGGGCCGCTTTCCCGTTTCCGCTTCAAGAAGCCTCGGGCTTGAGAGCCGATTCCATGCGATCCGCCTTTCTGCGCAATGCGCTCGTTCTCGGGATGCTGTCCGCCATCGGACCCTTCGCCATCGATATGTACCTGCCGGCTTTCCCGGCGATCGCACGCGAATTTCAGGTGGATGTGGGCGCCGTGCAGATGAGCCTGATGAGCTTCTTCCTGGCGGTGGCAATCTGTCAGCTAGCCTATGGACCGCTCTCGGACCGCTTCGGCCGCAAGCCGCCGCTCTACGGGGGGCTGGGGCTATTCGTCTTGGGCAGCATCGGCTGCAGCTATGCTCCGAACGTGGAAGCGCTCATCGCCTTTCGCTTTCTGCAGGGGGTCGGGTCCTGTGCGGCCATGGTGATTCCCCGGGCGATCATCCGGGATCTGCATACCGGCCACGAGGCCGCACGCCTGATGGCGACCACGATGCTGGTGTTCAGCGTATCCCCGATCCTTGCCCCCCTCGCCGGCAGCACCCTGACCGAATTCTTCAGCTGGCGCTTCATCTTCTGGGCCATCGCGGCCATTGGCCTCGGGGGCATGGCCGTGCTGCTGTTCCTGCTGCCGGAAACCCGTCCGGAAGGCGCGATCCGGCAGAGCCTCGGTCAGACATTCGCCACCTACAAGAAACTCCTCAAGGATCGCCGCTTCCGAGGCCTCGCCTTCATCGGCGGTTTCAGTCAGGCGAGCTTCTTCGCCTACTTGGCCGGCTCGTCCGTGATCTTCATCGAGCATTTCGGTTTGTCGCCGTCGCACTACAGCATGATCTTCGCGTCCAACGCGATCGCCTTCATCGGCAGCGCGCAGTTCAACAGCGCCCTCATGCGCCGCTTCGGCGCCGAGCGGGTGGTTCGCATCGCCATTTCCGTCTTCGCGGCTCTGGTGAGTCTGCTGTTCATCCTGACGGTGGCAGGGGCCGACAACGCCTACATCCTCTGGGGGCTCCTGTTCCTGTCCTTCGGCTGCCTCGGCTATGTCATTCCCTCGACGGCGGTGCTTGCGCTGGAGGAGCATGGACCGATCGCCGGAACGGCCTCAGCGCTGATGGGCACTCTGCAGCTCAGCACCGGCGCCGTCCTGATCGCGCTGGTGAGCGCGCTCTACGATGGAACTTCGCTCTCGATGGTCGGCGGCATCGTGGTCTGCGGCTGGGTAGCCTTCGTCCTGAGCATGCGGATTCTGAAGCCGAGGCACGCCTATTCCTGATTGCTCTGCGCGAGAATCCAGTCGCGGAAGGAGCGGACCAGGGGCGCTTCCGCCTTGTGCTCCGGATAGACGAGGAAATATGCCCCGACGCTCAGGATGCTTTGCGGGAAGAGAACCTCGAGGCGCCCGCCGGCGAGTTCGTCCGCGATCAGGAAATGGGGAATGAGCCCGACCCCCAGGCCCGCGGCGGCGGCCTGAGCGACCATGGCGAACTGCTCGAACCGGGGCCCCCGCATGGGGTTGCCGGCATCGACGCCCACGCTCGCAAACCATTCGGCCCAGGCTGCCGGCCGCGTGCTCTGCTGGAGCAGGGTGGCGCGGGCGAGGTCCTGAGGAGAGCGGATCGCCTCGCGTTCACGATAGGCCGGGCTGCAGACGGGCACGGCCTCTTCCCTTCGCAGCAATTCGCAGATTGCGCCCGGCCAATGCGGCGCGCCGAAATGGATGGCGGCGTCGAAGGGCTCGGCGGAAAAATCGAAGGGCACGAGGCGAACGCCGAAATTCACCGTTGCGTCCGGGTGCTCGGCGAGGAAGTGCGGAATGCGGGGAATGAGCCATCGAGTGCCGAAGGTCGGCAGCGTCGCCAGGTTCAGAACGCCGCTCGTGCCCGACAATGCGATGGCCTGATGAGTGGCATCCGAGAGCTCCGTGAGGGTGGCGCGGACCTGCGAGGCATAGAGACGCCCGACATCGGTCAGCACCACTCTCTGGCGGGAGCGGCTGAACAGGGAAACGCCGAGCGAATCCTCGAGCTGCTGGATCTGGCGGGAGACGGCGCTTTGAGTCAGGTTCAGCTCCTCGGCAGCGCGCGAGACGCTGCCGTGACGAGCTGTGGCTTCGAAGGCGAGGAGATTGCCGATATTGGGTAGAAAGCCGCGACGGAGCACCAGTTCATTCCATTTTCGAATAACCTGCTGCGAAGATGTCGCTTTACTTCTCCCCTGTCCAGCGCGATTTTCCAGCAAAATTCAACAGGTTTGCCCGGGGTTCCGGACTAACCTCCCGCGCTATACGGAAGAGGATTGCTCATCATGGCAGGTGCACATCAGGACATCGCGAAGCTCAAGTGGGAAGATCCGCTCCTCCTCGACGAGCTGCTCACCGACGACGAGCGCATGATCCGCGACACGGCGCGCGCCTATGCCCAGGACAGGCTCCTGCCGCGCGTGATCGAGGCCTACCGGGAGGAGCGCACCGACCGCGAGATCTTCAACGAGATGGGCGAGCTCGGCCTCCTGGGCGTGACCCTGCCGGAGGAATACGGCTGCGCCGGCGCCTCCTATGTGGCCTACGGTCTCGTGGCCCGCGAGGTGGAGCGCGTCGATTCCGGCTACCGCTCCATGATGAGCGTGCAGTCCTCCCTGGTGATGTACCCGATCTATGCCTACGGTTCCGAGGAGCAGCGCCGGAAGTACCTGCCCAAGCTCGCCTCGGGAGAGTTCGTGGGCTGTTTCGGCCTGACCGAGCCGGATGCGGGCTCCGATCCGGCCGGGATGAAGACCCGCGCCGAGAAGATCGAGGGCGGCTATCGCCTGAAGGGTTCGAAGATGTGGATCTCGAACTCCCCCATCGCGGACGTGTTCGTGGTGTGGGCGAAGTCGGAGGCTCATGACAACCAGATCCGCGGCTTCGTGCTGGACAAGGGCATGAAGGGGCTTTCCGCTCCGAAGATCGGCGGCAAGCTCAGCTTGCGCGCCTCGATCACCGGCGAGATCGTCATGGACGGCGTCGAGGTGGGCGAGGACGCGCTCCTGCCGAACGTCTCCGGCCTGAAGGGTCCCTTCGGCTGCCTCAACCGGGCGCGTTACGGCATCTCCTGGGGCGCCATGGGCGCGGCCGAGGATTGCTGGCACCGGGCCCGCCAGTACACGCTCGACCGCAAGCAGTTCGACAAGCCGCTCGCGGCGACCCAGCTCGTCCAGAAGAAGCTCGCCGACATGATGACCGAGATCACGCTCGGTCTCCACGCCAGCCTGCGCGTCGGCCGCCTCTTCGACGAGGGCCGCATGGCTCCCGAGATGATCTCGCTCGTCAAGCGCAACAATTGCGGAAAGGCGCTCGAGATTGCCCGAATGGCGCGCGACATGCACGGCGGCAACGGCATCCAGGAGGAATACCACGTCATGCGCCACGCTCAGAACCTGGAGACCGTGAACACCTATGAGGGCACGCACGACGTGCACGCCCTCATCCTGGGGCGTGCGCAGACGGGCCTGCAGGCGTTCTTCTGAGATAGGAACGGGATCATGCCTCTTCGGATCACCCTGGCCGGGTCGACGGGATGGGTCGGCAAAGCACTGGTCGCGGCGATTGCCGCTTCCGACGATCTGGAACTCGTCGGCGCCGTCAGCCGCAGCGCGGCGGGCCAGGATGCCGGCGAGGCGGCGGGGCTTTCCCGTCTCGGCGTCGCGATCAGCGGGACTCTCGAAGAGGCATTGGCGGCCCCCTCCGACGTGGTGATCGACTATACCAAGCCCGGCGCGGTCAAGGCGCATGCCCTCACCGCGCTGGCCCGGGGGCGCTCCTTGGTGATCGGCACGTCGGGTCTCTCCGCCGAGGATTATGCGGAGATCGATCGGGTTGCGCTCGAAGCCGAGCGGGGCGTGCTGGCGGCCGGAAACTTCTCGATCACGGCGACGCTCCTGCGCCGCTTTGCGCTGGAAGCCGCCCGTTATGTACCGGATGTGGAGGTCATCGACTACGCTTCGGCGAAGAAGCCGGACACGCCCTCCGGCACGGCGCGGGAACTCGCCGAGCTTCTCAGCGAGGTGCGCCAGCCCGCGACATCGAAGCCGGTCGATGAGCTGACCGGCGTGCGGGAAACCCGCGGCGGCACTCTCGGTGCAAAGCTCCCGGTGCAGGTTCACTCCCTGCGCATGCCATCCTTCGTCCTGTCCTGCGAGGCGGTGTTCGGCGCGGACAACGAGCGCCTCGTGCTCCGTCACGACGCGGGATCCTCGGCCGCCCCTTACGTCGCCGGCACCCTTCTGGCTGCGCGCCGTGTCTTTTCCTTCATCGGATTGAAGCGCGGCCTCGATGCCGTAATGGATTGATCGTTCATGAAACCGCTTGCAGGCCTCAAGGTTCTCGAACTCGCCCGCATTCTCGCCGGCCCCTGGGTCGGTCAGATGCTCGCCGATCTCGGCGCCGACGTGGTGAAGGTGGAGCGTCCCGGTGCGGGCGACGACACGCGCGGCTGGGGGCCACCCTTCGTGGAGGCCGCCGATGGCGGGGATCTGTCTGCCGCTTACTTCCATTCCTGCAATCGCGGCAAGCGCTCCATCGCGGTCGATTTCGAGAGCGCCGAAGGCCAAGCCCTCGTGCGCAAGCTCGCGGCCCATGCGGACGTGGTGATCGAGAACTTCAAGGTCGGCGGGTTGAAGAAGTACGGTCTCGATTACGAAAGCCTGAAAGCCGGCAATCCGCGTCTCGTCTATTGCTCCATTACCGGCTTCGGCCAGAACGGTCCCTATGCCTCGCGGGCGGGCTACGACTTCATGATCCAGGGCCTCGGCGGCATCATGGACCTGACCGGCGATCCGGAGGGGGAGCCGCAGAAGATCGGTGTGGCCTATGTCGATATCTTCACCGGCGTCTACTCGGTGGTCGGCATTCTCGCGGCTCTCCGCCGTCGCGACCAGACGGGTGAGGGCGCGCATCTCGACATGGCGCTCCTCGACGTGCAGACGAGCGTGCTGGCCAACCAGGCCATGAACTATCTGGCTTCCGGTACATCACCGCGGCGCATGGGCAATGCGCATCCCAACATCGTGCCCTATCAGGTTTTCCCGGTTTCCGACGGTCATGTCATCGTGGCGGTGGGCAACGACGGGCAATTCTCCCGCTTCGTCGCCGTTCTGGGGCAGCCCGAACTCGCTCAGGACGAGCGTTTCGCCACCAATGCGGGCCGCGTGCGGCACCGCGCCGAACTCGTGCCGGTCCTGACCGGGCTCACGCTCCAAACGACGCGGGAAGCCTTGCTCTCGGCGCTCGAGAAACAGGGCGTGCCTGCGGGCCCCATCAACACGGTGGCGGATGTTTTCGCCGATCCTCAGGTGATCGCGCGCGGCATGAGGATCGATCTTCCCTCGTCGTTCGCGAAGGGCGGCGCGATTCCCTCCGTGCGCTCGCCCATTGTCATGAACGGCGAACCGATGGCGGCTGCCTGCCCCTCGCCGCGCCTGGGCGAACATACGGATGAAGTGCTGAACGACCCGTCCTGGATGGCCTAGAACATCGGACCGAGAGGGATTCGGCTTTCGGTCCAGTGCCCTAAGGGGCGATACCCTTGGTGAGCAGGCGGTTGATCATACCGACGATCCGCTCCCGATCCTCGTCCGAGAACGGACTGAGATTGTGCATCTCGAGATTGCTCAGGCCCTGGACGGCGAGCCAGCCGAGCAGGGCGGACTCGGCGTCGTCCGAGCTGGTTTTGATCTGCTCTACCGTTGCGGAGATCACCTGCCGAACAGGATCGAGCAGGCGCGGGTTTTCGGCTGCCGCCGCCATCATGCCCGTGGCGATCTCCTGCATCTTGCCCCCGCAGTACATGTTCAGCAGGCTTGTCGTGACCACCCGTGCCTCCAGGTTGGGGCCAGGCCCTATCTGGGCGCGCAGCGCCTCCCTGGCTTCGGCGACCTGGTCGATCATGCGCTGGATCATGGCTTGCAGCAGCGCATCCTTGGTCGGGAAGTTATAGAGAAGTCCGCCCTTGCTGAGACCGGCTCGCTCGGCCACCGCTTCGAGGGTGAGCCGTCCCGCGCCGATTTCTGCAACAAGTTCCGCGGCCGCATCGAGAATCTTCTCGCGGGAACTCTTGCGGCCTCGGGCATTCTCTAACATTCGCAACTCTTGCAACTAAACCGTCCGGTCGGTATATAAATGGTGCCGCAGCATTAGCGTCAAGGGCAAGTTGAGCTGATGCCGCACCTCCAAACCATAAGTCTGTAACCCGTCTGACGGGTGTGTAACTCCTGGAAGAAGCCCATGAAACGGCGCATCATCGTCAGCCTCGTCTTTATCCTTGCGATCTTGCTCTGTGCCGGACTGGTGGGGTTCAACCTGTTCCGGGACAAGATGATCACGCAGTTCTTCGCCAACATGCAGCCGCCGCCGCAGACCGTGACGTCTGTCAAGGTCGAGGCGAAGACCTGGACGCCCAGCATCAGCGCCATCGGTACCGCCAAGGCTGCGAACGGCGTGGAACTCGCCGTTCAGGTCGGCGGCGTGGTGAAGAGCATCAACTTCAAGCCCAACCAGAACGTCGAGGAAGGCACCGTGCTGGTGCAGCTTGATGATGCGGTCGATCAGGCCGATCTCGCCAATGTTCAGGCGCAGGTGAAGCTCGCCGAGGCCAATTTCGAGCGCTCGCGGCAGCTGGCTTCCCGCGGCATCGCCGCCGAGGCAACCTTCGAGCAGAACCAGGCCCAGCTGGCGACCTCCCGTGCCCAGGAGGCGCGCGTGAGAGCCGTGATCGATCAGAAGGCCCTGAAGGCGCCGTTCTCCGGCATTATCGGAATCCCGCAGATCGACGTGGGTCAATACATTCAGCCCGGAACGGTCGTGGCGAGCTTCCAGGACCTGTCGTCCATGAAGGTGGATTTCACGGTGCCTGAGCAGATGGCGGTGAACGTCAAGCTCGGCCAGGAGGTCCGCGTCGGCGTGAGGGAGGGCGATCTTCCCTTCAAGGGCCACGTCATCGGCAAGGATCCCCGCGTCGACCCCAAGACCCGTCTCGTAGCCGTGCAGGCAGTGGTCGAGGACAACAAGGACGGCGCGATCCTGCCCGGTCAGTTCCTCCACGTGGAGGTGGTTCTGCCTGAGGAGCCCAACGTCATCACCGTGCCACAGACGGCGGTTATCACGAGCCTCTATGGTGATTATGTCTACGCGATCGAGCAGGAAGAGCGGGCAGGCAGCCAAGTTCAGGTGGCACGCCAGATCTTCGTGAAGACCGGCCGCCGCCGCAGCGGTGTTCTCGAGATCATTTCCGGCATTGCGCCCGGCCAGCAGGTCGTCGCCTCGGGGCAGAACAAGCTGCAGGCCGGTGCCACGGTCAAGATCAACAACACCATTGATGTGACGAAGCTCGACGCGAGTGGGCTCGCGGACGGTCAATAGGCAACACGCCATGAGTTTCACAGAGCTTTTCATCCGTCGCCCCGTCTTGTCGATGGTGGTGAGTCTCCTGATCCTGCTGCTCGGCGCACAGGGTCTGATGAACCTCCAGGTGCGCCAATATCCTGAGGTCGAGGAGACCACGATCACCATCACGACGGCCTATACGGGCGCGAGCGCCGACCTGATCCAGGGCTTCATCAGCACGCCCATCGCCAAGTCCGTGTCGAGCGCGGAAGGCGTCGATTACGTAACGACTCAGAGCCGTCTCGGCGTGAGCACGGTTTCAGTGCGCATGCGCCTGAACACGGATCCGAACGCGGCGCTGACCGAGGTCACCGCCAAGGTGCAGCAGGTGCGCGCGCAGTTGCCGCAGGAGGCCGAGGATCCCGTGATCGTGAAGGGCACGGGCCAGACCTTCGCCCTCATGTACATCACCTTCGCCAGTACGGAGATGACGCCCGAGCAGGTATCGGAATTCCTGACCCGCGTGGTGCAGCCGCGCTTTGCGACGCTCGATGGCGTCGGTAATGCCGAGATCCTCGGCGGGCGCGATTTCGCGATGCGCGTGTGGATCGACCCCGTGCGTCTTGCCGCCCGCGGCGTGACGGCGGGTGACGTGGTTTCGGCGATCGGCGCCAACAACTTCCTCGCGGCGCCGGGCAAGACACAGAACGAGTATGTCGCGTATTCGCTGCAGATGCAGACCACCCTGCAGACGCCGGAAACCTTCGGCGCGCTGCCGATCCGCTCCAATGGCGATCAGGTCATCCGCCTGCGCGATGTGGCGGATGTGGAACTGGGGCCCGAGAGTACCGACGTGAAAGTGAGCTTCAACGGCAAGGAGGGCACCTTCATCGGCGTTACGCCGACGCCCTCCGCGAACCCGCTCACGGTAGCAGAGGAAGTCACGAGGGCCATCGAAGAGATCCGCTCGACCCTCCCCAAGGGTATGACGGTGCAGATCGTCTACGACGCGTCGGACTTCATCTCGGCCTCCATCGAGGAAGTGTTCAAGACCATCGGCGAAGCCGCGCTCATCGTCGTGGTGGTGATCCTGCTGTTCCTGGGCTCCTTCCGCTCGGTGCTGATCCCCATCGTCACGATTCCGCTCTCGCTCATCGGCGTATGCTTCTTCCTTTACGCACTGGGATATTCGATCAACCTCCTGACCCTGCTGGCGATGGTGCTCGCCATCGGTCTCGTGGTGGACGACGCAATCGTGGTCTTGGAGAATATCCACCGGCACATCGAGGAAGGGTTGAAGCCGGTCGACGCGGCCATCGTGGGAATGAAGGAAATCTTCCTGCCCATCGTATCGATGACTATCACCCTGGCGGCCGTGTATGCGCCTATCGGCTTCACGCAAGGCCTGACCGGTTCGCTCTTCCGCGAATTCGCGTTCACTCTCGCAGGCTCGGTAATCATCTCGGGCATCATTGCGGTCACCCTCTCGCCCATGATGTCCTCCAAGCTCCTGAAGCCCCATGCCGCTCAAGGCCGCTTCGCCGGGTTCGTGGACCGCACTTTCACGCGCCTGGAGGACTGGTACGGGCGACGCCTGAAGGGCTCGCTGGACTATCGTCCTGTCACGCTCGTCATCGTGATGATGCTGCTTGCGACCACGGGATACCTCTTCTCGAAGACCTCGTCCGAGCTCGCGCCGGAAGAGGATCAGGGTGCCTATCTCGGCCTCGTCAACGCGCCGAAATACGCAACGGCCGATTACACGCAGACCTTCGCACAGCAGTTCACCAAGGCTGGCGAGACGATCCCCGAGATCGACGCCAACTTCCTGATCGTCGGCACCGACGGCGGCGGCGGCGGCTTCGTGGGTTTCAAGCTGAAGCCGTGGAACGAACGCGAGAAGAAAGGTGCCGAGACCAAGCAGGAGATTCAGAACCTGCTGGACGAGAACGGTGGCCTCCAGGCCTTCGTCTTCGCGCCCCCGTCCCTGCCAGGTGCCGGTGGCGGCCTCCCGATCCAGTATGTGCTGCGGACCATCGGCGATCCGGCGCAGGCCTACGAGGTCGGTGAGCAGGTGCGCCAGCGCGCGCAGAAGTCCGGCAAGTTCATCGTCGTGCAGAACTCGATCTCCTACGAGACGCCTCGTGCGCGCATCACGGTGGACCGCGACCGTGCGGCGGCTCTCGGAGTGCCGGTGAGCCAGATCGGCAGCACGCTCGGCGCGCTCGTCGGCGGCGCTCCGATCTCCAAGTTCGACCGGGACAACCGCAGTTATGACGTCGTGAGTCAGGTCCGCCAATCCGATCGCCTGAACCCGGAGCTTCTGGCTCAGTACTATGTGCGGGCGTCGGACGGATCCATGGTTCCGCTCTCGGCGCTCGTGCGCATTGAAACGGATGCCGCACCGGCAAGCATCGAGCAGTTCAACCAGCTGAACGCGGCCACGATCTCGGCGCTGCCGCTGCCCGGCGTGACCACCTCGGAGGGATTGGCTACCCTGCGTTCCATCGCGCGGGAGGTCATGCCCCAGGGCTTCTACGAGGATTATGCCGGACAGTCGCGGCTCGAAGTGCAGGAGGGAAGCTCCATTCTGCTTGCCTTCGGCCTTGCCATCATCGTGATCTACCTGGTTCTGGCGGCGCAGTTCGAGAGCTTCCGCGATCCGTTCATCATCATGATGTCGGTGCCGCTCTCCATGTTCGGTGCCATGATCTTCCTGAACGTCGGCCTGGCGACGCTCAACATCTACACGCAGGTCGGCCTGATCACCCTGGTCGGTCTGATCACGAAGCACGGCATTCTGATGGTGGAGTTCGCCAACGAACTGAAGGAGAAGCGCGGTGTCAGCAAGCGCGAGGCGATCCAGGAGGCCGCCCGTGTCCGGTTGCGTCCGATTCTCATGACCACGGCGGCCATGGTTCTCGGCGTCGCCCCGCTGCTTTATGCCAGCGGCGCGGGGGCTGCGGCCCGCTTCTCCATGGGCCTCGTGATCGCATCGGGCATGTCCATCGGCACGATCTTCACGCTCTTCGTGGTGCCGATGTTCTACACCTATATCTCCAAGGAAGCCGTGCGCAGGGAGCGGGAGAGCGAGGAACATGCTCACCGCCGGGCCCTCGCAGCGGAGTAAACGAAAATGGCCGGACAGCGATGTCCGGCCATTGCGCATGTCTGCCTTAGGAAAAGGGAGGCATTGAGCGGCTTACTTTTCCGTGCTCGCTCAGATCAGCTTTGGCGGTTCAACTCGCCTTCGACCTCCATGAAGGGCGAGACCGACTTGAAGCCGGCCTGCTCGGCGGCTTTGCGGACGGCCTCCGCCACCTCCGTGGAATGGACCTCGATAGTTTCTCCCGTCTTCGAATCCACGAACATGATCTTCATGGCGTTAACATCCGGCTGGCCGTGAGAGACCACGTAGGAGTTCTGCGTGGCGAGCCGGTGAACCAGACCGGCATCGCGAAGGAAGTCGAGGGCACGGTAGATCGTCACCGGGGCCAGGCGCTTCTTGTCGCTGCTGAGACGGTCAACGAGGTCGTATGCGCCCACCGGGCCGCCGCTCTGAACCAGCTCGCGGTAAACGCGCTCACGGATCGGCGTCAGACGAAGGTTGTTCTGGCGGCAAAGATCGTCTGCACGGCGGAGGAGGTTCTCCTCTTCTTCTTTCCTGACGGCTCTTGTGCTCATGCGCCACACTCCTGTTATTTCAAAACCTATCCATTCATATAGGGGAAACAGGGGCTTAACAATGTGTTATCGTTGCAATGAAGTATTGCAAATCTGCATTTTCCCCAGGGGAATTTGGCGAATTAGCAGACGAGTTCCCCAAGAGAGTTATTTTTGATACAAAGTAGCAAAACGAAACCGCCAAGTTTTCCGTCACTTGGTGCCGCCAAATCACTTATCCATCACTTGGAGCAGACCTCACAGAGGCCGCGTATCTCAACGGTAACTTTCTTCGAACAGAAGGAATGATCGTCACCCCACTGGGTCAGGCGCTCACTGATACTCGGATCGCTGAATTCCGTGACGAGACCACAATTCTCGCAAATGGCGAAGGCAGCCATCTCATGGTGGTGGGGGTGCTTGCAGGCGACATAGGCATTGAGGCTTTCGAGCCGGTGAGCCAACCCTTTCTCGATGAGCTTGTCGAGGGAGCGATAGACCGTCGGAGGCGTGACGGCCCCTTTGGCACGCAGCTTGTCGAGCACTTCGTAGGCTGAAAGAGGATTCTGGGCAGCGCTCAGTATCCGGTGAACGCGCTTTTGCGTGTCATTCAACTCCTCGAGGAGATTATGGCGGTGATTCGCTGCCATGACGGGATCGACTCTCAAACAAAACTTGGTCAATCCTATACGTCATGACTATGCGGATGATTTCAAGGCGGGAACCGCCGGCCTGTGCCTAAAAGGCACAGGCCGATTCCACACATCCCGCCACGCCTGAACGGCCAAACGGCATCCGCCGGCGCTGAATCAGATCTCCACCCAGGCAGCCTTCGCCTCCGAGGATCGAACCGCCGCTTCGATGAAGCGGACGCCGCGCAATCCGTGCTCGATGGTGGGGACCTCGAGCGAGAAGGGGTTGGGATCGCGACCTTCCATTCGCGCGACGATTTGCTCCGCCACATCGGAATAGAGCTGGGCAAAGCCTTCCAGGTAGCCTTCCGGATGCCCGCCCGGAACGCGCGAAGCCGCTCGCGAAACTTCGTTTGCGCCATATCCGTTGCGGCGGATCATTCGTGGCGGTTCGCCCAGGGGAGAGAACAGCAGAACATTCGGGTTTTCCTGGTCCCATTCGAGACCCGCCCTCTCACCATAGACGCGAATCCGCAAGCCGTTCTCCACGCCCGCCGCAACCTGGCTGCACCAGAGCATGCCCTTTGCACCGGACGCAAAGCGCAGCATCATATGAGCATTATCATCGAGCCTGCGGCCTTGCACGAAGGTGTGGAGTTCGGCGGAGAGCGAAGTCGCCTCATCGCCGGTGATGAACTCGGCCAGATTGAAAGCATGGGTGCCGATATCCCCCACGGCTCCCGCAGGGCCCGACCGGACAGGGTCGGTGCGCCACTCCGCCTGCTTGCTGCCGGTCTCTTCGACCCGAGTCGCGAGCCAGTCCTGCGCATACTCCACCTGCACCACGCGAATGCCGCCGAGCGCGCCTTCGGCCACCATGGAGCGGGCCTGCCGCACCAGCGGATAGCCGGTGTAGTTGTGGGTGACGGCGAAGATCAGCCCCGTCTCGCGGGCCAGCTGCGCGAGCCTGTCGGCCTCCTGGCGGGTCGTGGTCAGGGGCTTGTCGCAGATCACGTGAATTCCCGCCTTGAGAAAGGCTTCGGCGGCGGAGGCATGCGCATGGTTCGGGGTCACGATGGCCACCGCATCGATGCCGTCCTCCCGCTCCCCCTCGCACTGCGCCATCTCCTGGAATGTGCTGTAAATGCGGTCCGGGGACAGGAGCAGATCCTCGCCCGACAGCCGGGCCCGCTCCGGATCGGACGAGAGCGCGCCGGCCGCCAGTTCCCAACGGTCGTCGAGCCGGGCAGCAATACGATGCACTGCCCCGATAAAGGCGCCGCGTCCGCCACCGACCATTCCGAGGCGGAGACGGCGGTTGAATTTCTCGTCGCGTGATCCTGCGATGGTCATGGCCGATATCCTCTTCAAGGGGCGCCAATGCCGAGCAGGCGGCGGTTTGCCGCCTCGTCCGTTCCGCCTGCGGCGAAGTCATCGAACGCTTTTTCCGTGACCCGAATGATATGTGACCGGATGAACTCCGCGCCCTCTCGCGCACCATCCTCAGGATGTTTCAGGGCGCATTCCCACTCGAGCACCGCCCAGGAATCGTAGTCGTACTGCGCGAGCTTGGAGAAGATGGCGTTGAAATCTACTTGCCCGTCGCCAAGGGATCGGAAGCGGCCCGCACGGCTGATCCAGCTTTCATACCCGCCATAGACGCCGATGCGCCCTGTCGGATTGAACTCCGCATCCTTGGCGTGAAAGGCCTTGATGCGCTCATGGTAGAGATCGATGAAGGCTACATAGTCGAGCTGCTGCAGCAGGAAGTGACTGGGATCGTAGTTGATGCAGGCGCGCTTGTGTCCGCCGACGGCATCGACGAAGCGCTCGAAGGTGGCGCCGTCATGGATGTCCTCGCCCGGATGGATCTCATAACAGACATGGCAATCCGCATCCTCGTAGGCATCGAGGATAGGCCGCCAGCGCCGCCCCAGCTCCTCGAATGCCGTTTCGATGAGACCGGCCGGGCGCTGCGGCCAGGGATACACGAAGGGCCAGGCGAGCGCGCCGGAGAAGGTGACGCTCGCCTTCAGCCCGAGGCGTCGTGACGCCCGAGCCGCCATCAACATCTGCTCGACGGCCCAGGCCTGCCGCGCCTTCGGATCGCCGCGCACCTCCGGGGCCGCGAATCCCTCGAAGACCTCGTCAAAGGCCGGGTGCACGGCCACGAGCTGACCCTGGAGATGCGTGGAGAGTTCCGTGATCTCCAGGCCATGCGAGCGGACGATGCCCTGAACCTCGTCGCAATACGCATCCGACTCGGAGGCTCTCTTCAAGTCGAAGAGGCGGGCGTCCCAGGTCGGAACCTGAACGCCCCTGTAGCCGAGAGAGGCGGCCCAGCGGCAGATGGAGTCGAGTGAGTTGAACGGCGATTCGTCGCTGGCGAATTGAGCGAGGAAGAGGCCGGGACCCTTCATGGTCTTCATGGGTGAACTCCCGAGATGCGGCTGCAAAAGAAGGTGTAACAGGCAAAGGAAAGCCGCTCGACACCGCAGGCAGCTTGCCGTTGCCTCGCCCCCCGGTCGAGGAGGGGCGAGGGCGCGCAGCCGTTAGAACGGCGATTCGGGGAAGTAATGCTCCTGGGCGTTGTCCTTCGTGATCAGCTGGGCATCGAGCGTGTAGGTGCCGCGCATCGGTGCGTTGGTATAGAAATGCGCGGCGGTGACGCCCATGGCGGTGGAAATCATCGAGGGCGGATAGGACACGTTGGCGGGGATCATCTTGTCCCCGTCGATGACCTTCTTGATCATGTCCTTCATGCCCGCGCCGCCAAGCACGAATTTGATGTCCTCGCGCTTAGCCTGCCGGATGGCTTCCAGGACGCCGAGCGCCATATCGTCGTCGGATGCCCACACCGCGTCGATCTTCGGGTGCTTGGAGAGGAAATCCTGCATCACCTTGAAGGCATCGTCACGGTTCCAGTTTGCGTATTGCTTGTCGATGACCTTCACACCCGAACCTTCGAGAGCCTTCTCGAAGTTGGACACACGCTCCTCGTCGATAACGGTCGGGATGCCGCGAAACACCACGACGTTGCCTTCCTTCAGGTTGTCGACGAAGTACTTGCCCGCGACGCGGCCGAATTCCGCGTTGTTGCCGGCAACATAGATGTCCTGGATCGACGGATCCTTCAGGCCGCGGTCGACGACGGTAACGAAGGTACCGCGTTTCTTCACCTCGCGAACTGGGTCCGTCAGTTCGTCCGAGTTGAAGGGCAGGACGACCAGAGCATCGACCCTCTGAGCCATCAGATCGTCGAGTGCGTTCGCCTGGGCCGCGCCGTCAGGCGACGTCTTCACGATCACCTTCAGGCCGGGATAGCCCTTCTCGAGCTGCTTGGCGGTTTCTTGGGCATGATAGACCACGCCGCCGGTCCAGCCGTGAGTGGCGGCCGGAATCGAAACGGCGATCGTCACATTTTTCGGCTGTGCCGTCGCACCTGTCGCGACACCGGCCATCAGACCGGTCGCGAGAGCCACTTTCAGAAGTGCTGCTTTCATCTGCTCCTCCCTGGAGGTGTTAGTTTTTGAGCCTTTGTCCTTTTGTCCGGTGGCTTCACCCCGGTTTCATCGCCCACGGTGGACGGACCGCTGCACGAGCATGGCGATAATGATGATGGCGCCTTGAACCGCGCCCACGAGGAACTCGGAGACGAAGTTGGACAGCACCATGATATTCGCGACGAGTTCGAGAATCACCGCGCCGACCACGGTGCCCCAGACACGGCCGACGCCACCCTTGAGCGCCGTGCCGCCAATGACCACGGCGGTGATCGCCTGCAGTTCCCAGAGAAGGCCGGTGGTTGGCGTGGCGGAGCCGAGACGCGGCACATAGACCAGCACTGCGATGCCGACGCAGATGCCTTGGATAATGTAGGTGAGCGTGCGCACGCGCCAGATCGGCACCCCCGAATAACGCGCCACATCCTCGTTCGAGCCCAGTGCCACCACATGGCGGCCAAAGGAGGTACGGTAGAGGATCAAAGCACCGATCGCAGCCACAACGAGGAATGCAACGATCGGCACCGGAATGCCGAACACGGTGCCGAAGTAAACGGGTCGATAGAGTTCGCGCAGCTCGAAGTTGCGGAGGGTGATGGTGCCGCCGGCCGCAAGCCAGACCACCAGCGAACGGAAGATGCCCATGGTGCCGAGCGTGACGATGAAGGGCTCGATCCGCCCGAAGGTAACGATGAGGCCGTTCGCCAAACCGCACATGGCGCCGAGCGCAAGGGCCGCCAGCATTCCGACCGCGAGGGTGCTCATATCGGCGCCGCCGAGTGAATTGAGCGTGAGGATCATGACGCCTGCGGTCAGTGCCGCCATGGATCCGACCGAAAGATCGAGACCTCCGGCGGAGATCACGAAGGTGGCGCCGACCGCAATGATGGCGATGAAGGCGGAGCGGGTGACGACATTGAGAATGTTCGAAGCCGTCAGGAAGTCGGGATTGATCAGGGCTCCGGCAATGGCCAGAGCGACGAGCGCGATGAAAGGCGAGAGCGCCCGCATGTCGATCGTGGACTTGCGCCTCTCGGCGCCGCTGCGAAGCACGGTTTCGGTCATGCGTGGCCTGCGGCGATTTCCGCCGCCCTTTCTTCATGAACGCCAGTGGCGAGGTAGACGATGGAATCCTCGGAGAGGTCGGCCTGGGAGACTTCGCCTGCCACATGGCCGTTGCGCATTACGATAACCCGGTGACACAAGCCGATCAGTTCCTGCATCTCTGACGAGATGACGACGATGGAAAGGCCATCTTCGGCAAGCTGCGCGACGAAGCGGTAGATTTGCTCTTTGGTGCCGATATCGACCCCCCGGGTCGGCTCGTCGATGATGATGATGCGAGGATCCAGCATCATCATTTTGGCGAGCAGGAGCTTCTGCTGATTGCCGCCGGATAGCTGGCCTGCCAGGAGATCCCGGCTTCGGGTGCGTATATCGAAATTCTTGATCGCTCCATCGAGCGCCTCTTCCTCCGCGCCGATATCGATGAAGGGGCCACGGCTGAACCTGCCGAGGGCGGCGAGCGATAGATTGACTCTCAGATTCTGTTGCAGCAGCAGCCCTTTGCCCTTGCGGTCCTCGGAGAGATAGACGACGCCTGCGGCCATGGCCTCGCGCGCATTGCGGAAGTGTACGCTCTCGCCGCGGAGCGTGATCCTGCCCTGGCTCGGACGCAGTCCCACGAGGCCCTCGAAAAGCTCCGTGCGGCCAGCGCCGACCAACCCGCCGAACCCGAGGATCTCGCCGCGCCTCAACGTGAAGGAGGCGTTCTCCACATAGCCTGGGACGACCATGTCGCGTACCGACAGAATGACATGTTCGGATATCGTGGAGGGCTTGTCGGGATAGAGCTTCGACATGTCGCGCCCGACCATCAGGCGGGCCATCTCGAGGGGCTCCAGGCCCTCGATGTCCCGTGTCGCGATGTGCCGGCCGTCGCGCAGAACCGTCACCCGATCAGCAACGGCTTTCACCTCATTGAGGCGATGGGAGATATAGAGCACCGCGACCCCGTGAGAGCGCAGCTTGCGAATGATGGCGAAAAGGCTCTCCGCCTCGACCGGCGTGAGAACGGCAGTCGGTTCGTCGAAGGCCACGACTTTGTGTGGTACCAGCAGGGCGCGGGCGATTTGCACGAGTTGACGGTCGGCGATCGAGAGGCGCCGGACCTCGCAATCCGGGTCGATCCGCGTGCCGAGCTCTGCCAGGATGCCCCGCGTGCGTTCGCGCATGATCCTGTCGTTGACGAAGCCGAAACGTTTGATTTCGCGACCGAGAAAGAGATTCTCGGCCACGGTCAGGTCTTCTGCCAACAGAATTTCCTGATGCACGAGAACGATGCCGTGACTTTCGGCGTCAACGGGACCCGAAAAGGC
Source organism: Microvirga makkahensis (assembly GCF_009830105.1). GTDB lineage: Bacteria > Pseudomonadota > Alphaproteobacteria > Rhizobiales > Beijerinckiaceae > Microvirga > Microvirga makkahensis. Next base: position 105,173 of record NZ_WURB01000012.1, read on the forward strand.
GATCGGCTGTCCGCCGAGGTAAAGGCTGCCTTTGGTCGGGGCGATATGGCCGGAGAGAATGCGCATGAGAGTCGACTTGCCGGCACCGTTCTCGCCGATGACCGCATGAACCTCGCCAGGCCGCAAATCGAGTGAAATGCCACTCAGGACCTCAATCGGCCCGAAGGATTTAGAGATGTTCTCTGCGCGAAGAACAGAATCCATGCGCGACTCCGGCTAAACGATATCGTTCGCTGGCGATGTCACGGCAGCGTTGGTGTAACGTTCACAGGGGCGGTCAGCAGGAAGGGGTGGGTTCTAGCATTCGTTTCCTCCGGCTGGTCAATTCATCCTCTGGCGGGACTTGAACGATCGATCTAGGGACATGCCGATCTATGGCAATGCCACTATGTAATCGATTACATCAGAACTTTACCGCAACGGCAGCTTCTGTCAAACAGAACCAAGGTAGGGGAGGAACATGGACGAGAGCGGGCCTTCAGTCAGACCAGAGGAGGACGGTGCCCCCAGTGGCCGAGCGGTGCGTATTCAGGATGTGGCGAGGCTTGCCGATGTCTCGACCGCCACCGTGAGCCGTGCATTGGCATCGCCCGAGCGGGTGTCGCCGGAGGCGCGGGCACGTGTATTCGAAGCTATTGCCAGGACCGGCTACGTGCCCAATCCCGCCGCGCGGTCGCTCCGCTCTCAGAAAACCTATATGGTGCTCGTCGTCCTGCCGGACCTGTCGAACACCTTCTTCTCCAAGATCCTGCGCGGCATCGAGGAGAGGCTGTTCGAGGCGGGTTACGGCATGATCATCAGCGATCTCGACGGCTCGCCCGAGAAGGAGGCGCATTTCGCGGCGTTCACGGCAGCAGGACGCGTTGACGGCGCCATCCTCCTCAACGGCCACCTGTTCGGGCAGAGCCGCGACGGCGAGGGCACGCCCGCTAAGACAGGTATTCCGCTGGTCGCTCTGTGTGAGGCGATTCCCTCAGCGGATATTCCGCAGATCGAGATCGACAACCGCGCTGCCGCAAACCGTATGACGCAGTATCTCGCGTCCTTGGGCCACCGGAGCATCGCTTATGTGAGCGGTCCCCCGAACAACATTCTGGAGCGGGAGCGCTTTCTCGGGTATCAGGAGGGTCTGAAGGCGTCCGGACTCCCTTTCGATCCGGCACTGGTGATCCCGGGGGACTACACCATCGCGTCCGGCGTGATGGCGGGGCAGGATCTGGTGACCCGTTCAAGGCGCCCGACAGCCGTGTTCTGCACCAGCGACGAGATGGCGATCGGTTTGACGCGTACGTTGTTGTCGGCCGGGCTGAGGGTGCCGGGGGATATTTCAGTGGCGGGGTTCGACGATATCGAGTTCGCGGCCGTCGCCGAGCCTGCCCTGACCACGGTCCGTCAGCCGCGACGAGAGCTGGGGCAGACGGCAGCTTCCGTTCTTGTCGATCTTCTGCAAGGTCGTCCGTCACCCAAGCGGATTCTCCTCGAAACGGAACTCGTTCTCCGGGATAGCGTCGCGCCGCCTCAGAACATGGAGAAGGCGCCTGCGAAGAGCACTAGGACGAGTGCGATAAAGCCGACATAAGCATAAAGTGCTTTGCGCGAGTGCTGGTGGGCGTAACTGTCCTTGTCGGCACCGTTCTTCCAGCGGCCCGCGCCTTCCTCATGACGGGCCAGATCCACTTGGTCCGGCCGCGGCGAAAAGCCGGCAGCTTCGTCATCGGTGCCGAGAGGGGACAACCCGGGGTCGAACACCTCGTTCTTGTCGCCCGTCCGACCGCTGTTGATGTCACCCTTCAGCTGTGCCGAGGTTGAGCCCGCATTCGTGGGCGGCGCCTCTATCGGCTTGATGGTGTGCGTCCGCGGAATATCGGTGTGGTTGGGGTCGTCTGAGCGGGTGGACATCGAAACTCTCCCGGAAGCTCTGTTGATGGGAAAACCATCGGAAGTGAGCGAGGTTCCTGGGGGGGCGCTCTGGAAGTGGCCCATTCAAGAGCCCAGAAAAAAGGCCGCTGATGACAGCGGCCCGAAGTTTAGGGAGGAAACGCCCAAGAAGGGCAGCGGCACTGCGACGCCAATCGCCGTGCTGCACTGCGATATGTAGGGGCTGCTCAGAAGGATCGCAAGACTAAAAGGTCAGCATGGTTGCCCAATTTTTCGTCTCCCCGGGGATCTTGGCCGGTCAGGAAGCTTGGCCTGTCGGGAAAGGGGGGCAGACTGGGGTGGTGTGATCCGAAGCGATGTAACATGGATGCGTGAATGGCCGCAATGCCGAAGCTGAACTCCGTTCTCGAGACAGCCCTCCATGTGGAGGATCTGGAGCGATCCAGGGCTTTCTATGAAGGCGGGCTCGGGTTGTCCCTCCTGCTCGAGAATCGGCGCATGTGCGCCTTCGACGTGGGCGGAAGAAGCGTGCTGCTCCTGTTCCTGCGCGGAGGATCGGCGCAGGATGTGACGACACCGGGAGGAACCATTCCCGGTCACGATGGGCACGGCCCGTTTCACATGGCTTTTGCCATTTCGGCCGAGGAACTTCCGGCTTGGGAGGGGAGGCTGCGCGAGCGCCAGATCCCGATCGTCAGCAGAGTGACCTGGTCGCGCGGCGGCACCAGTGTCTATTTCCACGATCCGGATGGGCACGTGCTGGAGCTGGCGACTCCCGGGCTTTGGGCGATCAATAGATCGCCCAAAGCCCGAGATTGGGAGAGCGTCATGTGATGACGCTGGGCTCGCTGCGGCCCGTCCGCGAAGCGATCTCCGAGATGGCGTTCGCGGCCTCGATCACCGGTGCCAGCACCTCCGCCGTCGGCATGTTGTGGCGGACCGGGTTCGGCTCGAAGCGTTCGAGGTAGACGCGCAGGGTCGCGCCCGAGGTGCCGGTACCCGACAGGCGGAACACGGCGCGGGCATCTTCCCGGAACAGGATGCGGATGCCCTGTTTCATCGTCACCGATCCATCGACCGGGTCCGTATAGGCGAAGTCGTCGCATGCCTGCACCGTCAGCTCCCCGAAGCGCTGCCCGGGAAGGCTCGCGAGCTTGGCTCGTAAGGCATCCATCAGCTCGTTCGCCGGCGCGGTCTCGAGTTCCTCATAGTCGTGACGGGTGTAATAGTCGCGCCCGTACGTGGCCCAGTGCTCGCGCACGATCTGGTCCGCAGGCTTTCTCGTGACCGCCAGGATGTTGAGCCAGAGCAGCACGGCCCAGAGACCGTCCTTCTCGCGGATGTGGTTGGAGCCGGTGCCAGCGCTCTCCTCGCCGCAGATCGTGATCAGCCCCGCATCGAGAAGGTTCGCGAAGAATTTCCAGCCGGTGGGCGTCTCGAAGAAATTGATGCCGAGTTTCTTCGCGACGCGGTCGGCTGCGCGGCTCGTCGGCATGGAGCGCGCCACGCCTGAAAGGCCCTGTGCGTAGCCAGGGGCCAGATGCGCGTGGCTCGTGAGGATCGCGAGGCTGTCGCTCGGCGTCACGAAGAGCCCGCGGGCCACGATCATGTTGCGGTCGCCGTCGCCATCGGAGGCGGCGCCGAAATCCGGCGCATCCGGACCCATCATCAACGCCATCAGCTCATGGGCGTGGACCGGGTTCGGGTCGGGGTGGTGGCCGCCGAAATCAGGCTTCGGCTCTCCGTTGACCACGGTTCCGACAGGAGCGCCGAGGCGGCCTTCGAGGATGGCCTTGGCATAGGGGCCGGTGATGGCGTTGAGCGCATCAAACCGCATCCGAAAGCCCGAGCGGAAGAGTTCGCCGATGGCGTTGAAGTCGATGAGGCGCTCCATCAGCTCCACATAGTCCGCCACCGGGTCGATCACCTGGACGATGGTGTCGCCGATCCTGGTTTCGCCGATGCGGGCGAGGTCGATGTCCGTGCCCTCGACGATCCTGTATTCTGTGACTGCGCTCGCGCGCTTGAACACGGCTTCCGTGAAGGATTCCGGTGCGGGCCCGCCGTGGGACATGTTGAACTTGATGCCGAAATCGCCGTCGGGGCCGCCGGGATTGTGGCTTGCCGAGAGCACCAGGCCGCCGATGGCCTTGTATTTGCGGATCACGCAGGAGGCAGCCGGGGTGGACAGCAGGCCTCTCTGCCCGACCAGGATGCGCCCAAAGCCGTTGGCGGCCGCCATCCTGAGCGCGACCTGCACCACAGCCTCGTTGAAGAAGCGCCCATCGCCGCCGATGACGAGGGTCGAGCCTTCGGCGCCCTCCACGTTGTCGAAGATCGCCTGGATGAAGTTCTCCACATAGTGCGGCTGCTGGAAAATTGTCACCTTCTTGCGCAGCCCCGACGTGCCGGGGCGCTGATCGGAGAACGGGGTTGTCGGAATGCGGGTGATCGCCATCGGTGCTTGCCACTTCCTCAAATCGGTTCTGGGCGGCCTGATCTCGGAATCTTCCGGCCCTGCAAAAGAGTTCAGGAAGCCATTCTAGGGTTGCGCGGGTGAGATGCCACTGTCGAGCTGAAGGTAAGATGAAGATCCCAAAACCGGAGCGGAATGGCCGTGCTCGGGAAAGGCATGATCGAAATCAGTCCTTTCGAGCCTCTGACAATTTGCCCGATGCGGGACTCTCGTCCGCAGGAGCGACCCGTGCCATAAGGCCGCCGCAACTGTTTTTAGGCCAAGGTCCATGATTCGCGTCGAGAATGTCAGCAAGCAGAACAGCCACCGGATCCTCTTCATCGAGGCCTCCGCCACCCTTCAGAAGGGGGAGAAGGTCGGTCTGGTCGGCCCCAACGGTGCGGGCAAGACGACGCTCTTCCGGATGATCACCAAGGAGGAGCAGCCGGACGAGGGCCAGGTGTCCGTGGATCGCGGCGTCACCATCGGCTATTTCAGCCAGGATGTCGGCGAGATGGCGGGCCGCAGCGCCGTGGCCGAGGTCATGGACGGGGCGGGCCCCGTGAGCGAAGTGGCGGCCGAACTGAAGGAGCTCGAGACCGCCATGGCGGAGCCGGACCAGGCCGGGAATTTCGATGAGATCATCGCCCGGTACGGCGAAGTGCAGGCGCGCTACGAGGAACTCGGCGGCTATTCCCTGGAAGGCCGCGCCCGTGAGGTGCTGGCGGGCCTCGGCTTCAGCCAGGAGATGATGGACAGCGATGTCGGAGGTCTGTCCGGGGGCTGGAAGATGCGCGTGGCGCTGGCCCGCATCCTGCTCATGCGCCCCGATGCGATGCTCCTCGACGAGCCGAGCAACCACCTCGACCTCGAAAGCCTCATCTGGCTGGAGGATTTCTTGAAGGCCTACGAGGGCGCCCTGCTCATGACTTCGCACGACCGCGCCTTCATGAACCGGATCGTGAACAAGATCATCGAGATCGATGGGGGCTCGCTCACCACCTATTCGGGCGACTACGAATTCTACGAGCAGCAGCGCGCGCTCAACGAAAAGCAGCAGCAGGCGCAGTTCGAGCGCCAGCAGGCGATGCTCGCCAAGGAGATCAAGTTCATCGAGCGCTTCAAGGCCCGCGCCTCCCATGCCGCGCAGGTGCAGAGCCGCGTGAAGAAGTTGGAGAAGATCGAGCGCGTGGAGCCGCCCAGGCGCCGTCAGTCGGTCGCCTTCGAGTTCCTGCCCGCGCCACGTTCGGGCGACGATGTGATCAGCCTCAGGAACGTGCACAAGCGCTATGGCAGCCGCTCCATTTACGAGGGGTTCGATTTCGCGGTGCGCCGCAGGGAGCGCTGGTGCGTCATGGGCGTCAACGGAGCCGGCAAGTCTACCCTCCTGAAGCTGGTCGCAGGCAGCGCCGAGCCCGATCAGGGCACGGTCACCATCGGGGCCAGCGTGAAGATGGGCTACTTCGCCCAGCATGCCATGGAGATGCTCGACGGCGACCGTACCGTGTTCGAGTTCCTCGAGGATTCGTTCCCGCAGGCCGGGCAGGGTTCGCTGCGCACACTCGCGGGATGCTTCGGTTTCTCCGGGGACGACGCGGAGAAGAAGTGCCGTGTGCTCTCAGGCGGCGAGAAGGCGCGTCTCGTGATGGCCAAGATGCTCTACGATCCGCCGAATCTGCTGGTGCTGGACGAGCCCACCAACCACCTCGACATGGCCACCAAGGAAATGCTGATCGAGGCGCTGTCGCGCTACGAGGGCACCATGCTCTTCGTCTCCCACGACCGCCACTTCCTGGCCGCCTTGTCGAACCGCGTCCTGGAACTCACACCGGGCGGCATCCACCAATATGGCGGCGGCTATACCGAGTATGTGGCGCGGACCGGCCAGGAGGCGCCGGGCCTTCGCCACTGAAGAGAGGCGGGGTGACACCTATCCAGAGACGGGGCCATGCCCGTCTCCTCGATCCGGCCGGCGCTCAGGTGTAGTAGATCGAGATTCTCCGTCCCTGGATCTCCCGGATCTCGACATCCATGTCGTAGATCTCCCGCATCGCTTCGCTTGTCATGATCTCGGCGGGCGGGCCATGGCGCACGACGGCTCCGTCGCGCATGGCCACGATGAAGTCCGAGTAGCAGGAAGCGAAGTTGATGTCGTGGAGGACGAGGACGATTGTCTTGCCCATGGTGTCGGCGGCCTGGCGCAGCAGCTTCATCATGCCGACCGCGTGCTTCATGTCGAGATTGTTCAAGGGCTCGTCGAAGAGCACGTAATCCGTGTCCTGGCAGAGCACCATGGCCACATAGGCCCGCTGCCGCTGCCCGCCCGACAACTCGTCCAGGAAGCGGTCGGAGAGCGCCTCCAAGCCGAGGAACCCGATGGCCTTGTCCGCCTGGGCGCGGTCCTCGGCTGTGAGGCGTCCTTTCGAATAGGGATAGCGCCCGAATTCGACCAGGTCCCGGACCGTCAGCCGGGAGGTCACCCTGTTGTCCTGGCGGAGGATGGACAGGCGCTTCGCCAGCACGTCCGATGGGGTCTTCGTCACATCGAGCCCGTCGACCTTTACCGTTCCGGCCGTGATGGGCGCGAGCCGGCTGATCATCGACAGGAGGGTGGACTTGCCGGCCCCGTTGGGCCCGATGATGGAGGTGATGCCGCGGCGCGGGATCTGCAGCGACACGTTCTGCACGACGATGGTGTCGCCATAGCTCTTGCGAACGTTCGAGATCTCGATCAACGGGATGCTCCTCTGATCAACAGGGCGAGGAAGACGATGCCGCCCGCGAATTCGATGACGATGCTCAGGGCGGTATCGAAGGCGAAGACCCGCTCCAGAATGAGCTGCCCGCCGACGAGGCAGATGACAGCGAGCAGAACCGCGATGGGCAGAACGAAACGATGCCCGTGTGTTCCGGCCAGCTGATAGGCGAGGTTCGCCACGAGCAGGCCGAAGAAGGTGACCGGCCCCACCAGGGCAGTTGAGACCGATACCAGAACCGCCACCAGGATGAGGACGATGGTCACCATCCGGTTGTGGTCGACTCCCAGATTGATGGAAGTCTCGCGGCCGAGGGCAAGCACGTCGTAGACGTGCATGAGCCGCCACACGATGATCGAGACGATCAGGACGGCCAGGGCCGACACCGCGAGGAGATCGCCGTCGACGGTGTTGAAACTGGCAAACAGCCGGTCCTGCAGAACCACGAACTCGTTGGGATCGATGATCCTCTGCATGAAGCCCGAGAGGCTGCGGAACAGCACACCGAACACGATGCCCACAAGGACGAGCAGGTGAAGGCTGCGACTGCTTCCGGAAAAGAGCCAGCGGTAGAGCAGGCTGGAGAACGCCACCATCACGGCGACCTCGCACGCGAACAACAGGCGCGGGTCCAAAGCCGTCACTCCCGCCGAACCGATGGCGAAGATCAGGCTCGTCTGGATGAGGATATAGAGTGCGTCGAAGCCCATGATGGAGGGCGTCAGGATCCGGTTGTGGCTCACCGTCTGAAACAGGATCGTCGAGACCGCGATGGCATAGGCCACCAGAACCATGGACAGGATCTTCATGCCGCGGAACGGCAGGATGAAATCCCACCGCCCCTTCGCCCCCACCGTCATGAACAGCACGATCACGCCCGTCGCCAGCGCCGCGAGGATCAGAATCCCATGGATTGACGGCCTGTTCTCACGCAAGGCGCTCGCGCCCCTTGAGCAGGAGGAACAGGAACAGGCCGCTGCCGACGATTCCCATGATCGTTCCGATGGGAATCTCGTAGGGGTGATAGGCCACGCGCCCGACAATGTCGCAGGTCAGGACGAGGCCTGCTCCCAGCAAGGCGACCCACGGCAGTGAGCGGCGCATATTGTCGCCCATCATGAGACTCACCACGTTCGGCACGATGAGGCCGAGGAACGGCAGCATGCCGACAGTGACCACGATGGTGGCCGTCACCATCGCAACGATGATGAGGCCGAAGGATACGACGCTGCGATAACGCAGGCCTAGATTGGTGGCGAAGTCCCTCCCCATTCCGGCCAGGGTCAACCGGTCGGCGGCGAGATAGGCGAGGAGGGTCAGGACGAAGGCGATCCAGAGCAATTCGTATCGCCCCCGCAGAACACCGGAGAAGTCGCCGGTCGTCCACGCGTTCAGAGACTGCAACAGATCGAAGCGATAGGCGAAGAACGTCGTGGTCGCACCGATGATGCCGCTCAGCATGATGCCCACGAGCGGCACGACCAGCACAGAACGGAGCGGAACGAACCTGAGGATGCGCAGGAACAGGGCGGTTCCCGCCAGCGCAAACGCCGCGGCGATCAGCATCTTTCCGATAACCGGCGCATCCGGCGCGAATAGCGTGACGATGAGCAGGCCGAGGCTCGCGGATTCGACCGTTCCTGCGGTGGATGGTTCCACGAACCGGTTGCGGGTCAGCATCTGCATGATCGTTCCGGCCACCGCCATGGCTGTCCCAGCCAGGATGAGGGCCAGGGTCCTGGGGATCCGGGAGATCAGGAGGATCTGCGTGGCGTACTGCCCCTCCTGCGGTGAGATGAAAGCGGACAGCGACAGGTCGCCGGCACCGATCAGGAGGCTGATCAATGCCAGAACGATCACGGTGGCTGCTGCGAGGAGGAAGCGTTTCACGATTCTTCGGGAGCACTCGCACCGAGCGCGTCCAGTTGAGGGTTCCGCATGACAAAGCGGATCACCCATGGGATGACCCGCGCTTGAAGGCAATGCCCCGAAGAGCAGGCCCGTTCAAGCCTATTTCTCGATGATTGCTTTCGCGATCTGATCCACGCTCGCCTGCAAGGCCGTCAATCCGCCGCCGACCAGATACCAGCTCACCGGATCGAGATAGACCACATGGTTGTTCTTCCAGGCCGTGGTCTGGGCCACGAGATCGTTGTCCAGAACCTTCTTGGCCGCCTCGCCCCGACCTGTCGCTGCATCCCGGTCGATCACGAAGAGCCAATCCGGGTTCGTCTTGAGGATGAATTCCGCGTTCACGGCCTGTCCGTGGTTCGTCGTGGCCAGATCTTCGACCGCCGGTATGATCCCGAAGTCGGTGTGCAGCAACCCGAAGCGCGAGCCCGGTCCATAGGCGCTCAACTTGCCGCCGGTCGCGAGGACGAGGAGGCCCTTGCCGGCTTTCGATGCTTCCTGCCGGAGGGAGGCGATCGATTGGTCGAGCTTCGCAAGCTGCGAATCCGCCTCGGCCTGCTTGTCGAAGATCCTTGCAAGAATTTGCACGTTGCGCGTGACGCTGCCGATATAGTTCTTGGGGTCGACCGTCAAATCGATCGTGGGAGCGATCTTCGCCAGAGCCTCGTATTTGGCGCTGGAGCGGCCTCCGATGATGATCAGGTCCGGCTCGGCGGCATTCACGGCTTCATAGTTCGGCTCGAACAGGGTGCCGATCTTCTCGTACCGATCCGAGCTGTACTTCGCGAGATACTCGGGGAACCGGGCCGTCGGGACGCCCGAAACCTCGATGCCGAGCGCGTTCAGGGTATCGAGCGAGGCGAGATCGAAGGCGAGCACTTTCTTCGGCTTCGAGGGGACCGTCGTCTCGCCTTTGGCGTGCTGAATCGTGAGATCCTTCGCGTGGGCGCCTGTGGCCAGGACGCCGATCGCCAACGCGCCCGCGATGATAGCGGCAAGGGGGTGGGAAAGGCGGGCAGAGATATTCATCATGACATTGCTCTCCAGGAATGCGTTCAGGCGTCGGGGCACAGGATGTCAGTCGTCGATATGGTCGTGGCCGCCGATCCGGCCGGGGCGCCAGTAACCCTCCGACGAGATTTGATTGCGGGTGAGCCCTCGCGCGATCAGGGTATGCCGCTGGCGGCGGACATTGCTCGTTTCGCCGATGAGATATGCGTGGCCTTTTCCGGGTGGAAGGGGGAAGTCCTGCACCACGCCGTTCATGATTTCACTCGGGCCGGCGGGTGCGCCGTTGCGATGCACCCAGCGGATGGTGGCGTCGGCCTGCGTCTGCAGAGCGATCTCGCCGCTCCGTCCGCCCGTCTCAATGAAGACGAACGTCCTGGATCCCGCCGGCATGGTCTCAAGGATATGGGCGATGGCCGGGATGCAGGTTTCGTCTCCCGTCAGGAGGTGCCAATCCGCATCGGCCTGAAACACGGTGCCGCCCCGCGGACCCTTCACCTCGATCGTATCGCCCGGCATGACCCGCCGCGCCCAGGTGGGCGCCGGCGTTTCGCCGTGGAGCACGAAATCGACGCTGATCGTCCCAAGAGTCCGATCCAGGCTGCGGATCGTGTAATCTCTTCGTCCCGTTCCGCCGTCGGGGAGAGGGATCATCATGAGGATCGCCTGTCCCGGCTTGTAGGCGAACTCACGGATATCGTCCGCCGTCATAACGACGCGACGCATGCCGGGAGGGACGTCGAAGCTGTCGACGACGCGGAATGTCCAACTCCGCAGTGGCGGACGCTGGCGGGGCTGCTCATGAAGGCCCGGCTTGTCATGATCGGTCATGATCGCTCCTCTCGACGATACGCGGTTGGGTTCGGGCGAGGGAACCGACGGCTCCCGTCGCATGGGTCAGAACGTGGCCGACATGCTCACCCACAGGCGACGCCCTTCGACGACCGTGTTGTAGTCCGTGGGTTCGACTTCCTTGTCGAAGACGTTGTAGATGGCGGCATTCAGGGTGAGCTGTTCCGTGAGGTCATAGGACAGGCCGACATCCATCGTGGCGTATGCACCATACTTGCGTCCGGTCATGCCGTTGATGATCACGGGCGTTCCGTTGGTGCCGATGCGAGCGCCGCCCACGATCTCGGAGCCGTGATAGTTGACGGCGGCCCATGTCGCCAAACCGGCAACCGGCGTGATCCAATCTACACGTGCATTGGCCATGTGCCTGGGCGTGCGGGCGAGAGGAAAACCGGCGTAGTCGCCGGTTCGCTGCTCGGAATCCGTGAAGGTGTAGCTGCCGCGGAACGAAAGCGTGTCCGTCGCCCGCCAGGTGGTGGCCAGTTCAACGCCCTGGATAACCGCGTCATCGATGTTGTAGCTGTACCAGAGGCGGTAGTTCGGATCCTCCGACCAGCGCACGGGATTGCCGGCATCGTCCAGCACCAGCGCATTGCTGATCTTGTCCTTGAAGTCCGTGTGGAAATAGGTCGCGCTGGCGGTAAATCCGCTCAGGTTGTCCCATACGGCGCCGATCTCGTAGCTCGTGCTGGTTTCTGCCTGCAGGTCCGGGTTCGCGAGAATGACGCCGCAGGTCCCGCTGGGGCCATACGAGCAGCCTCCACCGCCCGTGGTATAGGCATAGCCCGGCGCGATCTGGCGGATTTCAGGAGCTCGGAAACCCGTGGAGACGCCGCCCTTGACGGTGAGGTTCTCGGTTGCGTGCCACACCGCGTAGCTGCGCGGGCTGTAATGCGCGCCATAGATCTCGTGGTGATCCATGCGCAGGCCGTTCGTGATCGAGAACGTATCCGTCAGGCGCCACTCGTCCTCGGCGAAGAGAGCCCATTGGTCGATCTCGAACTTCTCTTGGATATCGCTGCGGCGGCCGGGATTCTGGTCCGTCAGCATGGCGTTGAACCATTGCCCCCCCGTCACCAGGGTGTGCGTTCCGAAGAACTCGAACGGCGTCGTGAACTTGCCGTCGACGACCGTATTCCTGATCTCGGGCGAACGGCTATTCTTGTCGAAGGCGGAGGTTTGCGGGTTTTCCGTGTAGCTCCTCCGTTCCGCCCATTCCTGCAGGATGGAGAAGTACGAGGTGGTCGGCCCCCACCGGCCCTCATGGCTCAGCGACCAGTACTTGCGGTCGTTGAGGTTGTAAGTGTCATCGTCGGATCCATCGAGCGTGCCCCATTTCGAGGCGTTCCGGCGGATGCGCGTATAGCCGCTTTCCAGGAGGATGTCATGGTCCTCGTTGGGTGTGAAGGTCAGCCGCCCGGCGAGATTGCCTTCGCGTGCTCCGGTGATGCCGCTTAGGAGTTCGTCCTCGTTCCGGCCGAAGCCGCGGCCCCAGAGCTGGAGGCCCAGCATCCGGTGGATCAGTGGGCCGCTCGTGTAGAAGGTGCCTTGAGCCGAATGGCCGAACGCGTCGTGCTGCTGGAGCGTGCCCTCCGTCGTGACGGTGCCGCTCCAGGTATCGGACACTTTGCGCGTAATGATGTTGATCACGCCGCCCATGGCGTCCGAGCCGTAGAGGGACGACATCGGGCCGCGCACGACCTCGATGCGGTCGATGGCCGCGATCGGGGGGATGAAGCTCTGCTCGAAGCCTGCGTTGCCGTTGGTGCGGGAATCGCGAGTGTTCTGGCGTTTCCCGTCGACCAGGATCAGCGTATAGCTGCCCGGGAGGCCGCGGATGAAGATGTCCTTCTCGTTGGCCACGCCGGTCACCGTGACGCCCTGGACCTCCCTAAGGGCGTCCGTCAGGTCGCGAAAGGCGCCCTTCTCGAGCTCCTCGCGGGTGATGACCGAGATGCTCGCCGGAGCATCCTTGACGGATTGCTCGAAGCCAGCAGCCGTGACGACGATCTGGTCGATGGAGATCACATCTCCGTTCGCGACCGCCGGAGAACCGTCGGCCGTCTGAGCCACGGCGGACGGGATGGCGAAGGGTGCGGCCGACAGGCTGGTGCAGGCAAGCAGAGCGAGCATGCGGCTTGTTCTGCTCTTTGCTGCAGATCCGGTGCCGACATCCCGCTGAACCGACGCGTCAAATCCCATTCTTTGCCCCCAACTCGCGAGAAACTGAACGAAGGGAGCTAGTAGGTTCTGCGGAAGAATAGGGTCAACGGCTATGTTTGAGAGTCATTCTGAGTTCAGGAAATCGCAATTTATAATGCCTCTAAAGTATTCTTCTGGAGCTTGAAAGACTTGCGGGAATGATGAATAGGCAGGGTACTTGAACGGTTGACCCGCCATTGCCCGACGCCTGCGGCTCGGCTGTGAAACAGTGCTATTGTGGATCCTGCATCACAAGAACCCGGCCTGAAACTCGGTCATCTGCGCCTCCTCCTGGCATTGGATGCATTGCTCGTGGAAGGAAGCGTCAACCGCGCCGCAGAGCGGCTCGGGATGAGCGCGCCTGCGATGAGCAGGCTTCTTAGCCAGATCCGGGAGGTCTATGACGATCCGATCTTCATTCGGTCGTCCCGTCGCCTGATCCCGACCCCCTTCGCGGAATCCATGCGCCAGCGGCTGCGGGCCGTGGCCGCGGAGGCGGAGGCGCTGTCCCGGCCGCAGGAGAAGGCTGCGGGCAACACGGCCATCGATCCCTCCTCCTGGTCTGGACGTCCCGTCATCGAAGCGGCGCCCCTGACCGCCCGGCCGAGCATACTCCTCGAGGGCGAGCCTCCTCCGGACGCTTTCGCGCGCAAGCTCGCGTCTCTCGGGAAGACGGAGGACACGCGCAAGCGGCTCGCGAAGCATATTGCGACGATCGGAGCGGGCATCGGGCGCAGCCGGCCGCTCACCGCCGACGAGGCGGAGGATGCGTTCCGCATCATTCTCGAAGGCGAGGCGGATCCTGCGCAAATCGGAGCGCTCCTGTCCATGATGAACTTCAGGGGAGAAACCGCCGCCGAACTGGCCGGCCTGGTTCGCGCAGCCCGCCTTCACCTGGGAGCTCCGGATTCGGATTCGCCGCGCATCGATCTGGACTGGCCTGCCTATATATCTCCGAAATCTCGTAGAATGCCCTGGTTCCTGCAGGCGGCGCTGCTGCTGGCGCAGGCGGGCCGCAAGATCCTTCTTCACGGTCTGGATGGCGGCGGCGATACGAGAGGCATGCTCGTATCGGCTGCGAGCACCATCGGTATTCCAATCTGCGGGAGCATCGCGTCCGCCAGGGAGGCCATCGCCACACGGGGAATCGCCTATCTGCCGGTCGCCGCCATGTCGTCCCAGCTCCACCGGCTGCATATGCTGTATGGCCTGTTCGAGACGCGCACGCCGGTCAATTCGCTGATGCCGCTGCTCAACCCTCTGGACGCACCATCGATCATGATGGGCGTCGTGCGCCCGGCTTACCGCGAGCTGCACTGCGATACCGGAGCGATACTCGGCTGCGGAAGCCTGACCGTCATGGGGACCAGCCGTGACGCTGCCGAGGCGACGCCGTTCCGCTCGAGCGCGCTCCTCCGTCTGGTTGGCGGCCGTGCGGAGAACCTTTTCCTCCCTGCGTCGCCGGAGCCGATGTCTTACCCGCTGACGGGAATGACGAGTCTCGAATACTGGCGTGGAGTCTGGAACGGAACCGTGCGCGACGAGCGAGCGGCGGAAATCATCAGTGCCACAGCGGCCGTGGCGCTTCTCACCCTGAGGGGCGAAGATGCGGATCGTCTCGAGGAATGCCGGGGAACGGCGAGGGAGCTTTGGAAGGGGCGCATGAAAAACGTATCGAGGAATCATTCTCGCTCGAATGAGGCGGCCCGATGAAATCGGCTCTCATGTCGTGGCAGTTCTGGGCGCTCCTGTCCGCAGCCTTCGCCGCGCTGACCGCCATCTTCGCAAAGGTCGGGATCGAGAACATCAATTCGGATTTTGCGACCTTCATCCGCACGCTGGTGGTTCTGTGCGCTCTCGGCGCGATCCTGATCGGGACGGGGCAATGGCAGCCCCTCGAATCGATCTCGGGACGCAGCTATCTGTTCCTCGTGCTCTCCGGCCTCGCCACGGGAGCCTCGTGGATCTGCTATTTCAGGGCGCTCAAGCTCGGCGATGCTGCACGGGTCGCGCCCGTCGACAAATTGAGCGTCGTTCTCGTCGCCCTCTTCGGCGTCGCCTTCCTGGGCGAACGGCTGTCCCTTCCGAACTGGCTCGGCATCGGCTTCATCGCCGCGGGCACCATCCTCGTAGCCTACAGGGCTTGAGAGACGGCCTCCTCCCGGGGAGCGCCGCACCAGGACCGGGCGATCGAACCAGTCCCCATGCCTCACGTTGATCCTTCGGCTCGGCAGGCAAGACCTTGGCCTGCAGGCGAGCTGTCATGAGGATTTCTGATGGACAAGGCCAAGCGCTTCAACACCTGGTACTGGGTCGCCGCGCTTCTCGGCATTCTGCTGATTCAGTACTTCTTCAGTACGGCCCAGCAGATCGCGCCTATCCCTTACAGCCAGTTCCAGGAACTGCTCCGGAACGGCAAGGTCGCCGAGATCGGGATTTCTGACCGCTTCATCCAGGGGCGGCTGAAGGAGCCTCTGCCGGGCGGGCAGACGCGATTCGCGACCACGCGCGTGGACCCGGACTTCGCCCAGGAACTCCAGCAATATGGCGTGACCTATACGGGGCAGATCGAGAACACCCTCTTGCGGGACATCCTGTCCTGGGTTCTGCCGGTTCTGGTGTTCTTTGGGATCTGGGCCTTCCTGATGCGCCGGATGGCCGCCCAGGGCGGCCTCGGCGGCGGGCTGATGCAGATCGGGAAGAGCAAGGCCAAGATCTACGTAGAGGCGGATACGGGCGTGCGGTTCGGCGATGTCGCAGGCGTGGACGAGGCCAAGGACGAACTGCGCGAGATCGTCGAGTTCCTGAGGAACCCCGAGCAGTACGGCCGTCTCGGCGGGCGCATGCCCAAGGGCGTGCTCCTGGTCGGCCCCCCGGGGACAGGCAAGACGCTGCTCGCCAAGGCGGTCGCGGGCGAGGCCAAGGTTCCGTTCTTCTCCATTTCAGGATCGGAATTCGTCGAGATGTTCGTGGGCGTCGGCGCGGCCCGCGTGCGTGACCTCTTCAGCCAGGCGCGCGAGAAGGCGCCGGCCATCATCTTCATCGACGAACTCGATGCCCTCGGACGCGCCCGCGGCATCGGTGGCCTAGCGGGCGGCCATGATGAAAAGGAGCAGACCCTCAACCAGCTTCTCGTCGAGCTCGACGGCTTCGACTCCCGGACCGGCCTGGTCCTTCTGGGGGCCACCAACCGGCCCGAGATCCTGGATCCGGCCCTGCTGCGGGCCGGCCGCTTCGACCGGCAGGTGCTCGTGGACCGGCCCGACCGGAAGGGGCGCGTCGACATCCTGCAGGTGCATATGCGAAAAGCCAAGCTCGCGCCCGACGTCGATGCCGAAAAGGTGGCGGCCCTGACCCCGGGCTTCACGGGCGCCGATCTTGCCAATCTCGTCAACGAGGCGGCCCTGCTTGCCACGAGGCGCGGGGCGGAAGCGGTGACGATGGCCGATTTCAACAATGCCGTGGAGCGCATCGTGGCGGGTCTGGAGAAGCGTAACCGCCTCCTCAATCCGAAGGAACGCGAGATCGTAGCCTATCACGAGATGGGGCATGCGCTCGTTGCCCTGGCCCTGCCAGGCGTGGACCCGGTGCACAAGGTGTCGATCATCCCGCGCGGTGTCGGCGCTCTGGGCTACACGATCCAGCGGCCCACCGAGGACCGATTCCTGATGACCCGCGAGGAACTGGAAAACAAAATGGCGGTGCTCCTCGGAGGGCGTGCCGCCGAGCTCATCGTGTTCGGCCATCTCTCGACCGGAGCGGCGGACGATCTCGCGCGCGTGACGGACATCGCCCGCTCCATGGTCACGCGCTACGGCATGTCGGAGCGGCTGGGAAATGTCGCTTTGGAGAAGGACAGCCGTTCATTCCTGAGCCCGAACCCCCTGGCCAATGGTCCTCAGGAGCGCTCGTACTCGGACGAAACGGCCTCTGCCATCGACGGCGAGGTGCGCGCCATCGTGGATCGGGTGCTCGAGCGGACCGTCTCTCTCCTGCGGGAACGCCGCGACGTTCTGGAGCGGACCGCACGGCGTCTGCTGGAAAAGGAGACGCTCGACGAGGCGGAGCTTCAGCAACTCGCGGGTGCGCCGCTCGTTCCACCACCCGCCCCGGTCGTCCAGATCGAGAGAGACGGCCACCGGCACAGGAACCCGAGCCGGGAGACCCACTGAAGGAGCCGGCGCCGTGCCGCTCCGGCCCCTTGCAAGCTTGGGCGTAATGCCTATCTCGATGAAGCCTTGTGCCGCGCGGGCCGGTGTTTCGCGGCCGCGCGAATCTCAATCGTCGATTCTTCGCTCTTCGAGGAGGTTTTGCCGATGAAGATTGCCCAAGTGGCTCCTTTATATGAACGGGTTCCGCCCAAGCTCTACGGGGGAACCGAACGGATCGTCTCCTATCTCACTGAGGAACTGGTCCGGCAGGGACACGACGTTACCCTGTTTGCCTCCGGCGATTCGATCACGAAGGCCGAACTCGTGCGGTGCTGCGATCTGGCTCTCCGGCTCAATCCCGCCGTCAGGGATCCGCTGCCTTACCACATCATGATGCTGGAACAGGTGAGGCAGAGAGCACACGAGTTCGATGTCATTCACTTCCACATTGATCTGCTGCATTTCCCGCTCATTCGGGAGTTCGCAGACCGGACCGTCACGACGACTCACGGGCGGCTGGACCTCGTCGATTTGGCTCCCTTCTACAGGTTCTTTCCCGACGTTCCGCTCGTCTCCATCTCGGATGATCAGCGCAAGCCGCTCCCGGATGCGAACTGGATCGGCACTGTCCATCATGGGCTGCCCAAAGCCCTCCTGCCTTTCCAGCCGGCGGCGACGGGAGGATATCTTGCGTTCCTCGGACGGATCTCGCCGGAGAAGCGGCCCGATCGCGCGATCAGGATTGCCGCGGAAGCCGGAATGCCTCTTCGAATGGCAGCGAAGATCGACAGGGCTGATCAGGCCTACTGGAACGAGGTCGTCAAGCCGATGGTCGAAAGCCATCCGAATGTCGAGTTCATCGGCGAGATCGACGAGAGCGAGAAGACCGATTTCCTCGGCAATGCAGCCGCACTGCTCTTCCCCATCGACTGGCCCGAACCGTTCGGGCTCGTGGTGATCGAGGCCATGGCCTGCGGCACTCCGGTGATCGCCTTCCGCTGCGGATCGGTGCCTGAGGTCGTCGAGCACGGCGCGTCCGGCTTCATCGTCGACAGCGTCGAGGAGGCCGTGAAGTCTGTCGATGCCCTCAAGGTCCTGGACCGGGCCGAGGTGCGGCGCTGCTTCCTGCGGCGTTTCACGGTCGAACGCATGGCGGAGCGTTATCTGAAGATCTATCGCAGCCTGCCCGGCGTTCGCCTCGACGCCGCTCATCTGCGCCGTGCGAACGGAAACGCGGCTCCACTGCAGGTCATCGCATAGGAGCTGATTTGAGCATGACTGTTTTCGCTTCGGGAGACAACGTCATGGACATGCCGCATGAAACGCCGGATGTGCCATCCGGCTCCTCTCTCGGACAATTTGCCGTCGCGTCGCAATCATCCCTTCAGGAGCGGCGCCCGCGCATCCTCAAGCACGGCGATACCTTTGGCGTATTCGATCGCAACGGCGACGTGCAGTCGGGAGAAGGCAGCCCCGATGGGCTTTTCCACCGGGATACCCGCTATCTCTCGCACCTGGATCTGCTGATCGATGAGGTGCGCCCGATCCTTCTGTCGTCGACCCTGCGGGACGACAACGCGGTGCTCACATGCGATCTAACCAACCCGGATCTGCATGACGGATCGGGCCGTCTCATTCTCGAGCACGACCTGATCCACATCCGCCGGTCCAAGTTTCTCTGGAAATCCACGTGTTTCGAGCGTCTGCTCGTCCGCAATTTCGACGACCGGCCCCGACGGCTCTCGATCGAGCTGCGCTTCGAGGCCGACTTCGCCGATCTCTTCGAAGTGCGGGGCACGAGGCGCCAACGGCGGGGAGTCTTTCTCCCGGCTCAAGTGGAGGCCGAGGCCGTGACCCTGGCCTATACCGGCCTCGATGAGCGAACCAGGACCACGTCACTGCGCTTCGACCCGGCTCCGACCCGGCTGGACTCGAGAGGCGCCTTGTTCGACATCGATGTGGCTCCGGGAGGGCGCGCCGTCGTCTTCGTGGAGATCCGGTGCGATGCGGCGCTCCCGCAGCGCCGCCCGAGAGAGCACTACCTGTCCTCCATGGTCGAGGCCCGGCGGGCCCTGCGTCATTCATCGTCCCGTTCGGCCGCCATCGTCTCGTCGAACGAGATCTTCAACGAGGCCCTACGGCGTTCTGTTTCCGATCTCTACATGCTGGTGACGGACATGCCCGAAGGGCCTTATCCCTATGCGGGCACGCCCTGGTTCAGCGCAGCCTTCGGGCGCGACGCCCTGATCACCGCTTACCTGACCCTCTGGAACGATCCGGTGCTGGCCCGGGGCGTTCTCACATTCCTAGCGGACAATCAGGCAAAGGTGGAGAACCCCGAGGCGGATGCGGAGCCCGGAAAGATCCTGCATGAGGTCCGGTACGGCGAGATGGCGGAACTCGGCGAGGTGCCGTTCCGCCGCTACTACGGAAGCGTCGACTCGACGCCTCTCTTCGTGATGCTCGCGGGCGCCTATCTGGAGCGCACGGCCGATCTCGCGACCGTGGAGAAGCTCTGGCCGAACATCGAAGCGGCTTTGCTGTGGATCGACCGTTACGGCGACCGCGACGGCGACGGATTCGTCGAATACGGCCGAATGACCGAAGGAGGGCTGATCAACCAGGGCTGGAAGGACAGCCACGATTCCATTTTTCATGCGGACGGCAGCATGGCCCGCGGTCCGATCGCCTTGTGTGAAGTCCAGGCCTATGTCTACGCCGCCAAGCGGGCTGCATCCCTTATCGCGTCTCGCCTCGATATGCCGGAGCGGGCGGAGGCCCTCCTCCGCGAGGCGGACGCCTTGAAGCTTCGCTTCGAGGATGCGTTCTGGTGCAACGATCTCGGCACCTACGCCCTCGCGCTCGATGGAGACAAGCGGGCGTGTCGGGTTCGATCCTCCAACGCGGGGCATTCGCTCTTCACGGGCCTCGCCTCGCCGGATCGCGCCGCTCGAATTGCAGCCACCCTGATGGATCGGTCGTCGTTCTCGGGCTGGGGCGTGAGGACCATAGCCTCGACCGAGGCGCGGTATAATCCGATGTCCTATCACAACGGGTCGGTCTGGCCCCACGATAATGCCCTGGTCGCCCTGGGTCTTGCCCGCTACGGCTTCAAGCGGGACGCGGCACGAATTCTCGACGGTCTGTTCCACGCCTCGATCTATATCGATCTCCGGCGTCTGCCCGAGCTATTCTGCGGCTTCCCGCGCCGGCGCGGCGAAGGGCCGACATTCTATCCGGTTGCCTGTGCCCCTCAGGCTTGGGCAGCCGCAGCCCCGTTGAGCCTGATCCAGTCCTGCCTCGGCCTCGACTTCGATCCACTCGCCAAGGAGATCAGGCTCGATCGGCCGGTGCTTCCATCCTTCCTGGACGAGATCATCCTCCGCAATCTTTCGGTCAGCGGCGACACGGTCGATTTCGTCGTGCGCAGGGCCGGAAGCGAAGTGGCGACCCATGTCCTGCACCGGACAGGGGACGTGAAGGTGACGATCACGCACTGACATCGAGGGGCGCCGGGTTCGCGCATCCGCAGGCCCGGCGCTCGGGCGGCGCTGCCCGTCAGCCCTCGATTGCGACGAACAGGTACTGGTCGTCGCGTTTCACGCGCAGGAGAATCGGCCGCTTCTGCCCCTGGGCCTCCGTCCAGGCCTTCGCCACATCGGCTGGCGCGCCCACCGGCTGGTTGTCGGCAGAGACGATCACGTCGCCTTGCCTGAGACCGGCTTCCGCGGCCGGACTGTTCGGGTCGACCCTCTGGATCAGGACGCCCGACATGCCCGGGTCGAGCCCGAGCTGGCCTCGAGCTGCATCGGGGATCGGGCTGAGCGCCAGCCCGAGGCGTTTGCCGTCGTCTGCGCCGCCGGGAGGCGTCGAGCGGGCTGTCTGCTCCCCGCTGCGCTGGCCGATCGTGACGGTCAGCTCCTCGGGCTTGCCGTCCCGGATCACCGTCGCGGGGGCCTGGGTGCCGGGCTTCATGGCGGCGACGGCGCGCGAGAGTTCCCGGCCGCTCTCCACCGGCTTCCCGTCGAACTGCGTGATCACGTCACCGGACCGGAAACCCGCCTTTTCGGCCGGGCCGCCGGGCTCCACCGAGGCGACGAGCACGCCCTTTTCGTCCGAGCGGCCGAGGGCCTGAGCAATGGCAGGTGTGATCTCCTGCAGACGCAGTCCGACATAGCCGCGCTCGACCCGGCCCGTGCGGATCAACTGGTCGGCCACCGTCCGAGCGGTGTTCGAAGGCACCGCGAAGCCGATGCCGATATTGACGCCGGACGGGGAGAAGATCGCCGTGTTGACGCCGATCACTTCGCCGCGGGCATTGAACAGCGGCCCGCCCGAATTGCCCCGGTTGATGGAGGCGTCCGTCTGAATGTAGTCGTCGTACGGACCCGAGCGGATGTCGCGGGAGCGGGCGGACACGACGCCGACCGTCACCGTGCCGCCGAGGCCGAAGGGGCTGCCGATAGCGATCGCCCAGGAGCCCGGCTCCGCAGTATCCGAGTCGCCCCAGTTGGCAATGGTCATGTCGGGTCGGGGGTCGATCTTCAGCACAGCGATATCCGTTGCGGGATCCCGGCCGACGAGTGTTGCGGGAACATTTGTCCTGTCGCCGAACACGACATGGATTTCGGCCGCATCCTCCACCACGTGATTGTTGGTGATGATATGCCCGTCCGGACTGATCACGAATCCCGACCCGAGAGCCTGTCGCTGCTGCCGGCGAGGCTCAGGCCGTTCGCCGTAGTAGCGACGGAAGAACTCACGGAAGGGCAAATCTTCCGGCAAGGCCTGTGCCTGCTCCTGTTCCTCGACGCGCTGCTTCGTCGTGATCGCGACGACAGCCGGCACCTTCTCCTTGACCACGACCGTAAAGTCGGCAGGCACCTGCTGTGCGACCGCCGGCGAAGCGGCGAAGGCCAGAACGGAGAACAGCCCAGCGAAGGCATATCTCATCAAACTCGAGCTTAACGCAGAACGAGGCATAGGGTCCTCCTGCTCCAACAGGCCAAGATCCCGGTGGGACCGGATGCTGCGCCAATGCCGGAAGCAGCGGGCGGTTCCACCGCCGAGCCGTTTAGCAAAAGGGACGGGTATGGGCATGCATGCCGCGGACTCCGCCACATCCTCCCGACCTCGCCGCGCGCCACCGAGACTCTGCGGCCATCGCGGACGATTAGCGCAGCCGCACATGGCCGAGCCGCACATGGCCGAGCCGCACATGGCCGATAAGCAGGACGAGGCTGCATCTCCATCACGCCGATCCAGTGCCCGGCCGCGCGGGCATTCTGATGTGGTTGTTCATCCCTCGGCGCCATCACGAATCGAATTACCGGTTTCAACCAGCCTTCGCGTATCATTAGGCCTGTCATCAGGCATGGGCCCTACAAGCATTGGAGCGGCGCTGTCTCTTAGTCGGCAGCCCGGCGAGATACTGATCTGTCAGGTAGGAGACATCCTGTATCGGTATGGTTGGGGTGACGAGGTCCTTGACGACGGGCCGGAACCGTATGCCAAATTCTTCAATGGCTTAGTGGATGTGAATGGCGGTGGAGGTAGTCAGCTGTGAACTTGTCTCTGGCAGAAATTCCCTCATAAGCCGGGCAATACGGGGATTTTAGCCAGACCTTGTTCGGTGCAAGCAAAAATGGGCAGAAAAGATCGATCTGTGTCGGCATCTTAAGGACAATTCCCTACGTAGACGAACAGGGAACATTCCGCCGGGCGCACCGAGAGGGGACAGTAAGAGCAAGGAACTTGCTCGTTCGCCGCAGTGTCCGCAGGACGGTGAAGTGCCCTCATTCGAGTTCCGCGGCGGTGAGCTCTAGCCGGAATGGTGGACCTCGAAAGGTCCCGGGGCCTGCAGGCAATCCGTCTTAGCCAGAGCTTGTCTCTCACGCCTCGGTAGAGGATCGATGCTCGGGAGACCCAGGTCCCAATGACGAAGGTGCGGCAGCTATCTCTAGGCCTAAGCCATCTGCCCTAATTGCGCATGTGAAGGCCGGCAGGCAAAGAACTTACAACGCGGATTGGCCTGCTTCGGTTTCCCTGTTGGGCCTCATGGATTTTGGTATGCCTGCGATTAACTCATACAGCCCGACCGGTAATGCTTACATTGACGGCGTTCTTGGCGATCATAAATGGGCGGTCAACAGCTTCACCTACAGCTTTCCTACCAGCGGTTCGTACTACGGTTCGGGCTACGGCTCCGGTGAAAACGTCACTAATTTCGGGGCTCTTAATGCAAACCAGCAGGCGATGGTTCGCTCCGATTTGAAGATGTATGCCTCGGTCGCCAATCTCAGCTTTACAGAGATCAGCGAGACCTCGTCCCAGCACGCGGATCTTCGCTTTGCGATGTCGGACAAGCCGAGCACCGCCTGGGCCTACTTCCCGACGACGGCTGCGGAAGGCGGCGATACCTGGTTCAACAACTCGGACGGCTACTACAACACCCCCGTGAAGGGCAACTATGCCTCTCTCACCATCCTGCATGAGATCGGCCATGCGCTCGGCCTGGAGCATGCGCATGAGCATTTTGTCATGCCTGCAGACCGGGACTCGATGGAGTACACGGTGATGAGCTACCGCTCGTATGTGGGCGCCTCCACCACCAGCGGCTATGTCAACGAGACCTGGGGCTATGCCCAGTCGCTGATGATGTACGACATCGCCGCACTG
>NZ_WURB01000013.1 GCF_009830105.1 Microvirga makkahensis
TCATCGTGTTCGAGAGCGTCTATTCCATGGACGGCGATGTGGCACCCATCCGCCAGATCTGCGACCTGGCCGAGCGCTACAACGCCATGACCTATCTCGACGAGGTCCATGCAGTGGGCATGTACGGGGCACGCGGGGCAGGTCTTGCGGAGCGGCTCGGGGTCATGCACCGCATCGACGTGATCGAGGGCACCCTAGCCAAAGCGTTTGGCGTTATGGGCGGGTACATGGCCGGTGCCGCTTCCGTCATCGATGCCGTGCGCAGCTATGCGCCGGGCTTCATCTTCAGCACGGCTCTGCCGCCGGGCGTGGCCGCCGCCGCAACAGCCTCCGTGCGCCATCTCAAGACGTCACGTGTCGAGCGTCAGGGACAGCAATGCCAAGTCGCGCGGCTCAAGGATGCACTGATCAGTGCCGACCTGCCCCTGCTTGCCACCCCCACCCACATCGTGCCGGTGATGGTGGGGAACGCGGAAGCCTGCAAGGCGGCTTCCGACCGTCTGCTGGAGAAGCACGGCATCTACATCCAGCCGATCAATTATCCCACCGTGCCCCGCGGCACCGAGCGCCTGCGCATCACCCCAGGACCGCTTCACACGAGCGCGCATGTCGAGGCACTTGCTACGGCTCTCGTCGAAACATGGAAGGCACTCGATCTGCCCTTCAGTGGTCTCGTGCTCGATGCACATGAGCGCAGGTCGGCAGCTCGGCCAATGGAGCGAAGACAGTGATCCGCAATGTTCTTCTCCTTCTCACGGTCGTATCCACGGGAGGTCTCTGGTATGTATTGGTGGAAGCGGAAGGACAGGCGTCAGCTTGGATCTCAAGAGCCAAAGTACCAGGGACCTCAAGTCCGTCTCCCGAGCCTCCACCGTCAGTTCAGACCGCACTCCTCCAGAAGAGCCCATCCCCAGTCGCCGTGATCACCGCTCCTGTCCGCGCAAGGGTGATGCCGATTACCCGGACGAGCGTTGGCTGGATCGAGCCAACCGCGCGAGTCACTGTGCGGACCCGCATCGACGGAACCATTGTTGAGCGGCGCATCCATGACGGCGCAGAAGTTGCAGCCGGGGACCTTCTGTTCCGCCTCGATGATCGCGAGCTTCAGGCGCAGATTGCCCGCGGTGAGGCAGCCCTGGCCCGCGACCAAGCTGTGTTGGCCAAAGCGCAGGCCGCACTCAAACGGACTCAGGAGTTGCTGTCCCGATCGGTCGCCACCCAGGCCCAAGCCGAAGAGGCCGCCGCCGAGGTCAGGATCGCTGCCGCCAATGTTGCCGCAAGCGAAGCGGCCCTGTCCATAGATCGGACCAGGCTGGCGCATACCAGGATCATTGCTCCGATCAGCGGACGTGCCGGCATCGTGCAAGGGAGCGAAGGTCAGGTCGTGCGCAGCTCCGACCTGTCCGGCAATGGGCTGGTCACCATCACACGAATGTCGAACCTGCAGGTTTCGTTCTCCTTGCCGGAGCGCGACCTTCCTTTGTTGCGCGCAGCCCTCGCAGGCTCCGGGAACACAGGCCGCGTGGCGGTTTTTTCCGGTCAGGATGGTCAGGTCTCGGCAGAGGCGGATCTGACATTCATCGACGCGTCGGTCGAGGTCAGTTCAGGCACCATTCTTGCCAAGGCCACCCTGAAGGCCGACGAGGAGCTGTGGCCGGGTCAGTATGTTCGGGTTCAACTGACGCTCGGCAAGCATCCCGAGGCGGCGGCCGTTCCGCTCGTCGCTCTGCAGACGGGACCTCGTGGCCATCACGTCTTTGTCGTTCGACCGGGCGGTATCGTCGAGCTACGGCAGGTTAAGCCTCTCGACACCAACCAGGACGAGGCCGTTATCGCCGAAGGACTCACTCCCGGCGAGCGCGTGGTGGTCGAAGGCCAAGCACGCCTGCGCGACGGCAGCCTGATCATCGAGACAGCCCCAGCGCCGCTGGCGCAGGCCCCCCGCACCGCCGATGCCCGATCCGTGCGCCCATGAATATTCCGGGCTTTTTCATCAGTCGTCCCGTTGCCGCACTCCTGCTGACGGCAGCCCTGACCCTCGCCGGGCTTGTGGCCTACCGGCATCTTCCTGTCGCTGCCCTGCCCCGCATTGACATCCCCACCATTTCCGTCTCGACCGCGTTGCCCGGTGCCACCCCCGAGACCGTGGCGACCACCATCTCGACGCCGTTGATCAGAGAATTTTCGGCCATCCCGTCTGTTCGGGAGATCAGCGCAACCAACATTCAGGGCGCGTCCGCGATCGTTCTGGAGTTTGCGCTTGAGCGCGACATCGATCTGGCGGCGGCCGACGTGCAGGCCGCCATCGCCCGCACCCAGCCGCACCTGCCGGTCGAGATGACGGGCTCGCCCGTCTACCGCAAGCTGAACCCGGCGGATGCCCCGGTCGTGCTGATCGTCCTGAGAAGCGATACGCATCTCCTCCAGCAGCTCGACACGTTCGCTCGCACCGTGATCTCACCACGCCTGTCGGCCATCGCCGGCGTCGCTCAGGTCACCATGTCCGGCAGTCAGAAGTATGCCGTGCGCGTCCAGCTCGATCCCCTGACACTCGCAGCGCGTGGCATCGGCGTCGACGAAGTGGAGCGCGCCGTCCAGGCCGCCAATGCCCATACGTCTGCTGGCGTCATCAGGAGCCCCGACCAGCATTTCAACCTCGAGGTCTCGACCCAGCTCGGCGATGCACAGGCTTGGCGCGATCTCATCATTGCACACCGGAATGGTCGGCCGCTTCGCCTGGGAGATGTGGCCAGGGTGATCGACTCCGTCGAGGACGATCAACGCGCCAGCTGGCACAACGGCTCACCTGCGCTGATTCTGGCGGTACAGCGCCAGCCCGATGCCAACACAATTGAGGTAGTGGACAAGGTCCGGGCTGCCCTGCCCCGTATCCGGGAGGAGCTCGGGCCTGGCGTATCCCTCACCACAATGAACGATCGTTCAATCTCGATCCGCACCGCCCTCGACGATGTCACTTTCACCCTGGTGCTCACCATCGGTCTTGTCTGTGCCGTCCTTTATCTCGGCATCGGCCGTCTCACCACGACCTTCATCCCAAGTGTCACCATTCCGGTCTCGATTGTAGCCACCTTTGCGGCCATGTACGCCCTCGACATGTCCCTGGACAACATCACCCTTCTCGCCCTGACCCTCTCCGTCGGCCTCGTAGTGGATGATGCCATCGTGGTGACCGACAACATCGTGCGCCGCATCGAGGCCGGAGCGCCTCCTCACATAGCAGCCCTGAAGGGAGCCAAGGAGATCGCCTTCACGGTCATCTCCATCACAGCATCCCTTATCGCCGCATTCATTCCGCTCCTGCTGATGGACGGGGTGGTCGGACGCATCCTCAGCCCATTCGCCATCACAGTCTCGGTCGCTCTGGCGATCTCCGCTCTGGTGTCCTTAAGTCTCACGCCAATGCTCACCGCTCGTATGCCCGGCACCAGGGGGCGGGTGGCCGGCCGCCAAAACCTCGCGGATCGTGCGATGTCAGGGCTGACACGCGGCTATGGCGTATGTCTGGACTTGAGTCTGCGGGTCCGCCCGTTGATGCTGATCCTGTTTCTTATCAGCCTTATCGGCTCCGGCTGGCTGCTCCGCACCATTCCGAAGGGTTTCCTCCCACAGGAGGACATCGGACAAATTCTGATCTCGACCCGCGCACGCCAGGACGTCTCCTTCCCGGCCATGGTCGAGTTGCAGCGTCAGGTCGAGCAGGTGCTGCGCACCTCCCCGCATGTGAGCGAGATAGTCTCGGAGATCGGAGCAACAGGGACCACAAGCCTCAACGAGGGGCGGCTGTCTGTGGAGCTGAAAGCCAAGGCTGAGCGGCCCTCATTGGCGCAAGTGCTAGCGGATCTGCGGCGGGATCTGGATCAACTGCCCGGTATCGAGAGCCTTGTCACAACGGCCCAGAACGCCCGCATGGGAAGCCAGTCCGGCCGGGGTCCATACCAGATGACGGTGCAGGCCCAGACCCTTACCGAGCTTCAGCACTGGTCGGCGCGGCTGGCTCACCGGATGAGCCAGGATGCCATGTTCGTTGGCGTCAGGAGCGATGCGCAGGAGACAGCCCTTCAGGTCGCCATCCGCGTCGACCACGACAAGGCCCGCCAGTTCGGGATCACGTCCGAGCAATTGCGCTCAACCCTGCGCACCGGCTTCGCCGCCCGGCAGGCAGCGACGATCCATGGCGATACGGACAGCTACCGGGTTCTGATCGAGTTTGATCCTCGTGTCGCTCGAACCATGAACCCGCTCGAACTCGTTAGCATTCGGTCGGCAAGCGGCGTCTTGGTTCCGCTCTCGTCCTTCGCCACGATTGAGCGAACGGCGGGCCCGCGCTCCATCGCCCAGCTTGGGCAGCGGCCGGTGGCGACGATCTCCTTCGATACACCGGCTGGTATTGCGCTTAGCGAAGCCGTAAACCGGATCGATGCTCTTAAATTCGAGGAAGGCGTTCCTGCCACTGTGACGACTGGCTTTGCCGGAACAGCTCGCGTCTTTCAGGACATGGTGCACAATCAGCCGCTGCTGCTCGCGGCAGCGATCCTGACGATCTATCTCGTCCTGGGCATGCTGTATGAAAGCCTTGTCCATCCAGTCACGATCCTGGCAGGTCTTCCGGCTGCCGCCTTTGGGGCGGTCGCCGCTCTCCAGCTAGCTCAGATGGAACTGAGCATCATGGGGCTGATCGGCATCCTGTTGCTGTTCGGGATCGTCAAGAAAAACGCCATCATGATGGTTGATCATGCGATCGTGCGTCAGCGTGAAGGTCTGTCCCCATCCGCTGCGATCCGGGAGGCCTGCCTGATCCGCTTTCGTCCGATCATGATGACCACTGCCGTGGCTTTGGCCGGCGCCATTCCCATTGCTGTCGGCCATGGCGCCGGCTCCGAGTTGCGTCAGCCGCTTGGGATCGCGGTGATCGGGGGCCTGATCGTGTCGCAGTTGCTGACCCTCTTCATCACACCTGTGCTGTATCTTTACCTGGAGAGGCTCGCCGGGATTGGACGGCGACTGGTCTGGATCAGCAAACGACACCCTGCATAGCTCAGCTAGTGAAGGTCTTGCCTCGGTCAATCTTGCACATTCCGGCCGCAGGCGAGAAAGGCGGCGGCCAGCGGCGAGCCGCGTAGGTTGCGCTCATCACCGCCGGACCGCCGCCGCAGCGGTGGCCCCTCTCGGCGTGGCGCTGTTCGTATGGAAGGCCGCGCGGCAACCGACGAACGCCACGCCTGCGACGCCGAGCCCGATGTCGCGTTAGGGGGGCTCGGGGGCGGCTCGGCAACCCTGCCTCCGCACAGAGGAAGCCCGTCGTCGTGAACCTGTGGGCGAGGTGGTGCCCAGCGTGTCGGCGCGAGATGCCGATGGTGGCGGGCAAGGCCGCAGCCAGGCACGACGTCACGTTCCTGTTCGTGAACCAGGGCGAAGGGCGGCTTCGGTCAGTGCAATGTCGGCGAGATCTCGCGAGAAGCGCTGACGGCCAGCAGTCAGCCGGATCGTCGCGGAGCAGTATTGAGGAAGAGGCCATGCGGCGGCTTGTGCCGAATGGCCTGAACCGAAGGCGAGAACAGCGCATCGACGTAGGGCGGGTCGCAGATCGGCTTGCCTCCCTTCCCGGGACCTGGCGTCGGCACACTCCTTGACTTGGATCCCTTGACTTGGATCGCCCTAAATCACATATTTCAGAAAATACTGAAACTTCAGGACTTCCCGTGAACCTCCCTCCCCTCGTCCAAACCTTCGTGCTCCACTTCGGCGAGATGGGCTCCCGCTGGGGCATCAACCGCACCGTCGGCCAGATCTACGCCCTGCTCTACCTCTCCAAGGAGCCGCTGAACGCCGAGGACATCGTCGAGCGCCTCGGTGTGTCCCGATCCAACGTCAGCATGGGGCTCAAGGAGTTGCAGGCCTGGAATCTCGTGCGGCTCCAGCACAAGCCGGGAGACCGGCGCGATTACTTCTCGACGCCCGACGACATCTGGCAGATCGTCCGGACCTTGGTCGAGGAGCGCAAGAAGCGCGAGATCGACCCGACCATGACCCTCCTGCGCGAAGTGCTCATGCAGGAACCGGCCAGCACGGAGGAGCGCCATGCGCAGGAGCGCATGCGCGAAATGCACGACCTCTTCGAGCTGCTCACCGGCTGGTACGCCGACGTGCAGCGGCTCGACACCGAACGCCTCGTCCAGCTCCTGACGCTGGGCTCGAAGGTGCAGAAGATCCTGGAGATGAAGGATCGACTCTTCGTCGTACCGGGATCGAAGAAGAGCCGCCGCGACGACCCCAAGGACAAGTAGCATGTTTGATCAGTTCGACGCCCTTCTCCTGGCGCGGTTCCAGTTCGCGTTCACGGTCTCCTTCCACTTCATCTTCCCGTCATTCTCCATCGGGCTGGCGAGCTATCTCGCCGTGCTGGAAGGGCTGTGGCTGTGGACCGGGCGCGAGGTCTACCTCAACCTGTTCAAGTACTGGCTCAAGATCTTCGCCCTGGCCTTCGCCATGGGCGTGGTCTCGGGCATCGTCATGTCCTACCAGTTCGGCACCAACTGGTCGGTGTTCTCCGACAAGGCCGGACCGGTCATCGGGCCGCTGATGGCCTATGAGGTCATGACGGCCTTCTTCCTGGAGGCAGGCTTTCTCGGCATCATGCTTTTCGGCATGGGGCGTGTCGGCCGGAGGCTGCATTTCGCCGCTACCCTTGCGGTCGCCGTCGGCACCTTCATCTCGGCCTTCTGGATCTTGTCCGCCAACTCCTGGATGCAGACTCCGGTCGGCTACACCGTGAACGAGGCCGGGCAGTTCGTGCCCCAGGACTGGTGGGCCATCGTGTTCAACCCCTCCTTCCCCTATCGCCTTGTGCACACGGTGCTGGCCGCCTACCTCACGACCGCGCTGGTCGTGGGCGGCGTCGGCGCCTGGCACCTCCTGCGCGAGCGCACCAACAAGGGCGCCCGCGTGATGTTCTCGATGGCCATGGGCATGGTGGCGGTTGTCGCCCCGCTCCAGATCCTGGCCGGCGACATGCATGGCCTCAACACGCTTGAGCACCAGCCCGCCAAGGTCATGGCGATGGAAGGGCACTTTGAAAGCCACCCGGATGGCGCACCCCTGATCCTGTTCGGCATCCCCGACCAGGAGGCTGGCACGGTGCGCAACGCCATCGCAATCCCGAAGGCGTCCTCACTCATCCTCAAGCATGACCTGAATGCGCCTTTGGCTGGCCTCGATACGGTCAACCGCGCCAACTGGCCCTATGTGCCCGTGGTGTTCTGGTCGTTCCGCATCATGGTGGGCCTGGGCTTCGCGATGCTTGCCCTCGGATTGCTCAGCCTGTGGGCGCGCTTCCGCGGCCGGCTCTACGACTGGCGCCCGCTGCATTGGCTGGCGCTGGCCATGGGTCCCGCGGGCTTCGTGGCGGTGATCGCCGGCTGGGTCACCACCGAGGTCGGACGGCAGCCCTTCACGGTTTATGGCCTGCTCAAGACAGCCGCGTCGGCCTCACCCCTTGAGGCTCCGGCCGTCGCCGCCTCGCTGCTGACCTTCATCGTCGTCTACTTCATCGTGTTCGGAGCCGGCACCGGCTACATCCTCAAGCTCATGGGCAAGGCCCCGCATCCTGGCGAGAGCGGACCCGAGGCCGGACGCGAGCCGATCCGCACCGCCGGCATCACCCCGGCGCCCGCCGTCAACCCGGCCCGCACCCTCGGCGCGGAGGCTTAAAGCATGATCCCCGTTCCTGATCTCCCCACCCTCTGGGCCCTTGTCATTGCGTTTGCGGTCTTCGCCTACGTGGTGATGGATGGCTTTGATCTCGGCATCGGCATCCTGTTTCCGTTCTTCGCCCCGGGACCGGAGCGCGACAGCGCCATGAACTCGGTCGCCCCGGTCTGGGATGGGAACGAGACCTGGCTCGTGCTCGGCGGCGGCGGCCTGATGGCGGCGTTCCCGCTGGCCTACGCGATCATCCTGCCGGCGCTCTACGCACCGATCATCGCCATGCTGCTGGCGCTGATCTTCCGCGGGGTCGCCTTCGAATTCCGTTGGCGCGATCCCGGTCACCGTCGCTACTGGGACTTCGCCTTCACCACGGGCTCGGTCGTGGCGACGCTGGCGCAGGGCATCACGCTCGGCGCCCTGCTCCAAGGCATCGCGGTCGAGGGCCGCTCCTATGCCGGCGGATGGTGGGACTGGCTGACGCCGTTCAGTCTGCTGGTCGGGGTCAGCCTCGTGGTCGGCTACGCGCTTCTTGGCGCAACCTGGCTCGTGATGAAGACCGAGGGCATGGTCCAGAACCACAGCTACCGCCTTGCCGGCAGGCTCGCCATCAGTCTGATCGTGTGCATCGGGCTCGTCAGCGTGGCGACGCCCTTCCTGAGCGGCGCCTATTACGAGCGCTGGTTCGCCTGGCCGCAGGTGCTGTTCACGGCCCAGGTGCCGCTGCTGGTGGGTCTGTGCTCGGGAACGCTGCTGGTGAGCCTGGTGCGCCGCTGGGAGTACTGGCCGTTCCTGCTGACGCTGGGGTTGTTCGCCCTCTGCCTGCTCGGGCTGGGCATCAGCATGTTCCCGTACGTGGTGCCGAACGCGGTCACCATCCATGAGGCCGCGGCCCCGAACGTGAGCCTCCAGTTCATGCTGGTCGGCGCGAGCGTGCTGATCCCGATCATCCTCGGCTACACCGGGTACTCGTACTGGGTGTTCCGCGGCAAGACCGGACACGAGGGATACCATTGATGACCAACGATCTTGAACAAGGCTCCGCCCTGCGCCGCTGGCTGTGGTTCGTAGGCCTTTGGGCCGCCGGCGTCGGCACGACGGCGGCCGTGGGCCTCGTCATCCGGTTCTGGTTGAAATCGTAATCGGACACTTCGCAAGAGCTCGACGTCACAACGAATGGAAGCCCAGGCATGAAGGATCAGACATGACCGCGAACGTTGGCGCAAAGGATGCCATTCTCAAGTACGGCCTCAGGTGCCGGTGCCCCGAGTGTGGGCAGGGCCGTCTGTTCAACGGCTTTCTCACGCTTGCACCTCGCTGCGAGGCATGCGGCCTCGATTACTCCTTCGCCGATCCGGCTGACGGACCCGCCTTTTTCGTCATGATGACGATGGCCATCCCGGCGACGGCATTCGGCGTGTGGATCGAATTGGCCTACGAGCCGTCCGCGTGGGTGCATCTGCTCACGACCTTGCCGTTCATGCTGCTGAGCTGCATTCCACCGATCCGTCCCTTCAAGGGCATGCTCGTCGCGAGCCAGTACTTCCATAAGGCCGAGGAAGGCCGCTTCGCCGCTCCTCGGGAAACCACGGCCCAGGGTGGATTGGTGCCGGTGGAGACCATCGCCGCTCGGGAAGAGCCATTTTTGACCTGAGCGACGTGATCACTTAACGCGACGTCGTTCTGCGTATACCGGCCGCTTTCCGCAGAAAGGCCTGGGGGAGCGTCGTCTCAGTCGAGGATCCGGCATAGATCAAGCCTGACTGACTCCAGGGAGGTGCCTGGGAGGAGAACGTGGCTTCGAGCCTTGCGCCATCCGCGCAGGCGTAATGAACCGATTGATGCTCTTGGGCAGCCCCTCCGGCGGCGCCTGCCGGGAACAGTACGGTCACTTTCGCCTGAGCCAGAACAGGGGGTACGCTGTGCGCGAGACAAATCCTTACCTGAATCTGCGGCAACGAGCTGCTGGCTATTCTGCACATGATGAAGCGTGAGGATTATCGCATGAGATTCGGTAGTTCATAGAGGAGGCGGAGGGGTTCACTTCGTAACGAGCGGCAGCCCGGCGGATCGAGCTGCCTGTCTCGACCGCACGCACAATGCACCGGCGCACGTCCTGGAACCATGCTGCCGTCAGGCGAGCCTCTGTGCTCGCGCCCCTGGCCGACGGGGCGTCAGATCTTCCGGTTCCGTTCAACCTCGAACCGCTCTAGAGCATCGGACCTGAACGTGGCCCCACCTTCGGGATCCACTCCGATGCTCCACTTTTTGAAGAGCGCATCGTTCGACGCGACCCTCCGGGTCCGCACGAGGCGCTAGGTCGAGAAACGCGTGCACCTAATCCAAGAATTCGCATCCCAGACGCGCGAGGGACTTGTCCACCCATGAACGGTCCACCGTTCCGGCTTCTGTCGCTTCCATCTGACGGTTCTCCGCCTCGTGCTTGGCCTTCGCTGCAACATAGACGTTTTCGACCTGATCCTGCGGCACCACAACGATACCGTCGCAATCGCCGAGAACCAGATCACCCGGTTCAAAGATCATCCCGTCGATCGAGATGGGGAAGCCAATCTCGCCGGGACCGTCTCGATACGGCCCTCGATGCGTCACTCCCGCTGCAAACACCGGAAGGTTGCGCTCGTACAGGGCCGCTGCATCGCGGATCGCACCATTGAGGACGAAGCCGGCAACCCCGCGCCGGATCGCATGCGCCAGCATCAATTCGCCCATGAGTGCATTGGTGAGGTCGCCTCCCCCGTCCACAACGATCACGTCGCCGGGGGCTGCAATGTCGATCGCCTTGTGGAGCATTAGGTTGTCGCCTGGGCGCGTCCTCACCGTGAGAGCCGGGCCGGCGAGCACCCCGCTTCGGTGCATTGGCCGTATCCGCGGCCCGGCAGCGCTGATGCGCGACATGGAATCGCTCACATTCGCCACGGGCAAGGCCCTGAACCGTTCCACCACCTCGGGGCTCACTGTTCGCGCGTTGCGTCGGATTCTGAACCCGATCGTCATGGAAGGCTCCCTCAGGCTTCGTCACGGTATCTCCGCCCGCAGCCGATCATGCTTCTCCGCTCACCACGCCGGATGCGACGAGGTCCGCGTAACCGGCATCGTCATATCCGATCTTGGAAAGCAGTTCCCGGTTGTGCTCGCCGAGCTTGGGCGCTGGCTTTCTCACCGAACCGGGCGTGCCACCGAACCGGGGCACGACGTGGTGCATCGGGAGCGCACCCATCTCGGGATCGGGATAGTCCGCGACGACCTCGCGCTCGATGAAGTGTGGATCCTCCAGGATCTGCGCGGTGTCGTAGATGGGGCCGATGGTAACTTCCGCCGCCTCGAAGAAGGCGACGTTCTCCGCCTGCGTCCGCTCGGCGATGAAGGCACCGATGATGGCGTCCAGTTCCTCGGCATTCCTGACGCGGTCGGCGTTTGTCCGGAACCGGGGATCGTCGATGAGGTCCGTCCGACCAATCGATCGGAACAACCTCTCGGCCATCTTCTGGATCGAGGCCGAGAGGCTGACGTACCTCCCATCCCTGCAGCGATATGCATTGCGCGGGGCCGAGTTCGTCGAGCGGCTCCCCGTCCGTGGCTTGACCTTGCCCGTGAGGCGGTAGTTGGCGGACTGGGGGCCAAGGATGGAGAAGAGCGGGTCGAGCAGCGGCAGGTCTATGACCTGCCCTTGGCCGCCTCTCATCTCGACCTCGCGCAAGGCGATCATAGCCGCCGAGGCGCCGTAGATGCCCGCAACGCCATCGGCCAGATACATCGGGGGAAGAACCGGCTCCCGATCGGCAAAACCGTTGATTGCGGCAAAGCCGGAGATTCCCTCCACCACAGTGCCAAACCCGGGGCGCTGGCTATAGGGGCCGTCCTGGCCCCATCCCGAAATCCGCACGATAACGAGCTTAGGATTGAGCGCCAGCAATGCGTCGGGGCCAAGGCCCATCTTCTCGAGCACGCCCGGCCGGAAGCTCTCGACGAGCATTTGGACGGACGGCACGAGCTTCTTGATGATTTCGGACGCGCGAGGGTTCCTCAGGTCGAGACAGAGGCTCTTCTTGTTGCGGGCGTAGATCTTCCAATGCGTGCTGACGCCCTCGGTCTTCCAAGCCCGCAGCGTGTCGCCCTCGGGCGGCTCGACCTTGATCACCTCGGCTCCGAAGTCCCCTAGCATCTGCGTGAGTACGTTGCCCGCGAACAGCCGCGAGAGGTCGAGGACCCGCACGCCGTCCAGGGTGCCGCGCGCCTCGGGAGTGTAGTCACGCTGGTGAAGTTTCGAAGAAGCCATGTCAGCGCCCTCCCCCGGCACGGGCCGGATCGAGTTGCTCGGCGAGCGCGACGACGGCCCGTGCGCTGACGAGGAAGGGTTCGTCGATCATCTGGCCATCGACGACGAAGGCTCCGACACCCTTGGCGGCGGCCTCCTCGGCGGCGGCCAGGATGCGACGGGCCTTCTCGATCTCTGCCGGGCGCGGCATGAAGCATTCGTTGGCAATCGGCACCTGCGTGGGATGAATGCAGCTCTTCCCCGCGAACCCGAGGCTGCGGGCCTCCTCGCATTCCTCGCGGTACCGCTCCGGCTTCGCCACGACGGCATAGGCCCCGTCATAGGCGGGAAGCTTCGCCTCCGCCGCCGCAAGGCGGATCGCCATGCGGACGTAGTTCAGGGCGCCGGGATCAGACCGATCGATGCCGCACGGCTCGAAGAGGTCGGCATAGCCGATCTGGAGGCCGACGACGCGTGGATCCGCTGTCGCGATCTCGGCCGCTAGGCGCAGTCCCTTGGGAGTCTCGATATTGGCAAGGATGCCGACGGGGCGCTCGACGCCCGCTGCCGCCTCGAGACGCGCAAGCACGCGCGCCGCCTCCCGGACCTCCTCGCCGCTCTCGACCATCGGCAGGTTGAGGACGTCGAGGCCGGGGCCGACGATTACCCCGAGATCGTCCTCGAAAAGCCCGCTGGCCAGACCGTTCGCGCGGACCACGACGACCTTCCGGGCATCCGCCGGACGGTTCCGCAGGAAGTTCCCGACCGCATCCCTCGCCTCCGCCTTGCGGTCCTTCGCGACCGCATCCTCAAGGTCAAAGGACAGCGCGTCGGCGGCGGACGCGGCGGCCTTCGCGAAGAGCTCCGGTCTGGAACCGGGCACGAAGAGCTTGCTGCGCATCAGGTGTTGCATGGGAGTTTCCCGAAGTCGCTGGGTGTCGACATGACCGCCGGACCGGAGATGGGAGACCGCAAGTGCGGTCATGGTCGCCCGCCCGGCCCGGCCATCAGTTCACGTGCCGTTATTTCAGGAGGCCGAGTTCCCCCAGCGCGGTCCTCATCATGTCCTGTTCTCCCTTGAGGAAGGCCGCGTATCCGTCGGAAGGCTCGTAGGCGGGGATCCAGCCGTACCGCTCGAGGCTCGCCTTCCATGCCTTGGTCTCGACCATCTTCCTGATCGCGTCGCCAAGTTCCTTCATCTCGGCCTCGGAAGCTTTCTTGGTGGTCATCAGCCCACGCCAGGTCCCGTAGGCGACGTCGACGCCCTGTTCCTTCAGCGTCGGGACGTCGAGTCCCTCGAGACGCTCAGGAGACGAGACCGCAATTGCGCGGAGCTTACCGGACTCAATCTGCGAGGCGAACTCGGGAACTCCGCCGACACCGACGGTGACGTGCCCGCCGAGAATCGAGGCGATCTGCTCGCCACCGCCGGCATAGTTGATCGCGTTGGTCTTGCTCGCGTCACCTGAGACGGCCTTGGTGACCTGCCCCGCGATGATGTGGTCGATGCCGCCTGCCGATCCAACGGCCCATGTCACGCTGGCGGGATTCGCTTTCAGCTTGGCTGAGAGGTCGGCCATCGTCTTAATATCGGAGTTCGCCGGGACCACCAGCATGCTGTATTCCTTCAACAGCAGGGCCACGGGTGCGGCATCCTCCAGGGTTACGGGCGGCTTGTTCGCGAGGATGGCACCGACCGTGGTCGCGCCGATCGTCAGAAGCGTGGGGCCGCGCTTCTGGCCTGAAACGAGCTGGGCCAGACCGATGGTGCCCCCGGCGCCGGGAACGTTCAGGACCTGGATGTTGGTGGCCAGTCCCGCCTCCATGAGGGCATCCCGTACCGCACGGGAAGTCTGGTCGAAACCGCTGCCCGGATTGGCCGGGGCGATGATCTCGAGACCCTTGATCTGGGCCTGGGCCGGAGCGGCGGATACCATGGCCAATGCTGCGAGTGCGAATAGGGCGGTTCGGCGGTGCATGCGCGTCATGCTTTCTCTCCCATCTATGCGGGGTCTGTT
Source organism: Microvirga makkahensis (assembly GCF_009830105.1). Lineage (GTDB taxonomy): Bacteria > Pseudomonadota > Alphaproteobacteria > Rhizobiales > Beijerinckiaceae > Microvirga > Microvirga makkahensis. Next base: position 14,017 of record NZ_WURB01000013.1, read on the forward strand.
CGTCAGACCCCTTTTGAGCTGGCTGCGGGTGGGCGCTCCAGTCCGGTCAGAATACCGACCTCGGATACGATGGGAAAAGCTGGCCTTTTCCACCTTAAGAAGATAGTTTTTCCATTTAATGGATACCGAATTCCTCAGGACCTTTGTGATCGTCGTCGAAGGTGGCTCGATTGCGGAGGCTGCCCGGCGCCTCCATCTGACGCCGGCCTCTGTTGCCTTACGCATGCGCACGCTCGAAAAGGAATTCGGGACGCGCCTTCTCGTCCGATCCGGCCGAACGGTGACGCCAACAGAAGCGGGTCGGGCTCTGACCGAGCTGGGACGCAACCTGCTTCGCGACGTCAGCAACCTCAAATCAGCTCTGACGACCGAAACGCCTGCAGGAGAGATCCGGATCGGTGCGGTTCCAACCGCCATTACGGGATTGATGCCGAGAATCCTGACGGCTGTGCAGGAAGCTTACCCCGGGCTGGAGATTCATATCGTTCCTGGCCAATCGGCTGAGCTCCATTCCAAGGTGCTGAGCGGCGAGGTGGACGGAGCCATCATCATCGAGCCCTACTTCGCCCTGCCCAAGGCCTGCGGGTGGGCCGTGCTGCGAGAGGAGCCTCTCCTCGTGATCGCACCTTCATCGATGGGCGGTCTGGACGCTCATACGGTTTTGGCGACCGAGCCATTCATCCGCTATGGCCGCAGCTTCTGGGGTGGCCGCCTGGTGGACAATTATCTCACCCAGGCCAAGATCCGCCCCCGGGAACGGTTCGAGCTTTCCACGCTGGACGCAATCGCAGTCATGGTTGATCGGGGGTTGGGGGTGTCGCTCGTCCCCGACTGGTCGCCCCCTTGGCCAGAAGGCCTGTCTTTGGCGAAACTGCCCCTCCCGTTTCCGACCGAGCCGAGGCGGCTTGGCTTTCTCTGGATGAAGGGCTCGGCACGGATCCGCCTCCTGCGGATCTTTCTTGAGCAGGCCATCGTATCACTCTCGTGAGCCTTCAGGTCTCGTGCCGTGATGTCAGCTTGGCTCTCCATCCTCGTCCGGCCCTGCTCGTTAGCGCATCGTGCGAAAAAGTGGACCCGGATTTTCCCTGACGTGGCCCTTCGTGTCGCGTCGAACGATGCGCTTTTCAAAGAATGGAGCATCGGAGTGGATCCCGAACGTGGGTCCACGTCCAGGTCCGATGCTCTAGGAGCCTATCATGTTGTCTCTTGAACAGGCTGAAATCGCTCGTTCACGCTTCAAATCCGCATGAACGAAGCGCAGCGCGAGATGACCCTGGCCCCTACGGAGACATGGTTGCATTGATGGCCGCGGCAACGAGGCTATGTGGTGGTTGGCTTGACCCCTGCATCAAGCGTGCCGATGACCGCCCGGTTAACTTCGCCAACTATGATGGCAGGCGTCATGGGCTTGGAAATGAAAACAGCATTCGTCGGAAGGTCCCCATGTTCCGGCTCTGTCACTCCGGACATGATGACGACCTTGATCTTCGGATGGCGGCTGTAAATTTCGCGGGCCAAATCGTAACCAGTCGCGCCTGGCATTCTCACGTCCGTCACGACGGCCAGTACGTCGGGACGGGCGCCGAGATGTGTGAGGGCCTCATCGGCGTGCGCGGCCTCCAGAACCCGGTAGCCCTCGTCTTGGAGCACATCGAGCAGGAATAGCCGGACCAGAGGGTCGTCCTCCACGACGAGAACGGTCTTGGCATCCAACGAAGACGATGCAGTAGGGTCGGCAAATGCTTTCGAGACCCGCCTCTCGCGGCGACTTCTCCTGTGTGTCAGTTCCGCAGGAAGCCGCTCCCCGGTATTGTTGATCCTCCCGACAACCCATGCAATGGCCTCCGCCAGACTAGGGAGTGCCTGGCGAACCGGATTGGTACAAGGGCCAAAACCCGCCGCCACGGACCAGGCACCGCTGAGCTCGGAAAAACCGGCCTCTGACAGCCAAGTATCATCAGCACCCACAGTCCGGCTCGGATCTGGAACTTGAACAAGGACGGCAACGAGCCTCCCTCGCCACATGACGAGGAGTCCCTCGCCATCAGCGATGTCGGTGGCAACGCGCATACGTTGATAGGTTAGGTTCACGTCCATCGCGGGAATAGCATACGCCGATTTCGGAGGTGCACATTCACATGCATCAATCGACCGACGGAACCGGACTTCGCTTTCGACGGGAGCACCGTTGCTGCGTATTTTTGGGCTGACAACATTCCGCGAATCACGGACCAGGAAAATGGTCCTCGCCCGACCATCGTTATCCGGGCATCTTCCTTTGCGATTTCTTCCGGCCCGATCATCTGGGAGCCAGGTTCGCAGTGCTCAAACGGGTTATTTTTCGCAAGCCAGGAGAGGATTTGAACTAGCGCGTCCGCCAAATGACGCGGTATATTTATGGCCGCGCGCAGGTGACATCAGAGGTAGTCATGACCTCCATCCACTTACGGGACATGACGCTCGAGGAACGCACCACGATCGAGAAGATCGCTCACTCCCGCACAGCTCCGGCCTGCATGGTGGAACGAGCACAGATTATTTGGCAAATCAGTTCTGGAGTTGCGCCGGCCAGCATTGCAAATCGACTGCACATCGATGTCGATACCGTTTACAGGCGCATTCAGAGATTCAACATGATGGGTCTCGATGCACTTAAGGACAAGCCTCGCTCCGGCCGCCCTACGCTGTATACCGCCGATCAGATCGCTACTGTCCTCGACACAGCGCGCACGAAGCCATCCGCGCTGGGACTACCGTTCGACGCTTGGACGCTGGATCGTCTCGCAGGTTATCTCCATCAACAGAAAGGTATCGCGATCCAACGCAGCCGGATTGATGAAATTCTTCTGCGCGAAGGACTGCGCCGGCAAAGAAGCCAGAGCCGGAGCTCTGTCGGGCGACACCCCACCTCTTCTTCCCTCGCAAACGCGAATACCAGGGAAACCAAGCACGAACTGGCGAAGCACCTTTCATCCAGCAAAGATACTGATGCGCAGTGACAGGCATCGAATCTAACCACGTTGCGCAGGATCGCTGTGGTAGCACAAATCATATCAACGCGTTCAGCTGCCACAACCCGTCCGCTCTCCAGCGCATAAACCGCGTAGACATTACCGTGCCAGAGCATCAGACGTGAAAAGTGGCCCCACTTTTGGGATCGATCCGATGCTCCTTGTAGTTGGCGCATCATCTGGTGCGACCCGAAGGGTCAGGTGAGTGAAAATCCGATCCCGGTTTTCGCACGATGCGCTTAGAACCGCAGAACTTACCGGATGAGCAGCGGTAACCGGCTCGGTCCTGCTGCATCGTATTCCGATTCTTTTCTTGACAGCATTCAGGTCACAGGAGCATTTTGGTTGTGCGAGTCCGGTATCCCAAGATCTTCAGTTGCAAGCCGATTGAACTTTGGAAGTGTGAGAAGAGACCGGTAAAACAAGCCCGAATATTGTCATGGGCTTGGACGTATATCTGCATCGGAAAATTCAGGATCGTCAAGTCGCGTGCACTGCGCGTTTGTACCTAAGCGAGCATATAGCTCCGAAGGATACACGCTTGCTCTCCCGCCCAGCCCATCCTGAACGGATAAACCGATGCGCTGACTATTACTCTGCGGAAGGGTCAAAGCCATGAAGCGTGCCCTACTGATCGGAATCGACCAATATCCCGACCCGCGAAATAATCTGAACTCCTGTATCGCGGATACCCTGGCGTTCAAGAACCTGCTGATGGGAAGCTATGGGTTCGACGCTACCGACATACGATTGCTGCACAACAATGCCGCGACACTCGCCAATGTTCGGGCGGGTCTCGACGATCTCACACGTGGGGCGTCGGCTGGAGACCAGATCATATTCTTTGAATCTTCTCACGGCTATCGTTATCCGCAGGGTGATACGATGGTCGAAGTTCTCTGCCTGTATGACGCATTCCTGTCTGATTCAGAGCTTGCCGCGCGGACTCAGGCCATCCCACCTGGAGTGCTCACTGTGGTTCTGGATGCATGCCACTCCGGCGGTATGGACAAAGTGTTCTTCGCTCCCGACGGCCCTGTCGTGGCGCAAACCAAGGTCTGGCAGCCTCCTCTCAATGAAGCGGCCAGCAAGGCCGCACAGATGCAACAGATCACCCGATTCAAGTTCTTCGGACGCTCGATCGTCTCGCAGCCTGCTGATGTGGCGAAGAATTTCTCGACCGGCGAGGCCGCCATCGACAGATTTAGCCAGTGGCCGGACGCCGTCCCGCTACGGAAAGGTTCCGGTAATAGCGCAAAGTATGCGGACAGCATTCGCAATCGTTGGATGCGTAAATCGTACAAAGCAGGAGCGGTGGAGCTGAACGGCGCATTGTTCACCGCCTGTCGAGCGGACCAGACTGCAGCGGCCGGAACGCCAGCGACGGATAACCTGTCGGCATTCACTTATGCCCTGCTTGATCAGCTTGACACGACGATCTCCCTGAACAGCCTATGCGCCCGCACGGCGTCGCGGCTGCAGGAACTCAACATGTCCCAGATACCGGTCGTGGACACTCCGGCGACGCAAACGGACCTGGCTGACAGGACGTTCATCACGATGCAGCAGGTCGGTACTCCCGTCCCATCCGATATTTGGGAGCAGATATTCGGAGTGCCATCGCCAACATCGGCGCCGCCCCCCGCACCCCAGCCGCAGCCTCAAGACCAAATACGGGCCCTGTTCGACCAGATCTTCGGCAAGTCAATACAGCAAGCGGCCTAACGTTCATCAGTAACGGAGGTGCCCGAGATGGATCGTACCCTTCCAGACACGGACACGAACAAGGAGAAGTCTGGACAGCGCAAGGCAGCTTCCCGGCGCAGGAAGAAGGAGACACACATGAGCATGACAGCAGCCCCTGCAGATCCCGTCGTTGCGTTTACGGGCACAACAACCTCATCATCTGACCCACTCGCTCCCCTCAAGAGCCAGATCGTCGCGGCCCTAAGCTCGCCCGGATCGAAGTCGATTATCGGCCCGTCCGCCTCCGGGCAATTCGGCGGAGCTCAACGTGATTCCGCGATTGCTGCGTGCTCACTGTTCGGCTCCCTAGCAGCATCGCTCGCCCAGAACCCCAACTTGATCTCTCAGGTACAACCTACCATCAGTAAGGCATATACGACACCAGCCCTGCAGGACTCGAGCAGGATGACCGACAAGGCCTGGTGGAACGATGTGCTGTCTGTTGTTCAGCAAGCGGCACCGATTGCTCTGCAGATATTCAACGCTGTTAGCGGTGGTCGGAAGGACTTCAACGCCGTCGTCAACAGCCCAGCCGCGCAGCGGCATGCCAATGACAAGGATTGGCAGAACTTCGTCGCGGATGTGCTGACTCAAGTAACGCCTATGCTGGTTCATGCGCTTCGTGGCACAAAGGACTTTACCCAGCCTGGAGCCGTGACACTCAACATCCGGCCGCCAGCCAATATCCAGGGTGATCAGAAGGGCTGGTTCGACGATGCCATGTCATTCGTTGGCGACGCCCTTCCGGTGGTACTGCCGATCGTCATGTCACTGATCTAACTAATCAATGAGAATCATCATGAGCGACAGCAGGAATCCGCAGAACAATCTCAGCAACTGGGCTGACCAGTTGCTGGAAAGGATTACAGCTGCCGCTCGTGAGGCTATTGAAGAAGGAGGGCCGGCCCCATCTGGTCCGGCCTCTCCAGATTCTAGTCTGTCGTCCAATCCAGCCAGAGCACCGCACGATAGTCCCATCTATGAGGCCATTGCCGAAGGGCTTGCTCATTTGAGGCAACCAGCTCTCGATGGGTACAGCACTGAGGACGTGAGACAGGCACTAGACAGAATCTTCCCGAACAAAAGCGGGCCACCTTCCGCAGAGTGGCTAAGGTGGCTCCATCACCGGGTGAGCGAACTCAGCGGTGGGCTCACGGTCGTGCGCGATGACGAACATCCGGCGGCTTCGGGAGGCGTTCTGTTTAGAGTTTATTATGGGAAGCTGGAAGGCACGCTCCTGAACCGGAGGTTCGTTCTGTCGCCTGCCGGCGTAGAGTACACAAGCTAGGACCTCCCGCGAAGCGAGGGTACGGAGTCGCAGCGGTGGCGCGTATTCAGGAATGATGCCGTCCGTTCGATGGCACTCCAGTGGGTAATCCCTTGTACGATGAGCCAAGGCCACACAACGAAACGTGTCCAAGGCGAATGCCTCCTCGCCCGGTCTAGCCTCTGCCGGGATCGAGCACCGGTCTCGAACTGATATCTTGGAGGAAGTCATGGCTTATTGGGTAGAGGTGCAGCTTGATAAGGTCATCTGCCGGGATCCGGAAAGTGTGACGACAGGCGACTTGTTCTTTTCACTTGTGCAGGTCGTCACCGACAGTGACACGCGGATCATACTAACGCCTCTGAGGCGCCTCAGGTCGAATGAGTCTGCGACGTATTTCGAGAGCGTGTACAAAGGTTTCGTCAACGAACCGGCGATCGGCTTGGTCATCAGGGCCTGGGACAAAGACGTCAACCGGGACTGGTGGGAGAACAGCATCGCGGTCAGGCAAGCTATCGACTCCGCCGAGAACGCTCTCAAGAACACGCCTGCATTCGGCACCGTGGTGGGTGCGGTCCTGAATTTTGCAGCGGATTTCGCTCTCGGCGTGGTCGATCAGATCGTAATGCGGGACTCGGACGACGAATTGGTCAACTACACCGAGATTCTCCCTCTTGCCGGAGCTGGATACGGTTCAGCCAACAAGCACACGCAACAGCACGAGATCAAGTTCCGTCGCAGTGATCCGACAGGCTACAGCGACTGGGACTACTCACTCTTCTTGACGATCTCACATTATCAGACAGAGCCGAGCTTCGGGACAACGACGCCGCCGACATGGGAGAACTTCTCGGAGCCCTCCAAGCCATCACGTCCGCAGAATTGGATCGGCACCTGGTCGTCTCCCGAAGCAGGACCGGTAGTTTCGGCCGTGATCAAGAAGGGCTCGCGGAGTCATCTTCTCGATGTCTCGATCACCGAGAACGTGAATGGCCGCGATGTCGTCACGACCACGAACGATGTACCCATCTCACGGGTCTTCCTTGAGGCAGGGCACCGGACTCTGGAATCGGACGGAAGTCCCTACTTTGATGAGTGGCTGGGTGATCGGGGTTTCAATCTGTCCCATGCAAGGGCCGCCACGAGAGCGGACGCGCCCATGAATCGCTTCAACGATCTCGCGCTCCTCACGAGTAGGTCCTTGGCCAGGGAAAGCGAACCCGTGACACGATTCAGCCTCGAAAGATCACACGGCACCAGAGTTGTGGCACGAGAAACGCTCTATGGTGCAGCATTCGAGCCCTCACGTGTCGTGTTCAAGCAGCAAATCGGAACCGATTGCATTGTTCTGAACAACAGAGCCGTCCTTGAGGCCTATCGCCTTCTCCATGATGGCCAGGACGTCGGCGATGTCGCTCTCCGCTACCTGCGCCCGGTCACGAACATTCTGTTCCGGGAGACCGGTTCTGAGGTAGCAGCTTATCTATTCTGGGTTGTGACTGATATTCATTGAGGACATGAGTGGCCGCAATTCCATGATTCTGTTGTAGGGAGTGCGGCTGCAGGGGAGATCTGTCGGCTCGAACCTCCCGCTTGCTAATCGGGAGGTTCGTCGCGGGCAAAGGCCGGGCCCGCTTTCGCTGACGGGGACCTCCGGTTCGCATGACCCGCTGAAGAAACCATGATCATTCTTGTGGATGCCTCGGGTCAACCATACACCTTCCGGCAGCCAATGAACGCCGGCTCCTAAGCGACGAGGCAGACCAAGCGCTAGCGCACCATGCGAAGAAGATCCGACCCTTCGCACCAGACGATGCTCTAGCGATGTGATGGAGCGCCGGATTTGCCTCGAAAAGGGCAAGTCCGCTTTTCACGCCCGATGCTCTGGGCGGCCTTCGATCTGCTATATGTTTCCCGGGTACGATGGAAAATGACCATATGCAGGACTACATACCCGGAATCCCGGCTGAGGCGCTGAATGCGCTCAAGATTGTAGAGGAGCTGTTCGACGGCTCTCTCTTGGCCGTCTATCTCCACGGATCAGCCGTCTCGGGCGGTCTGCGGCCACGGAGCGACGTGGATCTGCTGGTTGTCACCGAATGTCCGATGACGGATGTCATGCGGAGTGACCTTGTAACCTCCCTATTGCGGATCTCCGGCCGCCATCCCGCCAGCCCGGCCGGCCCGCGCTGCATCGAGCTGATGGTATTCCTGAAGTCCGATCTTTCGGCATCGGCCTATCCGGCGCGCTCCGAGTTCGTCTACGGCGAATGGATGCGGGAAGCTTTCGAGGCCGGCGATCTTCCAGAGCCCGTTTCGAATCCTGAACTGACCCTGGCGTTGGCGCAGGCCCGGCAGGAGGCGAGAGCCTTGATCGGTCCTGGGGCGGAGGAGCTGCTGCCACGAATCCCGGATGCCCACGTCCGCCAGGCTATGAGCGATGCACTTCCTCCACTGCTCGACAACCTGGCAGGCGACGAACGGAACATCCTGCTCACACTCGCCCGCATGTGGCGGACGGCGACCACAGGCGGGTTCGTGCCGAAGGACGTCGCCGCCGAATGGGCTATCCCCCGCCTGCCAGAAGACATTGCGGAGGTGCTGATCTGCGCACGAGACGCATATCTCGATAGAATCAATGACACCTTGAAGGCCCGCCAAGTAGAGGTGCGGCGAGCGGCAAGCTACTTGCATCAACAGATAACACGAATGCTGTGACCGCTAAGGCCAAGGTTCATTGCGGGAGCTTCGCTTCAGGAACTCTGCAAAGCAAGATCGCATCGCTCATCCTACCTGCCGAACCACCACAGGTTGGAACGAAAGCAGGCTGATCGGACCCAAGCCGCCTCTCAAGGCCAATGAGATCCGGTCCATTCGGGTCAGGCTCCGGGTTGCGCGGCGCGCGAGAGCACTGTTCGGTATGCTGCGAATCGACGTCGACGATGCCCTTCTGATTGCGGAGCAGGGCGAGATCCAAACGCCAGGGGCGGCATACCTATGAACCGCCTCACCTCGGCAGTCATGAGACAAGGTCTGGAATCAGACCTCAAGCGGTCACACGGTATATCGCGAAGGAATGCCAGAAGGTGACATTGCACGTAGCGCTGAATGGCTCCTTCTGGACACCGAAAGGATCCAGATACCGCGGCCGCTAAGCTGCTGAGAGCAATGAACCAAGCACAAAGCCAAGCGTTGACTGCCATTATTCCCAGTGCCGGAGTGCCAGTGCCCCGCTTCTTCTTCGACACCTATGACGGCAACCTCCTCATCCCCGACGAGCAGGGGCAGGAGCTGGAAAATATCGAAGCTGCTAAACTCGTAGCTCAGGAGGCCCTGCCCAACATGGCCAAGGACAAGCTCCCCGACGGCGACCAGCGCGTCTTTCTCGTCAGCGTCAGGGATGAAGCCGGACAGGTGATGGTGCGTGTCGCTCTCTCGCTGGTCGTGGATTATCCGTCCAATCCCGAGGATTGAGGCTGCTCTCAGCTCATGCAACTGGCTTGGATCTCAGGCCAGCTCGATAGCCCCAACCTCGCGGCCCTTGCGCCCCTCCACGATCGCGACGAGGACCCGCTGCCCCGGCTCCAAACCGCCAAGGCCAGCCCGCTCAAGCACCGAGACGTGAACGAACAAGTCCTTGCTCTCGCCCTCCACGGCAATGAACCCGAACCCTTTTGCCCCGTCGTACCATTTGACGGTTCCCAGGGTGTCCGGCACCGCGGCCGGCGAACCTCCCTGACGGAGGCGATTGGAAGATTGCCCCGGCGCGCGAGGGCCACGCCGAGCTGGCTCGGGCTCGGCAGTGCTGGTGTCGGCACTGACGATTTCATTGACCTGCGGGCCCTTCTGCCCCGAACCGACCTGGACCACCAGGGTGGTGCCGGACGGTAGGGTACTGTGGCCTGCCGCCTCAACCTGCCTGATATGCAGGAAAGCTTCGCCCGATCCGTCCGTCAGCTCGACGAAGCCAAACCCCTTGTCAGGATTGAACCACTTCACCCGAGCCTCGGCCTGGCGTTCGGAGGATGCTCGCGAGGCCTGGGGGCGCGGCGTCCGCTCGTAGGTCGGCTGTGGAGCGTAATCGCCCCAGGGATCGGCTGGTTGCGCGCCGAACTGGCGCTGGCGATTGCGGTGCTCGTTACCCCGGCCCATAGGTCTTGCCTTCTGTCATCGATCGTTTAATGCCTGCCGAGAGACGTAACGTTTCAATCGAAGAAGAGCAAGATGGTTGCCCGCCGCAGATGATGTCTCGGATGAGGTATCCAGAGATCGGCGTCCTCATGCCACCTCGCGGCTGCTCTGTTGGCCTTGGACAATGAAATCCGTGCCACCGCCCAAAATCATGCTAAGGTCCGGCCTCGCCAAGAGGGCAGGAGCCCTCTTTTTCAGCCGGCCCACCATCGACTCTGGCATGCGCCAGGTCTGTGCTTCAGGTCCGCCGGCCCGTTCACAGCATGGGATTGGATACCGTTTTGCAGGTACTGGTACGCGACAACAATGTCGATCAGGCACTCAGGGTGCTCAAGAAAAAAATGCAGCGCGAGGGCATCTTCCGCGAAATGAAGCAGCGCAAAGCATATGAAAAGCCCTCCGAGCGCAAGACTCGCGAGAAGGCCGAGGCGGTCCGCCGCAACCGCAAGGCCGCCCGCAAGCAGGCCATCCGGGAGGGCCTGATCGCCGCCCCTAAGCCCAAGCCTCGCTTCGCCAGTCCGCGCCGGCCTGCCCTTGCGCCGAATTCCGGAACTCGGGCTCCGACGGCGGAGCCGAGAGCCCCGCAGATCGAATCGTAAATCCGGGCATTCGGCTCAAGATTTGCCAGCGGCGCACCGGACCTCGTGCGCCGCTTCGCGCTTTGCTTTCAGCAGGAGCGCATCGCAGGTTCTCGCATCAGCCGATCATCTCGATGACGATATGGCGGATTTCCTCCCGGGTCAGCCCGGACGGTTGCGGCTTGGGTGCGGCTTTGGCCGGTGGAGCGGCCTTTATCGGCTGCGGCTTAAGAAGCGAAAGCTGGATCCAGGTAGAATGGATTTGGGTAGAAGTAGACATAGGTTTCCTGTTGCCGCGTCGGCTCAATAGCCGAGCAGCATCTCGTGTTTAAGGTTGTCGAAGGCAGAGCAACGACGGACAAGCGCCTGCCCGAGGCGGGCTAGGGTATAACAATCGATTGGAACGGAAAGCGGGCTCGGCGCTCGATCACGAGCTTACGAAGAGCAGGCCGAACATGTCGGTTGATCAATTCAAGATGGAGGACGGTTTAGCCTTTTACAAGCCCGAACTCCATCTTGAGGACGATAATTTTCCTTCATGCCCGCGTGCCTTGTATTCGCCTCAAGTGAGCACTAAATACCCTTCTATCGACATTTGGCCGGACAATCGGGCCGTACCGCCTTGGCCTGCCGGGCGCACGTTCAGACACTCTCCCAAACATCGACGAACCGAGCGGGGCCGTGCTGTGGCACGTCCAGTCGCTCACGTGCACTGACGCATACCTAAGGACACTCCCATGATTACGGGCACCGTTAAATTCTACAATGACCAGAAGGGCTTCGGCTTCATCCAGCCGGACAACGGCGACAAGGACGTGTTCGTCCACGCCACCGCTCTCGAGCGCGCCGGCCTGCGCGGCCTGCGCGAAGGCCAGAAGGTGGCCTTCGACACGGCTGAGGACCGCCGCTCCGGCAAGGTCGCCGTCAACAACATCCAGACGGCCTAAATCGCCGTCACCATCAGGCGGCGCGGTGTTCCACGCCGCCTGATACAGCCGCCCTTCGGGAGCGGCTTTTTTGTTTTCAACTGAAGGATTTCCCAAATGGCCAAGGAAGAACTGATCACCTTCGAGGGCGAAGTCGTCGAGATCCTGCCGGATGCGCGCTATCGCGTGAAGCTTGAGAGCGGACACGAGATCGTCGCCTATACTGCGGGCAAGATGAAGAAGAACCGCATCAAGACACTGGCCGGCGACCGCGTCACCGTCGAAATGTCGCCCTACGATCTCGACAAGGGACGCCTCATCTTCCGCCACAAAGACAGCGGGTCGGGCGCTCCCCGTCCGGCAGGCGCGCGCCGTCCGCAATTCCGCCGCCGCTAAGCGGCGGTGCGGCTGAGCATTTCAGCCGAGCAAAGGTTTACAATGCCTGAAAAGACTTGGACATTCGAGGCCGGCGACTTGGTACCGGAATGGCTCATGCGCCAGACCAACTGCGTGTTGCGGTTCGGCCGTGACGCGGTTGTTGTCGAGAGCAACAGCGAGTTCCAGATCTACCCGGCCAGCGCCATGGATGCCGACGATACGATGGTGCTGGCCGAGATCATCGACCAGCAGTTCGATGCGGAAGTCGAGCATACCCTCCCTATCAAGGCCCATACGGCGCCCCGGATGATGTCGCTCAATTGATCGTAGGATAATTGTCTTCATGAGCCACAACTATTCCGTTGGCCAGTTGGTTCGTGCCGCTGGCGCACACTTCGCTGATCGCACGAGCGGCATCTGTGAAGTCATTCGTCTGATGCCCGAGAGCAACGGGGAGTTCGGCTACAGGATCAAGAACACCGCAAGCGGGACCGAACGGGCCGTCGGCGAGTCACAGATCCGCGCTGTTGCGGTCGGACAAAGCATTCCGGCACCGGCCTCGGATGAACACTAAGCCACCTTTGATGAAGCCATCGACCATGCAGCGCGTCCGCTCGACTCTATTTGACCTTCTGCTGGCCCTTTGGACGGGACTGTTCGTGCCCGTCTTGGCCATTCTGTGGCTATGTGGCTCTCCCGGGCGCGGCGTCCGGCTGACATCCCGGGTGTGGGCTCACGGCATTCTCGTCAGCCTGAAGTGGCTTGTCGGCCTGACCTACATCGAGCGGGGTCAACACAATATCCCTGATGAACCCTGCCTCATCATTGCCAATCACCAGTCGACCTGGGAGACGCTGGCGTTCCTGATCCTGTTTCCGGATGTGGCGATTGTCGCGAAGCAGGAACTGCTGACGATTCCTGTCTTCGCCTGGTTCCTGCGCAAGTCGCCGATGATCCTGATCGATCGGGAGAGCGGCTCGAAGGCGGTCCGCAAGATGGTGGAGGAGAGCCAGGCGGCGCTGGCTCAGGGCCGTTCCGTGCTGATCTTCCCTGAAGGGACCCGAAAGCTGGCCTCCGAACCGATCGAGTTCAAGCGCGGGGTGGAGCTACTCTACGCGAAGCTCGACAGGCCCGTTCTCCCGGTAGCTCTGAACTCCGGCCACTTCTGGGGTCCCGGCCGGCCGTATAAGCGAGCGGGGACAATCTCGGTTTCCTACCTCGATCCGATTCCTCCGGGTCTTGCCGCCCGCGAATTCATGCGCCAAGCGGAGCAACTCCTGGAGGCAGAGAGAAGGGCCTCATGGCTCCAGGCGGCCTGAGGCCTCACTCCGGCAATTGCTGAGTGCCACGGAATGGCAATGCCCAATTGCTTCCTGGCGCGGAACCGAAAGACGTTTAGAGGTCCGCTTATCTCCCACGATTGCGGCCTCTAGACCTATTTCGGTTCCGTGCCAGAGCCCCACGAGCATAGGCCAATCCGCGCTTCACGGCATGAAGAAATCACAGCCGATCGGAGATAAGAGGAGCGCACGCCTCATTGAGGTATCGACACCTCCCCAGACGAGGGAAGAGATTGCGATCGTGCCGGACGAGCACTTGCGCGCCTGGACCCGTTGGGCTTCGGTGATTTCAGCTTCATCCGTTCTGACGATTTCGCCTCAGACGCCTGTTGCGCAGGAGACTTTGGCGCCGCCGGCGATGCACTCGATTTCGCTCCCGCTCAATAAGGGCGGAAAGTCTACTTCGCGTCGCGCACCGAAATCCCTGACCCCTTCGGACCGTCTGCTACGTGAGGCTTGCTGCTCTCAGACTACCATCTCGGGAGGGCCAGAAGCGGACCTTCGCGGAGGAGCTGGATGAATCTGGGTCTAGGTCCTCGGCCGCTCCCTGTTCTCGAGCCACCGTTCGGCCGGTGACGCGAGCATTGTGGTTGAGACCACGATGGCTGCGCCGAGGCACAGAGACGGCGACGGAACCTCTCCGAAGAAAAGCCAGCCTGCAAAACCTGAGAAGATGATGGACAAGTACCCGATCGGAGCCAAAAGCCGCGCCTCTTGCTTCTGATAGGCCTGAAGCCAGCAATATTGTCCCATCTGTGCCAGGACGCCGACGAGGATGATGTTCGGCGCCTCGGTCCAGGGGATCGGTACCCACACGATGGCAGCGGGGACGGTCGTCAATACGGTCAGGCCAACCGTGTAGAACAGCATGAGCACGACGGTGCTCTCACCGGCAAGGCGCCTCGTCTGAACAACCGCGAGAGAGCCGAAGAATACCGATCCGAAGGCCGCGAGGAGTCCCATGTTCCACGGGATCGCGTCCGGCTGCACCATGATGATGACCCCGAGGAAACCGAGTGCCGTGAAGACATAGCGGGTCTTGCTGACTGTCTCTCCAAGCATGAAGGCTGCCATCACCAAGAGCACGAGCGGGCGAGTGAATCCGATAGCCGTGACCAAAGCGAGGGGCAATGCCGCGAAAGCGGCGAAATTGAATGTCAGTGCGATGGAGTTGAACCCGACCCGAGTGAGATGACTTCGGATGTTGGACAGGTTCGCCAGCTCGGCCCGGTGACGCCACAGCAGCGGCGCTACCGAGATGAACCCGACAAGCGAGCGCAAGAAGACGAGCTGGACGGCCGGATAAGTTTGGCCCTCGGACTTGACGACGGCCTGCATGGTGGTGACCAGCGCCATGTCGAGCAGCAGCCAGCCCGCGCTCCTCCATAGCGGAACCGGAGACGGGAGCGCGCTGGTGTCGGGTTGCGCCGCCATGTCTCTCACGGGCTATCAGGCGGGTTGAACCAGATTCGCCAACAGGCGGAAGGCGCCTGGAACCAGCTTATCCAGTTGATGGTGCAGCGCGAGCGCCACATGGGTATGGCGTCCCCGCCCGATGCGAGCCGAGATGAGCGAACCCTTGAGCGGGTTCTCGCCTGGATCGTTCAGGGCAAGAAGTTCCTCATAGACGGGGTCGTACTCTGCCGCGAAATAAAGCCCTCTCTCCTTGTCCCAATCCTGCCAGTCTCCCGCCTCGATCCGGTTCGGACATGTGAGCAGAGAATTCTCCGGCTTCAGAACCGTGACCGGAGCGGAGGGATCGGTCACGCGCCACCGGAGCGACGGCGAACCGATGGCAAGGCGGCGTGGCGGCGTCTGATCGGGGTCCCAACCATCCGTGGGACGGTGGTAGAGGGTCACCAGATGTCCGCCCTCCTCCACGAAGCGATGCAGGTGCCCCCTCGCAGCCCGGAGGTCCCGCCGCAGCCCGAACGCGAAGATGCCGACGACGATGGTCGTAAACTCCGAAAGGGAGCCTGTCTTCAGATCGGCTTCGGCGAGATCCGTCACGGCGAGTCCGAGGCGGCGCATGTGAGCGCCGACATTGTCGCTTCCGCCTCCCACATATCCGATGCGGGTATTGGGGGGGAGAGCGACATCGAGCGTCAGAATCGTGAGTTCCGCCGGTGCTGTGAAAGATGCGGATCCGATATGGGGATAGGCGACAATCTGGAGCTGGCTTGCCGGCCTGCCATCGACGATCGGGATGAGCTTGACAACCCCGGTGTCTGCCCTTTGTGGCGGATCGACGATCCAGTCGCCACTCTCCATTCGGATGCTCCAACCTTCGGGCACCTGCCACCCTGCAGGATCGGCCCCTATGGCTTGAACCCGGATACCGTATGGACGATCTTTGGCCTTGATAACCGCAATGGCGGGATCGAGGGACAGGGATTGCCGAGGGCCGATCTTCAGAGGCTCCTCAGGATCCAGATGAACTCGGATGGTGCGTCCTTCCACGTCGCCCGAAACAATGACCCCGATCTCGCCATTGCCGCCCATGGGGTCGTAGGCCTCAGGGTAGTCGCCCGTATAGGATGCCGATGCCGGAATAGTGATCCCATACTGGACATGTCCCGGCCCTCCGGCCGTCTTGACGGCTTCTATCCCATCGGGAAGACGAGGTGAGACCCTGAAGTTAGCAAGACCCGGCGCATCGGCGTGAATGTCCAGGGTTATCCGCGCTCCGGGATGGCACCGGCCATCGAAGGCTGTGCGCGCCGCATTCGCATGCACCTCGAAGAGGGTGGCATCGATCTCGCGCAGCTTGCGGTCGAGGCGATGTCCCACCTGATGGATGATCTCCCGATTCAGATCTTGTTTTGCCGCCTCGATCAGGAGCGCAGCCTGGCCGACCGCCTGGCTGATCCGCTTGCGGTCCGGAAACGCCGCAATGGCGGCATCAATGCGATCCTGCGCCTCCCGCAGAGAAGCGGCCGCGGCCTCCGTCAGCCCCGGTGTGGCCGCAAGGTCCGCGAGGCTTGCAGGCAGGTGATCTCGAATGTCGCTCTCAGCCTCCGAGGACCCGCAGGCCCAAAGCTTCAAGTGAAGGCTCCACTGGTCCACGGAATCGTCGCGCCATATGCCCATGCCCTGGGACGCATGCGCCGACCGGGACCACTCACCGAGCTGCCGGTACGCCAAACCGGTGACCTCGTCGCCTCCGGCGATCCGGATGCTGAGTGTCGCGGGTGGCGGGGGCACTTCGTCGTCATACGCGTAGCCCGCTCCCGACCATGCCGGCAGATAGAACTTGGAAACCTGCCACGGCCGAAGGCCCAAACCCGCATGTTCCGGAAAGGCGGCGGGATCGGCTGCCAGGACGAATGCTCGTTCGGCTGCCCGGGTCATCGCCCGATGATGGCCATGCTGCCCCGGCACGTCCAGGAAGGTTGGAATGACGATGTCCGGCCGGTACTGCCGATAGGTCCGAACGAGCCTCTCCACGATGCGTTCCCTGCCCCATCGCCGGAGCGTATCGTCCCCGTTCTTGGAGAAGCCGAAATCATGAACCGGATCGTCCGGCCCGTGGCCCAACCACGCCACATCGGCATCCATGCGGCGAGCAGCTTCCGCCATTTCTGCGGTCCTGAGCACCCCAAGGGCCCCTCCCCGCTCCGGCCCGAGAGCGTTCTGGCCGCCCTCTCCCCTTGTCGAGCAGGCCACGACGACCCGCATGCCATAAGCAAACCTCAAGGCCGCCAGCAGGCCGTTGGCCTCGTCGTCCGGGTGCGCCCCGGTGTTCATCACGGTTACGACGGACCGCAGCCGGCTTAAGGAGCGATGAAGGCGGACAAGGGCCGGCTGATGGACCGCACGAGCAAGACGTCTATGGTCGTCCAACAAGAGAAATCTCCTCGTTCGGCTGCTCCCGGTGGGCCACATGGGCGGTATCGAGCCGAGGCGTCATCGCGTCCAAGAGCGGCAGGGCGGCAGCGCCGAGGGCGGCTGTGAGCCGGCCCGTCCGCCCGTGGATCAGACGCGCTTCGGTCCGGTTCCTGCGACGTGCGACCGAAAGGGGCAGCGGCTGCATGGTTTGGACGAGTTGCTCCAGAAGGCTCAGTGGAAGGGCGCCGCCAATCACGACAGCCTCGGGATCGAAGAGGTTTTCGAGCATCGCGACCTGAGGCGCCAGATAACCGGCCGCCTCCTCGATCCATGCTTCGACGACAGGATGCTTGTCGTGATGGAGCCGTTCAAGCTGCGCATAATCGACGTTCTGGATCCCGGCCGCGTTCAGCCGCTCGCCAAGGGCATGAAGCGACGCATAAGCCTCCAGGCAGCCGTGCTGCCCGCACGAGCAGAGGCGCCCGCCCTTCTCCACCAGCACATGTCCGATCTCGCCTGCGTTGCCGTTGGCGCCGCGATACGGGCGGCCATCGATCATGATTCCCAGGCCCAACCCTTGCCCGAAATAGATCAGGCAGAAGTCTTTCAGGTCCTTGGCCGCCCCATGAAGACGTTCGCCGACGGCCGCGGCGGTGGCATCGTTCTCGAGCGTGATGGGCGAACCCAGCACTTGCCCGATGCCGGCAACCGGGTCGAAATCCAGCCACCCCGACAGGGTCGTCGGCCCGACGGAGGTCATGCCCTCGACATTGAACGGACCCGGCATGACGACTCCAACCCCAATAAGCTGCGGGACAGGAGGCCTCAGCTGCGCCTGCGCCGCCTCGATCTCCGCCTTGATGGCTGGGAGCACGGTTTCTGGATCGTTGCGCCGGATCGGCAAGGTCCGATGGGCGCGGACACGGCCGCCGATATCCACGAGCAGGGTCGAGATATGCTCCGCGGCAATCTCGATTCCAGCGGTCATGCCGCCGTCGGGATTGACCGCAAACTGGATCGGCGGCAGGCCGCGCCCGGCCCTGAGCCGGCCGGTCCTGATGAGCAGGCCGTCTGCGACGAGATCGTCGACGATGTTCGAGACTGCCTGAGTGCTCAGATGCGCATGGCGCGAGATCTCCATCCGCCCGACCGGACCGAGCTGCCGCACGACATCCAGCACCACACGGCGATTATGAGAGCGGTTGCGCTCCGGATTGCTTCCGATTGTCGACGGTGTCCCGCCTGTGGATTTTCTCGGCATCTCCGCCACTCCATACGGGTACGATGCCGCGGGCCAAAAAATAACTCAAGTGAATTATCTTATTGACAGGTTCCTCGCTCTAGAGGAGCCTTGAGGCCGGAACGGTCCTTCCAAAGGCCGGCACCAGAGAAATGTCGGCGCCCTGCGCCCGCAATAATGGAGAGGGATATGCGTTTTCGTCATCTGCTCGCGAGCGTCGCCATCAGCTTCGCCACCCTGGCTGCTTCCGGCGCCAAGGCCGTCGAGATCGAGTACTGGCAGTACGTGTTCGACACGCGCGTCAAGGCGATGAACCAGTTGATCGCCAAGTTCCAGGAGGCCAACCCGGATATCAAGGTCAAGCAGACCACCTTCCCCTATGCGGACTACCAGACGAAGGTCGCTGCTGCGATTCTGGCGGGCCAGGGACCGGACGTGGTGCAGCTCTTCTATGGCTGGACCGACAATTTCATCGCCGGCAAGATGATCCGCCCCCTACGTGCCGAAGCATTTCCGGCCGCCGATATCGAACGGGATTTCTTCCCGATCGTGAGTGCGATGAAGCGCGGAAACGACTATTACGGCCTGCCGACGGCCGTCCGCTCACTGGCATTGTTCTACAACAAGAAGGCCTTCAAGGATGCGGGCCTCGATCCCAACAATCCGCCCAAGACCCTCGACGAGCTCGTCGCCGCCGCCGAGAAGACCACCAAGCGCGACGGCAGCGGTAACATCGTTTCCGCCGGCATAACGCTCGACATGGCCGGACAGGATCATCATTGGTGGCGCGAGGTGCTGGTCCGTCAGTTCGACGGCGCTCCCTATACGAATGACGACACCAAGGTCGCCTATAACGACGAGGCCGGCCTGAAGGCCCTGACCTTCTACACGGACCTCCAGAAAAAGCACAAGGTCGGCCAGGTTGGCTTCATGGACGAAGGGCAGGCCGCCTTCCGCGCGGGCCTTGCCGCCATGACCATCGACGGCACCTTCCGCCTCGGCTCCTTCAACACGATCAAGGGCTTCGAATGGGGCGTGACCGAGCTTCCCGCCAATGCCGAAGGCGTGCGCAGCAACTACGCCAGCTACTTCGCCAACGCGATCACCACGAAGGCCGAGGGCGAGAAGCTCGCGGCCGCCGAGAAGTTCCTGGCCTATGTCTCTTCGCCCGAGGCCATGAAGATCTGGCTGGAGGTCGTGGGTGAGCTGCCGGCCCGCCGCACCGCGGCTCTCACTCCCGAGAACATCGGCCACCCGGTCTACGGCCCGTTCCTCAAGGGGCTCGAATATGCCCACACGACCCAGTTCAAGGACGAGGCGGCCCAGCGTCAGGCGGCCATGGACATGGTCAACCGGGTCCTGATCCAGGGCGAGGAGCCGAAGGCATCGCTCGCCAAGGCGGCCGAGGACGAGCAGGCGATCATCGACCGCGCCAAGCGCTGAGACGAAGTCAGCGAGGATCAAACATGTCCGTTGACGCACATCGGGAGGCCGCCTCAGGCGGCCTCTGGTCAAGGATGAGCCTCGGCCGGAAGCAGGTGATATGGGCGTGGGGCTTCCTCGCGGTTCCGTTGCTTTTCTATGCGGTGATCCGCTTCTGGCCGACCTTCCAGGCCTTCTACCTGTCGGCCACGGACTGGTCTCTCATGCGGCCGGCCGCTTTCGTCGGGCTGGAGAACTACAAGCGACTGTTTGCGGATCCCCTCTTCTGGCAGGTGTTCCGCAACACCTTCATGTACCTGATCCTGGGCACGCCGATCAGCCTGCTGATCTCGTTCGTCGTGGCCTATTATCTCGACCGGGTGCGGTTCATGCACTCGTTCATCCGCGCGCTTTACTTCCTGCCGTTCCTCACGACGGCGGCGGCGATGGCGTGGGTCTGGCGCTGGTTCTACCAGCCGGTGCCCATCGGCGTGATCAACGACATACTTTCGAGCTTCGGAATCCCGCAGCAGCCGTTCCTTCGCTCCACCTCGCAGGCGTTGCCGGCCGTGCTGGCGCCCGCCGTTTGGGCGGGTCTCGGCTTCCAGATCATCATCTTCCTCGCCGGCCTGAGAGCGATCCCCGTCACCTATTACGAGGCCGCACGCATCGACGGCCTCTCGGAAGGTGCGATTCTTCGGAGGATCACCATCCCGCTGCTCAAGCCGACCTTGGTCTTCCTGGTCGTATTCTCCTCCATCGGCTTCCTGCGCATCTTCGATCAGGTCTACAACATCAATACGAACGACCCCGGCGGCCCTCTGAACTCGACCAAGCCCCTCGTGCTGATGATCTATCAGACGGCGTTCAGCTCCTACGAGATGGGATACGCGGCCGCCCAGACGGTTGTCCTGTTCCTGATCCTGCTCGTGATTTCACTTGTTCAACTGCGCCTCATGAGAGACCGCTGATGAGAGCTGTCGCATCTTCCCAAGGTCTCCCCATGCCACGGATCAGGCCCGGCAGGATCGTCGCCTGGACGCTCCTGTTCATCGGTGGCGTCATCATGGTGACGCCCCTCCTCTTCATGCTGTCGACCTCCCTCAAGGACGCCTCGCAGGTCTACGATCTGCGCGTGATCCCGGAAGCGCCGACGCTCGACAACTATATCGAGATCCTGAGCGACGGGCGATTTACGCGCTGGTTCGTCAATTCGATGATCGTGGCGGTCGTCGTCACCCTCTCGAACGTCTTCTTCGACAGTCTGGTCGGCTACACGCTGGCGAAGTTCCGGTTTCGGGGCCGATACTTCGTCTTCATAGCAATCCTGTCCACCCTGATGATCCCGACCGAGATGCTGGTACTGCCCTGGTATCTCATGGCCAGTCAGTTCGGTTGGCTCGACAGCTACTGGGGCATCATGTTCCCGGGCATGATGACGGCTTTCGGCACGTTCCTGATGAAGCAGTTCTTCGAGGGCGTGCCTGACGACTTCCTGGAAGCTGCGAGGATCGACGGTCTCAACGAGTTCACCATCTGGTGGAAGATCGCCATGCCGCTGGTGACCCCTGCCCTGTCGGCGCTCGCGATCTTTACCTTCCTCGGCAACTGGACGGCCTTCTTCTGGCCGCTCATCGTGACGACGAGCGCCGATCTTTACACGCTGCCCGTCGGGCTCTCCAGCTTCGCGGTCGAGCAGTCCATTCAGTGGGAGAAGATCATGACCGGTGCGAGCATCGCGACGCTGCCGACCCTCATCATCTTCCTGTTCCTTCAACGCTACATCGTCCGAGGCGTGATGCTGGCCGGACTTAAAGGCTGAAGCCCATGACAGCAGGCACCTACAAAGACACCTCCGCCTTCCCGGATCCGGTCTACAAGGAAACCGTCCTTCGTCCGCTGTTCGACGGGGCGAAGGATCACCACATCGAAGGTTTTCGCCTCATCGACCGCGCTCACCTCGTCATGCTCCATGAGACCGGCATCCTGACCATTGAGCAGGCTCGCCCCATCGCCCAGGCGCTCGAGGCCATCGACCGGGAGGTCGACGTCAGCACCCTAACCTATACCGGCGAGGTCGAGGATTTCTTCTTCCTGATCGAGAAGGAACTGCGCAAGCGCCTGGGACCGGACCTCGCGGGCCGCCTTCACACGGCACGCTCGCGCAACGATATCGATCACACCCTGTTCAAGCTTGGCCTTAAAGATCGGATTGATCCTCTGCTGGAACGCCTGGTCCGGCTGGCCGAGACCCTGGCATCGGTGGCGGAGCGAGAGAGCAATACGCTCATTGTCGCCTACACCCACGGGCAGCCGGCGCAGCCGACCGTGTTCGGCCATTATCTTTCCGCCGTCCTGGAAACCCTGCTGCGCGACATCGCCCGGCTGGAGGCCGCCCGCGATATTGTCGACCGCAGCCCCATGGGAGCCGCCGCCATCACCACGAGTGGCTTTCCCATCGACCGGGACCGGATGGCCCGCCTCCTCGGCTTCAGCCGCCCCCTGCAGAACTCCTATGGGTGCATCGCGTCCATCGACTACATCACCTCGACCTACTCCGCGATTCAACTGATTTTCCTGCATCTCGGCCGTTTCATTCAGGACCTGCAGTTCTGGACGAGCTTCGAGGTTGGCCAGATCTACGTTCCTAACGCGTTCGTGCAGATCAGCTCAATCATGCCGCAGAAGCGCAATCCCGTTCCCATCGAACATATGCGGCATCTGGCGTCGCAAACCGCCGGACGGGCGCAGGCTATGCTCACCATCATGCACAACACACCGTTCACGGACATGAACGACAGCGAGGGCGAGAGTCAGGGCTTCGGCTATGGCGCCTTCGAGAGCGGCGCGCGCGTCCTCGACCTGCTCGCGGCTCTCGTTCCGGCCCTGCGCATCAATCCCGACAGGGTTCGCCAGAACATCCGCCGCAGCTGCATCACGGTGACAGAACTCGCCGACAGCCTGGTGCGCCTGGAGGGATTGTCATTCCGCGAAGCACACGAGATCGCAGCGGAAGTCTCCCGCTCCGTTGTTGCTGTCGAGGGAGACATCGCCGCCGATGGCTACGAGGTCTTCCAGGGGGCTTTCGAGCGCTGCACGAATCGTCAGACGGGGATCGACAAGGCCCAATTCGCCAAGATCGTCTCACCGGAGAACTTCGTCGCTGTTCGCGACCGGTTCGGCGGGCCAGCCCCAGGGGCGCTGTCTCAGGCGATTGAGGGATACAATCAGGAGATCTCCGCGATCCGCAACCGCATGCAGGAAACGGCACAGCGCGCCCGAACCTCTGCGCAGGATCTTCAATCCCGTTTCGCTGCACTTCTTGGAGGCCGCTAATGGCGACCATTGAACTCAATGGACTCATCAAACGCTACGGTCAGACGACCGTGGTCCATGGGATCGACCTGTCGATCCAAGATGGTGAGTTCGTCGTGCTGGTCGGCCCTTCGGGATGCGGAAAGTCCACGACGCTGAGGATGATCGCAGGGCTTGAGGAGATCAGCGGTGGCGAGATCCGGATCGGCGGGCGCGTCGTCAACGACTTTCAGCCTAAGGACCGGAACATCGCCATGGTGTTCCAGAACTACGCCATCTATCCGCACATGACCGTAGCCGACAACATTGCGTTCGGCCTCTATCGCTCCAAGCTGTCGAAGAGCCAGAAGCGTCAGCGCGTCGAGCAGGTCGCCGAAATGCTCGGCCTGTCGCAGCTTCTGGAGCGCCGTCCGTCAGCCCTTTCGGGTGGACAGCGTCAGCGCGTCGCCATTGGACGGGCGATGGTCCGCGATCCCGCCGCATTCCTGTTCGACGAGCCCCTCTCCAACCTCGATGCCCAGCTCCGTACCCAAATGCGCATCGAGATCAAGCGGCTCCATCACCGGCTCGGCACCACTTCGGTTTTCGTCACCCATGATCAGGTCGAGGCCATGACCATGGCCGACAGGATCGTGGTGATGCGCGACGGTCGAATTCTCCAGGTAGGAACCCCTCTGGAGCTTTACGAGAAGCCCATTGACGTCTTCACCGCGCGCTTCATCGGCAGCCCGACCATGAACCTGCTGCCCGCCCGTCTGCGGGACGGCGGGGCGGATCTGGCGGTCGGCGGCTCGGTTCAGGTTCCGTCTGCATCGGCGACGACATCCGACATCCTGGTGGGCGCCCGCCCACAGGATCTCGTTCCGACTGCCGCCGGCTCGCAGGGACTGACCGTGTCGGGCACGGTTGCCGTCGTAGAAACCTTGGGTTCTGAGACGCTCGTTTACATCGAGAGCGCGGGCCAGACCGTCATCGGCTCAGCACCGGGCCGGCAGATCCCGCGGATCGGCGATCACCTGACCCTCCATGCCCCCTTGGAGAGGCTCTACTACTTCGACAAGGTAACAGAGAAAGCATTGGCAGCCCAATGAGCGGAATGCTCTCCGAGCGCAAGGTTGTATGCCTTGGGCGGATCTATTGTGACATTATCTTCACGGGCCTGCAGGAAATGCCGGTGCTCGGCCGGGAACGCTTTGCTCAAGACGTAACGATCGTGGCTGGCGGCGGCGCCTATATCACGGCGGCCCATCTCGCCTCTCTTGGCCGTCCGACAGCGCTCCTGACCCGTCTGGGAACAGACCCCCTGTCACGAGGCCTGGATCCGGAGCTTGAGGCCAGCGGAATCGACCTCTCCTTCGTCGAACGGTCGAGCGATGCCGGCCCCCAGCCGACCGTCGCCCTGGTCAAGGACGGAGAAAGAGCCTTCGTGTCCCGGCGCGCGGGCGGCTCCCGCCCGTCGACCCTGGAGCAGGCCCTCTCGGCGCGTGACGTCGCTCATTTGCACATCGCGGAATTTGCTACTCTCAAGGACAACCCGGACGTGATCGCCTTCGCGCGAAGCCTGGGCCTGACGGTCTCACTCGACCCGAGCTGGGACGATCAGCTGATCCGCCGAGACGCGGACCTCTTCGAGATCTGTGCAGGAGTTGACATCTTTCTCCCCAATGTCGAGGAGGGAAAGGCGCTGACCGGAGAAAGCTCGGCGGAGGCTATCCTGCGCAGCTTACGAGAGAGATTTCCTCTGGTCGTGCTGAAGCGCGGTGAACATGGCGCAATGGCGTCGGATGGGTCGACCTGTCTTTCGGCCGAAGCGCGTCCCGTCAAAGTAGTCGACACGACGGGAGCAGGTGACGCTTTCAACGCCGGGTTCCTGCATTCCTGGCTCAGAACCTCGGATCTTGGGAGGAGCCTAGCGGCTGGGATCGAAGCGGGCGCGCTCTCCGTCCAGTCAGCAGGCGGAGCTCCATCACGCCTGGCCTGAGGCGAGCTCTGGAACGCCTAACCCAAACTGCTTCCGGACGAGTTCGCTGAAGGGCCCGGGTCCCTGGATTCCCCTTTGACGGCACTGGCTATGAGCCCGGCCACAATCCGGCGCTGCGCGAATGCTGCCAACTCGAGCACCGGCGACGTCGCGATCAGCGCCGCGGCAGCCAGGCCCCGGCTCAGCCGCTCGAAGGATGGCATGGTATAGACCACAACCAGCAATATGCGTGTCTCGCGCTGCAAGCCTGCAGGCGATCCGCTCACCACTGGAGTTGCGCCATTTGGGAACGGCCAGGCTTGTTTTTCTCACAATATGGCAATATGACTCCCAAATCGTGAGAATTTTGGGCATCGAATGTCAGGCGCTGAACGGGTTTTGGACGTACTGGAGACGGTCGCGACCGCCAAAGAGCCACTATCCGCAAAACGGGTCAGCGAGCTGGCCGGCATTCCGCTGTCGAGCGCCTATCGGCATCTCACCTCGTTGAAAGAAGCCGGCTTCATCGTCGATCTCGGACGCGATGTAGGTTACGGCCCGGGCCCGGTCTGCATGCGGATCGCGCAGAATTTCGATCGGACATCGCATGTTCTGGCCGTGGCATTGCCCGAGATGCAGCGCCTGTCCCTGCGAACGCAGGAGAGCGTCGGCCTGATGAAGGCGCTGGGTACCGAAGTCTACTGCGTCGAGATGGTCGAAAGTCCGCTGTCCCTGCGCTGTTCGTACAGCAAGGGACGCTCGCAGCCGCTGAGCCGTGGCGCTTCGGCGAAGGCCCTGCTGGCCTTCCTTCCCCAATCTGTGCAGGACGAAGTCTGCGACCGGCTCCTCGGTGAGGATCCTGATGCGCGTTCGACCCTCCTCCGGGAGTTGAGGGCGATCCGCTCGAACGGCTATGCCGAGAGCGAAGGCGAAATCGATCCCGGCGTCTGGGGCGCGAGTGCGCCGATCTTCTCCCAGGGCGAGCGCCTTGAAGGCAGCATCAGCCTCATGATCCCGAGCACGCGCGTCGGCAATCGGCGCGATGAACTCATCAAGCAAACCATCGAGACGGCGAGGGCCATCTCAATGCGTCTCCACCAAGCATGAATGTCAACAACAGAGGGGTATCACATGACTTTACTACGTAAGCTGGTTCTTGGCGTCGTCGGAGCACTGGCCTGTGCGAGCGTTGCGCAGGCGCAGACACCTGACACGCTGCGGGTCGCGACCGATGCGACCTTCATGCCGTTCGAGTTCCAGAAAGACGGCAAGCTGACGGGTTTCGATATCGAACTCGTCGAGGCGGTGGCACAGAAGTTGGGCAAGAAGGTCGAGTGGACCTCCATCGACTTCAAGGGTCTCATCCCGGGTCTGCTTGCCAAGCGCTTCGACATGGCCGTCTCTGCCATCTACATCACTGAAGAGCGCAAGAAAGTCGTCGACTTCACGGACTCCTATTATCCAGGCGGCCTCGTGATACTCGTGAAGAAGGACAACACAGCAATCAAAGGTCCAGAGGATCTCGAAGGCAAGAAGGTATCGGTCCAGGTGGGAACCAAGTCAGTTGCCTATCTGCAGGAGAAGTTCCCGAAGGTGGAGCGTGTCGAAGTCGAGAAGAACCAGGAGATGTTCAGCCTCGTCGAGATCGGCCGCGTCGACGCTGCCGTCACCGGCAAGCCCGCCGCGAAGCTCTTCGCCCAGAGCCGTCCGGGCGTGAAGGTGATCGACAAGCAGCTCACGGTCGAGGAATACGGCATGGCGGTTCGCAAGGATCTGCCTGAGCTGACGAAAGAGCTGAATGGGGCCCTCGCCAAGATCAAAGCCGACGGCACCTACGACAAACTCGTCCAGAAATGGTTCGAGGCTGGCAACTGATCCCTTAACCGCAAACGAGTGTGTCCCGGATGAATCTAGATTTCACCCCCGTCTGGCAGGGCTGGCCCCAGCTGATGCACGGCGCCGTCGTCACAATTGAGATAACGGCCGCCTCGCTCCTGCTCGGCTGTGTGCTCGGCCTTCTCGTCGGCATCGCCCGGCTCGATCCGAGCAAGAAGCTGATCTATGGGCTTGCGACGGGTTACGTCACCTTCATCCGGGGCACGCCGCTCCTAGTGCAACTGTTCCTCCTGTTCTTCGGCCTGCCCCAGTTCAACATCCTGTTGCCCGCATTCGCCTGCGGTGTGCTCGGCCTCGGCATCTACTCAGGTGCCTATGTGTCGGAGATCGTCCGCGGCGCCATTCAGTCGATCGACCGCGGCCAGATGGAGGCCGCGCGCTCGCTCGGAATGTCCTACCGGCAGGCGATGCGCATCATCATCCTGCCTCAGGCGGTGGTCCGCATGATCCCGCCGCTCGGCAACGAGTTCATCGCGCTCATCAAGAACTCGGCCCTGGTTTCACTGCTGACCATTGCTGATCTCATGCACGAGGGACAGAAGATCATTTCGGTCTCGTACCGCTCCCTTGAGGTCTATCTGGCCATCGCTTTCGTGTACCTGATCCTTACCAGCCTGACCGGCCTCCTGCTGCGCCACATGGAAATGCGCCTTCGCGCTGGGGGAGTTGTGCAATGAGCAGTACCGCAAGTCCTATCGTGGCGGTGCGCGGCATCGGTAAGAGCTTCGGCGCGCACCGGGTCCTGTCTGATGTCGCCCTGTCGGTTCAGCCGTCCCAGGTTGTCGTCATCATCGGTCCATCCGGCTCGGGCAAGAGCACGCTCCTGCGCTGCTGCAATGCGCTCGAGGTGCCCCAGGAAGGATCGATTACGATCTGCGGAACGGACCTGGTCAAGAACGGTCAACTCATCCCCGATCGCGAGCTCAACGCCCTGCGGATGCAGGTTGGCATGGTGTTCCAGTCGTTCAATCTGTTCCCGCACCTGACGGTCCTCGAGAATGTCACCGTCGGACCGCGCCAGCTGCGCAAGATGTCGAAGAGCCATGCCGACGCTCTGGCGCACGAACTTCTCGCCAAGGTTGGCCTTTCCCAAAAGGCAGCCGCCTACCCGGCGACGCTCTCGGGCGGCCAGAAGCAGCGGGTGGCGATCGCCCGTGCGCTCGCCATGCAGCCGCGCGTCATGCTGTTCGACGAGCCGACTTCGGCCCTCGACCCCGAACTCGTGGGCGAGGTCCTGCAGGTGATGAAGGCGCTCGCCCGGGAAGGCATGACCATGATCGTGGTGACGCACGAGATGGGCTTTGCCCGCGAGGTCGCCGATGTGGTCATGGTCATGGATGCCGGGCAGATCATCGAGGCCGGCCCTCCCGAGCAGGTGTTCAGCGCCCCGCAGAACCCGCGCACGCGCTCGTTCCTCCAGGCCGTCATCTCGCGAGACTGAGCTCTCATGACATTCAAGAAATCTGAGGCGGCGCCTGCGGGTCTGCCAGGCGACCAGGGCGAGGTCGGGCCGGTCTTCCGCGTCAAGGATGTAATACGCCCCCTCGCTTCCAATATCCGGGGTGGATCTGTCCTCATCGGCTTTGCCAGCGACGAAGGCGTGCGCCGCAACTTCGGCCGTGTCGGAGCCTCTCAGGGGCCTTCCGCCATCCGTCGTGCGCTCGAACGTCTGCCGGTACATCACCCCGTCGAGATCGTCGAGGCGGGAGATATCGCCTGCACGGATGGAGACCTTTCAGGCGCACAGGAGCGCCTCGCCGATGCCGTTGCGACACTGCTCGACCGCGACATGCGCCCCGTCATTCTCGGCGGCGGACACGAGGTAGCCTATGGCAGCTTCCTCGGTCTGGCGAAGCATCTGAGCGGCCGGCTTGCCACGACAAACATCCTCGTGGTCAATCTCGATGCGCATTTCGACCTGCGTCTCGCACCTGTTCCGAACTCGGGCACACCGTTCCGCCAGATTGCCGAGTTCTGCTCGGCGCATGGCACCGCGTTCAATTATCTTTGTCTCGGCATCAGCGAACTTTCCAACACGACGGCGCTGTTTGAGCGGGCCCGTCAGCTCGGTGTCGAGTACCGTCTCGACGAGGAGATGCGGCCAACCGACAGCGCAGAGCTGCGCGCAAGGCTGGCGCAGAAGTTGATGGCGGCGGATACAGTCTATCTCTCGATCGATCTCGACGTGTTGCCTGCCTCGGTCGCCCCTGGCGTGTCGGCGCCAGCGGCGAGCGGTGTGGCGCTCGAGATCATCGAGGATCTGGTCGATGACGTCATATCCTCCGGCAAGCTCGCGCTATCCGACATCGCGGAATTGAACCCGGTTCTTGATCGCGACGATCAGACGGCGCGTGTCGCAGCCCGCCTAGCCTATCGGCTTCTTCTGGGTCGCGGACGCAAAAGCATCATCCGTTAGGCAGCGAACTCGATGGCCTTGGATCCTCAAGGAGATCAACGGGCTTGATAGGCATGATCAGGGCAGGTTGTGCGAGGACGGCACTCTGCTTAGGGACTACGTGCCGGGCAGACATTCGACCGTTTTCGCAGATGCGCCAAAACGTGACGTTACCAAAAGCGGAACACAAAGCGGGCACCGAGTGACACAAGTTGGATGGCCGCAAACGTCACCAAAGCAGTCATTTGCTACAAGCACCTGATTCATCGTTCCCGGTCCTGACGGAGTTGCACGACCCGGAGGTTGTTGGTTGTACCTGGGATTCCGAAGGGTACGCCCGCGACGACGACGATGAGTTCGGGGGGACGGGCCAAGCCCTCAACCCGCGCATGCGCCTCGGCCTGCTCCACCATCTCCTCATAGGTGTGGATGTCCTCTGATCGAACGCTGTGAGTGCCCCAAAGAAGGCACAGACGCCGTGCCACACTCTCATCCAGCGTGACGGCCAGGATTGTCACATCCGGACGGGTGCGGGCGACGCGGCTCGCGGTGGTGCCGCTCAAGGTGTACGCGACGATGCAGGAAGCGGAGATCGCCTGAGCCAGATCGGCCGCCGCGCTGGCAACGGCATGGGGCGGGCTCTCTTCGATCTCTGATCTGAGAGCCGTGACGATGGACCGGTAGGCCTTGTCCTGCTCGGTTCTGCTGATGATGCGGTCCATCATCGAAACCGCCTCAACCGGGTACTGCCCCGAGGCGGATTCGGCCGACAGCATCACCGCATCGGCCCCATCATAGATTGCCATCGCAACGTCGGAAGCTTCTGCCCGGGTCGGTGTCGGGGCGCCGACCATGGAATCGAGCATCTGGGTCGCAATGATCACGGGCTTGACTGCCAAACGGCAGATGCGCACGAGTTCCTTCTGACGGCCGGGCACCTCCTCCGGCGGGATCTCGACGCCAAGATCGCCGCGGGCGACCATGACCGCGTCGGACAGGCGGACGATATCTTCGATGTGGTCCAGCGCCGAAGGCTTCTCGATCTTTGCCAGAAGCCCGACACGATCACCGATCAGGGCACGGGCCTCGATCAGGTCTGATGGCCGCTGGACGAAGGACAGGGCGACCCAGTCGACACCGAGTTCAAGCCCGAAGGCGAGATCCGCCCGGTCCTTCTCCGTGAGAGGCGACATATTCAGCACCGTGCCCGGCAGGTTGACGCCCTTCCGGTTGCTGATCCTGCCACCGGTCACGACCCTGGCCTCGATGGAGTCGGTGTCGAAACCCGTCACCTTGGTCCGGACCCGGCCATCATCGATGAGCAGGTCCTGCCCCGGGAGGATTGCCTCGAAGATCTCCGGATGCGGGAGAGGGATCGAGGTCCTGTCGCCTTCCTTGCCCTCAAGGACGAACCGGACCGTCTCGCCCTCGGCCAAGGCCAAGGCGCCGTCCTTGAGCGTGCCGATCCTGATCTTCGGACCCTGCAGATCCTGAAGGATGCCGATGGGCCGTCCGAAATCCTTCTCGAGCGCACGAATTGCGGCGTGGACGGCGGCATGGTCCTGGTGGGTGCCGTGGCTGAAGTTCAGCCGGAAGGTGTCGACCCCCGCAAGGAAAAGCTCCCGCAACTTGTCCGGCGATGCGCTCGCCGGTCCGACGGTCGCTACTATCTTGGCATGGCGTTGTCGGCGCATGGTTCAATCGGCGCGTCTGGCCGCCTCCTCGGTGATGAGTATCGCGCGGAAGTCATTGACGTTGGTAAGGGTCGGCCCAGTCACGACGCCGTCGCCGAGCGCCTCGAAGAAGCCGTGTCCGTCGTTCTCGGCAAGGCTCCTCTTGGCACTGATCCCCTTGGCCCAAGCACGAGCGATGCTGTCCGGTGCGAGGTAGGCCCCGGCAATCTCCTCAAGACCATCGACCCCATCCGTATCCCCCGCGAGAGCATGGATCTCGGGGTGACCGTCGAGCGTGGTGGCCAGCGCCAGCAGGAACTCGACATTGCGCCCGCCGCGCCCCTGTCCTCGCAGCGTGACCGTCGTTTCGCCGCCGGACAGTAGGACGCATGGCGGGGTGAAAGGCTGACCCCGCCGGGCCACCTGGAGCGCGATGCCGGCCATGACCTTGCCGACGTCGCGGGCTTCCCCCTCAATGGCATCCCCAAGGATATGCGAGGGAAGACCATGCCGGGCCGCCACCGTGGCCGCGGCCTCCAGCGCCATCTGGGGCGTCGCGATCATCCGGACGTCAGCTCGTGCGAGGCGCTCGTCTCCGGGCTTGATCGTCTCCCCCCGGCCGCTGGTGAGGACTTCCAGAACCGCCGGTGGCGGCTTGATCCCATAGCGATTCAGGATCTCGAGCGCATCCGCACAGGTGGTGGGATCCGGCACCGTCGGTCCGGAGGCGATATTGATCGGATCGTCACCGGGAACGTCGGAAACCAGGAGCGTGACGACCTTCGCAGGATGGCATGCAGCGGCCAGCCGCCCGCCCTTGATGGCGGACAGATGCCGGCGGACACAGTTCATCTCGCCGATCGTTGCCCCGGAGCGCAGCAGGGCCTTGTTCACTTCCTGCTTGTCCTCCAGCGTCAGGCCATCGATCGGCAGCGGCAGGAGCGCCGAGCCGCCACCCGAGATCAGGCACAGCACAAGGTCGTCGGGTCCAAGATCGGAGACGAGGCTGATGATCTCGCGCGCAGCCTCAAGGCCGGCCCTGTCCGGTACCGGGTGGGCCGCCTCGCGGACCCGGATGCGGGACGTCGGCACGGCATGGCCGTATCGTGTGACGACAAGCCCCGTCAGGTCGCCCATCCAGTGCTGCTCGAGTGCCCGCGCCATGGAAGCCGCGGCTTTGCCGGCACCAATGACGACAGTACGCCCCGGCGGTGGGTCCGGCAGGTTCGGAGGCACGCACCGAGCCGGATCGGCGGCCGCGATGGCGGCCTCGAACAATGATTGCAGGATTGCACGTGGCTGGAACATCGCCGCTTGTCCTTGTCGGTCTTTCCCTCGAACGCCGTAGTTTCGGCATCCGTTACCAGATTGGCTGCCGCCGGACCACCGGGATCCGGCTGATGCAGCGACGGAACGAGTGTTCAATCCTCCTCGACGAATACCTCGTCACGCTTGCGCCGGATCGAGGGCAGCAGGGCGATGACGATGCAGGCAAGTCCGAGCGCGAGGAGCGACGCGGAGAGCGGGCGCGTCAGGAACACGGTTGGGTCTCCCTTGGAGATGATCATCGCCCGGCGGAGATTCTCCTCCAGGAGCGGTCCGAGCACGAAGCCGAGCAGCAGCGGTGCGGGCTCGCAGCCGAGGCGGATCAGGACGTAGCCGAGGATGCCGAACACCACGATGGCATAGACGTCGAACGGATTGCTGTCGATGGAGTAGCAGCCGATCGAGGCGAAGATGACGATGGCCGGGAACAGCACCCTATAGGGAATGGTAAGCATCTTCACCCAGAGCCCGATCAGCGGCAGGTTCAGGACGACGAGCAGCAGGTTGCCGATCCACATCGACGCGATGATGCCCCAGAACAACGCTGGCTGGTCCGTCATCACGTTTGGTCCCGGTGTGATGCCCTGGAGAATGAAGGCGCCGATGATCAGGGCCATGACCGGGTGGGCCGGAATGCCGAGCGTCAGCAGCGGGATGAAGGAGGTCTGAGCGGCCGCGTTGTTGGCCGATTCCGGTCCGGCGACGCCCTCGATGGCGCCCCTGCCGAATTCCTGCGGCTTCTTGGAAAGGCGCTTTTCGGCCGAGTAGGAGGCGAACGACGCCAGGACGTGCCCGCCGCCCGGCAGGATGCCGAGGACAGAGCCGAGGCCGGTTCCGCGGAGGACCGGACCGGCGATGCGGCGGAAGTCCTCCCGCGTCAGCCAGAGGTTCTTCACCTGCGAGACGCCGACCTCGCGGTTCGTTTCCACCTCAAGGTTCCGGAAGATCTCGGCGACGCCGAACATCCCGACGGCGAGAGAGACGAAGTTGATGCCGCCATAGAGTTCCTGGAAGCCCATGGTATAGCGTGCCGTGCCGCTGGTCACGTCTTGGCCGACGGTGCCGAGGAGGAGCCCCAGCACGATCATCGCGAGCGCCTTGATGACGGAGCCGTGCGCGAGTGAGATGGAGACGAGAAGCCCGAGCACGAGCAGCGAGAAATACTCGGCGGCGCCGAAATTGAGCGCTACCCTGGCAAGCGGCGGCGCCGCGATGGCGAGGATCAACGTCGCCACGGAACCGGCGAAGAACGAGCCCAGTGCGGCAGTGGCGAGCGCGGGTCCGGCACGGCCGTTGCGGGCCATCTGATAGCCGTCGATGGCCGTGACCGCCGAAGAGGACTCACCTGGCAGGTTGATCAGGATGGCCGTGGTAGAACCGCCGTACTGCGCGCCGTAGTAGATGCCGGAGAGCATGATCAGCGCGGTCACCGGTGAGAAGGAAAAGGTGATCGGCAGCAGCAAAGCGATGGTCGCCGTGGGGCCGATGCCGGGCAGCACGCCGACGAGGGTGCCGACGAGAACGCCGACGAAACACCAGAAGACGTTCTGGAGTGTGAGAGCCGTCTCGAATCCGAGGGCAAGATGGGACAGAAGTTCCATGGTTTTCTGTCTCCTCAGATGACTTCGAACGGACCGAAGACCGGGCCGATGGTTGGCAGCACGACGCCAAGCCCGAGCTTGAAGATCACGTAACAGAGAGCC
Organism: Microvirga makkahensis; assembly: GCF_009830105.1. GTDB lineage: Bacteria > Pseudomonadota > Alphaproteobacteria > Rhizobiales > Beijerinckiaceae > Microvirga > Microvirga makkahensis. The sequence goes on from NZ_WURB01000013.1 coordinate 48,212, forward strand.
GACAGCGCGACCGCGATCCCGAAAGCTGCGAGGACCGAGTTGCGCCGTGAGGCGAGCGCGGTGACGAGAGTGGCAAGGAACACGACAGGCACGAGGCCCAGCATGCGGCCGTAAGCGCCGAAGAGGATCAGTGCGAATGATACCAGGACGATGCCGCGCCAGGGTATCGGGCGCCCGCCCTCGTGCTCGTCCGGATCCGATCTGACGAGCATGACGCCGATGGCGAGCGCGCCGAGCATGAAGGCGAGGGCGAGCGGAATGAAGCCTGGTCCCATTCGGATCAGGCGGCCCATGTCGTAGCTCGTCGCCTCCCAGGCGAAGGTCGCCGCGATGACGAGAAAGATCGCTCCCGCGATCAGATCCCGACGCGACCGGAGCAGACGCGTCCCTGTATCCGTTTGATGCGTCATCGGTTCCCTCCCGAGGAACGGCCCCGTTCATCGTCCGTCGTGCAGGTGAAGGACCGGCAGGGCTCACATGTCGTTGACGTCTGTGGTTGTCCTGCCCGGACGATTTCGGCTCGGGCAGGACATGGCGTAGCCAGTGTGCAGGCGTTCGGTCGCCTGTCAGATGTTGGAGCCGCGGATCGCCTCGCAGACGGCGTCCGTGACCTCCTGCGTAGTCGCCTTTCCGCCGACGTCCGGCGTCTTCACACCCTCCGCCGTCACGGTCTCGACGGCGCGCATCAGCCGCGCGGCCGCTGTGCCCTCGCCGAGATGCTCAAGCATCTGGGCTGCTGTCCAGAAAGTGGCGATCGGGTTGGCAATCCCCTTTCCGGTGATGTCGAAGGCGGATCCGTGAATGGGCTCGAACATCGAGGGATAACGCCGTTCGGGATCGATGTTGGCGGTCGGCGCAACGCCAAGGCTGCCCGCAAGCGCGCCGGCGAGATCGGACAGGATGTCGGCGTGCAGATTGGTGGCGACGATGGTGTCGAGGCTCTGGGGCTTGAGCGTCATGCGCACGGTCATGGCGTCGACCAGCATCTTATCCCAGGTGACGTCCGGAAATTCCTGCGCCACCTCGGCGGCGATTTCGTCCCACATCACCATCCCGTGGCGTTGGGCGTTCGACTTGGTGACGACGGTCAGGTGCTTGCGCGGGCGCGACTGCGCCAGCCGGAAGGCATAACGCATGATGCGGGTGACGCCGACGCGGGTGAAGATTGAGACTTCGGTCGCCACCTCCTCAGGCAGTCCGCGGTGCGAACGTCCGCCTTGGCCGGCGTATTCGCCCTCGGAGTTTTCACGTACGATTACCCAGTCGAGATCGCCAGGGCCTACTCCAGCAAGCGGCGAGGCGATGCCCGGCAGGATCCGGGTCGGCCGCACGTTGGCGTATTGATCGAAGCCCTGGCAGATCGGCAGCCGCAGACCCCAGAGCGTGATATGGTCGGGCACATCCGGGGCGCCGACGGCGCCGAAGAAGATGGCGTCGAATGACTTGAGCTGCTCGGGGCCGTCCTCGGGCATCATGCGGCCGGTCCTCTTGTAGTAATCAGAGCCCCAGTCGAAGTGTTGGACCTCGAGTGTGAAGTCGCCGCTGCGCTGCTGGAGCGCCTCCAGGGCTTGGAGCCCGGCGGCGATGACTTCAGGACCGATCCCGTCGGCCGGAATGGCGGCAATCTTGTATTCATGCATGGAGGCGATTCCGTTGAGCACAGTTGCATCAGGGGCGCGGGGCGAGGCTGATCCCCGCCCCGCGCGTTTCTTCAGAAACAAGGGATTACTTCGTACTGGCGTTGGCGAGGAGCTTGCCCCAGCGGGCGAGCTCCGATTGGAAGCGCTTGTCGAGAGCGGCAGGCGTCGCCATGTCGGCAGACACAGGCGCCGTGCCGAGGGCCGCGAAGCGTTCGATCACCTTCGGATCCTTGAGAGCCTTCTGGAGCGAGGCTGACAGCTTCTGGCGGATAGCCTCGGGCGTTCCCTTGGGAGCCCAGATGGCGTGCCAGGCCGAGATTTCGAAATCCTTGATGGCGGTCTCGGCGAGGGTCGGGACCTGGGGCAGGATCGCGATCCGCTCCTTCGTGGTCACGGCGTAAGGCTTGATCTCGCCGGCCTTGATCTGGTTTGCGGTGTTGGTGGTCTGATCGCACATGAGATCGATCTGGCCACCGACGAGGTCGTTCATGGCCGGTCCCGTGCCCTTGTAAGGCACCACCGTCAGTTCGATGCCAGCGGCATCGGTCAGGAGCCGTCCGCAGAGATCCGACACCGCGCCGACGCCGGCCGTGCCGAAGGTTGCGCCCTTGCCCTCGCCCTTCAGCCAGGTGAACAGGGCCGTCACGTCCGCCGGTGCAAGATCCTTTCGGCCGACGAGCGTCATCGGCACGTCGGTCACGAGGCCGACCGAGTCGAAGTCCTCTCCCGGCTTGTACGATAGATCGGGATAGAGTGGGCCAAACGTGGCAACGCCGATGTGGTAGAGGAGCAGAGTGTACCCGTCCGGGCTCGCCTTGGCCACCCGGCCGGTCCCAAGCGAGCCGCCGGCGCCGCCGACGTTCTCGATCAGCACCTGCTGGCCGAGGTCGACCCGCATCGCCTCGGCCACGAGGCGGGCGACGGTATCGCTTGGGCCGCCTGCGGCCGCCGGGACGAGGATAGTGATGGGCTTGCTGGGATAGCTGCCTTGCGCCATGGACGGGCCGGAGAGCATCGTCGCTGCCGCCATCAGGGCCGTCGCGAAAAGTCGCTTCATGTGTTCCTCCTTTTGACTGTCGTTCAGGCGGCCCATCTTGCCGAGGCCGTCACATCTTGCATTTCACCTTGCATGCAAGCTGGAATGGATGTGGACATGAACGAAATCTTTTGTCAATGATTTGTTAGGCGCGAAAGGATGCAACATGAGCGGACGCAAGGGGGCAGCGACGAAGCGGCAGGTGGCAACGCAGACGGGCAAGGTCGCCCGGGCAGCAGCGGAGGGTCGCATGCCGTCCGGCAGCCCCGAATCGGAGCAGGCCTCCGAGGGGCGTGTCGAGGCGGCCTACCGTTACCTGCGGAACGCCATCCTCTCAAATGACCTGCCGGCCGGCTTTCAAGCCGCCGAGAACGAGATTGCAACGCAGCTCGGCATGAGCCGTACGCCGGTCCATGAGGCAATGGCGCGGTTACAGGAGGAGGGCTTCGTCCAGATCCTGCCGCGCAAGGGCATTCTCGTCCGGGCGCTGACCCCAGCCGATCTCCTGGAGATCTACGACGTTCTGATCGCTCTCGAAGGTGCTGCGGCCGAACTGCTAGCAGCAGAAGCCGACCGTGCCCTGTCCTCCACCCTCGCCGAATTGCAGGCGAGTACCGACGCGATGGCGTCGGCCCTGCGGACCGACGACCTCGATGCATGGCGTGTGGCGGACGAGCGCTTCCATGACATGCTCGTTGCCGGTTGCGGCAATAGCCGCATCAAGCGAATGATCGCGACAGTGGCCGGCCAATCGCACCGGGCCCGGCGGCTGACGCTTCACCTTCGCCCAGCGCCTATCAATTCGGCCACCGAGCACCAAGCAATCGTCGACGCTATTCGGTCCGGCGATGTCGCAGCCGCCGGAGAAGCCGCCCGTGCCCACCGCCGTCATGCGCGTAGTCAGCTCGTTCCGATCCTGAAGCGCATCAACTTCCGGCAACTCTGATCGAATTCTTCCTTCACTGGACCAACCAAAGCCTCGAAGGACTGGCCTGAGACCAAGAGCCAACGTGTGAGACGTCCGCTTGGCACCACGTACCAGACGCCCGCTTTCCCGAATTCGGCGGAGCTTGGTTTCCGTTCAGGTCCGCCGAATGTCCGCACGTAAGGGCTCCCAGATCGAGACGTCGCGCGGCTGGCTGAGAAGTTTCGGAAGGGCCTGGTGCCAAGCATCACGATAGGGGCAGCCGAACTGGACCGCGAGGACATCGTCGTGGCTCTCCCAAGCCTCAAGGAGCATGGACCGGTTCGCCGCCTCGGGATCTTCGTGCAGGAATGCCTGATGGAACATGGGTTCGCTGCTCATTGCGTCGAGGACACCCTAGTGCGCTGACACAGCTATCGTCGGCCAGGATAGTGATTTCTCCAAGGGGGGCTTTCTGCCGTCAGCCTGCAAGGGGCGGATGTCGAGTGCACCGGCATGATCCGATGCACTCGTGCGACATCGCTCAGGCCAGGAACTGATCCCGGATTGGCAGGCGTCGGATCCGCTTGCCTGTCGCGGCGAAGACCGCATTGGCGAGGGCTGGCGCAACGGGCGGCACACCCGGCTCGCCTACGCCGCCAAGCGGTTGTCCGTAGCTATGCGATGCGACGAGATGCACATGAATCTCGCGCGGCGCCGTATCAATCCGCGTAACCTCGTAGCTGTCGAAGTTGTTCTGCTCGACCCGGCCATTCCTGAACGAGATCTCCGAACTCGTTGCAAGCCCTGCTCCCATGATCACTGCGCCCTCCATCTGGGAGCGGATGCGGTCGGGATTGACCTGGGGGCCGCAGTCGATCGCGATATTGATCCGCGGGATGACGAGCCTGTCTCCGTCGACTTGCACCTCAGCCGCAACGGCCACGTAGCTCACGAAGCTGTAGTGGCCTGCAATGCCGAGCCCGTGGCCCTGCGGCAGGCTCCGTCCCCAGCCGATGCCGGCAGCGGCCGTCTCGACGACCTGCCTCAGACGACCTGTATCGATCGGATAGAGTTTTGGATCCTCGCCATAGTTCCAGGCGTCACCAATGTCCGTCGGGTCGATGATGCGGGCGGGGCCAATCAGGTCGAGAAGGTAGTCCTTCGGATCGCGTCCGGCAGCATGCGCCAACTCGGCGACGAATGACTGAATCGCGAACGCATGCGGAACGTTGGAGACCGACCGGAACCAACCGATCCGGGTATGCGCCGTCGCCTCGGGATTCTCCATGCGCACGTTCGGCACCGCCAATGGCGCATTCACCAGCCCCATGCCGAGCTCAAAGGGCAGTTCGTGTTTGGGATCGGGAGCGAAGATAGAGCCGATCGTTGGTGCTGCACTGCGATGCAGCCAAGCGACCGGCATTCCGCGTTCGTCGAGACCGGCCTCAAGCCTCTCGACAGAGACCGTGTGATAGTAGCCATGGTGCAGATCATCCTCCCGGGTCCAGGTCACCTTCACGGGAGCACCGCCCATGGCCTGACTGATCAGGCCGGCTTCGAGAACGAAATCCGGCTTGGACTTGCGACCGAAGCCGCCTCCCAGCAGCGTGACGTTGACGGTAACGTTCTCCTCGGGAATTCCGAGACGCTCCGCCAGGCGGGTGCGGGTGGCTTGAGGAGCTTGAACGCAGGCCCACGCCTCGCACTTGCCGTCCTTGATCTGGACGAGCGCGGCCGGCGGCTCCATCGGCGACTGTGCCAGATGGGGGATGTAGTACTCGGCCTCAACCCGCTTCGACGCTCTGGCCATGGCGGCGTCGACATCGCCCTGCCTGCGGACCACCTTGGCTGGTTTGCGTGCCGCGGCCTCCAGCTCGGCGCGGTAGGTGTCCGAACTATAGCTCGCATGCGGACCGTCGTCCCAGACGATCTTCAACTTGTCACGCCCCTGCATGGCAGCCCAGGTGTTGCGTGCAACAACCGCAACCCCGCCCAACGGCTGGAACTCGGATGGAATCTCGGGCGGCGCGATCTGTACGACCTTGACAACGCCCGGGACCTGCAACGTCTCGGCATCGTCGACGCTCCTGACGCGTCCGCCGAAGACAGGGGGACGGGCGACGACCGCGTAGAGCATGCCGTCGGCTCGCGCATCGATCCCGTACACAGCCTTGCCGGTCGTGATGTCCTGATTGTCGATCAAGCCGATCCGGTCCTTGCCGATATAACGGAAGGCAGACGGGTCCTTCAGCTTGAGCATCTCGCGTGCCGGGACCGGCTGAGATGCGGCGGCGGTGGCGAGCGCGCCGTAATCGAGCCTCCGACCGGTTCGTTCGTGCAGCACCACATGCTCCCGCGCGCGGACTTCCTGGACCGGAACACCCCATTGCGCAGCCGCCGCCTGCTCAAGCATCGTGCGGGCTGCAGCCCCGGCACGCCGCATTGGCATGAAGAAGTGGCGGAGCGAGCGCGAGCCGTCCGTGTCCTGGTTGCCGTATCGGGGCTCGTCGCCCTGCGCTTGTGCCACCCGGACCTTGGACCAATCGGCGTCCAGTTCGTCCGCTACTACCATCGCGATCGAGGTACGAACCCCCTGGCCCATCTCCTGACGATGGCAAGTGACGGTTACAAGGCCATCCGGACTGATCGAGACAAAGATCCTCGGATCGTCACGCCACCCATTCGGCATGCCGTCCGCACCGAACTTCTTCTCCTGCGCACTGGCATCGGACGGCCAACCGATGGCGAGCACCAGCGATCCAGCAGCAATTCCGGCTAGGAACCCACGCCGGCTGACGTTCGCGACCGCCAATTCGAGTTCATCGTGGTCTGTCATCGACGACCTCCATTGCTGGCTTGCTTGATGGCAGCACGAATGCGCGGATAGGTTCCGCACCGGCAGATGTTGCCGCTCATCATGCTGTCGATGTCCTCGTCGCTCGGATTCGGGTTGTCCTTGAGGAGTGACGCGGCCTGCATGATCTGGCCAGGCTGGCAGTAGCCGCACTGCGACACGTTGAGGTCTCTCCAAGCGACCTGGACGGGATGGTTGCCGTCCGGTGACAAGCCTTCGATCGTCGTCACCGCCGTTCCCAAGGCGGCTGCCATAGGAGTTACGCAAGCCCGAACTGCGGTGCCGTCGAGATGCACGGTACAGGCTCCGCACTGGGCAACACCGCAGCCAAACTTCGTGCCGGTCAGACCCAGTTCATCACGCAAATACCACAGGAGCGGCATGTTCTCGTCGCCGTCGAATGACCTGTCGGCGCCGTTTACGACCAGTGTCGCCATGGTCTTCTCCTCTGTCACCATTCAAAACGTATCGATACGATGACGCACTGACCGCCCTAGGCTGCAATCGGTCTAACAACCTAGCGTACAAGTCGCTTTCAGCACCGCTGATCGTGCCCAGTGACTTGCCCTGCGGAGAGGGTCTCGAAGGAGCAAAATAGGGCAAGCCGGACGTTCGACGACCCTACTGAGTCGGCCCGAGTTCGCGCCGGGCCTCCTCCACAGCAGCGGAGCAGCCCGAGGCATCGCCCTCGCGATTGAGAGCCTGTGCCCGACTGAGAGCCGCCCGTGCTCTCATAGCATTATCGCCCCCGGCCAGCGGGGTCGCCGCAGCGGTCGCCCCGACGTCATGTTCCGGAAGCTTCTGCACCGATGAGCCAGGCGGGGTGGACTGCTTGTCGGCCTGCATGGCTTGAGATTCGCGGGAGGCAGCAACGGCCTGCCCGCCGGAGGACAGGGCTGCGCTTTTCGAGACGGCCTCGTCGACACGAGGCTCCAGTGCGCGGATAGCATCACCACAAGGGGATGCCAGCACGGGCCCGGCGACAATAAGGCCGGAAGCTATAACGGTACTCAAGCCTAGCTTTTTCATGGTTCCTGTCCGTTTGGTGATGGTGAAAACTCCGATGATGCCCAAACGGTTGCGAAGCCGCACGAATTGAAAAGGAGGTTCTAGGGTTCAAACCCAATCAGGCCCTTGAAATTCATGGGGCACAATGATTCAGGGAGTTTTCGCTGAAGGAAGCCCTCGGAGATGTCGCGTTCGTTGTTCTGGCTGTCGGATGGAGCATGTATAGTAATTCAGTTACACTTACCGAAGAGCTAGCCTGGAGCGCATCGGGTCGATGACCGGCGCATGGTCTCCGGGATCATCCACATGCTCAAATGCGGCGGCCGCGGGGCGGATTGTCCTGCCAACTACGGCCCGGCAACACATCCGACGTGATGGGCGTGGACCTGCTAATCAGCCATACGGCCGGAATGAAGCGGGTGGTCGCCGATCGTGGCTACGACTCCAACTGCATCAGGGCCACACTGCGCGAACAGGGCACGATGCCCGTGATCCCCGGCAAACGTAACCGTAAGCGCCCGATCCAGTATGACGAACGTCGTTACAAGAACCCCTGGCGCGTCGAGGCCATGTTCTGCCGCCTCAAAGACTTCCGCCGGATCGCCACCCGCCACGATAAGCTCGCCCGCAACTTCCTCTCAGCCGTGAGCCTTGCCGCCGCTGTAGCCTTTTGGCTTTGAACCGTTATTCTACTCAAGCTGAGGAGTGAAGGATGGCCGTCAAACGGATTATCGCGAATATCGCCGCAACTCACCCTGATGCTGCTCGCACGTTCTACAGCGACATATTGGGCCTAGAAGTTGCGATGGACCATGGCTGGATTGTCACGTTTGCCGCGCCGTCTGTAGAGGGTCGGCCACAGATCAGCATAGCCAGCGAGGGAGGCTCGGGAACTCCCGTTCCTGATCTCTCTGTGGAAGTCGACAATCTCGAAGAGGTGCTACACCGCGTCGAAGTGGCGGGTCTCGTTGTCGAATATGGTCCGAAAGACGAACCATGGGGAGTAAGGCGCTTCTATGTCCGTGATCCATTCCGGCGCTTGATCAACATTCTTAGCCACAAGCGCCCCACAGTGAGCGCCGACTGAGTCTGAACCCTAGCCCGATTGTTCAATCAGGGGCGTCCGGCAGCTCGAAGAAGTCATCTGAGGGCCATTTAACGGTGCAAAACGGCGCTGTGCAGAAATACGGCTCCTCATGTGTGCGCGCGAGAACTCGCCGCGAATTGCACATGACGGGGCTTGTGAAGCTGTAGCAGAAGGCAAATTAAGCCGCCTCGGAAACAACTCAAGGCGGCTTAGAGGCACGTGGGGAAGTGCAGGAATATCCGAGAAAGGTCTGTTCACTGTGCAAAACCAGACCTTTCTAGCCTCAGCGCGCCATACACATCCTACGTTTCCTGCGGCTGTTCATAAAGTTACTCATCTACTGCCGCAATGTGGCCAAGTAACGTCTGAACTGAAATGGAATTCCTCGCAACCCTTGTCGTCGATGGTCCTGGATCCCTGCAACCACAACAAAACTCCTGCACGCTACTCGCGGCTGGGGGTTCTTGCTATGCAGCCGCAGCACGCCCCGCGCGACAGACGGAACGCGCATATTCCTTCCTCAAACCTGGAAGCCCCGCGGTCACAATCCACACAGCCCAATACCCTCCGGCAGCTTTGCAGACATGACGCCGAGGTAGCTGGCCTCCGTCGGTGGTGGGTACAGGTCTCACTTATCAGGAACGAATCTGCCGGCAGGGAATGCCGGAGCACGGCACTCCCTGCCGGGTCCGCACAGGACCGTGCATGTGGTTTACGCCGCCTTTGCCGGCTGCCTCTTCTCCTCCGCAAAGACAAGTTCCTCGTCTACATCACCGATCCTGATCAGCGTCGGCAGTCCCATTTGGCCCAACAGGCGGAGGAACAGTTTCGGCGGAAGTTCCTCGACATTGGCCATTCTGCCGGCATCCCAATCGCCGCCTGCGATCAGGACCGCTGCTGCGGCGGCTGGCACGCCGGCGGTGTAGGATACGGCTGTAGGGGCGGGCTGGATCAGCAAGGTCGAAACCTGATGCGCTGACCCGCAGGTTGAGACGGAGGCCGCGGCTCAATGCAGCGGTTTTATCCGCGAAGCGCTCGAACTGACCGACTGAGTTGAAAATGATCTTGTCCGCGTTGGCGATGACGTCGTCGACCTCATGATCGGCATAGGCAACGCTATAGGCGTGTGTCTCCCCGCCGAACTTGTCGTGACCCAGCTTCACCTCGAAGAGCGACGAGGACGTCGTACCATCCATGTACTCACACATGAGATCGAAGACCGACCATGTGGCGAAACATTTCAGGGCGAGCAGTATCTTCGCGCCAGAATGATCGCGCACATGCTGTATGATTTGCATGCTTCGAAGCAGAGCGGCCTTGTCGATGAGATAGTAAGGCGTTTGAGGCATCAGTGCGTGGTTCCCGTTGACGACGCGTTTCCCGCTGGGTCTGTGATGGACAGGGCTTGCATGGTTGATCAGGCATGGACAGATGCTTGTCGCCCGAGTTTGTTCAGGCGGCCCGCCCGGTCGCTCCGGCGCTAGAAACAGATATGCGCCTTCTTCAAGTGTCTCAGCTCCCCGAGCGACACTTTCGGAAGGTGTATGTCTATGGATTCTTGCCGGGAGGGCGGACGCGCCTTACATCAGCGCTTTAGCGCTGTTGCCCCGACTCCTCTTCTCTGCACGGGATACAGCGGCGACGGCCAATCCGTCAAAGCCAAGGTTACGGCTTTGCATCGCTACGTCGATTGTCTCAGCGCACGCAACAGCGGCGCGCACGGCAAGAGCATCTTCCGTTTGGGGGCATTCAGTAAAACTGAGCCCATCCCCAATTGGAAGAAGGTGTCATAAGACATAGCCCCCCAACCAGCAGATGAAGCCTGCATCTGACCGATGAATGTACGATACTGCGAGAGAATCAACCCCGCTTGGGCGATGCTCTGTTCCTGCGGGGAACTTTACTTCCGAATGCCGCTTCGAGAAGAGTCCCGGCGCAAGCGATCCGCGTCAGGCGAACGGCAGCCATCAGCCCTGACAGCATCGTTCACGCGGGCCCGGTACGGCGAGGACTTTGCAGCGGCTGCACCCGCGGGAGTGCCTCAGAACGGCTTCCATCCCCGCAACGAGCGGGAGATCAGGCGTGCTGCCTGCATGACAACCGGTGCGAGACGCTCTCGTGCGCCCTCAACGGTCCAGTCGGCGGTAGATGTCGAGATACCAACGGCTGCCAGAGGACGTCCGCTGCCGTCGAGAATTGGTGCTGCGAGCGCAATCTCACCGAGATTGACCTCCTCGCAGACAAGCGCGAAACCATCGCGACGCGCCGCCGTGAGGCATTGCTCCACCTCACCTCGGCCGATGATCGTGTGTGGTGTGCGCGCCTGGAATTCGGTGCAGTCGAGGATGTCGGCGACTTCCTTCGGGGATAGCCACGCGAGTTGCGCCCGTCCGCCGGCCGTGCAGAATGCCGGCAGCCGACGCCCGATGGTCGAGGTGGGATTCATGTACCGCTGACTGGGCATGCGAATGACCGCGACTACTTCCGGGCCATCTAGTTCGGCGACGTTCACAGTCTCCCTGCACTCATCGCGCGCCGATGCCACGAACGGGATAGCGACCTCGTAAAGCGGGCTTGCATGGAGATAATGATACGCGAAGTCGAGCATGCGTGCGCGAAGTCGGTAGCGGCGCGTCTTTTCATCCTTTCGGAGATAGCCGAGATGAACCAGCGTGTGCGTAATCCGCTGAGCTGCGCCCATGCTGATGCCTGATCGCACCGCAATTTCGCGTAAACCCAGAGCATCCCACTCGCCGTCGAAAGCCTTCAGCACACTCAAGCCCTTTGCAAGCGAGGCGATGAACTGCGGATCCTCCCGCAAGGGAGAAACCTGGGAATCCTCTGAGGGAGCAACAATTTTCTCATCCGGATCTGGCGCTCCAGCGCGCCTGCGCGACGTCAAGACAATTCTCCTCCAACAATGCCAAGCAGGACACTGCTTCTCTCGATCGCTTGACAAGCTTGACCTTTATAGATGTGATAATCGCGCTGCGCTACACTCATATCGCTATGCGATAGACGATACCGAAATTTCATAACAAAGCTGTCGGTGTTGCGCTTTGAGACATATACCAGAGAGAGGTCATGAAACAGCAGCTATCCGTCCTTGCCGGCATTCTCGCCGCCGTGCTTCTTGGAGGCCAAGCCTCGGCCGCCGAACTGCGCATCGGTACCGCCGCCGAGCCGAGCGCACTCGATCCGCATTATCATAACCTCACGCCGAACAACACCGTTCGCCGGCACATCTTCGAATCTCTGCTGGATCAGGATGCGAAGCAGCGCCTGATCCCGGCTCTCGCGGAATCCTGGAGGACGATTGATGACAGAACCTGGGAGTTCAAGCTCCGCAAGGGTGTGAAATTCCATGACGGGACCGAGTTCACCGCGCAGGACTTCGTTTACACGGTCTGTCGCATTCCGAACGTCGCCAACAGCCCGTCCTCGTTCACGCTCTACACGAAGGGCATCGACTCTATCGAGGTGTCAGATCCCCATACTCTCATCATCAGGACAGCCGCGCCCTACCCGCTGCTGCCCATCGAACTCACCACCTTCGGCATCATCTCGGCGAAGGCCGCCGGCGGCGAGAAGGTCACCTTCGACAAGGCCGGCTGCAAGGCCGATTCCTGGCCTTCGACCCAAGCCTTCAACGACGGCACCCTCGCCATCGGCACCGGCCCGTTCAAGCTCGTGGAATACCGCAAGGGCGAGCGGATCGTGCTCGACAGAAATCCCGACTACTGGGGCGCGAAGCCCGAATGGGACAAAGTGACATTCCGTCCGATCACCAGCGAGGGCCCACGCGTCGCCGCACTCCTTGCCGGTGACGTCGATCTCGTCGACGAGCCCCCGCTGCAGGATCTCGAGCGGCTGCGCAAGGATCCCAAAGTCTCGGTCGTCGAGACCCTGTCGAACCGCATCATCTATCTCGCCCTCGACCAAGCCGAGAAAACGCCGACGATCAAGGGCACCGACGGCAAGAACCCGCTGCGCGACATCCGCGTCCGTCAGGCGATGTCCATGGCAATCGACCGCGAGGCCATCGTCAAGCGCATCATGAACAACACCGCTGAGCCCGCAGCACAGCTCCTGGCGCCCGGCCTGTTCGGCACCAACCCGGACCTGAAGTTCTCCTACGATGCCAAGAAGGCGAAGGAGTTGCTCGCGGAGGCCGGTTATCCCAATGGCTTCGAGCTCACCATTGGCACGCCGAACGACCGCTACATCAACGACGAGAAGATCGCCCAGGCGGTCGCTCAGATGTACAGCCGCATCGGCATCAAAACCCAGGTCGACGCTGCGACGGTGAACGTCTTCTTCTCCCGTCGCAACAAGGGGGAGTTCAGCGTCTATCTTGGCGGCTGGAGCGCCGCTACCGGCGAAGCCTCGTCGCCCCTGAAGTCGCTGGTCGCAACGCGCATCAAGGAAAAGGGCTTCGGGCCGACGAACTACACCGGCTATTCCAACCCGAAACTCGACGATCTTATCACGAAGGCCCTTGCCACCGTCGACGACAAGGAGCGTGAGAAGCTCCTGGCCGAAGCGATGAAGGTCGCGGTCGACGACGTCGCCCTGGTGCCGCTGCACTACGAGGTCACCTCATGGGCGATGCGCAAGGGTCTGAGCTACGAACCGCGCGCCGACCAGTACACTCTCGCCTACGCCGTCCGCTCGGCCAAGTAGAAATACCATCGGCTGGGGGCGGCGCCTGCCGCCCCCGCTCCATTCCTGTCCCTCATGTGGAATTCGAGATGCTGGTTTTCCTGATCCGGCGCATTGCCCAAAGCGCGATCGTGGTCGCCATCATGTCCGTCCTGGTCTTCACTGGCATCTTCGCGATCGGCAACCCCATCGACGTGCTGATCAGCCCTGAGGCCGACGAGGCCGAGCGCGCCGCCGCCATCGCGCGCCTCGGGCTCGACCTGCCCATGCACGAGCAGTTCCTGGCCTTCGCCAAGAACGCGCTCTCCGGCGACCTCGGCACCTCCTTCGTTCACGGGGTCCCGGCGGTGCAGCTCGTCCTTGAACGCTTCCCGGCGACGCTGGAGCTGGCGCTTCTTGCCATGATCATCGCCGTGGCGATCGGTATCCCGCTCGGCATCTGGGCCGGGCTCAGACCCGATTCGAAGGCTGGCAAGATCATCATGGCCGGCTCGATCCTGGGCTTCAGCCTTCCGACCTTCTGGGTCGGCATGCTTCTGATCATGGCCTTTGCGGTCTCCCTCGGCTGGCTGCCAGCGAGCGGCCGCGGCGAGACGGTGGAGGTGTTCGGGATTCCCTTCAGCTTCGTGACGGCCGACGGCCTCAAGCACATGATCCTGCCGGCCCTGAACCTCGCTCTGTTCAAGGTATCCCTGGTGATCCGCCTCGCACGTGCCGGCACCCGTGAGGTCGCCCTGCAGGACTACGTGCGCTTCGCCCGGGCCAAAGGGCTGGCGCCACGCCGAATTGTCGGCGTCCATATCCTCAAGAACATCATGATCCCGGTCGTCACCGTCCTTGGCCTCGAATTCGGCTCCGTGATCGCCTTCTCGGTCGTGACCGAAACGGTCTTCGCCTGGCCCGGCATGGGCAAGCTCCTGATCGACAGCATCCTGCTGCTCGACCGACCCGTGGTGGTGGCTTATCTGCTCGTCACTGTGCTCCTCTTCATCGTCATCAACCTCGTGGTCGACCTGCTTTATTCACTGCTCGATCCGCGCATCCGCCTGGGAGGCGCCAAGGCATGACCGCCGTTAATCCCGCCACCGCCGCACCATCCCGGGTCCAGACGCCGCTCAAGCGCTTCGTCGTCGAGTTCCTCGACAGCCGCGTGGCCGTGCTCGGGCTCGTTGTGCTGGTGCTGATCGTCTCCTCAGCCCTGTTCGCGCCCTGGATCGCCCCGCAGGATCCCTACGATCTCAGCAAGCTCGACATCATGAACGGAATGCTGTCCCCTGGCAGCGCCGACATGGACGGCAATCTCTTCTGGCTCGGCTCCGACGAGCAGGGGCGCGACCTGCTGAGCGCAATCCTCTACGGGCTGCGCACCAGTCTCCTGGTCGGCTTCTCGTCCACCACGGTGGCGCTCGCCATCGGGCTCATGGTCGGCATGATCGCAGCCTATGCGGGCGGCAGTCTCGATGCCGCGATCATGCGGCTGGTTGATATCCAGCTTTCGTTCCCGGCGATCCTCATCGCCCTGATCCTACTGGCGGTGCTCGGCAAGGGTGTCGACAAGGTGATCATCGCGCTCACCGCCATACAATGGGCCTATTACGCCCGCACCGTGCGCAGCGCAGCGCTCGTCGAGCGGCGCAAGGAATACGTGGAGGCCGCCCAGTGCCTCGCGCTGCCGAGGCAGCGCATCGTGTTGCGCCACCTCCTGCCGAACTGCCTACCGCCGCTGATCGTCGTTGCGACCGTGCAAGTCGCCCATGCAATCACCCTTGAGGCGACGCTCTCGTTCCTGGGTGTGGGCGTGCCGGTCACGGAGCCCTCGCTCGGCATGCTGATCGCCTCAGGCTTCGACTATATGCTCAGCGGCGAGTTCTGGGTCAGCCTGTTTCCGGGTCTCGCCCTGCTGGTCACCATCGTCAGCATCAACCTGGTCGGTGACCAGATGCGCGACGTCCTCAACCCGCGCCTGCAGCATTGAGGAGTTGATCGTGACACGACAGGAAGCCGTGCTCGAGGTCGAGGATCTGCGGACCTATTTCTTCACCCGCGGCGGTGTCGCGAAGGCGGTGGACGGCGTGAGCTTCACCCTTCACCGCGGCGAGATTCTCGGGCTCGTGGGTGAATCCGGCTCCGGCAAGTCGGTGACAGGCATGTCGGTCCTGGGCCTCGTCGATCCGCCTGGACGCATCGTCGGGGGCGCGGTGCGCTATCACGGAGAGGATCTGGTGACGGCAGCCGAGAAGCGCCTGCGGCAATTGCGCGGCAGCCGCATCGCCATGATCTTTCAGGACCCGATGATGACGCTGAACCCGGTGCTCAGTGTCGAGACCCAGATGGTCGAGACCGTGCTCGCCCACGATAGGGTCTCGCGCAGCGAGGCGCGCGAGCGCTCCCGCGAAGCCCTGGCCCGCGTCGGTATTCCGTCGCCGGACGAGCGGCTCGCCGCCTATCCGCATCAGTTCTCCGGCGGCATGCGCCAGCGCGTGGCCATCGCCATCGCGCTCCTGCACCGGCCCGATGTGATCATCGCCGACGAGCCGACCACCGCGCTCGACGTGACGATCCAGGCGCAGATCCTGTTCGAGATGCAGAAATTGTGCCGGGAAACCGGCACGGCGCTCGTCTGGATCACGCACGATCTCGCGGTGGTGTCAGGCCTCGCCGACCGAATCGCCGTGATGTATGCCGGCCGCATCGTCGAGATCGGATCCGCAGTCGAAGTCATTGACGGCGCCCGTCATCCTTACACCCATGGCCTCCTCGGCTCGGTGCCGAGCCGCAACAGGCGCGGCGAGCCGCTCGCCCAGATCCCGGGCATGACCCCATCCCTGCTCAATCTGCCGGAAGGCTGCGCATTCCGGCCGCGCTGCCCGCGCGCCACCGATGCCTGCTTTGCCCTGCCGCCCTTGTCGGACGAAGCGCATGGCTGGCGCTGCTTCAACCCGCAAGGGGCCGTCGCATGACTGCAACCACCTCCTCGCGCGCTGCCGTGCCGCTTCCTGCGCCGGGCAGCGCGACGCCAATGCTCGAACTCTCCCACCTGACCAAGCGCTTCACCACCAAGCTCGATTTCGCCGAGCGTCTGGCGAAACGGCTCGGCGCCAAGGTGCAGGAATTCGACGTTCGCGCGGTCGATGACGTGAGCCTGGCCATCGCCCCCGGCGAGGTTGTCGGGCTGGTGGGAGAATCCGGCTGCGGCAAGACGACCCTTGGTCGCATGGTTGCGGGCATCATTCCGCCGAGCTCCGGCGAGCTCATCTATCGCGGCAGGCCCATGGCGGCGCTGCCGCACGACGAGGCTCGGCAGGCCACGCTGAAGATCCAGATGGTCTTCCAGGACCCGATGGCCTCGCTCAACCCGCGGCTGAGGGTGTCCGAGATCATCGGTGAGGCGCCGCGCGTGCACGGCATCGTCTCCCGCAATGAGCAGGCGGACTACGTCGCCTCGATCATGCGCAAGGTGGGCCTCGATCCTGCCTATGCGGCTCGCTTCCCGCACCAGTTCTCCGGAGGCCAGCGCCAGCGCATCGGAATCGCGCGGGCTCTGGCGGTGCAGCCAGATTTTCTCGTCTGCGACGAATCCGTGGCGGCCCTCGACGTCTCGATCCAAGCCCAGATCATCAACCTGTTCATGGAGCTGCGCCGGGATCTGGGCCTGACCTATCTCTTCATCAGCCATGATCTCGGTGTCGTCGAACACATCGCCGACCGCACCGTCATCATGTATCTCGGGCGCGTCGTCGAGGTGGCTCCGAGCGCGGAGCTGTTCACGAAGCCGAACCATCCCTACAGCCGCGCCCTTCTCGACGAAGCGCCCCGGGTCGATACCCGCAAGCGCACCTTCGCGCCGATCAGGGGCGAGATCCCCTCGCCTCTTGATCCGCCTGCAGGCTGTGCTTTCCATCCGCGCTGCCCGCTCGCTCTGCCCCGTTGCAGGAGCGAGCGCCCGTCGCTGCGCGAGATCGCGCCCGGACGGCTTTCCGCCTGCCATCTGAACGATATGCAATGAGCAGACGCTCGCACGTTTGAAAACTGGAGACATGATGCCTACTGACGACCTCGTCAGCCTCGATCTCATCCGTGATCTGGTCCGCTTCGACACCACGAGCCGCAACTCCAACTTGGAGCTGATCGGTTATATCCGCGACTATCTCGCAGGCCTGGGGATCGAGAGCACGCTGATCCTCGACGAGACCGGCCGAAAAGCCAGCCTCTATGCGACTGTCGGGCCGCAGGATCGCGGTGGCATCCTGCTCTCTGGGCATACGGATACGGTGCCGGTCGACGGCCAGGATTGGACGAGCGATCCGTTCACCCTCAGCAGGCGCGGCGACCGGCTCTACGGCCGCGGCACAGCCGACATGAAGAGCTTCGTAGCCATCGCGCTCGCTTTCGCCCCCGCGTTCGCGAAGTCGGATCTGAAGATTCCGATTCACTATGCCTTCTCCTACGACGAGGAAATCGGCTGCCTCGGGGTCCGTCCGCTCATTGCGTATCTGAACACCCTGCCAATACGCCCGCGCATGGCGATCATCGGCGAACCGACCGAGATGCAGGTCATCTGCGCGCACAAGGGCAAGCTCGCGACCCGCTGCCGTGTGGAAGGGAAGTCCTGCCACTCCTCGCTCGCGCCGCGGGGTGTCAATGCGGTCGAGTACGCGGCGGAAGTGGTTGCCTACTTGCGCGGTATGGCACGGCGCATTGCGGCGGAGGGGCCTTTCGATGAGGGCTTCGATATTCCCCACACTACCATTCATACAGGCGTGATCCGCGGCGGCACGGTGCTCAACATCGTGCCCTCGGAATGCGAGTTCGACTTCGAGTTCCGCTATCTTCCCGAGCAGAATCCCGACGCCCTGCTCGCTGAGGTAAAGCGCTTCGCCCACGATGTGCTGGAGCCGCAGATGAAGGCCGTGGCGCCAAATGCGGGCTTCTCCTGGCGGGAGCTGTCCTCGACCCCGGGCCTCGACGTCGCTCCGGAGGATGAAGTGGTGACGATCGCCAAGGCGCTCGCCGGTCAGAACGGCCAGTCCAAGGTCGCCTTCGCCACGGAGGCGAGCCTATTCCAGAAATCGGGGAGCATCCCAGCCGTGGTCTGCGGACCCGGTAACATCGACCAGGCGCACAAGCCTGACGAGTACATCGAGCTGAGCGAAGTGGCCAAGGGCGAGGCTTTCATGCGCGACCTGCTCGACAGAATCACGGCTTGATCCTGCCGTCAGCCTGAGCGCGCATTCTCGGTGCATGACCTCGCGGGACGTTGCGGGCGCCCGCCCGCCGAGATCGTCCAGCCCCGCCTTACAGGCGGGGCTGGAAATCAGGCTACGAACCGGCGCTACCCTATCCAGCCCATGTGGACAGCGAGCCAGGCTACTGGTGCCGTGAGCAGGATGCTCAGGGCCGTGCGAATATACCAGATGACCAGGAGATCGCGGAATCTGAGCGGAATCGAGGTCGCAAGCACGCAGGGGATCGACGCCGAAAGGAACAGCACCTGGCTTACCGAGACAATGGCAGCAGTGAAGCGCGCCGCAATCTCGCCCTCCTTCAGGAGGATCGCCGGCAGGAACATTTCGGCAAGTCCTGAAGCCATCGCCTTTGCGACTGCCATGGGCTCGGCGAACTGCGCGATCCAGGTAAACGGATAGAGAAGCAGGCCGAGGACGTCGAAGAGCGGAGTGTATTTCGCGGCGAGCAATCCGAGGAGGCCGACCGCCATGATGCTGGGCAGGATCATGGCCGCCATGCGCAGTCCATCGACCAAGTTTTCGCGCAGTGTTTCGGGAAGGCTCTTTGCCGCACTGGCCTGGTCGATGCCCGCCGCGACTGCGGCCTGCAACCGGCCTTTCCCCGCGGGCAGGGGCTGTTCGTGCTCCCTGCTGTGATCGAGTCCTGCGAGCGGCCACAGCCGGGCAGTGATCGCCGAGACGGCAAAGGTGATCACCAGGGTCGTCCAGAAGTAAAGATTCCAGGCATTCATCAGCCCGAGCGTCTTTGCGACGATCACCATGAAAGTTGCGGAAACGGTCGAAAAACCTGTGGCGATGATCGCCGCCTCTCGGACATTGTATTTACCCTCCCGGAACACCCGGTCGGTGATCAGCAGAGCCAGCGAATAGCTGCCGACGAAGGAGGCGACCGCATCGATAGCCGACCAGCCGGGTGTGCGCCACACGGGTCGCATGATCGGCTGGACGAGGATGCCGGTGAACTCAAGCAGCCCGTATCCGACAAGGAAGCCGAGGGCAAGCGCGCCGATCGGCACGATGAGGCCTACCGACAGGACTAGCTTGTCAAAGAGGAAGGGCAACATGTCAGGCGCAAACAGCGCGGCTGGACCGAACCCTGAAAGATACATGACCGTCAGGACGACACCGAGCACGCGCAGGATCGAGAAGACGGCTTGCGCCGTGTCCTTGCGCCATGTGCCCTGAACGAAGGGAGCGATCGCGCCGTACAGGATCAGCAGAGAGACGAAGGCGATTGCCGCCGGGCGTGCATAGGTCGAGACCGCCGTCGCAGCATGGTCAAGCGGTATAGTGGATTTGCCGGCAATGGTGACAGGCACGAAAAATACGAAGATGCCGATCAGGCTGTAGATGCAGAGCCTGGCAAGTGCTCCGCTGCGCGAGCCACGCTCGCTGTAAGTGATGTCCGTCATGCGTTTTCCCTCCCACATCAAAGGAATCGGCGGCCGTAAGCGGCCGCCTTGCTGCCGTCAGCCAAAAATCCCCGGCAGGTCGAGGCCGTGCTCCCTGGCGCAATCGAGAGCGATGTCGTACCCGGCGTCGGCGTGGCGCATTACGCCGGTGGCAGGATCGTTCCACAGCACGCGCTCGACGCGCTTGGCGGCTTCAGGTGTGCCGTCGCAGACGATCACCATGCCCGAGTGCTGCGAGAAGCCCATGCCGACGCCGCCGCCGTGGTGCAGCGACACCCAGGTGGCGCCGGAGGCGCAGTTGAGAAGCGCGTTCAGCAGCGGCCAGTCGGACACCGCATCCGAGCCGTCCTTCATGGCCTCCGTCTCACGGTTCGGGCTCGCGACAGAGCCGGAATCGAGGTGATCGCGACCGATCACGATGGGGGCCTTCAGTTCACCCTTTGCAACCATCTCGTTGAAGGCGAGGCCAAGGCGGTGACGGTCGCCGAGGCCGACCCAGCAGATGCGGGCGGGCAGGCCTTGGAACTTGATCCGCTCCTTGGCCATGTCGAGCCAGTTATGCAGGTGCTTGTTCTCAGGCAGCAGTTCCTTTACCTTGGCGTCAGTCCTGTAGATGTCCTCCGGATCACCCGACAGGGCGGCCCAGCGGAAGGGGCCTATGCCACGACAGAAGAGCGGACGGATATAGGCCGGGACGAAGCCGGGGAAGTCGAAGGCATCCGCGATCCCTTCCTCAAGGGCCATCTGACGGATGTTGTTGCCGTAATCGACCGTCGGGATGCCCATTTTATGGAAAGCGAGCATGGCACGGACGTGTTCGGCCATGGACTGTTTGGCCGCCTTCGCGACCACCTTGGGGTCAGCCTCACGTTTGGCTTCCCAATCGCCGATGCTCCAGCCCTTGGGTAGGTAGCCGTTGACGGGATCATGCGCGGATGTCTGGTCGGTGACGCAGTCGGGGCGAACGCCGCGCCTGACCAGTTCGGGGAGGATCTCGGCGGCATTCCCCAGCAGAGCGACGGAGACCGCCTTCTTCTCCTTGCAAGCTCTGTCGATGATCGCGAGGGCGTCATCCAGGTCCTTCGCCTGAACGTCCACATAGCCCGTACGAAGGCGGAACTCGATCCGGCTCGCCTGGCACTCGATGGCAAGGCACGAGGCACCCGCCATGGTGGCGGCGAGCGGCTGCGCGCCGCCCATGCCGCCGAGGCCTGCGGTGAGGATCCAACGGCCCGACAAATCGCCGTTGTAATGCTGGCGGCCCATCTCCACGAAGGTCTCGTAGGTGCCCTGCACGATCCCCTGGCTGCCGATATAGATCCAGGAGCCGGCCGTCATTTGGCCGTACATCATGAGGCCCTTGCGGTCGAGTTCGTTGAAATGCTCCCAGGTAGCCCAGTGCGGCACGAGGTTGGAATTGGCGATCAGAACCCGCGGAGCATCCGCATGCGTGCGAAAGACCCCGACGGGCTTCCCGGACTGCACGAGAAGCGTCTCGTCGGTTTCAAGGTTCTTCAGAGCCGCCACGATACGATCGAAGCTGTTCCAGTCTCGCGCCGCGCGGCCGATGCCGCCGTACACAACGAGCTCGCCCGGCTTCTCTGCGACGTCTGGATCAAGATTGTTCATGAGCATGCGCAGAGGCGCTTCCGTTAGCCAGCTCTTGGCCGACAGTTCGGTGCCGTGAGCAGCGCGGATCACGCGGGAGTTGTCGATACGGGTCATGAATTGGTCCTTACGTCATGGATCGGCGGGGCAATGCCCTTCAGGTTTCGAATGAAGGTAGGCGGCTCCCATTCGGCGTCGTCCTGGTCCGGTTAAACGGCCTCGGTCACGGAGGGCAGGACCTCGCAGCCTACAGCCTCCGCCAGCACCCCCGAGCGCACGAGCGCCGTGGCCGATGCGATGTCGGGAGCGATGTAGCGATCGTCGCCCAAGGTCGGAACGATGTTCCGGAGCGCGGAGCGAGCTGACTCCAGGCGCGGACTCGAGGCGAGTGGGGCGTGGAAGTCGCAGCCCTGGGCCGCGGCCAGCAACTCGATGCCGATGACATTCGCCGTGTTCTCGGACATGACCAGGAGCCGTCGCGCACCGTGGGCTGCCATCGAGACATGATCTTCCTGGTTGGCCGATGTCGGTATGGAATCGACGCTTGCCGGAAATGCCCGTTGCTTGTTCTCGGACACAAGCGCCGCTGCAGTGACCTGCGGAATCATGAAGCCGGAATTCAGGCCGGGCTCCGGAGTGAGGAAAGCGGGCAGGCCCGACAGAGCCGGATCGACCAGCATCGCGATGCGGCGCTCGGCGAGCGAGCCGATCTCGCACAGAGCCATGGCGATCATGTCGGCGGCGAACGCGACGGGCTCAGCATGGAAATTGCCGCCGGACACGACCTCGCCCGTTTCTGGGAAAACCAGCGGATTGTCGGAGACACCGTTGGCCTCGATCGCGAGCGTCGCTCCCGCCTGACGAAGAAGGTCGAGGCAGGCACCCATCACCTGAGGCTGACAGCGCAGGCAGTAAGGATCCTGCACGCGGTCGTCATTGGTGAGGTGAGAAGCCCTGATCTCGCTCGCTGTCATGAGCTCAAGCAGGGCGGCGGCAACTTCGATCTGCCCACGATGGCCACGGACGGCCTGGATTCGTGGATCGAAGGGCTTGTCCGATCCCCGTGCGGCATCCGTGGCGAGGGCGCCAGTGACAAGCCCGGCCTGCAGAAGGCGCTCGGCATGGAACAGCCCCGCCAAGGCCAGAGCCGTCGATGTCTGCGTTCCGTTGAGAAGCGCGAGACCTTCCTTAGGTCCGAGTTCGAGAGGTGCCAGGCCCACGCGTTCGAGCGCTTCATGAGCCGGCACCTGCACCCCGCCGAAGAAAAACGCTCCGAAGCCCATCATGGCAGCGGTCATATGCGCGAGAGGAGCGAGATCGCCCGAGGCGCCGACGGAGCCTTGCGCAGGGATCACAGGAACGAGGCCAGACTTGAGGCAATGGGCGAGATGCTCCACTGTGGAGCAACGCACCCCCGAGGCTCCCTGTGCCAGGCTTGCCAGCTTCAGGGCCATCATCAGGCGCACCACCGGAGCCGGAAGAGGTTCGCCCACTCCAGCAGCGTGAGAAATCACGATGTTGCGCTGAAGCACGATCAGGTCGGCATCGCTGATGCGGACATTCGCCAGCTTTCCGAAGCCCGTATTGATGCCATAGACGCTCTCACCCTTGGCAATGATCGCGTCGACGGCGGCGGCCCCTTGCGCCACTTTGACATCCCATCCCTTCTGAAGCGCGATGGCGGCGCCGAAATAGATGTCGCGCCACTGCGCCAGAGTGGCGGTGCCGGGATTGAGCGTCACGATCTGGTTCATTGTCCTCTCCAGACGCGGGAGTGCAACGGGTTGAAGCCGATCCGGTAGACGAGCTCGGCGGGACGTTCGATGTCCCAGACCGCAAGATCGCACCACTTGCCGGGCTCGAGCGTGCCGATGTCCTGCAAGCGGCCGAGCGCCCGCGCCGCTTCGCGCGTCACGGCTGCGATGCATTCGTCGACGGTGAGCCTGAACAGGGTCGCGCCCATGTTCATCGTCAGCAGCAACGAAGTCAGCGGCGACGTTCCAGGGTTGCAGTCGGTCGCCAGTGCCATCCGGGTGCCGTGAGCCCGAAACAGCTCCACAGGTGGCATCTGCTTCTCGCGAAGCATGTAGAACGCACCGGGAAGGAGAACGGCCACGGTTCCCGAGCGGGCCATGGCGGCGGCGCCCTCTTCATCAGTGTATTCGAGATGATCCGCCGACAGGGCGCCGTGCTCGGCCGCAAGTCTGGCCCCGTGCAGATTGGACAATTGATCCGCGTGCAGCTTGACTGGAAGATTGGCAGACTTGGCGGCCACAAACATCCGTTCAATCTGATCCGGCGTGAACGCTATCCCTTCGCAGAAGCCGTCGACCGCGTCGGCCAAGCCCTCCCGTGCGACAGTCGGCAGGAGCTCGTCACAAATGCGGTCGATGAACCTGTCCTTGTCGCCGTCCGCCTCAGGCGGGAGAGCATGGGCGCCCAAGAACGTGGTCGAGACGGATACAGGACGGACACTCTCCAGTCGCCGCGCGGCCCGAAGCATCCGAAGCTCCGTCTCGAGGTCGAGACCGTAACCGGACTTGACTTCGACCGTGGTGACGCCTTCAGCGAGCAAATGGTCGAGGCGCGGCAAGGCCAAAGCAATCAGCTCCTCCTCGGTAGCGGTACGGGTGGCCCGAACCGTCGAGAGGATGCCGCCTCCGGCACGCGCGATTTCCTCATAACTCGCGCCCGCCAAGCGCATTTCGAACTCATGAGCCCGGTTGCCGCCATAGACCAGATGAGTATGGCAGTCGATCAGACCGGGAGTGATCCAGCGGCCGGTGCAATCGATTGTTCGCACGGCGTCCCAGGGCGAAGGCAGCGCCTCTTGTGGTCCGACATAGGCGATCCGGCCGTCCTTCGCGCCGACCGCTCCCCCCTCGATGATCCCCAAGCCCTCGCGTCCCTCTGCGAGGGTCGCTAGGCGCGCATTCAACCAGACGGTATCGAATAGCATGGTCGGCCTTGGTTGCTCGTGATATGTATAGTCATAAATTGACCATTTTGACTTGTCTATACATTAATTGAAGATCCGATTAGACAATAGTCGCAAGGCGGGAGAAGGAATTGGCGGTACAGAAGCCATGCTTGGGAAAGACCCCGCAGAAATGTCGCTGGACACGAATCAGGACATGACCGAGCTCGAAGGGCGGAACACCGTGCATCTGAACCAGAGAATTCGGAGAGACATCGAGGACAAGATCATGTCCGGCGAGTGGCCGCCTGGGCACCGCCTGCCCTACGAGCACGAATTGATGGCCGAGTATGGCTGCTCGCGCATGACGGTCAGCAAGGTCTTGTCCGGTCTAGCCGTCCAGGGTCTCATCACGCGGCGGCGGCGTGCAGGATCGGTTGTCGCGACTCCTAAGGCCGACCGGGCCGTTCTCCAGATCCAGGACTTTGCGCTCGAGGCGAAGCGGGCAAACAAATCATACCGCCACCAGATCCTGCGCCGCTCTATCGAGCCGATCGACGCGGCCACGGCCGCGCGGATCGGCATGCCCGCCGAGGCGAAGGTGCTCTGCGTGGACACCATGCATCTGGTGGAAGGCGAGCCGGAAGCCTACGAGGAGCGCATTATCAATCTCGTAGCGGTCCCGGATGCGCGCGTGGAAAAGTTCGTCGAGGCTCCTCCCGGAACATGGCTCTTGAACCGCGTGCCCTGGACCGATGCTGAGCATGTGATCAGAGCAGTCAACGCAGACGCCAAGCTGCATAAACTGCTCCAGGTTGCGACAGGCTCGGCCTGTCTCGTACTCGAGCGACGGACTTGGCAGGCCGGGGTCTTCCTTACGGAGGCTCGCATCTCTTATCCTGGCGAACGCCACCGCCTCATTGGGCGCTTCTCTCCGGCCGGGAGCGGGCAGTTTCCGGAGGTGTCCTCCGATGGCACCAGTTAGCGTACAGACGCCGTCTCTCCGGAGTCGGGAGCTGCTACCGAAAGGTCCACCCAGATCGAGGTCTGCTAACCGGGCGCACGCACTATGGTGAACGACAGAAGCGGAATAGAGCCAGCTGGTCTTCCGGGCGATCAGGGAGAGGACGGCTCGGTGACACGTATCAAGGATATCCTTCGTCCATTGGATTTCGCAGCGCAGGGCGGTTCAGCCATTCTCGGCTTCGCCAGCGACGAGGGAGTGCGGCGCAATCATGGCCGGCCGGGTGCAGCCCGAGGCCCTGCCGCGATCCGGAACATGCTGAAGCGCTTTCCTGTCCACCGGCCAGTCAGCCTTTACGAAGCCGGTGATGTCGCATGCACGGAGGGCGACCTGGAAGGCTCCCAGGATCGCCTTGCCGAGCACATCGCAACGCTCCTCGGGCGCGACATTCGGCCTGTGGTCCTCGGCGGCGGGCATGAGATTGCCTATGGCAGCTTTCTCGGCTTGACCAAGCATCTTGGCGACCGGCTCGCCTCGACCAATGTACTCATCGTCAATTTCGACGCTCATTTCGACCTGCGGCGGGCGCCCCGACCGAATTCAGGGACACCGTTCCGGCAGATTGCGGAGCTGTGCGCCGCGCGCGGCGCCGCATTCCGATATCTCTGCTTCGGCATCAGTGAGCTTGCCAATACGTCAGCCCTGTTCGAGCGCGCCGACATCCTCGGCGTCGAGTACCGTCTCGACGAGGAGATGCGCGCATCGGCTCTCGCGGACATACGGGAGATGCTCCAGAAGAGGATGGCAAGCGTCGACAAGATCTATCTCTCGATCGATCTCGACGTGTTGCCGGCGGGAGTGGCGCCTGGGGTATCCGCACCGGCGGCACGCGGCGTTGCTCTTGAGATCATCGAAGACCTCGTCGACGAGATCGTGTCATCGGAGAAACTTGCTCTCGCCGATATCGCGGAACTCAATCCCCTCCTGGATCGGGACGATCAGACGGCGCGCATTGCAGCCCGTCTCGCCTACCGCCTTGCGGTCGGACCACGGAGGGCATGGCGTCACCCATAGACTCCGCAACACTCCTCACATGGGCTGCGTTGCCGATCGGTCCTCGGTCGGCAGCAAGCTCGGGAGCGGATCGGCGGATTTTACATTCTTCGTCACAACATATGTAAAGTATCGCTCGATCCCGAGATCCAGCCTCAGCAGCTTGTCGATCAGTCTCTGATAGGCATCGATGTCTTCGGAGACGATCCGGAGGATGTAATCCACACCGCCGCCGGTCGCGTCGCAAGAGACGATCGCAGGCTCTGCGAGGATTGCGGCCTCAAAGCGCTGGAAATCCGATTGCTGATGGCTCTTGAGCATGATTTCCACCAGAACGGTGGTCCGGCGCGCCAGTTTATCGGTGTTGATACGGGCGGTGTACCCGGTGATCACACCGCTCCTTTCGAGGCGGCTCAGGCGCTCCCAGCACGCTGTGGGAGACAGATTAACCGCTTCTGCCAGCCGAAGCTTGGTCATACGCCCGTCTCTTTGGAGAGCGGCGAGGATTTTCAGATCGATTTTGTCCAGTTTCATGACTATTCCGCAGCTCCAGCACAATGTAATGATTACCCCATCACAATCGGTTGAGACAATCCTATGCGTGAGCTGCCTCGCCTTCCCGCCAATCGGGATGCCCGGATCCAGTCCAAGGACGTTATCGTCGCGGATTGGAATCCAACACTGATCAAACGGAGGGGCATCACCAAGCACAAGCTCCTGACCGAGCGGATCATCGCGGACATCGAGGCTGAGATCCTGCCGGCGCATGCCCGCATGCCCACCCATCGCGACCTTGCGCGCCGGCTTGGGGTTTCGGTGCAGACGGTGAGCCTCAGCTACAAGGAGGCCGAGCGGTCCGGCTACCTCAGGGGCGAGGTCGGCCGGGGCACCTTCGTGCGCAGCCGCGTCACGGAGAAGGCGGACCGCTTCATGCTGGACCGGGACCCCGGCGAGACCGTGGACCTCTCGATCATCCGGGCCGTCTATACGGAGGCGCACGAGGAAGCCTCCCGCACCGTCATGGGAGAGCTCGCCCGGGGCGACAACAGCGCCTTCATGCGCCCGTGCCGGCCGATCGCGGGGCTGGAGCGCCACCGCGCTGCGGCCCAGGGCTGGCTGAGGGAGCTCGGGGTCGGGGCGGCGATGGACCGGGTCCTGATCACGAACGGCGCGGCCCACGGGCTGTTCCTGGCGGTCGCCGCCATCGTCCGTCCGGGCGAGATCGTCCTCACCGAGAGCCTGACCGACCATGGGATCATCGGCCTTTCCAACGTCCTGGGCTTCACCCTGCGGGGCCTTCCGACCGACCGCGAGGGCATCCTGGTCGAGGCCTTCGAGGAGGCCTGCGCCGCAGGCGGCGTGACGGCCCTGGTGCTCGTCCCCTCCCTCGGCAATCCCACGAGCCACGTCATGGGAGCGGAGCGGCGGCGGGCCATCGCGGAAGTGGCGCGCCGCCATGGGGTCTATGTGGTGGAGGACGAGGTCTACAAGCCGCTGCTGGAAGAGCCGCTCCCGTCCTTCACGGAGCTTCTGCCCGATCTCGGCTTCTTCGTGACGAGCTTCACCAAGTCGGTGCTGACGGGTCTGCGCGTCGGCTATCTCGTGGTGCCGCCGCAATACGCGATCCGCGTCGCGAGCATCATGCGGGTGACGAGCTGGAGCGCCACGAACCTGCCCGCCGAGATCGCGACCCGTTGGGTGGAGGACGGCACCGCCCGGAGCCTGGTCGATCTGCAGCGCCGGGAGGTCCGGGCGCGCCAGGCCGTGGTGGCGGACACCCTCGGGGCGCACGTCGCGCAGGCGCATCCCCTGTCCCTCTGCGCCTGGCTGAAGGTGCCGCCCCGGTGGACCGAGGACGGTCTCGTGCGCATGCTGGCCCAGAGGAACATCGCGGCGACCCCGTCCGATCCTTTCAGGGCAGGCCTGGACGGTCCCGGCGGGATCCGCATCTGCATCGGCGGCCGCCTGTCGCACGCGACCCTGGCGCGCGCGCTCCATGCGATCGCGGAAACTTTCGAGCAGCTGCCGCCCGTCTTCGACGCGGGGACCATCGCATAGATTGCCGATGGATTGCCCATAGATCCGCGCACGGATCCTCGCGGATGCGCCTTTCCTGCGCGCGGAGCACCCGCCGATGCACTTCCCGCTCCCGTCCTCGGCCCGCATCTGCCTCCATCATTGTTTCATGACAATATAAAGATTGACATGAAACTTGGTGCGCCACACCATCGCTTTGTCCTGACGAGAGGTGATGGATGCACGCAGTCGTCACAAAAGAATCCGGCTTCGGACCAGTTCAATTCGATGCGACACACGCAAACGTGGGCGCCGCCTCGAACCTCGCCGTTCCTGCACCGGCAGGTCCCCGGCCATGATCGCTGTGGGACCGGACCGGATCGCCGAGGCTCAGGCCCGCATTGCCGGACGCGTCCGGCGCACGCCGCTGGCGCCCTCTCCCAGCCTCTCCGCCCGCGCCGGCGCCCCGGTCCTCCTCAAGCTCGAAAGCCATCAGGCGACCGGCAGCTTCAAGCTTCGCGGCGCGACGAATGCGGTTCTTTCCTTGAGTCAGGAGGCGCGGCAGCGCGGCCTCGTGACCGCATCGACCGGCAATCACGGCCGCGCCCTCGCCCACGCGGCGAAAGCCGAGGGCGTGCGGGCCGTGATCTGCATGTCGGCCCTCGTTCCCGCCAACAAGGTCGAGGCGGTGCGCGCGCTGGGCGCCGAGGTGCGCATCGTCGGCCGATCGCAGGACGACGCGCAGGAAGAGGTCGAGCGCCTGGTGCGCGAGGCGGGCCTGACGGCGGTGCCGCCCTTCGATCATGCGGAGGTCATCGCAGGCCAGGGAACGATCGGCCTGGAGATCGCCGAGGCCCGCCCCGATGCCGAACTCGTTCTGGTGCCCCTCTCCGGCGGCGGGCTCGCCGCCGGAACCGCCATGGCGGTCAAGAGCAGGCTGCCGCGGGCGCGGGTGATCGGCGTCTCGATGGAACGCGGCGCAGCCATGCACGAGAGCCTGCGGGCCGGACGACCCGTCCTCGTCGAGGAGATGGAAACCCTCGCGGATTCCCTCGGCGGCGGCATCGGCCTGGAGAACCGTTACACCTTCGCCATGTGCCGGGATCTTCTCGACGAGATCGTGCTCCTGTCGGAGGAGGAGATCGCCGGGGGCATCCGCCACGCCTTCACGGCGGAAGGCGAGATCGTGGAGGGAGCGGGCGCGGTCGGAATCGCGGCGCTCCTGGCGGGCAAGGTCGAGGTGAAGGGGCCGACCGTAGTCGTGGTCTCGGGCCGCAACATCGACGAGGCGCTGCACGGATCGATCGTGAACGCCGCCGCCGGCGAAGCCGTCTCCCCGGGAGGATACACCCCATGACCCGGATGCTCGTTCTCACCGAACCCGATCTGCGCGAGATCGTGCGTCTCGACGCGAGCGCGGTGGCATGCGTGGAGGAAGCCTTTGCGGCGCTCGCCACCAAACCCGTCGTGATGCCGCCGATCCTGCGCCTCGACATCGTCGAGCATCGCGGCGAGGTGGACGTGAAAACCGCCTATGTGCCCGGCCTCGACGGGTTCGCCATCAAGGTGAGCCCGGGCTTCTTCGACAATCCGAAAATCGGCCTGCCGAGCCTCAACGGCCTGATGATCCTGTTCAGCACGAGGACCGGCCTCGTCGAGGCCCTCCTCCTGGACAACGGCTATCTCACCGACGTGCGCACCGCCGCGGCCGGAGCGGTCGCCGCCAAGCACCTGTCGCGGCCGGATTCGCAGGAAGCCGCGATCCTGGGCGCGGGCATCCAGGCCCGCCTGCAACTGGAGGCGCTCACCCTGGTGCGGCCAATCAGGCGGGCGCGCATCTGGGCGCGGGATTTCGCCAAGGCGGAATCCGCGGCCCGCGATCTCGCCACGTCGCTCGGCATCGCCGTGGAAGCGGTCCGAGACCCGCAGGGCGCCTGCGCGGCCGCCGACATCGTCGTCACCACTACCCCCGCGGAGCAGCCCATCCTGAAGGCCGAATGGCTCAGGCCCGGCCAGCACGTCACCGCCATGGGGTCCGATTCCGAGCACAAGAACGAGATCGACCCCGCGGCCCTCACCCGGGTCCGCTACGTCGCCGACAGCGTGGCGCAGACGCGCCGCCTCGGCGAGTTGCATCACGCCATCCGGGCCGGAGCGATCGACGGGACGCGTTCGTTCCCCGAACTCGGTCAAGTCATCGCCGGGCAGGCCCCCGGCCGCGAAGGCCCGGAGGACATCACGCTCTGCGACCTCACGGGGACCGGCGTGCAGGACACCGCCATCGCCACCCTCGCCCATGCCCGCGCCCGTGACGCGGGCGCGGGCCAATCCATCGACACCCAGAAAGCAACCGGAGATCGTCTGTGAGCGCGCCCAACCTCAATTTCAGCAGAGCGGAATATGCAGAGCGCCTCGCCAAGACGCGCAGGGCGATGGAACAGGCGGGGATCGATCTCCTGATCGTCACCGACCCGTCCAACATGCACTGGCTGACGGGCTACGACGGCTGGTCGTTCTACGTGCATCAATGCGTGCTCGTGCCGCCGGAGGGCGAGCCGATCTGGTTCGGCCGCGGCCAGGACGCCAACGGCGCGAAGCGCACCGCCTATCTCTCGCACGACAACATCCTCAGCTATCCCGACCACTACGTGCAGTCGACCGAACGCCACCCGATGGACTTCCTGTCCGGCATCATCGAGGCGCGCGGCTGGAGCAGGGGCGTCATCGCGGTCGAGATGGACAACTACTACTTCTCCGCCGCCGCTTATCTGTCGCTGGTGAGGCACCTGCCGAATGCGACATTCAAGGATGCGCTGTCACTCGTGAACTGGCAGCGCGCCGTCAAGAGCGCGACCGAGATCGACTACATGCGCAAGGCGGGCCGTATCGTCGAGGCGATGCACAGGCGCATCGTCGAGACGGTGGAGCCGGGCCTGCGCAAATGCGATCTCGTCGCCGAAATCTACGATGCGGGCCTTCGCGGCGTCGACGGCCACGGCGGCGACTACCCGGCGATCGTCCCGCTCCTGCCCTCGGGCGAGGAGGCCTCCGCGCCGCATCTCACCTGGGACGACCGCCCGATGCGAAAGGGCGAGGGCACGTTCTTCGAGATCGCAGGATGCTACAAGCGCTATCACTGCCCGCTCTCGCGCACCGTCTTCCTGGGCAAGCCGACGCAGGCCTTTCTCGACGCCGAGAAGGCCGTGCTGGAGGGCATGGAGGAGGGCCTCGCGGCGGCCAGGCCCGGCAATGTCTGCGAGGACATCGCCAACGCGTTCTTCGCCGTCCTCAAGCGCTACGGGATCGTGAAGGACAACCGGACCGGCTATCCCATCGGCCTGAGCTATCCCCCCGACTGGGGCGAGCGCACCATGAGCCTGCGCCCCGGCGACAGGACCGAACTCAAGCCCGGCATGACCTTCCATTTCATGACGGGTCTGTGGCTCGAAGACATGGGCCTCGAGATCACGGAGAGCATCCTCATCACCGAAACCGGCGTCGAGTGCCTCTCCAGCGTGCCGCGCCAGCTCTTCGTGAAGCCATGAACGCCGTCACGCCGATCAAGCGCCCCTCCCCCGTCACCGCCAGCGTCGATTTCGACGCGGACGGCGTGCAGCACGGCTTCCTGCGCCTGCCCTACAGCAGGGACGATTCGGCCTGGGGCTCGGTGATGATCCCGATCACAACCGTCAAGCGGGGCGAGGGGCCGACGGCGCTGCTCACCGGCGGCAATCACGGCGACGAATACGAGGGGCCGGTGGCCCTCTTCGATCTCGCCCGCACCCTCGACGCGCAGGCGGTGCAGGGCCGCGTCATCATCGTGCCCGCCATGAACTACCCGGCGTTCCGCGCGGGCACCCGCACCTCGCCCATCGACCGGGGCAACTTGAACCGGAGCTTTCCCGGACGCCCGGACGGCACGGTGACGGAAAAGATCGCCGATTACTTCCAGCGCATTCTGCTGCCGATGGCCGACATCGTGCTCGACTTCCATTCCGGCGGGCGTACCCTAGACTTCCTGCCCTACGCGGCCGCCCACGCGCTGCCGGACAAGGAGCAGGAGAGGCGCTGCTTCGATGCGGTCGCGGCGTTCTCGGCGCCCTATTCCATGCGGATGATCGAGATCGACGCGGTGGGCATGTACGACAGTGCCGCCGAGGAGATGGGCAAGGTGTTCGTGACCACGGAGCTGTCGGGCGGCGGCACGTCCTCGGCCCGCACGGTCGGCATCGCCAAGCGCGGCGCGATGAACGTGCTCAAGCACGCCGGCATCGTCGCGGGATCGCCGGAGACCGGGCCGACCCGCTGGCTCGACATGCCTTCGGGCGAGTGCTTCCGCTTCGCCGAGGACGACGGGCTCGTGGAGCCTGTCGTCGATCTCGGCGACCGGGTGCGGGAGGGCGACGTGATCGCGCGGATCCATCCGGTCGGGCGCACGGGGCAAGCCCCGTCCGAGTACCGGGCCGCCCTCGACGGCATTCTCGCGGCCCGGCACTTTCCCGGTCTCGTCAAGACCGGGGATTGTCTCGCCGTCGTCGCAACCGTGGAGGAAGCGAACTGAATCGAACTCAACCGCCGCCAGCGGCAACGCTGCAAGCCGGATCAACCGGCACGCGGCTCTTCAAGAGCATCGCACGCGCAAGCGGGAACCAGTTTCGCGTGAAAGGATGCTCAAGCCAAAAGAACAGCATCGGATGTGGGTTCGATCGTACGTCCGGTGATCGATAACACCAGAGGAGAAGACCAGATGAAGACCATGATCCGCTACGGCGTCGCCGTTCTCGCTCTCGCGGCAGGCCTCGGGGGCGCGCAGGCGCTCACCCTCGAAGATGTGAAGGAAGCGGGCTACATCCAGGGCGCCACGGCGAACGAAGTGCCCTACGGCTACATGAAGGAGGACGGCACCGCCGCCGGCATCGGCCCGGACGTCGCGATCGCCGTGCTCAAGCGCATGGGCATCGACGAGGTGAACTGGACGGTGACGCCGTTCGGCACCCTGATCCCCGGCCTGAAGGCCCGCCGCTTCGCCTTCGCGGCCGCCGAGCAGAACATCTCGCCCGAGCGCTGCAAGCAGGTGTCGTTCACCGAGCCGAATTCCAGCTATGGCGAAGGCCTGCTGGTGAAGAAGGGCAATCCGAAGAAGCTGACCACCTATGCGGACATCGCCAAGGATCCCTCCCTCAAGGTGGCGGTCGTCTCGGGCGCGAACAACATCGACTTCCTGCGCGCCGTCGGCGTGAAGGACAGCCAGATCGTCATCATCCAGGCCAATGCCGACGCGCCCGCGACCGTTCAGTCGCGCGTGGACGCCTATGCGGCGACGGAGCTCACCGTGTCGAAGCTCGCCGAAGGCAGCGAGGCCGTCGAGCAGGTGCGGCCCTTCACGGATCCCGTCGTCGACGGCAAGCCGGTCCGCAATTACGGCGGCTTCGCCTTCCGTCCCGAGGACAAGGAGCTGCGCGACGCCTTCAACAAGGAACTCGTGGAATTCCGCAAGACCGAGGATTACCGGAAGATCCTCACGTCCTACGGCCTGAGCGAGGAGAGCATCAAGGCCGCGGCCGCCAAGAACGTCGCCGACCTCTGCGCCGGAAAGTAATCCCGCTTCGTTCGAACCGTCCGGCCGGGGCTCGCCCATCCCGGCCGGATGAACGCCGTCAGGAGTTTCGACGATGACATGGACGCAATATCTGCCTCCCCTGCTGAAGGGTGCGCAAATCACGGTGACGATCTCGCTGGCCTCGATCGCCCTCGGCGCGATTCTGGCCTTCGCCGCCGGCATCGCGCGCACGTCGAGCAACCGGATCCTGTCGGGCATCGCCTTCGTCTATATCGTGCTGTTTCGCGGTACGCCGCTTCTCGTCCAGCTGTTCTGGTTCTACTACGCGCTCCCCCTGATCGGCATCTCCTTCGATCCGATCACGACGGGCATCATGACCCTGTCGCTCCTCACCGGCGCGTTCGGAGCCGAGGTGGTGCGCGGCGCTCTCCTCTCGGTGCCTCACACCCAGCTCGAGGCCGCGCGGGCGCTGAATTTCAGCAAGAGCTACACGCTCTGGCACATCTCGATGCCGCAGGCCGTGATCGAGATGATGCCGGCCTTCGGCAACCTCGCCATCCAGAATCTCAAGGACACGGCCCTGGTCTCGCTCATCTCCATCGCCGACCTGACCTTCCAGGCGCAGTCCATGCGCAACATCACCCTCGACAGCGCGACGGTCTACACCCTCACCCTCGTCGGCTACTTCATCATCGCCCTGTGCCTGATGCTCGTCATGCGGTTCATCGAGAAGAAGCTGAGGCGCGGGCCGGCCTTTCCCCGGAGCGCCCATTCATGATGTACGGTTATGCCTGGGACACGACGACGCCGCTGACCTTCGCGATCTCCATTCTGCCGATCCTCGGCATCGGCCTGCTGGTCACGCTCAAGGCCGCGGCGGTCGGCTATGCCATCGCGCTCGTTCTCGGCCTGGTGCTGGCGCTTCTGCGCCGCAGCCGGTTCAGGATCGTCTCCTGGACGGTGGCGGGCTTCACCGAGTTCGTCCGCGACACGCCGCTGCTCGTCCAGCTCTTCTTCCTCTACTACGTCCTCCCGGATTTCGGCATCGTCCTGCCGGCCTTCATGACGGGCGCGCTCGCGCTGGGCCTGCAATATTCGGCCTATACGTCGGAGGTCTATCGCGGCGGCATCGATGCGATCCCGCGCGGCCAGTGGGAGGCGGCGACGGCCCTCAACCTCAGCCGCCTCCGGACATACCGCGACATCGTCGTGCCGCAGATGGTCCCGCGCATCGTGCCCTCCCTGGGCAACTATCTCGTGTCGATGCTCAAAGAGACGCCGGTTCTCTCCGTCGTGACGGTGCTCGACATGCTCGGCCTCGCCAACATGATCGGCGAGCGGACCTTCGAGTATCTGGTGCCGCTCTCCATGGTCGGCCTGATCTTCCTGCCGATGACCCTCATCTGCTCGGCTCTCATCTACCTGGTCGAGAGAGCCCTGCCCAAAAGTGGGATTCCCCTGAGATGAACCCGATCATCCGTTTCGAGAACGTCACCAAGCGCTTCGGCGCGCTGACCGTCCTGGACAATTTCAACTTCGAGGTCGCGCGCGGCGAGAAGGTGACCCTGATCGGCCCGTCGGGCTCCGGCAAGTCGACGGTCCTGCGCATCCTGATGACCCTGGAGCCCTTCCAGGAGGGGCATCTGGAGCTCGACGGAATCCCCTACCACGAGCCCGGCGGCCACGGTCCGTTCAAGGCGAGCGAGAAGCATCTCCACAAGATCCGCTGCAATGTCGGCATGGTGTTCCAGAGCTTCAACCTGTTCCCGCACATGACGGTCCTGCGCAACATCGTCGAGGCGCCGGTGGCGGTGCTGAAGATGAAGCGCGACGAGGCGGAGAGCCGCGCCACCGAATTGCTGCGCATGGTCGGCCTCTACGACAAGAAGGACCATTTCCCGAGCCAGCTCTCGGGCGGCCAGCAGCAGCGCGTCGCCATCGCCCGCGCGCTCGCCATGCGCCCCCGCGTCCTCCTGTTCGACGAGCCGACCTCCGCCCTCGATCCGCAGCTCGTGGGCGAGGTGCTGGGCGTCATCCGCGACCTCGCGCAGGAACACGACCTGACCATGCTCCTGGTGACGCACGAGATGCGCTTCGCCCGCGAGGTCTCCGACCGGGTCTGCTTCTTCGACAAGGGCCGCATCGTGGAGCAGGGCGACCCGGAGCTCCTGTTCAGCAACCCGCAGCAGCCGCGCACCCGGGAGTTCCTGAGCTCCATCCTCGGCGAGCCGGCGCCCGCGCGAGAAAGTCTCCGGCGTGTTCCGTGAAAACCGAGAGAATCTCTCCCGCCCCGCCGGAGAACCGAAAGTGTCTCGCTGTCCGAAGCGCTAGCCTCGCCCTGATCCGATTTCCGAAAGGGCGACGCATGAACGCGATGACGCAGACCACCGCCTCCATTCCCGCGAAGGCGAACATCCACACGGCGCTCTCCCGCCTGCGGGATCCGCGCCTGCTCCGGGAGATGGCCTATATCGACGGCCGCTGGACGGCCGCGCCCGACGATGCGCGCTTCGAGGTGAACGATCCGGCCACGGGCCTGAACGTCGCCCGCGTGCCGCGCCTCGGCGCCGCGGCCGCCGGGCAGGCGGTGGACGCCGCGGCCCGGGCGCTCCCCGCCTGGAAGGCCCTGCTGCCGCAGGAGCGCGCGGCGCGCCTTCGCGCCTGGCACGCGCTCATGCTGGAGAACCGCGAGGATCTCGCCCTCATCATGACGCTGGAGCAGGGCAAGCCCCTCGCGGAATCCACCGGCGAGATCGATTACGCGGCCTCCTTCGTGGAATGGTACGCGGAAGAAGCCAAGCGCCTGAACGTGGAGAGCGTCACGAGCCACCTGCCCGGAGCGGAGATGCTGGTGCGCCGCGAGGCGATCGGCGTCGCGGCCCTGCTGACGCCCTGGAACTTTCCCTCCGCCATGCTCACGCGCAAGGCCGCGGCCGCGCTGGCGGCCGGCTGCACCCTGGTCGCCCATCCCTCCTCCTACACGCCGCTCTCCGCGCTCGCGCTCGCCGAACTCGCGGAGCGCGCGGGCCTGCCGCCCGGCGTGTTCAACATCGTGACGGGCGACGCCGAGCCCATCGCGAACCGCTTCTGCGACGACGAGCGCGTGCGCGTCGTCAGCTTCACCGGCTCCACGGAGATCGGGCGCAAGATCGCCGCGCGCTGCGCCCCCACCATGAAGCGCCTCGTGATGGAGCTCGGAGGCCACGCGCCGCTCATGATTTTCGACGATGCCGACCTCGACAAGGCGGTCGAGATCGCCATGGCGGCGAAGTTCGCCACCTCCGGCCAGGATTGCCTCGCGGCCAACCGCATCTATGTGCAGCGTTCGATCTATCCGGCCTTCTGCGAAGCCTTCGGCCGGCGCATCGCCGGCCTCAAGGCGGGACCGGGCCTCGACAGGGACGTGGAGATCGGGCCGCTGATGCACGCCAATGCGGTGGCCAAGGCGCAGGCGCAGATCGCGGACGCGCTCGCCCTCGGGGCGCGCCGCGTCACGGAGGAGAAGCGGACCGAAGGCCCGCTCTTCATGACACCGACGCTGCTGGCCGACGTGCCGGACGGCGCGCTGATCATGCGCGAGGAGACCTTCGCGCCGGTCGCGGCAGTGACGCCCTTCGACACGGAAGACGAGGTGGTGGCGCGGGCCAACGCCACCGAGTACGGCCTTGTCGCCTACGTGGTCACCGAGAACGGCGCCCGCGCCCTGCGGCTCGGCCGGGCCCTCGAATACGGAATGGTCGCGATCAACCGCGTGAAGATCACCGGCGCGCCCGTTCCCTTCGGCGGCGTGAAGCAGTCGGGGCTCGGCCGCGAGGGCTCGCGCCACGGCCTGGAGGCCTTCACCGAGCTGAAATACCTTTGTCTCGACATTCATTGACCGGAGAGTCCCATGCTGAACGAAACCAACAATCTCGACAACGAACTCAACGCCTGGGACCGGGATCACTTCTTCCATCCGTCCACCCACATGGCGCAGCACGCGCGGGGCGAGACCCCCAACCGCATCATCTCGGGCGGCGAAGGAGTCTACATCGTCGACCGGCAGGGCAAGCGCAGCCTCGATGCGTTTGCGGGCCTCTATTGCGTGAATGTCGGCTACGGCCGCACCAGGATCACCGACGCCATCGCCGCCCAGGCCGCCGCCCTGCCCTATTACCACGCCTATGTGGGCCACGGCTCCGAGCCCTCGATCCGCCTCGCCAAGATGATCATCGACCGCGCGCCGAAGGGCATGAGCCGCGTGTTCTTCGGCCTGTCGGGCTCCGACGCCAACGAGACCAACATCAAGCTCGTCTGGTACATCAACAACGTGCTGGGACGCCCCGAGAAGAAGAAGATCATCTCGCGCTGGCGCGGCTATCACGGCTCCGGCCTGATGAGCGGCAGCCTCACGGGGCTCGCCGCCTTCCACAACCTGTTCGACCTGCCGCGCCCGCCGATCCTGCACACGGAGGCGCCCTATTACTTCCGCCGTCCCGACAGGAGCATGAGCGAGGAGCAGTTCTCGCAATATTGCGCCGACAAGCTCGAGGAGATGATCCAGGCCGAGGGCCCGGAGACCATCGCGGCCTTCATCGGCGAGCCGGTGCTCGGCACGGGCGGCATCGTGCCGCCGCCAGCGGGCTATTGGCAGAAGATCCAGGCCGTCCTGGACAAGTACGACATTCTGCTCATCGCCGACGAGGTCATCACGGGCTTCGGGCGTCTCGGCACCATGTTCGGCTCGGATCATTACGGCATCAGGCCGGACCTCATCACCATCGCCAAGGGCCTGACCTCCGCCTATGCGCCGCTCTCGGGCGTGATCGTGTCCGAGAAGGTCTGGCGCGTGCTGGAGCAGGGCTCCGACGCCTACGGGCCCATCGGCCACGGCTGGACCTACTCGTCCCATCCCCTGTGCGCGGCGGCGGGCGTCGCGAACCTGGAAGTGGTGGACGAGCTCGACATCGTCGCCAATGCCCGCGAGGTCGGCGCCTATTTCAACCGGGCGCTCCAGGAGGCGGTGGGCTCGAACCGCTTCGTGGGCGAGGTGCGCGGCGAGGGCCTGATGGCGGCGGTCGAGTTCGTGCGCGACCGGGACGACCGCGTCTTCTTCGATCCCTCCGAGAAGGTGGGCCCGCGCATCACGGCCGCCCTGCTGGAGCGCGGGGTCATCGCCCGCGCCATGCCGCAGGGCGACATCCTGGGCTTCGCCCCGCCGCTCTGCCTGACCCGCGAAGAGGCCGACATCGTGGTCTCCGCCACGAAGGATGCCGTCGAGTCGGTCGCCGCGACTCTTTGAGGCCTTGCGACCCACCGGGTGCTCCGGGCCCCCGGACCGCGCCGCACCTCGTCATGGCTCTTCATCATGGCCGGGCCCGTCCCGGCCAGCTCGATCGGAAGGACGCTGCGTTTCGGACCATCGGGATCACCGGCACCGGGCCGGTGATCCCGGAAGACGGGATGGCGTGGGAGGTGCGTCGCGCCGGCGGCTCCCCCGCCGTCACGGCCGGAGCCCGGCGAGTTCCTCCCTCGTGTCGATGTCCTGAGCCACGGCCGGATCCGTGGTCGGCCATTCCAGGACGTCGGGCCTCCCGCGCAGAACCGGGCCCGCTCCGGCGTCTCCGGAGAGGCTCTCGATCTCCCCTTGAAGCGCGCGCGAGAGGACGACGGGGTTGCCCCGCCGGCCGTTCAGGGTGGGGACGAGAGCCGCGGGCTCTCCCCCGTCCCGCCAGGCGGCCGCGAGAGCGTCGATGAGACCGGCCGTCACGAACGGCATGTCCCCGAGGAGAACGATCGCGGCCCGGGCCCGTCGCGGCAGCGCGGAGAACCCGGCCTTGAGGGATGTGGAGAGCCCCTGCGCATACAGGGCGTTGCGAACGATCCGGACGGGGAGCCCCTCGAGCGCCGCCGCGACCTCCTCCCCGAGATGGCCGGTCACCACGACGACGGGATCGGCCGTGGACCGGATCGCGGCCTCGGCCGCATGGCGCACCAGGGACTTGCCGCCGACCTGCGCCAGAAGCTTCGGCTCGTCGCCGAAGCGCGTGCCGCGCCCGGCCGCCAGGAGAATGGCCGCAACGTCGCTTGTCTCCCGGCTCATTCCTCGCCCCTGCTTGTGCCGCCCTCGCGCGGCTGCGGCCGCGAGACGATCTCCATGAGAAGCCCTCCGACCCCGAGAGCCGTGATGTCGGCCCGCGTCACGGGCACGTCCGCCAGAAGGCGGTGCAGGATCCAGTCGAACCCGTTCTCCTTCGGGGAGCGGGCGCAGCCCGGGGCGCCGATGACGGGCTTTCCGGCGATGGAGCCGATGAGGAGCAGGTTGCCCGGATCCACCGGCATGCCGAAATGCTCCACCCGTCCCCCGGCCCTCTCGATGGCGGCGGGGATGACGTCCCGGCGGTCGGCGATGGCGGAGGCGCCGAAGATCACGATGAGCTGCGCGACGTCCTTGGCCTGACCGGCCAGCTCCTGCGCCAGGGCCGCCGCCTCGTGGGGCACCCGGCGGTCCGACACGATCCGGGCATCGGCGGGTTCCAGCCGCTGGCCGAGCACCGCGAGGGTCTTGTCCACCACGCTCGGCTTGAGGCCGGGAAGAAGCGTCGAGATCACCCCGAGCGCGCGGCGCTTGTAGGGGGCGACGCGCAGGGCATCCCTGCCGGCCCGGGCGATCCCGGTCTGCAGCAGGGTCTCAGGGATAGCATAGGGGATGATCTTGACGGTGCCGACCATCTCTCCCGCGACGACCGGCTTGAAGGCGGGCAATGTCGCGGCGGTCATGGCCTCGTCGACGGCGTTGAGGCCGTCGATGGCGCCGGCATCGATCAGGAGAACGCCCGACGCCTCCGCGTAGAGGTTGGAGCGCCCGGTGAAGGGCGCTTCGACGACGACGTTCTCGCCGGCCAGCGCACGGGCGAGCCGGAGAGCCGCCTCGTCCTCGGCGACGTCGCCGGGCTCGTACCGCGCCGCGATGATCGTCTCCACCCCGGCCTGCCTCAGCCGCATTGCCATGTCGGGCGAGACGAGGGTTCCCTTCCTCACCACGACATCGCCCGCGCGCACGCTGTGGGCGGCGAGCGCGCCGATCGCCTCCTCCACGGGAACGGGACCGAACCTCACGCCGAACGCCTCCGCTCCTTGCGCAGGGTCGCGACGATCTCGGCCAGGATCGAGACCGCGATCTCCGCGGGCGACACGGCTCCGATATCGAGGCCGATCGGTGCATGGATGCGGGCGAGGTCCGCTTCCGTGAAGCCGGATTCCGTCAGCCGCTGCACGCGCCGCTCATGGGTTTTGCGCGAGCCGAGGGCGCCGACATAGAAGCATTCCGACCGCAGCGCCGCGGCGAGCGCGGGATCGTCGATCTTCGGATCGTGGGTGAGCGCCACGAGTGCCGTGTAACGGTCGAGCCCCATCTCGGGCAGGACGGTGTCGGGCCATTCGGCGAGGACCGGCGCGTCCGGAAAGCGCTCCGGCGTGGCGAAGGCCGTGCGCGGATCGACGATGGTGACGTCGAAATCCACGGCCCG
Organism: Microvirga makkahensis; assembly: GCF_009830105.1. Classification (GTDB taxonomy): domain Bacteria; phylum Pseudomonadota; class Alphaproteobacteria; order Rhizobiales; family Beijerinckiaceae; genus Microvirga; species Microvirga makkahensis. The sequence continues at coordinate 89,690 of NZ_WURB01000013.1, forward strand.
GGCCATGGGCGCGAGCGCCTGGCTGATATGAACGGCACCGATCACCGCCAGTCTCACCGGCGGCGCCTGCACGGTCAGGAAAAGCTGGCGGCCCTCCTGCTCGACGAGGCCGCTCCTGCCCTGGCGAAGCCTGTCCCGCAGCTCGTCTGCCAGCGGGTCGCCTGCGATCTCCGCCTCCCGGACGAGGCGCTGCTCGCCCGAGGCGATGTCCGTCACGAGGATGGCGGCCCGCCGGGCAGCGCGCTCCGCGTTGAGGTCGGACAGGAGGCTCAGGCGCATGCGGTTCCCCCGCCTCCGTGGCAGAGGAGCGAGACACGCACTCGCAGAGGATCGGCGCTCATCTAGTCCACCCGCTCCACATAGATCTTGATGCGCCCTCCGCACGACAGGCCGACCTGCCAGGCGGTCTCGTCGGCGACCCCGAATTCGAGCATGCGCGGCTTCCCGTCGGCGATCACATCCAGCGCCTCGGTGATGACCGCGCCTTCGACGCAGCCGCCGGACACGGAGCCGAGAAAGTTGGTGTCCCCGTCGATGACCAGGTGGCTGCCGACGGGCCGGGGCGCCGATCCCCAGGTCTCGACGACGGTGGCGACCGCGACGCCCCTGCCCTCGCGCCTCCAGGCTTCCGCGTTCTTCAGGATTTCGGCGTCGGTGGAGAGCATGGTTTTCCCGGCGGAGAGGCGGCTCACGCAGCCGCGCGACGATCGATACTGCCATCACCTTCCCTCGCGCCGCAACCCGCATGCGAGAGCATCGGGCGTGAAGAGCGCACCCGCACCGTCGGGATCGATCCGAGGCTCCCACCTTGGACGGGCGTGTCGTGTCATGGCCGGCCCCGTGCCGGCCATGACGATCCGAAAGGCATGGAGCTTCACGGGGTCGGGACCACCGGCACAAGGCGGTGACGACGTGGAGGAGCTGGCGAAAACCGGATCCGCTTGTTCGCACGATGCGCGAGGCCGCCGATGGCGAGCGGCGGGCGGAACGTTGACACGCGCGGCGATGGGGCGTCTGATCGGCTGCGAACAAGCACCATGTCGGATGGCTCGCGGTCAGGATGCTGAACGACATCTACAGCCGGCGCGTCTTGGAACTCGCCGCCGACATCCCGCTTCTGGGGATCCTGCCGAATGCGGATGCCAGCGCGAAGGCGCATTCGAAACTGTGCGGGTCGACGGTCACGGTCCATCTGAAGCTCGATGGCGGCGTCGTCAGCGCCTTCGCTCACGAGGTGAAGGCCTGCGCCCTGGGTCAGGCCTCCTCGTCGATCATGGCGCGCCACGTGGTCGGCTCCACGGCCGGGGAACTCCGCGCCGTCCGCGATCAGATGCGCCGGATGCTGAAGGAGAGCGGCCCTCCTCCGTCGGGCCGATGGGCGGAGCTGGCGCTGCTGGAGCCCGCGCGGGACCTGAAGGCCCGCCATGCATCCATCCTTCTGACCTTCGATGCGGTCGCCGACGCGCTCGCCCAGGCCGAAGCCGCCGCGCAAAGCCATGCCGCCGGAGATCCGTGATCGGCGCGCGCCTTCTGGACAGGTGACGCGCCGCCCGATTTGCCCATACTCTGCCGTGGGGAACGCTGACAGGAGGAGACATCAGCATGGCGATGACGATGCAGGGCGAGGTCACCCTTCCGGCCGACCGGGCGGCGGTGTGGGCGGCGCTCAACGATCCGGAGGTTCTCAAGGCCGCCATTCCCGGCTGCCAGGAGCTGGAGAAGATCAGCGACACGGAGTTCCAGGCGACGGCCAAGGTCTCGGTCGGCCCCGTGAAGGCGACCTTCAAGGGCGGCGTCACGCTCACGGATCTCGACCCGCCCAACGGCTACACCATCGGCGGCGAGGGACAGGGCGGCGTCGCCGGCTGGGCCAAGGGCGGCGCGAAGGTGCGCCTCGAAGAGGTCGAGGACGGGACACGGCTGGTCTACGACGTCGAGGCCCATGTGGGCGGCAAGATCGCCCAGCTCGGCGGACGCCTGATCAACGGCGTCGCCAAGAAATACGCCGACGAATTCTTCGCGAATTTCGCCAGGATCCTGTCGCCTGCGGAATCCGCCGCGTGATCGCCGCCTCGAGTCCTTCCGCTCAATTTCGCGATACTTGACCGCTCACACGGGGCGGTCCACACTCGACGTCGACGTGTCGCATTCGTGCGGCCGTCCAACAAGAACGCCAACAAGAACACCTGCCGGTGCCTGAGACCACCTGAAGGTTGGCCGGGTTGCCGGCGCCCGAGGAGGATATCACGCATGACCACCGTCTCCCTGACGGTGAACGGTCAATCCGTCACCGCAGACGTCGATCCCCGCACCCTGCTCGTTCAGTTCCTGCGCGAAAATCTGAGGCTGACCGGAACGCATGTGGGCTGCGACACCAGCCAGTGCGGCGCCTGCGTCGTTCACCTGAACGGACAGGCCGTGAAGGCCTGCACGATCCTCGCGGTCCAGGCGGATGCGAGCGTCGTCACCACCATCGAGGGCATCGCCGAAGGCGGCGAGCTGCACCCGATGCAGTCGGCCTTCCGCGAGCATCACGGCCTTCAATGCGGCTATTGCACGCCGGGCATGATCATGTCCGCCATCGACATCGTGAACCGCAAGGGGAGCGACCTCGACGAGCAGACCATCCGGGCCGAGCTCGAGGGCAATCTGTGCCGCTGCACGGGCTATCACAATATCGTCAAGGCCGTCGCCGCCGGAGCCCGGGCCATGGCCCGGGCGCCGCTGCAGCAGGCGGCCGAGTAGGGCCGGCACGCCCGCGCAAGGGCCGGCGGCGCGGGCCGGCGCCCTTCGGGGCCACCGTCGAGGCGCCGCCCGGTGCTGGGCCAACGAGGACAAGGGAGGATTTCATGACCGCAACAGGGATCGGCGCTCCCGTACGCCGGAAAGAGGATCAGCGTTTCGTCACCGGCCAGGGACGCTACGTGGACGATTTCAACCGACCTGGCCAGGCTTTCGCGTATTTCCTCCGCTCGCCGCACGCCCATGCCGCGATCCGGTCCATCGACACCGGCCCGGCCACGATCATGCCGGGCGTCGTGGCCGTCCTCACGGGCGACAACCTCGCGGCCGACGGGATCGGCGGCCTCATCTGCGGCTGGATGATCCATTCCAAGGACGGCTCGCCGATGAAGGCGGGACCGCATCCGGCGCTTGCGCAGGGCAAGGTGCGCTACGTGGGCGATCACGTGGCGGTGGTGATCGCCGAAACCCTCGCCCAGGCCAAGGACGCCGCTGAAGCCATCGTGGTCGATTACGAGGTGCTCCCCGCAATCGTCGACACCGCCGAGGCCGCGAAGGCGTCGGTGCAGGTGCACGACGTGGCGCCCGACAACACCGTGTTCAACTGGCATCTCGGCAATCGGGAGGAGACGGAGGCCGCCTTCGCGCGCGCCAGGCACGTGACGAGGATCGATCTCGTCAACAACCGGCTGGTGCCCAACCCCATCGAGCCCCGCGCGGCTCTCGGCGAGTACGATCCCGGAACCGACACCTACACCCTCTACACCACGAGCCAGAACCCCCATGTGGCCCGCCTCGTGCTGTCGGCCTTCATCGGAGTCGCGCCCGAGCACAAGCTCCGCGTCATCGCTCCCGACGTCGGCGGCGGTTTCGGCTCGAAGATCTTCATCTATGCCGAGGAGACGGTCTGCGTCTGGGCGGCCAAGAAGGTCAGGCGCCCGGTGAAGTGGACCTCGGACCGCTCCGAGGCGTTCCTGGCCGACGCCCATGGCCGCGACCACGTCACCCACGCGGAGATGGCAACCGACGAAAACGGCAGGATCATCGGCTTGCGGGTTCACACCACCGCCAATCTCGGCGCGTATCTGTCCACCTTCGCGTCTTCGGTGCCGACCTATCTCTACGCGCCGCTCCTGTCGGGCCAGTACGACATCCCGGCGATCTATTGCGAGGTGGACGCGGTCTACACCAACACCGCCCCCGTCGACGCCTATCGCGGCGCGGGACGGCCCGAGGCCACCTTCGTGGTCGAGCGGCTCGTGGAGAAGACCGCCCGCGAACTCGGCCAGGATCCGGCGGAGTTCCGCCGCAGGAACTACATCACCCAGTTCCCGCACCAGACCCCGGTCATCATGACCTACGACACGGGCGACTACGCCGCCTCCCTCGACAAGGCGCTGGACCTCGCCGATTACCGGAACTTCCAGCAGCGCAAGCAGGAGAGCGCCCGCCGCGGCAAGCTCAGGGGCATCGGCTTTTCCAGCTACATCGAGGCCTGCGGCATCGCCCCCTCGCAGGCGGTCGGATCCCTCGGCGCGGGCGTGGGCCTGTGGGAATCCGCCGAGGTGCGCGTCAACCCGACCGGCTCCGTCGAGGTGCTCACGGGTTCGCACAGCCACGGCCAGGGCCACGAGACCACCTTCGCGCAGCTGGTCTCCGACCGGCTCGGCATTCCCATCGACCAGGTCAGCATCGTCCACGGCGACACCGACAAGGTGCAGTTCGGCATGGGCACCTACGGATCGCGCTCCGGCGCGGTCGGCATGTCGGCCATCGCGAAGGCGCTCGACAAGGTCATCGCCAAGGGCAAGAAGGTGGCGGCCCATGTTCTCGAAGCCTCCGAGGGAGACATCGAGTTCAAGGACGGCAAGTTCGGCGTCGCCGGAACGGACAAGGCGCTCGGCTTCGGCGAGGTGGCCCTCCAGGCCTACATCGCCCACAAGTTCTCCGGCCAGGATCTGGAGCCCGGCCTCAAGGAAGGCGCGTTCTACGACCCCACCAATTTCACCTTCCCGGCCGGCGTCCATATCTGCGAGGTGGAGATCGATCCCGATACGGGCGTCACAAGGATCGACCGCTGGACGGCGGTGGACGATTTCGGGGTGATCATCAACCCGATGATCGTCGAGGGCCAGGTCCATGGCGGCATCGCGCAGGGCGTGGGACAGGCGCTTCTCGAAGGGGCCGTCTACGATCAGGGCGGCCAGCTCGTGACCGCGAGCTTCAACGATTACTGCATGCCGCGCGCCATCGACCTGCCGTCGTTCCAGGTCGGCATGACGGTGACGCCCTGCCCGTCGAACCCGCTCGGGATCAAGGGCTGCGGCGAGGCGGGCGCCATCGCCGCCCCGCCCGCGGTCATCAACGCAATCACGGACGCCCTCGGCCACGAGGACATCGCGATGCCCGCGACGCCCCAGGCCGTCTGGCGGGCGGCGCAGAAGGCCCGCATGCCCATGGCGGCGGAATAAGGGAGGACAGAGGCATGTATGCTTTCGACTATCACCGCCCCACGAGCGTCAAGGAGGCGGCAAACCTCGCCGGACAGGCCGAGGACGCCAAGTTCCTGGCGGGCGGGCACACGCTGCTGCCGACCATGAAGCTGCGGCTCGCGGGCCCCGCGAGCCTGATCGATCTCGGCCAGGTCGCCGAACTTCGCGGGATCGAGCGATCCGGCGATGCGATCACGGTCGGCGCCATGACGAAGCACGCGGAGGTGGCCGGCTCCGCCGATGTCCGCGCGGCGATTCCGGCTCTCGCGGAGCTGGCCGAACTCATCGGCGATCCGCATGTGCGCAACCGCGGCACCATCGGAGGCTCGGTCGCCAACAACGACCCTGCCGCCGATTATCCGGCGGCGTGCCTCGCCCTGAACGCAACGATCGTCACGGACAAGCGGAGGATCGCGGCGGACGACTTCTTCCAGGGCATCTTCACGACGGCGCTGGACGAAGGCGAGATCGTCACGCAGGTGTCGTTCCCGATCGCCGCGAAGGCCGCCTATGCCAAGTTCCGCAACCCGGCCTCCCGCTACGCCCTGGTCGGCGTGTTCGTGGCCAAGCATGCCGACGGGGTGCGCGTCGCCGTGACCGGCGCGGGCTCCAACGGCGTGTTCCGGGTGCCGGAGATGGAGGAGGCCTTGGGCCGGAACTTCGCTCCAGAGGCCCTCGACGGCATTGCCGTGCCGGAGGACGAGATGAACAGCGACATCCACGCGGATTCAGCCTACCGGGCTCATCTCGTCGGGGTCATGGCCCGCCGCGCCGTCGAGGCCGCCGCCGCGCGGGGCTGAGCGAACGCGAACAGAAAGACCGTCGAATCCGGTGCCCGGGCTAGCGTATCGTGCGGAAAAGCGGACCCGGTTTTCCACCTCCCACGATACGCTGTTCAACGGTGGAGCATCGGACGTGATAAGTGGACTTGCCCTTCTGGGACAGATCCGGTGCTCTACTCTTTGAAGAGCGCATCGTGCCTCATGGAGCAGCATAGCCCGTGGCTGACCAACCCGGTTCCATCGACGAGACATTGGCCCTGCTGAACGGCGCGGGCTATGTCGCCGACCGTCCGCTCGCGACGGTGCTCTTCCTCGCATTGAAGCTCGGACGCCCCCTCTTCCTCGAAGGCGAGGCGGGCGTCGGCAAGACGGAGATCGCCAAGGTGCTGTCGTCCGCCCTCGGGCGGCGCCTCATCCGCCTGCAATGCTACGAGGGGCTCGATGTCGCCTCGGCCGTCTACGAGTGGAACTATGCCGGGCAGATGATGGCGATCCGGCTCGCCGAGGCCGGCGGGACGGTGGATCGCGGGACGCTGGAGAGCGACCTGTTCTCGGAGCGCTACCTGGTCAAGCGGCCGCTCCTGCAGGCTCTCGAACCCGACACGGCGGGAGCCCCGGTTCTGCTCATCGACGAGCTCGACCGCACCGACGAGGCCTTCGAAGCCTTCCTGCTCGAAGTGCTGTCCGATTTCCAGGTGACGATTCCGGAGCTCGGCACCGTGAAGGCGGAGCATCCTCCCATCGTCGTCATCACCTCGAACCGCACGCGGGAAATCCACGACGCATTGAAGCGCCGCTGTCTCTATCACTGGGTCGATTACCCCAACGCGGAGCGTGAGCTTGCCATTCTCCACGGTCGCGTCCCGCAGGCACCGGAACGGCTGTCGCGGGAGATCGTCGCCTTCGTCCAGGCGATCCGCAAGGAGGAGCTGTTCAAGGCTCCGGGCGTCGCGGAAACCCTGGACTGGGCCTCGGCCCTGGTGGAGCTCGACGCGGTGGCGCTCGATCCGGCGCTCGTCTCGGACACGCTCGGCGTTCTCCTGAAGTACCAGGACGACATCCAGAAGATGCAGGGCAGCCGGGCGAAGGACATGCTCGACCGCGTCCGGGACTCCTTGAGGAATCCGGGGTGAGCATTCCGTCCGCCCCCAGGGGCGAGGGACGCCTCGCGGACAACATCGCCTATTTCGCGCGGGCCCTGCGCCATGCGGGACTGCCCGTGGGTCCCGGCGCGGTTCTCGATGCCATCGCTGCGGTCGAGGCGGCGCGGATCGGCACGCGCGAGGATTTCTACTGGACGCTCCATTCCGTCTTCGTGAAGCGGCACGAGCACAGCATTCTTTTCGACCAGGCTTTCAGGATCTTCTGGAGACGCCGCGCGCTGCTCGAGAAGCTCATCGCCCAGATGTCGCCCGTCGCTCCCGGAGGGCAGGAGGAGAGAAGGCCCCAGGCGGGCGCCCTGCGCGTCGCCGAGGCCCTGGCCGCGCCCCGGCGGGAGCAGCCGGAACCGGTCGAGACGACCGAGTTCTCCGCCCGTCTCACGGTCTCAGACCGGGAGGTCCTGAAGACGAAGGACTTCGCGCAGATGTCGGCCGCCGAGATCGCGCAGGCCAAGCGCCTGATCGCCGGGATGTCCCTGCCGCATGACGAAGTGGTCACGCGCCGCTTCCTGCCGGATCGACGAGGCCGGCGGATCGATCCGCGCAGAACCTTCCGGCGGTCGCTGCGCGCCGGAGGCGCCGTGATCGATCTGGCCTATCGCTCGCCCGCCGTCAGGCACGCCCCCGTCGTAGCCCTCATGGACGTCTCGGGCTCCATGGCGGAGTACTCGCGGCTCTTCCTGCACTTCCTGCACGCCATCGCCGAGAAGCGGCGGCGGGTTCACTCCTTCGTCTTCGCCACGCGCCTGACCAATATCAGCCGTGAACTGACGAGCCGCGATCCCGACGAAGCCCTCGCCCGCGCATCGAAGCGCGTGCAGGACTGGGAAGGCGGAACGCGGATCGCCCATGCGCTGCACGAGTTCAACCGCCATTGGTCCCGCCGGGTGCTCGGCCAGGGCGCCATCGTCCTGCTGTTCACGGACGGGCTGGAGCGGGAGGTGACGCGGGAGCTGACCTTCGAGATGGACCGGCTCAAGCGCTCCTGCCGCCGCCTGATCTGGCTCAACCCGCTTCTTCGCTTCGACGCCTTCGAGGCCCGCGCCTCCGGCATCCGCGCGATGCTGCCCCATGTGGACGAGTTCCGGCCCATTCACACCCTGGCCTCGATGGAGGAGCTCTGCCGGGCCCTCTCGGGCGAACCGGCCGCCGGCCGCAGCCCGCGCCGCCGACTGCGGGCATCATGAATCCGCCGCGTGTCAACGCGTGAGGCCCGCTTCCTCGTCGTGGCTGTCCCATTGCGCTCCTCCTCCCGTCACGGCCGGGCCCCGGACCTGATCCGCCGGTCTCTTGAACCGTCTGGATTCGTGCTTATCTCGAGCGGGACCCCGATCCGGAACCCTCTGACGTAAGCCAGCCGGCACTTGCGTGATGTCGGATCTTCCCTGACCCGACGGCCGGCGACAGGGCGACCATGCTTCAAGAGGCTTTCATTCTCATCGTCAATTTTCTGATCGTCGATCCGCTTCAGGCCGAGCTGGACAGGCGCCTCTCCGAGGCACGCGCTCCACAGGCCGTCATCGCCGACGTCAGGGCCTGCGCCGATGCCGCGCTTCCGGTCCTCGCCGACCGCGTCACGGGAGACCCGGCCTGGGCCGCGTCGACGGCTCTCGACGTCTGGCTCGAGAGATCCGCACCGGAGGACGTGCTCGTGAAGGCCGCGCCGCAATGTGACGGCCCTGTCAGGGCAGCGAAGGGATATCTTCAGGGACAGGGAGTCTGACGCCTTTTTCGGCGAAGTGGACCCGGGACGCCGCCAGAAAACGCGCTAGGACCTTGTGTCATGACCATCTCCGGCTTTGAACCGGGGATCAGTCCCGGCCATCCCGCCTCTCCATCCCGCTTCCGATGAGCGCAGCGCTGAACGGATCGGGATCACCAGGCCAATCACCGGCCCAAGGCCGGTGATGACGAGATGGAGCGAGTGCGCCACAGCATCCCCGACGCTTTCTGCCATCCTCGGCACATGCGGCGGACCGTTCGGAGATGCCCGTCAAATCAGCCGGTTAGCCTCGCGTGACGGCATGAGCGCGCGCGGCCGGAAAAGCTCTCACTTTCATATCGTGAAATTGCGCTTCACGTCGTTGACGGGCGAGATGCCCCAAACCATACTTTTTTGAAATCAAATAATAACCGAGGAACGATGTAAAAATTGCCTGATCTTTGATGGCTGACCTCAAGCACGTGAAGCGTTGCTGTTCAAAGCCACAGGATACCTTCTGAAGAATCGAGCACGACGACAAAGGATCGTGTTTCATTTTAGTTTCGCGCCCTCAAGAAAGTGGCTGCCCGGAGGAGATCTATACATGCCGATGCCAGAGAATGTTCGTACCCATGCCGATTATCCGATCCCGGAGACCATGAAGGCCTGGGTGCTGGGAGATCCGGGCCAGCTGAGCCTGGTCGACAAGCCGGTGCCGGCTCCGAAGAAGGCGGAGGTGCTGGTCCGCATCGATGCGGTCGCCATCTGCGCCACCGATCTCGAAATCATCAACCACGGCCCTCCGGCCCAGATCCAGGGCGGCGCACCGTTCAACAAGAACTTCACGCCGGGTCACGAATACATGGGCACCGTCGTGGCCCTCGGCCCGGGCGTGGACGAGTACAAGATCGGCGACCGCGTGACGGTCGAGATTCACGCCGGATGCGGACAATGCAAGCGCTGCCGCCAGGGCATGTACACCTCGTGCCACAACTACGGCAAGAACTACGGGGATGTCGACAAGGGGCACCGCGCGAACGGCTTCACGACCGACGGAGGCTTCTGCGAATACCAGGTGAACAACATCAACACCCTGGTGCATGTCGCGGACAGCATGAGCGACGAGGAAGCGACCCTGGTCGTGACGGCCGGCACGGCCATGTACGGCCTGACCGAGCTCGGCGGCCTCGTCGCCGGAGAGAGCGTGGTCGTCAGCGGCCCCGGCCCGATCGGGCTGCTCGGCGCGGCGGTCGCCAAGGCGCTGGGCGCTCAGCCGGTCATTCTCACCGGAACGCGCGACAACCGCCTCGAGATGGGCAAGAGGCTCGGCGCCGATCACGTCATCAACGTCCGCAAGGAGGACCCCGTCGAGGCGGTCAAGCGCATCATGGGCGGCAAGGGCGTCGATTACGTTCTCGAGTGCTCGGGCGCGCCGAATGCGGTCAACGAGGCTGCCCAGATGCTCAACCGGGGCGGCAAGATCTGCCTCGCGGCCTTCCCGAGCGATGCCGTCCCCGTTGATGTGGCCTACCTGGTCCGCAACAACATCTATCTCTACGGCATCCGCGGCGAGGGCAAGACGGCGACCCATCGCGCCGAGGCCTTCATGCGCCAGAAGCGCTTCGACGCCACCCTGGTCCATACTCACACCTTCGCGATGGAGGATCTTCCGGAAGCCCTGCGGTACGCCAAGGACCGCGTGGAAGATGCGATCAAGGTCGTCGTGAAGAACAAGCACGCCATGCAGTTCGCCGAAGCGGCGGAGTGAAACGTCGCGGCGCTGGCCATCAGCCAGCGCCGCTTCCTGCTTCCGGTGATCGGACCGAGCCTCCAGAGGCTACGCCACGGTCGGATCGCCGCGCCGAAGGAGTGGCTTCGACGCAATCTCTCACGAGGTGTCACGAATGCGAAGGCATTCTCGCTCGCCTCATCGCCGAAATGCGCGAAAAAACCAAGCGCATCATACAAAATACGATACGCCAACAAAGACAAAGGGCGCACTTGTCAAGACGGGGGCAAGATGAGGTCCGTAAAAACGATCCGCTAGTCTCTAGCAGGGAGGATGGAATGTCTCAAGGTGCAGTTTTCGCCGACACGCTTGGCGGTCCGCCGAAGGCTCCGAAAGGAGCCATGAAGTGGCTACAGAAGCTTTACGTCCAGGTTATCATCGGCGTCATCATCGGCAGCTTGATCGGGTACTTCGAGCCTCAGCTCGCAGTCCAGTTCAAGCCGCTCGGCGATGTCTTCATCCGCGCGATCAAGGTCATCGTCACGCCGATCATCTTTCTGACGATCGTCGTCGGCATCGCGACCATCGGCGACATGCGCAAGATCGCCAATATCGGCGTGAAGGCGCTGATCTACTTCGAGATCGCGTCGACGATCGCGCTGCTGATCGGCCTCATGGTCGGTAATCTGTGGCCCGTCGGCCGCGGGATCAACGCCGATCCGGCGACGCTCGATGCGGGCGCGGTTTCGGGCTATGTCTCGAACGCGGAGCACATGACGCTCCTCGACTTCTTCATCAACATCATCCCGAAGACCTTCGTCGAACCTTTCGTCTCCGGCGACATTCTGCCCGTGCTGTTCGTGGCCGTGCTCTTCGGCCTCGGCCTGTGCAAGCTGGGTGATCGCGCAAAGCCCTTCATCAGCACCCTCGAGGTCGCGACCCACGGTCTCTTCGGCATGGTCGGCATCATCATGCGCTTCGCTCCGATCGGAGCAGCCGGAGCGATGGCGTTCACCATCGGCAAGTACGGAACCGGCTCGCTGCTGAGCCTGGGCGAGCTGGTGCTTTCGGTCTACATCGTCAGCGTCCTGTTCGTGGTGATCGTTCTCGGCCTCTTCCTGCGCATCGCCGGGTTCAACCTGTTCAAGGTGCTGTCGCACTTCAAGGACGAGATCCTCGTCGTGTTCGCCGCGACGTCGGCCGAGACGATGATCCCCCGCTCCATGGAGAAGCTGGAAGCCATGGGCGTGAAGAAGGAGGTCGTCGGCCTCGTCATGCCGACCGGCTTCTCCTTCAACATGGACGGCACCGCGATCTACATGACCATGGCGGTGCTCTTCATTGCTCATGCGACCAATACCGAGCTGACCGTCGCCCATCAGCTGACGATCCTGTTCATCATGCTCTTCACGTCCAAGGGTGCGGCGGGCGTGACCGGCGGCGGATTCATCGCCCTGGCGGCGACGATGCCTGCCATCGGCGTGCTGCCGATCGCCGGGCTGACCCTGCTCATCGGCGTGGATCGCTTCATGGCCGAGATCCGGGCCGCCACCAACCTCACCAGCAACATCATCGCCACCCTGGTGGTCGGCCGCTGGGTCGGAGCGGTGGATTGCGAAAAGGCCCGGGCGGTGCTCGACGGCGAGATCGTTCCGGAGGCGCCGAAGACCACGAAGATCGACGTTCTCCAGCCCGCCGAGTAGGAAGACCACGGCGTCCGACGTCCCGATACCACAGCGAAGCGCCCGCGCATCAGCGCGGGCGCTTCATGTCGTCGTGAGGGCGATCGGCGAGCTCGCCTCGTTCCATCCGGCTCGTCATCACCGGCTTTGCGCCGGTGATCCACGTCTTTGAAGCGCCGTGTTTCTCATGACGCGGATGGCCGGTTCAAGTCCGGCCATGTCGGGAGCGGGCGGGAGACCGCGGGAGGGCCTTCGGCAAAAGAAGCGAGCCATCCGCCCTCAGGCCGTCCAGGCGGCCCTGGGCAGGTTCTCGGCGGCGTAGCTCAGGAATGTCGCGGGCGCGAAATGCAGGTTGCTCGCCGCGCGAACCACCAGACCGAAATAGTGAGCGGGAAGCTCCTCGTCCTCCAGAGGCCGGAACAGGAGATCGCCCCCGGTCGGAGGGCTGTGGGCTCCGATGGAGGTCATGATGGACACGTGGTGGCCCAGTCGCGCGAGCTCGACGAGCATCGCATTGGAGCCCATCTCGACGACGGGCTTGTTGAGCAGGTTCGAGCCTTCCAGGAGCGGGTTGATGGCGTCGCGGATGGAGAGGCCCGCCTTTCCGATCGCGACGGGATGCTCGAAGCAATCCGCGAGCCTCAGGCTCGGTGCCTGGGCAAGGGGGTGATCCCTGCGCATGAGCGCGCCTACCAGCACTTCGTGGCGCACGGGCATGTGCACGAGCGTCGGCGGCTGTGTCACGAAGGCGAAGCCGAGATCGACATGCTCCTCGGCGACCATCTTGATGACCTCGGACGACGAGGCGACGGCCACGTCCAGATGGATCGTGGGATAGGCCTCCGCGAAGCCGGACAGCAATTGGGGCAGGACCGAGAGGCCGACCGTCTCGGCGGTGGCGATGCGCACGGAGCCCGTCTTGAGGCCCCGCAGCATGTCGAGTTCCGACACGGCAGCCTCGAGCGGCGCGGAGATCCGGCCGAGATGCCGGTAGAGGATTTCGCCGGCCGCCGTCAGACGCAGCCTTCGCCCATCGCGCTGAAACAGCGTCATGTCGAGCGCATCCTCGAGCTGCAGGATCTGGCGCGAGACAGCAGAGGATGCCACGTTCAGACGGCGCGAGCATTCGCGCACGGAGAGCGTTTCCGCCACGACCTTGAAGTAGACGATGGCGGGCTGGTGAAACATGCGCTCCAGCAACGCGGGCGAAAGCGGACGGCCGCGCGGGATGGGCGTCGGCGGGAATCCGGACGGCGCATCGCCCGCGTGGTTCTCGTCCATGGAAGCGCTTTTCATCGTTGCTGCCGATCCGGCAACAATGTGCTCTGAAATCGGAAATAGCAAGCGCATTCAGATTGGGTCACAGTGCAGGAGAAATGAGCTGGATGCATTCAGAAAACCGGCCTCGAGAAACGGCCAGGCGGCACCCGGCGCCGAGGAAATGACAATCTAGGGAGAATTTCGATGAGCTTCGCATATTCCGAAGGCAATCCTGTCGAGGACACCTCAAGGCTGCACAAGCCGCCCTTCGACACGAGCCGGCTCGACCGTCTGATGGAAGAGGCGAAGCTGGACGCTCTGCTGGTGACCTCCAAGCACAGCATCCAGTATCTCCTCGGCGGCTATCGCTTCTTCTTCTACGACTACATGGATGCCCACGGTCTCAGCCGTTATCTGCCGTTCTTCATCTACGTGAAGGGCAAGCCGCTCGACTCGGGCTATGTCGGCGCTCCCATGGAGCGCTACGAGAAGCAGCTCGGCAAGTTCTGGGTCTCGAATCTCGATCTGACGAACTACACGAGCACGGGCTATGCCGGCGCGGCTGCCGAGATGCTCAAGAAGGTCGGCGGCGCGAAGGGAAATGTCGGGATCGAGGTCGGGTTCATGCCGATCGACGCCTACAAGGTCCTTCAGGCGAAGCTCCCGGACGCGGAGCTCGTCGATGGGACGTTCACTCTCGAGATGCTGCGGGCGCTCAAGACTCCGGCGGAGCTGCAGATCCTGAAGGAGGCATCCGAGAAGGTCGTGGATTCCATGCTCGCGGTGATCTCCAGGCATGGCCCGGGGACGACCAAGACCCAGCTCTTCGAGGCTCTGCGCCAGGAGGAGACGGCCCGCGGGCTGAAGTTCGAATACGCGCTGACCAATATCGGCACAGCCTTCAACCGGGCGCCCTACGACAAGGTCTGGGAAGAGGGAGAGACGCTCGCGCTCGATTCCGGCGGAAACTACAAGGGCTATATCGGCGATCTGTGCCGCATGGCGTACACCAGGGAACCGGATCAGGAGCTCGTCGATCTCCTCGGTCAGGTCGAGCTCGTTCAGCAGGCGGCCCGCAAGGGCCTGCGCCCCGGCGTCAGAGGCGGAGACATCTTCGATTGGGCCAACGGCGCCCTGTCGCGATGCTCCGTACGCGACAAGATGTTCTTCTCGGCGCATGGCATGGGCATCGTGAGCCACGAGGCCCCCTGGCTGATGAGCACGGCTTTCCCGCGCTATCCCGCCTATCATGCGGAGCGTCCCCTGGAGGAGGGCATGGTGATCTCGATCGAGACGGAGCTTCATCACACGCAGAGAGGCTTCATCAAGCTGGAAGACACCGTGGCGATCACCAAGGACGGCTGGGAAGCCTTCGGCGATCACGGCCGCGGCTGGAACATCGCGGGTCGATAACGCGGAGATGATGCCCTGCCGGGCGGGCGAAACCCCGCCCGGCGGAAGCAGGTTGCCGGCGCCGGTGACGGCGGCCGTTCACGGGGAGCCACGATGTCTGAAACGTTCACATACAGCGCCCATCTGGGCTATCTCTTCACGGACAAGCCGTTTCGAGACCGCATCCTCGCGGCGAGGAAGCATGGCTTCGCGGCGGTGGAACACCCAGCGCCGTACGGCATCGCGCCCGCCGCAACCCTGGCGGAGTGGCTGAAGGAAGGCGGCACCACTTATACCCAGTTCGGCCTTCACTCCGGAGACGCGGGGCGGGGCGAAAAGGGGCTCGCGATTTTCCCAGAACGAAAGGACGAGTTCCGCCGCAGCGTCGCCGATGGACTCGACTACGCGGAGGCGATCGGCGTCACCATGGTCCATGCGATGGCCGGCGTGCTTCCTGCGGCTCGACGCAGCCAGGTTCACTGGGACTGCTACATCGAGAATCTGGCCCTCGCGGCCCGGGAAGCCTCCAAGCGCGGCATCACCATTCTGGTGGAAGCCATGAGCGCCGGCGCCGTGCCCGATTATTACATCGAAACGCCGGATCGTGCCGCAGAAGCCATCGCCGAAACGGGGCAATCGAATATACGCCTGTTGTTCGACGTGTTCCACACGGTGAACAGCGGGCTCGACCTTGACGGGCAGATCCGCCGGCACGCCCCCCTGATCGCCCATGTGCACATCGCCGATTTTCCCGGGCGGCACGAGCCCGGTTCGGGCACGCTGGATTTCGCGCGGATCGGCAGGACGCTGGCCGAGACCGGGTACAAGGGCGTTCTCGGCTGCGAATACGTACCCGCTGGGCAGACCGAGGACGGGCTCGACTGGCTGAAAGCCGCTGCCTAGATCCTCCCGTCGGACCCATCCATCAAAGGTAAGCCATGGCCTCCAAACTAGCTCAACTGCGGACGATGACGACCGTGGTAGCGGATACCGGCGACATCGACGCCGTGCGTCAGTTGAAGCCGATCGACTGCACCACCAATCCGACCATCGTGCTCAAGGCGCTCGAAACGCCGGCCTTCGAGGAGATCGTCGCCCAGGATCTGCGGTGGGGATCCCGCAAGATCGGCCCCGAAGACGCCATCATCAACGCCGTGGCCGACCGACTCGCCGTGTCGGTGGGAGCGGCGCTTGCCCGCGAGGTTCCGGGTCGCGTCTCAACGGAGGTAAACGCCGACCTGTCGTTCGACATCGAAGGCTCCCTGGCCTGCGCGCGGCGCATCATCGCCGATTACGAGCAGCGGGGCATCGATCGCGACCGGGTCCTGATCAAGCTCGCCGCGACGTGGGAGGGTATCCGGGCGGCGGAGATCCTCCAGCGGGAGGGGATCGACTGCAACCTGACGCTCATCTTCTCCCGGGCACAGGCCATCGCCTGCGCGGATGCGGGCGTGTACCTGATTTCACCCTTCGTCGGACGCATCCTCGACTGGCACGTCAAGTCCACGGGCAAGAGCTATGGAGCGGAGGAGGATCCCGGCGTCCTCTCGGTCCGGACGATCTACGACTACTACAAGTCCAACGGCATCGGCACGATCGTCATGGGCGCTTCGTTCCGCAATACGGGCGAGATCGAGGCGCTGGCCGGTTGCGACCGCCTGACCATCGCGCCCTCCCTGCTTCGGGAACTCGATGCCGCCGAGGGCGTGCTGGAACGTCGGTTGTCCCCGGAATCGGTTCAAAGGATCGCGCCCGTCGACATGGACGAGCGGCGCTTTCGGTGGGACATGAACGAGGACGCCATGGCGACCGAGAAACTGGCCGAGGGCATCCGCACCTTTGCCAGGGATCTGCAGGCTCTGCGCAGCATGGTCGGGCAAAAGCTGCGCAATGCCGGAAGATGATGCAAGACCATGACGAGCGAGGGGATGCGCAAAGGGAGGATCCGCTGATGCCGCAAGAACAAAGACGACACTTGCAGTCGAACCTGGTCGAGCGAGGCAGGGCTGCCGCACGGACGGGAATCCGCGCCCTCTTCGACGCGGATCCCGACCGGTTCCGGGCCTTCACCACGGCGCTGGAGGACCTGACGCTGGATTATTCGAAGACCGCTTTGTCCGTCGACGACCGGGCCGCTCTTCTTGCCTTCGCCCGAGCCTGCCGGCTGGAGGAAAAACGGGATGCGATGTTCGCCGGCGAGCGCATCAACGTGACGGAGCGCCGGTCGGTCCTCCATGTCGCCCTTCGCGGCCGGATCTCGGATCGCTATGCGGCGGACGGCATTCCGGTCGGCGAAGACGTCGAGCGCGTCCTCGCCGCCATGTCAGATTTCGCGACGCGGATCCGGAACGGAACCCTCACCTCGAGCGCGGGGCACATGTTCACGGACGTCGTCAATATCGGCATCGGCGGCTCGGATCTCGGCCCGGCCATGGCGACCCTCGCGCTCGCACCCTACCATGACGGCCCGCGCGTTCATTTCGTGTCCAATGTCGACGGCGCCCACATCGCCGATACGCTGAAGGGCCTGAATCCGTCCACCACCCTCTTCGTCGTCGCCTCGAAAACCTTCACCACCGTCGAAACGATGACCAACGCCGCCACGGCGCGGCGCTTCATCGTCGATGCGCTCGGCGAGGAGGCGGTTCGCGATCACTTCTGCGCGGTGTCCACCGCCCTCGACAAGGTCAGGGAATTCGGCATCGACGAGAACCGGACCTTCGGTTTCTGGGACTGGGTGGGAGGCCGCTACTCGATCTGGTCGGCGATCGGGCTGCCCGTGATGATCGCGATCGGCGCACCGCATTTCCGCAGCCTGCTGGCCGGTGCGCGTTCCATGGATCTGCATTTCCGGCATGCCCCCCTGGAAGAGAACCTGCCGGTGATACTCGGCCTGGTGGGCTGGTGGCACCGCGTCGCGCTCGGCTATCCGTCGCGGGCGGTCATCCCTTACGATCAGCGGCTGTCACGCCTGCCCGCCTATCTGCAGCAGCTGGACATGGAATCCAACGGGAAGAACATCGGCCTCGATGGGAACCCCACCGCCACGGTCACCGGCCCGATCGTCTGGGGAGAACCGGGAACCAACGGGCAGCACGCGTTCTTCCAGCTGCTGCACCAGGGAACGGACCCGGTCCCCGTCGAGTTCCTCGTGGCGGCGCAGTCCCACGAGCCCGAGCTGCAGGAGCACCACGATCTGCTCATCGCCAACTGCCTTGCGCAGAGCGAAGCCCTGGTCAAGGGACGCACATGCGAGGAGGCCCGCGAACAACTGCTGGCCGCCGGAAAGACTCCGGAAGAGGCGGCCGCCATCGCGCCGCACCGGCAGTTCAGCGGCGACCGGCCGTCGATCACGCTGTGCTATCGCAAGCTCGATCCCAACACCCTCGGCAAGCTGATCGCCCTCTACGAGCACCGCGTGTTCGTCGAAGCCCAGCTGTTCGGCATCAACGCCTTCGATCAATGGGGCGTCGAACTCGGCAAGGAACTTGCCGTCGGGCTGCTGCCGGTCGTGCGCGGCGAGGCTCCCGTGGAGCGATCCGGCGTTCTGACTCGCGGCCTGGCCCGGACGATCGCCCGACTCCAGTAGTCACCGGCTCCATCCACGTCATCACCGGTCCCGTGCCGGTGATCCCGCTCGTGTGGTCCGGCCATGACGGAAGGCCATGACGCCTCATGATCCCAGGGGCTTCCTCGGCGAGCCGGATCCGCCTCGCCGAGACACGATCTAGCTCGGAAAGGCGCGGTCGATGTCCGCGATGGCTTCCGCCGTCAGGGGCGACGCCTTCCGGTCACCGATGATGAAGTAGAGCTTGGCCGTTTCCTCGAGCTCCTCGTAGGCATAGACGGCCTCTTCCAGCGAGCTGCCCGAAACGATGGGGCCATGATTGGCAAGCAGCATCGCGCGATGCTCCCGTGAGGCCGCGCGCACCGCATCTGCCAGGGCCTTGTCGCCGGGGCGATAGTACCCGATCAGCGGCAGCTTGCCGACCCGCATCACGTGATAGGCCGTCAAGGGCGGCAGCGCGTTTCCCGTATGGGCGTGGCACAGGCACGAGGCGGCGACCGAGTAGGTGGAATGGAGGTGCACGATGGCCTTGGCGGCGGGCCGCTCCTCGTAGACCGCCATATGGAAGAAATATTCCTTGGACGGAGGATCGCCGCTCAGAAGCTCGCCCGCCGGCGTAAGCTTCGAAATGCGCTCCGGCTCGAGGAATCCGAGGCAGGAATTGGTCGGGGTCACGAGGATCGAGCCGTCGTCCAGCCGCACCGAAAGGTTGCCGGCGCTGCCATGCGCGAGCTGGCGATTGTACAGCAGCGATCCCATGCGGACGATCTTCGCGCGCAGTTCCGCTTCCTGGCTCATGGCCGTTTCCCCTCCAGCACGGCCATGGCGTCGGCGAAGAAGGTCGGACGCCCGAAATTGCCCGACTTGAGGGCAAGCGCGATCTCCCTCCGGCGACTGACCAGCACCGGCACGCCCGGATCGATCTCGGGACCGATGACGAGGTCGCCGAGATCGAGCGCCTGGGCGACCGCTCCGGAGGTCTCGCCTCCTGCGACGATCAGCCTGCGGACCCCGTCGTCGACGAGCCGCTGAGCAAGCCCGGCAAACAGCGCGTCGAGCCGTTCCGCCACGGCCGCACGGCCGTAGCGCTCCTGGGCCGCGGCCACCTCCGCGGGCGTGCCCGACGAATAGGCGAGCGGTGCCTTGCCGCGATTGTCCCTGAAGAACGGGAGTAGGTTCTCCGGCCCGATCTTCCCGGCCATCACCTCATCGACGGAGATCGCAACGACCGGGTGATGGCGCGCATGGATCTCGATTTGGCCGCGGGTGGCTCCGGAGCAGCTGCCCGCCAGAATAGCCTCGGGGCCGGCCACCCCCGGAAAGGCCTGGCCCCGGCCCTTGGCAAGGCCCTTCGCGATGAAGTTCGCGGGCAGCCCCAGCGCAACCCCCGATCCTCCCGTGACGAGAACCGCATCCGCACAGGCGCGCCCGATCGCCACGAGATCGTCGTCGCAGGTCGCGTCCACGATCGTCAGGATTTCGTTCTCCTGCGCGCTCGCCTGAAGAGCGGCTCGGATGGCGTCGGCACCGGCACGCACGACGTTCAAAGGAACCAAACCGACCTCCGTGTTCGTCTGCAGCCTCAGCCAGCGCCGGATGTTGGCGTCGGTCATGGGCGTCAGCGGGTGATGCTGCATGCCGGATTCGTTCAGCAGCCTGTCGTGCACGAACAGGTGCCCCTGATAGATCGTGCGGCCGGCGGAAGGAAACGCCGGGCAGGCGACGACGCCCTTGACGGCGAGGGCCCTCGCCAATGCCTCGCCGACCGGCCCGATATTGCCCTTCGCCGTCGAGTCGAAGGTCGAGCAGTACTTGAACACGAATTGCCGGCATCCCTGAGCCTTGAGCCATTCCAGGGCCGCCAGGGACTGCCTCACGGCCTCCTGGACGGAAACCGATCGGGTCTTCAGGGAGATGACCGCCGCCTCCACTTCCGGGGCCGCGTCGCCGTCGGGAATTCCCATGTACTGCGACGTCGTCAGGCCGCCCTGCCCCGGCAACCCCTTGGCCAGGGTGTTGGCGATGTCGCTGGCGCCGGTGAAATCGTCCGCGATGACTCCAAGCAGCATGATGTCTACTCCGCCACCAATGTGCGCATCCTGCCGACGGCGGCTTCCGGCGCTGCCAGCACGGGCACCCCGACGGTCCTGCGAACGGCGTCGGCGGCGCGGGATGTCGAGAAATGGGCGAGCATGATGGCGTCGTGCTGCGCGAATTTCGGCGCCATCTCGGCGACGAGCCGGTTGTGCGTGTCCGCATCCCCGCGTCTCAGGAGGTCGATCGCCTCGGGGACCACGATCGTGTCGAGAGTACTGAAGGCGCCGGCTTCGGCGGTGAACTGCGCGAACTCCTCCTCCATGGTCGACACCGCAGGCGCGAACGTGGCGAGCATGCCGATCCGGCGACCGGCGGCAATCGCCTCCCGGAACATGGCCTCGTTGGGCTTGAGGACAGGAATCGGGAGCTCGGCAGCCATGCGGTCGATGGCCGGTCCGAAGGCCGAGCACGTGATCAGAATCCCGTCCGCGCCGATCCTCGAAGCGTAGCGGCCGAAATCGACGAAGCGTTCGATCAGCGCTTCCGACAGCTCGGGGCCGTCCTTGGCGCGGTCGATGGTCAGGCCGTCGTCGAGCAGGTTGACGGCCTCGGCCTCCGGCCACAGCCGCGACATCGCGGACTTGATCGGCTCCATGGCGACCGGGGTGGCATGTAGCAGGACGATGCGGGGAGCGCTCTTCGGCACGATGGTTCTCCACTATTGCTGCGCGGTGGCGGCCAGCCGCGAGGTGAGGCCGCCGAGGCGATAGGCGCGATCCGCCTCCGGAGAGGTGAGATGGGCGATGAATTCCTCCGCGAGGTCCGGGTTCGCGGCGTCGGTGAAGACCGCGACCGAGAAGTCCGTGTGCTTCTGAAGCGGATCGGGAAAGGGCCCCACCACCTCGACGCCCTCCACCGACATCAGCTCGCTGATCTGCTGCACGGCGAGATCGGCCTCACCGGTGACGAGCTTCTGGGCGGTGAAGCCCGCAGGGATCGTGACCGCTCGAGCCTTGACCGTCTCGGCCACACCGAGGCGGTCGACCAGGTCGCCGAAGTAAATTCCGCTTGCTCCCGTCAGGGAATACGCGACGGCCCGCGCGGAAACGAGCGCCTCCTTGAACGTTTCGGGCGTCGAGATGTCGGGGGCGGGCGTTCCGGCGCGCACGGCGAGCCCGAAGCCGGCCCGGGCGATGGGCGTCACGGTCCCGGCGCGGACGATCCCCGCCTCGGCGAGCGATTGCATGGATTCGTCGATCATGATGATCGCGTCGGCACGCTCCCCGCCACGCACGCGGTCCATCAGGACGGCGGTCGGGCTCCATTGCACATCGACGCCGTGACCGGCGGCAGACCATCCCGGGAGGATCGACCGCTTCAGAGCGACTTCGACAGCAAGGGTGCTCATCAACGTCAGGTTTCGCATCTTGATCTCACCAATAGTGCCGCATGATCGCGTGGAACTTCATGAACATCTTGAAATGTACTTCAGCCGACTGCATGGCGAGATGGATAAGCGCCTGCCCCTGGCCGGATCGACTTCGATACAACGAGGCCTGACGGGGCGGTGTCAACGCGCGAGAATGGAATTTGACAGTGTGAAAAACCATCGTGCGGTCGATGACGGCGCGCATGGGCGGCCAAGCCTGAAAGCCTGACCGAAAGGGACGACACTGGGTCGCAGGGCCCGCCAATTTCACAAGGTGAAATACGGCGCCGCGCGGCCTTGACCGCCTCTCCCTTCGCCCCTAGCCTCTTGCCAATAAAAGAGGAACGCCATGCAGGTCGCAGCAGAACAAAACAGCCGTGTTACGGAGCCGCGCAGCCGTCAATACGAGATCGCGGCGAAGAGTTCTGGAAAAGAGGGCAGCGGCAAGAGTATCCAATCTGTTGATCGGGCGCTTGCGATTATTGAAGTTCTTTCTTTGAGCGGCGCTCCCTTGATGCTCGGCGAAATCGCGGCGCTGACGGACATCAATCTCTCTACTTGCCATCATCTCGTCAAAACTCTGGTCAACCGCGGCTATGTAATCTATGCGGGTCGAAGCAGGGGCTACGCACTGAGTTCCAAGCTGGAGGCTCTGTCCCAGCGTTCGGCCCGGGAGTTCAATCTGGTCGAGTTCGTCCGCCCGAGCCTGCTGCAGCTGAATGCGGATCTGCGGGAGGCGGTGCAGATGGCCGTTCTCTGCGGCTCCACCCTGGTGACGCAGGTCCGGCTCGCATCTCAGATTCCTCCTCATGTCGAGTCGAACGACATGTCCAAGGTTCATGCGGCCCATGCAGTTGCGACCGGCAAGGCCATTCTGGCGTGGCTGCCGGAGGCCGAGCTGGCCCGCGTCGTGGCCGATACCGGCCTCGCCGGCTTCACGGAGAGGACGATCACGTCCTTCCCTGCCCTGGTCGAGGAACTGCGTCTGGTGCGGCGGGCGGGATTTGCCGTCTCCGACGGGGAATTCCATCCCGACCTCGTCGGCTTTGGCGCCGCCATTCGCGACACCTCGGGAGCCGTGATCGGCGCGATCGGCGTCTCCATTCCCAATCGCCGCGCCACCGACACGTACCGGGGTTATATCGCGCGGGCCGTGACGAAATGCGCGAAGGACCTTTCCGGCAGAATGCCGGCGGGCTGCTTCGTGTAAATCCTCCCGAAGACCATTCCGGCTCCGCGGATCGGCCTTCGCGCCTGCGGCGCGCGCGCTGGCGCATGCGCCGGACCGAACCCCTTCCCTAGCGCATCGCGCGGAAAAAGCGGATCCGGCTTTCCGCCAAGAACGATGCGCTCATCGAATGAATTGAGCATCGGACCCAAAAGCGGATCCAGTCTTGGGTCCGATGCTCTAAAGACGGTGCCCTGACAGGATTTCCGGAGCCCGGGGCAGCAGAGCGCCACGATGCGCCAAGTACCGGATGCGCCAAGTATACGTGCGGTATACGTGCGTCGTATTCGCGCGTCGTGCCATGCTTCGGGCACCATCTCGCCGTATCCTCGAATTCCGTTTTCACATCGTCGAAAAGCCTTTTGCGTCAGCGACTTTTCGCATTCGCTGTTCTAGCGTTGGACACAGTCGCTGCACTGGATCAGGAGGAAACGATGAGCTCAGAGAAGGCCGATGTCGGCGTACTCGGGTTGGGCACCATGGGCGCAATGCTCGCCCTGAACTTCGCCGAAAAAGGGTTTCACGTCGGATTGTTCAACCGCACAGCGGAAAAAGCAACGAGACTCCGCGACGACAATCCGGAGCTTGGCGGCCGACTTCACCCTGCGCGCTCGGTGGAGGCATTCGTTGCCGCGCTGCAATCGCCCCGCGTCATCGTTCTGATGGTCAATGCCGGCCGTGCCGTGGACGACCAGCTCGACGTGCTGATGCCCCTGCTCGACAAGGGCGACATCGTGATCGATGCCGGTAACACCGACTTCAACGACACCGTCGCGCGGAACCGGCGATGGGAGACATCCGGAATCCATTTCGTCGGCATGGGCGTTTCCGGAGGAGAGCTCGGTGCCCGGCACGGCCCGTCCATCATGGTGGGAGGCGACCGGGAGGTCTGGCAACGGCTGCGGCCTCTCCTCGAGCCCATCTCCGCGAAATACGAGGGTGAGCCCTGTGTGGCGTGGCTGGGGCCCGACGGGGCCGGACATTTCGTCAAGACGATCCACAACGGGATCGAATATGCCGACATGCAGATGATCGCCGAGATCTACGGCATCATGCGCGACGGCATGGGCCTCAGGCCATCGGAGATGGCGACCGCGTTCGCGGCCTGGAACACCCGGGGCCTGTCCTCCTATCTCATCGAGATCACGTCGGTCGTGCTGGCCGAGACCGATCCCAAGACGGGAGCGCCGATGGTCGATGTCATCGTCGACGAGGCGGGGCAGAAGGGCACCGGGCGCTGGTCGGTCATCGAGGCCCAGAGGCTCGGCGTCGGCGCGACCACGATCGAGGCCGCCGTGTCCGCCCGCAGCGTTTCGTCCCTTCGCGGCGAACGCGTGGCGAGCGCGAGGATTTACGAGGATGTCAGGCCTGCCGCCGCGGGCTTCGACAGGGGCGGCGCGGGACTGGCGGAGCTCGAGGCTGCGCTCGAAACGGCCAAGATCATCGCCTATGCCCAGGGCTACGCCGTCATGGCGGCCGCATCGAAGGAATACGGGTGGAATCTGCCCCTGGGCGAGATCGCCCGCATCTGGCGCGCCGGCTGCATCATCCGCTCCGTGTTCCTGCAGGACATCACGAGGGCATACGAGACCAGCAACGAGGTCGTGAACCTGCTGCAGGAAAGCTCGTTCGCCAAGCGCGTCAGCGGCGGTCAGCAGGCCCTGCGGAACGTCGTGGCGAAGGCTGCCCTGGCGGGCATTCCGGTCCCCGCGCTGTCGGCGGCCCTCGCCTATTTCGACGATTATCGTCGCTCCCGCGGCACGGCGAACCTCATCCAGGGGCAGCGCGACCTGTTCGGTGCGCATACGTTCCGCCGCCTCGACGAGGACGGCATCCATCATCATCAATGGCCTGCGGTCTGAGAACGGGGGCGGTGAAAATGATCGGCCAGATCTCAAGGGTGGAGCTTTTCGACTGCGTCATCTTCGGTGGTGGAGGTGACCTGGCCGAACGCAAGCTCCTGCCGGCCCTCTATTACCGCGATCGCGACGGGCAGATTCCCGCGGGCTCGCGCATCGTGGGCGTCTCCCGCACCGAGCGTTCTGACGAGGACTACCGGATCTTCGCACAGAAGGCCATCGAGCTTCATGTCGACGCTGCGGATGTCGAGCCGGAGGCGCTCGCGCGCTTTCTCTCGCGCCTGCATTACCGTAGCGTCGACGCCCTCGGCGACAGCGGCTGGGAGGAGCTGAAGGTCCTGCTGGACGATGGCGGGAAGGATCGCGTGCGGGCCTTTTATCTCGCTGTCGGGCCCACGATCTTCGGCCCGCTTGCCGCCAAGCTGAAGGCCGAAGGCCTCGTCCACGACAAGACCCGGCTGGTCATCGAGAAGCCGGTCGGCCGCGACCTGCAATCGGCTCAGCAGCTCAATGCGGATATCGCCCGACATTTTCGCGAAGATCAGGTGTTCCGCATCGATCACTATCTCGGCAAGGAGACGGTTCAGAACCTCATGGCTCTGCGTTTCGCCAACGTGCTCTACGAGCCTGTCTGGAACCACTCCTTCATCGACCACGTGCAGATCACGGTCGCAGAGAGCGTCGGACTGGAAGGCCGTGCCGGCTACTACGACAAGGCCGGCGCCCTGCGCGACATGGTGCAAAACCATCTACTGCAGTTGCTGGCCCTCGTCGCGCTGGAGCCGCCCTCCACGCTCAAGGCCGACGCCATCCGGGACGAGAAGCTGAAGGTGCTGCGCGCGCTCAAGCCGATCGATGCGCGCAACGCCTTCCAGGTGACCGTCCGCGGCCAGTATCAGGCGGGAGCGAGCGAAAGCGGCGCCGTCAAAGGCTACCTCGACGATCTCGGCGAGCGCTCCAGCGACACCGAAACCTTCGTGGCGATCAAGGCGGAGATCAACAACTGGCGCTGGGCGGGCGTGCCGTTCTATCTGCGCACGGGCAAGCGCCTCCCGCGCCGCGCATCGGAGATCGTCGTCACCTTCAGGCCCGTGCCGTTCCTCATCTTCGGCGATTCCGCAGGACCGGTTTCGCAGAACAGGCTCGTCCTGCGCCTGCAGCCGGGCGAAGGCGTCAAGCAATGGCTCATGATCAAGAACCCGGGCTCGGGCGGCATGCGCCTGCGCCAGGTCGCCCTGGACATGACCTTCGCGGAGGCGTTCAACATCCGCCAGCCCGATGCATACGAGCGCCTGCTGATGGACGTCATCCGCGGGGACCAGGCCCTGTTCATGCGCCGCGACGAGGTCGAGGCGGCCTGGGAATGGGTCGATCCCATCCTCAGGGCCTGGAAGGACATCGAGCAGAAGCCCCAGGGCTACGCGTCGGGGACATGGGGGCCTTCGAGAGCCATCGCCCTGATCGAGCGCGACGGCCGCACGTGGCACGAGCCTGAGTAGCTTCGTGAGCAAGGTCATCACCGCGCCAGGAGCGAAACCCACATGGACACCCGTTCTATGATGCCATTGTTTCTTGAGGATTATCTCGCGATGTCGGCGACCCGAGATGGACGACTGCGGCCGGTCGCGCAAACCATCGCGGAAATGGCCAAGGCCGCGGCCGTGGTGCAGGCCGCCATCGCCAGCGCACGCATTCCGCAGCACGCCGAAGCCAACCCGGATCGGGTGAACGCCACCGGAGACGCGCAAAAGGCGCTCGACGTGTTCGCCGACGAGAGCTTTCTCGCCGCGGCGAAGGCATCGCCCGTCTTCTGCTACGGCTCGGAGGAGCAGGACGCCCCGGTCGTGCTCGGGAAAGGGTCGCTCGCGCTGGCCATCGATCCGCTCGACGGCTCGTCGAACATAGACACCAATGTCTCCGTCGGAACGATCTTCTCCCTTCTGCCAGCCCTGGATGAGCACCGGGAGGACCCGGTCCGGATGTACTGCCAGCCGGGCACGCGACAGCTCGCCGCCGGCATCTTCATCTACGGGCCGCAATTGCTCTTGGTGGTGACCCTCGGTCTCGGAACGAAGACCTTCATCTATCTGCCCGAACGGGCCGGTTTCGCTCTGCTGCGGACGAGTGCGAGCGTTCCCGAGGATGCCGCGGAATACTCGATCAACGCCTCCAACAGGCGCCATTGGCCCGCCCATGTGCGGCGCTACATCGAGGATGCCGAGGCCGGCAGGGACGGCCCCCGACGGCGCAATTTCGGGATGCGCTATGTCGGGTCCCTGGTCGCCGAAACCTACCGCATTCTCCAGCGTGGAGGCGTGTTCCTCTATCCGTCGGACCGCCGCGACGGCTACGGGAGCGGACGCCTGCGGCAGGTTTATGAAGCCAATCCCATCGCCTTCTGTATCGAGCAGGCCGGCGGGGCCGCCACGAACGGCACGACCCGCATCCTCGATCTCGTTCCGGAGACCCTGCATGCCAGGACGCCCCTCGTCTTCGGCTCGAAAGGCGAGGTCGAGACCTTCGCCGGCTACATCGGCAAGCAGACCATCTGATCGCGTCAGTTCATAGAAATTCATTCGGAGAAAGACATGCTGGACCAGGTCCTGAGAGTGCCGCCGAGCCACAACACATGCGCAATGGCGAACGCCATCCGGTTTCTGGCGATCGACGCCGTGCAGCAGGCGAATTCGGGCCATCCCGGCATGCCGATGGGCATGGCCGACGTCGCGACCGTCCTGTTCCGCGACTTCATCACCATCGATCCGGCCGCGCCTGAATGGCCCGACCGGGACCGGTTCGTGCTCTCGAACGGGCATGGTTCCATGCTGCTCTATGCCCTGCACCACCTCGTCGGCTACCCCGACATGACCGTGGAGCAGCTGCGCTCGTTCAGGCAGCTCGGGTCCAGGACCGCGGGTCACCCGGAATACGGACATGCTCTCGGCATCGAGACGACGACAGGCCCCCTCGGGCAGGGTCTTGCGACCGCTGTGGGAATGGCCCTCGCGGAGCGCATGCTGAACGCTCGCTTCGGCGACGACCTCGTCAATCATCACACCTACGTGTTCTGCGGCGACGGCTGCCTCATGGAAGGCATCAGCCAGGAGGCGATCGATCTTGCCGGTCATCTGAGACTGTCGAAACTGATCGTGCTCTTCGACGACAACGGGATTTCGATCGACGGTTCGACGGATCTCTCCACGTCGACCGATCAGGCGAGGCGCTTCGAGGCTTCCGGCTGGAATACCGACCGTGTCGACGGTCACGACCAGGCCGCCATCCATGCGGCGATCATGCGCGCGAGATTCTCGGACAGGCCGACGATGATCGCGTGCAGGACGACCATCGGCTACGGCTCTCCCAAGCTCGCAGGCTCGGAGAAGAGCCACGGCGCACCGCTCGGATCGGAGGAGATCGCCGCCACGCGCGCGCAGCTCGGATGGAATTCCGAGCCGTTCTCCGTGCCGCAGGCCGTCCTGGACGAGTGGAAGGTGGTCGCAGAGCGCGGGGCCGAGGCGCGCCGCCAGTGGGAGGCGAGGCACGCCCAGTCCCCGAAGCGCGAGGAGTTCGATTCCAGGCTCGCCGGGGCGCTCGGCGAAGGCTTCTCGGCCCTTATGGCGGACTTCCGGCGGCAGCTGGCCTCGGACGGTCCCAAGCTCGCGACCCGGAAGTCGTCCGAGGTGGCGCTCGGCGTGATCAACGATTTCACCGATCTGACCGTCGGCGGTTCGGCCGATCTCACGCACTCCGTCTTCACCCTCACCAAGGGCATGGGCGATGTGCAGGCCGGCGCCTATGACGGCCGCTACATCCGTTACGGCATCCGCGAGCACGCCATGGGCGCGGTCATGAACGGCCTGTCCCTGCACGGCGGCTTCATTCCCTATGGCGGCACGTTCCTGGTCTTCTCGGACTACATGCGCAGCAGCATCCGCCTTTCGGCTCTCATGGGCGTGCGGGCCGTCTACGTCCTGACCCACGACTCGATCGGGCTCGGCGAGGATGGGCCGACCCATCAGCCCATCGAGCATCTGACCATGCTGCGGGCCACTCCCAATCTTCTGGTCTTCCGCCCGGCCGATGCCGTCGAGACGGCCGAAGCATGGGAGATCGCCCTGACGGCGAACCGGCCGTCGGTCCTTTCCCTCTCGCGCCAGAACCTGCCCACGCTTCGCTCCGGGGATGCGGAGGAGAACCGGTCGCGCAGAGGCGGCTACATCCTGCGCGACGCTCCCGGCCGCCGGGACGTGACGCTTCTGGCGGCGGGCTCCGAGGTCGAGATCGCCGTGCAGGCGGCCGGCATCCTGCAGGAGCAGGGAGTGGCCGCCGCCGTCGTTTCGGTTCCCAGCCACGAACTCTTCCTGGAGCAGGACGCCGCCTACCGCGCGGACGTTCTCGGGAAGGGACCGCGGATCGCCATCGAGGCCGGTGGCGGCATGTCGTGGGATCGTCTTCTGGGCGCGGAGGGCCGCTTCATCGGCATGACCTCCTTCGGCGCGTCCGGACCCGCAGCCCAGCTCTATGCCCATTTCGGCATCACGACCGAGAAGGTCGTGACCGCGGCTCACGAGATGCTCGAGACAGGGCGCCGCCTCGCCGAGCCGGAGGTGCTGTCGTGAACGCCATTCCGGTCACTCTCGCCGGTGCGACCACCCTGACGCGCGTGTCGGAGAGGCTGGCGGCCGACCTCGCCGCAATCCTCCGACAGGCGGTGGGCGAGCGCGGGCATGCCTCTCTCGCCGTTCCGGGCGGGACGACGCCGAGGGAATTCCTCACCGCCCTCGGCCGGTGCGATCTTCCCTGGCCGCAGATTACGGTCATGCCGACCGATGAGCGCGATGTCGCTCCGGACGACATGCGCTCGAACGAACGCATGATCCGTGAATGCCTCCCCCTGGCTTCCGACGGCTACGCTCCCCTGCGCGCGGACGGACGGCCGCTCGAGGATGCCGCCATGGAGCTTGGGAACCGGCTGGCCCCCCTGCTCCCGCTCGACGCCGTGGTGGTCGGGATGGGAGCGGACACGCACATCGCATCGCTCTTCCCAGGCGACCCCAGACTCGGGCGGAATGAAAGGGGGGCGTTGCCGCCGGTCGTTCCGTCCTATCCGGCGGGGCTGGAGCCGCGACTGTCCCTCGCCCCCTCCCCTCTGGCGGCCGCCCGATGGAAGGCACTCCTGATCTCCGGGGATGAGAAGCGCTCGGCATTGACAGCCGCTCTGGAGACGAAGGATCCCGTGGCCCATCCCGTCTGTCTCCTCTTCGAGAGCGGAGCCTCGCCTCGGGTCTACTGGGCCGAATGAGAAGGCCCGGACCGGCCGCCCGATGCCGGCTTCATGGCCGCGTCGGACCCCGAGGATGCGGCCCAAGAGTGGCGTCATCGAGTGGCGTCATCGAGTGGCGTCATCGCCGCGCGACGGAGGAGCGTTGACCGCCGCCAGGAATGAATTCTGGGCACGGCCGGGCATGTCGGCCCGGCCTTGAACCCGCCCCGTCCCGTCCCCACCTTTCAGTCACCGGGGTCCGGGCCCCTCTGGCAGTCGCCCAGGCTGCGATGTCGGACTCTCTCACCTGAGGAGAGCTTGAGGCTCCTCCGCTTCTGGGAGACGACTGTGACGTCTTACTCTTACGGATCTTCCCTCGCCGCCGACACCTCCTTCCGCGCCAGCGGCGCGCGGGCGAGGCTCGACACTCTCGCCCGCTTTCTCGACAGCGCGGTGCGCGTGCCGGGAACCAATATCCGCTTCGGCGCCGACGCGCTGCTGAACCTCGTCCCGGGCGTCGGCACGCTGACCTCCAAGGGCATGTCGGCCTACCTGATCTGGGAGGCACACCGCCTCGGGGTGCCTGCCAGGACATTGCTCCGCATGGCGGGTCATGTCGGCGTCGATCTCGTCATCAGCGCGGTTCCCGTGGTCGGCTGGGTCGGCGACGTGTTCTACCGCTCGAACCTGCGCAACATGGATCTGCTCCGCAAGCACCTGGACGAGGCGCATCCGGTGCCGAACGGTTTCCGGCGCTGAGGCGTTCGTTACGCGAAGCCTGTCCGGTGACCTCCTCCTCCTCCTCCCGTCCCAAGTGCCGTCTAGAAAGGCGAGAATGAGCAACCCCAACCCTGCATCGAACTTTCGCAACATCGCAGCGGCGGCCGCAGTCGCGGCCATGCTGGCGCTGTTCTATTTCCAGAGCGCTGCGCCCCCCCAGGCCGATCAGCTCCCTTACTCCGCCTTTGTCTCGGAAGTGGAGCGGGGCGAGATCCGCTCGGTCACGATCCAGGGACAGGAGGTTGTTGCCGAGCGCTCGACGGGCGGCCGTGTCACCACCTACGTCCCGCAGGGCGCCGATCTGGTCGCCCAGCTCCAGCAGAAGGGCGTCGTGATCAAGGCCGAACCGCCGCCGCAGCCGAGCCTGCTCGGCGGTCTGCTGCTGTCGCTCCTGCCCTTCGCGCTGATGATCGGCATCGTGATCTGGATGTCGCGCAGGGCCATGGGGCAGCAGGGCGGCGGCGGGCTCATGGGTTTTGGCAAGTCGAAGGCGAAGCTTTTGACGGAGGCGCATGGGCGTGTGACGTTTGAGGACGTGGCGGGGATCGACGAGGCCAAGGAGGATCTGCAGGAGGTTGTGGAGTTCCTGCGCGAT